>DPOR01000005.1:176199-236828 GCA_003538135.1 Oscillospiraceae bacterium
AAAGAAAATGCCGAAACGCTGTATAAGATAAAATATTTTGTTAAGGTAGGTAGCGAAGGTAGTGGGTAAAAATTATAGAGGCAGCGGGTCGTCGAGTCGCCGACCCCTACAAAGACATTGAGAAACAAAACAGTTGAGGCAAAGTGGGCATCTCCGCGGGTTGCTGTGTTTTTTTGCAGGCGAGCCAAGCTCGACCCCGCGTTCGGTTAAGAAAAAGCGGCAGCGGTCTGAATGCCAATCCGCTGCCGCCGAAACGTTTTTATTTGATGTTGACCTTGTGGTTCATCAGCCAGCCCGTACCGAAGAACAGACCTACCGAGACCAGAAGCTGGAAGATGACCCCCGTCACGCCGAAGGAAAGATCCTTTGCGGACATCGAGGTCCCGAACGAGAATATCAGCCCGTTCTCGCCGGGTGAAACGATTATGGGCACGTAATTAGTCAGCAGGAAGTTGCAAATCTGAGCAACTATGAATATCGCAAAGAAAACGATTATCGGTCCTGCCGCACCGAGCTTCTGCATAACGCGGGTGTTCGCAAAGGTTATGGAGAAGAACAGCTCGGAGATGAGGAACGCAAGCTGAATAAACACGGCGAACACGAGCAGGACGAGATAGCCCTTTATAGCCTTAGCGCCGGGCATAGAGCGGAACATACTGATTATCATCTTGATCATCGTGATATTGTTATCTCCGATGAGCGAGGTGACGTAGTCGTATATCCAGATCATTATGCCGATGCTCACCGCGTAGCTGACTATCATCCACAGGAAAGCGACTATAGCCTTTGCCGCGAGGAGCTGCCCGCTCGTCACGGGGAGCGTGAAGCTCAAATAGCCCTGCTGCCCGTAGAGCGTCTTATAAAAGTTTGCGATAACACCGACAAAGGTTATGATTAGCGCTATCATCGCTATGAGGAACAGCGCAATCGTTGCCATGGCACTGAGCCAGCTTATGTCTATCGCATACGCCAGAAGCATTATGACTATAGTAACCGCGGCGGCAACGTAGATGTTCATCATCATATGCGCGCTCATTTTAATTTCATTCTTAATTAATTTGCCAAGCATATTTGAACACCTCCTTGAAAACATCCTCAAGCGTCTTGCCGCTGCTGCATATATCGTCAACGGACGAGTTGAGCAGGATCTTGCCCTGACCTATCATCAAGGCGTGGTCGAATATGCTCTCGACGTCATGAATGAGGTGGGTCGAGATGAGCATAGTCGAATCCTTCGGGTGGTTTTTCATGATTATCTCAAGTATGCCGTCGCGCGCGGCGGGATCGACGCCGCTCAGAGGCTCGTCGAAAATATAGAGCTGCGCGTTGCGGCACATGACCAGGATGAGCTGAAGCTTCTCCTGCATACCCTTTGACATCGACTTTATCTTCTGTTTGGGCTGGAGACCGAAGGTGTCGAGCATTTGCATCGCCTTTTCGCGGTCAAAGTCCGGATAGAAGTCCGCGATATATTTTATCGCGTCGATGGCGCGCATCCAGTCCGCGAGATACGACTTCTCGGGCAGATACGCAATCTTTGCCTTTGCGGACGGACCCGGCGCCTCGCCGTCGATGAGCACCTCGCCGGAGTAGTCGTGGATAAGACCCGTGAGAATCTTTATGAGAGACGATTTACCCGAGCCGTTCGGACCGAGCAGGGCTATGATCTGACCGGGCTCAAAGCTGAACGAAATGTCGTTTAAAACCTGGTGACTGCCATAGGACTTGCTTAAATGGTTTACTGTAATTATGTCCTGCATTTTTTCCTCCCGTGAAATTTGACGTAGGAATCTACTTTGTCTTACTCCCTATAGGGGGTAATACTCGGAATGATTATATCACAAAAAATCCCTATAGTAAAAGTTTTTTATATTTTTTTAATGAACGGTAACAGTTTATTTAAAATTTTTTGCCGCTATCCGCTTCTTTACGGCCCCCGCGACGGCAAAAACGGCGAGGCACACGGCGTTCGCCGCAACCACGCTCGCGCCCGCCGGGGTGTTGAACGCATAGGAAAGCACGAGCCCTGTGAAGAAGCAGACGCACGACACCGCCGCCGAAACGGCGGTCACGGCACGAAAGCTCCTGCAAACGCGCATCGAGGTAAGCGCCGGGAAGATTATCAGGCTCGAAATGAGCAGAGCGCCCATTATCCTCATGCCGACGACTACCGTCACTGCCGTGAGCAGTGCGGTCAGGGTGTTGTAAAGTCCCGTCCTGGTGCCGGTCGCCGCGGCGAAGGTCTCGTCAAAGGTCACGGCAAAAATACGGTTATAGAATACGACATAGAGCACGAGCACCGCCGCCGAGAGCACGGCGCAGGCGATTATATCGTTTTTGCCCATTAAAAGAATCGAGCCGAACATATAACCCGACACATCGGTGTTGAGTCCCGTTGTAAGCGAGGCCGCAATAACGCCCGTCGCTATCGCGGTGCTTGAGATGAGCGCTATGGCGGCGTCGCCCTTTATTTTTGCATTGTCGTTTATCCGCATGAGCAGAAACGCCGCAATAATAACTACGGGCACGGAGATTTTCAGCGGCGCCACATTCAGCGCCATAGCCACGCACGCCGCGCCGAAGCCGACGTGGGAGAGCCCGTCGCCTATCATCGAATAGCGCTTTAATACGAGAGTCACTCCGAGCAGGGCGGAGCAGAGAGCCACCAAGAGTCCCGCTATCAGCGCCCGGCGCATGAACGAATAGGAGAGCATCTCAACTATCATTTCAATCATCGTTTCTCCCCCTCCACGCAAAGCGCCTGCCGGCGTCGCTCTTTAAATAGTCCTCGGTCGTGCCGAAAAACTCGACTCCGCGCTCGCCGAGATGCAAAATTTTATTCGCGTTTTCGACAGCGCACTCTATATCGTGCGAGACCATTATGACCGCTATACCGGAATCGCGGTTCAGCTTTTTTATCAGGCGGTAGAATTCGGCGGTCACAACGGGGTCAAGCCCCGTCACAGGCTCGTCGAGCAGGAGCAGCTCCTTTGCGGCGCAGAGCGCACGCGCAAGCAAAACCCTCTGCTGCTGACCGCCCGACAGCTCGCGGTAGGATCTGCGCGCTATATCGGTTACGGAGAGCTTCTCCATATTTTTGTTCGCCAGATTTCGGTCGGCGCGGGAATAGAACGGACCCCTTGAGCCGTTGAGGCAGCCTGAGAGCACGACCTCGCGCACCGTCGCCGGAAAATCGCGCTGCGCCTGCGTCTGCTGCGGCAGATAGCCTATGTCCGTGCGCTTCAGTCCGTCCGAAAACCCGACGCTGCCGCCGCGCAGGGGAATAAGCCCCAGGATACCCTTGAGCAGAGTACTCTTGCCCGAACCGTTTTCGCCGACTACGCAGAGGTAGTCGCCGCGCTCGAGCTCAAAGCTCACCGAGTTCACGACCGCCGCGCCGTCATAGCCCATGACAACCTTTCGGCATTCGAGCAATATATTTTCGTTCATGAGAGCGCCTCCCTGAGATTTTCAAGATTTCCGTTCATCAGCGAAAGATAGCCGACTCCCGCTTCGAATTCGTCGCGGCTGACATTGTGGCAGGAGTGGAACAGGCGCATGGCGCAGCCCGTCTCGCCGCAGATTATCTCCGCCGTCCTCGGCTCGGTCAGCTCCTCATAGAAGATGACCGGGATTTTTTCGTCTCTTACTGTATCGACTATCTTCGCCACGGTTCTCGCGCCCGGCTCGGAGTTGTCCGCGCAGGCGTCGAGCGCGCTGACAAATTTTAAAGAATATCGCTCTGTAAAATTGCGGAAGGCGAAGCGGCCTGAAAATACTACGGTATCACGCTTTCCGTTTTTGACAGCGTCACGAAAACCGCTGTCAAGCGCTTTCAGCTTTTCGATATATTTCTCGCTGTTTGATTTATAGAATTCGGCGTTGCTGCCGTCGAGTCGGCAGAGCGCGTCGGCGATAACCTTTACCATGCCCTGCGCGTAGACCGGGTCTGTCCAGATATGCGCGTCGACCAAGCCCTGCTCGGCCTCGTGCTCATGCTCATGTTCATGCTCGTGGCCGTGCTCATGCTCATGCTCGTGTACGGCAAGGCGCAGCCCCATCTCCGACGCAATGTCGAGATAAGCTTTCGCTCCGGTTGATTTGTCAAAGAGCTTCGCCGACCACGTCTCCATATTTTCGCCGATGCGGATGAGCAGATCGGCGTTGCCGACCGCCTTCATGTCTGCGGGAGTCGGGTCATAGGAGTGGCTCTCCATCCCGGGAGGGAGCAGGAGCGTCAAATCGACTTTATCTCCGGCTATCTCGCGCACAAAATCATAGGGCACGAACAGCGTGCAGACCACTCGCAGCTTTCCGCCTGCGGTGTCCGTCTTTCCCGAAGAACAGGCGGCAAGGGAGAAAAGCATCGCCGCGCAGAGAAAAAGCGCCGCCGCGCGGATAAGTTTAGTTTTCATTCTTCTTCCTTTCGGCGCACTCGGCGCAGACTCCGTAGAGCACGGTGTTTTCCTCGCTTAAAGTAAAGCCGTGATGCTCAAAAATATGCTCCGCGACCTTATCGAGAAAATCGCATTCGACATGGAGCAGCTTCCCGCACTCGGAGCACTTCAGGTGATAGTGGTTGCAGCAGTCCGCGTTCCCGCCGACATACTGATAGCACGCGCTCTCCCCGTCGTGAAGCACGAACTTGCGCACGCTCCCGTCGCGCAGCATCTTTTCAAGGTGGCGGTAGACCGTCGCCTTCCCGACAGGGCAGCCGCGCTCACCCAAGGTGTGCGAAATATCCTCGGCGGTCAGATGCTTGCCGCCGCTGTTTTCGAGCAGGGAGAAAATCAGCTCGCCCTGCTTTGTGTTATAGCCCATAAAAGCACCTCTTTGAGCTTGGACGGAAAAGAAAAATTTTATTCCGCCGCAAACTGAAATTGAGAATCGTTTTCAATTTTAATCCCAATTCCCCGATTTGTCAAGCGCGGATTTTACTGTTTACTTTGTAGGGGTCGGCGACTCGACGACCCTTTGAAGCGTCAGCGTCACCGAAAATCTATTTTTATTTCGCCCGTATCGTATAATGCCCTTTCTGCTTGAGGCTTGTCCCCCGTGCCGCCTACGGCGGCAGCGGTGCGTCGAGTCGCCGCACCCTGCAAGGGACATTGAAAAATTAAGCGGTCGGGGCAAAGCGGAAAAATCCGTGCAATAACCCCTCAGTCTCGGCTTCGCCGAACCGGCTCCTTTTACACAAGAGAACCGATGTTAAAGTTCGCCCGCAGAAAGTATAGCGGCTTGCTTATATTGCAGCCGTGTAGGGGCGGATATCATCCGCCCGCGGTTTATGCAACAGCTTGTGACTGTCTACTTTGTAGGGGTCGGCGACTCGACGACCCTTTGAAGCGTCGGCGTCACCGAAAATCCATTTATTTTTTTCGCCCGTGTTGTGTAATGCCCTTTCTGCTTGAGGCTTGTTCCCTGTGCCGCCCACGGCGCAGCGGTGCGTCGAGTCGCCGCACCCTACAAGGGACATTGAAAATTTAAACAGCCGTGAAAAACGGCAAATCCGTGCAATAACCACTCAGTCTCGGCTTCACCGAGCCGACCCCTACAGGGGAACTAATCGAAATATCTCCGCAGCTCCCTCTTTACAACCATATTTATAATTTTTCGTCAGCGGTCTATCAAAAACCCGTCGGCTCGGGTGCAAATCCAAAAAATATAACCCGCTCTGCTCCGAAATTATATGGGAAAATGAAAAAGGAACCGCCCTTGCAGTTCCTTTTTGCTTCTTTTTGCTTTTCAGATTTTTACTACGTATCCGTCCTTGCGCGGAGAACGGGGTGCGGGGTCGGCGGCGGGATAACCGAGTGCTATCGAGCCGACGCCGCGCAGAGCTTCGGGCAGTCCCCATTCGCGCAGGAGCGCTTTGCCGTCCTCGCTGTCGAAAATCTCGCGCTCCCTGTGTATCCAGACGGAGCCCAAGCCGCAGGCGTGAGAAGCGAGCATCATATTTTCGAGCACGCAGCTCCCGTCCTCGACAAACGTGCTTGCCTTCGGGTCGGCGAGCACGAGAACTACCGTCGGCGCGCCGTAGTAGGGGTCGCTGTCAACGCCCATGACGGCGGCGTTTAATTTTGAGAGCTTCTCGCGGTATTTTTTATCCGAGACCGCGATTATGACTGGCGATTGGCGATTCATTCCCGTGGGCGCATAAGTGCCCGCCTCTAAAACGGCGTCGAGTAAATTCTCCGGCACGGGGTCTGGCTTGAAGCTGCGCGTGCTGCGGCGGGTCTTTATAAGTTCAAGAAAATCTCTGTTCATTTTTTCCTCCCGAAAAAGCTATCAGAGCGGCCTGCCAATTATTTTGACACAACCGCTCCGAAAGCACCTCAACTATATCTCCTATACTATATTTCATTTTGACAGCAAAATGTGGCATAAGTATGTTAAAATTATGAACAATTTTGCATTTTTGAATATTTTTACGGAGATTTTTACTTTTTCTTGGCTTTAGGCAGTATTACGCAAATAAGAATTACGCAAACAGCCGCGACTGCCGCAATGATTATCCACTTCGTGTTTGATGTGTTCTGGCCCGTTGCGGGAACAGCCTCCGCCGCAAAAGCGGTTATTGCCGCCGCCGCGACGCTGATAGCCATGAGCGCCGCCAAAACTATTGCGACAACTCTTGTCCAAATCCCTCTTTTTTGCATTTTTACCATCCTTTCGCTCTGTTTATTTTATTCCGAGAATCTTTTCGATAGCTTCGCCGAGCTGCTCGCCGAGAGCGGACGCGTGATTTTCATCTTTTCCGCAGGCGGTCACATATGCCTTGAGCTTCGGCTCCGTGCCGGACGGGCGAACGATTACGCTGTTGCCGTCGGGGAGATTGTATGCGAGAACGTTGGACTTGGGCAGCTTTATCTCCGAAACTTTTCCGCTCAAAATATCTACGCGCTCGGACTTTTTATAGTCGGCGGTCTCAATGACCTTCATGCCCGCTATCTCCTCGGGCGCGTGCTCTCTCAAAGAGGTCATGATATCGCCCATCTTCTCCATTCCGCTCTCGCCCTCAAAGGTGAAGTTCAGGAGAATGTTCTTGTAGTAGCCGTACTTCTCATATATCTCGGCCATCTTCTGAACGAGGGTCTTGCCCTGAATTTTATAGAACGACGCCATCTCGCATATGAGCATAGACGACACAACGGCGTCCTTGTCTCTCGCGTGCAGGCCGGAGAGATAGCCGTAGCTCTCCTCCATGCCGAGAATGAAGCGCTCGCCCTCGTTTTTCTTTTCAAGCTCGGTTGCGATCTCGCCGATATATTTGAAGCCGGTCAGAACGTCGCGAACTTCGCAGCCGTAGCTCTCCGCCACGCGGTCAACGAGCGAGGTAGTGACGAACGACTTGACTATAACGGGATTTTTCGGCAGAGTGCCCGCCGCTTTCATCGACGAGAGGACATATTCAGTCAGCAGAACGCCGACTTCGTTGCCGCTCATGAGCTTATAGCCGTCACCGGTGTTGACGGCAATGCCGACTCTGTCGCAGTCGGGGTCGGTTGCAAGGAGCAGATCCGCTTTTTTATTCTCCGCAAGCTTCAGCGCCTCTTCAAACGCCTGGCGGATTTCGGGGTTCGGATAGGGGCAGGTCGGGAAGTGACCGTCCGGGTGCTCCTGCGACGGAACTACCGTAACATCGTCAAAGCCCGCGCGCTTGAGAACCTCGCGGACGGGCTTGTTGCCCGTGCCGTTTAACGGAGTGTATATGAGCTTTAATTTGCCTTTCGCCACGGCGTCGGGATTGACTCTGCGCGACAGGACGCACTCATAGAACGCCTCGTTTACGCTGCTCGGGATAAGCTCTATCTTTCCGCTCTTTATGCCCTCGTCAAAATCAAGGGTCTTAACGTCGTTGAAGATATCAACTTTTCTTATGCACTCATATGTTGCATTCGCCTCGGCGTCGGTCATCTGATAGCCCTCGTGCGAATAGCACTTGTAGCCGTTATACTTCGCGGGATTGTGGCTCGCTGTGATTATTATGCCGGAGCTGCAATGAAGCCTTCTGACTGCGAAGGAGAGCATCGGCGTCGGCACTAATTCGGGGTAAATATATACTTTTATTCCGTTTGCCGCGAGCACTCCCGCAGCGCCTCTTGCAAAAACGTCGGAGTTGATTCTCGAATCGTGGGCTATTGCCACAGAGGGAGAGTCGTACTTCGCGTTGAGATAATCCGCCAGACCCTGCGTCGCCTGGTTGACGGTGAAAACGTTCATCCTGTTTGTGCCCGCGCCCAGAACTCCGCGCAGACCGCCCGTACCGAACTCGAGCGCACGGTAAAATCTATCCGATATCTCATCCTCTTTTCCTTCTATGGCGGCGAGCTCGTCGTGCAGCTCGGCGCAACCTTCTGTTTTTTTCAGCCAGAGGTCGTAGAGGTCTTTGATTTCCTTTTTCATGGTTCTGCTCCTTCCGAAAACCGATATTATCGGCCTACTTAATAATATTATAATACCTTTGCGGTTTTTCATCAACTACTATTTGAACAAATTTACTATTTGTTTATTTTATCCGGCACTTAAATTTATAGTTCTGCGGGCTGTTTTTTATGCGGTATTTGTGGTATAATGTTCGTCGGCGTTTATTATAATGAACTCAAAAATTCCGTTCATTTAATCGGAGATACTTTTATGGAGAAAGAACTCAACAGCTTTTCGCGCGGGCTGCGCGACGGAATACCCATTTGCTTAGGCTATCTGTCCGTTGCCTTTGCGTTCGGAATATTCACGGTCGGTCACGGGCTTACAATATGGGAAGCGGTGATGATATCCATGACCAACGTCACCTCCGCCGGTCAGCTTGCGGCTGTGCCGATAATCGCGGGCGGCGGATCTCTGTTTGAGCTGGCGCTGACGCAGTTTGTTATAAATATGCGCTATTCTCTCATGTCCGTCTCGCTCTCGCAGAGGCTCTCAAAGAGCGTGCGGCTTTTGGATCGCTTTTTAATATCGTTTGTGAATACAGACGAGGTTTTTGCCGTGGCGATATCAAAAAATGCGCCGCTGGGCAGAAAATATCTATACGGACTGACTCTCACTCCCTATCTCGGCTGGAGCGCGGGCACTCTGCTCGGCTCGGCCGCAGGAAACATTCTGCCCGCGACAGTAGTCTCCGCCCTCGGAATCGCGATATACGGAATGTTCATAGCGATAATAGTTCCGCCCGCAAAAAAGAGCCTGCCCACACTGCTCTGCGTTTTATCGGCAATAGCTCTGAGCTGCGCCTTTAAATTTATTCCCGTGCTCTCGAAAGTTCCGAGCGGCTTTGCAATAATCATTTGCGCCGTTGCGGCTAGCGTGCTGTTTGCGCTCGTTGCGCCCGTAAAATCGGAGGAGGTGAGCGCCGATGAATAATTATGTCGCCTTCTTCTCCGGGCTCGCAGTCATGGCGGGAGTCACTTATCTCGTCAGAATGCTCCCGCTCGTCCTTTTCAAAAAGAAAATAGAGAATAAATTTATAAATTCGTTTCTCTACTATGTCCCCTATGCGGTGCTCGCCGTTATGACGGTACCCGCGATATTTTCATCCACAGCAAGTCTGCCGAGCGCTATAGCGGGCTTTGCGGTCGCCCTCGTTCTCGCATTTTTCGAGCGCGGTCTGCTGACCGTCGCCGCCGCGTCCTGCGCCGCGGTTTTCATAGCGGAGCTTATATTAAAATTTATCGGTTGAGGTATAAAAATGGTTTTACGCGATGTTTCGACTATTGATGTCAATTATGTAAAGAAGCTCTACAGAGAAGCTTTTCCTTTAAGAGAGAGAATTCCGTTTTCAAAGCTTTTAAAGCTCCAAAAGGACGGAATAATCAGAATTCTCGCCGCATACGAAAACGGCGAGCCCTGCGGCTTGGCCGTCACCTGCACGGGGAGCAAGTCCGTGCTTTTGATGTACCTTGCCGTAGACGGAAACAAGCGCGGCCAAGGTCTGGGCTCGAAGATAATGCCCGCTCTGTGCGACACTTTCCCGCGCCGCAATTTACTGCTCGAAATAGAGAAGCCCGACGAGAGCAAGCCCATGACCGTGCGCCGAAAGGAATTTTATCTTCGCTGCGGTCTGCACGATGCGGGTGTCGATATATTATTGGCCGGAGTTCCAATGGAAATTCTTATGACCGGAGACGGAGAGTTCGACAAATACGAATATATAGGCATCTATCATAAGCACGTCGGAAAGACGCTGACTAAGTTATTCCTTAAAATCAAATAAAAAGAGCCGGAAGATTTTATTTTTCTTCCGGCTTTTTTATTTGTCTGTTTTATTTTGTATCTTACACTTGTACTTCGCTTTTTACTTTACTTTTTTCAAACGCGCTGTCGAGCTTTTTGCACAGTGCGTCTGTTTTTATGAGCCTGAAAAGCTGTATTCTCAGAATATCTATTACTATACATATTATAAACACAGCGAGCGCCATGGCAACCGAGCCGAAAATTACCGCCGCCGTGCCGTGATTTACAAGCGGCAGAGCAATATTTTTTATCAGCTTATTGAACACAAGAGGATGGGTATGTATCAGATAGACGCCCAGAGCGGCGGGAGTTATATAATTTATGATTTTCTCAGTTCGCTTTCCGAATTTCAGCTTCGAGAAGAAGATAAACAGAAAAATTGCGGATAAAACCACGAACGGAGAAGTGTAAGAGAGATATTTTACAAGTCCCTCCGTGAATATCCCCTTCATCGGTTTTTCTAAAAACAAATTAATTAAATAATTGCAGACTACTGCCGATAAATAGAGCAGCAGCGCCGTGATTTTTTTCATTTTCGCGCCTATATTGAATTTTTTCATATACGCGCCGACAAGGTACATAATCATGAGCCATATCGGACTGTAACCGTCGAAAAATCTGAATCCGTATGCCCCGATAAAAAATGCGCCGGTCGTCATAACAAAAATCGCCGCAAGAAAAGCCGTAAAGCATTTTTTGCTCGCCGATTCCGCAAATTTATTCATCATCGGAATAAACAGATACATCAGAAAATACGAGGTCATATACCAATACTGATTTGAAATTATCGGAGTCAGGGCATGGACTGTATTCTGCGCGCAGAAAAGGTCGCGGTAAACGCTCATCATAATTGCGGAGATAACAACGCTGTAAAAAAACACTTCAAGCCAGAGTCCCGCTATTCTTGACAGCCTTATCTTTTTGCCGAGCATGAGATATCCGCTTGCAAGAGCATAGCAGTTGACCGCACAGAACGCCGCATTCTGCATAAAAAAAGCATGATAATATGCGGCAGTTCCCTCAGTGGCGCCTATTATGCCGCCCATTCCGAGAATATGCAGCTGTGCTATCATAAACATTGAGAAGAGCTTAAAAAGATTTATGCCGCTGTTAATCTTTTTCATTTTTATCCCTCATTTATATATTTGAAAGACTCTCCACATATTCCGTGCGCTTTAAAAGAGTCGAAGAAGATATCTGCGATATATAGACGTGCGTCTTTCCGTCTCTGCCTATGCAGACGATGAACGATTTCGGAAGATCGGTGCAGACATTTGTAACGCAGCCGTCCTTCTCCGCCTTCGCGAGATAGTCGCGCGTGGATTTCGAGACGGTCGAGGTGTCCAAGTCAAAAATCCCGATTATCTCATCCATATTGACTACCTTATCCTGACCGAGATGAAGATACATTTATATACCTCCTATATTTCGTTGATACTACCCTCAATCATTTCGAACGCCTTTCCCTTTTGCAGCCGCAGCAACTGAGACGGGTCGCAGCAGGTTATAAATACCTGCCTTTTCCCGAGGCGCTCCAAAAGCAGCTCCTGCCGCCCGTCGTCAAGCTCGCTCATAACGTCGTCGAGCAATATTATCGGGCTCTCCTCCGTGATTTTTTCGAGTATGTCCGCCTCCGCGAGCTTTAAGGACAGCGCGCACGACCTCTGCTGACCCTGTGAGCCGTAGATGCGGGCGTTTCTTTTATTTATGAAAAACGAGAGATCGTCCTTATGCGGACCCGTGCCGGTAAATTGACGGCGAATGTCGTTCTCTCTGTTTTTTTCGAGCTCGTCGAGCATCAGCTTTGCCGCTTCCCGCTCGTCAAAATTTGAAGTCTTGCAGAATGTATCGTATCTTACGGTTAATTTTTCGCGCCCGGCGGTTATCCCGGAATAATTTTCCGCCGCCTGTTTTTTTATCATGTCGATATATTCGAATCTGTAGCGCAGCAGCTTTGCGCCGAGAGAAGAGAGCTGCGCGTCCCACGGGAAAAACATATCGGAACTGACATTCCCTCCCGCGGCCGCCTGGCGCAAAAGCGCGTTTCGTTCGGAGAGAGTTTTTATATATCTCGAGAGTATACCCGCATAATTCGGCTTAACAAGACTTATTGCTATGTCTATAAACTTTCTGCGCTCGCCGGGCCCGTCCTGAACTATGGAGAGTGTCGCGGGAGAAAACAGCACAGCGGGAAACTCGCCTATGAGCCTGCGCGGGGTATCTTTGTGCACGCCGTTTATCCAGACGTTCTTTTTGTCCGTCAGCTCAAGGCGCGCCGACTGCTCCCTGTCAAATGCAAAAAAGCTTATATCGAGCAGACTGCTTTCGCAGCCCTCGCGTATAAGCTGGGAATTTTTCCTCGTCCTGAAGCTGTGGCAGCCGGTAAAGAGCCAGATGCTCTCAATGAGATTCGTCTTGCCCTGACCGTTTTCGCCGAAGATAATATTTATCGATCTGTCCGGCGAAAAGCTCGCATTTTCAAGATTGCGGAAACCTTTTGCATTGTGCTGTGTTACATACATATCAGATAACTTTATATATCTTATGTTCAAACTCGGCCGTATCTCCGGCGCGGAGCTTTTTGCCGCGCGAGGTGCAGACCTCGCCGTTTACCTTCACTTCTCCGTCCTGGATAACGAACTTCGCGTGTCCTCCGGTCACAACTGCGTCGCAGAGCTTCAAAAAGGCGTCGAGACGGATAAAATCCGTGTCTATCTTTTTTTCAACAACCGGCTTTTCTTTTATTCTGACTTTGAGTTTTTTAACCATTTTTATCCTTCTTACTCAGTCTTTATTCTGACGGGCAGCACGAGGAACAGGAAGCTGTCTCCGTCGGGCGGAAGGATTATTATGGGCGATATGGGGCCGTTTAATTTAAATCTTACTTCGTCCGTATCCGCAACGCGCAGAGCGTCGGTCAGATACTTGTTATTGAAGCCTATCTCAACATCGTCGCCGTCTATCTCAGCCGCCACGCTGTCGCTCGCGGTACCCAGCGAAGTGACGCTCGAGAGCCTTATCATATTGTCGGCGAAAACGCACTTTATGGGGCTCTTGTATTTTTCGCTGATTATCAAAGAGGCTCTGTCTATTGAATTTATCATATCGCGGGTATTTACCTTTACCCTCGTAGTGCATTTGGGCGGAATAGCCGACTCGTAGTTCAGAAATTCTCCCTCAAGCAGTCTTGAAACAACGCTGTAAGAGCCTATTTCAAAGACTATGTGCCTCTTGCCGACTCCCAAAGAAATTGTGCTGTCATCGTCGTTCATCAGCTTCATTATCTCGGAGAGCGTCTTGGCGGGGACTATAAAAGAAATATCGTCGCCGGAATAGTCTATGTTTTCTTTTCTGACGGCGAGTCTGAAGCCGTCTATAGCTATAAGCTTCAGCTCGTTGCCGCTGATATCGAACTTGACGCCGGTGTGAACTACCTTGCTGTCGTTGACTGCGACCGCAAATATAGTCTGCCTGACCATGTCCTTTAAAACTCCCTGATTGATAACAATGGGATAGCCGCCTGATACGGACGGGAGCTCCGGATATTCGTCCGCGCTCATGCCTATGAGCGAATACTTCGCGTTGCCGCTGACGATATTCGCAAGGCTTCTTGCGTCCGCCTCAAAGCGCACGCTGTCGCCGGGGAGCTTGCGAAGAATATCGCAGAGTATGCGGGCGTTGATAATTATCGAGCCCTCCTCCTCGACCGTAGCCTTTATTGCGGTATTTATGCCCAGCTCGAGGTCGTAGCCCGTGAGAATCAGCTGGCCGCTGACCGCTTTTATGAGAATACCTTCTACCGCGGGTATCGACGTCTTTGTCGACACTGCTCTCTGCACGTTAAGGCAAGCCTCCGAGAGCTCCGCCGTGCCGCAAACAAATTTCATGAAAGATCCTCCTGTCTGTAAATAGATATATATTATATTTAGTAGTAGTAGTAGGGGGTGTTGAAAATGAGGAAAAGTGCCTCTGTCCCTTTACTGTCAACGAAACCGCGTTTTCGGGTTTTCCTCATCCCATGAGGAAAAATCTTACTTTTCCACATACCCGAAAACTGTGATGTGGAAAATGTGGAAAACCGGTATGTGGAAAACTAAAAGAATGTGGAAAACTTTTCTTTTTATCAGAGCTCTTTTCTGCCCTCGATAGCCTTTGTGAGAGTGAAGTTATCCGCATATTCGAGGTCCGCGCCGACTGGGATTCCGTAGGCTAAGCGCGAGACCTTTACTCCGAGCGGCTTTACGAGCCTTGAGATAAAGAGCGCGGTTACATCGCCCTCGGCGGTCGGGTTGGTGGCCATGATAAGCTCTTTTACTTCGCCGTCGCCCAAGCGGTTGACGAGCTCCTTTATGCACAGGTCGTCCGGTCCTACGCCGTTCATCGGGGAGATAAGCCCGTGGAGAACGTGATAAACTCCGCCGAATTCGTGCGTGCGCTCTATCGCCATGACTGCCTTCGGGTCCTCGACAACGCAGATAATGCTCCTGTCCCTCGACGGGCTCTTGCAAATTGGGCAAATATCCGCGTCCGTCAGGTCGCAGCAGACGGGGCAGCGGTGAATTTTAGTCTTAGCCTCAACTATCGTATCCGCAAACTCCTTTGCCTGGGCGTCCGTCATGGAGAGAATATGATAGGCGAGCCTCTGTGCGTTTTTCCTGCCGATTCCGGGCAGACGCTCGAACTGTTCTATGAGCCTTGCCAGCGGAGCGGCGCTGTTCTGAGCCATATCAGAAAAGTCCGGGGATGGAGAGTCCGCCCTTGGCGCGCTCCATGCCCTGCTCCATAGCGTCGTTAGCCTTGCGCACGCTCTCGTTGAAAGCGGCGATTATAAGATCCTCGAGCATCTCGGGCTCTTCGGGGTCGATTATTTCGGGAGCCATTTTTATCGAGACAGCCTCGTGACGGCCGTTGACGGTCACCTCGACAGCTCCGCCGCCTGCGCTCGCGGAGAACGCGGTCTCCTCGACCTCCTGCTGGACGCGGGCCATCTCCTCCTGCATCTCCTGAATTTTTTTCATCATATTGGCACTGCCGCCCTGCTGGGCGCCGGGAATTCTTGCTTTCATGTTCTTCTCCTCCGTCAGCTGTTTTTAAATGCTTTTATTTTTTTTATAAGCCCGTCGAGCGGGTCTTTGCCGCTCGGCTGTTCGGGGGCTTTATAAAGACCTATCTTGTAGCGCTTTCCGGTTACGGCGAAAATCGCTTTCATAAGAAGCACCGCGTGTGTGTCCTGCTTGATAAAGGACGAGAGCGCGGGATTGTCGCTCTTTATTAAAATAAAGTTGTCGCGTTCGTAGCCGCTCGCGCCGTTTAGTAATATGCCGTGCAGCGGAGCGTCCGTTTTTTGGAGCTCGTCCATGACCTCTGCCCAGCGGGAGAACGGAACAGTCTCGCCGTTCGTGCCCTCGGGAGCGGGTGCGTGAGCTTCTGCGGGCTTTTCGGTTTTCTCGGATTTAGGCTCGGCTGTTTTTTCCGGCTCGAAAGCTTTTTTAGGCTCGGCGGGCTTTGCGGGAACGGGTGCAGTCTGCGGCTTCGGCTTTTTAGTCTCATGCTTTATTTCACGAGCGGGAGCCGGGGCGGCGGTGAAGCTGCCGGACGCCAATTTTGCCTCGAGCGCCGAAATTCTTCTGAGCAGAGCGTCGTTTTCCGTGTCGAGAGCCTCGGAGCAGAGCTTCACGAACGCCATTTCAAACGGGATTCTCTTATTGGAAGCGCGTTTTATCTGCGAGAATGTATCTTCGATAACATTGAGATTATAAAGCAGCTCTTCGAGCGGCATTTTTTCGGCTAAGGCTCTCAGAGCCTTCAGCTCGTCGTCCGTCGCTATTAAAATAGAATCAGCGCTCTTGACGGTTTTTACTATCATCAGGTCGCGCAGGTGGAACATAAATTCCGAGCAGAGCCGCTCCATGTCGCAGGAGTTCATATGCAGCTCGTTGATTATTCCGAGAGCGGAGGCGCAGTCCTTTTTTACTATGCATTCGGACAGGCGCATGAGATAATCGCGCCCCGCGAGTCCGGCGCTCTTGGTTACGACCTCATCGGTTACGTGCTCGTCTACCGCACAGCAGCGGTCAAGCAGGGAGAGCGCATCGCGCAGAGCACCGTCGGCAACCTTGGCTATGAGCGCGGCGGCATCCTCGTCTAAAACGATGTTCTCGTGCTCGGCGACATATTGAAGCCTTGCGCAGATATCCTCAGGAGAAATTCTCTTGAAATCAAAGCGCTGGCAGCGCGAGAGAATGGTTGCGGGGAGCTTATGCACTTCGGTAGTCGCAAGGATAAAAATGACGTGCTCGGGCGGCTCCTCGAGAATTTTCAAAAGGGCGTTGAACGCGCCCGTGGAGAGCATATGTACCTCGTCTATGATATAAACTCTGTACTTAGCCTTAACGGGAGTAAAATTCGCCTCGTCGCGCAGGTCGCGTATATTGTCAACGCCGTTATTCGAGGCGGCGTCTATCTCGATAACGTCGAGCACTGAGCCGTTGTCGATTCCACGGCAAATTTCGCATTCGTTGCAGGGGTCGCCGTCGTGCGGCGAGAGGCAGTTGACGGCCTTTGAAAGAATCTTCGCGCAGGTTGTCTTGCCCGTTCCGCGCGAGCCCGTGAACAGATAGGCGTGGGCAACCCTGCCGCTGACGAGCTCGTTTTTGAGCGTAGCGGTTATATGGGGCTGACCGTAGACCTCCTCAAAGGTCTGCGGACGCCATTTTCTGTACAGCACGCGGTACATAACAGACCGTCCTTTTAAAAAATCTTTGATAAAACAAAAACGAGCCTTTATCTTGGTCATGCGGCGGGCAGGCGGACTGTGGCGCACAGTGCAGACCGCTTAATGCTGCTCGGTTCCCCGCCTGACATGGTTCACGGCGCTCCGCCGCACAGGACCCGCCACGCCACATGACCAAAACAAAGCCTCGCTTGAGATGCTTCTCGGTTTACTAAGTTATTATAATATAAATCGCCGTTAAATACAAGAGCTATATACTATATAAATATGCAAAATTTTTTTATTTTTCGCCGTTTATTCGGCGTACCTTGAAAATCAAACAATAAAAATTACTCGAAAAATTACGCGGATTTTTTTACGGGCAAGGTTTTCTGCTTTTCACGGGGAAATAAGTATGCTATAATAAAACCATCTGTAAGAAAGGAAGTCTTATTATGACAAAGCTCAAGAAATTCGGCGGAAAGTATAAAGATGAGACCGTTGACAGAATTGCGCGTTATTTCGGCTTCAGCGCGGGGCTTCATTTCGGCTCCGACGTGCCCGACGAGGACAGGATAAAGGCAGCAAAAAAGACGCTCAAGGAGTGGACGCACGGGCATGACGAGCTGTTTGTCATACTCGAGGACAAGGAGACCGCAGGCTTCGTCCATATAAACTATCGCACGGGCAATACCGCGTGGATAGAGGATATCTACGTCGACGAGCTCAAGCGCGGCAAAGGCATAGCCACGCGGGTCATCGCCCTTTCGGAGGACAAGATAAAGGCGCACAGAGGCTACACTTCGATTTGCCTTGACGCATCTCCCGATAACAAAGCAGCCCTCGCGTTCTATCATAAATTGGGCTATGTAACTCTCGGCATGATAACCGTTCGCAAGGAGCTCAAAAAGAACGACAGAAAAAATGAGATCGAGTTTCTCGGTCTTACTTATAAATATTGAGGTGCGATATGGACTACAAATTCAATCATTTTAATTTCAACGCCAAAAATCTCGACGAGAGCATTAAATTTTATAACGAGGCTCTCGGACTTCGCGAGATCCGCCGCAAGGAGGCGTCGGACGGATCGTTTACAATAGCCTTTTTGGGCGACGGCAGCGGCACTTTTTCGCTGGAGCTCACCTGTTTAAAAGAGCATCCGCAGGCATACGATCTGGGCGAATGCGAATTTCATCTCGCCCTGACCGCCGACGACTACGAGGCCTCTCTCAAAAAGCACAGGGAGATGGACTGCGTCTGCTACATAAACGAGGGCATGGGGATATATTTTATCTCCGATCCCGACGGCTACTGGATAGAGATAATCCCGAAGAGGTAATTTATGACGAAGAAGCAGAAGGCCGCCCTTGCCGTGGCGGCGCTCGAAAAAGCATATCCCGACGCGATATGCTCGCTCAAAGAGAGCGAACCCTATCGCCTGTTAATAGCCGTGCGGCTCTCGGCTCAGTGTACGGACGCGCGCGTAAATCTCGTAACGCCAGTGCTCTTTGAGCGATTTCCGACGCTCGAAAGCCTTGCCTTTGCCGACGTTTCCGAGGTCGAGGAGATAGTTCACCCCTGCGGCTTTTTCCGCGCAAAGGCTAACGACATAGTAGCTATGAGCCGAATGCTCATTGAAAAATATAACTCCAAGGTGCCGGACACGATAGAGGAGCTTGTAAAGCTACCCGGAGTCGGCAGAAAAACGGCGAACCTCATAGTCGGCGACGTCTACGGCAAGCCCGCCGTTGTGGCCGATAC
Source organism: Oscillospiraceae bacterium (assembly GCA_003538135.1). Taxonomy (GTDB): domain Bacteria; phylum Bacillota; class Clostridia; order Oscillospirales; family Acutalibacteraceae; genus CAG-177. Next base: position 194,903 of record DPOR01000005.1, read on the forward strand.
GCACCTTATCAGAATAACGAATCTCTTGGGGCTCGTTGACACAAAGGACCCCACGAAGGTCGAAAAGGAGCTGAAGGCTCTGCTCGATCCCGAGAAGAGCAACGATTTCTGCCACCGCTGCGTGCTCCACGGCAGGGCTGTGTGCATAGCGCGCCGACCGAACTGCCCCGCCTGCGTGATGAACGGCTTTTGCGGCTATTGCTTAAAGCAAAAATAAAACAGCCGCCGTCACGGCTGCCCCCACGAGCGCGGAGCAGACGAATTTCAGCGCCGAGAGAAGCTTTCTCTTTTTGAGCTTGCTCGCCGGAGGTATGCCCGCGCTGTCGGCTATCAGACTCGCCCGCTCGCGCAGAGTGCCCTCGCTTGTGGCGGCGTATTCGGGCTTGACGAAAAACAGAACTTTTTCAAAATATTCGCATTTGGTCTGCGTTATCTCTATGACCTGACGGTTCACGCCTTTTATCATTTTTTCTTTATCCTCCGAATGTCATGTGTTGATTATTTTTAACTTTTACGGCGTGAAATATACCGCCGGGCGGCGAAAAGACGATTATACGCATTGTAATCGCACTTTCGCGCGTGATATGTGGAAAACTATGTGGAAAATGTTGATAACTTCCTCAAAAACGCTTGAAAAACCTTGACAAGCCGATGTGGATAGAAAAAAACGGGTCAAAAAAATATACAGTTTGTTATATTTTCTTTACGCCAAAAGCCGAATTTATCAAGTTTATTTTATATATACAATAAAGGAGCGTTGTTGCTTTGGACTGTGACAAAATTTTGCAAAAGGACGGCGGAACTCTTCTCACGGGACTTCGCTGCTTCTCCCTGCCGCTGATACTCGACTGCGGACAGGCTTTTCGCTGGAGCGAGAACGCCGACGGCAGCTGGAGCGGCGTTGCGATGGGGCGCGAGCTCAGCTTGAAGCAGGACGGCGACACCCTTTTCTTTAAAGATACCTCACCTAAAGAAGTTCAAGACATATGGATAAAATATTTTGACCTCGACAGAGATTATACCGCTATATGCGAAAGCTTTTCGGCGGACGAGAGCCTCAAAACCGCGTGCTCCGAATATCCGGGGATAAGAATACTCAAGCAGGACGAGTGGGAGACGCTCTGCTCGTTTATAATCTCGCAGAACAACAATATTCCGAGGATAAAGGGAATTATAGAGCGGCTCTGCGAGAGCTTCGGCGATAGACTCCCCGGCGGCGGATATTCGTTCCCCTCCGCCGAAAAACTGGCGCCCCTCGAGCCGGAAGACTTGGCGCCGCTCAGGGCGGGCTTCAGAAACAAATATATAATCGACGCCGCGAGAAAGGTATCGGGCGGCGAGGTAGATCTGTCCGCGTTAAAAAGCGCGGAGGACGACGAGGTGCGCGAGAGTCTCTTAAAAATAAAGGGCGTGGGCGCAAAGGTAGCGGAGTGTACTCTGTTGTTCGGCTTCGGGCGCGTTGATGCGTTCCCGATAGATGTGTGGGTGCGCCGCGTCGTCGGCGAGCTCTACCCCGACGGGCTGCCCGCGTGCACAGACGGAGTGCGCGGAATAGCGCAGCAGTATCTGTTCCACTGGCGCAGACACCTTGAGGAGGACGAAAACAAAAATGCAGGCTGATATACTCTGCGCCGCGGAGATAGAAAAATATCTCACGAAAGCGCGAAATGGCAATATAACCGTTTTTGATACGGTGGATTCGACTAACACCGTGCTTAAAAATTTATGCGCCGAGGGCAAGGCCCGTCCGGGCGACTGCGTGACCGCCGACTGCCAGACAAAAGGGCGCGGCAGGCGCGGCAAGCGCTTCGAATCCGAAAAGGGAGTCGGAATTTACCTCTCGTTTCTGCTCGGAACGGGCAGCGCGACCCCCGAGGAGATAAGCGAGATAACCGCGTGGGGCGCTGTCGCCGTGCGCCGCGCGACAGAGAAAGTCTGTCATGCGGAAAGCCGCATAAAATGGGTCAACGACATAGTTTGCGGGCGGATGAAAATCTGCGGCATACTAACCGAGATGACAGCGGCGGGTCCCGTCATGGGTATCGGTATCAATGTAAATCAGACTAAAGACGGCTTTCCGCCCGAGCTTCGAAATATCGCTTCGTCACTGCGTATTGTCTGCAAAAGAGAATTTTGCAGGGCGCAGATAATCGCCGCCGTTATAGAAGAGCTCGATTTGATAACCGAGAGCTTCCCCGAAAAGAGGGCGGAATATTTGAAAGAATACCGCGAAAACTGCGCGGTCACAGGCGAGGATATAAGCATCGAGCGCGGCGGAGAAATAAAAAAAGGTCGCGCCGTGGGAATAGCTCCGAATTTCGGGTTGGAAGTTATTTTTGAAAACGGAGAGCGCGAAATTATAACGGGCGGCGAAGTCAGCGTAAAAGGCTTTTACCCGACAAATCAAGTCGGGATGGAATAAACTGACGGAGGGATAAAATGAACAAACACAGAAAGGGACTCTATATTATCGCGGGACTGTTCTATCTTTTCTTCTCGGGCGCGCTCGCGCTCTATCCGACGAAAATGACCGTAGGAGCTACCGTATCGATGATAGCGGGTGCTGTTTTGACGCTCATAGCGGCAATAGCCTCGTTTGTCCTTGCGGCGCAGTGCAAAAATAACGTAAAATCTTCGGCTGTCCGAAACAGGCTCATGCCGATATGCTTTATCGGCCTTGCGGCGATACTCGCGGCGGATTTAATCAACACCGCCGTGCATTTTGAATCGCTGTTCGACGCCGTTCGCATAACGGCGGAGCTGATAGGCGCGGCGGGACACATAGCCGTTGCGGTCGTCATGCTAAAAAATAACATGGCATTAGTCAGAAGAAAAAAGGTTCTCTATGCTGTGCTTGCCGCGATGACGGGAAATCCCGCGTCCATTTTCGTCTCCGGTGCGTTCGCGCGCGAAAGAGCGGACGGCGAATGCAAAAAGCTTCGCAAGGCGGGTCTTGTTGAACTTATCGTCGGCGCGGTTATTATAGTCGCCGCCTATCTGATAACGAATTTAACCCTGCCGAGCGACACATTCCGCGCTGTGACCGACTGGCTGTTCCTCTGCCTGACTCTCGTTACCGATATGGGTCTTGCACTTATCGCCGTCTCGACTCCGAAAGATAAAAAGAAAAAGGCGAAGAAAAAATAAAAAATTATGTGGAATAAAATTTCAAGCAAGGAAGACATATCGGCTCTCATGGATAGAATGTACAGTTTCCATGACAGCTGCATCAAAGAGATGCATTATATAAGCGGAGCATATACTACTGCGGAAAAAAGCATGTATCCTATCAACGACCGACGCACACTGCGCGTTTTGATACAAAGTCAAATCGATTCTTCGGCTGCAATCGAGCTTGAGTTTTCTGGGATTATATCTTTGTCGCTCCGCCCGACTGACGAAAAATACACCTGCGAAATCTTAGAAGCGTCGCTCGAAGAGAAAGACGGATATTTTATATGGAAAGACGATATAGATTTATCCGAAGAGTCGGATCGGTGCGGCACGGTGATATGCTCCGAAAGACTCAGTTGGCGCGAAATAAAAAGCGTATACGGCAGTGACGAATTCTATTCGCCGGCAGAATAAATAAAGCATATAAAATCTCTAAAACCCGACCGAATGAAAGAAGCGAAAGAATGAACAGACGAAACATACTTCTCTATACCCTTGCGGGAATATTTGCGATATTAGGAGCGCTGGCTAACGGTATTTCGCCGTTTATCGTCGGAATCCCGGCGGCGGAAAAAGCGGTCTCGCTCGGCGAAGCGCTTATTCTGGCGGCAATCGGCGTGTTGGCCGCAGTTGCCGCATCGCAGACGAAAAGAGAAAAAATAAGCACAAAATTGACGGAAAAAGCGATTCCCGCACTGCTCTGCGCCATGGCGGTATTTATACTCGCGGACGCGGCTGTGTGCATACCGCATTTCAGCGGGCTGACAAGCTCCGTTCGCATAGCGGGCGATATAATAAACGCGGCGGGATTTGTGACCTGCGGCGCCGTTATGCTCAGAAACCGCAGAGAAAAAAGCGCGGCACTCTATATAATTCTCTCCGCGCTCTCCGGCAGCGCCGCGCCGATAATGCTGATCGCGGCGTGGCTGGCGCTCCCGTACAGCGAAGAGCGCGAGCGCTCGCGCAGAAAGGCGAGAAACGGGCTGATAGCGGCGTTCTTTGTGATTTTGGCGACCTATGCGGCGGTCTACATCGCCATCGGGCAGGAGACGGTGAGAAATATCGGACTGTCAGACCTTTACATGAGGCTCATGGCGGCGCTGTTCATAGCGGTCATCGCCGTGTTCGCGTTTCTCCCCTCGTCTAAGTACAAGCGGCCGGACGGGGAAAAATAAAAATGTCAAATAGTTTTAATATTGTAAATGACATAACCGTGTAGGGGCGGATATCATCCGCCCGCGATTTATGTAATAGCTTGTTATTATTCACTTTGTAGGGGTGCGGCGACTCGCCGCACCCTTGGACGCTTGCCCTTTGTGCGCTTTATCGGTTCGGTAAAATGGATTTCTTGGGGCGAAACCGTCGTCAGGCAAATAGTTTTAATATTATAAATGACATAACCGTGTAGAGGCGGATTTTGCTCGCCCGCGGTTTATGCAGCGGCTTGCGGCTATTCACTTTGCAGGGGTCGGCGAGTCGCCGCACCCCTGCAAAAGGGCATTGAAGAAATAAAAAGTTGGGGGAAATCGGACAAATTCGTGTTGCAAGCCCTCAAATTCGGCGTTCCGCCGAGCCGGCTCCCTTGCAGGAAAGCCGTAATCGGTCGGCTATGTCCCTCCGAAACGCCCGATTCGTCAGCCTCTTTGCAAAACTACCGCAGGCGGTGCGCGGATCTGTTCCGCACGGCTGTTTTTCACCTCTCCGTTATTGCGCTGTCTGCCCGTACTCTGAAAACAAAAGCTCCCTCTCCGAAAAATCCGGGGAGGGAGCTTTACCGCATATACTATATAATATTATTTGTTCACTGCGCCGCAGCACTTCTTGTATTTCTTTCCGCTTCCGCACGGGCAGGGGTCGTTCGGGCCGATCTTTACGCCCTTGCGGACGGTGCGTCCCTTTTCGCTGCCGTCGGATGCGCCGCTGGTCGAGGTTATCTCCGCCACCTGCTTGCGCTTGGTGTCCTCCTCGTTCTTGGGCATTATCGTCATCATCAGGCGGACGGTGTCCTCGCGGATGGACATGGTCATCTCGTCGAAGATATCGTAGCTCTCCTGCCTGAACGCAACGACGGGATCCTGCTGGCCGTAGGAGCGAAGTCCTATGCCGCGCTTGAGCTCCTCCATGGCGTCGATGTGATCCATCCACTTGCTGTCAACCATCTTGAGCAGAACCATGCGCTCGAGCGCTCTCATTATCGGCACGCCGTTCTCGTCGACGCCCATGAGTTCCTCGCGCTCGTCGTAAAGCTTATGTCCGCGCTCAATGAGCTCTTCCTTTGCGTCCTCGCGGTCAAAGCCGTCCGCGAAATCCTCGGGCGAGGTCAGCCAGCCGAGGAACTTCTCACGCAGACCGACCACGTTCCAATCGGCGTGGGAGAGCGCCTTCGGGCAGTAGAAATCGATGGATTCCGTTATGCACTCGTCGAGCATCTTGAGAATAACGGGCTTGAGGTTCTCGCCGTCGAGCACCTGGTCGCGCTGCTTGTAGATAAGCTCACGCTGGCGGTTCATGACATCGTCGAAGCTCAGGACGCTCTTACGCACGGAGAAGTTGCGCGACTCGACGCGCTTCTGCGAGCTCTCGATAACGTTGGAGATCATCTTCGACTCTATCGGCATATCCTCGGGGGTTCTGAGCGTGTTCATTATGGTAGTCACGCGCTCGCCGCCGAACAGGCGCATAAGGTCGTCCTCAAGCGACAGGTAGAAGCGGCTCACGCCGGGGTCGCCCTGACGGCCGGAACGTCCGCGCAGCTGGTTGTCGATACGGCGGGACTCGTGGCGTTCTGTGCCTATGATGCAGAGGCCGCCCGCCTGTCTTACCTGCTCCGCCTCGCCGGAGATCTCGTTTTTATATTTCTTTTCGAGAGCCTGGAATTCCTCTCTCGCGCTGATTATATCTTCATTGTCCGTGTCGCCGAAGCCGGTCGACTCGGCTATCAGCTCCTCGCTGTAGCCCTTGCGGCGCATCTCGGACTTGGCAAGGAACTCCGCGTTACCGCCGAGCATAATATCGGTTCCGCGTCCCGCCATGTTGGTGGCTATCGTGACCGCGCCGAGCTTACCTGCCTGGGCGACTATCTCCGCTTCCTTGTCGTGGTACTTCGCGTTGAGCACCTCATGCTTTATGCCGCGCTTTTTAAGGAGCTTGCTGAGAAGCTCCGACTTCTCAATGGAGATAGTACCCACAAGCACGGGCTGACCATTTTCGTGGCGCTCCACAATATCGTCAATGACCGCGTTGAACTTCGCGGGCTCGGTCTTGTAGACGAGGTCGTCCATATCCTTTCTTATCATGGGCTTGTTGGTCGGAATCTCGACAACGTCGAGCGAATATATCTCCTGGAATTCCTCGCTCTCCGTCATAGCCGTACCGGTCATACCGGAGAGCTTGTCGTAGAGTCTGAAGTAGTTCTGGAAGGTTATCGTTGCGAGGGTCTTGCTCTCGTGCTCGACGTTTACGCCCTCTTTTGCTTCGATAGCCTGGTGGAGACCCTCATTGTAGCGTCTGCCGAGCATGATACGTCCGGTGAACTCGTCGACTATGAGCACCTGACCGTCCTTTACGACGTAGTCGACATCGCGGCGCATGACGCCTATCGCCTTTATCGCCTGGTTGATGTGGTGCTGTATGGTCATGTTCGCGGGATCCATGAGGTTATCGAGATTGAAATACTTCTCTGCCTTTGCGATACCCTTTTGAGTCAGCACGGCGGTTCTCGCCTTTTCGTCAACTATGACGTCGCAGTTTTCGCTGACCTGGTCGGCGGTATTCTCAAGTCTCGAGGAGGAGCGCAGCTCCTTTATGCGCTCGAAATTGAGCGTGCGGGCGAAGGAGTTCGCCTGCTTGTAGAGGTCGGTCGAGCGGTCGCCGCGGCCGGATATGATAAGAGGCGTTCTCGCTTCATCGATAAGTATCGAGTCAACCTCATCGACTATTGCAAAGGAGTGTCCGCGCTGAACCTTGAGCTCTTTATAGGGCACCATGTTGTCACGCAGATAGTCGAAGCCCATCTCGTTGTTGGTGCCGTAGGTTATGTCGGCGGCGTAGGCCTCGCGGCGCTCGTCGTTTGACTTTTCGTGGATAATCAGACCGACCTTGAGCCCCATGAAGCGGTAGACCTTGCCCATCCACTCGCTGTCTCGGCGGGCGAGGTAGTCGTTGACCGTGACGATGTGGACTCCTTTGCCGGAGAGCGCGTTGAGATAGGCGGGGAGCGTCGCGACGAGCGTTTTGCCTTCGCCCGTCTTCATCTCCGCTATGCGTCCCTGATGCAGCACGATACCGCCGAGAACCTGCACGGGGAAGTGCTTCATTCCGAGCACGCGCCACGATGCCTCACGGCAGGCGGCGAACGCCTCGGGCAGGATATCGTCAAGGGTCTCGCCGTTTGCGAGTCTCTCTTTGAAATACGGGGTTTTTGCCTTTAGCTCCTCGTCGGTGAGCTTGGAATATTCTTCTTCAAGCGCGAGCACCTTGTCTTTTATCGGCGTGATGCGCTTGATTTCTCTCGAAGAGTAGTCTCCGAAAATTTTCTTTAAAAAACCCATAGATTGTCACCTCAAAAAATTTTCTTCTTGCCTTAGCGGCTTGGATATGTTAATATCAGGATGATATCTGATTGTTCTGATTATAAAGGAAACGGAGCGATGAAAATGCCTAAAAGAAGCGATTATATCTCGTGGGACGAGTATTTTATGGGAATCGCCATGCTCTCTGCATACAGGAGCAAGGACCCCAGCACCCAGGTGGGCGCCTGCATCGTAAACGACAGAAACAGGATAATGTCCGTCGGCTACAACGGCTTCCCGTCCGGCTGCGACGACGACGAGTTCCCGTGGGAGCGCGAGGGCAGCGCGTTTAACACAAAATACGCCTATGTCTGCCACGCGGAGCTGAACGCCATACTCAACGCCAGCGGCGACCTGCGCGGCTGCCGGGTCTACGTCGCTCTCTTCCCCTGCAACGAATGCGCCAAAGCGATAATCCAGAGCGGGATAAAAGAGGTCGTCTATATCAGCGACAAATACCGCGACACCGACAGCGTGCGCGCATCGAAGAGGATGTTCGACGCCGCGGGAGTGAAATACAAGAAGCTCGAGATAAAACGGGACAAGCTCGTTATCGACTTCTCCGAAAGCTCAATATAAAGAAAGCTTTTTGCGTCGCCTTTCGGCGGCGCTTTTTTATATATCGACAGTCAGCTCCACAGGGCAGTGGTCGGAGCCGAATATCTCCTGATGGATCTTTGCGCCCCTGAGCCTGCCGTTGAGCCGTTCGGAGCACAAAAAGTAGTCTATGCGCCAGCCCGTGTTCCGCTCGCGGGATTTGAAGCGGTAGCTCCACCAGCTGTACTGCCCCTCGGCGTCGGGATAGAAGTATCTGAACGTGTCCGTAAAGCCGGAGGAGAGCAGCTCGGTCATCTTGTTCCTCTCCTCGTCAGTAAAGCCGGGGTTCTTGCGGTTCGTCTTGGGATTCTTCAGGTCTATCTCGCTGTGCGCCACGTTCATGTCACCGCAGACGATGACGGGCTTAGTCTTGTTGAGCGAGAGAAGATAGTCCCTGAACGCGTCCTCCCAGGTCATTCTGTAGTCGAGTCGGGCGAGCCCGTCCTGCGAGTTGGGAGTATAGACGCAGACGAAGAAAAAGTCCGCAAACTCGAGCGTTATCACGCGCCCCTCGCGGTCGTGCTCGGGGATGTCCATGCCGTATGCCACGCGTACAGGCTCCTCGCGCGAGAATACCGCCGTGCCGGAATAGCCTTTTCTCTCGGCGTAGTTCCAATAGCAGCGGTAGCCCTCGGGCGCAAAATCGACCTGCCCCGCCTGAACCTTGGTCTCCTGCAGGCAGAGTATGTCTGCATCGAGCGCGGCAAACGCCTCTGCGAAGCCCTTGCCGAGGCACGCCCTTATTCCGTTGACATTCCACGAGACAAGCCTTTTCTCCGCCATATCGGGACCTCCTTCGTCGGGACAAATCAAATGCGCCGAGCACATATACCTTGATATTATATCATATCTTTCGCCGAATTTCCATAACTTTATAAAGGCGAATGTAAACAATCTATTACGGCGCGGCGGTATGCAAAGTCATCTTGCATAAAAACACGGTGTTATTATTTTTGTTTTTATCAAAAATTACTTGACTTTATTTGCCGTTTAGTGTAAATTTATTATGCAAGAGTTGTTCCGAAAAAAATTTAAGAAAGGACTTGAAACATGAAAAAGAATCTTATCAAAATCGCATCGCTTCTTCTTGTTTTAGCTATGATATTCTCATTTGCAGCCTGCAAGAAGGACAAAGACAACGGTGACTCAACCGCTCCCTCCGAGAGCTCGGATGTCGGCGGCAGCACCGGCGACGAAACTCTCCCCGCAGACGCCTCCACTGAGGATCCTTCTGCGGAATCCACCGAGGCCGAGACTGTTACCGACGACTCCGGCAAGGTAGTCGAGACTAAGCCCGCCGACAGCGGCAAGACTCCCGCAGCGCCCCCGGCCGGCAACAAAATGCCCTCCGGCACGGCGGCAATCCTCAACTACTACAATGCCGCCACGAAGGCAGCCTTTGACGGCAGAGTCGGCTTCAAAAAGCACAGAGAGACCGGAAACGAAAAGATAGAGTCCAACGCGATCGTCAAGCAGTTCAAGAAAGTTATCTACGGCTTCATTGGCATCGGCGAAGAGAATGCCTACAATGAGACGGTCACAAAGGGTCAGTGGTCAACCGAGCCGAACAAGTATTATCTCAGAGCCTCGACCCTCGGCACGGGCGACGTTTCTGGCGCCTCCTGCAAGCAGAACGGCGCGAACTACGTCATAACAATCAACATCAAAAACGGCAACTCCTATGCCACTAAGGGCACCGCCACCTGCAACGCGCCCCTCGACAAGAGCGGCATCTGCGTGGGCGACAAGGATAAGCACTACTATGACCACAAGAGAGCGAGCGTTATCTATGACGCCATAGACGAGGTATTCGGCAACGCCAAGGTCACCGAGAAGTATTCGGGAGCCGTGCTTACCGCAACCGTCGACGCCGCGACCGGCCGCCTTGTGAATATCAACATCAAGTTCGATATTTATGTCAACGTTGACCTCGGTGCAGCCGGAAAGCCCACCGCAACAGGAACAACGACAGTTACCTATTCCGATTTCAAATACTGATTACATACCGATTAATCGATTACTCGTAAGCAAGGAGAAAATTAATAATGACAAAGAATCTCAAGAGAATTGTGGCGCTTATGCTCGCAATTGTCATGACCGCAAGCTTCGCGGCCTGCAAGAAAGATAAGAATAACGATGACACCACCGGCGCAAACGAGCCCGCCGCTTTAGGCGAGGTCGTCGGAGACGACCTGCTTCCCGAGGATCCCTCAAATGCAGTTGTCGACGAGACAGAGGCTTCTTCCGGCAAAGAGGACAGCACCGCCGCAGGGACAGAGGCTGTTGCCGACAACTCCGCGAAGCCCTCGAACGGCAAGCCCGAGAGCTATGCGGAAATTCTCGCGGCCTACAGAGACGTCCTCAACCTCGCGAAGAGCAGCAAGGTCGGCTATGAGAAGTCCGAGTGGCAGGTTCTGCCCAAGGAGAAGAGAAACTTCGACGGTACCGTCATCAATATGCTCCTCCCCGTTGCGGGTCTGTTCATGACCAGCGAGAAGGACGCCAAGGGCAAGAAGCACGAGAACAACCCGAAGGGCACCGACATGAAGTGGTTCCCGATCTACCAGCATCCCACAAAGGGCTGCACCCTGACCGACGTCAGTAAGATAAAGAGCGCAAAGTGCGAGGTTCTCCCGAACGGCAACTACAAGATAACGATAGTCCTCAAGGCGGACATCAACCCCGAGCCCTGCGACCCCAAGACGGGCGTTATCTCCAAGGGCTTCACCGGAACGATGTTCAGCCCCCTTGCAAAAGCCGATATCGACAACACCCTCCAGAATGACCCCAACGTCACGAAGGTCGTCAAGGATGTTGAGTATTCGCTCAAGTACTATGACTGCACCGCAGTGCTCACCTACAATCCCAAGACCAATCATATGGTAGATCTCTATCAGTATATGCATGTCCTTGTTACAGGCTCCGGCAAGGTGCTCGGCAGCAAGTTCTCCGGCAATGCGGTTCTCGACAACTATCTTGAGATAACCAACGTCAAGTATTAATTGAACCGAAAATAAAAAAGAGCCGCAATTCGCAGAAAATGTGGATTGCGGTTCATATTTTTTAATTGGCAATTAAGCTTGAACTTTTGCCGCAAATGGGGTATAATTAAACGGCCAAAAAATCCAGCTTCGTGAGGTGCTTATGGACAGAGAAAACAGAAGATTTCTTAAAAAGCTTTCTATATGCATGGCTGTGCTGTTTGTTATAGTGACGGCGGTCAGCCTGTTTGTGATGAATTTTACTCCGCTCAACAGACTTATCGGCGGCTATAAGGAGCAAAAGCTCGATCTCTCCCGCGCGCAGGGCAGCAATTTTGTCTACAGCGACTTTGACGGCACCGTAACCGTCGGCATGGGGTACTCGGAGCTCGAGTTCACGGACATAGACGCGCGGGTCGGCTCCATCGGCTTCGATATCGAGCTTGACGACAACGTGGAAAAGAGCACCGTCCGCGTCGATTTCTCGGATTCGACCACCTCGTATTACCGCCAAGGCCTTGCTAAGCTCGAGATGGACAGAGATTCCGACAATATTATGACCTGCAGCTTCTCGGGCGACGTGTCGCACCTCAGGTTCAACATATCCGTCGACGGCGACGGCTACGTGGCAATCAAGAACATAACTCTCAACCAAACCGCAAGCGCCCGTCACATAATCGGAACGGTTTTGACCTATTTGCTCATAGCGACAGTCGCGGGCTTTATTATTTACTTAATTGCGAATCCCGCCGGAGCACGCAAAAAGTTTTCGGACAATAAACTGAGCTGCACCCATTGGGCGGCGGCGATAACCGCTGTCACCATGGCGCTCGCGGTGTTCTTCACGTTCACGAGCGTGGCGAAGGGCTGGTCAAACACCTATTTCAGCTTCACCTCGCACGAGGGCAATCAGATATCAAAGGAGCTTGTTGACGCGTTCGAGCATCATCAGGTGCATCTGCTTGAGGAACCGTGCGACGAGCTGCTCTCGCTCGAAAATCCCTACGACAGCCCGAAGCGCAACACGGAAGTTACTCAGGAGAATTTCCTGTGGGATCACTGCCTGTATAACGGAAAATACTACTCATATTACGGCATAGGCCCGGTGCTTGCGCTGTTCCTGCCGTATCACCTGATAACGGGATACTATTTCCCCTGCGGCTGGGCGACGCTCATGTTCGCGTTAGTCGGAATAATCTTCCTGACGAAGATTTATCTCGCGGTTATAGAGAAAAAATTCCGTGAGCTGCCGACAAATACGGTGCTCGCAGGACTGATAACCCTGCAGATGTCCTCGGGGATCATGTTCTCCACGGCGCGCCCGCTCTTCTATGAGCTGGCTATCGCCGCCGGCTTTATGAACGTGGCGATAGGCGCGTATCTGCTCATAAGCTCGAATATACTCTGGGACGGGAAGATTTCCTATGTCCGTCTCGGCTTTGCCTCGTTCTTCCTGGGCTATGCCGTGCTCTGCCGCCCGACCCTTGCGGTCTATTGCATCGCCGCGCTGTTCTTCTTCGCGGGCGGACTGAAAAAAGCTCTCGACGGGCTCGAAAAGAAGCAAAAAACCCGCACGTTCTTCAAGTATGCGGCAGTCGCCCTCGTCCCGCTGGGCATTATCGCCATGGGGCAGATGATATATAACTATCTGCGCTTTGACAACCCGCTCGACTTCGGTATACAGTATTCTCTGACGATAAACGACTTCACCCACTCGGAGTTCCACTGGAGATATGTGCTTATCAATATGTATGCCTATCTGCTGAATATGCCGCATTTCACGCCCAAGTCCTTTACTCATCTCGCGTCCTCGGTGGAGGCCTTCGGCTTGAACGGCTATATGTTTATCGACGACGCAGGCAGGAACCTCATCTCCGTCGGTCTGATATACCGCGCGCTGCCCATGTTCGCATACCTGTTCGCGGGCAAGGCTCTGAAGCGCGTCGAGAAGAAAAAGCGCGTATTGCCCGCACTTCTCATCGGCGTGACCTGCATACTCATGCCGCTCGTGATAATCTTCTCCTCGTGGGAGAGCGGCTATGCCGTGCGCTACAACGCGGATATCTCGTGGCCGATGGTCATCGGCGCTCTGGTCATTGCGTTCACGCTCTATAAGAGCATAAAGTCGAAGAGCACGAAAAAGCTCGTCGATTTGATATTCACCGTCTCGACAGTCGCCTGCATCTATGTGAACATGGCTCAGCTTCTCACCTTTGCGGGCATTGAGAGCATATTCTGGACAAATATCTGGAGATAAAGCTTAAAGCTTATATTACAAAATCCTACCCGCGAAAAAAGCGCAGGTAGGATTTTTTTCGCCCCGCATCTGCGGGGGATACATTATAAATAAACATATAAATCAGACCTTGTAGAACTCCTTGTACCAGCGGGCAAAATTGCGAAGCCCGGTTCGAAGGTCAGTCGAGGGCTTGTAGCCGTAGTCGCGCTCGAGCGGCTCTGTGTCCGCATAGGTCACGGGCACGTCGCCAGGCTGCATGGGGACGAGCTTTTTATGCGCCTCGAAGTCGTAGTCTTGCGGCAAAACGCCCGCCGCGATAAGCTCGCTGCTCAGAATCCCGACGAAGTCGAGCAGATTTTCGGGGCTGCGGTTGCCGATGTTGTAGACCGCATACGGCGGCACGGGCAAACCGTCCTCGCCGTTTTTGCGCTCCGGCGCGCCCTGCATGATGCGAACCACGCCCTCTACTATGTCGTCTATATAAGTAAAGTCCCGCTTGCAGTTTCCGAAGTTAAAAATGCTTATCGTCTCGCCGCGCAGGAGCTTGTCCGTGAAGCCGAAATATGCCATGTCGGGGCGACCGGCGGGGCCGTAGACCGTAAAAAATCTGAGTCCCGTCGAGGGGATATTATAGAGCTTCGAGTAGGCGTGAGCCATGAGCTCGTTCGACTTCTTTGTTGCGGCATAGAGGCTGACGGGGCTGTCCGCCTTGTCATCGGTGCTGTAGGGCACTTTTTTGTTGCCGCCGTAGACCGACGAGCTTGAGGCATATACCAGATGCTCGACCGGGGTTCTGCCGCTGCCATAGGAGTGGCGGCACGCCTCGAGGATATTATAAAAGCCGATGAGATTCGACTCGATATAGGCGTCGGGATTTTCGATTGAATAGCGCACCCCCGCCTGAGCCGCCAAATTAACGACGATCTGCGGGGCATATTCGCAAAAGACCTCCCCGACCTTGCTCTTGTCCGCGAGATTCGCCTTGATAAAAGTGAAGTTCTCATACCGGCGGAGATCTTCGAGCCGCGATTCCTTCAGGCGGACATCGTAGTAGTCGTTGACGCTGTCGAAGCCTATGACGCGGATATCTTCAAACTCCGTGAGCAGGCGTTTTGAGAGAAAAGAGCCGATGAATCCCGCCGCGCCCGTCACGAGCACGGTTTTGCCGTTCAGGTCTGTTTTTGTTTTGCCGAGCTTTTCCTGCATATCCGCCGTCCCTTTCGGAAAGGGGCTGACACCTTGCGGCGCAGCCCCCGTTAGTTATTTCTTGAATTTTTCGAGTATCACGCTGAAAAGCACTGTCGCGCACTGGACTGTTACCGCCGTCAGCGGCGACACGAACGCGAACGCCTTGAGCGCGACGCAGAGTATCGCTCCCGCCGCCACGACCGCCTGCATTATAAGGGCGAACACCGCCCAGCGCGAGGCGAAGTTTGCAAGCCTGCCGCAGGCCGCTATGCTCTTGAAGTAAGAGCGGGCGGAGCCGTCGTGCATGACCTTTGCGGGCGCGGAGTCAACGACGCTGTCTCTGTATGCGCTGAATATGCGCGCGCCGTGGGAGAACGTCATTTTGATATCCTTCTGCGCTATGCCGAAGCGCGCGGCGATAAGCTCGTCGGTGACATTCGGGTCATCCGTGCGAACGACAAGGCTGAAGCCGTTGTCCGCCATCTCGTTGAGCGACTCCTTGAGAGAGGCATCCTCGGCGTAGTTAAAGACGAACATCGCCGCCACCTGGGAGTCTATGGCTATGTAGAGAATCTTGCGTCCGTTGCGCTTGACCTTGTCCTCGTCGGACTTGAGCGGAACCTCGATATTGTGATGCGTGAGCAGGTTCCGATTGCCGAGCAGCACGCGCTGATTGTATATAGTTGCGGAGAGGCCGAGCCTGTCCTCATATATCATATCGCGCACGGGCGGCAGAAGCTCTGTCGAGCCGCCGATAATGCGGTTAAAGACATCGGTCAGCGGGCCGCCGGACTTCAGGACTATTGCAACCGCGTAGAGCAGAACGTCGTCTATGCGCACGGTGTGGAAATCCTTCATTCCGTGCATTTCGCACGCGGCGCGGTCGAAGAGGTCTGCGCTGTCGACTGCGGCGGCGACCGCCTCGGAGCATTCTACGGCGGCGTCGTAGCCTGCTATCATTCCGCCCTCCGAGTTGAGCTTTCTGTTTTCAAGATAGAGGGGAATCATCAGTGCGAGCTCTATGGCGCAGGGTGAAGTCAGGCAGAACGCGCCGGTAAGCACGCCGAATGCCTGGAAGAAATCCCTTGTTATTATGCCCGATATCACGGCGAGCAGCACGGAGACTGCCGAAGAGATTATCAGGCTGCGCTTTACGCAGCTGTCCGCAGGCGAATTCGCCTCGGAATTTTTAATGAACTCGGCGGGGAACTTTACCTTGCCGGAATACAGAATATCGGGGTTGCCCATTTTAAGAGAGCGTCCGACCTCAAAGGCATCCTTTTCGCTCTCTATGGCTCTTATGCCGTAGAGCCCCGACTTGCGCTTTGCGGTGCAGAAAAGGAAATTCTGCATAACGCGCGCCGAGCCGCGGCTGCCGTTTTCGGCGGTCATGAGCAGGGCGAATACAGCCGCCGAGCAGTAGAACACACCGGAAGCGCCCTCGGGCGATTTGTTGAAGAAAGAGAGCACCGTCTGAGCGAGCGCGAGTATAAACGTAATTCCGCCTGCCGCGCCGCCGGTCACGCGACCCTTGGCGAGAGCCTTCATGCCGGAGAGAACGCACGGAAAAGCGAGATAGAACGACGCGAGCAGAAGAACGAGATTCGCCGCCGCGAGTCCCGCGCCTCCGCGGTCAAACGCGGGAGCGTCTATCGCCGCCCACTCGAGAATCTTAGGAACCAGGAGCAGCAGCAGCGCGACTCCCTCTATAACGCAGAGCCCTATGGCCGAGGTCTTGAGCTGCGTTGCCGCGTTTTTAAGGCTGTTATATATGCGCCCGCGCTGTTCGGGCTTTTCGTATTCGAGCGGCGCTTTCTCGGAGCGCTTTTTCTTCTTTTTGGGCTGCTCCTCGGGCTCCTCCGCTTTTTCTTCGGGGCGAGATTCCTCCTGCTGCGGCTCGTTTTCGTCGAGATTGCTCAGCAGAACGAATTTTTTCTTCTTCTCCGCTCTTTTTTTGCTCAGCTCGTCCCGCAGCTCGTCCTCGTCTATTTTTTCGGTCTCCGGTTCTTCGCCGAAGCCGCTGAGCATCATCTGTTCCTCCTCAGGGCGGTTTTCTGCGGCGGGGTTAGTGAAGGGCCTATCCTCTATGGAGGAAGCGGTGTCATTCTCCGAGCCGACAAAGTCCTCCGCGGGAATGACCTTCGGCAGAGGCTCAAGCCCCGACGTCTCGGAGAGCGGGCCGCGCTTTAAGATAACTCCGGGCTTCTCTATCGTCTCGGAGCTCTGCGGCGCGTTCGCCGAGCCTATGGCGGAAATAAGCTTTGTCTTGTATTCGTCGCCGTCCTTCCGTGTCGGCTCCGAGAGCGTTTTCATCGGACCGAACACAACGGTATCGTCAAAAAGTCCGGGCACGGCGCGCTCCTCGTTTTCGGAGTCGTCCTCCGTCTCCTCGGCGGGCTCGCCGAAATATCTTGCCGCCGGCGCGCCGAAAAGCTCCTCGACAGTCGGCTTTTTCTCTTCCGCGCCGTCCTGCGGGGTCTCATCTTCGCCGTTGAGAGGAACAACATTCTCCCGCTCGGCTTCGCAGTTTTCGTCTGTATCCGTATCGCCGTCGCTCTCTGCGACCGACAGCTCGAATTTTGAATCTGAGTATATCTCTTCGCCGTCCTCGGCGAGGGCTTCGTCCGCGTCCTCCGCGGGAACGCCGTCGGGTTCTTCTTCGGGAGTCTCGACCTCAGCGGGGGCGCTGTCCGTTTTTTCGGACACTGCATCTTCAACAGGAGCTTCGTCCTCTTCTTCTGCGGGAGCTTCGACCGCTTCCTCGGACTCTGCTTCTTCTGCGGGCATTTCGTCCGCCGGTTCGGCTTCTGCGGGAGCTTCGTTTGCTTCCTCCGGCTCTGCGGGCACTTCATCCTCCGTCTTGTCGGAGATGTCAACATCGGGCTCGTCTGCCCCCTGCTCAGGCTCGGCGGTTTCTTCGGGTTCATACTCGGGCTCGGGCTCGCGCACGGGCTCGTACCCCAACGCTTTGTCGTCGGAGTATGCGTCCTCGTAATATTGAATGCTCGTCAAAAGCTCGGCGTCGTCCTCGTCGGCAGGCACCGGGGAGACGGCGTTTGTGCTTGCAATCAGCTCGTCTATGTCGCTGAGCGACCAGATTTTATCCGGCTCGCCGCGGCTCGACTCAAGCTCCGCTATCTCGCGGACAATTTTATCAAGGGAAATCTTGCCCTGTCTGTCGGAAGATTTGTTTTCCACTCATCTCACCCCAATATATAAAAAATCGAATAAAAGTCAGTTTCTGTGTTTCGCCGCTTCGAACATCAGGATTCCCGCCGCGACGGAGGCGTTGAGAGAATTTATTTTGCCGCGCATCGGCATAGAGGCTATGAAATCACATTTTTCGCGCACGAGTCGGCCTATTCCCTTGCCCTCCGAGCCTATGACGAGGGCTATGCTGCCGCTGTAGTCGAGGGAGGTATAGTCCGTGCCGTCCATATCCGCGCCGAAAATCCAGACACCGCGAGCCTTGAGCTCGTCGATAACGGCGGGAAGATTTGCGACCTTGACTACGGGGACATATTCTATCGCGCCCGCCGAGGTCTTGGCAACGGTGTAGTTGAGAGTCACGGAGTTTCTTTTCGGGATAATGACCCCGTGCACTCCGGCGGCCTCCGCGCTTCTGAGTATAGCGCCGAGATTGTGCGGATCCTCGAGGGAGTCGCACACGACAATGAACGGGCGCTCGTTTCGGCTCTGCGCGAGGGCGAAGATATCGTCCAGCTCGGCATATTCGTGAGCCGCGGCAAATGCCGCAACGCCCTGATGTACAGCACCGTCGCAGAGGCGGTCGAGCTTGCGCGCGTCGGCAAACTTGACGGGGATTTTGCGCTCGCGGCAGATGTCTATTATCTTGCCCGCCTGGCCGCCGCGCTGACCCTGCGCCACGGTCACGCTGTCTATCGTTCTGCCGCTCTCGAGCGCCTGAAGCACTGCGTTGCGCCCGACTATGAGCCCCTCTTTATGTTCCATTAAATATACCTCTTCGCCAAAAGTCTCTATATAGACTTTATTATATCATATACTGCAGTAAAACGACAATAGAAACGCTAAATTTTTACGCGGGATATTTTTCCTTTCCGCGCAGAGCGACGGAGTTCACAACAAGAATTATGAGCGCGAGCACGAGAGTACCCGTCAGCGCTCCGAACACATCGACTCCGACATCGAAAAGGCGGCAGGCGCGTCCCGGAACAAAATACTGGTGGATTTCGTCGCTAACCGAATAGACGGCGCAGCAAATCACCGCGGGAACGGGCGAAAACCGCCTGCGGGTCAAAAACAGCGCGCAGCCTAAAACAAATCCGAGCGCGGCATATTCAAAGAAATGCGCGAATTTGCGCACGATAAAGCTGTTGAGAATCGGGCCGAGCAGCTTTCCGAGAAAGCCGAGCACGTTGTCGCTCATGACCTGCGAACGGTTGCCGTCATTGCTCGAAAGCCAGAATATGCAGGCGGCGCACATCGCCGCAGAAAACCAGAAAAAGACGGCGAGCACAGTGCGCACCGTCCGATTCTTCGGTAAAATATATTTGAGCTTGCTTGATTTTTTCATTTTTATGTCAGTCCTTTGCCGTTACGAAAACAAAATCCACCGCCGAGCTCTCGGGGTCGACGCTCAGGCCCTCAATGCCCTTGGCGGTCGCAAAATAGCTCGGGGTTATGAACAGCGGGAGCACCGCGCCCGTCGAGAGGAGTCTGCCCTCCGCGCCGCGGCACGCCTTGACGAGCTCCGAGCCGCTCAAAGCCTTGAGTTCCTTTACCGCCGAGTCAAACTGCGAGTCCCTGAGACGGACAATATTGTTCGTCCCCTGCGAGGAAAGCGTCGAGAGAAAGCCCGCGGCGTCGGTTATGCCCGCCGACATGGAGGCGAGGGCTATCTGATAGTCGCCGTCCTGCACTCTTGAGGAGAGCTCCGCCGAGTCGAGCGCGGCGACGGTGAAATTGACGCTCAGGCCGAATATTTTCTGCCAGCCCTGGATCATGCGGCGCATGGCGTTTTCGTGCTCCGGCAGGCAGATTATCTCGAGGTTTATTTTGCCCGTTATATTTTTCTTTGCGTTCTCCCAATATGCGGCGGCTCTGTTCATGTCGTGGCCGAGTATGCTCACGGGCTCGCTGCTTAAATCCGCACCCTCGCCCACAGAGCAGGAGGGCGGAATGACGGAATATGTCTTTTGCATATCCTCGCTGCCGAGAGTCAGAGACGAAATGTCCACCGCCGTGCAGAGTGCGCGGCGCAGCGCCGCGTTTGAGAGGGACGCGTCGGAGCAGTTAAAGCACAGAGCCCAGACGGTGTCGTAGTTCTTTGTGACCGTGAGAGAGGACGAATCGGGCGCGACGGTGCCGAGCTGAGCGGCGCAGTAGGTGCCGTCGAGCAGGTATTTTAATTTCTGATTGCCGTCGCTGTCGATTACAAGCGACACGCTCGCGGGCTTTGCCGGGAAAGGCCCCGTGTAGTCGTCGTTATTTTTTATGGTCAGGGCGGAGTCGTGCAGCCAGTAGGAGAGATAGAACGGTCCGTTGCACATAAGGGTCGAGTAGTCGAGCCCGTAGCGGCCCTTGGTCGCGTTGAAGAACGTCTCGTTGCAGGGCATACACACGGCCTTTGTCAGCAGGTCGAGAAACGCCGCCTCGTCGGTCGCGTGCTCGAGCGTTATACGCAGCTCGAAGTCGCCGACGGCACTGACGCCGAGCTTATCGGGGGAGAGCTTGCCGTTTATTATGCTCTTCGCGTTCTTTATCACGCCGAGGCTCATCGCCTCGGGCGCACCCGTCGCGGGGTTCACGGCGCGCTTCAGCGCAAAGACGAAATCCGCCGCCGTGACGCGGGAATCGAAAGTATTGTCTATATCGTCGCCGAGAATCGACTTATACGCCTTTTTCATTATGACCCAGCGGGCGTCCTCGCGAAGCTTAAAAGTATAAGTGAGAGAGGCGCTGTCATAGCTCCAGCTCTTCGCCGCGGCGGGGGAGAACTTCCCCTCGGAGTCCTTGCGGACAAGCCCCTCGAAGCAGTTGAGCACAACGGTCTTGGCCTCCGCGCCCTGCGCTATCTGCGGGTCAAGGCACTCGGGCTGGGACTCTATCGGATAGCTCAGCGCCGCGCCCGACCCGTCATTACCGCAGGCGGTCAGGGCAAAAAGCAGCGCTAACGCAAGAAATATCGAAACGGCTCTCTTGAAAATTTTCATGGTTTTCCTCCGTATATAAG
The DNA here is from genome assembly GCA_003538135.1 of Oscillospiraceae bacterium. Classification (GTDB taxonomy): domain Bacteria; phylum Bacillota; class Clostridia; order Oscillospirales; family Acutalibacteraceae; genus CAG-177. The sequence continues at coordinate 215,867 of DPOR01000005.1, forward strand.
CTCCGTCGGCATATTCGGACAAACTTTGCGGGCGGTATGAGACATAATTTTTTTCGGGACGGGCATACGCGCCCGATACATTATATAGTAGCATAAAATCACACCTGTTATCAACCGTTTCTTGCAAAGATTATCTCTTGCGGGCTCAATTTTACTCAAAAAATTTTTATTGTTAAATATATCTGTCTAATTGTTGCAATTTTTTAAAAAATCTGTTACAATTCTTAATCATATCTTACAGAATTCGGAGAATTAAATTATGAATGCTGTTATATATATCGCCGCCGCTCTCGCGGCACTGTGCGCCGTTTTGCTCGTTATTGTCATAACGAAGCTCGGCCGCCTCTCCGCCGGAGACGGGCAGATAAAGGAGCTCGAGAGCAAGATAAGCTCCCTCGAGGGTCAACTGCGCGACGAGTTTGAGCGCAGCCGCAGAGAGAGCGCGGGCAACCAGAAGGATATGCGCTCGGAGCTCACCGAATCGCTCGACAAGATGAACGAGCGTCTCGCGCTCATGACCGAGGCCAATTTCAAGCATCAGCAGCAGCTGACGGATATGTTCTCGAAATCGCTCGACACTATCCGCCGCAACAACATAGAACAAAACGACAGGCAGTCGAGAATTATTGCAGAGTCGATAGAGAAAATGCAGCAGAGCAACGAGAAAAAGCTCGACGAAATGCGAGCGACCGTCGATGAAAAGCTCTCCGCGACTCTCACGACCCGCCTCGACAGCTCGTTCAAGACAGTTTCCGAGCAGCTCGAAAATGTCTACAAATCGCTCGGCGAGATGAAGGAGCTCTCGACCGGCGTCACCACGAACGTCACGAATCTCAACCGAGTGCTGACAAACGTCAAGGCTCGCGGCACTTGGGCGGAGGTTCAGCTCGAGGGCATTCTCGACCAGACTATTCCCAATATGTATGTGAAAAACTTCTCCTCCCGCCCGGGCAGCAGCGAGCGCGTCGAGTTTGCCATACGCATCCCCGCCGGAGACGGCGGAGCGGACGCATATCTCCCCGTTGACTCGAAGTTCCCCCTGGAGGACTATGTGCGCCTGTGCACCGCAGCCGACGGCGCGGACGCCGACGAGGTTGCCGCGGCGCGCAAGGCTCTTGAGGACAGAGTGCTGGGCGAGGCAAAGCTCATCACAAAATATATAAACGTTCCGACCACCACGCCTTTTGCCATAATGTATCTGGCCACGGAGGGGCTCTATGCGGAAATCGCGTCCTCTCCCAAGGGCATAGCCGAGCGCATCCAGCGCGAATACAACATCATGATAGCGGGGCCGACCACGATAACCGCGCTTCTCAACTCCCTCTCCATGGGCTTCAAGGCCGTGGCGATAAACGAGAAGGCGAACGAGGTTCGCCGCCTGCTCTCCGTTGCCAAGGCGCAGTATGAGAAGTTCGGCGAGGTGCTCGACAAGGCGAAGAAAAAGATAGACGAGGCGGGGCGCACGCTTGTCGCCGCGCAGGACAGAAACCGCATTATGACGGGCAAGCTCAAGGGAATAGAGAGCATGGACTCCGCCGAAGCGGACGCATATCTCGGCATAGCCGAAGATAATGACAGTCCGGAAAATTAAGAAGTTTCGTTTTTATTTTAAATAAAATCAGAAAAAGGAGGAAACGAAATGAAAAACAGAGGAAGACTGGCAAGCCGCATCATCGCGGTTATAGTCTGCATGACGCTCATACTTGCCGCCGTCCCTACCGGAGTTCTCGGTGCTTTTGCCCAGGAAAAGGGCACGCTCAGAGTCACCTCGATCTCCGACATTCACTATTTTGCTGATTCCGAAAAAGGAACAGGGGATACGGAAAACGGATTCAGCGAAGCCTACAACGCATGGAACGACAGGGGCTACCGCGAGCACAACGAAGTCAACGCCCTTATCGACGCGGCGCTCAAAAAGGCTGTTGCCGAGAAGAGCGACTATGTATTCATCCCCGGCGACCTGACCTTCAACGGTGAGCTGGCGGGTCACAAGGCTCTTGCCGCAAAGCTCGAAGCCTTTGAAAAGGAGAGCGGAATACAGGTCATCGTTGTAAACGGCAACCACGACATCAACAACTATAACGGCGTTACATTCAAAAACGGCGTCAAGGAGTCCGCGGAGATAACCACTCCCGAGGCTTTCCGCGAGATATACAAGAATCTCGGCCGCGACCTTGTAACGGACGAAAAAGAGGATGTTTTCACTCCCTCGAGCGGCAAGGCGGGCAGTCTCTCGTTCGCAGTCAGGCTCAAGGGCGGCTACAGACTTCTCGTGCTTGATTCCTGCAAATATTCGGCAGATGCCACCGCAAAGGGCAACGATGTTCAGGAGACCTCCGGCTGCCTCACTCCCGAGCTTATGGAGTGGGCTCTCAAGCAGTGCGAAAAGGCAAAGAAGAACGGCGAGACCGTCATAGGCATGGCTCACCACAACTTTGTCCCGCACATGACGATAGAGGACGAGCTGTTCTATGCCTTCGTGCTCGACGATTGGATGGAGCGCACCGAGGCTCTTGCCGACGCGGGAATGCACTTCACCTTCAGCGGACATCTTCATACCCCCGATATCGCCGCCCACACCAATGATAACGGCGAGACCCTCTATGATATCGAGACGACCTCTCTCACGGCTTTCCCGAACAAGTTCAGAACCGTGACCTTTGACAATACCACAGACGGCAAGACCGTTTGCGACGTCAAGTCCCACGACATTGACGAGGACGGACCCATTGTCGTAAACTTCCCCAACGGCACTTCAAAGACCTATGCTCAGCCCTTTAAGGACAGCTACTCCTTCTTCAAGACCTACGGCCCCGGCGATATACGCAACTTCGCCTCAACCATGGTCGAGGACGCGCTCTCCGGAATTTTCAGCAATATTCAAAAGGCCGGCGGACTCTATGCTTTCCTTGAGGCGTCGGGAATCGACCTTGAGAAGATAATTATCGACGCGCTCGGCACAAACGGCTTTGAGGTAGGCAGCGTCGAGATATTTACGGTCAGCAGCAACATTATGAGCTTCATCAAGGATCTCTGCGCTCAGGTAGACGAGGCCTATATCAACGACCCCGACCGTGTCTTTGAGGTCATCAACGGCGTTATCAACAAGGTGTTCGACTATCAGGTGTCCGATTACAAGTGCACCAAGTTCTATGAGCGCATGGGACTTGAGAGCAAGAACGAAAAAGGCACCTTTGAGGATGCGGCCTATACGGTCATCAGCACCCTCTATAGCGCAGACGAGGATATCAGCGACGACAAGTTCATGAACGATGTTCTCGACTATTTTGAGAACAGAGACGGCGCCAAGGAGTTTTTGAACTTCCTTATCGACACCCTGCTTGACGACGTTATCGAGGGAGAGATCCTCTCCACCCTCAAGTTCAACCCCGGCAAGCTCTTCCCCGCCGGCACGGTCACAAGCCCCATAGGCGTTATGACCGACATCTTCATGAATATAATCTTCCGCGGCAACCCGAGCTACGAGAACGTTATTTACAGCGTGCTCAACCTCCTGCCCGAGAAGTACAGCAGCCTGCGCAATATACTCAACACCGTCGTTATGGATGAGTATATGACCCAGAGCCAGTATGACAGCCTCGGCTACACTATAGGCAGAATGCTTCGCAGCCTCGTTGAGGACACCAACCCCGACGTGAAGTCCGACCTCAACGTAAAGCTCGTCTATGACGGCCCCGTCGAGCCCGAGGTCACGGTTGACAATATGCGCCTGCCCTCGAATATCGGCACGACCTTCAGCGGCGACGCTTCGACCGAGAGAAGCATCAACTGGTACACGAAATACAGCCTTAAAAATTCCGACATTCAGATAGCCGAATATTCGGAGACCCCGACCTTCACGGATAAGCTCCCCGAGGGAGTCAAGGTCAATACGACCTCCGAGCTCGTCAAGAGAGAGTATCCCGGCGTCGACCTCGGCATTATCGGCTTCATCTCCTTCGGCTTCAACGTCAACCGCCACACGGCGACAATAACCGGTCTCAAGCCCGGCACCAAATACTGCTACAGAGTCGGCGACGCCAAGCGCGGCTGGTGGAGCGGTACGGGTATAATCGAGACGGCGGACAATTCCGACTCCTTCACCTTCTTCCATGTCAGCGACGAGCAGTCGCAGAACGCCATTCAGTACGGCACATGGGGCAAGGTAGTCGATACCGCGCTCAAGCTCTTCCCCGAGGGCAAGTTCTTTGCCAGCGCGGGCGACCAGGTAGATTATACCAAGCACTTCAAGCAGTGGCAGTGGTTCTTCAATGCCTCCGAAAACATCAAGAGCACCGCTATCATGCCCGCAGCGGGCAACCACGAGAAGAGCGGATATATGCTCGACCAGAACTTTGTCCTGCCCAAGACAGTCGATCAGGACAGAGAGAGCGGCGTGTTCTATTCCTATGATTACAACAACGCTCACTTCATCGTCCTCAACACCAACAATCTCAGCGACTCCAAGGCACTCAGCGACGATCAGCTCGCATGGCTCAAGGCGGACGCCGCGGCGAGCAATGCCCAGTGGAAGATAGTCGTCCTCCATAAGGCACTCTATTCCAACGGCTCGCACTATGACGACAAGGATGTCAAGGCGATGCGCAAGCAGCTGTGCGGACTCCTGCCCGACCTCGGAATCGACGTCGTTCTCCAGGGTCACGACCACGTCTATCTGCGTACCGACATTATGGACAACAACAAGATCGTCAAGGCCGAGGAGCAGAAGATAAGCTTCGGCGGCAGAGATTACACCGTCAAGCTCAACCCCGAAGGCACCGTCTATGTTATCAGCGCGTGCGCAGGCGTCAAGAGCTACCAGACAAAGGACGTCAAGGATACCGACAAGCTCTTCCCGAGAGCCGAGGCTATCTACGATGCGGACAACGCGGTGTTCTCCGCAATAACCGTTGACGGCAGCAAGCTCTACTTCGACGCATATATGCTCGACGACGAAGCGGACGGCGGCGCAAAGAGAATCGATTCCTTCGCGCTCTCGAAGTCAGAGAAGGACGTTCCCGAGAATCCCGAAAAGCCCGAGAAGCCCGGTCTTCCCGACCTTCCCAACCTGCCCGAGCTTCCCGAAATCCCCGGTCTGCCCCATTGGCCCGGAAAGCCCGAGAAGCCGGAAGAGCCCTCAGACCCGTCGAATCCGAGCGAGCCGCTCGATCCCTCCGATCCCGCGAGCCCGATAGTCCCCTCGACGAAGCCCGAGACCAATAAGCCCGGCAGCGACAGCAAGGTTCCCGACACCGGCGCGGCGGCTCCCGTTATGCTTATAACCTTCGCGGGCGCGGCATTCGTTATCGGATGCACCGCAAAGCGCAAAAAAGAAGACCGATAAAATATCAAGTATCCGTAAAATAAATTCAGTCCCGACAGTGTAATACCTGTCGGGACTTTTCTTGTATATAGCGTGAAGCCTTATGAGATGATTTAAGAGATTGACAAACAGGGCGCTGCGGAGCGGTTGCGATTATGGCTCCCCAGCAGGGGAGCCGAGGCTGAGGGGTTGTTGTTCGGCCTTGCCGCTTTTTCCCTGTTTATTTAATTTCAATGTCCTTTTGTAGGGGTCGGCGACTCGACGACCCTTTGCCGCGTCAGCGGCACCGAAAAGTCTATTTATTCATCCGTGTCGTGTAATACGCTCTCCGCATGAGGCTTGCCCCCTGTGCCGCCTGCGGCGGCAGCGATGCGCCGAGTCGCCGCACCCTACAAAATGAATCGCCACAAAATCCCGCAAAACCCGCAGACGGATAATATCCGCCCCAACACGGTTTAATATACGTCAGCCGCTGTATTTTTGCGGGCGAACAAAACTTTCCCCTACGGTGTGCCGACGACAACTCCCCGCAAACCGAACCGATAAAGGACGGTTTTATGCCTCACGAACATCCCGCAAAGCACCTCCGATATGATTTTCCCTACGGTTTTTCGGGCATGGGGATTTTTTACACAAATAAAGACTCTTTTTTCGCTGTACTTTAGTACACTTTTTTATGCTTTATCGCTTGACTATTACCGATATAAAAAGTATAATAAGTAAGCTATTGCAAATATATTGGAGGTAAACAAAATGAAGGTATTTATGATTGGCGGCACCGGCCTTCTCGGCAGCGCCGCGGCACGTATTTTCATTGACAGAGGCCACAGCGTCAAGTCTGTTGCTCTTCCGCCCCTTCCCGAAGGAGCTCCCATCCCCGAGGAGATGGAGATCGTAATGTGCAACATCTACGAGAAGACCGACGACGAGATAAAAGAGCTCATGGCCGGCTGCGACTGCTTCGTTTTCGCCGCAGGCGTTGACGAGAGAGTCGAGTTCCCCGCACCCGTTTACGATGCTTACTACAAGTACAACATCGCTCCGCTCAAGAGACTTCTTCCCATCTGCAAGGAGCTCGGTTACAAGAAGGCCGTTATCCTCGGCTCTTACTTCTCCTACCTTGCCAAAGAGCGTCCGGATATGAAGCTCTGCGAGAAGCACCCCTATATCAGAAGCCGTATCGACCAGGAGAACGTTGCTTTCTCCTATGCCGATGACAACTTCGATGTTGCCGTTCTCGAGCTGCCCTACATCTTCGGCACTCAGCCCGGCAGAAAGCCCGTTTGGGTTATCCTTATCGAGCAGATAAAGAGAATGGACAAGCTTCCCTTCACCATGTATCCCAGAGGAGGTACAGCTATGCTTACCGTCCGTCAGGTCGGTGAGTCCATTGTCGGCGCGGCAGAGCGCAGCACCGGCGCCAAGGCATGGCCTATCAGCTGCTACAACATGAAGTGGGCTCCGTTCCTCAAGATCGTCTACGCCGCAAGAGGCATGGGCGACAACAGAAAGATTATCGGTATCCCCCCGTGGATGATGAGAATGGGACTCAAGGGCGTTGTCAAGGAGTATGCCGAGAAGGGCATCGACAGCGGTATCAATCCCATGGGTCTTCCGGAGATCATGGATCTCGATCTCTTCATGCCCACCGATTATGCTTTCAAGGATCTCGGTGTTACCGAGGACGACATCAAGGCTGCTATCACCGATTCCATCAAGGTCAGCGTTGCTTCCTATGAGGGTAAGGTTAAGCTCCTTGAGATGAAGGGCGAATAATCAAAACATACACGGATTTTCGGCGGGACCTCGCGTTCCGCCGAAAAAGTGCTTTTTAGAAGCTTTTGCAAGCGCAGGTTTTCCGTCGCATTTGGCGGCGGCGCGGTCGTCTGTCGGGGGTTTTTTCGTCAGGACGCACAAAGATTTCGGTCTGTTTTTGTGCGCGCTGACGGAAAAACAGCCATCCGAAGACCGTTTTCAGCTTTTATCATCACAAATTTTTTCAGGAACGGGTGAATCCTTTTGGCAAAGAGAGAAGACGTAAGAAATATAGCCATAATAGCGCACGTTGACCACGGCAAGACCACCCTCGTTGACGAGATGCTCAAGCAGAGCGGCATATTCAGAGCCAACGAGCAGGTTCAGGAAAGGGTCATGGACTCAAACGACATTGAGCGCGAGCGCGGAATAACCATACTTTCGAAGAACACCGCCGTCCACTATAACGGCGTGAAAATCAACATCGTTGACACTCCCGGCCATGCCGATTTCGGCGGCGAGGTCGAGCGCATACTCATGATGGTTGACGGCGTGCTTCTGCTCGTCGACGCATTCGAGGGCTGTATGCCCCAGACGCGCTTCGTCCTCAAAAAGGCTCTTGCGCTCAAGAAGAAGGTTCTTGTCGTTATCAACAAGGTCGACAGACCCAACGCGCGCCCCGCAGAGGTTGTCGATGAGGTCATTGACCTGTTCATCGACCTCGGCGCCGAGGAGGATCAGCTCGACTTCCCCGTTGTCTATGCTTCGGCAAGAGACGGCTATTCCTCGCTCGATCCCAATGTCCGCTCGGGCGATATGCGCCCGCTGCTCGACTCAATTCTCGAGCATATCGAAGCTCCCGACGGCGACGTCGATGCCCCGCTTCAGATTCTCTTCACGAGCCTTGACTATGACGACTATATCGGCAGAATCGGTGTCGGCAGAGTCGAGCGCGGCAGAGTGACGAAGAACGAGCCCGTAGTGCTCTGCAAGACGGACGGCACTCAGGAGAATGTCAGGGTGTCGCGCCTCTATCAGTTTGAGGGGCTTTCGCGTGTCGAGGTCGATTCCGCCGCTGCGGGCGATATCGTCTGCATCTCCGGCATAGGCGACATAAATATCGGCGAGACCGCCTGCTCACCCGACTGCATCGAGCCGATGCCGTTTATAAAAATAGACGAGCCCACGATATCCATGAACTTCATGGTCAACGACAGCCCGTTCGCGGGCCGCGAGGGCAAGTTCGTTACCTCGAGAAATATAAGAGACCGCCTGTTCAAGGAGGTCGAGACGAACGTCAGTATGCGCGTTGAGGAGACGGATTCGACAGACACGTTTAAAGTCTCCGGCCGCGGCGAGCTGCATCTTTCGATTCTTATAGAGACTATGCGCCGCCAGGGCTATGAGTTTCAGGTTTCGCGCCCGAAGGTCATCCTCAAGGAAATAGACGGCAAGACCTGCGAGCCTATGGAGTTGCTGATAGTCGAAGTCCCCGAGCAGTATGTCGGCGCGGTCATAGAGAAGCTCGGCTCCCGCAAGGGCGAGCTTATAAACATGGGCACACGCGACGGCGGCGCGACTCACCTTGAGTTCCGCATCCCGTCGAGAGGACTCATCGGCTACCGCGCGGAGTTCCTCACCGACACAAACGGCAACGGCATCATGAACCAGCTTTTCGACGGCTACGAGCCCTATAAGGGCGAGATAGTTACCCGCGAGCGCGGCTCGATAGTCGCGCATGAAACGGGAGTCAGCACCGCCTACGGTCTGTTCAACACTCAGGACAGAGGCAGGCTGTTCATCCCCGCGGGCGTTGAGGTCTACGAGGGCATGATAGTCGGCGAATGCGCCAAGAATGAGGACATTGTCTGCAATATCTGCAAGAATAAGCATCTGACAAACACCCGTGCCTCCGGCTCCGATGACGCGCTGCGCCTCGTGCCCCATACGGTGATGAGCCTTGAGCAGTGCATGGAATTTATAAAGGACGACGAACTGCTTGAGGTAACGCCCAAGTCGCTCAGACTCAGAAAGCGCATCCTCTCCAAGGAGAAGAGACTCAAGCAGCAGTTCAAGGGAAAATAATTTGAAAGGGGAGAGAGAAATGACACAGCGCCGAGCGGTTGCATTGGGCAGCTTTGACGGACTCCACAGGGGTCACAGGGCTGTGCTTGACCTCGCCCTATCGTTTAAAGAGCGCGGCTTCGAGCCGTGCGCCCTCGTCTTTGACGAGCACCCGCTTAAAGTCGTCGGCGCGGGGTCGCCCCCGGAGCTGATGACCCGCCAGGCGCGCGACGAAATGCTCGAGAGCCTCGGAATAACCGTTCAAAAGATATCCTTCGCGCGTATAGCCGATATGTCGGCGCGGCAGTTCGTCAACGAGATTTTAATAGACGAGCTGAACGCGGGCGCGGTCTGCTGCGGCTACAACTACCGCTTTGCGAAAAACGCCGCCGCGGATTCCCACGACCTCGAGGAGCTGTGCAAGGCTCACGGAGTTTTATGCGCCGTTGCACAGCGCACCGAGTATAACGGCGCACCGATAAGCTCAACGAGAATAAGAAACGCCCTTTCAAACGGCTATGTCGAGGACGCGAACGCCATGCTCGGGCGCGAGTTTTCCTATAAATTTACCGTCGTCAGCGGCGACAGGCGCGGCAGGCTCATAGGCGCTCCGACGATAAACCAGCATTTCCCCGAGGGCTTTATCGTCCCGAAGTTCGGCGTATACGCCTCATGCGTGCCGATAGACGGCGAGCTTCACGCGGCGGTCACCAATATCGGACGCAGACCGTCATTTACCTGCGACGACCTGCGCAGCGAGACCTGCATAACCGACTTCTCCGGCGACCTCTACGGAAAGGATGTTGAGGTAAGACTTCTTCAGTATATCCGCCCCGAAAGAGTCTTTGATTCGCTCGACGCGCTCGGCGACCAGATAGCGCAGGACGCGCAAAAAGCGAGAGAAATCTTTAACAAAACCGAAAAATAAACCGAACCGCCCGAGGCTTTCCGGGCGGTTTTCGTATTTATGCCGTAAAATAAGCGCTATATTCGGCGAAGAGCGTTGACCGCGACTTAAAACGCCGTCAGTCTGTTAGATGATAAATAAAAACAAACACGCCGGCTCTGCAATATGCGAAGGACGAAATGAGATTGCGGGGGGGGGAGGGGGGAGAAAAGCGATTTATTGTGCCACACCCCTCTTGCCGCGGATAAAAAAAGGAGCGCATATGCGCTCCTTTGGTTGTTCGTTGTGCAATTTATTTGTGTGACTCGGTTGTTAGATTCTATCAGTCGAGGGTCTTGACAAGCTCCTTGAGGTAAGCCTTGAAGCTGTCGCCTATCTCGGGATGCCTGAGGGCAACCTCACAGTTTGCCTTCATGATGCCGAGCTTGTTGCCCATGTCGTAGCGGATTCCTTCGAAATCATAAGCTACGAGGTCGCCTCTTGCGCCGAGCTCGCTCATAACGTCGGTCAGGAACAGCTCCTCGCCGGGCTTAATATCGGTCAGACCCTTTTCGAGCATACCGAAAACCTCGGGAGGAAGAACGACTCTGCCGAGGATGGCGTAGTTCGACATGACCTGCTCGGGGGTGGGCTTCTCAATGATTTTGTGGCAGCTCATCGCGCGGCCCTCGAGAGGGGTGACGTCGAGCGAGCAGTACATCGAGATGAGGTTATCGGGAACTTCCTTGACGCCGACAACGCCCTTGCCGTACTTCTCATAGGCTCTGCAGAGCTGAGCGGTTACCGGGTCATCGCTGACGGTGACGTCGTCGCCGTAGAGAACCGCGAACGGCTCGTCGCCGACAAAGCTCTTGCCGCAGAGAATTGCGTGGCCGAGACCCTTGGTCTCCTTCTGGCGGATGAAATATATATTTGCAAGGTTTGCGACAGCCTTGATCTCTTCGTAGATTTTTTCCTTATTCTTCTTGCCGGCAAGATTTGCCTCAAGCTCGAAGGAATGGTCGAAGTGGTCTTCGATAACTCCCTTGCCGCGGTTGGTTATGATAAGGATGTCCTCGATTCCCGCCGCAACGGCCTCTTCTACAAGATACTGGATAGCCGGCTTATCGACTATGTTGAGCATCTCCTTCGGGACAGCCTTGGATGCGGGGAGAACTCTTGTGCCGAGACCTGCCGCAGGGATAATGGCCTTTTTGACTTTCATTTTAAACCAAACCTTTCTTTATTATTTTATAAGCAGCTCTGCCGCATAAAGCAGCAGATTGTATATAATATAATAACCGATATAGCTCGCAAAAGCAAGCAAAATCGATGTTCCGCCCCTTCTCATTGTCACTGCCTCAAAGGCTCGGTCGTCGGGGAACGCGGCGCGGAGCTTCTGCACTTTTGCCGTAACGCTGCGCTTATAGAGCGGGTTTGCGATAAACCCGGCGACAATGTGCAGAACAATCTGTATGCCGAGCATCGGGAGGATAGGTATCATCGCCGACATCACTTTTTCGAGTGCCGCCGCAACATCCGCCTGAGACGAGGTGTATATCGCCTCCGAATAAGCCTGATAGGCGGTTGTGAACGCCTCGACCTTTGAAGTAAACGGCAGGGCTACGGCGAGCATAAGACCCATAAATATGAGTCCCGCCTGCCAGAGCTTGCGGTAAAACAGCCAATAGGGGCTGAAGAAAAACGCCGCCCAGTTGAAGGATATTTTCTTTTTCTTCTCGGCCATGGCCTTGAATTTCGGGATATATCTCGCGCTCGCCGACTGCACCGTGCAGGCGATGTCCTTGACCTTTGCGCCGTCTATCTCGCTCTCGGGGTCGAGTGTCACGCCGTAGAGGAACGGGTTGCCCGCTTCGCCCGCCTTGAAGAACGGGTTGAACGGCTGCGCGCCGCCCGCAGTCAGGGGAGCGCCGCAGTTTGTGCAGCTGAGCGAATTGGGCTCGTTCTCCGAGCCGCAAACGGGGCAGATCTGCGTGTTCTGGCTGTCCTGCGTCTGCTCCTCAGTATGAGGCTCGGCGCTGTATTCGGGCGTCTCGGGCTGCCAGACGTAGCCTTCGGCGTGGCGGGCTGCGTTGACGCACTCGCCCCTCTCATCCCAGCATGAGCGGTGCTGCGGGGTGCCGCAGACCGGGCAGACGACTATATCGTCATCTTGATCGAAGCTCCTGCCGCAGGCAGGGCATTTCTGACCGTTGAAATCCATATTCTTTCCATTCACCTTTCCGACGGATGCTGTTATCCATCTTCCTTTTCCGATTATACCACAAATGTCAATGATTATTGTATACGAAATTGAGATAAATTTTAATTATTATGTGAACAAACAGCGATTTTAAGCCATATTTTTAATTTTAATAAGAAAAAGCCCCTTAGAGGCGCACTCCGTAAGAAAGTCCGCCTCAGTTATATTCGCCTGACGGCGAGTTATATTGTCCTTCGGACAGTGATATTATGCTTCGCATAGTTATGTTGCCTGCGGCAGCTTAACCGGCGAATATAATATCACTTTTATCCATAGACACAGCGAGCTTCGATTTTTTGGGATAGTACAAAAAGAAGGCAGTACAAATTTTGTCCTGCCTTCTTCCTTACGGAGCCTCTCTTGAGAGGGAGCTTTTGCCGTAAAATCTATAGTCTGCAGTCTATAATCTACAGTCTACAGTCTCACTTCACGTTTCTCCACAGCGTGCGGTCGAGAGAGCGGTACTGCACGGCCTGGGATATGTGGTCGGAGTTCACCGTTTCGCTGCCGTCGAGGTCGGCGACGGTGCGCGCTATGCGCAGGATTTTATCGTATGCGCGGGCGGAGAGCTCTAATTTTTCGAACACCCTTTCGAGCAGTATCATGCCCTCGGGAGTCGGGCGGCAGAACTTTTTCGTCTGCGCCGCGTCCATCTTCGCATTGCAGGCTATGCCGCTGCCCCTGAGGCGCTCGGTCTGAACGGCGCGCGCCGCATTGACGCGCTTTCTGATATCCGCGGAGCACTCCTCCTGCGAGGTCCCGGACAGGCTTGCAAATTCAACGGGCGGCACCTCGATATGTATATCCAATCTGTCGAGCAGAGGGCCGGAGAGGCGCGAGAGATAGCGCTGAACCGACTGCTGCGTGCAGGTACATTGGCGGGTCGGGTGTCCGTAATATCCGCAGGGGCACGGGTTCATGGCGCAGACTATCATCGCCGAGCACGGATAAGAGAGCGACGCGGAGACGCGGGAAATCGTTATCTTCGAGTCCTCCATCGGCTGGCGCAGCACCTCCATTGCCTGGCGCGAGAACTCCGGCAGCTCATCGAGGAACAGCACTCCGTTATGCGCCAGGGATATCTCGCCCGGGCGCGGAATTGTGCCGCCGCCCGAGAGACCCGCGGGCGAGACGGTGTGGTGCGGCGAGCGGAACGGGCGCTGGGTTATCAGCGACACGCCGTCCGGCAGCGCTCCCGCGACGGAGTAGAGCTTCGTAGTCTCGAGGCTCTCTTCAAACGTCATGTCCGGCAATATGGACGGCAGGCGCTTTGCGAGCATACTCTTTCCCGAGCCGGGCGGGCCGACCATGATTATATTGTGTCCGCCTGCGGCGGCTATTTCGAGCGCACGTTTTACCTCCGCCTGACCTCTGACGTCGCGGAAGTCCGGCGCAAATTCGTCGGGCGCATAGCTGTCTCTGAAATCGTCGAACCGCGCGGGAGCTATCGTCTCCTCGCCGCGCAGGTGCTTTATCAGCTTTTCGACACTTCTGACGGGGATTACATCTATGCCCTTGACAACCGAGCTTTCCGCCGCGTTTTCCGTCGGGACAAACACGGTCTTTATCCCGCTCTTTGCGGCGGTTATAACCATGGGCAGCGCGCCGTCGACACGGCGGACGAGCCCGTCGAGCGCAACTTCGCCGATGAACGCCGTGTTGTCGGAGTCAAAGCCTATCTGTCTGCCGGCCTTGAGCAGCGCCATGAGAATGGGCAGGTCGTATACCGAGCCCTCCTTGCGCGTGTCCGCGGGCGCGAGATTCACCGTAATTCGGCTGACGGGAAACGCGAAGCCCGTATTTTTTATCGCGGAGCGGACTCTGTTTTTCGCCTCGCTTATCGCGGCGTCGGGCAGTCCGACTATGTCAAATCTCGGCAGACCCTGCGAGAGATCCGCCTCAACCTGAACAGTGTAGCTGTCCATGCCGAAAAGCCCCATGCTGTTTATCCGTGCAAACAAAATAATTCCCCCGATACGTAATCAAAAAAAGTCCCCCGAGCTGTCTCGGAGGACTCACTTTGGTTTTTTGTCAGTCTGCCTCGGCAGTGGTTGTGGTTGAAGGATCGGTCCAGTTCATCTCGTACTTCTCGCCGTAGGTGTACTCGAACGAGCAGGGAAGCGTGCCTATCCCGGCAAGAGTGCCGTCGCCTGTAATAGTGGTCGTTATCTTCTCGGTTCTTATGTACTCGACGGAAGCGACGGTGTTATCCTCTGTGTTTATAACGCAGATTATCCTGCACTCGGTGTAGGTCAGAGACTCGATATCGGTGAAGCTGATATAGCCCTTGAGCTTGTCTCTGAACTCCTTGACGGCCGCGTCTCTGTCGGCCTCGGAGCCGAGATTGAACGCCTTCTTGACAACATCGACGCTCGGCTCCTTAATGACAAGGGTAAGCGTGCGGCGGCTGTTGTCCTCGCTCGCCTCTATCTCGGCCGATTCAACGTCGGCGGCGGTGAGTGTGCTCGACCAGCTCTCGCCGGATACGGGGAAGAGCGCGGTCAGATCCTCGCCGTACTTAGTCTCGGCGTTTCTGCTCTCCTCAAAGGCTTTCTTTGTGCCGGCGAAAACGAACTTCTTGAGCGTGGGAACGGCCTTTTCGAGCAGGGTATTGCGCTCGCCGTCCTCGGTTCCGCATATGATATTCGAAACGTTTTCGGTGCTCTGGAATTTCTTAACAGCAGGTTTCTTGACCTTGACGGCGTTGATAACGCTGTTGTAGTAATTGACCATTGCCTCCTTGCCAACGGGCATCTCGGACATCGCGGCAACTGTCGTCTGCTCAGTGTCGGTGGTGCCGGCGTCGCACGCCGCAAACGAGAAGAACATCGCGGCAATAAGCACGAGCGCACATACGGCATAGATCTTTTTTTTCATGAAGGTTAAGTCCCCTTTCGTTTTTAAGCGGAAGCGCACAATTTTATTATGCTGCGCCGCAGTTCCGCTGCTCTTTAGACTGAATTATTATAACATATTTATTTGAATTATTACAGTAAAATTAACAAAACCGCCCATTTTTGTTATAATTATCGAAAAACAGGCGGTTTATTTGGTTATAATATACAAACGATTAGTCGGAAAGACCCTTTTCGTCGAAGAGGAATGCGGTTTCGAGCGCCACGCCGAGAACAGCCTCAACCGTCTTTATGTCGAGATTGTCCGCAGTGTCGAGTCTCGTGTGGTAATATTTCGCCGGAGCGGGATCCATTGCGGCTACGGAAACGGCCTTCATGCCCGCCTGAGTGACGGCGGCGGCGTCGGTAGCGCCGAAGAAAACGCTCTTATAGGGCAGGTCGAGACCGGTTTGCTTTGCGGCCTCTTTAACGAGCGCGCACGCGCCCGCGTCGTTCTTAACGGTGCCCGTGAGGTCGCGCGAATAGACGGCGGCGAAGTCGTAGTCGCGTATTGTGTCAAGCCCGACAAAAACCGTCTCGACGTCGCTCAGCTCATTTTTATGAGCCTTGCAAAACGCCTTTGCGCCGCGCAGACCTGCCTCCTCCGAGCCGGTGAGAACCACCCAAACCTCGGTATTTTCAAAGCGTATATCGTGCTGCTGCATATATTTTACTACTGCCATGGAGATAAAGCAGCCCGTGAGGTCGTCATTAGCGCCCATGACGGGACGCTTCTTGTTTTCAAAGAAAAGAGCCGTAAAGAGAATGGGTATCCACGCGAGGAAAACATATCTCATGACGTTGAGAGCGCCGCTGTCCGCCGCGGAAAAGGCGTGACCCGCCGCAACCGCCCAGATGCCGAGCACAAGTCCGAGCAGGATGCCGACAAAGCTCAGGCCGATTATCGGCACGAGCAGCTTCGAGCCGCCGTAATAGGTGAATCTCCACTCGTTGGCGCTGTCCGCGTGGCCGGAGAAAATTATGCGGCGCCTGACCTCGCCCTTGGGCTTTCTGACGGCGACGACGTTATGCGACGTCTTTTTGGGGAAGAAGGGGTCGAGCAGCTTCTTGTAGAGCAGGAACTCGACAATTGCAAAAATAAGCGAGAGCGCGCAGAGAGCCAACGCTATGGCGCTCATGCCGAAGAAGAAAAGGACTATGGCGGCGATCATCATTATGCCGTCCGTCAGTATCCAGCCGAGGAACGCGCCGGGGTGCACGTCAAAGGGCTCGATTTCGACCTTGTCGCACGCGCCGTCGAGCTCGGCGGCCATGAGTTTCTGAGCCTCGTGCTCCTGCTCGCTGCCCGCGGGTCTGGGGCCTACGTCCTTGCAGATTTTTTTGATCCCGCGAACCGAGAAGTTCGTCATCTCTCTGAGCGCGGACGGATAGTTTTTGACACTGTCCTGAGCTTTCATGATAAAACCCCTTTCGTTTTAAAGATTCCGCCTTGTGTTTGACACGGCAGATATATTGTGATATATTTGTGTCGCAGCCGAAAGCTGTCGAAACCTCAATGGGAGATATGGAAAATGAATAAGAATGTACGCTCGATACTCGCGATTATTCTCGCGGTAATTCTCGTTGCCCTCGTCGGCACATACGCCATTCTCAAGGTACGCTCGAGGAACGACAAAGTCCCGGACGGAACCTCGGGCGAGTCTCAGTCCGAGAGCCGCTCCGCAGAAGTCACCGCGTCGGAATCCGAAATTCAAAGCACCGCTGCCCAAACCGAAAAGCCGACCGCCCAAAAGACCACGAACGCCCCCTCTGGAGGCAGTTCCGAATATGAATACGCATATGCGGGCTTTTCGCCGAAGGTGACTAAAATAGACGAAGAAAAGTGGTATCTGACCCTCGTCAACCGCGACTACATTTTGCCCGCGGATTACACGGTCAAGACCGCGCAGACCGTTGTGGACATCTATGGCGGATACAGCTACGGGCTGCTCGACTACCGCGTCGCTCCTCACTATATAGAGATGTATAACGCGGCGCTCGAGGACGGGATCAAGCTCTCGCCCCTGTCCGGCTACCGCTCGATAGAGCATCAGAGGAGAAACTTCGAGGCGAGGATAAGCCTCTACATGAAGCAGGGCTACAGCAAAAAGCAGGCGACGATAATGGCGTCCGAGATAATCCTGCCTCCGCAGACGAGCGAGCACAACGCGGGACTGTGTATGGATATACTCTCGATATACGAGAGCTTCGAGAACACGAAGGAATACCGCTGGCTCCAGGCTCACGCCGCGGACTACGGCTTTGTGTTAAGATACCCCAAGGACAAGCAGAATATAACGAAGATAACCTTTGAGCCTTGGCACTGGCGCTATGTCGGCGTTGAGGCCGCAAAGGAGATGAAGGCGAAAAATCTGTGCCTTGAGGAATATCTCGGCGTGGCATAACAGCCGCAAAATTTATATATAAGCTGCCCGGAGTCTCGCTCCGCGGCGGCTTTTGTTTTAAAGAAATGCCGTCTGGGAGCAATTTTGTTTATCTGCGGCACTTTATATCGTCTTTCACGTTCAAAAGGGGATAGGCAAGTGCGGCTATTGGGAGCTTGTTCGCCCGGGTTTATCGGGTCGTTGACATTACCTTTTCGACGTTACCTTTACAAAAAATAAAATACGCTGCGCCTACAAATAAAGCCGCAATATGCGGCTCGAGCGTGTCTATAAATCTATTTTTGGTGGTTTCGCAAAAATCAAAGCCTCCCTTGTGTAAAGGGAGGTGGCGCGAAGCGCCGGAGGGATTGTTCTGAATAAGTTGAAATTTTTCAAAAATGCTGAGTATTTTGAACTTTCATTGCAACAACCCCTCAGTCACGGCTTAGCCGTGACAGCTCCCCTTACACAGGGGAGCCTTGAGCCCGTACGATGACAGACTTTTTCGACAGACTGAAGCCGCAATATGCGGCTCATTTTTTGTCCTTATGATTCATTCCGCCCTCGACAACGTCCTTGCCCGTGAGCACGACTTTTATGGTGCGGAAGAATATTTTTGTATCGAATGCGAGCGATCGGCGCTCGATATATTCGCGGTCATAGCTCGCCTTTTCCTCGTCGGAGAGGCAGTCTCTGCCGTTTACCTGCGCCCAGCCGGTGAGCCCCGGGCGCACGGAATATACCCCGTATTCGCGGCGCAGGTCGCGTATATGGCTCTCCTCGGGGATGAGCGGGCGCGGACCGATAAAGCTCATGTCTCCCGCGAGGACGTTGAACAGCTGCGGCAGCTCGTCAAGGCTCGTCCTGCGAAGGAATTTGCCCGAGCGGGTGATGTATTCGTCCGACTCCTCGAAATCGGCGGTCGAAAGATTGGGCGCGCCGTTTTTCATCGTGCGGAATTTTTTGATTTTGAACAGCTTGTCGCCCCTGCCGACTCTGTCCTGCCTGAATATGACAGGCATACCGTCGTCGCAGATTATTATCAGGCAGATAACAAGCATGAGCGGCGACAGGAATATGATAGCCAGCAGGCTGAGCAAAACGTCAAGAAAACGCTTCATTAAGCAGAACACGCCTTTCGTTTATGGCATATACGGCGCAGCGTCAACGGCCGCCCCAAAAAATATAGTCGTCAATAAGCACCGCGCGCACGGGTGCGCCCTCGAGCCCGCCGAGCTTCACAGGCGCGGCGAAGAGGTAGTAGCTGCCGGGGGAGACCTCGCTCAGGTCGAGCCCCTCGAGCACGCATATCCCCGCCCCCAAAAACGCCTTGTGCGGGGCGGTCTGGTCGCCCTTTGTGCCGACGGAAAGGGAGTCCGTGCCTATGAGCATCAGCCCGATATCGGCAAGCTCCTCCGCGGCGCTGCTGTGAAAATACGCTTTGCCGCCGCCCTTTATGAGCAGGCGTTCGCATTTCTGTGGGAAATAATTATTGACATCCTCGCCCGTTATTGCGCCCTCGGGCGCCTCGATAACCGTGCACGGGCCGATAAACGGCTCGAGCGGCACCTCGTCGATGCTCGCGCCGCCGTCGATAAAATGCAGCGGTGCGTCGGCATGAGTGCCCGTGTGCACGCAGGAGAAGAGGGTCGACAGATTGCAGTCCGAGGCCTCCCCTATGCGGCTGACGAACTCGGCGTGCGGCAGGGGATCTCCCGGATATATCTCGGTTTTCAGAGCGTCGCGCGAAATGTCGATAATGTTCATATTATCAGTCCTGATTCTTGAGCGACTCCATTTTGAGATAAGCGTTGATGAAGCCGTCTATATCGCCGTCCATAACGGCGTTGATGTTGCCGTTTTCAAAGCCTGTGCGGTGATCCTTGGCGAGGGTGTAGGGCATAAAGACATAGGAGCGAATCTGGCTGCCCCAGCCGATTTCCTTCTGATCGCCCTTGATATCCTCTATCTTGTCGAGATGCTCGCGCTCTTTTATTTCAAGGAGCTTCGACTTGAGCATTCTCATGGCGACCTCGCGGTTCTGATGCTGACTGCGCTCTATTTGGCAGGAGACCACTATGCCGGTCGGGATATGCGTTATACGCACGGCGGACGAGGTCTTGTTGACCTTCTGACCGCCCGCGCCGCTCGCGCGGTAGGTGTCGACTTTAAGGTCGTCGGGATTTATTTCAACTTCTATATTGTCATCGATTTCGGGCATGACCTCAAGCGATGCAAAGGAGGTGTGCCTGCGCCCGGAGGAATCGAACGGGGAGACGCGGACAAGGCGGTGAACGCCCATCTCGCCCTTGAGATAGCCGTATGCATTCTCACCCTCGACGAGCAGAACGGCGGATTTGAGTCCCGCCTCGTCGCCGTCAAGGAAGTCGAGCATACTGACCTTGAAGTCATGCTTCTCGCCCCAGTGCTGATACATACGAACGAGCATCTGCGTCCAGTCCTGAGCCTCGGTTCCGCCCGCGCCCGCGTGGAAAGTGAGAAGTGCGTTCTTTGCGTCGTATTCGCCGTTCAAGAGCGTGCTGAGGGTCTGCTTCTCGAGCTCGTCCTCAAATTTTGTAACACCCTCGCGGCACTCGTCGAACATGGAGAGATCCTCTTCCTCGTCGGCGAGCTCTATAAGGGTCATCGTGTCGTCAAAAGCGGTCTCGAGCGAAGTATAAGCCGCGACCTTATTTTTAAGCTGGCTTATTCTCTGGAGCACCTTCTGCGAATTTTCTATGTCGCCCCAGAACTCCTCTGCGGCGGTCTGCTCCTCAAGCTTCGCTATTTCCTCCTTGAGCGCGTCGAGACCGAGAGCCTCGCGCAGCTCGGAGAGCTTCTGTTTATTATCGTTGAGCTCAAGCCTCAACTCTTCAAATTGCAGCATACAAAAACCTCGTTATCAAAAAAGTCAAATTTATACACACAACATTATACAAAAAACAAAGTGTAAAGTAAAGCAGAAATTAACACGGCGCGAAAAACATATTTTTTTACCGCATATGTTTTCGTCGGCAAAAAGTATTGACGCGCCGCAAAATTATATTCTATAATATATTTGCAATAATTTCGGTGAAAAGCAGATAACAGCAGACTGTCGGAGCTTATTTCCGATTCGGACAAACGGCTTGAATTTAAACAAAAATTGTCCTCAACCAGCGGTAAACAGCCCCGAAAAAGGCGACTTGACTGACACTCCCGTGACAAATCCGGCGGGCGGTGCTATTATACGCAGCGGAGGTGATCGAAATGGTCAACAAATCAACATTCGGTCAGTTTTTGCGTCAAAAGCGAAACGAAAAGGGGATGACCCAAAAGGAGCTCGCCGAAAAACTGTTTTTAAGCGAGTCCGCAATATCAAAATGGGAGAAGGGAGTTTCCCATAGTTAAAGA
>DPOR01000008.1 GCA_003538135.1 Oscillospiraceae bacterium
CGTCTCTCAAGTGCTCGACTATAATAACACAACCGGCCGCACTTGTCAACAGTAAAATTCAATTTTTTTCAGATTTTCTTCATTTTATTTGACCGTGCGGAGAGTCAAAAAAGCCTGCGCGGAATTAAGAACCGCACAGGCCTTGATATATAACGAACTCAGACTACTGCCGACTCCGCTGCGCTTATTGCGCTGTCAAAAAATCCGACAATGTCGCGGAAATATTCGTCGCGGCACTTCTCGTTGTGCAGCTCGTGACGGGCGTCTTTATATATATGTATCTTTGCGTTGAGTCCCGCCTTGCGATAGCGCCGAAGAAGCTTCTTCGCCTTTGACGACTTCGTGCCTCCTATCGGATCCATATCGCCGCTGAAAATGCCGATGCGGACATTGGGGCTGATCTTTGCGATATTTTCTTTTTTATATATCCTGCCGAACGCCTTTATCATATTCCAATCGAAGTTGACGCTGATATCTATTCCCGCCATGGGGTCGTCAATGAACACCTGTCGGCGCTCCACGTCGCTCGTCACCCACTGGCTCGGACCTTTTTCGCCCTTATAGCGCGCGTCAAAAATCATATCGCTCACGGGATTGACGAACTTCGGGCGCCAATCCTTGGCGAACAGCTCAAGCGGCCAGAGCAGAGCGAGTGCAGCCTGCGCGCCGTTCATATCGGCGGTTCCGCAGAGTGCGACGGCCTTGACGTCCGTCCCCTGCTGGAGGAAATCCTGCGCCAAAAAGCTGCCGTAGCTGTGACCCATGAGCACCTGCGGAAGATGATAGCGCTCCTTGAGCCAATTGTAGAAGAACACAAGATCCTTGACGGTCTTTCTCTCGATATCGCCCGGATGTCTGCCGCGGTTCTCGTCGGTCTCGGTGTTTCCGTGGGCGCGATGATCGTCGGCAAAGACTATATAGCCGTGCTCATTGAACATCTGTGCCACTTCGTGATATCTGCCGGCATATTCGCACATTCCGTGCGAAATCTGCACAACACCCTTGGGGCTTTCCACATCGTCCCAGAGGTAGCAATGTATCGGGGTTGAATCGAAGCTCTTGATATCAAGCTGCTGCATAATATTTCTCCTTTACGACTTTATTTATTTTATTATTAATGTATTATCTTGTGCTCATCCAGACCTGCATATCGCTCTCGCCGCGGTTTGCAAAGGCGAAATACGGAATGAGTCTGATGCGTGTCGGCTCATGCTTCATCTCATCGGCGGGCGCATAGAGCGCACCCGAGCCCGAGATTCTCGTCCCGTCAACATCGAGAGCCGGTATACCGAAGCCCAAATCGACGGGCTCGGCGTTGAGCTCGGAGGAGAGGGAGAGCGAGAATATGTCGCCGTTGTCCACACCCTCGGCGCAGTAGACGACCGGACCGCGCATAACGGCGACCTTGCCGGAATCCTCGTGCACGGAGGGGTCGGCGGAGACGATAATCGGGGACATATCGAAATAAAGCTCTATTTTTGCGCCGTCACGGCAGTCAAAAAGCATATAGCCGCCGCTCGTACCGAGATTTTCGGCGAGCTTTGCTTCGACAGAAAAATCGCGGCACCACGAGGGTATTCTGACAGCGAGCTTCACGGGTGCGCCGCCGACGCAAACGGTCACTCCGCCGTCGGACGGATAGTCCGTTATTTGAGAGACATGCACCGTCCCGCCGTTCATATCAATATCGGTATCGCTCTGCATAAACTGATGGACATAGACCGTGTCGCCGTCATACGAATATATATACTTTCCGATGCTCTCGACAAAGCGGGCGACATTCGGCGGGCAGCAGGAGCAGTCGAACACCTCGACGCGCTGCGTTATAGGCAGGCGGACTTCCTCGCCGCGCCAATATTTTATATTCCGCTTTGAAAGGTCTATCGAGAGCGGATTTTCATAGAAGAAGCTCTTTCCGTCGAGCGATACGCCGGAGAGAAAGCCGTTATATATGACCCGCTCCACCGTATCGGCATAGCGGGAATCGACTGCAGTCAGTGACATACGTTGTGCAAACATCGCCAAGGAAACGGCGGCGCAGGTCTCTGCATAGGCGGTCTCGTTCGGCAAATCGCCGTCAACCGTGAACGCCTCGCCGACGCGGGTCGAGCCGATGCCGCCCGTGATATACATACGGTGCTCCGTTATATTCTTAAATATACTGTTCGCAGCGGCAAGCAGCTCTCTGTCGCCGCACTCATAGGCGATATCCGCCATGGCGCTGTAGATATAACAGGCTCTGACGCTGTGTCCGGTGGCCTGCGTCTGCTCGCGCAGGGGTATCATATCCTGAAGATAGTCCTCGGAGGCAAAGCCGCTCGCCTGTCCCCTGTCCTTTTCGTTGTTGCCGCGCTTATCCACAAAGAAGCGGCTGAGGTCGAGCCAACGCTTTTCGCCCGTGCAGCGGTACAGACGCACAAGAGCGAGCTCTATCTCGGGATGACCCGGGGTAGTAAACGCCGCGGAATCCTCCCTGCAAAAAACTGTTTCGATAAGCTCGGCATAGCGGCGCATAAGGTCGAGGAATCGACGCTTGCCCGTCGCCTCATAGTAGGCTGCTGCCGCTTCGATGAGATGCCCCGCGCAGTAGAGCTCGTGATGATCGCGGTCGGTAAAGCGCTTGCCGGGCTCGACCACAGTGTACCAGACGTTAAAATATCCGTCGGGAGTCATGTTCCTCTCAATGCGGTCAATCAGCTCCTCGACATAGCTTTCGAGTTCGGCGTCACTATGCTTTGAGAGCACATATGCCGCAGCCTCCATCCACTTCGCGGCATCGGAGTCATAGAAAAAATGCGGGCGATCGGGCTCGCCCTGCTTCCAGTTGCAGCCGAGAGCCGAAAATCTCCCCGTGTCCTCAAACCTGCGGCGCACGCTGTCGAGCGTCACAGACTCGTTTAAAGCAATGCGGTCTTTCCAGAAGCCGCCCGTTATGTTTACTTTATCAAAAGGTACCGAATACTGTTTGCTCATTGCGCAGCCCTTTCACAAAAATTATCTTCTGTCAACAGAACTATAATACCACAAAATGGTCAAAATTGGTAGGACATTTAAAAAAAATTATGAACAAATTCGCCTGTGGATTGAAGATTGAGGGAAAATATGCTAATATATCTATGCTTATAATTTGCATCATTGTGCTTTTTTTGAGGAGGACTCTTGAAATGGAGTATAAGCTGAATACAACAAATTACCGCGACTTCAAGGTAATTGAGGACAACAAGTGCGCGGCACGAGCATATTTTATACCGTATTCAAAAAAGGAAAAGCTGAGCGCCGTCGATATTAAACACGAGCGCACCGATTCCGATCTTGTCGAGGTACTCTCCGGCGAGTGGGATTTCAAATATTACAGCGACATCTCGCTCATCCCCGAGGTTTTGGATGCGCAGAACGTTGAGTTTGACAAAATACGGGTTCCCTCGACCTGGCAGCGCACCGGCTACGAGCCACCGGTATATCTCAACTGCCCCTATGAATTCGACCTGCCCAATCCGAATCTGCCCGAGCATATGTCCGCCGGAATCTACCGCAAGAGCTTTGAGGTCACAAATTCCGACGACGTTCATATTTTGAGCTTCCTCGGCGTTGTCCCGTGCATTGACCTCTATGTCAACGGAATGTACGTCGGCTACAGCGAGGGCGCGCACAATACGGCGGAGTTCGACATCTCGGAATTCATATACGAGGGCACAAACGAGCTGCTTGCGGTCGTTCACAAATGGTGCACCGGCACGTATCTTGAGTGCCAGGATATGTTCCGCGAAAACGGAATTTTCCGCGACGTGCTTCTCTACAGGCTTCCTGCGGTATATGTCAACGACTACTTCATTCGCCCGCGCAAGGCGGACGGAAAATGGACTGTGGACGTCGAAGTTACGCTCGAGGGCAAGCTCAACGGCTGCGAGGTCGGCTTCTCGCTCGAGAAGGACGACAATGTTATTGCGGGCGAGACTGTAAAGGCAGAACGCCTTACATATATGACCTTCACCGACCTCGATGTCACAGAGTGGAACGCGGAGGTTCCGACAGTCTACAACGCTTATATATCACTGTACAGAAACGGTGAGGAGCTCATGACGCTGCGAAACCTTACGGGCTTCAAAACAGTGGCTATAAAGGGCAACACCTTTACATTTAACGGACAGGTTATCAAGTTCAAGGGCGTCAATCATCACGACACAAACGGCAAAACCGGCTATGTTATGACCTTCGACGACTACGAAAAGGATGTCCTTCTCATAAAAGAGTTCAACGGCAATGCCGTGCGCACCTCGCACTATCCCCCCGACCCGCACTTAATAGCGCTCGCCGACATATACGGTCTCTACATAGTTGACGAAGCGGATATCGAGACTCACGGCGCGTGCTTCGCTCCGCACAACGACATGAACAAAATCAGCAACGACCTCAAATGGGCTCCGCGCTACCTTGACAGGGTCAAGAGAATGTATATGCGTGACAGGAGTCATCCGTGCATCACCATGTGGTCGCTGGGCAACGAGGCGGGCGGCTACGCCTGCCAGGACGTCTGCTATGACTATATGCATGAAATGTGCCCCGAAATACCCACCCACTACGAGGGAGTCATACATACAAAGCGCAAGGCTTACGATGTGGTTTCCGATATGTATCCGCCGCACGAGCAAGTTGAAAATGTCGGCAAGGGCACGCATAAGGGCGCATGGTACAAGACAAAGCCCTATTTCCTCTGCGAATATGTTCACGCGATGGGCGTAGGCCCGGGCGCGATGGAGGAATATTGGGACAGCTTCTATAAATACGACAACCTCATGGGCGGCTGCATCTGGGAATGGGCGGATCACGCGGTATATCACGCCGACGGCCCCTATAGATACACCTACGGCGGCGACCACGGCGAGAAAAAGCACGACGGAAACTTCTGCGTCGACGGTCTTGTTCATCCCGACCGCACGCCCTCAAGCGGCGCTCTCGAGATGCAGGCGGTCTACCGTCCCCTCAGAGCGAAGCTCAACCGCGACGGAAGCTTTGTTTTTACGAACACCAACCGTTTCCGCAGCTCGGGCTATATCACAGTTGTCCGCTCTATGACGGTTGACGGCATTGAAAGCGACAAGAAAGAGCGCTTCTCGCTTGACATTGAGCCCTGCAAGAGCAAAAAAGTCACTTTCAAGGACGATATACCCGACGGCTGCGACTGCCGCATGAACTTTGAATATCTCGACGGCGATAAATTCATCGCACGCGAGCAGATCGTAATAAAGAAAACGAACAAGAAGGTTCCTCTGCCCGTAGGCAGCGTGTTTAAATGCAGAGAGGGCAGAGATACCGTGAAGGTCTATTTCTACGGCGGGTCTGTGAAGTTCGACCTGAAAACCGGCGAAATAACGTCATACAAGCTCGGCGAAAAAGAGCTCATAAACCAATCCCCCGTCGCGCATAAGGGCTTCATCCCGAACATTTTCCGTGCGATGCTCGACAACGACAGGGTTATCATCGAGCAGTGGAAGAAGGCAGGATATGACGACGTAACGGTTATTCCGCGCTCAACCGACTTCTCATGTTCAAAGCGCACCGCGAAGTTCACGGTCGATTTCAATCTCCGCTCCAAAAAGGGCGTTGTTGCAAAGGTCGGCATTGAATACACTGTTGACGCCGCAGGCTGCATAAAGGTCGAGACGGTATTCAACGCGAAGGCTCAGAAGAAAGCCGCCGCCGCTCTGCCGCGCTTCGGACTCGTGCTCGAGATGCCGGAGAGCTTCGAGAACATAGAATATCTCGGCTACGGCCCCTACGAGAACATGAGCGATTTCCGAGAGCATACGACATTCGGCGTATACAACACCACGGTCGACGGCATGGACGAGTTCTACATCAAGCCGCAGGATTACGGCGTGCGCACGGGCGTTCGCAGACTCAGCATCACGGACGCGGACGGTGTCGGAATGATGATTTGCAACCCCGACAGGGATCTCAGCTTCACGGCGAGACACTTCACTCAGGCGCTCATGCAGCGCTCGATGCACTACGACGACCTCCACTCCGAGCACACGACGGTCATTGACATCGACGGCTTCCTCAGAGGCACCGGCACAGGCAGCTGCGGCCCGGACGTGCTCCCCAAATACGCGATAGACGGCCGCAAGGAGCTCTCGTACAGCTTCGTTATCATCCCGATAAAGTAACAAACAAGCATTTATAAAGCATTGAATCCTACTCACAGTTTTTGTGGGTAGGATTTTTTAGTTGGGAGTCGGCGCGTAATTGATAGGGGTTGTGGGGGTAAAACCGCCGTCAGTCAACATTTTTATATCTTAAATTAGCAGAATCATGCAGAGGGCGGATGATATCCGCCTACACGGTGTATGCAGTGACTACAGCAGGCGAGCTAAGTTCGCCTCTACAAGGGGATTGCGGAAAGCTTTGCTTTGTAGGGGTCGGCAACTCGACGACCCTTTGACGCGTTAGCGTCACCTAAAATCTATTCATTTCGCCCGTGTCGTGTAATACGCTCTCTGCTTGAGACTTGCCCCCTGTGCCGCCTGCGGCGGCAGCGGTGCGTCGAGTCGCCGCACCCTACAAAGGGGACATCGAGAAACAAAACAGTCTATGCAAAAGGGTAAATCTGCGCAATGCCCCATCAGTCTCGGCTTCGCCGAGCCGGCTCTCCTACAGGGGGGAGCCATAATCGGTCGGTTGTGTACTCTGCAACTCCAAAATTGCACATTTCTTTTTCAAGCTCTCAACACAACCGCATGGCTTCTGCGGGGTATAAGAAAATCGGCTGTCGGGGTTTCCTCGGCAGCCGATTGATTTTTTTGCTTTTTACTTCTTCATCTGCTCGCGCAGGTGGTTTGAGAGCAGGGCGAGCGACGACGCCATGTTCTCATTCTGGACAAGTATACCGTCGGGCACAACAAGATGCACCGGGGCAAAGTTCCAAATGGCGCGGATGCCGCTGTTCACGAGCAGGTCGCATATCTCCTGCGCGCTCGACGCGGGAACGGTGATTATGCCTATATGTATGTTCACCTTGCGGCAGAAGCTCTCGAGCTGGGCTATCGGGAAAACCGTCTTGCCCTGGAACTCGGTGGGTTCTTCGCAGAGATCGAACGCCGCGATTATGTTGAGGCCATAGGCCTTGAAGCCGCTGTAATTGAGCAGAGCCTTGCCGAGGCTGCCTGCGCCGACTATAACGGCGTTGTCGATATCGTTATAGCCGAGAAAAGCCTCAAGCTCCGCAATGAGGTCCTTGACATTGTAGCCGACCTTCGGCTTGCCGGATGAGCTGACGCTCGCGAGATCCTTACGCACCTGGACATCATTGAGCTGGAGTGCTTCGGCGATAGTCGTAGCAGATATGTTTTTCGGCGCATCCTCGGGAAGTCCCTTGATATAGCTCAGATACATCGGAAGTCTCTGAAGGGTATGTTTTGAGATATTCTGAGTCATAAAAGTTCACCAACCTGAAAATTATACTTGTTCTGCAACCATTGTATCACATTTTATCAAATAGTTCAAGTGAACTTTGAAGGCAAAAAAATCGGGGGAGCCGCCCGAGAGCGACTCCCCTTCTCACCTGCCGTTTAAAGCAGGATTTTCAGTTTTCGTTCGCAGCCTTAGACTGTGAAAGCAAAGTCGGTGGTATCCCAGACCTGTCTGCCGTTAGCGATGTACTTCGCGGTTGCGGTGTACTCGCCTGCACGAAGCTTGGCATTGATTGTCCAGATCTCGCCGTCGCCGTCGGGGGCGATGGAGACATCGGCATGATCTCTGTCATAGATTCTGGTGGCGCCGGAAGCGTCAGCGATCTTGATCTTAGTGGCAGTGCCGTTGACGGTAACTTCAACGGAATCAGCAGAGGTCTTAACCTCGGTAACGCTGACAGCCGATACGGGCTTCGCGTCGATAATTACATCAAACTCAGTGCCGGCAGTCCAAGATCTGCCATACTTCGCCTTAGCAATGTGTCTGCCTGCGGGAAGGTTAAGCTCGACAGTCCAAATCTCATAAGCGAGGTTGGTGCTGTTCGAATAGACCTCGATGCCCTCTGCGTCATAGGACTTGACGGTAACTCTGGGATCAAATCTCGTAAGAGTTATCGTTCCGCCGTCTGCGCAGACAACCTGAATCTTATCAGCCTTACCGGAGACCTTGAAGGTGTACTCCTGCTTGCCGCCGTAATTCGGGGTGTTGTAGGTTACTTCAAGAACGCCGTCCGGAGTCGGCTCTTCGGGTTTAACGTCGAATCTGACAGAGAAGTTATGACCGTTCTCTTCCCAATCCTTGCCGAACTTCGCGAAGGCAACATATCTGCCCTCGGGAATGTTGACATTGATGGTCCAGA
The DNA here is from genome assembly GCA_003538135.1 of Oscillospiraceae bacterium. Classification (GTDB taxonomy): domain Bacteria; phylum Bacillota; class Clostridia; order Oscillospirales; family Acutalibacteraceae; genus CAG-177. Next base: position 8,330 of record DPOR01000008.1, read on the forward strand.
TTTCGCCGTCGTCAGTCTTCTCTATCTTCAGAATACCGAGAGCATTGGCATCGCTTGTCATGGAGGTGTTTCTGTCAAACGTGCGGGTATTGCCGAATGCATCGACTATTCTGATCTTCTGAGGCTCGCCCTTGACCTTGATTGCATACTGGTGCATGCCGCCGTAGTTCGGGGACTCAGGAGTGACGGAGATGATGGACGAATTGTTGGCAACAAGGATAGCGTTGAAGCTAACATTCTCGATGCCCATAGTTCCGACCTCGGGATCCCAACCGGTGAAGCTGTAACCGTCGACAATCGGATCTGCGGGAGCTGCGATCTGCTCGCCGACCTTCGCGGTAACGGTTGCATGAACTTCGCCGTTTACATAGAAGGTAGCGGTGTAGGTCATAAGCTCGAGAGCTGCGGCTGCATCATTGATAGCCTGGGTGGCTGCGTCAACAACACCCTGCTCGGAGTACTTCTTACCGGAGACATCCTCTGCGAGGACTGCTGCAAGAGCAGCTCTGGTCTCGGCGGTGTACTTTCTGTCGTAGTTCTCTTCGCCCTGCTTAGCCTGAGCCGCTGCGACTGCCGCGTTGTAGGCGGTGTAGTCCGCATCGTTCTCGCTCCACTGGGAAACGAGGGTCAGGTCTTCTGCGGGCATGGTGGCGGGAATCTCAACATTCCAGCCTGTGAAAGTCCAGCCCTCTCTGGCTGCCGGCTCGGCAATCTCAAGAGCTGCGCCGAAGTAAACATCGGACTCTGCGCCGTCAACAGTAAGCTTGTACTGGTTACGGCTGTAGTAAACCTTGAGGGTAAGGCTGCCGTCTGCTGCGACTATGCCGGAAAGGACGCTGTTGTCAGCAACCGTGAAGCCCTCGCGGGCGTCGGGAGTGACAGAGACGGCTTCGCCTGTGGTTGC
>DPOR01000010.1:0-4314 GCA_003538135.1 Oscillospiraceae bacterium
AGGATTGCTCTTGCAAGGGCAATTTTAAAAGACGCCCCTATTATTGTACTGGATGAAGCCACAGCATTTGCAGATGCCGAAAATGAACATCAAATACAGCTCGCTTTTGAGCGGCTGACCCAAAACAAAACGGTTATGATGATTGCCCACCGGCTCTCTACGATACAAGACGCAGACCTTATCCTGGTGTTCAAGGAGGGGCAGATTGCAGAAAGAGGTACGCATGAAGAATTGGTAGCCTTAAATGGTATTTATTCTTCTATGTGGAAGGATTACCAGACCTCGATTGCCTGGAAGGTCGGAAAGGAGGATGAGCAGCATGATTAAGGCGTTAAAAAAGAAGTATGCGTTAAGCGATCAGGGTGCAAAAGACCTGTTAAAAGGGATCGTTTATTCGGTGCTGGCCAATATCAGCCTTATGTTTCCTGTTATTCTTCTGGCTATCGTCCTCAATCAGCTTCTTGCGCCTGTTTTGGGAGCGAGTGCGCCAGAGATCAGTGCCGCCGTTTACACTGTGATTGGAATTGTGATTTTAGCTGTTGTTTTTATTTTTCATTATTGCCAGTACACCGCGACATATCTCGGAACGTATGATGAAAGCGCAAGGCGGCGTATCGGGCTTGCGGAAAAATTGCGTACCCTTCCGCTGACCTTCTTCCACCAGCGTGATCTTGCTGACCTGACAAGCACAATTATGGGCGACTGTGCAAACTTTGAACACGCATTTTCTCATACGGTTCCACAATTCTTTGGAGCAGTTATCTCTACGGGGATTGTTTGTATCGGCCTGCTGATTTTCAACTGGCAAATGGGTTTGGCTCTTCTTTGGGTAGCTCCGATTTCATTTGCAATCGTTATTCTGTCACGGAAATGGCAGGAAAAACTCAGCAAAAAGCACATGAACGCAAGACTGGAGCTTGCAGAAGGCATTCAGGAATGTTTGGAAACCGTACAGGATATAAAGGCTTGCAATCAGGAAGAAGATTATCTTCGCAAATTGGACGCAAAGATGGATGCTGCGGAAAAAGCACAGATTTCATCCGAAATGACAACGGCAAGTCTGCTGACAACCGGCCAGATGTTTTTACGGCTCGGTTTGGCAACGGTGATTGTAGTAGGTAATAGTCTTGTGGTAAGTGGAGATACCTCTCTGTTTACCTATATTCTGTTTTTGATTGCTGCCTCCCGCCTGTACGATCCGCTTTCCGGGGCGATGTCAAATATGGCAGAGCTGTTTTCTGTACAGCTTCAGGTGAACCGCTTGAAAGAAATAGAGGAATACCCGGAGGAAACCGGCGAGAAGAATATCCATACAAACGGGTACGATATTACATTCGATCATGTCCAGTTTTCTTACGAAAAGGGCAAACCGGTACTGAGGGATGTTTCGTTTACTGCAAAACAGGGACAGGTCACTGCATTGGTTGGCCCGTCCGGCGGCGGCAAAAGTACAGTCGCAAAACTGGCAGCCAAATTTTATCCTCTGGACGGAGGAAGAATACTGTTGGGCGGAACCGATATTGCTCCGCTAAATTCAACCATGTTGATGAAAAACTTCTCTATCGTTTTTCAAGATGTTGTGCTGTTTAATAACACCATCATGGAAAATATTCGTGTCGGTAAAAAGGACGCAACGGATGAAGAAGTGATTGCCGCAGCTAAAGCGGCGCAGTGTGATGAATTTATTTCAAAATTGTCGGACGGCTATCAGACGGTGATCGGAGAAAATGGTTCAACACTATCTGGCGGTGAGTGCCAGCGCCTTTCTATCGCACGTGCTCTTTTGAAAGACGCTCCTGTTATTCTTCTGGATGAAGCTACTGCTTCTCTTGATGTAGATAACGAAACTGAAATTCAAAACGCAATATCCAGGCTGGTAAAAGGCAAGACAGTTCTTATAATCGCTCACAGAATGAGGACGGTGGAAGCTGCCGATAACATCGTTGTATTGTCAGATGGTATTGTAGTCGAAAACGGAACTCACGAAGAACTTATGAAAGAAAATGGCCTCTATCATAGGCTGGTCGATTTGCAGACAGCTTCTGCAAATTGGAAGTTAAGCGTTTAATTCATAAAAGGTACTGATGAAACTTCATGCGTCCGGGGAGGACTACCTGGAAACCATCCTTGTTCTCCAAAAGAAACTCGGTATGGTACGCTCCGTAGATGTGGCCCGGCACATGGAGGTGTCAAAGCCCAGCGTGTGCCATGCAGTGGCTTCCTTGCGGGATGGCGGCTTTCTCACAATGGACGAAGATCACTTTCTCCATCTGACCGATGTAGGCCGCGAGGTTGCCGAAAAAATCTACGAGCGACACTGCTTCTTTACCGAGCAGCTTATCACCGCAGGCGTTGACCCCAAAACTGCGGAGGCCGATGCCTGTCGTATTGAACACATCATCAGCGATGAGAGTTTAGACCGGCTGAAAGAGGCAGCCGAACAAGAGCAAAACTAAAACCGAATAAGCCAAGCGATCCTGCCCCGCAAGACGGGGAAAGAAAAAAACCGTTGCAGGGCAGGTAGCTTCGTGCGCTCATAATGGATTTTCAAGGACTGCGGCGGTTTTGAGTACATCAAGGCCGCCGTTCCTTATGCCCTCGACAAAGGAGTGACGACTACACGCTGACACGGCGGCTTTAGGAGGGAGCCGCCGTGAATCAAAGACAGTTTCGACATAATTCGGCAGGAATTTACCTGTCAAAAAAAGCCTGACCGTCAATCGACCCCCATCTGCTTATGAACAGGCACTATCGTGGCCGGTCTATAAGCGTCATAAGTCCTCTTTTAGCAGCGCCAGCCGCCGTTCTTCGGATGCTGGCGCTTTTGCTTGTCGTTTTTTCGGGAATTTCCCCGAAAGGTGTCGCTCACCGCCTTCATTTCGGTTCACCCGTCAACCCGTGAATCGAAATGGAGGTACATAATGCAGAAGATCAATCTTCGGGAACTGTATCCCGATGTGTATAAAACCGATGCCTTTGTAGACGTGGCCGAGGAAGTCGTGGCCGCGATCCGGGGCCAGGAGCAGGACGATGCCGCCTATGAACGCCGGAAGTTCCGGCACAAGGCTCACTACTCTCTGAACCGGGAGGATGGCATTGAAAACGATGCCCTCAACCGGCCACTCACCCCGGAGGAAGTCCTGGAGCAGAAGCTGCTGCGGGAGGAAGTGTATGCCGCGCTGATGCAGCTGACCGCCATCCAGGCCCGGCGTATCTACGCCCGGTTTTACCTGGGCATGACGGTGGCCGAGATCGCCCGGATCGAGGGTGCTGACCGCCGCCGCGTGTGGGAGAGCATCCGGCGCGGACTGAAGAAGCTGGCGCGGTTGCTGGATATGGCCCAATAACCTGACCGCCGCATAGCGGCAAAAAGAGAGCCGGTGGGGGTTTTTATTCCTCCACCGGCTTACTTATTCTCTAAATGTTTATCTGGGTCAACCACAGCCGTCTGCACCATCTCTTTTAGCTCATCAGTCAACGCACGGGTCGAGTTTAACAGCACTTTTCTGGCAGCCGGAGGGCACGAAAGGTAAAGCTGCCGCATATCGTTGGCGGCTTGCTCATCTTCAGGCAGATCGAGATTCATCAGGGAATCTAAAGATAAATTCAAGACTTTGCAAAAAGCGCGCAGAACCTCAAAAGAAGGATTCTTCACCCCTCTTTCGCAGCCTTGAACGTGCTTTAGAGAAACGTGGCTCAGATCTGCGAGTTCCTGCTGCGTCAATCCTTTTTCCTTACGCGCTTTTTGTATCCTTCGTCCCAGCTCTTTTATCAGTTCCATAGGCACTATCGTCTCCTTTATCATATTTTATCGTGCCCATTTCCTTGCAGGAAGAACCTCATAAAAGGCGTTTTTGAGTACGATAGTACCTATTTTGTTGTGCTTGTAAGGAGATTGCGCTGTCCGCAGCTTCTATGAAGGGACAAGGCAAAATATTTTTTCAAATAAATCGCAGTACAGACAGGACAAATCGCCTGTTTTTGTCATGGCTGTCAAGAAGGAGCTTTTCTTTCGCTGACCTTTGACAACTGAATACACGGCAGAACAGGTACATAACCCGCGCATGAGCGAGTGCAGGACGCCGCGAAGATGGAGCAGCCAGGAGGTGATGGACAAGCTGTTTCGGAGCGATCAACGTCCCTGTGACCCGGATGGTGGCACATCCGGCGCGATGAGGGCGCGGGGGCTTAAAGATACTTCCTCACGGCCCGCCAAAGACTTGGGGGGAACCCTGCGGCACACGATACGAACGATGCTGCGGAGTTATGACAGCCGCGCCAGCGGAGACCTGTTGTGTTCCCATCGTCAGGGGG
>DPOR01000010.1:4571-87685 GCA_003538135.1 Oscillospiraceae bacterium
CGAGTAATCCGAACAGAATAACAGTAGCCGCACCAGGTTTTTATCCGAAGATTTCTTTCAGACTGGTGCGGCTGTTTAAGTATTAAGATATTAAGGAGGCGAGAGTGATGTTTGAAAAATTTCATCGAGGTGACATATATTCGGCTGATTTAAGCCCTGGTATCGGCTCCGAACAAAGTGGCTCTCGTCCTGTACTCATTCTTCAAAACAATGTGGGAAATTGTTTCAGTCCTACGATTATTATTGCAGCAATTACCAGTGTAAGCAAAAAAAGCAGAAAGTTCCCCACGCATTACCACTTAAATGACAGATGCGGCTTGGTGAAACCATCTGTTGTTATGCTGGAACAGATCAGAACAATCGACAAGTCGAGGTTAAAAAACTATATTGGTCATCTAAACAAGGATGACATGGAAAATATAAACAAGACGCTCTTGTGCAGTCTGGGGATTACATAAAAGTGCCGAAAGGCCGTATCATTTTCAGGCTGTGCAAGTAGAGTTATAATTTCGTTAGGAATTGCGGAGGTGATTCTGAATGGAGAATATCCAGAATAAAAGCGCATTGATTCCTTCAGATGAAATCCGGTCAGAAGAACTTCTGGCGGAACAAAAATTTGAAGCGTTTATCACTTCGCTGGCACATATCATCGAGAAATATGGTATGAGAGTGCTGGGCGAGGTTGACGGAGCTGCGTGAGAATCGCAGCTTTACATAGGATATTTTCCAAAAGTAAATTTTGGAGGTATGAATTATGAACCGATATGGAAAACGCTGTGTTTTGTATCCGAGGGTCAGCACAGAAATGCAAGTGGACGGATACAGCCTGGAAGGTCAAAAAAATATGCTGACACGATTTGCGGATCGTGAGGAAATGATCGTTGTTGATACTTATGAAGATGCCGGTAAATCCGGTAAATCCATTGAGGGACGGCCTGCCTTTCAAAAAATGCTCAGAGATATTGAGGATGGCTTGGACATTGACTATATTTTAGTGTATAAGCTGTCACGGTTTGGCCGTAATGCAGCAGATATACTTAACTCTTTGGAGCTGGTTCAATCTTATGGTGTAAATCTGATTTGCATAGAAGAAGGGATTGATTCCTCTCAGACAAGCGGAAAACTTTTGATTTCTGTACTATCTGCTGTGGCTGAGATTGAGCGTGAGAATATTATCGAGCAGACGATGAACGGGCGGCGCGAAAAGGCACGGCAGGGTGGATGGAATGGTGGCTTTGCTCCCTACGGATATACACTGGAAGATAACAAGCTGATGATTGAAGAAACAGAGGCTGTGGCAATACGGAAGATTTTTGAATTATATACTTCATCGGAAATCGGTTTGGGTGGTATTGCGAATCAGTTGAACTTACAAGGTATACGGAAAATTCCGAGGCAGAATGGCACATTAGAGGATTGGACAGGACATTTTATTAAACTGATATTGGATAACCCGGTTTATTGCGGTAAAATTGCTTATGGACGGAGAACGAAGGAAAAAGTCAAAGGCACAAAAAACGATTACCAGATGAAAAGAAATGACGATTACATTCTGACAGAGGGACAGCATAAAGGAATCGTTAGTGAGGAGGTATGGGAAAAGGCTCATGCCAAGCGTCTTAGAACCGGAGTAAAGCAACCGTCAAAAATTGGGCGGGATCGAGTTCATTTGTTATCCGGTCTGCTGAAATGCCCGGTTTGTGGAAGTCCCATGTATACGAATAAACACGCATGGACAAATAAAGATGGCACTTACAAAGAAATTTACTATTATGTATGTAGCCGGAATAGGATGGTTCGGGGTAAGCATTGTGAATATAAGGCAATGCTGAAAAAGACCGATATTGAACCGATGGTCATTGAGGCAATTCGTGAGATCGTAAGGAATGAGGAATATGCCCAAGCCATTAAAAAACGGATCGGCGTTCAGATTGACACGAAAGCAGTGGATAAAGAATTGGAGGGTTATCAGGTAAAGCTGAAGGAAGTTGATCTGAATAAAACAAGATTGGAACGGGAAATTGACAGTCTCCCTGCTGATGCAAAATACCGGGAACGAAAGCTCCATGATATGACCTTGCGGTTAGATTCCCTATATGATGTCATTGTTGAGCTGGAGGAAAAAATCGAAGATGCCAGACTTCGGCGAGATGCAATTAAGCAGCAGGCAATTACTCTTGAGAATATTTACAAAATCATGGTGAATTTCGACTGCGTTTATAATATAATAAATGACGAAGAAAAGAGAAATGTGGTCACAGCCTTGATTAAGGAAATTGAAATTTACAGGAATGACGAGTCTGAATATCCGCTAAAGCGGATTGGTCTGAATTTTCCGGTGTTCAAGGATGGCGGGGAAGTTACGGAGCTTTTGTGGGACAAAGGGAATACCGTTGAGACGGTTGTGTTACTTTCCAAACTTATGACGAAAAAACATGTCAACATTGAATTACATACGGATGAATTAGATTTGACATCAGCTGAAAGCAAGGCTACTTACAACGATATAAAACAGTATGTTTTTGATAAGTTTGGATTTAAAGTTTCAAATTTATATATTGCACAAGTAAAAGAAAAGTGTGGAATTAAAGAAAGAAAAAATTATAACAAACCTAAAAATGACGATTCGAAGCAACCAATATGTCCAATAGAAAAAGAAGAGGCAATAAAAGATGCATTTAGGTATTTTCAAATGATTTGAGAAAGGTTTGCTATAGTTATGGATACAAATGATGATTTAAGAGTAAAATACTATTCTACAAATGATTTAAGCGCTGGATTTTATTTGAAGAGAATAGAAGATATTATTTGTAATTTTGTGGTTGAGAAAAAAAGAGTCGATATTAACGAAATTATTGAATTATATAATATACAACAGTTTTTTCATAATAGAATTTATTCTATACATTGGACAAAACAGCAGTTGAACGACTATAGTGAGATTGTAAGTGACTTTTCAAAAGTAATAGGTGAATTTTTTTCGGGAATTAATACAAATACAATAGAAAGTATGTTTGATACTATCTATTATGATTATAGAAATGACTTTTGGAAACTTATAGAAAAGTATAAGGTTTATGATAAAATTTCAGTCGAGCAATTTAGAAAAATAATTTTGAATAAACATTTTATCTTAAATGATGTTTTGAAATGTAAAAATATAATTAAAAAGTTTTCAGATGAAATAATTACATACATGGAAAAAAATCCATTTTGTGCTGAAATTATATTGAGTTACTACTTGGAAAAGCATGACAGAAATATAGAATCTTTATATTTTCCAGTTGAACTATCAAATGAAAAGAAAACATTAATATTAGATAAGTATATAGCAAGTAACTCATCTAACATCAATTATCTAAAACTAATTTTTGAATCAAATAGTACGAATAACCTGCGTTTGCCCGATAGATTAAAGTTAAAAGCAAAACGAAAATATGATGAAGAGATAGAGACTTTATTCAAAGAAGGAACTGGATTTGAATATGGTGCAAAGGTTTCTTTTTCTAATAAGATAGATGAAGAATTTAAATTTGAAACAGATGATAATAGAATTTTATCGGTTTTGTACAGTGCAAAATGGATAAAAGAAAATTTGGATTATCCAACATTATTAAATAATTTTATTTATTTATTTGGATATACAGATCTGCAATTTAGATCTCTTCATGTTTCTAGGGAATCTCAAATGAGCATTATAGAAAAATACTTAGGAATTAAAGGTAGAAAAGAATATCCCACTGGAATTGCATTTCAGCAAATTCAAATGTTAGCACAACTTCAAATGATTGGATATTGTAATGAATTAGAAAAGTATAATATATTTTTGGAAGACATTATCGAATGGTTCTTTTGTAATTATTTAGAAGAAGAATTCAATGTGAAAGGATTTTGTTTTAATAAATCTTCACATACAGTGTCATATCTTGAAAAATGTAGGAATATTGCTGCTGAATTTGATAATATTTTAAAGAGATTTAAAATTTATTGCGAAGATGGAGAAATTGATGATGAATTATTACATATATCAACAGAGCATATATTTATTAAAGATATACCAAGCATGCTAAGTAATAAATATATTTATCCATGTGGAAATGACTATCAAACGATAAGTAATTTATTGTTTTCGGATCAATCAATAATTCATTACCTTCCTAAATTGTCGAATAATTATAATTCGTTTTATTGTTTATTGGAAAAAGAAAATGTCTATTATGATATGTTTGAGGATTATCAAATACCTAGCATTGATTGGTTAATTGATCATAATATTATAAAAATTGATAACAAAAAAAGAATAATGCCATATTGGGAAAAGATAAAGATATTAAATGAGTTATACCAACACGATGTAGTATGTTTTAGCTATATGAAAAAGTATCAATCTATTATTATGGAATTAAATAAAATGGGATTGGTACAGTTTTCGTCATCATTATTTTCTAGACCAGAACAGGATTATTATAATTATTTATTTAATAAGTCTGAGTTTGACAATGGACTAGATATTCGTAATAGCTATACACATGGTACACAAAGAGTAGATGAAAATCAAAATAAACAGGATTACTTTATTTTTCTTCGAATCATGATTCTTATAGTTATAAAGATAAACGAAGAATTTTGCTTAAAGTACCCTAAAAATAAATAATGCTAATTAAATTGAATCTTAACAGATTTTATGTATTAGTGTAGGATGAGTTTGGACAATGATGAACATGTTGAGACGGTATGCTTGCTGTCTCGAGCGATATGAAATTCCGAAAACTGAAGAGTAATTAGAAGAAAGCTTATCGCTTCCGTAACTACCGCAAAGAAGAATACAAAACAGCAGACAGAATCGTAAAAAGAGGTTCGCCGACAAGCTCAAAATCCGGCCGACACACAAAACCGCATAAAAGACGGGCACCGTGAAAACAGTGCCCGTAGGTTTATTTATTCCCGTCCATCCATTCGGACAGGCGCTCTATTCCTTTTTCGTTTCCGACGGCATAGAGGATATCGCCCTTTTGGAACATATAGTCGGGGCGCACGGAGTCCGTCATGTTTCCGTCGTTTTCTATGGCGACTATGTTGACCCCGAATTTTCCGCGCAGGTCTGCGGACATTATCGTCATGCCTATCACCTTCTGCGGCACTTCGAGCTTTAGAAGATTGAGCTTTTTGCTGAGCTGAACGAAGTCGAGCATATTGGGGGCCTCGAGCCTGTGCGCAAGCCTTACCGCCATATCCCTCTCGGGGTAGACGACTTCTGCGCCGAGTTTCTTGAGTATCTCGCCCTGCTCGGCGCTCGCGGCCTTTGATATGACCGTCGGCACGCCGAGGGCTACGACATTCAGGGTGGTCAGAATTGATATGTCCATCTTTTCTCCGATGCAGACCACCACGACGTCGCAGTTTTGTATTCCGGTCTCCGAGAGCGTCTTTTTGTCAAAGCTGCTGACGACAAAGGCGTTCTCCGTGTATTCGCGCATCTCGCGCACCTTTTCCTCGTTGCCGTCGATTACGAGCGGCTCCGCGCCCGCTTTCGCAAGCTCCACAGCCAGAGCAGAGCCGAAGCGCCCGAGTCCGATTATTCCGTAAGATTTGCTGTCGCTTTTTGATTTTTTAAACATCTTTGTCCTCCGTTCTCAGCCTATGGCTATGTTTCCGTCGGGATATTTTATTCGATCTCCGTTTGTGAAGTACCAGAGAGTCGCTATTGTAAGCGGCCCCAAGCGGCCGATATACATCATGACTATTGATGTAAGCTTGCTCGCGGTGCAGAGTTTCGTGGTTATCCCGGTAGTGAGTCCCACCGTGCCGAACGCGCTCGTCATCTCAAACAAGGCATCCCTTATTGCTATATCCGGCTCAAAGGCGCAGAGCATAAACGTTCCCACTGCTATCACACTTATACCCATGACTGCTATGACCGACGCCTTGCGGAACACGCCGCGCGGCACGGAATAGTGAAACGCCTTTCCCGAGGTGTTTGTCGCGGCGGTCTTTATGCCCTGTATCAGCGCAAACAGCGTGCTCGTCTTTATTCCGCCGCCGGTGGAGCCGGGCGACGCGCCTATGAACATCAAAAATATCATAGCGAGCAGTCCCGCGTTTGAAAATTCGCCGAGCGAATATGTCGAGAAGCCCGCCGTCCTCGCTGTCACACTGTTGAAAAGCGCGCCTATCCACGGAATATTCTCGGTCATTCTGAAGATTACTGTGCCGCCGACCGTCAGCGCGACGCTCATCGTGAGCACTACTTTTGTGTGCATGGAAAATCTGCGCCAGCGAAAGCGCTTTTCGACAATCTCGCGGATAACGAGAAAGCCGATTCCGCCGAAGAATATCAAAAGGCAGGTCACGAGATTTAAGAACACATCCTCCTTGTAGGCGGAGAGGCTCTGGAAGTTTCCGAGGATGTCGAAGCCGGAGTTGTTGAACGCGGCGACGGAATGGAAAAGGCTTATTTCGAGAGCTTTGAGCGGCGGGTAATCGCGCACGAAAACAATGAAGCTCAGCGCCGCACCGACGAGCTCAAAGGTCACGGTGACAAGAAACACGCCCTTGAGAAATTTCACTATCCCCCTGCCGGAGTCGAGGTTCATCGCGTCGCGCAGAACGCTGCGCCCCTTGAGATTTATCCTCTTTCCGACCGCTAAGATAACGCCCGCGCCCATTGACGCGACTCCGAGTCCGCCTATCTGTATCAGCGCCGCAACAACGAACTGACCGAACGCGGTGAACGTGTCCCCTATATCGACGGTCACGAGTCCCGTCACGCAGACGGCGCTCGCCGAAGTGTAAAGCGCGTCTATGTATTTAAGAGAAACGCCGTCTCGCACGCTGCACGGCAGCATAAGCAGCCCCGAGCCTGCAAATATCACGGCCGCAAAGCCGAGCGCGATTATCCTCGCGGACGACAGCCTTTTTAACAGCCTTTTCATAATTCACCTCGCGTCCTATAGAAAAGACCCTCGGCAGAGTCGCTCTGCCAAAGGTCTTGCTTCATTCACAGCCTGTGCCGGTAATGTTCGCTGCCGGCACGCTTCGGCGTACGGTTGACGACAGACGGATGGATATACCATAGCTACTCCCCATTGGTCGTGGCTCAATTATATCGCTTTCGGCGAAAAAGTCAATATATTTGCAAAAATTTCCGCTGCCGGGCAAAAAAAGGGCTGCCGCATGGCGGCAGCCCCGTGTGTAGTTGCGATTAATAGGTGAAGGTGAAATCCTGCTTCCATGTGCCGGTGAAGTCGGCGTCGATACCTACATTGCTGTTACCAAAGGTAAGCCTGCAGACAACATTTGCCGGCTCGCTGACGCTGATGCTTGCAAGAGTTCCGTCCGCTCTGAGAACGAAAGTAAAGGTGCCGCTCTGATAAGTGACCTTTGTGCTCTTCGGGTTGAAGGGCTTGAAGTCATCGGGCGTCAATGAAAGAGTGTCGAAGCAGGAGCCGTGGTGAGTGGGGACAAAGGTAAGTCCCTCGCCGCTCTCGACAACGAGAGTGATGCTGACCTTCCAGCCGTTGCCCTGCTTGACGCAGGAGGCGGACTTAACGCCTGCGGGGTTGACATTGTAGGCAGCGCGCTTTGATGCGGGCAGGAAGCTCGCAAGAGTTGTGCCGTCGGCAGCCTTGCCGCCGTTGAAGGTCTGTGTTGCGGTCTTGGGATAGTCGTTGGGAAGCAGGGGCTCTGCTTTTGCGACAAGATCGACACCAAGTATCTTATTGGGGTCGAGACTGTTGATTTTCGAGGTCGTGCCCTGAACTCTCTTAACGGTGACCTTGCCCTTGTACTGCTTCATAGCGGTAGCGTACTTGTTGAAGAACGCGACTATGTCTGCCTTGCTGCCGTTGACGGGAGCGTTGATGTCGGCGCTGCCCTGAGTGCCGCCCTGCTGACCCTGGGTGGCCGCCTCGCTGCCGCCCTCGGAGGGAGCCGCGGTGCTGTCGCCCGAGGGAGCTTCGGCTGCGGTGGTGTCCTCGCCGCCTGCCTGGGTGTCCTGAACATCCGCGCCCGCACCCTGAGTGCTGTCGGCCGTCGTGTCTTTGTTGTCATCCTTGCCCTTGCACGCCGCAAACGCAAATATCATCGCGAGTGCGAGCAGGAGTGCAATAATTTTCTTCATAATTTGTCTCCTTTCGTCTTTGGGGCAGAGCATCCTCTGCCATGTTACGATTCCAGTTTACTTTATGTTAATTGATTTGTCAAGAGAATAAACTTTATTTTATATTTATACAAATCCCATAAATTTTTATCGATTTTTGTGCACTATATATCATATTCGCCTTTGTGATAATTCGCCGCATACGGGGTAAACTATACGAAGAAAGAAACGGAAAGGGTGCATAAAATGAGCAAGGATACGTTGGAGCTGCTTCGCGAATGCGACAGCGGAATAAAAATGGCGGTCGGCAGCATAGACGAGGTGAGCGGGCATATAAAAAACACGGAGCTCAAAAATCTGCTTGAAAAGAGCAGAGAGGAGCATGACAGGATAGGCCGGGAGGTCAGGGAGCAGTTGGCTTTGATCGGCGACTGCGGCAAGGATCCAGGCGTGGTGGCTAAAAGTATGTCGTGGATAAAGACCAACGTCAAGCTCGGACTCAACGACACGGATAAGACGGTCGCGGGGCTGATGACGGACGGGTGCGACATGGGCATAAAAAGCCTGACCCGCTATCTCAACGAGTATAAGGGCGCAGACGGATCGTCCCGCAGCACGGCGCGGCGCATTATAGGCGCGGAGGAAAACCTGCTCTCGGGGCTGAGAGCGTATCTTTAACAGACGAAAACAGCCGCAGCATATAGCTGCGGCTGTTCCCTGTTCTCTGTCTCTTTCTATTTTGGTGAGGTTCGTAAAAGTTGTTTTTATTTTGTGTTCTTCCTGCCGGAGATCTGCGGCACGCGGCCGATTATCAGCGCGACGATAGCGGTGATAATGATTTCGGGAATCATGTAGAGGCCGTTGTAGATAACGGAATAGAGGAACGCCAGACCCTGGCCGCTGAACTTCTCGAGAATCTTTGCGCCGAGGGTGAAGCCGTCCTGCGAGAAGAACCAGTCAGCCCAGGTGCCGAAGAAGATGAAGCCGGATATGATGTGCGCGATATAGCGCAGGGAGAGTGCGAATATCGAGCCGACGCACAGGGAGACGGACGGATTCTTTATCTTGTTTCTGAAGATGCCGCCGAGGCCGAGGACGGTGTAGGCGATGATGTAGTCGATGAGGCAGACGCAAACGGCTTTCCAGAGAACCATATAGCTGTCGGAGCCGGGCATGAAGAACGCCGAGACGGTCTTGAAGCCGAGGAGCATCTGAACGACGGCATATACGAAGCCGGTGAGCAGACCCCACTTTGTGCCGTTGCGGTAAGCCGCAAGCACGATGGGCAGCATGCTGCATACGGTGAATCCGCCGCCGAAGGGGAGATTCAGGAACGGTATGAAGCTGCAAACGACGTTGAGCACGGTTGCGATAGCAATAAGCAGAGCGCACTCAACAAGCACTTTTGTGTTGTTTTTCTTGGTTGTTGACATGGTGTTTTTCCTCCAAAAAAATGAAATCAGCGTCCATGCGGTATGCACAGACGCTGTCAGTCTATATAATATACAGCAAACGCTGTCTATTATCCTTCCTACGCCGGCATTATCCGGATCAGGTCAGAGGGTATCATCTCAGCCGCCCGAAGGCAGCACCCCTGGCTATTCGGTTTTGTTTATTTTTTTTCGCGCAGCTCCGCTTTTCCCTCGGGAGTGTCCCTGTAATACTGGGTCTTGGGATGCGGGTGCTCTCTGGACTCCCAGAGCTCCTGAGCAACGGGCGCCCACTGAGCGGCGAACTTGTCGCAGCGCGCGCAGAGGGTCTCGACATCCTCGGGCGCAAGCAGGTCGGTGGACTTCGCTCCCGTGTCCTTTATCATCTTTCTCAGGCACTGCGGGTTTTCGAGCATCGGGCACGGGCGCAGATGGTTGTTGTTGAACGGCTGACCGTGCCAGTAGGCTTGGAAGAGAGGACGCTTGAGCGCCTCGATAAGAGTATGCTCGCGGATATTGGAGTCCGAGTAGTGTATGAACACGCAGGGCTCGATATCGCCTGCGGAGTTGATGTGGAAATAGTTTCTGCCGCCCGCTATGCAGCCGCCGACATATTCTCCGTCGTCCTGGAAATCAATGACGAACATGGGCTTTCCGGTCTTGCTGTTGCGCATTTTGCGCACCCAGTTATACATATGCGTGCGCTGCTCGGGGGTGGGGATAAGCTCCTCTACCGCGCCGGAGCCAACGGGCATATAGTTGAAGTACCACGCATAGCGCGCACCCTTGGATATCATCAAATCGACGAACTCATCGGAGGTGACCGCGTCCACGTTTGCGCGGGTGTAGCACACGGAGATACCGAACAGGCATCCCTTGCTCTTGAGCAGATCCATAGCCTGCATGACATGGTCGTAGCTGCCCTCGCCGCGTCTTGCGTCGTTGCTCTCCTTGCTGCCTTCGATGCTTATTGCAAGAGCGATGTTGCCCACGCGCTTCATTTCCTCGCAGAACTCCTCGTCGACGAGGTCGGCGTTTGTGTAGGAGAGGAACGCGCAGTCGGGATGCAGCTCGCAGAGCTTGATGAGGTCTTTCTTTCTCAGCAGCGGCTCGCCGCCCGTGAACATATAGAAATGGGTGCCCATGGCGACGCCCTGGTTTACGATATCGTTGAGCTCGTCAAAGGTGAGGCTCTGCTTGTGGCCGTATTCCGCGCTCCAGCAGCCCTTGCACTTGCGGTTGCAGGCGCTTGTCGGGTCGAGCAAAATGACCCACGGAATATTGCAGTGATATTTTTCGCGGTTTGTGCGCACTGCCTTTGTGCCGTTGACCGCCGCGCCGAGTCCCAGCGCGAGAGCCATGTTCATTATAACGTTGTCGTCCGTCTCGTTCAAAAGTCTGAGGCCGAGCTGACGCCAGATGTTGTCGGGATCCTTAGCGCCCTCGCGGAAGCTGTCGAAGTTCTTCGCGGGGAATATATTGCCGACAAACAGCTCGGATTTATCAATAAGCTTAACCAAGTTTGTGTCGGGATCTTTTCTGACATATTTTATCATGCGGGACAGAACCGCCGCGGCTGCTGCTCGCTGTATCTTCTCTTTTACAGTCATTTTTGCGGCTCCTTTCATAGCTGTTTTCATATCTGTCAGTCAATTTAGATAAACATTCTAACACAGGTTCAAGATAAAATCCACATCTAAAAGAAAAAAGTCGGAATAAAGGAACAAAATTTTCGGTTTGTTCATAAAGTATTAAGTTTTCTCCCGAGGTTGCAAAAATCGCTTTTTGCGGATATACTATAAGACAGTAATTTTATCAGGAGAACCGATTTGAAGAGTTTTTTTAAAAAGCACAGGGATGTGCTCATGCTTATTCTGCGCTGCGCGGTTGCGATAACGCTGCTGGTTATCGCCGTTGTGAACTACGACAGGCTTACAAAAATCGATATGCGCGCCCTCGTCGACGGGGCGGGGAGCACTGCCGCCGCGGTGGCGGTGATAATCGGCGTTTATGCCGTGAAATCCGTGTTGTTTATAATACCCGCGTCGATGATATATATTTCCGTCGGCATGGCGTTCCCCACGCCCTCGGCCATTGCGATAAACCTCGCGGGCATCGCGCTCGAAATAACCGCGACCTATCTTCTCGGTTGGTTTCTCGGCGGCGAATATGTCGAGAAGCGGCTCAAGGGGAGCAAGGCGGGAGATAAGGTGCTCGCCTTAGGCGACGGAAAGAAGCTCTCCGCGCTCTTTTTGGTGCGCCTGCTGCCCGTGTTCCCGATTGACTTTGTCAGCCTTTTCCTCGGCGCAACGAAGCTGCCGTTTTGGAAATATGCGCTCCTTTCAATCGGCGGAATAATGCCGCGCGTTATACTTTTCACTATCCTCGGCGACGGCATATATGACTACATCCCCATGGATAAGATAGTTCTCGTCATAGTCTGCTGCATCCCCGCCGTGATAATCTGGTGGGTGATAAAGTTCTTCAAAAACAGGAAAAATTCATCTGCCGGTTGAGCCGAAGCCGCCCGCGCCGCGCTCCGTCTCGTCGAGGGTCTCGACCTCTGTGGGCTCTGCGGGAATGACGGGGGCGAGGACAAGCTGGGCTATCCTCTCGCCGGGCTGTATTGCGTAGTCCTCGTTCGAGGTGTTTATCAGCCCTACGCATATCTCTCCTCTGTAGTCGCTGTCAATGACTCCGACTCCGTTCGAGAGCGAAATACCGTGCTTTATCCCGAGCCCGCTGCGTGCATAAATAAACGCGGCGGTCTCGTTGTTTTCTATGGCGATGGCTATGCCCGTGGGTATCACGGTGCGCTTGCCCGCCTTGAGAACCACCTCGCCCTCGGTGCAGGCGCACAGATCCAATCCCGCGCTGCCCGCTGTCGCACGCTTCGGAATTATTGCGCCGGGGCGCATTTTTTTCATTTTGAGTGTGAGCATGATATGTCTCCTTTTATTCAACGCCGCGGTAGAGAAGTCCGCGCGTAAATTCGCCCTGCGGGGCGTCGCCCCTGCGGTAGCTTTCGAGAATTTTTTCGCATTCGTCCTTTGTCTCGGTCGTGAACCACAGCAGCGAGAAATCCGCAAATTCAAACTGCTCGCGCTTGTCGCTCTCGACTACAGGCACGCTGTTTAACAGGGTCGAGGCGAAAGGCGTGCACTCGACGGGGAATTTTACTCCCATCCTGTCCGTCAAAAAGCCGTGCTTGCGGCATTGGGCGCAGGTCGTGCCGTTTTTAACGGGGCAGTTTCTCGTCTGCATCAGCGGCAGCCGTCCGTAGGCGAACACTCCTCGCGGGAGATGTCCGCCGAGCGCGGCGCATTGGGTGAGCTTTAGCTCCGTGCTCAGCACCGCGTCCGTGAAGCCGAGGCGCTCGAATTCGTCGAGCGAAAAGGTGTTGAATATATTTGTCCCGGGCAGAGCGCAGAGCTTCATGCCCGCTTTTTTTGCTATGGCCGCGCCGTCGAGAGAGCAGACCGCGGCGAGAGAAACGCCGTTTTTGCGCGCGTTGACAATGGCGTTGTAAACCGCCGAGCCGCCGCCGAAAACAGCGGCGGGAATCTCGACCGCCGGCTGAATCTTTTTCTCCTTGAGCGAGTCGACTGTTTTGGCGTCAATGTCGAGGGGCAGTATCACGCGCCGCACGAGAGAGAGGTCTGAGGGCAGCTGCGAGACGCTTTTCAATCTTATGACATAGCCGCGGTTTTTGGAGCGGCGGCGTTTAATTGCCGTCTGCTGCGGATAAAACGGGATTTCCTCGCGCTCGGCGATTTTTTTCTCGAGCGCCGAGAGCGCTTTTCTGCGAAGCGAGTTTATCTCCGCCGCGCTTAAAAATATATCGTCTCCGATGTCTGTCTCAATATCCCCGGCATAGAACTGCGTCGAGCCGCATTTGCGAAGCCGCGTCTCTGTCTCTTCGCGGCCGACGGCTCTGTTCTGCGCCTTTTGCACGGCGCTGTCGGACTCGGCAAAGACGCTCTTGCCGGCGGCCTTAACGGCGAGTCCCGCCTTTTCTCCGACCTGCGCCGAGAGATACATGTCGGCTCTTATCAGCGGCTGTTCGCCGTCATACAGAGCGGCGAGAGGCGCAAGCACCTCCTTTGCGGCGGTCACGTCCTCCTTGCGGCGCACGCCGAACATATCGCGCCCGAGAGCGTCGTCATAGTAGCCGGAGGTAAATCCGGAGCGGGAAAACACCGCGCCGAGCGTGCGCTCATAGCCGGCGGCATCCTCGCCCGCAAGACTCTTTTTGCAGGCGGTCACGGCGGCGGCGACATACTCCGGCCGCTTCATGCGTCCCTCTATTTTAAATGAGGTAATGCCCATCTGCGCAAGCTCCGACAGATATTCGATAAGTGACATATCCTTGAGGCTCAGGTCGTGCCCCGTGCCGCCCTCTGCCGAAAACGGCAGTCTGCACGGCTGGGCGCACAGGCCTCTGTTGCCGGAGCGCGAGCCGAGCACGGCGCTCAGCTGACACTGACCCGACAGGCACATACACAGTGCGCCGTGGACGAATAATTCAAGCTCTATCGGCGACTGCGCGGCTATTTTTTCTATCTCTTTTTTTGAAAGCTCTCTCGGGAGCACCGCGCGGCAAAAGCCCAAATCCGCGAGCAGCTTTATCCCGTCGAGAGTCTGAACCGAGGTCTGCGTCGAGGCGTGCAGCGGCATATCGGGAGCCGCTCTGCGAACGAGCGAAGCAAGCCCGATATCCTGTAAAATAAGTGCGTCTGCTTTGATGTCGCAGGCGCACCTGACGGCGTTCATCGCCGTTTGAGTCTCATCGTCACGCACAAGGGTGTTGAGCGTGATATAAACCTTGACCCCGCGCGCATGGCAGTATTCGACCGCCTGCGCCAGCTCCTCGTCGCTGAAATTTGCGGCGTTGCGGCGCGCGTTGAGCTCCCGTCCGCCGAGGTATACGGCGTCGGCGCCGCAGCGCACGGCCGCCGTAAGCGAGTCGAACGAGCCGGCGGGCGCAAGTATCTCCGGCTTATTCATCCCGTCCTCCGTGACGTTTCTTGTATTCGGCGAACTCCTTTGCTATCCTGTCCGTCTCGCGAATTGCTATCTCGCGGTCGGTCTTGGCGCGCGCCGAATCCTCGAGATACTCCTGTATCTTCGAACGCAGGTTTTCCGCCGAAACGACGGCCTTTTTCTCTGCATCCGCAAATTCGAGCGCCGCGAGAACCGCCGCCTGAGTCACGGAGATACGCGGATTCTGGCGGAGAATCGAGGTTATCTTTTCATCGACCTCGTTTCCCAGCTCGATCATGTATTTGTTTTCTTCCCCCGAGGCTATGACATATTCTGCGCCGCAGATAGTCAGCTTGACTTTATTCTTTTCCACGGTAATACTGTCCTTTCTTTATCGCTTTGCATACTTCTGATTTTATTATACAATAGAACTGTCGGAGAATAAAGGGCTTTTTGAAATTTTTGCGGCGAAAAAGCCCCGCCGATTTCCCGGCGGGGCTTTGCTGTAAGACTTTTTATCAGTCCTCGTTCTCTTCCTTGACCTTTTCGACTATCTCGTCGGGTATCGCTTCGCCGTGGTGAACGACGAGGATGCAGAGAGTCGAGAGGATGAAGGCTATCGGGCAATAGTAGAACAGGGACATATAAGTGCCCGTGAACATACGGACGATGCCGTAGATTATCGGGGTAGCTATCTGCGCTGAGAAGGTGGCGGTGTAGTAGTAGCCGGTGAAGGTACCGACCTTGTCTATGCCGCCTATCTCGAGCACGAGGGGCAGGGTGTTGACGGTGATGAACATATTCGCCGCGCCGCCCACGACAAGAGCTATCCAGATGAGCGCTCCGCTGAGTGCGTTGATGTGAAGTATCTCGGTGAGCAGATATGCGCCGAATGCGATGATGAATATGGCGAGTCCGCCGAGTATGGTCTTTTTGCGGCCGAACTTCTTGCCGAGCCAGCCCGCGGGGATGGCGGCGACTGCGGAGGCGGCAGCAAAGGCGGTGGTCATGATGGTTGCCTGAGCGGCGGTCTTATGAAGAATCTCATCCGCAAACAGAGCGAAGAAGGTGGAGATGGCGTTCGTGCCGCAGAAGAGGAAGAACAGACCCATGAGCATGAAGATAAGGCTTCTTCTCTCGCCGGAGGTGAGCTTCTCTTTCTTTCTTGCTTCTTTTTCGGCCTTTGCGGCCTCTTTTTCAGCCTTGCGTCTTGCCTCTGCGTCGGCTGCCTGATTCATCTCGCCCTTTATCTTAATGCGGCTGTCGGGCTCCTTGACGAAGAAGAGGATGATGAGCATACCGATTACCATAACGGCGGCGCCGAGCAGGAAAACGTAGGGGAAGGTGTTGAGCTCGTTGAACTCGGGGGACTTCGAGGAGATTCCCGTAGCGGCGCAGTAGACAGCCGTGACGATAGTGCCCGCGAACAGGCCGAGTGCTCCGCCTACGCCGCCCATGAGGTTGATGACGGCGTTGCCCTCGGAGCGAATCTCGCTCGGGGTAAGGTCGGGCATGAGCGCAACGACGGGAGCTCTCCAGAGCGACATGACAAAGACAAAGAGTATGATGAAGAGCATCGTCAGCGGGAGAGAATTAAACTTTATCGCAACTAACGGTATAATTGCGAACAGAACTGCCGAAATCGGTGCGCCGAAGATGACGTACGGGCGGCGCTTTCCGAAGCGGGAGTGGGTGTTGTCGGAGAGCTTGCCGAAGGTCGGCTGGAAGATGACGCCGAAGATGTTGTCAAACGTCATGATAATACCGATGAACAGCGGGACGAGCGTTATGCCGCCCGCGGCGGTGGTGACATTCTCACCGTTTGCCGCGGCGAACTCGGCCAATTTCGGAAACGCCTCGTTGAGCTTTGCCGACCACGAGGTTATCGTGGCGCTGTTGCTGAGCAGATAGTTGAGTATCTTGGTTATGTAGGGATCGTAAATGGCCCATGCGATAGACGACGCAAGGAAACCGAATCCCGTGAGAATCGTGTGCGGGTAGTGCAGCTTGCCGTTCGGCTTAGCACAGAAATACTGCTTCGCTTTTTCCATGTCTGGTTATTACCTCCTTAAATGCCGCGCGGCCGTATGCCGAGTGCGCGGTCTCAAACAGTGTAATTGTAACATATCTGTCCGGATTTTCAAGTGGTTTTTAAACTTATTGCATAAAAATATTTTATTTATTTAAGAAAACCGCTGACTATGACCTCCTCGGCCTCCTCCTCGGTCAGTCCGAAGGTCATAAGCTTCAATAATTGGTCGTTGTTTATGCGTCCTATGGCGGCCTCGTGGACTATCTGCGCGTCGGCATCGTTCGCCGTTATCTCGGGGATAGAGCGGATCTTTGCCTTGTCCATAATTATCGAGTCGCACTGAACATGGGCGCGGCAGGCGGTGTTGCCGACGGCTCTGGGGTAGAACACCTGCTCGGAGCTGTCCTTGGCGACCGAGCGGGAGACTATCTGCGCGCTCGAATCTCTGCCGTTTAGGTTCACGGTCATGTTGGAGCGGGCCTTCTGTCTGCCGTGAGTGAGCAGGCGCTCGGTTATGACTATTTTCGCCCGCGCATCAAGCGAGGCTTCCGTCTCGCGCAGGGTGGAATCGACGCCCGCGAGCTGAATCATCTCCATCTCGCAGTAGGAGCCCTCCTCCATGGTGACCTCGGTCACGGGGTTTAATATCTTTTCGCCTGTGCCCTCGCCCTCGCCGTAGTGCTTCTCGACATATTTGACTTTTGCGTTTTTGCCGATGAAGAAGCGGTGGATACCGTCGTGCTCGGTCTTTTCGCCGCCGCAGTTGTGTATGCCGCAGCCCGCGACTATCAGCACGTCCGCACCCTCGCCGACATAGAAATCGTTATACACCTTGTCATTTATTCCGCTCTCGGTGATTATGACGGGGATGTGAACCTCCTCGCCCTTTGTGAACGGCTTTATATATATGTTTATGCCGGGTTTGCCGCTTTTGGGCTCTATTGTGATATTCTCGCTCGACTGCCTTGCGACGCCCTGCCCGTTTCTTCTGATGTTGAACGCGCCTGCGGCAGGCAGCCCGTCCATATCGGCTATCGTGTGCAGAAGCGACATATCGACTTTCTTTAACGGCTCGGACATATTATTCACCGTCCTTTCTGTTGAAATCGCAGCTCTCCTCGAGCTCGCCGAGCAGCTGCGGGAGAATCTCTTCCTTTGTGCCTCGAGTGCGTATCTTGCCCTTTTCGACGACTATCATCTCATCGGCAAGCTGCATTATGCGCTCCTGATGCGAGATGACTATAACAGTCTCGTATCTGTTTTTGCACATCGAGCGGAAGCTCTCGACGAGCATGGCGAAGCTCCAAAGGTCAATGCCCGCCTCCGGCTCGTCGAAAATCGCAAGGTCCACCTTTCGCGCCATGAGAGTGGCTATCTCGACGCGCTTTACCTCGCCGCCCGAGAGCGACGCGTCAACCTCGCGGTTTAGATATTCGCGCGAGCAGAGCCCGACGCTCGTCAGGTACGCGCAGCACGCGTCCTCGGGCAGCTCGCTGCCGTGGGCGAGACTCAGAAGCCTGCGCACGGTGAGTCCCTTGAAGCGCGGCGGCTGCTGGAACGCGTAGCCGATGCCGAGTTTTGCGCGCTCGGTTATGCTCATGTGCGTTATGTCCGTTCCGTTATAGATTATCTGCCCCGCGGTCGGCTGCTCTATGCCCATGATGAGCTTTGCGAGCGTGGATTTTCCGCCGCCGTTGGGGCCCGTTATGACAACGAACTTTCCGTCGTCGAAGGTTATGCTGATATCGTCGATTATCTCGAGCTCGTCGTCGGCGCTGCCGACGGAGAAGGAGACGTTTTTCAGTTCAAGCATATTCTGCTTCCTTTCGCTTAAATATATATGCAGGTTGATTATACAGATTTTTCGTTGATATGACAAGATATTTTGCTCCGATATTTGCCTGAGATACGCGGATATTTCGGCAGCGGGCGGTTTTTTATGAGTTTTTTGTAAACAAAGTCTGATTTTATTTGAATTTTCACCGGAAAGCTGATAGAATAGAACGGTAATGTTACCGGACAAGGAGGTATCGGTTTGTCAGATAAAGAAAACAAGCAGCCGCTTTCCGAGAACGAGGCTGCCGAAGAAGAGAAAAGCTTTGAGTATGACAGAACGCTTTGCAGCCTGTGCCAGAAGAAGGCCCGCGAAGAGGGCAGCTATTACTGCGAGGACTGCCGTACCAAGATGATGAAAACGAAGATAAAGGGAGGTCCCGTTGTCGCCGCGCTGCTTTGCGTGTTGGTTTCGCTGCTCGCTCTTATGCTTTTGGGCGCAAACGCCACTCAGATAAGCGCAATGCTCGAGGCCGATTCCCTTATGAATCAGGGATATGTCAACGCCGCCCTCAACAAGGTGTCCCAGGCGAACGAGGCAAACGCCGCGTTAAACAAAAGAGACTTTGTTTCGAATCTTTCAAAGACCCTCGGCAATCAGACGATATTCACCCTCGGCTACAGCGAGACCGTCATGACCGCCAGGCTCTATGCGAGGGGCTACAGCGAGATAGACGCGGGCGGATATCTTGTAAACAACCTCGGTGAGGACGCGGTGAAGTCGGACGCGAGGCTTTTGGGCGTGCGTAAGTATGTCAAGGCCTATAACAGCTATAACACCATGCAGGAGAAGGCGTATTCCATTCTCCAGAACTATATCAACTCCGACGCCAAGGATATCCCCTACGACGAGCTTATCGAGAAGCTTGAGGCTCTCAGAGGGCAGGAGGGTGTCGATGATAAGTACATCGACTACTACAAGTGCTTTGTCGCCATGCAGGCGGACAAGAGCATTGACGTTCAGCTCGGGTTCCTGCTCAAGATGGAAAAGGAATATCCCGAGGGACTTATGATTTACGGCCCGACCATAACGGACTATTATTACCGCTCGGGCGACTATGCCAAGGCCATAGAATATGCCGACAAGATGATAGCGAAGAACCGCAACTACTACTCGGCGTATGAGCAGAAGGTCACGGCTCTGCTTGCAAAGGGCGACGTTGACGACGCGACAAAAGTCTGCGACGCGCTTGACACGGCCGAGAACGCGGCGGGAGTCGCAAGTGGAGATTACACCTCCTACAGCCTGCGCGCCAACCTCTATTGGTACACCGGCAAGTATGACGAGGCGATAAAGGTCTGCGAGGAGGGTCTTGAGGCCTCCGGCGGCGATTCTGATATCTACCGCAACGAGGCTATAGCCTATATGCTCAAGGGCGACTACAAGAAGGCCAACGAGTGCGGAAAGGCCGCGTATCAGTTCTCCATGAACTACGGCGATCTTACGCTCGATATACTCAACACCGCGGCTCTTGCGGCGGGACTTGCAAAGGACGATGAGACCTACAAGTCGATGCAGGATTATCTCAAGACCTATAACTATGAGGTAAGCTCGGTTGTCACGGACTGCCTTGCGGGCAAAAAGACCGTCGAGCAAGTCTTCATCACTGACGGAGGTGTCATCTCATGATTTCAACTGTTATCTATTTAATCGGCAAGGTGCTCACCTTCCCGGGTGCATATATAAAGGCTTTCTTCGAGCATCTTATAGCCAGAGCGTTCAGCATCCCCGTTGAGGATACGAAATATTTAAGAAACACCGACGGCTGCGGCCACGTCGAGCATGACGCGATTGACAGCAAGGCAAAGGCCTTCTTCTATTGCCTGCTGCCCGGTCTGTTTAACGCGATAATCGGCGCGCCCATGCTCTATATGGGCTTTGCGGGACTGTTCTTCTTCAAGGTTCCCGCCGATTCCTCTACGGCGCTCATGTTCATTGTCTACTGCCTTATGTTCTACCTCGGCTTCTCCCTGTGCGCGAATCAGTATCCGCTCATGGAGGACGCCATCGGTCTGTGGCATGCGCTCTACGGCAAGGACGGAGCCAACTTGTTCGTAAAGATAGTGCTCTTTATCCCGACCGCCGCTATTGTTGCGGGCGCGTTCCTTGAGAGATATGCGCTCAACATTCTTCTCATGGCGGGCGCGGTTGCCGCCGCCGCACTGACGGCATAACAAAAATAAATAAGCTGCCTCCGCACAGATCACTCTCTGCGGAGGCACTTTGCAATCGGAGAAACTTTTATGGACTGTAATTTTAAACTTTGCGTTATATGTCCCGGCGATGGGGACGCGGCTGTGAATCTCGCTTATTCGCTCTTGACCCGCGAGGACGGAGTGCGTCTTGTGCTCTGCACGGATAACGCGGACGCCGGGAAATTCCCGAAGCCGGCTGAAACCGGCAGGCTGGATTTTGCACACGGCTCTTTGGAGGCGGTGAACTCCGTTCTCGCTTCGCCCGATGCGCCGCTTGTCATGTTCGCCGAGCCGAATACTACCTTCGCGCCCGGATTTGTCGGCTTGCTCAACGGCGCCGCCGTCTTTAACGCGGCGGAATCGGAGATTGACGCGCCGCGCAAGCTCTACCGCGACAGCTTTTCGGAGCATGAGGCGTTTTCGCCCGCAGTCGGCGTGAATTTTGTCATGCGCTCCGAGGTTATAAGCGAGCATAAAATGGGGCTTCTGTCTGCGGACGCGGCGGGCTTTGCGGCCTTTGCCGCCGAGTATGCCGCATATGAAAGTTTCAAGCCTCTGCACGAGGTGCTGCTCTACGGCGCAAAGCCGATAGAATATACCGCACAGACCTTCGGCATTACGGCAAAAAGCGTCTCGCCCGCGGGCGGGCTCTCCGCGCTGACGCTCCTGCTCTCCGCCTACTGCGGACTTGACGGAGCCGAAAAGGAGAGCGCTTTCGATATGTTCTGCGCGGCGGCAAAGCCGTTTTTTGAAAATAGCGCGTATGAGGCGTATGCACTCGCGGCTTTCAATGTCGATTCCGCGCTGCTCAGAGAGGGCTGCCGAGCCGGCGAGTTCGTCTCGGCGGGCACGAACGCCATGTATAAAGAGGTCACTCTGCCGATTCTCGCCGACGATGTCGTGCGCGATTTCTACGGCGGAAAGCTGAGCTTCGGCACTCTGCGCCGCTGCGTCGCCGCATGGCTCTATTTCAAGCTCTACCGCATGGGCGGGACGGCGAAGAAGCTCGGCTGCAAAATCTGCTCAAAGCTCGCCGGGGGTGACCTGAATGTCTGATTTCCCATTCAGAGCCACAATACTCATCCCCGTCTACAATGTCGAAAAATATCTCGACGGCTGCATAAGCTCGCTCAAGGAGCAGACGGAGCCGTTTGAGAATATGGAGATACTTCTGATAAACGACGGCAGCAGGGACGGCAGCGCGGATATCTGCCGGAGATTGGCGGACGAAAATGAAAATGTTTGCTTCTACTCAAAGGAGAACGAGGGACTTTCAAAGACCCGCAACTTCGGTCTGCGCCGCGCTCGGGGCAAGTATATCTTTTTCCTCGACTCGGACGACACCCTCGCGCCCGATACGGTGAAGAGCGTGGTCGATTATTTCGACACGGTATATGACGAGGTCGATATGGTGACCTATAGAATAACGCAGTATTTCAAGAATGCGCCGTCCGTCTATCATTTCAGATACCGCACGCTGACTCATACCGGCGTATACGACCTCGACGACCCGAAAAACAGATTTATTACGCAGACGAATATAAATATCTGCGTCAAGAATGACAAAAGCAACGGCATCTTCTTCGACGAGTCGCCGGATTTCAGGCACGAGGACGAAAAATACTGCTGCGATATCCTGCGCCGCAAGATGAAGATAGGCTATTGCAAAAACGGCGAATACCGCTACAACCGCGGCAACGAGAACAGCATAGTTTCAACCGTTTTTTCGCCCTATTATATATTCGAAACCTCCATGGCGTTCTATGAGGCGCTGTTCGATTCGTTCGGCGGCAGAGTTCCGCCGTATTTTCAGGGCATGGTTTTCAACGACCTTCGCTGGAAGCTCAAGGAGGATAAGCTCCTGCCCTATCACTATTCCCCCGAGGAGTTCGAGCGCGCCAATAAGCGCATAGACGCGCTGCTTGCGAGAATCGACGAGGACACGATTATCCTGCATCCGTCCGTCAACGAGTATCATATTCACTACTGGCTCTCGCGCAAGCCCGACTGCCATCCGACGGTGCTCGCGCAGGACGGCAAACTGAGCGTTGCGGCGGACGGGAGAAAAATATTCTCCGCGTCGGCGTTTCCGCTGATGATGAGAAAAATATTTGTCGAAAATAAAAAGGCGAGGCTGCTCTCGTTTATAAAATCTCCGATTTTTTCGCATCTCGGGCGCGGCGAGTGGAAGATAGTCGCCTCGGTAGACGGCGAAAGGCGCGAGCTCGAGACGTTTGCTTCCGTTTTCGGCGCGCAGGATTCGGCTGTCAATGTGGTTGATTTCCCGGCGTTTTTCTGCGAGTTTCCCGCGGACGGCAGGCACGAGATAAAATTCTTCGTCGTGATACGCGGCGTGGAATACCCCACAAAGCTTTTGGCTGAGCCGACCGCCGTGTTCAGCCGCAAGGTGCGTATGTATGTCCGAAACGGCGTGATGTTCACGCTCGAGGGCAGGGCGCTCATAAGCAGGAGCGTCACCGAGGACGAGAAGTACCGCGCCGAGCGGGAGCAGAGCAAGAATTTCAAGAGAAGCATAAAAAAGCTTCGCAACGCCGCCATAGAATACCGCAGGGCGCACAAGGTCGAGCTCTACTACGATCTGCATACGGTCGATTTCGACAACGGCTACTACCAATTCAAAAACGATATAAAGCACAGCGACGGAGTTGAACGCTACTATATCTACAGCCGCGAATATAAAAATATCGACGGGCTTTTCACAAAGGAGGAGCAGGCGCACCTCGTGAAATTCGGCTCGGAGAGACACAAGCTGCTGTATCTTTCGGCGCGAGTGATATTCACGGCGTTCTACGGCGTGACCCCCGTCTCTCCGTTCGGCTCGGCGGCGGGCGAGGTGCCCTATGCCGACCTGCTCGATTTCAAGACCGTCTATCTCCAGCACGGAGTGCTTCACGCCTCCCTGCGCTCGCAGAATTCGGTCGAGCGCTGCCGCGCGGATAAAATCGTTATTTCCGCGCCGTTTGAAAAGCAGAACTACATGACCAACTACCACTATCCGGAGGACAATCTCATCCCCACGGGCATGGCGCGTTACGACCATATCGACAGAAATAAAAAGGCGAAAAACAGAATTCTTTTTGCCCCGTCGTGGCGCAAATATCTGACCCAGGAGATAAATTCCTCGAAGTGGGAGCTGATAGACTCAAAGCTCAAAAACTCCGATTATTTCAGGAATTTCTCGCGCTTTCTTGAGAGCGAAGAGCTGCATGAGCTGCTCGAAAAGACGGACACCTATCTCGATGTCAAGCTCCACCCGATAATCGCGGATGCAGAGGGACTTTTTGATATCAAGAGTCCGCGCGTCATTATGGCGGGCGCGCACGTTGATATCGAGGACTACGAGATGTTCATAACGGACTTCTCGTCCTTCGTGTTCGACTTCGCCTGTCTCTGCCGCCCCGTGCTCTATTTCGTGCCGGACTACGGGCAGTTCAAGGCGGGAATGAACCACTACCGCGAGCTGGATTTACCGTTTGAAAAGGCATTCGGTCCGCTCGTCCTCGACCCGGACGGCGCGGTGGAAGAAATAAAAAAAGCCGCGGAAAACGGCTTTGATCCGGAACCGATATACGCCGAGCGAATGAGAAACTTCTACTATCCGCTCGAAAACTGCGCCGAAGCGCTCTACAACGAAGTGAGCTCGTGGGAGCTCAAGTGATATAGCAAGATCCTCCGTAAAACAATACGGAGGATCGTTTTATATCTCCCTGAACACCGCCGCGAAGCCGCCGGAGGGGCGCATTGCTATGTCCGCGCTGTCCGCGCCGGTGACGCATATTTTCACGCGGTTGAATCCGCGCTGATCCGCGAGGTCGTCGGTGTAAAGCTCCGCCTCGTATTTTTTGCCGCCCGACAAAAACGAAAACGGCAGATTTATATTCTTCTCGCCCTGCGAGCCGTTGAATACGGCCAAATACCATGTGTCCGCGCTGCGCCGCGCAAATATTGCGAGCTCGCCTATTTTGCTGCCGGGGAGCACGTGCGTCTCGTTCCAGATTACCGGCAGGGGCGATACAAATGAGTCGAGCCCGTGGGCTTTCAGTATAGACGGGTCCTCGCTGACGGTGAAAAACGCGGAGTTATATATTATTGCGGAGGCGAGCATATGGCAGATGCTCACTTCGTTCAGGCATCTCGGCACGGAGAAGCACAGCGGCGTATAATCCGCATTCCCGCCGAGCATCCTTGTAAACGGGAGAATCGTGTCGTTGTCCGCGTCGGCCTTGCATTGGAGTCCGCGAATCGCCTCCATGCTCATCACGTTCGGGAAGGTGCGGCGCAGTCCTGTCGGCTTCTGCGGGTTGTGGTATATGACCATCAATTTGTGCTCCGCGGCCTCGAGCGCGAAGCGGCGGTAAAACTCGGTCATGAACTGCGTCTCGCTCTCTATGTGGTCTAATTTTATGCCCTTTATCCCGAGCCTTTGGCATTTTTTGAAGAACCTGCGCCTGTACGGCGCAAACCACACCCTGTCCATGGCGGACTGCCAGAGCCATATCCCGACGGAGCGCTTCTCGGCGTCGTCAACGAGCTCCTTAACTTTTTTAAACGCGCCGCGCTCCGTTCTCGCCCAGTCGCGCCAGCCGCTGTCCGCGAGATTATATTCGTATCCCGCCTGCTCCGCGAGGGCGTTGAATTCCATTATCTTTTCGAATCGACGGCTGTGCTCCTCGTCTATGAAATACGACCACGCGCTCTTGCCGGGGCGTATCCATTCGGCGTTTTCGTATATTTTTCCGCTTGACGGCGCGGCTGAGTGGGTTATGACGCGGCAGCGGACAAGCTCCTCGAGCGAGCGGCAGACTGTAATTATGCGCCAAGGAGTTTTTCCGCCTTTTATGAAGAATTTGTCCGTATCCCAGAGCTCGACCTTGAATTTGCCCGCGCCGAGCGAGCGCAGCGCCATGCCGGGATAGTTCTCGATATCCGATTCGGTTATCATTGTATATATGTCTTTTTCGGGGAACTCGAATGCGGTCATGCAGGAGAAAATTTCGCCCGAGGGGAGCGCCGAGGTATTTTTTGTCAGCGTCTTGCCCTGCATCTTTTTGAGATCCGTCTGATATCTGCAAACCGTGTCGCCGGGCACGTTGAACTGCGTCGGCTCGTCGGCGACGAGCATCCCCGTATTCTTGTCAAAGAGCAGTCGGAAGCCGAAGCCGTCGTTCCATATGCGAACCTCGAGCGAATATCGGAATTTTTTCGAGCGCACGGGGAAGATATAATTTATGTGCCTGTCGGTGATGTCAGTCTCAGTGTCGGGGTCGCGCCGTATTTCTTCTCTTGAGTCTGTTTTCGGCTCGCCGAGTACGGCATCCTCGCCGAGATTTACCCCGCCCTGAACGAGCAGTCCTATTTCGGACGGCTCGATTACGGGCGTTTTGCCGACTGCCGCCGAATATGTAAGCTTACCGCCCGAGACGGTCACCTCAAGAGTACCGTCGGGGCTTTTGAGAATATAGCTGTCCCGATTTTTGATAGTTTTCGCGGCGCAGTCCGTTTTGTGCCCGAATACGGAATATGCCGCAAAGCGGGCGCGTGCCTGTATTCCGAGCAGCAGCCGTCCCGTTTCCCTCATCATATATATCACCCCGTTAAACGCCATTATCATGCACATTATAATATAAATTAATTTGCAACACAAGTTGATATTTCAGCCCGGATATGTTATAATCCAAAGTAATTGAGCAAAAGGAGCGATTGTATGAAAAGCAATGTAGTTATCACCACAGACAGCCCTGCCGATTTAAGCGCGGAGCTTGAAAGCAGATATGATATACGTGTACTGCCGCTGTATGTTAATCTCGGAGGAAAATCATACCGCGACGGAATAGATATAACCACTCCCGATATTTTCAGGCACTACGACGAGACGGGCGAGCTGCCTACGACCTCGGCTATTCCGATAGGCGACTACGAGGCCTTCTTCAAGTCCTTTATCGACGAGGGAAAGAAAGTTGTCCATTTCTCGCTGAGCTCCGAGATATCCTCGACCCATCAGAACGCGAGACTCGCCGCGGAGGGAATGGACGGAGTTTATGTCATCGACTCGCGCCATCTGAGCTCCGGTATCGCGCTCCAGGTCATAAGAGCCTGCGAGATGCGCGATGAGGGCATGAGCGCGGAGGATATAGCGAAGGCCGCCGTTGATTTGAACAAAAAGACCTGCACGAGCTTTGTGCTCGACAAGCTCGAATATATGAAGAAGGGCGGCCGCTGCTCGACGGTTGCCGCGCTCGGAGCCAACTTGCTCTCCATCCGTCCGTGCATAGAGATGAAGGACGGCAAGCTCGGAGTTGCGAGAAAGTATCGCGGCAAGATACTCGACGTCAAGAAGAAGTATATCGAGGATGAGCTCAGCGCCCATAAGGACGATGCCGACCTTTCGCGCATTTTTCTGACCTCGTCGAGCGCTTCGGATGCCGAGGTGAAGGAGTTCACCGCGCTGATAAAGAGCATTCTCCCGTTCAAGGAGGTTCTCATCGGCTGCGCGGGCTGCACCATCGCAAGCCACTGCGGACCCGGATGCATGGGAATACTTTTCATGACTAAATAAATGAAAGAAGAAGCCGCCGCCTGTCTGAATTCAAACGGGTCGACGGCGTTTTTGATACGGAGAAAAGATGATTAAAAATATAATTTTCGATATGGGCAACGTGCTTCTTAAATATGATACAGACCTACCGCTCGGCGCGTTCTGCCCCGATGAGGAAGCAAAAAATTTTATTCGCCGCGAGCTGTTCGAGAGCGCGGAGTGGATAGAGGCCGACAGGGGAAACATAACCGACGGCGAGATGCTTGCGGCGGCCAAGGAGCGGGTGCCTAAAGAATATCATGACGCGCTCGAAAAATGTGAGCGCTGCTGGCCGGAGTTTCTGGACAGGATTAACGGCGCGCCTGAGTTCTGCCGCGCGATGAAGCGGAGCGGGAGGAAAATCTATGTCCTCTCAAACGCGAGCGGGCGCTTCTATGAATATTTTCCGCGCTTCTACGATATCGACTTCTTCGACGGCGCGGTAGTCTCGTGCGACCTGCACATCATTAAGCCCGACAGGAGGATATACGAATATATCCTCGATAAATACGGGCTGAAAGCCGAGGAGTGTTTGTTTATAGACGACCTCGAAAGAAACGTGCGCGGGGCGGAGGAAGTCGGAATAAACGCCGTGAGGTTCGAAAACAACTACGGCGAGATAGCAAAAAAATACGGACTTTGACGGAAAGGGCTGCCGCTAAATGCGGCAGCCCCCTGTTTTTATAATTTCTTTTTTGTTTTTATTTTCCGTCTGTATTTTGCAAAGCAGACGACGCTTGCTATGACAAGCCCCAAACCAATAACAAGAACCCAATGCAGATAGTAGGTGTTGAGGAACGGAACGAACGAATAGACGGGCACGCGTGTTGTCGCCATGCGGTGTTCTTCGGATATCTGCGTTGTCCCGTCGGGGAGAATCTCCATCATCGGGCCGTGGTCGTAGGTAACTTTTTGATACGACTCAATGACCTGCGATAAAGTCAGCAGTACGCCGACGATTATGATTCCGAGCACGAGAGTGATTATGCCCGCGATGAGCAGCTGACGGCTCTGCTCCGCGTTTTTGACCTTTTCTGCGGTGCGGGCTACTGCGGGGATGTCCTCGTCGCTGTCGAGTCCGTCCTTTATAAGATAGTCGGTCGTGACGCCGAAAAGCTCGCTTAACTGAACGATGTTGTCCGTGTCCGGAACGGCAGTACCGAGCTCCCATTTTGATACCGCCTGCCGCGAGACCGTTATCCTGTTTGCAAGCTCCTCCTGTGACCAGCCGCGCTCTTTTCTGAGCTTTTGCAGTTTTTCGGGGAAGTTCATGTTGCTGTACTCCTTTTTGATTACTTACTATATGTATATTGTAAAAAAATTAGCCCAATAGGTTTTGCTACCCAAGCATCTGATTCGATCAATTGACCATTATACTTAAATTGTATGCGGTTACAGTTTCCTTTCCGATTGTTGTACTTATATCGTGTTTAGTTTCAGCATCTTTTGAATAAGTTTCGGAAATATCGCAAGGCCCGTAAAACCGGTCGGAGCCATATTTGTTTACATAATAAAATTGGTTTGGACTATGACGGACATTCCGAATTTCATATAATAATGCCATTGGTTCAAAAGGTGTTGAATTGTTAATATGTATGGTGGAAATTGAATCTTCATATTTGAGTTCGCTTGTATTATACTGAGAATTTTCTGCTTTTTCAAGCTTTTGCCAAAGCTAATCAACTCCTTGCTTTTTAGTTATTGCGTTTTCTGTGTAATAAAAAGAGTGTCGGTATCCGTATCGAAAACAAGAAACAAAGAGTTTTCGTAAAGCTCCATCTGTTTCCAAATATAGTTGTTATTCCAATTAGGACAATTTTTATCTGAAAGTTTCAAATCTGAAAGGATTTCTTGGAAATGCTCTTCAAACACAGGAGTTTTTTTTGATGAAAAATCATCGAAAAACTCACTTCGCTCTTTAACTTCAAATACAGTGTAACGGACACCGTCATTATGTGAGCTGTTTCCGTCCTTTATATCAAGCTTTACTTTCATTTTGTCAGGAAGTTCGATATCCCAGTTCTGCTCATATATTCTTTTTGCCGAGTAATATAAATTTCCCGCAACATAAAGTCCGATTGGAATGGCAATTGCTAAGACGAGGACGAGGGCGATAATACATTTTTTATTTTTAATAATGACTCTCCTTCCTGTAATATGATGCTTTGTAAGTCGAGCGGCTGCGCAAGCGATCAGGCAGTCAACGGCATCGCCGCCTTTTTAAAATTTGTAACACAAATTGGAGTTTTCGATTGTTGTGTTACAATAATTATTATATATAAAGCAAAATTCCAGTCAACATATCAAAGCTTGCAATCCGTCAACCGGAGCTTACATTGAGTGCTTTTTCGGTTGCGGCGAAAAAAACAAAAAATTTTTTCTTTCAAAAACCCTCTATCTTGTCCGCATTTTGACTAAAATATCCATATATAGAGGGTCGATTTTTATCACGAAAGTTTTTGAAAAAATATTGCGAAAACCCTTGCAATACAAGGCTTTGTGTGGTATTATTATCAGGCATGATTGTGGGAAGTGGGGCAAGTACGCCCTAAACACAATCAGCTGATATGCGATGATGCAGAAGGTGGCCGTCCTTTGAGACGGGGAATTTCTGCGGAGTATGTCCGATTTTAAAACCGGGCGAAACAGGTCTGACTGCCGCACGGGGTGCGTTTCCCTCGCACCTTCGCTTGAGGCAGCAGTAATTGCATCTGCTTTCAACAAACCCGGAAATATCGTTTTCCGGTTTTTTAAAAGGGAAACGATGAAACACCCGGAGGCGTTGAAAGAAAAGAGCAATGCCCGCCAATTATTAAGGAGGCGCAAACAATGGCAGCAAAGGGAAAAATCAGAATCAGACTTAAGGGCTATGACCACAACCTCGTCGACAAGGCGGCGGAGAAGATCGTAGAGACCGCAAAGAGAACCGATGCTCAGGTTTCCGGTCCCGTACCGCTCCCGACAGAGAAGGAAGTCGTTACCGTCCTTCGCGCAGTCCACAAGTACAAGGACTCCCGCGAGCAGTTTGAGC
This sequence comes from Oscillospiraceae bacterium, assembly GCA_003538135.1. Lineage (GTDB taxonomy): Bacteria > Bacillota > Clostridia > Oscillospirales > Acutalibacteraceae > CAG-177. The sequence goes on from DPOR01000010.1 coordinate 34,770, forward strand.
AGCGTACACACAAAAGGCTCATAGACATCATCAGACCTTCAGCAAAGACTGTTGAAGCTCTTACCGGTCTTGAGCTTCCCGCAGGCGTGGATATAGAGATCAAACTCTAATACTCTAATACATTATATATATGCGTGAGAGCGCGAATATAATGTACGCCGCAGGTCAAGTTGGCGAGAGCCAACCAATAACCTAAAGGAGGAGAAAGGAACTATGCAAAAAGCACTCATCGGAAAGAAGATCGGCATGACTCAGATCTTCGATGCAAACGGAAACGTTGTTCCCGTAACAGTCGTCGAGGCAGGCCCCTGCTCTGTCGTTATGAAGAAGACTGTTGAAAACGACGGCTACGAGGCTGTTCAGCTCGGCTTCGGCGACGTCAAGGTACAGAGAGTCAACAAGCCCGAGAAGGGTCACTTCGACAAGGCGGGCGTCGCCCCCAAGAAGTCCCTCAGAGAGTTCAGACTTGACGACCAGTCGAGCCTCAACGTGGGCGATATCCTCAAGGCTGACGTTTTCGCTGTCGGCGATCACGTTGACGTTGTAGGTACAAGCAAGGGTAAGGGCACCGCAGGCGCCATCAAGAGATGGAACTTCTCCAGACTCAAGATGACTCACGGTACCGGCCCCAACGCAAGACACGCCGGTTCTCTCGGCGCGTGCAGCGATCCCTCGAGAGTTTACAAGGGAAAGAAGCTCGCAGGTCACCTCGGCCACGAGAGAGTTACTATCCAGAATCTTGACATAGTCAAGGTCGACGTTGAGAACAACCTTATCGCCATAAAGGGCGGTATCCCCGGCCCCAAGGGCGGCCTCGTTCTCATCAGAGACAGCGTTAAGAATGTGTAAGAAAGGAGTAGAGTTTAATGCCTAATTATTCAGTTTTTGACAAGACCGGCAAGAAGGTATCGGACATTGCCCTTTCGGACGCGATCTTCGCAATTACCCCGAACGCTTCGGCAATGCACCTCTGCGTGGTAGCATATTTGGCAAACCAGCGCCAGGGCACTCAGTCTACCCTTACACGCGCTGAAGTCAGAGGCGGCGGCAAGAAGCCCTGGAGACAGAAGGGCTCGGGCCGCGCAAGACAGGGCTCCATCAGAAGCCCGCAGTGGACCCACGGCGGCGTCGCACTCGGCCCCAAGCCCCGTGAGTACGGCAAGACAGTCAACAAGAAGGTCAGAAGACTCGCTATGAAGTCCGCTCTTTCTTCCAAGGTTGCAGCCGAGGAGCTTATCGTCCTCGACAGCCTCGAGATGAACGAGATAAAGACCAAGGAAGTTGTCAGCGTTCTCAAGGCTCTCGAGACCGGCAAGAAGGTTCTCATCGTCCTTCCCGAGAAGAACGAGACCGTCTACAGAAGCGCTCGCAACATCAAGGGCGTCAAGACCACTCTTGTCAGCACACTCAATGTTTACGATATCCTCAACTGCGATTCTCTCGTAGTGCTCAAGGATGCCGTATCTAAGATTGAGGAGGTATACGCATGAGCAAGATAGCACAGGACATCATCCTTCGTCCTATCATTACCGAGGAAAGTATGCTCGGTACAGCGGACAAGAAGTACACCTTCTCCGTTGCAAAGGACGCAAACAAGATAGAGATAGCTAAGGCAGTCGAGGAGCTCTTCAAGGTCGAAGTCAAGAGCGTCAACACTGTTAACTGCCGCGGCAAGAAGCGCCGTTACGGCCGTTTCGAGGGATACACTTCCTCGTGGAAAAAGGCTATAGTGACCCTCACGGAGGACTCCAAGACCATCGAGTTCTTCGACGGCATGATGTAATAATCAACCAATAATCCGGCGGTAAAGTATGGAGGGTCGACACCTCCGCAAAGCCGCTATAAGGAGAGTGAAACCAAATGTCGATCAGAGTTTACAAGCCGACAACAAACGCTCGTCGTAATATGTCGGTCACAGATTACTCCGGGCTGTCAAAGGTTGCTCCCGAGAGAAGCCTTCTCGCTCCTCTCTCCAAGAATTCCGGACGCAACAGCTACGGCAGAATCACCGTTCGCCATCGCGGCGGCGGAAATCGCAGAAAGTATCGTATAATCGACTTCAAGCGCGATAAGTTCGATGTTTCCGCGACTGTTAAAACACTTGAGTACGATCCCAACCGTTCAGCTCATATAGCTCTGCTTGAGTATGCCGACGGCGAGAAGAGATACATCATCGCTCCCGCAGGCCTCTCGGTGGGCGACACGGTTGTCGCAGGACCCGACGCCGATATCAAGGTCGGCAACGCACTTCCCCTGACCAACATCCCCACCGGTACCTTTGTTCACAATGTTGAGCTTTATCCCGGCAGAGGCGGTCAGCTGGCAAGAGCGGCGGGCAACTCCGCACAGCTCATGGCTAAGGAAGGCACATACGCCCTTCTTCGTCTGCCCTCGGGCGAGCTGAGAAACGTTCCCGCCTCCTGCATGGCAACAATCGGTCAGGTCGGCAACGTTGACCACGAGAATGTTAAGATCGGTAAGGCAGGCCGCAACCGTCACCTCGGTTGGAGACCCACCGTCCGCGGCTCCGTCATGAACCCGAACGACCACCCGCACGGCGGCGGTGAGGGCAAGAGCCCGATCGGCAGACCCGGTCCCTGCACTCCGTGGGGCAAGCCCGCACTCGGCTATAAGACGAGAAACACCAAGAAGGCCTCCGATAAGCTTATCGTGAAGCGCCGCAACGGCAAGTAAGTCGAGAAAGGAGCAGAAATAATGGGCAGAAGCGTTAAAAAAGGACCTTTCGTGCAGCCTAAACTGCTCGAGAGAGTCGTGGAGATGAACAAGACCGGCAACAAGCAGGTTCTCAAGACCTGGAGCCGCAGCTCCACAATCTTTCCCGAATTTGTCGGCCACACCTTCGCTGTTCATGACGGACGCAAGCATGTCCCCGTGTATGTAACAGAGGATATGGTTGGACATAAACTCGGTGAATTCGCACCGACCAGAACTTTCAAGGGTCATGCGGGTTCCAAAACAACAAATAACGGTAAATAATCAGTCGAAAGGAGTGTGTAACAATGCAGGATAATACAATGCCTCAGGCAGTGGCTAAGGCAAACTATGTGCGCATTGCTCCCCGCAAGGTTCAGATAGTGCTCGACCTTATCCGCAATCAGCCGGCAGACAAAGCGCTGGCAATTCTCAAACACACGCCCAAGGCTGCGTGTGAACCGCTTCTTAAACTTTTGAAGTCCGCTATAGCGAACGCTGAGAATAAGAATATGGACACTTCCAATCTCTACATCAGCGAGTGCACTGTAGGTCAGGGACCGACCCTCAAGAGAATAAGAGCGAGAGCTCAGGGCAGAGCGTTCAGAATCAACAAGAAGACGTCGCACATCACCCTGGTGCTCAAGGAAGCGGAATAAGCGAGGAGGAGGTTAAACAATGGGACAGAAAATTAATCCCACCGGTCTTAGAATCGGTGTAATTAAAGACTGGGAGTCACGCTGGTACGCAGATCCCAAGGATTTCGGCGATACCCTCGTTGAAGACCACAAGCTGCGTGAATTCCTCCTTGAGCTCCTTGCTCCGGCAGGCGTGCCCAAGATCGAGATAGAGCGCAATTCCAAGAGAGTCAACATCAACATTTTCTGCGCAAAGCCCGGCATGGTTATAGGCAAGGGCGGCGCTGAGATAGAGAAGCTGAAGAAGCTCTGCGAGAGCAAGCTCGGCGGCAAAGAGGTTTCGCTTAACATCGTTGAGATTAAGCAGCCCGACCTTGACGCACAGCTCGTCGCCGAGAATATAGCTGCTCAGCTTGAAAGAAGAGTTTCCTTCCGCCGTGCTCTCAAGCAGTCCATCGGACGCACCATGAGACTTGGCGCAAGAGGTATAAAGACTCAGGTTTCCGGCCGTCTGGGCGGCGCGGAAATAGCTCGTACAGAGCAGTATCATGAGGGTACCATCCCGCTGCAGACCATCAGAGCGGACATCGACTACGGCTTTGCGGAGGCAAAGACCACTTACGGCCGTATCGGCGTCAAGGTCTGGATCTACAAGGGTGAGGTTCTTCATGACAACCGCAGCAATACAGGCAGAAGAAGATCATCACGCAAGGAAGGGGGAGCTCGCTAATGCTGTTACCCAAGAGAGTTAAGCACCGCAGGGTACAGAGAGGCAGAATGACCGGTAAGGCCATGAGAGGCAATAAGGTCTCCTACGGCGATTTCGGTCTCGTAGCTCTCGAGCCCGCCTGGATCACCGCCAACCAGATCGAGGCAGCCCGTATCGCAATGACCCGTTACATCAAGCGTGGCGGTCAGGTCTGGATAAAGATTTTCCCCGACAAGCCGGTAACCAAGAAACCCGCCGAGACCCGCATGGGCTCCGGTAAAGGTTCTCCCGAATATTGGGTTGCCGTTGTTAAGCCCGGCAGAGTCATGTTTGAAATTGCCGGCGTTGACAGAGAGCTTGCAGAAGAGGCTATGCGCCTTGCTGCTCATAAGCTCCCGATCAAGTGCAAATTTGTAACTAAGGAAGAAACGGGTGGTGAACAGGAATGAAAGCCAGTGAAATAAGAAAACTTTCCGCCAAAGAGCTGGATGCTAAGCTGCTTGAGTTAAAGGATGAGCTTTTCAAACTGCGCTTCCAGCAGGCTGTTAACCAGCTCGACAACCCCATGCGAATCAGTGCCGTTAAGAAGGACATAGCGCGCATCAAGACAGTTCAGCGCGATATCGAGCTCCACGGCGCCAATTCGTGATGAAAGGGAGGTCAACACTTATGGAAAGAAACCTCAGAAAAACTCGCGTTGGCATTGTGACCAGCGATAAGATGGATAAGACCGTTGTCGTCTCCATCAAGGATAGAGTAAGACATCCGCTCTATAAGAAGATCGTTAACCGCACTATCAAGCTCAAGGCTCATGATGAGAACAACACCTGCGGAATCGGCGACCGTGTCCTCGTCATGGAGACCCGCCCGATGTCCAAGGACAAGAGATGGCGCGTAGTTGAGATCATCGAGAAGGCTAAATAATTTTTTGGTAACAGTAAGGAGGCAGACACTGTGATACAGCAACAGAGTTACCTCAAGGTTGCCGACAACACCGGCGCGAAGGAGATCATGTGCATTCGCGTTCTCGGAGGTTCCGGCAGGAGGTATGCCAATATCGGCGACGTCATAGTTGCTTCGGTTAAAAAAGCAGCACCCGGCGGCGTAGTTAAAAAAGGCGAGGTCGTTAAGGCAGTCGTAGTCCGCACTGCAAAAGGAGTTCGCCGTGATGACGGCACCTACATTCGCTTCGATGAGAATGCAGCTGTTATCATCAAAGAAGATAAAAATCCCAAAGGCACTCGTATCTTTGGACCGGTAGCGAGAGAGCTGCGCGAGAAGGATTATCTCAAGATTCTCTCTCTGGCTCCCGAAGTGCTTTAAGGCGGAGGTGCAACGATGAGTAATAAGGTTCATGTTAAGACCGGTGACGAGGTTGTCGTCATCAACGGCAAGTACCGCGGCAAGAGAGGCAAGGTCCTCCAGGTCAGCCCTTCCGAGGGTAAGGTCATTGTCGAGGGCGTGAATATCGTCACTAAGCACGTTAAGCCCCGCAAGATGGGTGAGGCCGGCGGCCTCATCAAGGCTGAGAGCGCCCTTTATGCAGACAAGGTTCAGCTCGTTTGCCCCAAGTGCGGCAGACCCACCAGAACCGGCAGCAAGATCAACGCAAAAGGCAAGAAAGTCCGCACCTGCAAGAAGAGCGACTGCCTTGCAGAATTCGAATAAGGGAGGAGCATGACAAATGGCAGCAAGGTTAAAAGAGACCTATAAAAACGAAGTTGCACCTGCTCTTATGAAGAAGTTCGAGTATAAGAGTGTCATGCAGATCCCGAAGCTTGACAAGATTGTGGTCAACATCGCTTGCGGCGAGGCAAAGGAGAACTCCAAGGTTCTCGATTCTGTCGTCTCCGACCTCATGCAGATCACCGGTCAGAGACCCGTGATGTGCAGAGCAAAGAAGTCGATCGCTAACTTCAAGCTCCGTGAAGGCATGGTTATCGGTGCCAAAGTTACCCTCAGGGGAGACAGAATGTATGAGTTCCTTGACAGGTTCTTCAATCTCGCCCTTCCCCGCGTCAGAGACTTCAGAGGTATCAACCCGAACTCTTTCGACGGCAGAGGCAACTATTCTCTGGGTATCAAGGAACAGCTGATATTCCCCGAGATCGAGTACGATAAGATTGACAAGGTCAGAGGCATGGATATTTGCTTTGTCACTACAGCTAATACTGATGAAGAGGCACGCGAGCTGCTCACTCTCATGGGCGCTCCGTTCGCAAAATAAGGAGGAATTACGGTGGCCAAAACATCCATGAAGGTTAAGCAGGCAAGACCCGCTAAGTATTCTTCAAGGGCTTACAACAGATGTAAGATCTGCGGCAGACCGCACGCCTATCTTCGCAAATACGGAGTATGCCGCATCTGCTTCAGAGAGCTGGCTCATGCCGGTCAGATACCCGGCGTCAAGAAGGCCAGCTGGTAAAAGAGCAATTGCAAAAGGAGGTTCAACAGTATGCAAATTACTGATTCCATCGCCGATATGCTCACAAGAATCCGCAATGCGAATTCCGCAAAGCATGATACGGTGAAGATTCCCGCATCCAATATGAAGAAGGCGATTGCTCAAATTCTTCTTGATGAGGGTTACATCAAGGGATTCAAGGTTGAGGACGACGGCAAGCAGGGCGTCATCGAGATAGCTCTCAAGTACGGCCCCAACAAGTCACAGGTTATAACCGGTTTGCGCAGAGTTTCCAAGCCCGGTCTGCGTATATATACCAATTGCGAGGATATGCCCAGAGTCATGAAGGGTCTCGGTATCGCTATCCTCTCAACCAGCAAGGGCATTATGACGGACAAGGATGCTCGCAAGGCCAATGTCGGCGGCGAAGTCCTTGCATTTATCTGGTAAGGAGGTGCTGTAAATGTCACGCATAGGAAACAAACCCATCGCAATCCCCGCAGGGGTTACTGTGCAGGTGGACGGCAGCACTGTCACCGTTAAGGGTGCCAAAGGCGAGCTTACCAGAACCGTGCACAGCAATATGTCTGTCGAAGTTGACGGCGCAACCGTTCATGTTAAGCGCCCCGACGACACAAAGCTCAATAAGTCCCTTCACGGCCTTACCCGCACACTCGTCGCCAACATGGTGACCGGCGTCAGCGAGGGCTACAAGAAGGAGCTTGAAGTCAACGGCGTAGGTTACCGTGCCGTTAAGGAGGGCAAGGACCTTGTCCTCAATATCGGTTTCTCGCATCAGGTCAGAATGACCGAGATTGACGGTATCACCATTGAGGTTCCCGCGCCCAACAAGATCATTATCTCCGGTCCCGACAAGCAGAAGGTCGGCCAGTTTGCAGCGGAAGTTCGCGAGAAGCGTCCCCCCGAGCCGTATAAGGGCAAGGGCATCAAGTATGTTGATGAGCATATCCGCCGCAAGGAAGGCAAGGCCGGCAAGGGCGGCAAGTAAGTTTAGGTTAAGGAGTGAAAAGTTATGGTTAACAGACCGGACAGCAAGAAAGCAAGACAGAAGCGCCACACCAGAGTGCGTGCTAAGATCTCCGGAACTGCAGAATGCCCCCGCCTTAATGTATTCCGCTCCCTGCAGCACATCTATGCTCAGATCATAGACGATGTTTCAGGCAAGACCCTTGTTTCAGCCTCTACTGTTGAGAAGGATTTTGAGGATTACGGCGGAAATAAATCCGCAGCCCGCAAGGTGGGCATCACACTGGCAAAGAGAGCAGCCGAAAAGGGAATAACCGATGTTGTTTTCGACCGCGGCGGCTACGTTTATCACGGCCGTGTTCAGGAACTGGCCGAAGGCGCCCGTGAGGGCGGCCTCAACTTCTAAGGAAAGGGAGGATACTTTTGGCTAAGATTGATGCATCGGCATATGAACTCACAGAAAGAGTTGTCACTATCAACCGCGTATCGAAAACCGTTAAGGGCGGCCGTATATTCAAGTTTGCCGCTCTCGTAGTCGTCGGTGACGGCAACGGAATCGTCGGCTTCGGTCTCGGCAAGTCCGGCGAAGTTCCGGACGCCATCCGCAAGGGTATCGAAGATGCGAAGAAGAACCTGATGAAGGTTTCACTTAAGGGAACGACCATTCCCCACGAGGTTATAGGTAAGTTCGGCGCAGGCGTTGTCCTGCTCAAGCCCGCCGCACCCGGTACCGGCGTTATCGCCGGCGGTCCTGTCCGTGCAGTCGTCGAGACTGTCGGCATCAGAGACATCCGTGCTAAGGCTCTCAGATCCAACAACCCCTGTAACGTCGTCAGAGCAACACTTGACGGTCTTGCACAGCTTCGCAACGTCGATGAAGTTGCGGCTATAAGAGGCAAGTCGGAAAAAGAAATTTTAGGTTAAGGAGGGTGGACAACAATGGCAGATATTAACGTAAAGCTCGTCAAGAGCCTTATCGGAAGTACGAAACCTCAGATTGCCACCGCCTATGCACTCGGTCTCCACAAGATCGGCGACGTTTCAGTTCAGCCTGACAACGCTGCCACTCGCGGCAAGATAAGAAAGCTTGCCCACCTTGTCGAGACGAGCGAAGTCGAGCAAGGAGGTGCTGAATGATGAAATTGCATGAGCTTTCACCTGCACCCGGTTCTGTCAAAGAGCGTAAGCGTATAGGCAGAGGCGCTGCTTCCGGCCAGGGTAAGACCGCCGGTAAGGGTCATAAAGGCCAGAAGGCAAGAAGCGGAAGCAACGCGCATATCGGTTTCGAAGGCGGCCAGATGCCCCTTCAGAGAAGAATACCCAAAAGAGGTTTTGTCAACATTTTTGCGAAAGAGATCGCAACTGTTAACGTGGCAGCCATCAACGACAAGTTCGATGACGGCGCTACCGTAACTATAGAAGCCCTCGTCGAGTCCGGTCTTGTAAAAAAGACTCTCGACGGCGTCAAAGTCTTAGGACAGGGCGAACTTACGAAGAAGCTAACAGTTCAGGCTAATGCTTTTTCTGCTTCCGCCAAGGCTAAGATTGAGGCTGCGGGCGGAAAGGCAGAGGTAATCTAAAATGTTCAAGACTTTTGTCAACGCATGGAAGATTCAGGAGCTCAGAAAGAAGATCCTCTTCACCGCTCTGATAATCCTTATTTTCAGAATCGGCTCCGCTATTCCTGTTCCGTTCACAAACATTCTCGTTAAGGGCGGCAACCTGGTTCAGGAGGGCAGCACCTTCCTCAACTACCTCATTATGATGACCGGTGACGCGTTCAACTACGGTACTCTGTTCGCTCTGTCGATCACCCCGTACATCAACTCGTCGATTATCATGCAGCTCCTCTGCGTCGCTATTCCTCCCCTGGAGAGACTGGCGAAGGAAGAGGACGGTCAGAAGAAGATTGCTTCCATCACAAGATATGTTACTGTTGTTCTCGGTATCATCCAGAGCGTAGCATACTACTTCTATATCAGAAGCGCCGGCTACCTTTCAACGGCTGCTGACGGCTCTGCCTACACGGGCTTTGCAATGGTCTTCCAGGCCATCGTCATCATCCTCTGCTTTACGGCAGGTACCGCGCTTATCATGTGGCTCGGTGAGCAGATCAACGATAAGGGCATCGGCAACGGTATCTCGATAATCCTTTTCGCGGGTATCGTTTCGAGAATCCCCTCGCTCATCACCCAGCTCTTCGGCGGCACGGGCACCGGCAGCTACTGGTCAAGAGGCGGCGTCTACTACTTCCTCTCACCCTTTGTCTGCGTCATCCTTGTTCTGATGATAGCATTCATCGTGTGGATGGACAATGCAGAGAGACGCATTCCTGTCCAGTATGCCAAGCGCGTCGTCGGACGCAAGATGTACGGCGGCCAGAACACCCATATTCCGATAAAGGTCAATATGTCCGGTGTTATGCCCGTCATCTTCGCAGGCTCGATTCTTTCCATCCCGCCCACCATCCAGATGTTCATTCCGGCCGCAAAGCTTTCGGCCAGCAAGTTCTGGACCGGTTTCTTCAACGTGTTCTCCTCGACTCACTGGGCTTACGGCATTATCTACTTCATACTGATAATCGCTTTCGCCTACTTCTATTCGAGCATCCAGTACAATCCTATTGAGATGTCGCAGAACATCGCCAAGAACGGCGGTATGATTCCCGGTATCCGTACCGGCAGACCCACATCGGACTACATCGCAAGGATCATTTCGAGAATCACACTTCTCGGAGCTCTCCTTCTGAGTGTCGTCGCTATCTTCCCGATCCTGTTCTCGCAGATCACCACGCTCATCCTTTCAAAGGCAACGAGCTACGCTGACGGCATGAACATTTCGCTCGGCGGTACGTCGATAATAATTCTTGTCGGTGTTGCTCTTGAAACTGTTAAGCAGCTCGAGAGCCAGATGATGATGCGTCACTATAAGGGCTTCCTTGATTAAGCCCCGCCGCAACTAACGGCAAAACGGAGGATAAGCATGATAGTGCTCAAAACAAGTCACGAACTCTCGCTGATGAGAGAGGCTTGCAGGATATCTGCGGGAGCATTAAAAGTGGCGGGCGAGGCTGTCGAGCCGGGCGTTACCACCGCTCAGATCGATAAGATCGCACACGAATATATTCTCAAAGCAGGGGCCACGCCTACGTTCCTTAATTATAACGGGTTCCCCGCTACCGCATGCATTTCCATAAACGATGAGATCATTCACGGAATACCCAGCCACAGACGTATTATCAAAAGCGGCGATATAGTCAGCATTGACCTCGGCGCTTCGATAAACGGCTATACCGGCGACAACGCTGCCACTTTCGCCTGCGGGGACATTTCCCCCGAGGCGAAGCGGCTGTGCGACGTGACCAGAGAGAGCCTCTATGAAGGCATCAGTAAGGCTGTTGCAGGCGGCAGACTCGGCGATATAGGCTTCGCTATTGCGAGCTACTGCGAGGAGCGCGGCTTCTCCGTCGTTCGCGAATACACGGGCCACGGCGTGGGTGCTAATCTCCATGAGGATCCCAGCGTACCGAATTTCGGCACGCCAGGAAGAGGCGTTCGCCTGCTGCCCGGCATGACTATTGCCATCGAACCGATGATAAATCAGGGCTCTGCGGCCATCCGTACTCAACCCGACGGGTGGACGGTCAGAACCAAAGACGGCAAACTCTCGGCTCATTTCGAACACACCGTCGCCATAACGGCTGACGGGCCGAAGATAATGACTCAGCTTTAAGCGGAGGATTAATGATGAGCTTTCAACGAGGCTGCGTCGTCAGATCGACGGCCGGACGCGATAAGGGCAGACTGCTTGCAGTCACAGCCGTTACGTCAAACGGTGTCGAGGTCTGCGACGGTAAGGAGCGAAAGCTCCTCAGACCCAAAATCAAAAATCCCAAGCATCTCGAGCCGACCTCGCTGCGTGTAACGCAGGAGGAGCTGGCGTTTGACAGCCGTCTGCGCCGCGCGCTCAGAAGGCTCGAGGATGAGACTGCATCATTGTAGGGAGGTCAGTATATGTCAAAGCAGGATATGATCGAGATTGAAGGTACGGTAGTAGAGGCCCTGCCCAACGCGACCTTTACGGTCGAGCTGGAAAACGGCCACCAGATATTGGCTCATATCTCCGGTAAGCTCAGGATGAACTACATCCGCATTCTTCCGGGAGATAAGGTCACGGTCGAAATGTCGCCATACGACCTGACGAAGGGCCGCATAACATGGCGTTCCAAGTAAAAGGAGGGTATTCTAATGAAAGTCAGACCTTCTGTCAAAAAAATGTGTGAAAAGTGTAAGATAATCAAGCGCAAGGGAAAAGTAATGGTCATCTGTGAAAATCCCAAGCACAAGCAGCGTCAGGGCTAATGACGCAAACCATTCAATGGAGGTGCAACTGACAAATGGCGCGTATTTCAGGTGTTGACCTGCCTAGAGAGAAAAGAGTCGAGATCGCTCTGACCTATATCTACGGCATCGGTCGCAAAACCGCAAGCGATATTATCGCCGCAACAGGAGTTAATCCCGATATAAGAGTCAAGGACCTGTCCGAGGATGACGTCTCTAAGCTTCGTGAGTATATAGATCATCACTGCAAGGTCGAGGGTGACCTTCGCCGTGAGACCGCTTTCGATATCAAGAGACTCGTTGAAATCGGCTGCTACCGCGGTGTCCGTCATCGCAAGGGCCTGCCGGTAAGAGGTCAGCGTTCGAAGACCAATGCCCGTACACGCAAGGGTCCCAAGAAGACCATTGCTAACAAGAAGAAGTAATCAAGGAGGGATAATATGGCTACCAAAGTTTCCGGCAAAAAAGCAACAGGCACCCGCAAGCGCAGAGAGCGCAAGAACATTGAGCGCGGTGCAGTCCATATCCAATCCACCTTTAACAACACCATCGTCACTATAACCGACACTCAGGGCAACGCTGTTTCCTGGGCAAGTGCCGGTGAAATGGGCTTCAGAGGCTCAAGAAAATCTACTCCCTTTGCTGCTCAGACTGCCGCAGAGACAGCTGCCAAGGCTGCTATGGAGCACGGTATGAAGACGGTTGAGGTTTATGTTAAGGGCCCCGGAGCCGGCAGAGAAGCTGCTATAAGAGCGCTGCAGACGGCGGGTCTGGAAGTCACCCTTATTAAGGACACGACTCCCATTCCCCACAACGGCTGCCGCCCGCCCAAGAGAAGGCGCGTGTAACCAATATTTTAGGAGGTGTAACACATGGCAAGATATACAGGTGCGGTCTGCAAGATGTGCCGCCGCGAGGGCAAGAAGCTCTACCTCAAGGGTGAGCGCTGCTACAGCAACAAGTGCGCTTTTGAGCGCCGTTCTTATGCCCCCGGTCAGCACGGCCAGAGCCGCAAAAAGACCTCTGAATACGGTTTGCAGCTCAGAGCGAAGCAGCAGGCTAAGCGTTACTACGGTATTCAGGAAGGCCAGTTCCACAAGTATTTCCTCATGGCTGAGCGCAAGAAGGGTGTCACCGGTGAAAACCTTCTTCGTATCTGCGAGAGCAGACTTGACAATGTAGTTTATCTTCTCGGCTGGGCTAACTCCAGAGCCGAAGCAAGACAGCTCGTTGTTCACGGCCATTATAAAGTAAACGGCAAGAAAGTTGACATCCCGTCATACCTTCTTAAAGCCGGCGATGTTGTTTCGATTAAGGAGAGAAGCAGAGAGAGCGACAAGATCAAGGCTGTTCTTGAGACTAACGCCGCCCGTCCCGTGCCCGCATGGCTCGAGGCTGACGCCGACAAGCTCACCGCTAAGGTCGTCGCCCTTCCCGAGAGAGACCAGATCATGGTTCCCGTCGAAGAGCATCTTATCGTCGAGTTGTACTCGAAATAATGCCGCTTAAACGGCTTGTTTTTGAGCAATACTCTTTCAGCGGCCTTGCCGCGTTTTATAAAAAGGAGGGTTTTGAATGATCGGAATCGAGAAGCCCAAGATCGAAACAGAAGGCATTACGCCCGACGGAACCTACGGCAAGTTTATCGTAGAACCCCTTGAGAGAGGTTACGGAACGACCCTCGGTAACTCCCTGCGCCGCGTCCTGCTCTCTTCACTTCCGGGATATGCTATAATCTCCGTTAAGATCGATGGTATCCTGCACGAGTTTTCAACGATTCCCGGCGTCAAGGAAGACGTCACGGAGATCGTCCTCAACCTCAAGGATGTCATACTCAAGATCCACGGCGATGGTCCTAAGACTGTCTATATAGATGCTTCCGGCGAGTGCGAGATCACCGCAGGCAGCATTCAGACGGATTCTGAGGTTGAGATCCTCAACCCGGAGCTTCATATTGCATCTCTTGACAGCAGCGCGAACGTCCACATGGAGCTTGTCTGCGACAAGGGCAGAGGCTATTATTCGGCCGAGCGCAATAAGGAGAAGTTCCCGCCCACTATAGGCGTTATCGCCATCGACTCGATCTATTCACCCGTGTTAAAGGTCAACTACACAGTCGAAAACACCCGCGTAGGTCATGTTACCGACCTCGACAAGCTCACGCTTGAGGTGTGGACCGACGGCACCATCCATGCGATGGAGGCCGTATCCCTTGGAGCCAAGATCCTCAACGAGCATCTCTCTCTCTTCGGCGACCTCTCCGATGAGGCGTACGATACAGAGATTATGGTTGTCAAGAGCGACAATGCCAAGGAGAAAGTCCTCGAGATGACTATTGAGGAGCTTGACCTGTCTGTGCGTTCCTTCAATTGCTTGAAGAGAGCCGGCATTAACACTGTTGAAGATCTGATCAGCAAGACCGAGGAGGACATGATGAAAGTCCGCAACCTCGGAAGAAAATCCCTTGACGAGGTTATCGCTAAGCTCAAATCCATGGGCCTGAGCCTCAGCAAGGAAGAGGAATAAGACTCACTACGGTAAAGGAGTGTGAATAAAATGCCCGGAACCAGAAAACTTGGCAGAACTACGGATCACCGTATTTCTATGCTCAGAGGTATGGTCACATATCTCTTCGAGAACGGCAGGATCGAGACCACCGTTACAAGGGCTAAGGAAGTTCGCGCTATGGCCGAGAAGATGATCACCATAGCTAAGGACAACTCACTTCACTCGAAGCGCAAAGTCATGGCATACATCACCAAAGAGGATGTTGCCAAGAAGCTCTTTGATGAGATCGCCCCGAAATATAAGGACGTTAACGGCGGTTATACCCGCATAATCAAAACAGGTCCCCGCAGAGGAGACGCAGCAGAGATGTGCATCATTGAGCTCGTCTGAACTGAGCCTGAAGAGATAAAAAATTGATTTTCAACGCCGCAGAGGTTTTTCCCTGCGGCGTTGTTTTTACAAATAAGTTGCAAAAAAAAATAAATATGGTAGAATTTAATCGGAGAAGGGTAATCCACGGGACACAGAGAAAGGAGCAGCATATGAAAAAGCACCGCAAAACAGTTTTAGCGGCGATTATGCTCATTCTTGTCGTTGCCTCGGCCGTGTTCGCTGCCCGCGTGCATACGGTAAGCCTCGACGCCGAAAATGTTGCAAAAATCACCGCGAAATCCACAGTGACGCAAGCGCCGCCGGATGAAATCGTGCTCACCGACAGCCAGTGCCGCGAGCTTGCGGAGAAGCTCGGCAGCATGACGCTTTATAAGAGCTTCTTCAAATATTCCGGCTGGAAGGGCTGGAGCTTTATGTTCACCGTCGAATACTCCGACGGGCGGGAGGAGCGTATAACGCTCAAGGGCGCGCCCGGAGTTCAGGTGCAAAACGGAGACAAAACGGAGTATTACTATATCCTGCGCGGATGCAGCGAGGATGAATTTAAAGCCCTTTGGAACAGATAACCGAATATGAAAAACCGTGGACAGCGGCATATGCCGCTGTCCACGGTTTATTTATCCTCCGGCTGAGGAGCGGAGAAGTGCTCCGCCGCATATTTGAAGCCGTCACGGATGAATTTGTTCGCCTCCTTGGCGATGTTTGCAAAATAATATATATCGAAGCTGTGGAATCCGCCCTCGAATATCCTGAACTCAACGGGAACACCCGCCGCGCGCAGCGCCTCGACATAGCTCTTTGTCTCCGCAAGAAACGGGTCTATGCTGCCAATGAACGTGAGCGTCGGCGGCAGACCGGAAAGGTCCGTCTCGCGCGCGGGCGCGGCGTATTTCGAGACTCTGTCCGTGCCGTAGTCGCCGCCCAAATAGAGCTTCCACGCGGCTATGTTCGACTTCGTGTTCCAGACGGGCGCGTCGTTGTTTTTTGAAGTCTCGGTCGGGCGGTCGTCGAGCATCGGGTAGAGCGGCATCTGGAACGCTATGTTAACCTCGCCCCTGTCGCGGGCGTAGAGCGTGAGCGCCGCGGTCATCCCGCCGCCCGCGCTGTTGCCGCCGACGAACATCTTGTCCCGTCTCATGCCGTATTTTTCGCCGTTCTCCTTGAGCCAGAGCAGGGCGAGATAGCAGTCCTCGAGTGCGGCGGGAAAGGGCGCATAGAGCGATTTTTTGTAGTCCGGCACGACCATGACGCAGCCTGTTGCGCCGACAAACGAGCGCACGAAGCCGTGATCCTGCTCGGGTATGCCCATGGCGTAGCCGCCGCCGTGAATCCACAACAGCCCGGGCATTTCGCCCTCGCGCTTTCTCGGCGAGTATACGCACAGGCGCAGTTCGCTCCCGTCCGCGCGCGGGATTTTTATCTGCTCGCACTTTATCTTCCACGGCGTAACGTCCGCGCCGCGCCCGAAGTTTTTCAGAATAAAATTGCAGAGCTTGAACTTCCGCTCGCTGAAGCTCGGCCAGACAAAGCGGATAGCCTCGCCTATCGGGCGAAGCTGACGGTCTATCATGTCGGACTTAATAACCATACTTTCTCACCGTAAAAAAAGAGGCCGCGGCGTCCGCTGCACGGGCGGTCACTGCGGTCCTCCGTTTGAATTATTTTACTTGCCTACGGTCTCTCTGTAGAGGCGCATATACTCTCTCGCCGAGCGTCCCCAGCTGTTGTCGCATTTGAGCGCGCGCTCAACGAGCGAATCCCAGTAGTCTCTGTTCCCGTATGCGCCCAACGCTCTGCGTATCGCGCCGAGCATATCATGGGCATTGTAGCTCTTGAAGGTGAAGCCGTTGCCCTCGCCGTCGCCGGAGTCGGTGATGCTGTCCTTGAGTCCGCCGGTCTCGCGGACTATCGGGAGAGTGCCGTATCTGAGCGCGAGCATCTGCGAGAGTCCGCAGGGCTCGCTCTTGGACGGCATGAGGAACATATCGCAGCCCGCGTATATCTTGCGCGCAAGGTCGGGGATAAAGGCTATTCTCAGCCCGACTTTTCCCGGGTAACGCGCCTCAACCTCGCGGAAGAAGTTCTCATATTCCCAGTCGCCAGTGCCCAGCACAACGAGCTGAACGTCGGTGGTGCTCAGCAGCTCGTCGAGGACGGCCTTTACGAGGTCAAGTCCCTTGTGCGACACAAGGCGCGAGACCATGCCGATTATCGGCACATCGTTGCGCACGGGCAGGGAGAACTCGCGCTGAAGGTCGGCCTTGTCCTCTTTCTTGCCGTCGGGATTCTTTGCGGAGAAAGGCTTCGCTATAGCCGCGTCATGCTCCGGGTCATATACATCGGTGTCGATGCCGTTCAAAATGCCGTGGAGCTTATATTGACGCTCGCGCAGAATCGGGTCAAGCCCGTGGCTGAACCAGGGGTCGAGTATCTCCTCTGCGTAGGTCGGGCTGACGGTCGTCACGGCGTCGGCGCATTCGATAGCGCCCTTCATCAGGTTGAGGTTGCCGCCGAAGTCGAGCAGACGCTCGTGCTGCTCGCCCAGACCGAAAACGTCGCCGAGAATCTCCTTGCCGTAAACGCCCTGATACTGGATGTTATGGATGGTGAAAATATTTTTTATGTTCTCGTAGCCCTCGCGGTTTGCGTACATCGTCGAATAATAGACCGGGACGAGAGCCGTCTGCCAGTCATTCGAATGAATAACGTCGGGCTTGAAGTCGATATACGGGATTATTTCAAGCACGGCGCGGGAGAAGAACGCAAAGCGCTCCGCGTCGTCATAGTGGCCGTAGATGCCGTCGCGCTTGAAATAATACTCGTTGTCGATGAAGTAGAAGATTACGCCGTCCACCTTCGCCTCGAAGATGCCGCAGTACTGTCTGCGCCATGAGACGGGCACGGTGATATGCGTAATAAATTGCATTCGGTCGCGCAGCTCCTGCTTTATTCCGCCGTAGAGCGGCATAACAACACGGCAGCCGACAAGACGCTTGCGCAGCGCCTTGGGCAGAGAGCCGGCAACGTCGCCGAGCCCGCCGCTGGCCATGAAAGGAAGAGCCTCACTTGCAGCATATAGGACTTTCATTTTGTTATTCCCCTTTCGCTCAAACCACTATGCCCTTGCCGACATATACCGGGAAGGTATTTGTGCCGCAGAGTGATTTGTCGGGTTTAATTATAGAGATCTTATCCATTATCACGCTGTTGAGCGTTGCGCCGGAGCCTATGTATGCGCCCTGCATGATGATGGAGTTTTTGACCACGGCATCCTTGCCTATCGTGACGCCGCGGAAGAGGATACTGTTTTCAACCGTGCCCTCTATCTTGCAGCCGTCGGCTACGAGGCTGTTTTTGACCGCTGCGCCGAGTCCGTAAATAGCCGGGACCTCATCGCGTACCTTTGTATATACGGGGCGCTTTCTGCAGAACAGCTCGGAGCGGTTGTTGAGATCCAACAGAGCCATATTGGCGTCGTAGAAGCTCTTGAGCGAGTCGAGAGTGACGACAAAGCCCTCCGTCTTGTAGCCGCAGATCTTCAGCACGCCGACATTCGCCTGAATAAGGTCGCGCTCAAAGTCTGTGTAGTGCATACTTGCCGCCTGAGAGATAAGTCTTTCAAGCAGTGACTTCTTGAGCAGGAACACGTTGAGCGAGTAGTTACCCTCCTCGCCGCCGACGGAGGAAATGGCAATCTCCTTTATTCTGCCGTCGGAGTCGAGGTCAAAGGTCATGGTGTTGTTAAGCGCCGGGACGGTGCCGTGGCAGTAGGCGGCGGTGATGTCCGCGCCGCTCTGCTCGTGCGCGTCGAAGAGCAGGTTGATATCTATATTGCAGATGGTGTTGCAGTCGCAGAGCAGAACATATTCGTTGGTCGAGCTCGATATGAACGAGGCGCAGCCGACGAGCGCGTCTATTCTGTTTGCAAACAGTCCGCCGGAGTCCTCCGCGGAGTTAAACGGCGGCAGAATGAACATACCCTCGCGCTTACGCGACAGATCCCACGGCTTGCCTGTGCCGAGGTGATCCATGAGCGAGCGGTAGTTGCTCTTGGTTATAACGCCGACCTTGGAGATGCCGGAGTTCACCATATTGGAAAGCGGGAAATCTATGAGTCTGTATCTTCCGCCGAACGGGACGGAGCCCATGGTTCGCATATTTGTAAGCTCGGGAAGCGACTGGTCATAGGTGCTGGCATATATTATGCCGAGAACATTGTTGGCTCTCATTTGCGTCCGTCCTCCTTTTCTCCGTCATACATGGCCTTGGGCTCTATCCTCGTGCCCTTTTTGACCGTAACGCCCTTGCCGATAACGGCGACGCCCCATTTGTCGAGGTCATCCATGGCCTCGGGCCGCTCGCCGACGACGGCGTTTTCTTCGATAACCGCGTTCTCCGCGACAATGGCATATTGAACCACCGCGCCGGACTTTATAACCGTGCCGGGCATGATTATCGAGTCTCTTATCACGGCGCCCTTTTCAACCGTAACGTCCGCGAAGATAACGGAGAAGTCGATATCGCCGGATATCTCGCAACCCTCCGTGAGCATGGAGTTTTGAACCTTTGCGTCGGACGAGATATAGTGCGGCGGGGCGGTCGGGGTGCGGGAATATATCTTCCACGACGGGTCGCTCAGGTCGAGGTCCACCTTGGGGTTGAGCAGGTCGAGGTTTGCCTCCCAGAGGCTGTCTATCGTGCCGACGTCCTTCCAGTAGCCGTCAAACTGATAGGCGAAGAGACGCTCACCCGCAGCGTGCATGGCGGGGATGAGGTCGTGGCCGAAGTCGTTGCCGGAGTCCGGGTTGGCCTCGTCCTCGAGAAGATAGCGGCGCAGCTTGCTCCAGGTGAATATGTATATGCCCATCGAGGCCTTATTGCTGCGCGGGTGCTTCGGTTTCTCCTCGAACTCGGATATCGAGCCATCGTCGTTGACGAACATCAGACCGAAGCGGGAGGCCTCCTCCCACGGGACTTCAATCGAGGCTATCGTGCAGTCGGCGTTCTTCTCCTTGTGATAGGCGAGCATCTTCGAGTAGTCCATCTTATAGATGTGGTCGCCGGAGAGGATAAGGACATATTCGGGCGAATAGCGGTCGATAAACGTTATGTTCTGATATATGGCGTTGGCGGTGTTCTTGTACCACTCGGTGCCCTTTATCTGCTGGTAGGGCGAGAGGATATGCACGCCGCCGTTCTCCCTGTCAAGATCCCACGGCTGGCCGTTGCCGATATAATCGTTGAGCTCGAGCGGCTGATACTGCGTGAGCACGCCGACTGTGTAGATGCCGGAGTTTACGCAGTTCGACAGCGGAAAATCGATTATCCTGTACTTGCCGCCGTAGGGGACGGCAGGCTTTGCCATATTTTTGGTCAGAATACCGAGCCTGCTGCCCTGACCGCCGGCGAGCAGCATAGCGATACATTCTGTTTTTCTGGCCATACTTATTCCTCCTTGTTATCAGTTTTCTTGCCTTGTTTTTTCAGATAAACGACCGACAGACCCGGGAGAGTGAGCGAGATGCTCTGCTCGAACGAGTGCATCGGGATCGGTTTAGACGTGTAGGTTTTCTGCATCTTCGTGCCGCTGCCGCCGAACTCGGTGCTGTCCGTGTTGAGAACTATGCGGTAGGTGCCCTTTTCGGGGACTCCGATGCGGTATTTTTCGCGCGTGACGGGAGTGAAGTTGCACACGGCTATCAGCTCGTCGCCGCTTTTGTCAATGCGGCGGAAGGCTATGACGGAGTTTGCGCTGTCGTCGCTGGATATCCAGCTGAAGCCCTCCCAGCTGTAGTCTATCTCCCACATTGTCGGGTTGCGCTTATAGAAGCGGTTGAGCGTGCGCGAAAACTCCTTGAGTTTTCTGTGCATATCGTAGTCGAGCAGCAGCCAGTCGAGCTCCTGCTTGTAGTTCCACTCGATGAACTGGCCGAACTCCTGACCCATAAAGAGCAGCTTTTTGCCCGGATGAGCCATCATATATGCGAGGAATGAGCGCACTCCCGCAAATTTTTCTTCGTATGTACCGGGCATTTTGTTTATCAGCGAGCATTTTCCGTGGACGACCTCATCATGCGAGATGGGCAGCACGAAATTCTCGGAGAAGGCGTAGAAGAACGAGAAGGTCAGGCAGTCGTGATTAAACTTCCTGAACAGACCGTCGAGCGAGAAATACCGCAGACAGTCGTTCATCCAGCCCATATTCCATTTGAAGTTGAAGCCCAGACCGCCGAGATAGACGGGCTTCGAGACCATCGGCCATGAGGTGCTCTCCTCGGCTATCATCAGCACGTCGCCGTGCTCGCCGAATATAGTCTCGTTGAGCTTCTTTATGAATGCCACGGCCTCGAGATTTTCGCGGCCGCCGTAGGTGTTCGGGCTCCATTCGCCGTCCTCGCGCCCGTAGTCGAGATAGAGCATGGAGGCGACGGCGTCGACTCTCAGTCCGTCAACGTGATAGACCTCGAGCCAGAACAGCGCGCTCGACATGAGGAAGCTCTGAACCTCCGTTCTGCCGTAGTCAAAGACGCGCGTGCCCCACTGCTTGTGCTCGCCCTTGTTGGGGTCGGCGTATTCGTAGCAGGCCTCTCCGTCAAATTCATAGAGGCCGAACGAGTCCTTCGGGAAATGCGCCGGAACCCAGTCCAATATAACTCCTATGCCGTTTTCGTGGCATTTATTAACGAAATACATGAAGTCGTCCGGAGTGCCGTAGCGCGAGGTAGGCGCAAAGTATCCGGTGACCTGATAGCCCCAGGAGCCGTCAAACGGGTGCTCCATTATCGGCAGCAGCTCGATGTGCGTATAGCCCATGTCGAGAACATAGGGCACGAGCCTGTCCGCGAGCTCGCGGTAGGAGAGCGTGTTTCCGTCGGGATAGCGCTGCCATGAGCCTACGTGCAGCTCATATATATTCACGGGGGAGCTGTAGATATTCTTCCTGCGGCGTTTTTTCAGCCATGCGCCGTCCGTCCACTCGAACGCGCCGAGCTCGTAAATCTTCGAGGCGGTGCCGGGACGCGTCTCGGCGTGGAATGCGTAAGGGTCGCATTTCATCAGCTTGCGTCCGTCCTGCGCGATGATGAGATACTTGTAGGCGTCATAATCCTTAAAGCCCTCGAAGCGTCCCTCCCAGAGGCCCTGTTCGTTTATGCGCTTGAGCTCAAAGCCCTCTCCCGTCCATTCGTTTTTGTCGCAGGCGACGAAAACGGCAACGGCGTGCGGAGCCCATACGCGGAAAAAGGTAAAATTCTCATCCTCTTCGTCGCGGTGTGAGCCGAGATACTCATATGCTTTTGCATTTGTACCCTGATGGAAAAGGTACATCGGGATATTCTCATTAAGCATTTAAGGTTCTCACTTTCCTCTAATGATGTATTATTAAATAAATTATACACTCGATTATAAATTTTTTCAAGCGGTTTTTGACTACTTTATTCAAACGTGAATGGGATTCAATGTAAATTTTTTGTAAAAAATAACCAAATAAATCGTGTATTTTCTGTATTATTACTTTTTTTGCCCGCATTCGGGGAATAAAAAGCTCCGCCCGCAGGACGGCGGACAGAGCTTGACGTGCTTATCAATAGTTTGTCTTTTTGATTTCAAAGTAGGCCTGCGGATGCGCGCAGGTGGGGCAGACCTTGGGCGCAGACTTGCCGACATGGATGTGACCGCAGTTGCGGCATACCCAGACGACCTCTTCGCTGCGCTCGAAAACGATGCCCTTCTCGAGATTCCCGAGCAGTGCGTTGTAGCGCTCCTCGTGCTCCTTTTCAATGCTGCCTACAAGCTCGAACAGCGAGGCTATGCGGTCAAAGCCCTCCTCGCGCGCTACCTCGGCGAACTCTCTGTACATCTCGGTCCACTCATAGTTTTCGCCCGCCGCCGCGTCGCGCAGATTCTCAACGGTCGAGGGAACGGCGCCGTCATGCAGCTCCTTGAACCACATTTTGGCGTGCTCTTTCTCGTTGTCCGCAGTCTCCGTGAAAATCGCGGCTATCTGCTCGTAGCCTTCCTTCTTTGCCTTTGAGGCGTAGTAGGTGTATTTGTTTCTTGCCTGTGATTCTCCGGCGAAAGCCGCCATGAGATTTGCCTGAGTTCTGCTGCCTTTGAAGTCCATACCGGTTCCTCCCGTATTTTAATTTTGTCCGCAAAGCGGAGTTCCAAGTCTATTATACTTTACCTTGAATAAAAAATAAGTCGGATATCAGCAAAAAGCATTAAGATTTTTTATTATAAACTCGACTGCGGCATTGTAGAAATCAAAGTCCTTCATTGCCTGTGCATATTTCTCGTCGTTTTTCTCTGTCTCCGCGGGGATGAGCGAGGCAGTTTCGTCGTTGGGGTCATAGGCGCGGTACTCGCCGGCAAACGCCTCGGCCGCATCGCGGGGGAACAGGGATTCGACCGCTTTCAGAGCCTCGGGGGTCAGGGGAGCGGAATTGCATTTGAAAAACTCGCTCAGACCTTTTTGAGAGTCGTCAAAAAGATAGTAGAGCGCGTATATCTGTTTTTTTGCGTCGGGGAGCTCGGCGAACGCCGCATTCATATTGCTCTGCTTTTCGAGATAGCGCTGAATGTTCATCGCAACGCCGTCAAAGGCGCGCTTTTTGTCGGCGCTTCTGAGCTTCTCCTCGGAGAGCTCGGCGAACTCCTTTCGAACGCCCGATTCGTATTCCAGCTTCTTCATCTGCGCCTCGCGCTCCGCACGTGTTCTGCCAGCCGCCTCGGCAGCCTTTTTGACGACCCAGACGGTAAAAATCGCAACCGCAACGAGTGCGACAGCCAGATACCAATATTGCTTTAATGCCTCAGCCATTGTCCTTCTCTCCCTGCATAAGCTTATATATGTCGCCCTTTTTCAGACCGCTGAGCTTCGCCGCCTTCTTTGCGGCCTCCGATGCGGAGTCGCCGTTTGATACGAACCTTTTCGCCTCTTCGACTGCCTGCTCTACGGTCATCTTCTCTTTTTCTTCGGGCTTTGCGCCCTCTATAATCAGCACTATTTCGCCCTTCAGTCCGCCGTTTGCATATTTCTCGGCGGCGGCGCAGAGGGTGGTGCGTATGACCTCTTCGTGTATCTTCGTCAGTTCGCGGACTATTGCGATTTCCCTGTCGCCCAGTGCGGCGGCAAGGTCGCGCAGCGTCGCGCCCAGCTTATGCGGCGCCTCATAGAATATCATGGTGCGCGGCTCTTTGACTATGCTCTGTATATGCTCGGTGCGGCTCGCCTTGTTGACACTCAAAAAGCCCTCAAAGGTAAACCGACCCGAGGGCATACCCGATATCGCCAGAGCAGTCGCAAAAGCGGTGGGACCCGGCACGGACTCGACTTTTATTCCGTGCTCATGGCACATTCGCACCAAATCCTCGCCGGGGTCGGATATCGCGGGCATACCCGCATCAGTGACGAGCACGCAGCTCTCGCCGTTTAACAGCCTTGCGACAATGCGCGGGCTCATCTCGAATCTGTTGTGCTCGTGATAGCTTATCATCGGCTTTTTTATCTCGAACGAATTGAGGAGCTTCAGCGTCACCCTCGTGTCCTCCGCGGCTATAAAGTCGCAGCTTTCAAATGCCTCGACTGCGCGGGGGGAGAGGTCGCCGAGATTGCCTATCGGTGTGCCGACAACATAAAGTACAGCGCTCATCAGTCAGTCTTTTTCCTTTCGCGGTCATTATTTTCACGCTCGCGTTCGTAGTCGGAATAGAGCGATTTCATATATTCCGAGTAGCCGTCCCCGTCATAGATGTTTAGCTGGGGCTCGACCGTCATTCCGGGCTTTCCGCCGCGCCTTCCCTCGACAAGAACGAGCCACGGCGCAAAGCCGTCCCGCTTCGAGACGGTTCTGAGCCTCTTCGGCTCAATGCCGGCGGCGCTCATTTTGCACATCAGCTCGCAAAGCCGCTCGGGGCGCAGACACACGCAGAATTTTCCGCCGAATTTCAAAAGCCACGCGGCGGCTGTGCACATATCGTCGAGCGAGCAGCACAGTCCGTGGCGCGCCATCGCCGCCGCCCCGTCCGCGCTGACTATTCCCGCGCCCTCGGCCTTGTAGGGCGGGTTCATCGTAACAACGTCAAATTCCCCCGCGGGGAGAAATTCGCGCACCCTGCGCAAATCTTCGTTAAATATCTCAAGACGGCCGCCGAGAGAATTAACCTCGGCAGCCTTTTTCATCTGCTCGCAGCCCTGCTCGCTTATCTCGACTGCGGCAACGGGTCTGCTCATATTCTTTTTGAGCCACAGCAAGGGGATTATCCCGCAGCCGCTGCCCATGTCGCAGCAGCGGTTATGCTCCCTCACTGCCGCAAAGTCTGCAAGCAGGAGGGCATCCGTCCCGAAGCCGTGTTCCTTCGAGATGACCGCGGTTATTCCGCCGCCGAGGTTTTCGAGCTTGAATTTGTCCATCCGATGTCCTTATTTGGATCTCTTTTCGACGTATTGATTGACCTTTTCCGCTATCTTCTGTCTGTCCGAGGCGGAGCAGAGGCGAAGATTGAGTATCAGCTGTTTTTCGTCCGGTCTCAAAAAGATGCTCTCAACGTGCAGCTCCCTGCTTGCGTTTTTGATAACGTCAAGCGCACCGTCGTCGCGCTCGCCGATGAGCTCGGCGACGGACACGTTAAAGAGCTTTGAGAGCTTGTTGAGAGTATCGAGATTCGGAACGCGGCCTTTTTCATAATAGGTGTAGGTCGAGCGGTCAAGCTTCAGCACCGCGGCCACTTCCCCCTGTGTCAGACCGTTAAGGGTGCGAAAGGTCTTGAGTCTGTTGCCAAACTCGAGATTCTGGTTTGCCATATTCTTAATCCTCCGTTTTGCCGGCTCCGAGCCGACGTGTTATACATACAATTTTAAAATATCCGAAGAAAAAAGTCTATAGTAAAAATAAAAGATTCATTGAAAATTTAAAAATTAGTTGAATATTTATAAACTGCAAGGCGACACAAATTGCAAAAGTGTCGAAAAATCGTCTCTGAGGACGAAAAAGAAGTGTTGTAAAACCTATAGTTTTTGTGGTATAATATCTGACACTGCGCTCGATATATGAGCCTTGAGAGAAAGTGTGTGGAATTTTGGCAGACAAGAGTATTTTTGAAAAAACGAAGTATTTTATTGTCGATATGGATGGGACATTCTATCTCGACGGAAACATTATCCCCGGCGCGGACGGCTTTCTTAAAAAGGTGCGCGAGAGCGGGCGGGACTTCTATTTCTTCACGAACAATTCGTCGAACAATGTCGAGTCGTGCAGGGACAAGCTCGCAAAAATGGGCTTCCCCGTCGACGAAAAGCGCGTGATAATCTCGTCCCATGTTACGATAGACTTTTTAAAGAGGCACCGCCCCGGCAAGAGCGTCTATCTTCTGGGCAACGACCGTCTGACGGGCGATTTCAAGGCGGCGGGAGTTAATCTTGCGGAAGAAAATCCCGATATTGTGGTGCTCGGCTTTGACACTACGCTGACCTATCAGAAGATTTGGAATGCCGCTAAGTATATCGCAAACGGCGCGGAATATATAGCGACTCACCCCGATCTCAACTGCCCTACGGCGGACGGCTTCATGCCCGACACCGGCTCAATGATCGAGCTCTTTGCCGCGTCAACCGGCAAGCGCCCTCTCGTTATGGGCAAGCCCATGACGGCTACAGTCGATTATATCACAAATATGCTCTCGTGCTCGCGTGACGAGATAGCTTTTATCGGCGACCGTTTAGCTACCGATATCGCGATAGGCGCGTCCCACGGCATACCGAGTGCGCTCGTGCTCAGCGGCGTCACAACGAGAGAGGAATATGAAAATTCGGATATAAAAGCGAGCATCGCAGTAAACAGCATGAAGGATCTCGCGGAGTATCTTTAATATATAAATAAAAATGTCGGTTCGAGACCTTCCCGACAGGCATTGCCCGATGCCGAACAAAACTAAAGGCGCTGCATGGCAGCAAAAGGAGCAGAAAAATGAAAAACAAAAAACTTTCCGTTCGATTCATGACGGAGAGCGCGGTTATCGCTGCGCTCTATGCGGCGGCGACATATTTAAGCGCCGCGTTCTCACTCGCCTACGGCCCGGTACAGTTCAGGCTCTCGGAGGCTCTGACCGTGCTCTGCACGCTCACCCCCGCCGCAATACCGGGGCTGACAATAGGCTGCATTATAGGCAATATATCTAGCCCGATGGGTATATGGGATGTGCTTTTCGGCTCGGCGGCAACCCTGCTCGGCGCAATAACCGGGCGTATGCTCAGAAATGTGCAGATAAAGAAGCTGCCGGTACTGTCCTCGCTCATGCCCGTGCTGTTTAACGCCGTGATAGTCGGACTCGAGATAGTGATGCTGACCCCCGTTGAGGGCGGCAAGCTCACAGCGTTCGCAATATCCGCGCTCGAAGTCGGAGCGGGCGAGCTCGCAGTCTGCCTCGTGCTCGGACTGCCGCTGTATTCGGCGCTGAAGCACACAAAGCTGTTCAAATAACCGCCGTCGGCCGGATGAGAGCTACATAAAAAACGAAAAGCAGCGCACTGTTTATATAGATGCGCTGCTTTTTTTGCGTCAGTTGTCAAAATGTAATCATATATCGGTTCGGTAAATTGAGATTAGCGGAGCATACACCCATGCTTCGCCGAGCATGAGAGGCGTTTTATTGTCTATATAGAAGAATATGACGGCTTTTTATGCCGCGTTAGTAAAAAAATCCCGCCCGAAACCCGGGCGGGATTAGCTGCATTATAAATGCCATTTAATCGGCTTTTTATTCATTCCAATCGAATTTCGTCAGCTTGCCTTTGGTCAGCAGCTCGGGATATCCCCATTGGCGCAACACCTCGTACACTCCGACTGCTACGGAGTTTGAAAGGTTCAGGCTGCGCGCGTCAGAGTCGTTTATCATCGGTATTCTCACGCAGCTGTCGGGGTTGTCGTGCAGAAGCTCCTCAGGCAGTCCCTTTGTCTCCTTGCCGAAGACTATGTAGGCGTTGTCGGGGTAAGCTACATCCGAATGGATATGCTCTGCCTTGGTCGAAAAATAGAAAAATTTTCCGCCCGCGTTTTTCTCAAAAAAGTCCGCGAGGTTCTCATAATATGTTATGTCAAGCAGATGCCAGTAGTCGAGTCCGGCTCTTTTTAGCTTGCGGTCGTCAATAGCGAAGCCCATGGGCTTTACTATATGCAGGCGCGAGCCGGTCGCGGCGCAGGTTCGCGCGATGTTGCCGGTATTCTGCGGTATTTCGGGTTCGACGAGAACTATATTAAGCTGCATTTTTGTCCTCCTGTTTCGTGCGCTTTGACAAAACAAAATTTGTCTCGAATCTCGGTGCGCTCCCTGCTCAAAATATAAAGGGAACGCCCGAAGCGTTCTGAAAATTAAAAAGGGGTGTGTTCTTTATGAAGATGGCTCAGTACGGCTCAACTGCCAAAAATGTCATGGCTGCTCTCGCAGTGGGCGGCGCGGCGGCCGCGGTGTCGGGCGCTGTGATGATGAGCTCGGGCAATTCGCTCAAAAAGGCGAAGAAGAATGTCAAGAAGAGCGCCGCCAAGGCGATGAAAACCGTCAGCGGCATAATGGACGAGATGTCCTCCAAAAACTTCAAATTCTGATTTCGGCAGGGACTCGGCCGCCCGCACGGTTATTCCGCGGCGGCGTTATAGAGTCCCATTGCCTTTTCCGTCTCCCCGTTTACGAGCAGGGGAATAGCGTCGCAGGCCTTGAGGCAGGCGGAGCGCAGATGCTCGAGATCGTCGCCCTTTAAGGCGGAGAGCACCCAGTCTGCAAGCGGCTGCTCAGGGTGGAGCTTTGCGCCGATGCCGAGCTTTATGCGCGGGAATTGATCGCTTCTAAGCTGATATATTATGCTCTTTATTCCGTTGTGCCCGCCGTCCGTGCCCTTGCGTCTGATTCTGAGTCTGCCGCAGGGGAGGGAGATGTCGTCGAAAATCACTATTATCTTCTCGGGCGGGATCTTGTAGAACGAAGCTATGTCGCGCACCGCCTCGCCGGAGTTGTTCATGAAAGTCTGGGGCTTGGCGAGAATGCAGCGCCTGCCGCTTATCTCCGCATCGCCTATAAGGGCGTTAAACTTCAAGCGGTTTATCTTTATGCCGTTCTCCTGCGCGAAGAGATCGAGGCAGAGAAAGCCCGCGTTGTGGCGGGTGAATTCATATTCCTTGCCCGGGTTGCCGAGTCCGACTATCAAAAATTCGGGTGCGCCGACAGCGCGGGGAGTGCGTCTGAAAAAATTCATATCTTTTTCCTTACATTTTATACGGACGCCCGGTCTCCCGAGCGCCCGCAATTATTTTACTTTATCAGAACTTTATATCGATTGCAAACTTCTCGGCGTTTATCATATCAAACTTCACGAAGGTCTGATCCGCAGCGGACTTGTTCTCCGCAAACACGATGCTCGGATTGAGTTTCTTGAGAGCCGATTTCACATCGTCGGGGCTGCTGTAGCCCTTGGCGAGGACATTGAATGTAAAGGTTCCGGTCTCGCCGGGAGCTATCGTCACATAGTCGGCCTCTCTTGTGCGCGAGCAGACCCAAATATTGTCTGTTCCGTTCGCGTCGCTCTTGGCGTTCGAGATGACTATCGCAATATTGGAGCGGTTCTTTATCGCGACTGTCTGGGTGTAAACATTCCAGCCGTCGCAGTTGTTCTCGTAGACCTTTGCAACGTCATTCTCGCTCATGCCGTAGAGGGAGCGGAGAGTGGTTTTGTAGACCTTGGGGTAGCTCTTGTATGCGACCATTGCGGTATCGTCAACAGTTATCTCTTTTGCAGAAGCTGTTCTCTTGTTTCCTGTGGGAATAACTCCTCCGATCATGAGTCCGCCCACGACAATGGCCGCGGCTGCGATAACGGCAATAATAATTATAGCCGCCTTTTTGCCTTTCTTCATGGCAATTTCACCGTCTTTCTTTTTTAGATTTTATGCTTATAGGGCTGCTTTATCTTTACCCAGCCCTTTTTGACCGTCTGTCTTGAGCGGGCGACTGCGAGCGAGTTGTCGGGGACATCCTCGGTCACGGTAGACCCTGCTGCCGTGTATGCGTTTTCGCCGACCTCAACGGGAGCCACGAGGCAGGTGTGGCAGCCGATGAATGCGCCGTTCTTTATAGTTGTGCGGCTCTTTTTGTTGCCGGAGTAATTAGCCGTAGCGCAGCCGCAGCCGATATTGATTCCCGTTCCGAGGTCGGAGTCGCCGATATAGGAGAGGTGGGATATCTTTGTGTCCGCGCCTATTGTGCTGTTCTTGACCTCGACGAAGTTGCCGACGTGAACGGACTTGCCGATAACGCTGCCGGGACGGATACGCACAAACGGGCCGATATCCGCGCCGCTCAATATATTCGACGAGTAGCAGACCGAGCGGACGAACGAGACGCCGTTTTCTATCGTGCTGTTTTCAACGAGCGAGTCGGGGCCTATCGTGCAGTCCTCGCCGATAACGCTGTCGCCCTTAATGACGGAGCCCGTGAGTATCACCGTGTCTCTGCCGATTTTTGCGCCGGGGCAGATTATAACCCCGTCGGTGCAGGGGATTGACACGCCCGCGCGCATATGCTTCTCCAATTCGCGGCGACGCGCAAGCTCGTTGAGCTCATTCAACTGAACCCTGTCGTTCGCGCCGAGTATTATGTCCGCGCTCTGCGCCGTGAACGAGCCGGCTCTGAGACCGTAGGATTTTATCTCCTCGAGAGCGTCGGTGAGATAGAACTCTTTTTTCGTGTTCTCGCCGCTTGCGCGCTTTTCGCTGAGTGCGTTGAGAGCTCTCATAAGAGCCTCGCCCTCAAACCAGAACGCGCCGGAGTTCACTTCCCTGACTGCCGCTTCCTCGGCAGAAGCGTCGCGCTGCTCGACTATCCTTTCAACCGAGCCGTCCGCCGAGCGGATTATCCTGCCGTAGCCGGTCGGGTCGTCTATCTCTGCGGAGATTACTGTGACGCTGTTGCCCTCTTTTCTGTGCAGGGCGAGCGCGTCGTATATTGTCTTTGCGTCGATGAACGGAGCGTCGCCGTTTAAGACGAGAACATCGCCGCCGTTTTTCTCGATAAAGCTGCCCGTCTGCAAAACGGCATGACCCGTGCCGAGTCTCTCACTCTGGAGCACTGTCACGCAGCTGTCCGCAAGGTGCGCGTCGAGGTATTCCGCGCCGAAGCCCTTGACAACGTATATGTCGTCTATGCCGCTCTCTTTTACTGCGCTTATGACCCAGTCGATCATCGGCGCAAACAGAACCTCGGCGAGAGCCTTCGGTTTCTTGCTCTTCATTCGTGTGCCTTCGCCCGCGGCGAGAATAACAGCACATTTATTATCCATAAAGCTCATTGTCCTTTCGTTGTTGATATCCGTGCGGTATCTTAAAGTATATTATGACAGAAAAAGTGCAAAATTACAAGACATTGTGCAAAGGACGGCACGAAATTTCAAAGATTTTATAAAAGCGACTTTAAGCTTTGAGCCGGGGAAAGCGCAAAGCGTATGACAGTCGGCAGCCTTTAATGGCGATATATCAAACCTGTACAAAAGAAAACTCGCAAAAATCGCTATTTTATTGTAAAAATATATGGTATTTTTCATGTCGGTCTGTTATAATAACATGAGGCGAAGACGCAGCCTTTATTTTTCTGCGTCTTCTTCGCAGCTAAAAACACTATTTACGGAGGTATATCATGGCTCACAAGTACGTTTATTTGTTCTCCGAGGGCAACGCTCAGATGAGAGAGCTTCTCGGCGGTAAGGGCGCGAACCTTGCTGAAATGACAAACATCGGTCTTCCTGTTCCTCAGGGCTTCACAATCACCACCGAGGCCTGCACCCAGTACTATGAGGACGGTCGCGAGATCAATCCCGAGATCATGGCAGAAATCAACGAGTACATCGTAAAGATGGAAGGCATCACCGGCAAGAAGTTCGGCGATAAGGAGAATCCGCTTCTCGTTTCCGTTCGTTCCGGCGCCCGCGCTTCCATGCCCGGCATGATGGACACTATTCTTAACCTCGGTCTTAACGAGGAGGTCGTTGAGGCTATCGCAGAGAAGTCCGGCAATCCCCGTTGGGCTTGGGACTGCTACAGAAGATTTATTCAGATGTATTCCGACGTCGTTATGGAAGTCGGTAAGAAGTATTTCGAGCAGCTCATCGACGCTATGAAGGCGAAGAAGGGCGTTACCCAGGACGTTGAGCTCACCGCCGACGACCTCAAGGAGCTCGCTGCTCAGTTCAAGGCTGAGTACAAGGCAAAGATAGGCGAAGATTTCCCGAGCGATCCCAAGGAGCAGCTCATGGGCGCTATCAAGGCTGTTTTCCGTTCGTGGGACAACCCCCGCGCAAACGTCTATCGCCGCGACAACGATATCCCCTATTCGTGGGGTACTGCCGTTAACGTCCAGTCCATGGCGTTCGGCAACATGGGCGATGACTGCGGCACCGGCGTTGCGTTCACCCGCGACCCCGCAACCGGCGCCAAGGGTCTCTTCGGTGAGTTCCTCACCAACGCACAGGGCGAGGACGTCGTCGCAGGCGTGCGCACTCCCATGAAGATAGCCGAGATGGAGCAGAAGTTCCCCGAGGCTTTCGATGAGTTCAAGAAGGTTTGCAAGATCCTTGAGGATCATTACAGAGATATGCAGGACATGGAGTTCACCGTTGAGCACGGCAAGCTCTTCATGCTCCAGACCCGTAACGGCAAGAGAACCGCTCAGGCTGCTCTCAAGATTGCCTGCGACCTCGTTGACGAGGGCATGAGAACCGAGGAAGAGGCCGTTCTTATGATCGAGCCCAGAAACCTTGACACTCTTCTCCATCCCCAGTTCGACGCAAAGGCGCTCAAGGCCGCTACTCCCATAGGCAAGGGTCTCGGCGCTTCCCCCGGCGCAGCTTGCGGTAAGATAGTCTTCACCGCCGACGATGCCGAGGCTTGGAAGGCAAGAGGCGAGAAGGTTGTTCTTGTCCGCCTTGAGACCTCTCCCGAGGACATCACCGGCATGAAGGCCTCTCAGGGTATCCTGACTGTCCGCGGCGGTATGACCTCCCACGCAGCCGTTGTTGCCCGCGGTATGGGCACCTGCTGCGTCTCCGGCTGCTCCGAGATAATCATGGACGAGGAGAACAAGAAGTTCACCCTCTCCGGCAAGACCTTCCATGAGGGCGATTTCATCTCCATCGACGGCTCCACCGGTAACATCTATGACGGCATCATCCCGACTGTTGACGCTTCCATCGCAGGCGAGTTCGGCAGAATCATGGGCTGGGCCGACAAATACAGAACCCTTCAGGTTCGCACCAACGCAGACACCCCGCGCGACGCAGCCAAGGCTGTTGAGCTCGGCGCAGAGGGCATCGGCCTTTGCCGTACAGAGCATATGTTCTTCGAGGCTGACAGAATCGCCGCCTTCCGCGAGATGATCTGCTCCGACACTGTTGAAGAGAGAGAAGAGGCTCTTGAGAAGATTCTTCCCTATCAGCAGGGCGACTTCGAGAAGCTCTATGAGACCCTTGAGGGCAAGCCGGTAACCATCCGCTTCCTTGATCCGCCTCTCCATGAGTTTGTTCCCACCGAGGAGGCCGACATCGAGGCTCTTGCGGCTGCGAAGCACAAGTCCGTTGATGAGATCAAGGCTATCATCGCTTCTCTCCACGAGTTCAACCCGATGATGGGTCACCGCGGCTGCCGCCTGACCGTCACCTATCCCGAAATCGCAAAGATGCAGACCGCTGCCGTTATCCGCGCTGCTATCAATGTTCAGAAGAAGCATCCCGATTGGAAGATCGTTCCCGAGATCATGATCCCGCTTGTCGGCGACGCCAAGGAGTTCAAGTTCGTCAAGAAGATCGTTGTCGAGGTTGCCGACGCTGAGATAAAGGCTGCCGGCATTGATCTCGAGTACGAGGTCGGCACCATGATCGAGATCCCGAGAGCGGCTCTCACCGCCGACGAGATCGCTGCTGAGGCTGATTTCTTCTGCTTCGGCACCAACGACCTGACTCAGATGACCTTCGGCTTCAGCCGTGACGATGCAGGCAAGTTCCTCAACGCTTACTATGACACCAAGATTTTTGAGAACGATCCGTTCGCAAAGCTTGATCAGAACGGCGTAGGCAAGCTTATGCAGATGACCATTTCGCTGAGCAAGCCCGTCAACCCGAAGCTCCACTGCGGTATCTGCGGTGAGCACGGCGGCGACCCGAGCTCTGTCGAGTTCTGCAACGACATCGGCCTTGATTATGTCTCCTGCTCGCCCTTCCGCGTGCCGATCGCACGCCTCAGCGCAGCACAGGCAGCTATTCGCAAAAAGCACTAATCACAAGTTTGGGGCTTTTAGCATAGCAATATAGCTTAAGAATACGGTCACACAGTTCTCTGAATTGTGTGACCGTTATTTTTTTATTTACAATGAATAGATAGATTTTAGCCGTTGCTTTTAACCTAGAAGCAACGGCTTTTTTCCGTTCATAAAAAGTTTACAAACTTTTTTGCTTTAGGTAGTCCACAAATAGTCCTTCTCGCTGCCTACCTATTGAGAGATAAATTATTATCTTCGTGAACCTTGACAATTGAATACACATTCAATAGGTACATTCCTGATCGGAGACAAAAAGTCTCAGCCGAATGAAGGCGCGCCAAGAACTTCCTTACCATAGAGGTTATTACGGAAAGAAAGGTTGATAGCGATTCCGAGCCATTCAGAAATATCCGACTGCTACGGATAAGGCGATGAAACGATCAAGGGACAATGATACTTCCCTAAGGGGCTGGCGGAGTACCCGGCAGAGGTGAAATTCCTATGAGTTCGGTCAGCAGCCGAACGCCTATTGATTTCCTTTTATGTTTTTGGGGGATGAGATCGAATTAAATGCAGCTATCAAAGCATAGGACAATATGCCTGTGTTTTGATTGGTCTAATGATCCAAATTTATAAGAAGGAGGAAAAGCGAAGATGCCAAACTGTAAAACCATAGCGATATGTAATCAGAAGGGCGGTGTGGGCAAAACAACTACTGCGGTAAATCTTGGAGTAGGTCTTGCTATGCAGGATAAAAAAGTACTTCTTGTTGATGCAGACCCGCAAGGAGATTTAACTACTTGCCTCGGTTGGCAAGATACGGACAGCTTAACGCATACACTGGCCAATAAACTGTTGGCGGTGATGCGAGAAGAACAGCAGGATCCGCTTGTCGGTATGCTCAATCACAAGGAAAAAGTTGATCTTGTTCCCTCGAATCTTGAACTTGCTTCGACAGAAATGAGCCTTGTTACTGCGATGAACAGAGAACGTATTATGAAAAGTTATCTTGACCAGGTGAAAGACAAATATGACTATATACTTATAGATTGTATGCCCTCGCTTGGCATGATAACGCTTAATGCTCTCACAGCGGCAGATAGCGTAATTATACCCGTGCAAGCACAGTATTTGCCCGCCAAAGGTATGACACAGCTTTTAGCGACAATTGCAAAAGTAAAAAAGCATACTAATCCCAATCTGCATATAGACGGTGTTTTACTGACACTTGTAGATGGAAGAACAAATCTTGCAAAAAGTACCGTAGAAACATTACGAAATCATTTTGGAAGTTACATTAAAATCTATAAGACGAGCATACCCATTGCCGTGAAAGCTGCCGAAGTATCCTCAAAAGGGAAAAGCATATATGCATATGAACCAAACAGTATTGTGTCAAAAGCTTATGCAGACTTTACAAAGGAGGTGTTAGCTGATGACAGAAAGAAAGAGCGACTTCACGTTACCCACGAATATGCTCGATGATCTGTTTTCTACACAGGAGGAACGAGATGATGCAAAGCTTAGCAAAATACGGGATATTCCATTAATAGAGATTGACGATTTTCCCGAACATCCGTTTAAGGTGCGCGATGATGAAGATATGATACAGCTTGTGGAGAGTGTAAAGAAACGAGGAGTTATTACTCCGGCTACTGTTCGTCAAAAAGAGGACGGCAGATATGAACTCGTCTCGGGGCATAGACGAAAACGAGCTTGTGAGCTTGCCGGGTTTGAAGCACTTCGTTGCGAGGTTGTAGACCTTGACCGTGACGCCGCCACCGTCCTTATGGTGGAGAGCAACTACCAACGGTCGCAGATACTTCCCTCAGAAAAGGCGTTTGCCTATAAAATGAGGTTGGAAGCAATGAACAGGCAAGCCGGTAGACCACGAAAAGAAAATCCGACACCAGTGGTGTCAGATTTAGATGGTCAACGGACTAATGAGATTTTGGGCAACGAAGTTGGCGAAAGTCGAGAACAAGTTCGTCGGTATATTCGTCTTACAAATCTTGTCTCTGAATTGCTTGAACTTGTAGATGAGGGAAAAATTAAGATGCGTCCAGCTGTGGAACTTTCATATTTGGATGAGGACTGCCAGCGGTCGATTGTTGATGAAATTGACATTAACCAATGTACTCCGTCCCATGATCAATCTATTCGCATGAGAAAAATGTTTGAAGAGGGAAAACTTACGACGGAAGCAATTACAGCTATCATGACCGAGCAAAAGCCCAATCAGCGCGAGCGCTTTATTATTCGAGGAGATAGGGTAAGAAGTCTTATACCCAAAAGTGTTCCGTTAGATCAGACAGAGGAATATATTGTAAAAGCACTCAAATATTATGCTGATTTTATGCGAAAGCGCACGGAGCGGGACAGCCGTTAGAAAAGGAGTATGTTTGTTGTGACTTCCCCTTTCTCACACCCTATCCCCTTTATAACTACCACATACTAACCGAAAAACAATCTGTTTTAAATTAAACTCTATCTTACTTAAGCAAATAAGAGTTCTGCATTTGAATTTGTGGAAAAGCCAATGTTAAATGGTCGGCGTGGTTGAATAATTGAGAAGAAATGTGAAAAAGGGCAAGCTCTGAACATATATTTGTACTTTGCGATTGGCAGACAATGCCTTGCACATCACGAATAGGCTCGCCCCTGTTTTTCGGGTAGTAAAAAAAGTTTCAAAATAACCCAACAGGCTCGAGACAAATAGAAAATGGAGGTTAAGCCATTGGCAAAAAAACAAATTTTTAACGGGTCAAAAATATAGAACAGATTATCAAATTAAATAAATTTGTTTAGACACATCGTATCATATGGTGTGTTTCTTGTTTTTTAGGAGGTAAAAACAAAATGAAAACACATTCGTTTAAGCGTTGGATTGCAGGACTGCTTTCTGCCGTGTTGTGCCTTTCCGCATTTTTGGGACTTGGCATAACTAAAGCCTTTGCTAAAGGTGAGCAGGCGGAAGTGTGTTTGGTTTCATTCCCCCGCGAGGGTGATGCTAATTATAGTACAAACACATGGGGACATGATGATATAAAACTTATGAACGGTTGGTTCTTTCAGAAAGGAAAGTATCTTACGGTTTATTCAATGGGTTCATATAACGGTAAAATATGTTACTGTATCGAACCCAGTACCATGGTGAAAAGCGGAGATAGATTATCTTCGACCAATGAAACATATTGGGATAATTATCCAGATAAATACAATAAGACGATTTCTGGGGAAAATGTTAAGCTAATTATAGGGCGCATTCTACAGTATGGCTATACCGGAACTATAAGCACATCATGGCGTTCACAGAATTCAGAGGATGCAGCGAAACTTTCCAATGCTACAGCCACGCAGCTTCTAATATGGGAAACTATCGTTGGTGAGCGCGATGCGGAGTTTAACCATGTTGCTCCAAAGAATTGTAGTTCAGTTCTTGACTATATACGGGCAGACAATCCACTTCGCTCAGAGATATTGAACTATTATAATCATATTGTTGAGAGGGTTCAGAGACATACGAAAATGCCGTCCTTTTGCTCTGCTACAATTGATGGAGCCCAGAATATTGAACTTAAGTGGGACGGGAACTCTTATACTGCCACACTTACAGATACTAACAATGTCCTTCAGGATTACACTTTTTCCAGTGGTTCTTCTGGAGTTCAGATTAAAGTCAGCGGAAGAAATCTGATTGTTACTTCATCAGAAGCACCATCATCACCGATTACAATTGTTGCTAAGAAAAACGATTCACAGAGAAAAGGTCTTGTCGTATGGGGCGATGGAGTTTATGTGCCGGGTGAAGGTGTACAGGACCTTGTAACATATGTGCAAGAGGTTGATGATCTTGTACAAGGGTTTGTTAATTTAAATGTATCCTATGGTTCTGCTAAGATTGTAAAGACTTCTGAAGACGGTCATATTGAAAATATTACCTTTACTGTTATAGGTAATGGCGTTAATCAGACAGTTAAGACAAATTCTAAGGGCGAGATACGGATTGACAATCTAATGCCTGGTGATTATAGCGTGACCGAAATGAGCTATGACAAATATGAGCCACAGGAGTCTCATCATGTAACTGTTGTATCAGGAAAAACAGCTACAGTGACTTTTAATAATAAGCTCAGACGTGGAGATTTAAAAATCATAAAGACTTCGGAAGATAACCTCAACGAGGGCGTGACCTTCCGCCTCTACGGTACCTCGCTCTCGGGCATTGCTGTGGACGAATATGCCGTGACTGATGCGGACGGCGTGGCGACTTTTGAAGATGTCCTCATCTCCGGCGCTGCTCCTTATACCGTGGAGGAAGTGGACACTGCTGTTCGCTATGTCGTTCCCGAAGCGCAGTCTGCGCCTATCCGCTGGAACGAGGTTGCAAATCGTAGCTTCCTCAATATTCTGAAGAAGTTCTCCGTTACCGTTACCAAGAGTGACGCCGAAACCAGTACGGCGCAGGGTGATGCTTCTCTTGCCGGTGCGGTTTATGGCATCTATAAGGGCGAAACGCTTGTGGATACCTATATTACCGACAAGAACGGGCAGTTCGTCACCAAGGAATATATCTGCGATGACGATTGGACGGTGCGTGAGATTAATCCGTCTGAGGGTTATCTTCTTGATACTACCGTTCATAAGGTCGGCGCAGAGCCGCAGCTTTATACCGTGGAGCATAATCAGACGGCAAATGATGTGACCGAGCAGGTCGCAAAGGGAAATGTTGCCATCATCAAGCACACCGATAACGGCGATACGCAGATCGAAACACCCGAAAATGGCGCTGAGTTTGCCGTGTACCTGAAAGCCGCAGGCTCTTATGATAATGCAAAGGATACCGAGCGTGACTATCTCACCTGTGACGAAAACGGCTTTGCACAGACAAAGGATATGCCTTACGGCATCTACACCGTACATCAGGTGTCCGGCTGGGAAGGCAGCGAGCTGATGCCCGACTTTGATGTGTTCATTTCTCAGAATGGGGCGACCTATCGCTATCTCATCAACAATGCTCCCTTCAACAGCTTTATCAAAATCGTGAAGCAGGACGCAGAAACCGGTAAGACCATTCCTTATGCAGGTGCAGGATTCAAGATTTATGACCCGGACGGGAATCCTGTGACAATGACCTTCACCTATCCGACATCGACCAATATTGATGTGTTCTATACCGATGATGAGGGTTCACTGATTACACCTGAAAAACTGCCTTACGGCAGGGGGTATTCCATTGTTGAAGTGCAGGCTCCCTATGGATATGTACTTGATGAAACACCTATTTATTTTGACGTGACACAGGAAAACTCTATAGAAGAAAGTGGGGTTACAATAATAAAAGTAAATAAAAAGAATTTTGCACAGAAGGGCACAATTGCAGTAGAAAAGACGGGAGAAGTGTTCTTTGGGGTTTCTGCTTCAGGAGGCATAGATGAAAGTGGCAATGAACTACCTATCATATATCAGCCGCAGTACGAAAAGCGTGGGCTTCCTGGTGCGGTCTATGAGGTCGTTGCCGCAGAGGATATTATTACCCCTGATGGTACCGTCAGAAATCATAAGGGCGATGTTGTTGATACCATTATTACCGATGAAAATGGAATAGCTATGAGCTGTGAACTCTACCTTGGTGAATATGAGGTGCGCGAAGTCACTGCTCCTAACGGTATGGTTCTCAATCCTGAATCCCGTTTCGTGGAGCTTGTCTATGCCGGTCAGAATGTGGCTGTGACCGAAACTGCGACTTCTTTCGAAAACGAACGTCAGAAGGTGGAAATCAGTCTGGTGAAGTCCATTGAGCAGAATGAACACTTCGGCATTGGCACAAACGGTGAAATGAAAAACATTTCCTTTGGGCTGTTCGCCGCCGAGGAAATCGTATCTGCCAGCGGCACTTCCATTCCCGCAAATGGCCTTATCGAGATTGTTTCTCTCAATGAGGATGGAACGGCAACGATTAAGACAGACCTTCCTTATGGAAGATACTATGTGCAGGAAATTGCTACAGATAGCCACTACAAGCTTTCTGACGCTAAGTATCCTATAATTTTTGAGTATGTCGGTCAGGATACGGCGGTCGTAAAGATTGCTGTCAATGATGGTAAGGCAATCAAAAATGACCTGATTTATGGTTCTGTTTCCGGCAAGAAGGTTGATGAGGACGGCAACGCTCTCGGCGGTGCGATGATTGGGCTGTTTCGCACGGATGACGGCGAGTTTACAAAGGAAAACGCTCTGGTGACTACTACTTCTGCCGAAGATGGTAGTTTTTCTTTTGAGAATATCCCTTGCGGCACTTGGTATGTCCGTGAGATTGAACAGCCCACAGGCTTCGTGCTGGATGATACCATCTATCCTGTGACGATTGGCACAGACGGTCAGGTCGTAGAGATTGAGATTGTCAACGAGTATGGCCGTGGCAACATTCATCTGACCAAGGTGGATTCCGAGTATCCCGATAACAAGCTGACTGGAGCAATATTTGAGGTTTACAAGGACAGCAATAACAATGGCAAGCTGGACGACAGCGATGAGCTGCTCGGCACACTGACTGAAAAAGAAATCGGCGAATACGGAATGAACGACCTGTTCTACGGTCGCTACTTTATCAAGGAAACCGAAGCACCGGATGGCTTTGTTCTCGATACTGACGTGTATGAGGTGGTGATCGACACGGACGGCAAGACCTATGAGGTCGAGAATAAAGCGGGCATCGGCTTTGTCAATGAGGCAATGTGTGGCAATTTGAGGATCGTTAAAACCTCCTCTGACGGCAAGGTCAAAGGTTTTGCGTTCCGCATTACCGGTGCAAACGGCTATGAGATTATCCTTGAAACTGATGAGAATGGCGAGATTTTTCTCGACGGGCTTCGCATTGGGGATTACACCATTTCTGAGGTGAGCAATTCCGCTTCTTTTATGTATGTTTTGCCTGATGATAAAACGGCAACAGTTAAGAGTGGTGCCACTACTATTGTGGAGATGCACAATGTGGTGCGTGAAACGCCCAATACTGGAGAATCCGATAATTTATCGCTTGTACTTACGCTTATAGGACTGTCCACGCTGGGAATTGCTGCGAGTAGTTTTCTCAGATTTAAAAATAAAAAGAAAGAAGAGGGTAATTAATGGAATTTAAAACTATTGTAGCTATTGTATTGGTAGTTGTTATTGTTGGCGGCTTTATCTTCTTGCAGATTAGATCGAAAAACAAGAAGTGAGCTGATTATCCAAGGGGCGGAGCAAAAAACTCCGCCCCTTTTCTACTACCCGAAGGAGGGATTCAATGAATCAACAGAAAACGGTGGAAAGCCGTGTGCTTTCTATCTTGAAGGACTGTCCGAGAGCAAGGTTCGACGATATGATCCTTATTATGCACTACTACAACCGCTATGCAAATTTCCTGCGAGCCGGTGAACTGCCCTTCAGTGACCTTGCGTTCAACTACAAAAGCTACGGACTTCCGTGTTTTGAAACCATCCGCAGGGCAAGGCAGCGTGTGCAGTCACTTTTTCCTGAGTATTCCCGTAGTGCCGACAATGATGACAATAGCGTTATCATTATCGGTATTTCCTAAGTTAGGGGGTAAATAACTATGCCAACAAAGAAAACCACAGCCGAACAGGGCTTACAGCAGAAAATAAAAGTTCTGACAAAGCTTTTTGATGCCGGCTGCAAAACCGAAAAGGCTTTGAAGTCACTGACCTTGTCGACGATACTGAAAATTCCCGATGTAACCGTGCCGGATATGACGGTCATCATTGAGCTTCAGGAGCATGTCGTAAAGAACCGCCTTTTCTCCTATTTGGGAGGTGGGATGGATGGGTCGAGTGACACGAGCGAGTGACCGCCACATCATTTGGAGCAACCGAAGCCTTGATGTGGACGACTGGCGAGAGGATTACAAGGAGTTCCTTGAAGATAATGAGCTGGACGACGACCCGAATGATGAGCAGGCGCTCTATGAGTGGATGGTGGAAACCAATGACGACTACCTCTCCGATGAGCGAATGAACCTGAATGTGCAGCTCTCCCAGCCAATCATTGTTATCGGTGACATCGGCAGATGGAACGGCAGAGTGATGGGCTACAAGGATATCCTCTCCGGCAACATCCGAGATTGCCTATATGCCGACACTGACTATACCGAATGGTATGTAGATAAGTACGGCGATCTTCGTGCCGATGCTACTCACCACGACGGCACAAATCACTATCTCTACCGTGTGTTTAAGGAAGGCGTTTCCGAAACGCAGATGGAGAACCTGAGAGATAAAATCTATCACGGCAAAGCCACACGAGCCGATATTACACGGCTGACCCGGCGACTTGGGGATGAGATCGCCGACGTTTACGGCTTTGACATCCCGAAACAAAGAACACACCAAGAAAGGAGTGAGCGATAATGGCAGATTTTACACTGCGCCCAATGACCATTCCCGAACGCAAGTACAGCTATGCCCAAAGCTCTCAGCTTCAGGGACAGACCGGCAACATCGGACATCTGCGTGGGGACTTCGGTTCTAACGATAACTGGTTTTACTCCACTTGGTTTGATACCCGCCCGCAATGGAAAAGCGATGCGTTCAAGCAGGACTTGGATGCTATAATCAACGCCCTGCGATCCGAGGAATACGGACTGCTCCAAAATCGTGTCGCTATGCGTTCGTTTGGGCGGGCAAATAAGGACAGCGAAATACAGGGCAACTACACCACAGAGTTCGGCTTTCGAGCCGATACCGAGAAGTATGCGTTTCTGCTTCGTTGTATTCCGGTCCGAGGTGATTATAACTTCTACTGCTTCTGCTATGTGAAGGAATGGCTGGACAAGCACATCGAAGAAGCCAGCCGGGATATTCGCTTTATTGACAGCCACTATAAAGAGCTGTTCCGTATCCCGGACGGAGAGTGCATCATTGTGACCGACCGTGACGGTAAGACGGAAAGCTATCTCTGCCGCTATATTGACAACTATCACACAGAGGTTGGACGCAATCTCTTTCACATTTGCGAGTTTGCCGAGCGTATGGAGCAAGGCGGCTGTACCTACGCTCCTATGGAGCCGCCCTTGCCTCCGATGTGCTATTCCATACTTCCGTCAACCGGAGAAGTCATTCAAATCGACCGCTGGCAAAAGGGCTATACCGCCACAAGTTTTAACGACGGGAACCGTGCGGAGAACGAAGCAATTAAAGATAAGTTCAATGAAAAGCTGGGTGTCAGCAAGGCGCAGGAGCAGGCAATGCTCGCCGGTTCTATGATCCGGTGGGACTCCATTGCCGCCAACCCCAAGAGCTATGATGAGAACGGCAAAGCCATCAAGTCCAAAGACTATGAACGATAAGGAGGTGTCCGCCAATGGCACGAAAATACGACTTCATTTCGGAGCTGTATAACCGAACCTGCAAAACGGTCGTTGCAAACCCCGAAAGCTGGGAAGCGTTTCTGCGCTCTGCCTGCTACAACTACCGTCTGCGTTTTGATGAGCAGCTTTTGGTACACGCACAGCGACCGGATGCCACCGCCGTTCTTCAGATCGACGACTGGAACCAAAAGTTTGGGCGATGGGTCAACCGTGGAGCACACGGCATTGCCGTCTTTGAGGATGCCGACCAACGCCGCCAGCGGCTTGTCCACTACTTCGATATTTCCGACACGCATCCCAGCCGCTTTTCCCGCAGAGTTCCCATTTGGCAAATGCGGGACGAATACACGGCAGAAGTGATCGACACGCTGGAAAGCACCTTCGGAGAGTTGAACGACAAGGAAACCCTTGCCGTTTCCATCGAGTCGGCGGCAAGAAACGCCGTAGAGGACAACATCCCCGACTATCTCTCCGATCTGATCTACAGCGTGAAAGACAGCTTCCTGGACGGCGTATCCGAAGAAGAAATCACCCACATTTTCAAAAAAGCGGTGAGAAACAGCGTCGCCTATATGACGATGACCCGCCTGGGCATTGAAGCCGGAGAATACTTTGAACCCGATGACCTTCGGGATGTGGTGAATTTTACGACCCCTGCCACGCTGAACGCCCTCGGCTATGCCACCAGCGATATTGCGGAGATGGGACTTGCGGAGATTTCCCGCACCATTCTTGCCCTCGACCGTCAAAATCGCATAATTGCAGAGAAAACCAAAGCCGATTACAATGTAGGCAAAGAAAAAACCGAAAGGAGTCCTGACGATGAACGAGATCACTTACACTATGCAGGGGGATTATCTGCTCCCCGACCTGACAATGCTGGAGCAGCCGGAGCTGTCGATGGGCAGGTACGCCCGGATGCGGAAGAAGTTCCTGAAGGAGCATCACAAGGTACGCTACTACAACCTGCTGACGAGCTGCGCCCTGAACGAACATCTGAACGACACGGAGCGCAGAGCGAACGAGATGGAACAGATGCTGACGGAGCAGATGTCAGCGTCGGAGGGCGTGACGGAGAGCCTGAAAGCGACGGATATGATGAGCTGGGTTCAGAAGATGAACAGTATCCGGAGCCGAGTTCAGGAGATCGTGATGGCGGAG
Source organism: Oscillospiraceae bacterium (assembly GCA_003538135.1). Taxonomy (GTDB): domain Bacteria; phylum Bacillota; class Clostridia; order Oscillospirales; family Acutalibacteraceae; genus CAG-177. Next base: position 79,279 of record DPOR01000010.1, read on the forward strand.
GTAATCTTCGCTTAGACTATTACGACCGAAGAAACGAGGATAAAAGCCTGCCGTTCTTTGGCGGCGATGATACGATTCGTGAAATCCTCGGCACCACGCCGCACCTAAAGGCAAGCAAAGACGAGATACGGGCATTCTTTGAAGCTACCGCTGATGAGAGCGCCCGTATTTCTTATATCAAGCGCATTTTCAACAACGACTACACCGAGGTTATTCTGAGCGATGGACGGCGTGTGGGCTACAAGACCTATCAGAATGTGTTGCAGCTTTGGGAGGGCAGTTATCTCTCCCGCACGGCACAGAGTTTCTATGATTGGGGCGTAATTGCCCAGCATTTTGAAGCGATGCGGCTGCTTGGGGAGTTGCAGGACACGATGAAGCCGCTGCCGTCCATTGACGGGCAGTTGAGCTTGATGACAGCAGGAGCAGAGGAACGAAAGCCCTCTGCTTTTACTTTCTCTCAGGAGATCATCGACGCTGTTCTTACCCGTGGCAGCGGCATCTCTGAGGGAAAAATGCGAATCTATGAGCAGTTCCACAAGAGCCTGTCTGCAAAGGAAAATGCCGACTTTCTGAAAAATGAATACGGCTGGGGCGGTGCTTATCCCGTAATCGTCGGAGCCGGTATTGATGAGCAACACGACGGTAAGGGTATCCGTATTTCTAAAGGCATCGGAAGCGATAACCCCCATATCGACCTGAAATGGAGTCAGGTGGAGAAGCGTATTGCCGAGCTGATAAAACTCGACCGTTACTTGAACCCCAAGGAAAAGGCACAGTACCCTGAGTGGCTGCAAAGGCAGGAGGAACGCCGTGCAGCACTTGCCGAGGAACGAAGGAACAGAGAAATCTTGTCTACCGCACCTTCCGAAAAGGAAGAGCCGAAAAATGAGCGATATGAGTACCATCTCGGCAGCACCGTCTATCTCGGCGCAAACGAGTATGAAATCCTGTCCTTTGATGATGAGCGTGTAATGCTCTATGATACGCAGTTTCCGCTTTTCAACAAGGAAATGACGAGAGCTGAATTCGACAGCAAGGTGCAGGAGAACCCGCTGAATGACCATTTGAAGGTCGCTAAAAAACAGCCCGAAGAAAAGGCGGTCGAGTATGACATCGGGATGGGCTATCTCGGCAACGGACTGACCGTTTGGAACCGTGCCGTGGAGGTCAATGGGGACTATCAGAACATTGCTCATATCTCCCCCGAAGGTGAGATCACCTTCTATGTGCAGGACTTGCCGCAGAGCGTTGTGGAGCGTATCGAACAGGCGGCAGAAAGAGAAAAGCCAAAGGATGCTGCTTTGCCGGAGTTCTATCAGGCGTATCTTGAAGCCAAAGCAGACAATCCGAGTAGCCTTTTGCTGTATCAGGTGGGTGATTTCTTTGAATCCTATGCTGATGATGCAGAGGTCGTCGGGACTGCTCTTGACTTGACACAGACGACCCGTGCCGTTGATCACAACACCCGTGTCCCAATGGTGGGATTTCCGCAGCACCGCTTGGAAACCTACCTTACAATGCTGACCGACAGGGGGTACGATGTAGCGGTCAACGCTTTGGAGGACGGTAAACGCATTACCCGCACCGTGGTTTCCACCACGAAGGAAGCACCCATCGAGTCTAAACCTATCGGCAGGATCGACTATCTCGGCACGGACGGCAAGGTCGGTGAAAGCATCGAGTACACCAGCCCTTATCAGTTCGAGAAGGACATCAAGGAGGAAAACTACTACGGTGTGCCGATGAGTATTGTTCTGTATAAGGACAAGGACGGCAACACGATTCCGCACGGTTTTATCGCACAGCTTGACCCACCGCCCAAGGGCTTTGAGATCATCGACAACCCGTATTTGCCGGAAAATGCTCTGGACAAGGCGAAGCATCTCATTGATAATTTTTGCCGTGAGGAGTATCATCGTGAGGACGGTGCGGATTACACCGACCTTACCAATGTAGGTATTGCCTACACCACGACAGAGGACGACAGGCACGAGATTCAGGCAAGGGTCAACCTTGTGGATTTCCGCATCGAAACTCTTGCAGACGGCAAAGTCGTCCGCAGTGAGCAGTATGCGTCCCTTGAAGAACTGACCGAAAAAGGACTGCAAGCACTGTCCTTTGACGACCTTGTTTATCTCTCCGAGGAAGAACTTGCACAGGTGGAAGCACCCCTTACCCCTGTTTGGGAGCATCCGAAGAAAAGCAGGGTGCAGACCTTTGATATTCATCCCGAAATCCCAATGGCAGACCGTCATACCTTTGACCTTGCTTCTCACGAGGTCGAGGAGGTCAACAAGAAAGAACGCTTCCACCGCAACTATGCGGCGATCGCCGTTCTGAAAAGGTGTCAGGAAGAAAACCGCTTCGCCACACCGGACGAGCAGATCATCCTCTCTAAATATGTTGGCTGGGGCGGTATTCCCGAAACCTTTGATGAGAGAGCAGGTTCTTGGCAGACAGAGTTCGGGATGCTGAAAAACATCCTGACACCGGAGGAATACGCTTCCGCAAGAGAAAGCACTCTGACCGCTTTCTACACGCCGCCAACGGTTATCAATGCCGTGTATAAGGTGATGAAACAGCTTGGCTTCCGTGAGGGCAACATCTTGGAACCGTCCTGCGGCATCGGGCATTTTATCGGTATGCTTCCCGAAGAAATGAAGGAAAGCAAGATCTACGGTGTAGAACTGGATACGATTTCTGCCGGCATCGCACAGCAGTTATATCAAAAGTCCTCTATCGCCGCACAGGGCTTTGAGGAAACCAACCTCCCCGACAGCTTCTTTGATGCCGTTGTGGGTAATGTACCCTTCGGGGATTTCAAGGTTCCTGACAAGCGTTACGACAAGCACAAGTTCCTCATTCACGACTACTTCTTCGCCAAATCCTTGGACAAGCTCCGTCCGGGTGGCGTAATGGCTCTCATCACCAGCAAGGGAACGATGGATAAGGAAAACTCCGCTGTCCGAAAGTATATTGCTCAGCGAGCTGACCTGCTTGGTGCTATCCGTTTGCCGAACAACACCTTTAAGGGTAACGCCGGAACGGAGGTCGTTTCAGACATTCTTATTCTGCAAAAGCGTGACCGCATTGTGGATATAGAGCCGGATTGGGTACAGCTCGGCACGGATGAAAACGGTATCCTGATGAACAGGTACTTTGTTGAGCATCCCGAAATGATACTCGGAGAGATGAAAATGGTGTCGGGGCGTTTCGGTCCCGAAGCCACCTGCGTCCCTTACGAGGGGGCAGACCTTGCCGAGCAACTCAGCGAAGCCGTCTCCAATATTCACGGTGAGCTGACCGCATATGAGGTGGAGGATGAGCTTGCAGAGGAGGACAATTCCATTCCCGCAGATCCCACCGTCCGTAACTTCTCCTATACGGTGCTGGACGATAAAATCTACTTCCGAGAAAACAGCCGTATGGCTCCGGTGGAGGTATCCGCTACCGCAGAGAACCGCATAAAGGGTATGATCCGCATCCGTGATTCAGTCAGAAAGCTGATTGAATTGCAGACAGAGGACTACCCCGACTCGGAAATTAAAGCGGAGCAGGAGCGATTAAACGCTCTTTATGATACCTTTTCCAAGCAGTATGGACTTATCAACAGCCGTGCCAACATCTCCGCCTTTTCACAGGACAGCTCCTTTTCTCTGCTCTCGGCTCTTGAGGTCTTGGGCGATGAAGGGCAGCTTGAACGCAAGGCGGATATATTCTACAAGCGAACCATCAAGCCACACACCCCGGTCACTTCCGTAGATACCTCCAGCGAAGCACTTGCCGTTTCTATGGGCGAAAAAGCCCGTGTGGATATGGATTATATGTGCGAGCTGACCGGCAAGACTGAGGAAGAAATCTTTGCGGACTTAAAGGGCGTTATCTTTCTGAACCCGATGTACGGGTACGGCAATTCCACGCAGGCAAAGTACCTGATGGCAGACGAATACCTCTCCGGCAATGTCCGTGAAAAGTTGGCATTTGCCCGCAGGTCAGCACAGCTCTATCCCGATGATTATACCGCCAATGTGGAAGCACTGGAACGGGTGCAGCCCAAAGACCTGACCGCCAACGAGATTGCCGTTCGGCTTGGTGCTACTTGGTTGCCGACCGAAATTGTCGAACAGTTTATGTTTGAGTTCTTGGGAACACCGAGGTACGCACAGTGGAACATCAAGGTTCACTTCTCTGCCTACACCGGCGAGTGGAATATTGAGGGCAAGTCCTATGACCGCAGCAATGTGAAGGCATACAGCACCTACGGTACGGGGCGCATCAACGCCTACAAGATCATCGAGGAAACGCTGAATCTAAAGGATGTCCGCATCTTCGATTATGTAGAGGACGCAGACGGCAAAAAGAAAGCCATTCTGAACAAGAAGGAAACGGCAATTGCACAGGCAAAGCAGGAGCTGATCAAACAGGGTTTTCAGGATTGGGTTTGGTCTGACCCTGAACGCAGAGAACGGCTTTGCATCCTTTACAACGAGAAATTCAACAGCTTGCGTCCCCGTGAGTACGATGGAAGCCACATCGTTTTCAGCGGTATGAACCCGGAAATCGAGCTTCGGGAACACCAAAGAAATGCGGTGGCACACATCCTATACGGCGGGAATACGCTGCTTGCACACGCCGTGGGCGCAGGGAAAACCTTCGAAATGGTTTCGGCGGCGATGGAGTCCAAACGGCTCGGATTGTGCAGTAAATCCTTGTTTGTCGTACCAAATCACCTCACCGAGCAGTGGGCATCGGAGTTCTTACAGCTTTATCCCTCAGCCAACATTTTGGTGGCAACGAAGAAAGACTTTGAAACCAAGAACCGCAAAAAGTTCTGCGGCAGAATTGCCACCGGCGATTACGATGCCATCATTATCGGGCATTCGCAGTTCGAGAAAATACCGATGTCCATTGAACGGCAGCGAGCGATCCTCGAACAGCAGCTTGATGAGGTAACGGAGGGCATTACGGAACTGAAAAAGAACCGTGGTGATAACTTCTCCGTAAAACAACTGGAGCGCACAAAGAAATCTGTCAAGCAGAAGCTCGATAAGCTCAACGACCAATCCAAAAAGGATGATACAGTGACCTTTGAGGAGTTGGGTGTTGATAGACTCTTTATCGATGAAAGTCACTACTACAAGAACCTGTTTCTCTTTACAAAAATGCGGAATGTAGGCGGCATTGCTCAAACCGAAGCAATGAAGTCCAGCGACCTTTTTATGAAGTGCCGGTATTTGGACGAACTGACCGGAGGGCGTGGGACAGTGTTTGCGACAGGAACGCCGATCTCCAATTCGATGGTCGAACTTTACACCATTCAGCGGTACTTGCAGTACAACACTCTTGTTCAGAACAACTTGCAGCACTTCGATGCCTGGGCTTCCACTTTCGGAGAAACCATTACGGCAGTAGAACTTACACCCGAAGGAACAGGATACCGAGCTAAAACACGCTTTGCCCGCTTCTACAATTTACCGGAGCTGATGGCGATGTTTAAGGAAATCGCAGACATCAAAACAGCGGATATGCTTGACCTGCCAGTGCCGACAGCGGTCTTTCACAATATCTCGGTGAAACCCTCTGAAATCCAAAAGCAGATGGTAGCCGAGCTTGCGGAGAGAGCCGAGAGGGTACGAAACGGTATGGTTGATGCCAAGGAAGATAATATGCTCAAGATCACCAACGACGGCAGAAAGCTGGCTCTTGATCAGCGGCTTATCAATCCGTTGCTCCCTGATTTTGAGGACAGCAAGCTCAACGCCTGCGTGGATGCTATGTTTGAAACTTGGGAGCGTGGCAGTGAGAAGCGGTTGACCCAGCTATTTTTCTGCGACCTGTCTACGCCGAAAAACGACGGCTTCTTCAATGTCTATGACGACATTCGACAGAAGCTGATTGCCCGTGGCGTACCCGCCGATGAGATAAGGTTCATCCACGAAGCGGATACCGAAGCAAAGAAGCTGGAGCTGTTCAAGAAGGTACGCCGAGGGGATGTCCGCATCCTGATGGGCAGTACGCAGAAGATGGGAGCCGGTACGAATGTGCAGAATAAACTTGCCGCATCCTCCGATCTCGATTGCCCGTGGCGTCCCTCTGACTTGGAACAGCGGCTCGGCAGAAGTATCCGGCAAGGCAACGAAAATGCAGAGGTTCACATCTACCGTTTCGTAACGGAAGAAACCTTTGATGCCTACTTATATCAGCTCGTGGAAGGCAAGCAGAAGTTCGCTTCGCAAATTATGACCAGCAAATCGCCGGTGCGTTCCTGCGAGGATATTGACGAAACCGCACTGTCCTATGCTGAAATCAAGATGCTTGCGACCGGCAATCCCCATATCAAAGAGAAGATGGATTTGGACATTCAGGTTCAGAAGTTGCGGCTCTTAAAGTCCAGCTTTCTTTCCGAAAAATATGCTTTGGAGGATAAGATCATCAAGTTCTATCCGCAGGAGATCGCACGGCGGGCTGATGTAATTGCGGGATTAAAATCCGATATGGAAAGAGTGGCAGAGCACCCGAAGCCGTCTGATGAAACCTTTGTGGGTATGACGGTCAAGGGGGCTTTCTATTCAGAGAAAGCGGATGCCGGCAACGCCATTTTGGAGGCGTGTAAGGCAATGACGAATCCCGAACCCATTCCCCTCGGTGAGTACCGTGGCTTTACGATGGAGCTGTACTTTGAAGCAAGAGAATACAAGGTGCGGCTCAAGGGTGAGCTTGGTTATCCCGTAACTCTCGGCACGGACACCTTCGGTAATATCACCCGCTTGGATAATGCGCTGGAGGGGCTTCCAAAGCGTTTGGAGATGAACGGAATGGAGCTTGATAACCTCAAAAAGCAGTTTGAAACTGCGAAGGTCGATGTGGAAAGACCGTTTCCGCAGGAGGAAGAATTGAAAGCCAAGACCGACCGGCTAAACGAACTCAACGCCCTGCTCAATGTGGATAAGCGTGAGAACGAGATCGTTGGCGGTGAACCAGATGAGGGTGAAGAACCGCCCGAAAAGAAACCGAGGGACTTGGAAAGATAGCAGAACCTCTTGACAATCGTTATCATATATGATAACATTATAGTGGATCGGAAGGGAGGGTTTTGTATGACCGAAAAGGAACTGTTGGCGGCAAGGCAGAGTATTGTGCAAAAGCTGACGCAGGCAAGACTGGAAAAAGGATTGTCGCAGGAGCAGCTTGCAAAGCGTATCGGAACCCAGCGTTCCAATATCTGCCGCATCGAAAAAGGAACGCAAAACCTCTCCCTTGACCTAATGATCAAGATCGCAGAGGCACTTGACAAGGATGTGTCCGTAATGCTTGAAGAAAGGAGCAGCACAATGGAAAAAGTATATAGCCTGCGCCTTTATGATGAAACACTGCTGACCTTCACGCTGGAGGAAAGGGGCTTGGAGGGCCTGCAGGCGACAATTCTTCACACCGAAACGGCAAAGCAAAAGCTGTTTCCCCTCGACTTGGAGTTGACAAACGAGGGCGTTGTGAAGTGGCTGGAACGGCGGGTGATTCCGAAGAACCGGCAGTTTGTAGACGAAATCTTAAAGACGCTGGGGCTGAGCGTAAACAACACGAAGGGCATCATTGATGTCTGTATGGGGCTGTCCCTCAACGACAGCTACTGGGTCGTCCCCGCCGACTTTGACGGCAAGTATGCCGATTATAACCTCTATGAAAACCGCTTCTCCGAAGCGCTGTCACTGGTGGCTTATACCGGCGTGGGCGGCAGTCGGGAGGCATTCTCCACCTCGCCGGAGCTGACTACCAACGGTATGCTGCGGAAGGCTTGGAGGTTCGTGGATGGTGACGGCATCTATCTGTATAAGGGCGGCACGGAGGGGGCTGCGAACACCGGAAACGAGCCGTACAGCGAGTATTATGCCTGTCAGATCGCAGACAAAATGGGCATCGGCTGCGTACAGTACGACTTGGAAAACTGGAAAGGTATCCTTGCCTCCAAGTGCCGGCTGTTCACGGATATTGATACCTCGTTCGTCCCTGTCGGGCGTATTCTCCGCAAGACGACGCTGAAAGCCTGCCTGGATTATTACAAGACCTTGGGCGACGAGTTCTACGAGCAGCTTTGCAGTATGCTGGTTTTCGACGCCCTGATTTACAATGAGGACAGACACTTCGGCAACTTCGGCTTGCTGCGGAACAATCACACGGGCGAAATTATCGCCCCTGCGCCCATCTTCGATAACGGCTTGTCGCTGTTCAACTATGCAATGCCGGATGATTTCAAGAACCTGAGTGCGTATGCAAAGACCCGTTCCAATCCCTACCGCATTTCCTATGAGGATGTATGCAAAGAGGTAATGGGTGCAAAGCAGAAAGCGCAGCTGCGGCGAATGGTGGACTTCAAGTTCACCCGTCATCCGTCCCTCAATTTGCCGGA
>DPOR01000015.1 GCA_003538135.1 Oscillospiraceae bacterium
CTGATCTCGTCTCCTGCGTGTGCCGTGACGTTTTCAACGGTTATAGCAGGTGTTTCTGACGTTATATCAGAAACATTGACGTTGAAGCTTGTCGTCTTGCCATAATATGAAACAGTTATTTTTTGAGTTCCAGCGGATGTAAGTACAGTAGGCGAGCAAGAATATCCGGCAGTGACGGTTTCCGTTGTTCCATTACTGTAAACGGCGTAAAGCGATAAGCCTGTTGTATCAAGTCGCTCGTTTACAAAATAGTTGATCTTGGAGGGCTTTGTTTTGACTGATATTCTCTCAAGTGAAGCTTCTTTTTTTACTGTTACCACTCCGGGAGTTATATCGAAATCAACGTCTTCTTCGTCATAATTAGATATATCTCCGGTCGAGTAAACGACTTTGACGGTAGTGTCTCCCTCTGTTGCGGATTCTAGGACTTTAAACTTAAGCGTAAGTACTTTACCGGTATATAGTGTGTCCGCGTTTCCTGTCCACACCGCTTTTTTTCCATAAGCAAACTGTCCGCCAAGTTCTTGATTAACCTCAACTTCTTCCAGGCTAAGCACCGATTTGTCATATTCAAAGCCGAAGGAAAATGTAGCGATTCCGGGATTCTTGTTCATAAATACATCAATATAAAATTCAGTTCCAATATCTGCCGATGCAGAAGAAACAGAAATAGTTCCCCTTTCGCTCGTAGCCTTCTTTACCATCACCTTTCCTGATACTAAAGAAAAGTTTACATCATTTTCATCGTAATCCGATATATCTCCGGCCGAATATGTAACCGAAACAGATGCATCCCCTTCTTTTGCACTGTCAAGGACATCGAATGTGAGCGTCAATATTTTGCCGTTGTATGTTGAATTTGCATCATTGAGCCAAACAACTCTTGTACCGTAAGAATACTGTCCCCCTAATGCCGATTCAACTCTTACATCTTTCAGACTTAATCTGGACGTATCATACTTGAAGCCAAGCGCAAATGTGTTTATTCCGGGATTGTTTTGTATTTGTACATCCAGTGTAACCGTCTCTCCTGGAGCAGCTGTTGCAGTTAAGACCTTAATAGTAGGTGTCCCGGCTGCAGTAACAATAATAACGCATGAAAAAGCTAGTACTGCCGCTAAAAATAACGCAATTATCTTTTTTGACATCTTATCACCCTCCTTTTTAATAAATTTGAACATCCTGACCGGCCAAATATTTAAGAAGTCTGGTCAAGTCCTTTCCGTTAACTACTCCATCGCCATTTACATCCAATGCGTCTTCATTGACCTGAACATCTTGACCCGCAAGATATTTTCTCAGCCTGGTCAAGTCTTTTCCGTTAACAATTCCGTCACCGTTTATATCTCCAGCAAGTTTGGGGGCATCCGCTTTCCACACGGCATAAAGTACAGTATTCGCGTTTTTGCTGAAGCTGCCACCGGAAAGATACTCTGCTGATTCCGCAGACGCGCTCTCAGACCAGCCTACAAAAGTATATCCTGTTTTTGTGGGCACCGCCGAAGTTAATGTCAAGTCTTTTCCGTATGTTTTTGTTTGACTTGCAATCGAACCTGTGCCGCCGTTCAAATCGTATTTAACAACATAAGTGTTTATCTTCCAAACTGCATATAACGTAGTATTGGCATCGCTATAGAACATATCACCGGCAACATACGTCGCAGTGGTGGCAGAAGACGACTCGGACCAGCCTATAAAAGTGTATCCTGTACGGGTAGGAACATCCAAAGTTAATTTCAATGCAACATCGTTTACTTTTGTTTGTGACGCCGGAGCGCCTGTTCCGCCGTTTGCACTATAGGATATCTTATATGTATTTGCCTTCCAAACCGCATATAGAGTTCCGCTTGCATTTCTAGTATATTTTCCTCCGGCCTGATATTCAGCTGAAGAGGCTGAAGTATTTGTTGACCATCCAAGAAAAGTATATCCAATACGGGTAGGTTTAACCGAGCTTAATACAAGATCTATGTCATGTATCTTTGTCTGAGGCGAAGGCGCATTCTGTCCACCATTAGCATCAAAAGACACATTGTACTGATTGGCCTTCCACACTGCATACAGCGTAACATTCTCATCAGCGTTAAATGCACCGCCGGCAGCATACTGAGCGCTCGTCGCAGACGAGCTAGTCGCCCACCCCAAGAACTTATACCCCGTACGTGTCGGAATTGTCGAGCTGATTGTAAGCACCGTGCCATTTGTCTTTGTCTGACTGGACGGAGCCCCCGTACCGCCGTTTGCATTGTACGAAACCGTATAAGTTTGTTTCAAGTCCGAAGTATATACCCAAGCACAGCGCTTACCCACATCAGCAGGATATATTATCTGGGTTTTGTCGCCGCTTGTAGCTACTATCTGAATATTGTTTCCGGGATCTATCCAACCGATATTTGTAGCCATATCTGTTCTGAGATAGGTCTTTGCGTATTTAGGAGCAGTCGTATTTAAAGGTGTACTGTTTGAGTCTATAAACGCGGACTTGTCCAAATACACTGTTTTAGTTGTACCATCGCTCCACGGGCAGCTGCACTGCACTTTTCCGTTTTCATAAATTGCAGTAATAACGCAGTCATCATCCGGATACACATATACCGGCGTTGAAGGTGTTGAATAGTTTATGTCATAATAGCATCTAACCTTCGTAGTCGATATTATTCTGCATTTAAACGGCACATCATATATTGTAGTTGTTGGAGTCGATGTTGGCAATATCGCCCATGCGCACTTATATCCTCCGGCTGTAAGGGGATATATCACCTGAGAATATGCCCCTGATGAACCGACAACGGTGACAGTATCGCCCGCTCCGATATAGCCATAGGAGGTAGAGGCGTTGCTTCTGGTATAAGTAGTCGTTTGTGTGCTCACCGATTTTGAAGACGGAGTATATCCGGAAGCGATAAATGTTGACAGCTGGCAATAAACAATTCTGCCGTCAGAATATCCGCTCCACGGACACTTTACCTTACACCAGCCGTCAGTGTAAACTTCCTGAATTACGCACTCATCGTCTGCATACACATATCCGACACTTGTTCCGTCTGCGGTATACGCCGGAGTCTTTCCGTTCGCAAGATTATATGCCTTGAACGGCGTCGGGTATCTTGAGTCAACCGTTCGGCTCGGCGTTGAACCGGCATTCAGCTCATACGGAGCAATATATCTCAAAATAACTGTAACAGTATTAAGATTGACACTGCGTCCCCAATGTATTATGCAACGGCCTTCGCTGTCCCTCTGCCGCCAATTACATTCGCCAACCGTAACTGTATTTCCGGAAACGGATATAACAAAAATCGAATGCTCTCCGCTTCCTGTTTTATATCTTATGACATCACCTGCTTTAAGCCCAGAAAGAGAGGTTGTAGTGCTCCATGTAGAAACTCTTTTTCCATACGCTTCATATCCCAACTTTCTTGCGAAGCCAAAGCACTGCCAACCGCCGTCAAAGTAATTGCAATCATACTTTCCAACATAGTATGAGCTGCTTGCTTCTCCGTGCAGCGCACATCCGTGGGAAGTAGTTGTGTTCGAAAAAGATTCATTCTTATTGGTTCCCAAAACATCTGCTGCTTCGGAAGATTTGGTCACATAGTGATTCCAATATTTCCCGTCCGGGAACTTGGCCTTCAGTTGCGCAACCGTCGAGGTTGCACTGGCCTGCAAATCAGGCGTTTTACATATAAACGGCACAAAGACAATTGCGGCAGCCAAAATTATTGCCCACAACGCTTTATGTATTTTACGCATACCATTCATTCTTGCTCCTCCTTAATAAATTTCTGTTTCTTCTCCCGAGATATACTTCATTAATCTTGTGAGATCTTTTCCGTTAACAGCTCCGTCGCCGTTAACATCTGCCGCCTCACTGACTACATCCACCTCCTCGCCGGACAAGTACTTCATGAGTCTTGTAAGATCTTTTGTGTTTACAACCCCATCGCCATTTATATCGCCCGGCATATGTTCTACGAAAAGCTCGGAAAGCTTATCTATAGGAATCCATGAAATCTTATATCCGCCGGCAATCAGAGGATAAAGGACCTGAATTGCATTGTCACTTTCGCCAACTATAAAAATCTCGTCCCCATTCCCGACATATCCGCTCTCCGTCACAAGATTGCTTCTTCTATATGTTGTTATCTGCGATTTGGACTTTGCCTTGGTAATATTTCTGTCAAAATCAAAGAAAACGGAAGTTTTTACATATCCGCTGTCGCTTCCTCCGGCATCCAACGGAAACGACACATGGCACCACCCGTTCGTAAATATCGCATCAATAGTACAAAGATCGGTGTCATATATTTTGTTGGCTTTTACATTTCCCTCAACAGATGAATAGACCAGAGTCTTTCCGGTATTAATTGTATATGCTTTTATAGGCACTGAGTATTTATTTGAAGCCTCATAGTCCTCACCTGTTTCGGCAAGCGCCCTGCTTCTCGTAACAATATTGTAAATTCCTTCGTTATAGGTCAAATATCCTGATGAATCAACAGATGACTTGCTTATTTCAACCTTTCTCGCCACCGGTGGGGTTTGTTCATAAATAGTTATCGTTGTGTCAGAAATATCTCCGACCCAAATTATATGGCTCCCGGTTGTATTACTCACTGCATCACCCGGTCTTATTTCGCTGAGCAAAACATTACTGTAAGTAATGCCATACGGGCTGTTCTGGATTCCCCCGACACCGTCATAACGCGGATTAGCCCCGTTCATAAAGTCCCCGCCGAACACCTCGCTGACAAACGTCGCACAGCATGAACCAAAAGCAGGTCCGGTTCTGGTTGCTCCTACAGAGTTACAGTAAGCCGTCGTAGAATAATTTTCAGACACTTTCTCTTTAAACTGATCCAGAGAAAGCAAACTGTCGACATCGAGTTCCCAAGAAAACAATGTATATGGCATTCCTATAACAGTTTCTCCAACCTCAAAATACATTTTGCCATTATAAGGATTTTCATTCCATACGGCTATTCGCTGCGTGGGTGTCCACTCATAATTAACTATCGCCTCTGCTCGTTCTAACATTTGCTCAAACACTTCGGACTCACTGTTGCTGTCTGACATTTCTCGAGAACCAGCGCCAAACACAGTTAACACTCCAGTCAAAAATATCAAAACAACAGTCACGACTAAGACTTTGTTTCTTTTCATATTTTTTATCTTCCTTCTTTCTTTAATACCGAAATAAAAATCAAATCAGTACTGCTCATCCTTACCGATAGAATTATATCACCCAACGATTTTATATAAAATATACTTTATATAAAAAGCAGATTTCGAGGATAAATATCACTCATATATTCTTATTAGAAACTATTTTATTGTTTTTTGGAGCATTATTTTTTCATTCTCCAGTATATTTGTGTGACGTTTGCAAACAAACATATCAATTGAAATAAAACAAATCCCGCTGCAATTGCTCGCAACGGGATGAAAAATCTATAAAAAATCCATAGTATAAAAGATTATGAAAAACTTCTTTATATAAATTTATGCCTTTTTCTTTCTCTTAAACAGGTTGGCGGGGAGCTGAGCCAAGACTATTGCGACGAACATCACGATACAGCCGCAGAGCTCTCTCGCAGACATCTTCTGGTCTATCAGCACCCACGCGAATATGACGGCGAACACCGACTCGAGGCAGAGCAGCAGCGACGCCACCGTGGGATCGGAATCGCGCTGACCGAGAGTTTGGAACGTAAACGCCACTCCGCAGGACATAATGCCGGTATAGAGTATATACGGTGCGGCGCTCAATATGGCGTGGATATCCGGCTTCTCAAAGATAAACATAAGTATAACGGAAATCGTGCCCGAGACGAGGAACTGCGCGCATGAGAGCTTCACTCCGTCGACGATAGCCGAGTATTTGTCGATAACGAGAATATGTATCGCAAAGCCAAGTGAACACGCGAGGGCGAGCATTTCGCCCTTACCGAAGGTGGCCTTGCCGCCCGCGCAGAGCAGATAGAGCCCGCCGACTCCGAGGAAAACGCCTATCCAAACGGGCAGGCTGACGCGCTTTTTAAAGAACACGAGGCTTATTATCGGCACTAAGAGCATATAGAGCGCGGTTATGAAGCCGACCTTTCCGACCGTCGTATAGCCGAACGCCGCCTGCTGGAGGTTGCTCGCCACGCAGAGCACCGTTCCGCAGACGAGTCCGCCGACTGTAAGATTTTTTCTGTCCTCTTTCTTCTGCTCGGGCGTTTTCTGTGCGGCTGCGCCGAGCTTTTTGTTCTTCGCCCTCTGCGCGCCCGACATTATCGCAATAACGGGCAGAAGCACTATTCCGCCTATCACCATTCTTATGCCGTTGAAGGTCAGAGTTCCGATTACTTCTATGCCCTCGCTCTGAGCCACAAACGACAGACCCCATATAACGGCGGCAAGAATGAGGAATATGCCGCCTTTAAGCTGTCCTTTTTTCGTTGTTATCACTCCACTGAATTTTTCCGAAATATGATAGCACAAAGGCGCGTCATAAAATTCGGATTTTGGAACAAAATATAATTTCGAGAATATTTTCGGTTTACTTCTCCGCAAGCGGAAGTATTCCGCCGATATCGGTCAGAGGAAAATGCCCCGTTTCTTCCGCGCTCACGCCGAACGACGACAGAAAGGCTCTTATTCTGTCTGCGTCCCCATGCGACGAGAGATCGCCGTTAAAGAGCATAATATCCGGCGCAATAAGCCCGCAGCAGCCGCCGATGAAGCCGTATTCGCGCCCCGGCAGAAGAACGTCGCCCTTTGAGACGAGCAGAACCTCAAGGCCGTTTTTTTCGGCGGCGGAGGCTATTGCCCCGTCGTCGGTAATTATCGCGTTTTCGGTCACGGGCACTACAGAGCACTTTGCGTAGCCCTGGCGCACGGGGATTAAAGTTCGCCCGAAAAAATTGATGTTTGGGCAGACCGTCTTGGGATTTAGTATCGCATAATTGCCGAAAACGGCGGCATTGAGCGGCACATCGGCCGGATATTCCGCGCCGAGAGCGATGTCAAGTATATGCACGTCAAAGCCCGAAGAAACGAGCTTTTGCGCATTTTTAAACTGCTCGCGGCTCAGTATAATCTTCCGCCCGCCGAGATGCAATAAGTGCAAATCAGCATGAGCGGCGGTGCCGTCGGTTATAGCAGAGCTCGGCAGGATATCGAAAACGGCAATCCCGCGCGACTCGAGATATTCTTTTGCTTTCTCTGCGCCGACGCTCACCGCGGCAAGGGCTATCCCCCGCTTCGGCAGGTTCGGCGATTCTATCGGGGTCATAATACATCCGTCAGTCAACGCAGTTTGCAAACGCCTCATAGACGTTCTTAACTCCGATGACCTCTATCTCCTTTTTGAGCTTGTCCGGGACCGATTTGAAATTGTGGCTGGGAATAATGCAGATTTTGAAGCCGAGCCTCGCCGCCTCTTTTATGCGCTGCTCACAGTGGCTGACGGAGCGTATCTCGCCGCCGAGCCCTATCTCGCCGAAGGCGAGGACATCATCCCTTATAGGCACATCCTTGAGGCTCGAAATGAGAGCCAATGCGACGGACAGATCCGTAGCCGGCTCGTCGAGCTTTAATCCGCCGATAACATTTATATATGCATCCGTGTTGCCGAAGAAATAGCCCGCTCGCTTTTCAAGGACGGCTAAGAGCATGGCCATACGGCTGTAATCAAAGCCCGTTGCCATACGGCGCGGATTGCCGAAGCTTGTCGCGCTGACAAGCGCCTGAACCTCCGCCAAGATCGGGCGCGTGCCCTCCATCGCGCAGGCGATACAGGTGCCCGAGGTGTTCTTGGGTCTGCCCGAGATAAGCATGAGCGAGGGGTTTTCAACCTGAGAAAGTCCGCTGTCGAGCATCTCGAAAACGCCTATCTCATTAGTCGAGCCGTAGCGATTCTTGACGGCGCGAAGTATTCTGTATGACATATTGCGGTCGCCCTCAAAGTAGAGCACCGCGTCAACTATATGCTCGAGCACCTTGGGTCCCGCGATGTTTCCATCCTTGTTGACATGGCCGACAACGATTATCGGAATATTGCTGCTCTTTGCCGTGCGCATGAACATGGACGTAGATTCGCGCACCTGCGTGACGCTGCCTGCGGAGGAATTCAGCTCGCTTATGACCATGGTCTGAATGGAGTCGATAATGACGAGTCCCGGCTTATTGATATTTATATATTCGCATATTGCCTGAACGTCGGTCTGGCTCATTAAAGTCAAGGTCGGGCTTGTGACACCGAGCCTGTCCGCGCGGAGCTTTATCTGATAGACGGACTCCTCGCCGGAGACATATAGCATATCGAGATTTTTGCCGATATATTGGCATATTTGAAGCAGGATAGTTGATTTTCCTATTCCGGGGTCGCCGCTCAGAAGCACCAATGAGCCCTTGACTATTCCGCCGCCGAGAACGCGGTCGAGCTCGGTGAGCCCCGTTTGATAGCGTATCTCCTCATCGGCGGTTATCTCGCTGAGGGCATAGGTTTTGACGCTGCGCGCATTGGCGCCGCTCTTTGCCGCCGCGGCGACGGGCGCTTTTATCTCCTCATTCATGGTATTCCACTCGCCGCAGCCGGGGCAGCAGCCGAACCACTTCGGGCTCTCATAGCCGCATTCGGAGCAGATATAAACAGATTTTGCCTTGCCTGCCATTTTATGTTACCTCCGTCAGTTTTTCCTCGTTTTTCAAATAGTCCGTTATTCCGCACATGACCGAAAACGCCATGGCGGTCTGATAGCCGTCGTCCTTGAGCTTTTGCGTCTCGGCGGCGTTCGAGAGAAAACCGCACTCGACCATAACGGCCGGAGACTCGGCGTGATAAAGAAGATATATTTCCGTCCCCGTGCGCTTTACCGCGCGCCTATTCTGAGGCTGGAGCAGAGAGCATATATCCTGCTGAATGGCCTTTGCCAGCTTTTCGCTCTCGGGATTGTTTTTGGAATAGAACACCTGCGCGCCGCTGTAGGACGGCCCGCCGTAGTGATTCTGATGAATGCTCACGAACAGCGCGTCGGGTGTCTGCTCGATAATTTTCATTCTGTTTTTTATATCCGACACCTTTTGTAGGCGCACCGACTTTGCGGAGCTGTCGGAGATATCGTCATCCGTCTCGCGCGTCATTATGACATTGTAGCCCGCCGTGTCGAGCATATCGCGTAATTTCAGAGCTATTGACAGATTTATATCCTTTTCGACGGTGCCGTCCTGCGCGGTCGCGCCGCCGTCCATACCGCCGTGACCCGCGTCAACAATTACGGTCACGGACTCCTGCGCGTTCGCGGACACCCTGCGGGCATAGCCCGAGCCGCGCGCGGATATCAGCACAAAGCATATCGTCATAACGGCAACAGCCGCCGCAACGCCGAGAGCGACGAGCCTTGAACGCCTTTTGAAATTTATCACCATACCGACACCCCCACAAAAGAATATGCGGGGACGCACGGCATTATTAGAGCGCCGCAGGGCAAAATAGAAAAAAGGAGCTGAGAAAATGAAAAGGATAACGAAAATTCTAAGCGGACTTGCCGCAGGAGCCGTGAACTCCGCTTTAGGCGCAGGCGGCGGAATGATAGCCGTGCCGATGCTCAAAAAAAGCGGAATGGAGCAAAACAGAGCGCAGGCAAATGCGGTGGCGCTCATAATGCTGCTGACGGCCGCGAGCGCGGGAATATATATCCGTACGGGAAAGGTCACTTTCGGCGACGCTCTCCCCTATCTCCCTGCGGGGCTTGCGGGAAGCGTGCTCGGCTCGTTTATTCTGCCGAAGATACCGACGAAAATACTCGGCAAGATATTCGCCCTGTTCATGCTCTGGGCGGGAATAAGGATGGTATTTAAATGAGAACGGTATTGGCGGCTTTTTTCTCGGGACTTGCGGGCAGTCTCGGGCTGGGCGGCGGCGGAGTGCTGGTGCTCTACCTTGTGCTCGCGCTCGGTATGCCGCAGCTCAAGGCACAGGGCATAAATCTGCTGTTTTTCATCCCCTGCGCGGCGCTTTCGAGCATAGTTTATTCCTTCAAAAAGCTCATTGACTGGAAAACCGTTCTGCTTTTTGCCGCAGGCGGTCTTCCCGGAGTTTTGCTCGGCTCGCTCGCCATAGGTCACATGGGCAGCAGCATTCCCGGGAAAATCTTCGGCGGGTTTCTGCTGCTGACGGGCATTCGGGAGCTGTTCAGGAAATGTGATTGATGCGCCGATAATCGAGATAGTCCTGAAGAATCATAACGGCGCTGACCGCATCGACTACAGCCTTTCTTTTTTTGCCGCGTGTGTTGGTGACATTCAGCGCATTGTGCGCGGAGACTGTAGTCAGCCGCTCGTCACGAAGCACTGTCTTAATGCCGGAAAACTCGGTCAGAGCCGCCGCAAACTCCTCGCACTTATGCGCGCGGTCGCCTCGGGTGCCGTCCATATTGACGGGCAGACCGACAACGATAAGCTCGGTCTTTTTCTCCCGCGCTATATCGGTTATTTTTTCTATAAGCGGCTCCGTTTCCTTTTCGGTTATAACAGTCACGGGAGAAGCCAAAAATTCGGTTTTGTCGCAGACGGCTATGCCCGTGCGCGTGTCTCCGTAATCTACCGACAGGATTATCATAAAATACCTCTCAATCAAAAATCAGGCCGCACCGTTATCCGGCGCGGCCGTTTATATATTTTTTCGCCGCAGCTTGAATTTAATCGTCCGAACGCGGTCTTGTCGGAAGAAGCGAATCTATAATGTTGCTGACTGCGTCGCTGACTCCGCCGACGACCTCGCTTACCGACCCTCCGCCGCACGCCGTGCACTCGGCGGGCATTGCGGACTTCTTATAATAGCCCTTTGCGGTCTCTGTGCAAGAGGGCGACGCCAAAAGCCCCGTTTTTTTGCAGTAATCCTTCTCCTCTACCTTGTCGGTCTTGGGGAACTCCTTGACGGGCAGGTTGGCGTGGATGCGGTCGAGCAGCTCGATATAAACTCGTCCGGATGCACTGTATCTGAACGGGATGACCTTGGGCTTATCGTAGCCGAGCCAAACCGCGCAGACATAATAGGGCGTGCCGCCGGCTATCCAGCTGTCCTTCGTATCACTCGTGGTACCGGTCTTGCTCATCAGCTCGAACTTGCCGAGATTCTTGCTCGAACGGAAGCTTCTCGCGGGAACGGTCTTGAGCAGCTCGCGCATAACCTCTGCGGTATCCTCGCTGAGTACCTTCTCCGGCTCGGACTTAGTCTCAAGCAGAACCTCGGTGCCCGTGGCGTTTGTGACCTTATAGTAGCAATAGGGTTTATAGTAATAGCCGTTGTTGCCGAAGATGGCATATGCCGCCGCCATTTCGACCGTTGTGACACCGTTAGTAAGAGAGCCCGTGGCAAGAGGCGCGATGCTGGCATCATTGGCATCGTCAAGAGTAGACAGATGGAACGTCTTTTTCATGAAGTTATAAGCTTCGTTGACGCCGAGCATATCGGTAATTATTCTGACGGGAACGGTGTTGAACGACTTCTGTATGGCGTACTGGACGGTGACATTTTTCTTTGAGCCGTGCGTGCCGTCCGAGTTCTGCGGCCAGAGCTTGCCGTTGTGGTAGATAGCGTAGTTGAGTATCATACTCGACCAGTTTATATAATCCTTCTCGAGTGCGAGAGAATAGGTTGACAGGGGCTTGATGGACGAGCCGGGCTGTCTCGGGGACTCGGACGCTCTGTTGAGGCAGAGGTTGCCGCTCTTTTCGCCCGCCTGTCCGACTATGCCGACTATTCTGCCCTCATAGTCCATGACCGTCGCCGCAGACTGAACCGCGGGGTGCTCGGCGGTATCCGCTTCCTTATCGAAAGCGATCCTGTTTGAATATACGGTATTGAGAACCTTCTGAACGTCGAGATTTGCGGCGGAATATATCTTGAGTCCGCCGTAGTTTATCTTCTCCATCGCCTGGCGGTAGGTGTAGCCGTATTTGCTCATCAGATCCTGGCAGACGCTCTTGATGACATAATCGACGTAGAAATCCTGATATTCCTTCTCCTTGTTCTTGTCCTCTGTCGTCTTTTTGGTCTTGCCCGCCTTGGGGACATAGCCCTCGCTGTTTGTAAAGACGAGCTTATAATTCACCGCCTCTTCGTATTCCTCTTTGCTTATCGCCTTTTCCTCGAGCATATATTTCAGGCAAAGCTCCTGACGCTTTTTATTCGACTCGGGATTGAGCAGAGGGTTATACTTCGTCGGCGCTTTTGTTATGACCGCAAGAGTGGCGCACTCGGCGAGATTGATCTCGCTGACATCCTTGCCGAAATAAGTTTCGCTCGCCGTCTGGACGCCGTAGCAGCCGTTGCCGAGATAGAGGGTGTTGAGATACGCCTCAAGGATAGCATCCTTGCTGTAATGCTGTTCAAGATTCAGAGCGCGCTCTATCTCCTTGAACTTTCTGACAACCGTGACCTCCTTGTCGTTGGTCAGGTTTTTGACGAGCTGCTGGGTTATCGTCGAGCCGCCGCCGCTTGAAAGTCCGGTGGCCGCGCCGAAGGTACGCAGCCAGTCGACACCGTGATGCTTTTTAAAGCGCTTATCCTCAAGGCAGATGAAAGCGTTTTTTAGATTCTCCGGCATCTTATCGGAATCGACCCAGATTCGGTTCTCCTCTCCGTGGAGCTGAGCCATCTCAACCAACTCGTTGTTGCTGTCATAAGCATAGATGAACGAGGTCTGGTTCTGATTCGCCTTGTAGTCGTCAAGGTCTATCGCTATCTCGCCGTGGGCAAAGGATGCGATATTGACAAAGACGTAGCCTCCGATTATCGCCGCGGTGAGCATACCGACAACGAGCACGCAGAGGATGACCAGCAGAACTATCCTGCCGGCCTTTTTATTCGGAGTCTTATTCTTCTTTTCGGAAGATGTTTTAGCTGTTCCCATCTTTTTCGATGCGCTTTTGGAGCTGTTTGCCATCCGTGCGCCTCCTTCACATTACAATCCAGTTAGAAATTATAGCATACTTTTTGCAAAAAGTTTAGTCTAAATCCAAATATTCACATTATTTTGTAAAATCAAAACAATAAACAGGGTATAATCTCGCCCGAAAGGGGCAACAATCACCCATGAAAGCAAAAAACGGAGAGGGCGAAAAATGAAAAGTACGATAAAAATCACAGCAGTTGTCCTCGCGGTCTGCGCCGCTGCGTTTCTTGCAGTCTCGGCGATTACGCAACGCGCCGAGCCCAACGCGAGCGAAATGTACGTTCTGCGCGACTACAACGGCAGGATAGCGGTTTTTGCCTGCGGCGAGGACGAGCCTCTGGAGGTGTTCGATATTTTCACCTCCTCCCTGCCCAAAAGCGAAGCGGAGCGCGTTTACAAAGGAATAACGGTTGAGGGCGGCGAAGCACTTCAAAGGCTGATAGAGGATTTTACGGGATAGAAAAACAAAAGCGGCCGTTTGCGCCGAAAAGCTGCGATTTTTCGACAAACAGCCGCATTATTATATCCCGAATTATTCGTCCTTGTCGAACATATCGTTGAGCTGGGCGCACACCGCCGACATTCTGCCGATACGCTCGCGGAGTATGGACTCGGCCTTCTTCTGCGCCTCGGCGACTATCAGATTCGCCTGCTCCTGCGCTTCGGCGACGGTCTTCTGCGCCTGATTGCGCGCTGCCGAAATTACGGCATCCGCCTGGCCGCGAGCCGATTCGTTGCTGACCTCGAGCAAGCCCTTCTTCGCCTCAAGGTCGGCTATCTCCTTTTCGAGGCACTTTTTTCTGCTCTCTGCGGCGTTGAGCTCGTCAACCATATATCTGCCCTGCTCGTCTCTGAGCTTTTCAAGGCGCTTTATGTGCTTTGCAAACGCCACGCAGTTGTTGTAGAGGCTGCGGTTCTGCGTTCTGAGCGCCTCTATCTCCTCGCTCGAAGCAGTCTCGCCCGCGGGCATATCGGTGCGCTTTTCGAGCTCCGAGCCCCAGGCGTAAAGCTTATTGTATTCCTCCTGCAGCATCGAAATATATGCATCGGCCGCAGCAATATCATATCCCTTTTCCGCAATGGGGAGCTTCATTTTTCCGTCCATTTTCCGTCATCCCTTCCCAAAAATCAGCTGTTTCTCTTCGCTATATCAATCAGGTTTTTGTAGCTTATCGCCATAGACTCGCGCGGGTCGATATCGCAGGTATCCTGCTCGATAACGATATATCCTACGCCGGATTCCCTGCAGGCGCGGTAGCATTCGTCAAGGTCGAGGTTGCCCGTGCCTATCTCGGCAAAGTCGGGCTTATTCTCGCTGTCGATTTTATAGTCTTTAAAGTGACAGACCTTCATTCTGCCGCTGAGGCGTCTTATAAAATCCGCCGGATTCCCGCCGCCGTACTGAACCCAATATGTATCCATAATAAAGCCGAACAGTTCGGGGTCAGTATCCTCGACAAGCATATCTATAATGCGCCTGCCGTTATATTTTTTGAACTCGAAGGCGTGGTTGTGATAGGCGAAATGCATTCCCATATCCCGAAGCTTCCTCGCGAGCCCGTCGGTGAGCTTTATAAACTCGCGCACGCCCTCCTCGCTGCCCCTGTATTCGTCGGGCATGGAGCCGATTCCGAGCGTGTCGCAGTGAATCATTCTGTGCTCCCGAACGACCGCCTCGATATCTTTGAGCATACGGTCAAACGAGGTATGCGTGACACAGACATCCATATTGTACTTATCGACAAGATACGCGACCTTCTCCGGCTCAATCGGGCCTATACCCGAAATCTGAACCGTATTTATTCCGATGGAATCGAGATAGGCAAAGGTCTTTTCGGCATCCTCGTAATTTTTGATATAGTCGCGCAGAGTATAAAGCTGCGCGCCGAGCTTGATATCCGACAAGAGAGCACCTCCGTTCTCGCTTTTTCTACAGATTATTATATTATAGCCGCACGGAAGTTTCAAGTGAATTTACAAAAAAAGCACGGACTTGCAAGCTTCGCCGACGGGTGAATATAGATATTCACGGGAGGCGATGCCGTGTTCGGGTGGCTTTTGCGGTTATTTTCAAACGGATTTCTGTTTTTCATCCTGCACCTGAGTCAGCCGGGGTCGTTCGCCCCGCCGCTCAGCGCGGCTCGGGAGCGCGAGGCTCTCGCCGAGATGCACGCGGGCGACGGCAAGGCGCGCAGCGAATTAATAGAGCACAATCTGCGACTCGTGGCGCACATAGTCAAAAAATACTACTCCGCATATTCGGAGCAGGACGATCTGATTTCAATCGGCACCGTAGGGCTGATAAAAGCCGTTGACTCGTTCAAGCCCGACAAGGGCACACGCCTTGCCACATATGCGGCGAAATGCGTTGAAAACGAGATACTCATGCACTTTCGCTCGCTGAAAAAAAGCGCGCACGACATCTCGCTCGAGGATCCTATCGACAGCGACAGCGAGGGAAACCCGCTCACGCTCATGGATATTATCTGCACGCCGGACAGCATAGCCGACGACCTCGATTTGAAGATAAAAAGCGAAAAGCTGCGCGGGCTCGTCGCCGACATATCAGACCCGCGCGAAAGGGCGATAACCGTCATGCGCTACGGACTCGACGGCAACGCGCCGCTGACTCAGCGGGAGATAGCGTCTTTGTTGGGCATCTCCCGCTCATACGTCAGCAGGATAGAAAAACGCGTGCTCGAAAGGCTCGGCAAGGAGCTGAAGCGGGACTGAACAAAAAAGCGAATCCGCAATTCACTCCGAGCTGTGTGAATTGCGGATTTTTCGGATTCCCGCCAATATCGGGCACCGGTTCTAATTTATTTAATAAGGTCGTTTGCCATGATATAGTTCACCGTCTCATCAACGGTAGTAAACGCCAAGGCGACCGAGGTATCTGCGGCGCCGTAATAAATCGCTATTCTGCCGCTCTCGGCATCCGCAAGCGCGGCGCACGGGAACACGACGTTGGGCACATCGCCGACGCACTCATAGATTTCGTGGGGCGCTAACAGGAAGCTGTCCGCACGGTGGAGCACTTTCCAGGGCTCGTCCCTGTCGAGAATGGCGGCACCCATGCTGTAGGTAAAGCCGTTGCAGCTCGTGAGCACGCCGTGGTAGAACATCAGCCAGCCCTCGTCGGTTTCAATAGGAGTCGGACCCGCTCCGACTTTTGTAGCTTCCCAGTTCTCGACCGGGCTCATAACAAAGCGGTGCTTACCCCAATAAGTGAGGTCTTTCGACTGACTGATGAATATATCGCCGTAAGGGGTGTGTCCCCTGTCGCACGGGCGAATAAGCAGAAGATACTCGCCGTTCACCTTGCGCGGGAAGAGCACGCCGTTGCGGGCGACGGGATAGCAGGCATCCTCGAGCTGAGTCCAGCTCCTAAAGTCCTCCGTAAAGGCTATGCCGATAGTTGTGCCGTGAGGGGTCAGATTGACCCAGGACAGATAATATTTCCCGTCTATTTCGCACAGGCGCGGGTCGTAGCCGTCGAAGATATATTTATCCTCAAGCGTCCAATTCACGGCATCGTCGCTGAACCCGACGACAAGCTTCTGGGCGCGCGAGCGGATATCCGCCCTGAAAACTCCCGCAAAGCCCGAGCCGAAGGGCACGACTGCCGAATTGAAGATGCTGTTCGCCATATGCAAGTTATCGCGGGTGATAACGGGATTGCCGCTGTAACGCCACACGGGATATTCAAACCCCGCAGGCTTATCCTCCCACGGTATATCAGGTATATTTGCTCCGATTATTTTTGCCATAATTAACTCCCCTTTCCGTACTTTAGATTTTAGCACAGAGGAAGCGGAAAAGTAAAGAGAGAGAGCAGAAAAATAAAAAAGTTGCCGGGTTTTTAAAAAAGTTTGGAAAAAGACTTGTCAAAACGCTTTTCTTGTGGTATTATTGATGAGCTTTCCGGGTGTGGCGCAGCTGGGCGAGGAGAAATGCCGCCGCCTGTGGCGGATGAAGGCATTGCTCCGAGGTGAAGAAACAAGGAGCGGAACGAGCGCTCCAAGCGAAGCACCGCGACTATGTTTCTGAGGGAAGCGCCGCGGCGAATCAGCAGAAAGCCGATAAGCGGAAAGCAAGCTAAGTTTAGGTATAACCGGGTGTGGCGCAGCTGGTAGCGCGCTTGACTGGGGGTCAAGAGGCCGTGAGTTCAAGTCTCGCCACTCGGACCAGTTAAAGAAAAAAGCTCGTAATCGTTGAGATTGCGGGCTTTTTTTCTATCTGCTTTAAGTTATCCAAAGGGCTGTAATTACTGAAATTGACCACCGTTTTCGCCTGTGTCAAGTGGACATACTTTTTAACCATATCGAGCGTAGTATGTCCGAGAATCTGTTGCAAACGGCATATCTTTTATTATTGCGAGACTTACTTGAAATAAATAAGCATTACAAAACATAAACCAAGAATACGATTTAAATTTTGCGGTTTTACTTGCAATTTGAAAAATTAGTGATATAATATCACATATAGAGTCCCGAACTCTATCTCCTATTTCACATGGCAGTCTCGCTCAGGCGGGGCTGCTGTTTTATTGCGTCGGCAGTCGGCGAAAGTCCGTAACGCTTGCGGCACACGAAATCTCCGCAGCTTTCGTCGGTGAACTTTGAGTTACAGAATTTTATCTTTTATTAAAAAAATATGGAAATTGTCCGCGGGATATGTTACAATTGACAAAAGAAAAAATCACGGAGGTAACAATGCATGGATATCAATGATATTGCTGCAAAGGGTGCGCACGCAATTGCCTGCAGATACGGCAAAAAAGTATTGAAGCAGGGCACTGCTCCCGCTATCCCGGAGTCAAAAACAATCACTCTTACCGGCGACGCTTACAGACTCGGCTTCGCTCGCAAGGACATCAATCCCGAGGAATTCGGCAAAAAGACTTATTACATAGCCGGGCACGGCTCCGGTCATGTTATGGAGGGCGTTCTCACGGACGTTTTCGTTCACGCCGTTTGGATCGACGTAGGAAGCGACGAGGGAATCGTTTGGCTCAGCGGAGACATCGTAGGTCTTACGAATATCGAGGTAAACGAGATACGCCGCAGGATAAAGGCGGAGCCTGAGCTTTCAAAGTGCGTCGGAATCAATTTCAGCTGCACTCACTCGCATTCGGGCATCGACACCGTCGGATATTGGGGCAAGGCGAACGCGCTTAAAATCCCCTCGGACGGCAAGGACGAGGCCTATATGGAGAAGCTCTTTTCGCAGTCCGTCAAGGCCGCCAAGGAGGCGTTCGCCAACCGCACTCCCGGAAAGCTCTACACCGGCAGACATTCGATTGAGGGCGGACTTTTCACAAAGAGACGTCTCCCCGACAAGCATGAGGTGCTCACCCGCATCCGCTTTGTGCCCGACGACGGAAGCGCCGAGACATGGCTTATAAACGTCGGCGCTCATCCCAATTCGCTCGGCGGCGCCAACAGAATGCTCTCCGGCGAATATCCGTATTTCCTGCGCCAAAGAGTGGCTGAAAAGACGGGCGCTAACGTGCTCTTCGGAATAGGCGCCATAGGCGGAATGGACGCTGCGGAATTTGACGCGGACGACAAGGTCAACAACATAAAAATGCAGGGCGAATTCTTCGCCGACGCCGCAATCGCCGTTGACAACGACAAGCTTCTGGAGCCTGTTATCAAGACAAACACGCGGCAGTTCTATCTGCCCGTTGACAACTATGTGCTTCTTCTGCTCGCCATGAAAGGCACCATGAGCTTCAACCCGTTTCCCTGCAAGGAGAGCGATACGGGTGTAGCCATGCGCACGGAGATGACCTATATGACCTTCGGCAGCCAGAAAATACTTCTCCTGCCCGGCGAAAACTTTGTGTGCACGGTTTACGGCGGATATGAGCCTGCCGAACGCTCCTCGACCGGAAATGGACCCGAAATCAACCCCGCGCCGCTTGCCGAAATCTGCGGCGACAGCGAAATTATCGAATACGGCATCACCAACGACATGGCGGGCTATGTCGTAGCCCCCAACGATTTCTGCCTTCATCCCACGCAGGCGTTCCTCAATCCGACGAACGATGTTCTCGGCGCAAGGCATTACCACGAGACAAACTCGATGGGCTTCAAAACGCAGCAGGTCATAGCGGATAACTTTGCTCAACTCGTAAAGGATTTTTAAAAGTCAAATCGGCTTCGGGATATCCCGGAGCCGAAGCTTTTATTAAAAACACAGACATATAAAAAGCAGGATGCCAAAGAGAATCGGCATCCTGCTTTTCTAATTTATTTCACTCCGTCGAGCTCAAACGCATAGAGCCAGCCGCATTTCATTTCGTCGGGGTTTATGGGCGGGAACACGAGCTTTGCTTTGCCGTTGTCGTTTTCGACGGCTATGGGAGCGTCATGCGCCAATAGCCTTGCTTTTATGTCCGCGCTGTAATTCACCTTGTCGAGCGTGAGGCTGCCGAACGGATATGCGTTCGTTATCGCATAGACCTTGTCGCCCTTTTTCGTGTAATATGTACCCTCCTGCGGCTCTTTCGTGTAGATGCGCGTGCCGTATATGGCATCGCCGTTAACTTTAAGCCACTTGCCCATATCGAGCAGGCGCTCCTGCATTATGACGGGGATGGTACCGTCCGCGGCGGGGCCGATATTGAGCAGGAAGTTGCCGCCCTTTGACACGAGCGAGCAGAGCGTTTCAAGAAGTTCCTTTGAGCTGAGATATTCGTCAACGTCCTCAATTCTGTTGAGTCCGAAGGACGCGCCGATGCCGCGGCACTCCTCAAACGGACGGTCGAGCTCGACATCCTCAATGCGTCTGCCGTTGTCAATATAGCCGTATTCGGTGGTGAAGTTGCCACCCAGGCGACCCCTCGTTTCCTTGCCCCAGCGGTCGTTGGGAACTATCGTGTCTTTGACGGGCGACTCGTTATAGAGCCACTGCAAGAACTCGGTCGAATGCCAGACGGAGCTCGGATAATCCCACTCCCCGTCCGTGAACAGAGTCCACGGCTCATATTTTGTTATAAGCTCCTTGAGCATGGGGATAAAATGCTTCACCGCATACTCCTCTGGGTCCTTGAGAAAGAGCGGATGAAACCACTCATAGACCGAATGATACACGCCGAATTTTACATCCGTCTTTTCGAGCGCTGTTTTAAGCTCGCGGCAAAAATCTCTGTGCGGTCCGACATCGACGCTGTTCCAATTCCACGCATAGTCGCTCTTGAACAGGCAGAAGCCGTCATGGTGCTTCGAGACGAGATTTATATACTTTGCGCCGGACTTTTCAAAGAGCTGCGCCCACTCGTCGGCGTCGAAAAGCTCCGCCTTAAAGCCGCTGACAAAATCCTCATACTGCGTTCCGGGGGCATAGACCCTGTCGTGGAATTTGCGCGCCTCGCTGTTTTTGTCGCGTATCTGCTGCATATACCACTCGGCGTACTGCCCCTTTTCTGTATATGCGGGCACTGAATACAGTCCCCAATGGATGAATATGCCGAACTTCGCATCTGCGAACCAATCCGGCACAGGCCGGCTGTTGAGCGATTCCCAGTTGTTTTCGTAATGCATTGCAGTCCTCCGTTTGGTTATATTTCCGAAAAGACGTCGCCGACGCCGTTGAATATATATGTGGGTCTGTACGGATAGAGATTGACATCCTCAAGAGATGTGACGCCCGAGAGAACAAGGACAGTATCAAGGCCGGTCTCTATGCCCGCTATGACATCGGTATCCATTCTGTCGCCTATCATCGCGGCCTCCGCCGAGTGAACGCCGAGCATTTTGAGTCCCGTGCGCATCATGAGAGGATTGGGCTTGCCGACGAAATACGCCTTTTTGCCCGTCGCCATCTCTATGGGCGAAATAAGCGCGCGGCAAGCGGGAACCACGCCGTCCTCAACGGGACCCGTGAGGTCGGTATTAGTGCCGATAAGCTTCGCACCGTTTCTGACGAGGTTAGATGCGTGGACGACCATCTCGTAGTTGTAGCTCGAGGTCTCGCCGACTATGACATAGTCGGGGTCTATGCTGTTCATGGTAATCCCCTGGTCGTAGAGCGCGTTGACAAGTCCGGGCGCGCCGATAACATAAGCAGAGCAGCCGGGTTTCTGACCGCTGATGAACTTCGCCGTTGCGAGGGCGCTCGTATAAAAATGGCTCTCGTCAACATAGAGTCCCATTCTCTCTAATTTCTGCCGGAGCTCGCGCGGCGAGCGTTCGCTCGAATTTGTGAGAAACAGGAACGATTTGTTTTCTTTGTACAGCCACTCCACGAATTCCTTGACATCCGGAAGCAGTTTGTCGCCGTGATATATGACACCGTCCATATCACATATAAAACCTTTTTTATCTTTTAACGCATCCATGCTTTTCCCTCCCGTCAATTCATTAGAACAAGTTTAACAATTAATAAATGCAAAGTCAACAATTTACTTTGCATTTATATTCACAAGCTCCGCGCGAAGCTTGGAATAGACTATTTTCTGGCTGCTGTAAAGCCCGTAGTAGCCGGAGAGCAGATAACTAACGGCAGCGGCGAGCGCAAACAGCGGCATGGCCTGAGCGCCGAAAAGCTCGATACTCAGGAAAATCGACGCGAGCGGACAGTTGACCACTCCGCAGAACAGCGCCACGAGTCCGACAGCCGCGGCAAAACCGGGATCAAGCCCGATAAGTCCGCCGACGACGCAGCCGAAGGTCGCGCCGACAAAGAAGGTCGGGACTATCTCGCCGCCCTTATACCCCGCGCCGACGGTGACGGCGGTGAAAATGAATTTCAGCAAGAACGCTTCGGGCTTCGCGTTTCCGCCTATGGCGCGTTCGACTATATCCATGCCCGCGCCGTTATAGTCGCCGCTGCGGCAGATGAGAGACAGTATAACGATTACGAGTCCGCCGACGGCAGCGCGGAGAAAAGTGTTTTTAAAGAGCTTTTCGAAGAGCTTATGAGTGCCGTGCAGACCGAGGCAGAAGCCGATGCTCAGCAGAGCGCATATTGCGGAAAGCAGGGCGGTGAGCAGGCAGCTCTTGAGCGAAAAGGCGGGAATATTCGAGATTGTAAACGCGACGGGCTCGGTGCCCATAAGAATCGATATAAAATACGCCGTGAACGCCGAGACGACACACGGGAGCAGACCAGCATAGTAAATCACTCCGACGCTGATAACGCCGAGCGCGAAAACGGCGGCGGTTATCGGGGTTCCGAACAGCGCCGAAAAGACGGCGCTCATACCGCACATCGTCATGATATGCATATCCTTTTCGTCAAGGCGGGTGATTTTGCCTATCAGCCCCGCAATACTGCCGCCGAGCTGGAGAGCCGCGCCCTCACGTCCGGCGGAGCCGCCGAAGAGGTGGGTTATAACGGTTGAGACGAAAATCAGCGGCGCGAGCAGAGCCGGCACGCCCTGAGGCGAGCGCACGGCATCGAGTATCTCGTTAGTTCCGATATCCTTTTTGCCCGAGAGCTTATATAGCCCCGCTATCACAAGTCCGCCGACGGGCAGCAGAAACACTATCCACGAATGAGCCTTGCGCACACCCGTAACATATTCGACGCTCAAATGAAACAGCGCGCCGACAACGCCGCCTACAGCGCCCGTGACCGCGGCGAGCACGAACCACTTCAAAAAAGTCAGCAGATACTTCCCCGCCGACTTGAATTCACTTTTTGCCTTTTGTTTTGCAGCTTCCACTTTTACCCCATCCATTAATATATGTTGATTAAATTTTATCACTTTATCACGGCTTTGGCAACGAGAAGAGAAAAAATAATGGTTTTGTGTCGGAGTTAAGACGCAGCAGGATAAATCAGAGACTGCAGAGAACGCTCCAAAGCGCCGAAGCCAAAGTAAGAATCCTACCCAAAGAAAAACTCAGGGTAGGATTTTTCGGTTAGAATCGGGGGCTGTTCGTTCTACGGGGTCAGCTTTCCCATTTGCTTAGATGCTGATCGAAGCCCGAGAGCATGAACTGCGGATAGGCCTCATACTTTCCGGCGCGGAAGTCGCCGTCATAGGTGAGAAGCCAGAGGAAGAACCGGCTGTATTCCGTGCCGTAAGCTGCGGCGACGTGGGGCGCACCCTTGATTATATAGGTATGCTCCGGGAAGAGCGCGGTCGAGAGGTCGACGCATCTGTCGGGAGAGAGATACTCGGCCTTAGCGGGAACATAGTCGTCGCCGAGGGTTTGGCCGTACTTTGCAACAGTCGCATAGCCGGACATCTGATATGTTTCAAGCACGCCGTCACCGTTGAAATTCGCGTTCTCATAGAGAGGCGCAAGCGGTCTGTCATAATGGGCAACCACAGCGACCTTGACGCCGTCGCGAATCATATTTTCAATCAGCGCGGTGCGGTTCGCCATCATCTTCTGAAGCCGCTCGCCGTAAGCGAGGAAGTCCGCATGGGCAGAGGCGTTATCGCCGAAAACGAAGTCCACCGCTTCATCGTAATCCTCCGGCTGGAGAAGTCCCCACAGAACGGGCATATAGGCAAAATCGGGAATGAGCACGCGCTCATAGACATCGTCCTTGTAGTTGTCGATAATGCAATCGGTAACTTTTTGAAGCAGCTTGAACACGCCGACGAAGTTCAGCGTCTTCATCATCGCGGACACAATCTCGTTCGAGCCGGTAACATCGGCAAGCAGACCCGAGAAGTAGTTATACATCTCATCCGCTTTTATCGCTATCTTTCCGGTAAGAACGTCCGAAGCCACCTGCGCTCCGCACATGGTCGACGACATAAACAGGCAGCGGTCAACCTTGCTGTAGCCGTACTTCGAGAGATAGGCGACGGTCATTATGCCGCCCATGCTCGCGCAGACTATCGTGACCTTTTTATGACCCGACTTTGCTATCGCCCTGTCAACAGTCGCGGCTATTTCGTCCGCCACGGCATAGGGGTCGCTACGCCAGTCATATGTAAAGAAAAAAGTATGGTCGGCGGGAAGATTCTCGGCGCAGGCGCGAGCCATTCCGCGCTCTCCCTCGGAGTCGTAATCCTCCCAAATTTCCGGATGATTCTCCGCACTCTCGGGATACTGATCGACGCTGACATTGTACTTTGACGTGCCGTTTTCCTTCATCGCATAGCCGTCAAGCAATTTGGCCGCATAGTCTATAACGGCTTGGACAAAGGGGTCGAAGTTTTTCTCTTTGACCGCCCCGTAAATGCCCTTGCAGAGCATAAAGAGCAAATCTTTAATGCTGAAATTGAGGGCGTTGCGCTCATTCTCCGTATCCTTGTCGATATAGAGCCCCATCACATCCATTCCCCTGACCAGAACCACAGGGGTAACATTGCAGGCTGCGGGGTCGTGCACTTCCTCCGCCTGTGCGGGCGTGTTTGCCGTCTCCGCGCCCTTATACGCAAACGCCGGAGTTACAAAGCTCAGCAGCAGCGCAAAGGCGAGGAGAACGCTCAGAAGTTTTTTCATCATTTTCATCCTTCGTTTCTTTTATATTTTCCCGAGGTCCTTGAACACCGACCACGAGACTAATTCTATGTTGTTCTTATGCGCGGCCTCAAGGAGGTCGCCGCTTTGGAGGAGCTTAAATTCATAGACGCGCTTTGTCCATTCGCCGGGCTTGTCGTCTATCGGATACGCCGGGTGCATAAAAATCTCGGTCACTCCGTCGATACAGTTTTCGACAGCGTCAAGATAATATGTTCTCAGGGTGTCGTAATCTTTTATACGATCCATTGACCAGGGATTTGACACAAGGTCATCGAGTTGGGCGACTCCGCGCCGCTCGCCCGCTCCGACAATAATTTTTTGAAGGCATTTTACTATTCCCGGGGCTTCCCTGTCAATCTGCCTCGACAAAAAGCCGGGTGTTTTCGGGAACCTGTAGGGCAGAGAATGCTCGGCGCAGAAATTATAGGCGTCAATATAAAAACGTCTGCCGTTTATTCCGTAGAGCGTGGCGCAGTGGTTGTCCGCGTGGTCGACCTCAACGCCCCTTGAGCTGATGAAGTTATACTGAGCCTCAAGCTCCGTGCGGACATCGCGGCGGCGGGCGTGCAGAGCGAGCCCCACCTGGCTCTCATAGAGCCCCATCCCCTTTTCGCACAGCGACGGAGCGCCGCTGTTGCTCTGCCAGCGATTTTTGCTGTCATCTGAATTTATCGTCAGATGCACGCCGACGGGATAACCGCCGAGCCTCGCAAGCTCGGCGGCGTTTGCAGCGTCGGGTGCGACGGTCATAAGCGAGGTCGAGGTTATCAGCCCGCCGCGCATCAGCTCGTCTATCGCCTTTGTCTGCTGTGGATTGTAGCCGAAATCATCGGCATTGATTATAAGATACTTAGCCATTTGCATTTTTCTCTTTCTTCTTTTTTAAAACGAACCAATCTTTATCCTCGTCTTTGAAATGCAGGAACAGCGTAAAGACGGTGGACACTGCCAGCGCGATAAACGGGAACACGCAGAGCAGGAACCGCGATGCCATATCCGGATTTGTTCCGGGATTCAGACCGCTCTCAAAGCCGAACGCCGAGCCGATAACTTTATAGCCGAGCGAAACATAAATTCCGCTCAGGCGACCCATGACGCCGATAAGACTCGTCAGCATTCCCTCGCGCTTTACTCCGTGGCGCTCATAGTCGTCATCGATTATTTTGGCGCTGATACAGTCGAGGGTAACAAGTATACCCGCAACTCCTATACCCATAACACTCA
The DNA here is from genome assembly GCA_003538135.1 of Oscillospiraceae bacterium. Lineage (GTDB taxonomy): Bacteria > Bacillota > Clostridia > Oscillospirales > Acutalibacteraceae > CAG-177. Next base: position 25,610 of record DPOR01000015.1, read on the forward strand.
TTACAGCGGCGGCAAAGAACATTTTTTTCGCAAAGAACAACGGAATGAAGCCCACGGTCATGATAATAAATCCGAGACGGAAAACATTCATTATGCCGATATTTTTTACGACATTAGACCATATGATTATGCCGATAAGGGCGAAGCCGAACACTACGGCGAGCATGACGGTAGTCATGGAGCTGCCGAGCTTCAGGGTATATTCCACATAGAACGGTACAGCCTGAGCAATAAGCGAAAATGCTGCGGAATAAAGCGCAAAAGCCAAGCCGTATATCCAGAACTTGCCGTTGGTGATAAGAGCGAATATCGCCTTAAAGAGATCGGGCTTTTCGCTGTTTTCCGACTCCGCTCTCTCTTCCTCGATGTTTTCATAGCATCCGAAGGCAGTATACAGTATAACCACCAGAGCTATCGCGCCGTATATAACAGCCGTGACGCCGTAGCCTATCTTCGAGGTGACAACGGGAGTGAGAACAATAGAAATGACCATTGCGACGAGCTGACAAATCTGCCTTATGGCGCTTGTCTTTGCCCTGAGCTCATCGGTTTTGAAAAGAGTCGGGAACAGTGCGCTGTAGTTTGCGTACATGAGTGAGTCGAGAGTACCTGCGAGTATGTACATAAGTAAAATATACAAATACGCCTTTCCCGAGTCGGACTGCACTCTTGCCGGCATATTAAAGAACAGCACGAACGCCAAAGCCATCAGCGGAGTGCCGATAACAAGCCAAGGTCTGCGCTTGCCCCACCGCGTATTGGTTCTGTCCGAAAAGAAGCCGTAGATAGGATTGTCAACGGCATCGACAAAGGTGTAGATAAACAGTATTTTCGCCATCTGGTCGGTCGTGATAAGACCAAGCTTCAGTACATAATATGCGGCCGCATATGACTTCAGCATATTTATCGGAATAGATGTGCCGAACATACCGAAGCCGTAGCGGAAGGGGGATGTGCGTTTTCGGTTCAAGGTGTTTGAAGGTTCCATCGGTTATCCTCCTTTTTCTCTTCAATAAAATATATCGGAGCTTGACATTTTGTGCAAACTCCATAAAAATAATTTCATCATTATTATAAAACAGTACATTTTGTTTTTCTTGCTATTTTTTAACAGTAATGAGTGATTTTTTTAATTTTATGTCTCGAGAGTCAATATAAGCTCTTGAAATCAGCAATAAATTGTGGTATTTTTAAGTAAGTACGGCGAGAAGGAGTGAATCGCACAGATATGACGAATATTATCGACTACAAAACGCACCCGATAATCGGCAAATATTCCGTGTCCTTTCACCGTTGGGGCTCGTCGGGTACGGCAGCGCACGGACACAACTACTATGAGATTTTTCTCGTCACGGACGGGCGTTTATGCCACGAGGTAAACGAAAAGCCCTCGGAAATAGGCAAAGGCACGCTTTGCATGATATGCCCGGGCGACATTCACCGCTTGAGCCGCATAGAAAATTTTTCGAGCGCGCATATGAACATCTGCATCTCGCCGAAAAAATTTGACGAAATCTGCTCGGCTATCGGGATAGACCCGCGGGAGCTTGAGACGCAGAAGCCGCTGACGGCTGTGCTCTCTGCCGAGGAGCAGGCATACTTCGACTCGCGCGCAAGTCTCATAAGCAAGCTCATAGGCGACGGATATGAAAAGGCGGCGAGCGTAATATGCTCGACCGCAGCGGATTTTATCTCTATATTAAACAGCTCGAAGCTAACGCAGAAGATAATCTGTCCCGAATGGTTTGAAGATATTATTGAAAAAATACACGCGCCGGAATACATGACGTGCAGCGCAGCGGATGTATATGAGATGAGCAACTTTTCGCCGCCCGTTGTCATTGAGGCTTTCAAGAAATATGCGGGCAAGACGGTATCGGCATATCTCAGGGACGCAAAATGCGAATACGCCTGTCTCCTGCTCAGCGGAACCAAAATGACTACGCTCGAAATCTCCATGCAGCTCGGCTACTACAGCCTGAGCCACTTCAACAGGGTTTTCAAGAGCTATTCGGGGCTCTCCCCGGCGGCATACAGACGAGAATATCAAAAATAGAGCATCCGCACAGTAAATCTGTACGGATGCTTGTCTTTATGTATCAGCTTTTCAGTTTTCTTTGCTGAGTTTTTTCGCTAATTTATTAAGGCCTCCCGTAATCGGCTTTGAAACAAGCTTCAGGACTTCTGCCGACACAAATGAGAGCACAAAAAACACAAGCGTGGCAACCGCAACATTTGGAATATATTTCTGCAAGTTGAACGGCTCTTTTATAAATATGTAGTGTGTTATATATGCAAAATATGATATTCCGTCCAGCCAATTTATAAGCTTTGATTTTCCCAACGCTTGCTCAAACTCGGGCAGATTGGATAGGACGAAATCGAAGAAAGCGTATATCCACAGCGCCAAGATACACTGAGACCAAACAACGAATATGTTATCGTAAAGCACTGTTCCGTCAGCAAATTTTCTTGCAAGCAATCTTACGCCTAACGCAACCGCTATAATTACGGACATCATCAGAAAAGCCTTTTTTCTCTTAAAATCAAGACTTTTTTTACTCATTGCATATCCGATAAAAAATTCGATAAAATATATGATTTGAAATCCTATACAGGCTAACGCTATCTGTGCCGCAACGATAAAAATACAGAACACGACTTCGACTTTAGAATTTTTTTTAATATTTTTTACGAAGTCTGTGCTTTCTGACTTTTTCACAAGGATAAGCAGCAAATAGCACAGCATTATTACCGTCAGAAACCAAAGATGACCTATTCCGCTCATCGACTCGGGCAGCATGAGAAAAGACTCTTTTATTCTAACAAAAACAAAGCTCAGACCTTGCCAATTCAGAATATAGCCATAAGGGAACCTTGCGCCGTATCTTATAAAGCAATAAAGCCAGACAGGAAGGACAAAGATATACATCGGAACGCATATCTTTATAAAACGTCTGAAATACCAAATTACAGGTTCTTTTATTTCCTTTTTACCATATAAATAGCCGGAGATTATAAAGAACAGCGGAACTCCGACATTAAAGACGTATCCGAGAGAGCTTCCGTAAAAGCCTAAAAACAGGTGCGTTGCGAAAATCAGGAACATTCCTGCTATTCGAGTCACCGAAATCTTTGTTATTCTCATCATTCTCATCCTCTCGTTTTATACTTATTCCTGAGCCATTTTCATCAGGTCGTCCTGCGTTATTACGGGTATACCGAGGTCGTTGGCTTTCTGAAGCTTGCTTCCCGCCTCCTCGCCTGCGACAACATACGAAGTCTTTTTCGAGACGGAGGACGAGGCTTTGCCGCCGAGACCTTCGATTATATCCGTCGCCTCTTTTCTCGAGAGCGTGGGCAGAGTGCCCGTGAGAACGAAGGTCAGGTCTTTGAAGCGCTGATCGTCGCTCTTTTCTTTCAGCGACTTCATATTGACCCCGGCGGCTTTAAGTCTCGCTATAAGATCCGAGGTCTGGCTCAGGGAGAAAAATTCAACTGCGCTCTTTGCCATTATGCCGCCGAAGCCGTCTATTGCCGATATCTCATCCTCGGAAGCGGCGGCTATCGAATCTATATCGCCGAAATGCTCGGACAGGAGCTTCGCCGCTTTCTGGCCGATATGGCGTATTCCGAGCGCAAACAACAGACGCGAAAGGTCGTTTTTCTTCGAGCGCTCTATGGCCTCAATAAGATTATTTGCCGACTTCTCCTGATGTCCCTCGAGAGCCGTTATTTCGCCTGCCGTTATGTCATATATATCGGCTACATTCGATATCAGACCCTCCGAGATAAACTTTTCGACGAGTGCATCGCCGAGTCCTTCAATATCCATGGCATCACGCGAGCAGAAATGGATAACATTTCTCAGAAGCTGCGCAGGACACTCGGGATTGACGCAGCGGACAGCCGCCTCGCCCTCCTCTCGGATAACGGGAGCGGAGCAGGACGGACAAATCGATGGCAAGACATAGGGCTCGGAATCTTTTACGTGCGACACAACGCGCACGACCTCCGGGATTATATCGCCCGCTTTTCTTATGGCGACCTCGTCACCGATGCGGATATCCTTTTCGGCGATGAAATCCTGATTGTGGAGTGTTGCACGGCTGACTGTCGAGCCCGCAAGCAGAACAGGCTCAAACACGGCGGTCGGAGTGAGCACGCCCGTGCGCCCGACACCTATTTCTATATCTACGAGCTTTGTCGTCTTTTCTTCCGGCGGATATTTGAAAGCCACCGCCCATTTGGGGAATTTTGAAGTGCTGCCGAGGCGTCTGCGCTGAACGAAATCGTCAACTTTTATAACAGCGCCGTCTATATCATATTCGAGTCCCGAGCGTATCTCCCCGATGCGCTTGAGCTCCCCTATTACATCCGTTATATTATCAAATCGCGTGTAGAACGGGATTGTATGAAAGCCCTGCTCGCGCAGGAAATCAAGCGACTGCTTATGTGATGTCAGCTCCTTGCCCTCTATCTGCTGGACATTGAAAACGAAAATATCGAGTCCCCTGCCCGCGGTTACTTTGGAGTCCTTCTGTCTGAGCGAGCCCGCGGCTGCGTTGCGCGGATTCTTGAAAGGCTTTTCGCCGTCGAGCTCCTGCCTTGCGACAAGGGAGGCAAAGACGGATTTCGGCATATACACCTCGCCCCTGACCTCCAAAAAAGGAAGTGGGGTTTTTATTTTGAGCGGGATAGAGCGCACTGTACGAAGATTTGCGGTAACATCCTCGCCGACGTCGCCGTCTCCGCGGGTCGAGCCGCGGGTCAGCACACCGTCCGTATATTCGAGCGAGACGGAAAGTCCGTCTATCTTCGGTTCGACCACATAATGCACATCGCGCTCGGTCTCTCTGACCCTGCGGTCAAACTCCTCTATCTCGCCGAAGCCGAACGCGTCCTGGAGGCTCTCCATGCGCACGCGGTGCTCTACCTTTGCAAAGAGATTTTCCGCGCTGCCGCCGACTCGTACCGTCGGAGAATCGGGCGAAACAAGGTCGGGGTATTTATCCTCAATAGCCTTGAGCTCGCGCTGGAGCATATCGTATTCATAGTCCTCTATCTCGGGGTCATCGTCGACATAATACTTTTTGCTGTAATAATTGAGCTTGTCTCTGAGCTCCTGTGCGCGCTTTGCGCTCTGTTCCTTATCCGTCAAAAGGGATTCCTCCTTTAAAGCCTTCCGTTTTCTCTGCGGATATTATACCACAAACTCGGCATATCTAACAACCGTTTATTTTACTGTCTCTGAGGAATGTCTATTGTCACCGCCGTCTGAGGAACGGAGCCGATAACAATATTCTCGGCGATACAGTATTCATCCGAGAACTCCGCCGCACCCTCGTCCCCGCCCAAAAAGACATAGACGGAGCACTCGACTCTGAGCATTACCCTGTGGCGGGTCTGATTTATGCCCGCCGAGATAAACTCGTCGGTTATCTGCGCGCTTGCGCCGCCCGTCATACGGACGGTTACGGGTATTTCGGGACCCGCTCCCGCAAAGACCTCGGAGCCCGTGACCGAGCCGAGAGGTATTTTCACGGTAAACCGTGCGTTTTCTTCGAGCGCTTCGTCGACAGCGCGGACAAGGCGCGACTTAAAAAGATTGACGGACGCGGCATTGAGCGACATTGAATTTACTTTTCCGCCGCTGCCGCTTACACTCACAAGAGCCGCGCAGTCCTCGGGATTTTCGGATATAAACTTTTCTATACTGCTGCCTACCGTGCGCACGGCGAGACTCTTGGCGCGGGTCATGGCGATGTTGCGCACCGCCGGGCGAAGTCGCGCATCAAAGACAAGGACTGTGCAAAGCGCCAGCGTAAAGGCGCACAGAGCCTTAAACGCCCCGCGCGGCAGAGTGCGTATATTTAATCGACGAATTCGGCGCATAAAAACACCCCCGCAACAGTTTATGCGGAGGCAAGGAAAATTGTTATAGTTTTATTTCGAAGCGCCGACGCCGGCGTTTATTGTTGCCGAATCCGAGCGCAATTATTAAACGGCACAAAAAATTTTCGTAATAATTAAAATGGCACAAAATGACGAAAAATATAATTACAAAAATATCGATTATGTCGCTTTATGCTATTGTTTGGCTGGCAAAAAAGTGTTATAATACTTCTGTTTGCAAAACCAGCAATACTTTTTCCGTCTGGAGGTAAAAAAATGTCATACGATGTAGCAATTATCGGTGCAGGCGTCAGCGGCGCTTTAGTCGCAAGAGAGCTGTGCCGATATAACATCAAAGTAGCATTGGTTGAAAAATGCATTGACGTGGCAATGGGCACAACAAAAGCAAACAGCGCCATTGTTCACTCGGGTTTCGACGCAATGCCCGGTACTCTCAAAGCAAAACTCAATGTTGAGGGTACGGCAGCAATGCCCGCTCTGTGCGAGACTCTTCATGTCCCGTTCAAGCCCATCGGCTCTTATGTTGTCGCTTTCTCGAACGAGGAGCTCGAGACTCTTGAAGAGCTCAAGGCGAGAGGCGAAGCGAACGGAGTTCCCGGTCTCGAGATAATCGACAAGGAAACTCTTCACCGCGAAGAGCCCAATCTCAGCGATGAGGCTGTTGCCGCGCTCTATGCTCCGACCGCCGGAATCGTCTGCCCCTACGAGCTGACGATAGCAGCAGTCGAAAACGCAGTCACGAACGGCGTTGAGCTCTTCCGTAATTTTGATGTTACAGCTATTGAAAAGAACGCTCAGGGTAATTTTGTTCTCAAGTCCGACGCAGGCGAGATCGAGGCCGAGTATGTTGTCAACGCCGCAGGCGTTTTCTGCGACAAGGTCGCTTCTCTCATCGGCGACAATTCAATGACAATTATTCCCCGTAAGGGCGAATATATGCTCATGGACAGAGCGGTCGGCGACAAGGTCAAGCACACGATATTCCAGTGTCCCACCAAGATGGGTAAAGGTGTCCTCGTCACTCCCACCGTTGACGGCAACCTGCTCGTCGGTCCGAGCGCCGTCGATATCGACGAAAAGGACGACTGCGCAACCACCGCAGCCGGCACAAACGGCGTTTTCAAGACCGCGCTCAAGTCCGTCCCGTCGCTCTCGACCCGCGACGTCATCACCTCATTCGCAGGTATCCGCGCCCACAGCACCGGTGACGATTTCATCATCGCTCCCAGCGAGAAGGACGCGAAGTTCATAAATGTTGCCGGCATCGAATCCCCCGGCCTCTCCTCCGCTCCCGCTATCGGTCTCTATGTCTGCGACATGATTCTGCAGGACATGGGCGAAGTCAGCGAGAAAGCGGACTTCATTCCCGGCAGACCCGCTCCCGTGCGTTTCCGTCACATGAACGCAGAAGAGCGCAAGGCTCTTGTTGAGAAGAACAGCGCATACGGCAGAGTTATCTGCCGCTGCGAGACTATAACCGAAGGCGAAATTCTTGACGCTATCCACGCGCCCGCAGGCGCTGTTGACGTCGACGGCGTAAAGCGCCGCACGAGAGCCGGTATGGGTCGCTGTCAGGGCGGCTTCTGCGGCTCAAAGGTAGTCGAGATACTCGCAAGAGAGCTTGGTCAGGAGCTTGACGACATTACAAAATGCGGCGGAGAGTCCAAAATCCTCTTCGGCAAGACTAAGTGATTTGCGAATTTTCGCAGCATGAAAGGATGAATACTAATGCTTAAATATGATCTTGCCGTTATCGGCGGAGGCCCCGCGGGCATGGCCGCCGCGCTCAAGGCGCGTGAAAGCGGCGTTGAAAAGATAATCATACTCGAGCGCGCAGAGACCCTCGGCGGTATCCTTGAGCAGTGCATACACACCGGCTTCGGTCTGCACTACTTCGGCGAGGAGCTGTCCGGCCCCGAATATGCCGCGCGCTTCATCGAGCTCGTTGAGGCCACCGACATTGTCGTTAAGACCGACACTATGGTGCTCTCCATCTCCGATGACAACGTTGTCACCGCAGTTAACAAAGAGGATGGTCTTATTGAAATAGACGCTACCGCAGTTATCCTTGCCATGGGCTGCCGTGAGCGCCCGAGAGGCGCGCTCAACATAGCGGGCACCCGCTGCGCAGGCGTTCTCTCCGCAGGCACCGCCCAGAAATATGTCAATATCGACGGCTATATGCCCGGCAAAGAAGTCGTTATCCTCGGCTCGGGCGATATCGGTCTTATCATGGCGCGCCGCATGACCCTTGAGGGTGCTCATGTCAAGATGGTCTGCGAGCTCATGCCATATTCGAGCGGTCTTACGAGAAACATCGTACAGTGCCTCAACGACTTTGATATTCCGCTCAAGCTCAGCACTACCGTTATCGACATCCACGGCAAAGAGCGTCTTGAGGGCGTTACCATTGCACAGGTCGACGATAACCGCCGCCCGATACCCGGCACAGAGGAGTATGTCCCCTGCGATACGCTCATGCTTTCCGTCGGTCTTATCCCCGAGAACGAGCTGAGCAAGAACATGGGCATCGAGTTTGACCGCGTCACCGGCGGCCCGATAGTTGACGAATACAGAGAGACTACTCACCCCGGCGTTTTCGCCTGCGGCAACGTGCTGCACGTTCACGACCTTGTTGACTTCGTTACCCTCGAGAGCCAGACGGCCGGCGAGGGCGCAGCGAGATATATAAAGAACGGCGGAAACAAGGAAAAGAAATATGTCAAGACCAGAGGCATCAACGGCGTGCGTTACATCGTACCGCAGAAGATAGCTCTGGGCGAGGATGAGGACGTTAAGCTCTTCTTCAGAGTCGGCGACGTTCACAAGAACGCCAAGGTAGTCGTTACCTATAACGGCGAGACGCTCATCAGCAAGAAGCGCCCGAGACTCGCTCCCGGCGAGATGGAGAACGTCATCATCAAGAGCGATATGCTCAAGAACTTTGATGAGAACGGCATAATCGAAATTCAGGTGGAGGAATAATCATGGTAAAAGATATTATTTGTGTCGCCTGCCCCATGGGCTGCCAGATTTCCGTTGAGCTCAGCGACAGCGGAGAGATCCTCAGCGTTACCGGCAACACCTGCAAGCGCGGCGACGCCTATGCGAGAACCGAGTGCACCAACCCCGAGAGAAGCCTTACCACGACTGTCAAGGTCAGCGGCGGCGTTCACCCCGTTGTTCCCGTTAAGTCCGCAAAGGCTGTTCCGAAGGACAAGGTCAAGGACTGCGTCAAGGAGATAGGAACTCTTGAAATCAAGGCTCCCGTCAAAATCGGCGACGTTGTCTGCGCAAACATTCTCGGCACCGGCGTTGATATCGTTGCGACGAACATCTGCCCCGAGGCGTAAAAGGCATAAAAAATAAATCGAGCATCCGCAGAACGAAAATTTCTGCGGATGCTTTTTTGCGAATATTTTTAATGCTGTCAGCTTGCAAAATAACTTTCGAGCGCATCGGACAATTTCTGCCCTTCGCCGAGTTTTTTTAGCACTGCGTCGGAATGGATATAAGCTGTTTTCGCCGATTTTTCGGAATCAAGGACAAGCTCATCGCCGCTGATATCAAAACAGTATTCGTCTCTGCCGTTATCATCACAGAGAACAAGGCGGCTGTCCTTTTCTTCGTAAGTACCCGCCGAGCAATCGCTCATGTCACTCCTGTGCATGAAATATTTACCGTCTGCGGGAGAAAGAGAAAGTTCAACATAGAGTTTTATACCGTTTTGCTCGTTCCTGCCGAGATAGGTTATAGCATCGGTGCGAACAGACGACGGTGTGAAAAGAGCTTCGTTTTTTATGCACTTCTCCGCTTTATCGGAGCTGTTTGAATATTGCAGCTCCGGCACGGGGTCAGACTTTTTGGGAAGAAATTCGAGCCCGTCTTTCTGCTTTTTGAATGTAAATTTATTTTTCGTTCCGGCGTTTTTCGCGGTAAGCATCAGATAATCGTCATTCTCCTCATAAGAGCCGCTCAAAGCGACGAAAAAACGGTATGACTGCAAGAAATTGAAGGTCTTATCTTTTCTGTTGAGTGCAAGACCCGCATAGTCGTTATCCGACTTACAACCGAAATATGCCATGCCGTTTTCATCGGCGGAGGCTTTGACAATATCCGGAATATCGCCGGCGCTGCGCCCGGGAAAGAAGTGCGCTGCCAGCGCGGCACATACGGCGACAACAACCACTGCAGCTATACAGATAGTACGTTTGACCGAGCTTTTCATTTTGGCTCCCCTCTCTTAAAGGATTTATCCGAATCTTTTTTTGGTATTACCAGTATAGCAGTTTTTTTCAGAATATTCAAGCAAACTTCAAGTTGTTCATACAAGTTTAAAATATTGGGTGTATCATATAGACTGTGAAAATTGATTCGATTGACTTTTAATGTGTATTCTGTTAATATCAGTATATAATAAAATCATCTTACGGGAGGTCACACAATGAGAAATGTCATAAGGATAAATGACGGCTGGCTCTTTACGCTTGACGGAAAGACCGAGACCGTCAATCTTCCGCACACCTGGAACGCCTTTGACGGTCAGGACGGCACAAACGGATATCTTCGCACAAAGGCGACGTATTCCAAGGAGCTGCCGAAATCGGACAAGAAAACGTTCCTCGAATGCAAGGGCGTCAATTCAAAGGCTGAAATCAGAGTCAACAACGAGCTTGTCGCAGTTCACGAGGGCGGATATTCCGCGTTCAGAGTCGATATCTCCGACTATATCAGACACGGCTGCCGCGTTGACATAACCGCCGACAACTCCCCCGACGAGTCCGTTTACCCGACGATGGCGGACTTCACCTTCTACGGCGGCGTTTACCGCGATGTCAATCTTATCGAGGTTCCGGACTGCAGATTTTCCATGAAAGATTACGGCTCGGACGGAATCTATATCACCCCGCGCCACGTCGGTGAGGGTGGCTGGGAGCTTAGCATAAAGGCGCTTATTGACAACGCCGACTGCTCTCACAAGGCTCGCTTCACGCTCATTGACGCAGAAGGCAACGAAAAAGCTTCAACAGTTGCGGATCTCCGCCCGATAATCAGCGCCAAGCTGCCCGTTGAGGATCCGATACTTTGGAACGGCAGAAAGAATCCGTATCTCTACACCGTAAGATGCGAGATATTTGACAGCTCCATAGGCGAAGTCACCGACAATATCGATATCAGAACGGGTCTGCGCGATTACCGCATTGACAGCCATAAGGGCTTCTTCCTCAACGGCGAGCACATCAAGCTTCAGGGCGTCTCCCGCCACCAGGACAGAGAGAATATGGGCAACGCCATAACCGAGAAGCAGCACGCCGAGGACGTCAAACTTATCCTCGACGTCGGCGCTAACTCGGTGCGTCTCGCCCACTATCAGCAGAACAGCTATTTCTATGACCTCTGCGACGAGAGCGGTCTGCTCGTTTGGGCGGAGGTGCCGGTCATCTCCCGTTTCAGCTCCAAGCGCAATAAGAACGCGGAGCAGCAGCTCGTTGAGCTGATAAAGCAAAATTACAATCACCCGTCAATTTTCTGCTGGGGCATCGAAAATGAGATAACAATAGGCGGAAGCGCGAGCAAGAGACTCATAACCTTCCTCAAGCGCATGAACAAGCTCGCAAGATATCTTGACCCGACGAGATACACCACCTGCGCTCAGCTGTGTATGTGCCCGGTGACCTCTCCGCTCAATCATATCACTGACATTCTCGGCTATAACCATTACTTCGGCTGGTATATGGGCTCTTGCAATGAGTTTGATAAATGGCTCGATGAGTGGCACAGAGAGAATCCCGAGGGCAAGCTCTGCCTTTCAGAATACGGCGCCGAGGGTATAACAAAATACCACTCCGACTCCCCTCTCCAGGGCGACTACAGTGAAGACTATCAGGCACTGTTCCATGAGCACTATATCAAGGCGATAAACGAGCGCGACTGGCTCTGGGGCTCATATGTCTGGAATATGTTCGACTTCGGCTCGGCTTCAAGAAACGAGGGCGGAGTCAGAGGCAGAAACAACAAGGGTCTTGTTACCTTTGACCGCAAAATAAAGAAGGATTCGTTCTGGCTTTACAAGGCATATTGGAGCGACAAGAAGTTCGTTCACATCGCCGGCGAAAGATATGTCAACAGACCCGCCGGAAAGAGCAAAATAAAGGTCTACTCCAACTGCCCCGAGGTCACGCTCGAGGTAAACGGCAAGGCCTACACGCAGAAAGCGGACAAGGTGTTCATCTTCGAGGATGTTGAGCTCAAGCTCGGCGAAAATGTTATCAAGGCGCGCGGCGGCAAGGCTCGCCCGGCACACACGATAACGGTAAACGGCATAGAAAAAGCCACCGACGAATACAAAATGCCCGCGGAGTACTCCTCATTCGTGCGCAACTGGTTCGTTGCCGACGACGGCAAGGTTGACCCGAGCAAGCTCTCCGTTGAGGACAAAATGGGCGATGTGCTCGGCAACGACGAGATAAACAGGATAATCAAGAACGCCGCCGGCGACTTTGCGGCAAAGGCCGTTTCAAGTCCCCTGCTCAAGCCCATCTATCCGATAAAAATCAAGACGGCAATGAAAATAGCCGGTAAGCTCGGAGTTGACGAGCAGAAGCTCGCGCTTGCGGACGGATTCTTGCAGACCATAGAGAAGAGCAAATAATAAAAATCACAAAAAAGCACCGCTGAAGTCAATTTCAGCGGTGCTTTGCTATTCAGTTATATTCGTCGGTGTCCTCGTTCAGATCCTCGTCATCGGGGTCGTCCGGATCAACAGGGTCGTTTTGCTTTGAGCTCCCCTTTCCCGAGACGCCGAACACAGTGCCGCAGCAAAGTCCTATGCCTACTCCGAGGCACAGACACACGGGAAGTCCGTCTGTTACAATACCCATGACCAAGCCTAACGCAAGCCCTATTGCAATGCCTATTCCGATGCCTGCGCCGGAGACTGATTTCTTGCTCTCTTTCATCAGACAGTCGCCGCCTCTTTTGCCTCGGCTTTTTCGGCTTTCTTCACGGGGAAAACATTCGTGAAGTTGAGCAGGAAGAGCAGAACATATGCCGCCTGCATCGGGATATTTTCAATGATAGCGCTCTTGCCGACAGTCAGCAGGAGAACGAGCATCGTAAGAAGTATCGCACAGAAAACTATAAGTCCGACCATAAAGCGGCCCTTGAGCTCTCGCGCTTTGTTTATGAGCAGGAGCACCATTGGCGCGGCGCAGCAGAAAGCGAACAGGAGCGCCCCTGTCCAATGCGCCATGCAGCGCGCGGAATCGAGATGAATCTCCTCGCCCATTGACGGGCAGTTGATGGTAACATAGATAGCGGAGCTTCCGATTGAGCCGAGAATAACGCCCGCTCGGCTGTGGTAGCCGAATTTACGATAGGCATAGAGCGTGTTGGTGAACACGGTTGCCGACGCGATAACACCCCAGCCTCTGAAATGCCATGGGAAGTCGAGTCCTATCATGCTCGCGGTGATAAACTTCACCTTTTCGATGAAGGGCTGGTCGCCGAAGAAGCCGTACCACGTGACATAAACGCAGCCGAAAATAACGCCGAAAAGGCAGAATATTTTCATCGCCTTGCCGGGCTCCTTGCCGTAGAGCAGGACTTTTATGTAGACGATAAACATGGCAAGGCACACGCACGAGACTATGACCCATACGGGATAGAGCCACTCTCGCCCTATCATACCGCTGATGTCGGCATGAGTGACACCGTCAACGGTTCGCTCCTCTGCTGTCGCGTAGTTGACGAGCACTATCTTGCGCATAAACGCTGTCATCCACACCGCATATGCGGCGATAATGGCAATCCACATTGCGGCATACGCCTTAAAGCTCGGCTGTTTTTTCACTTTTGACATTGTTACACCCCTTGTTACCCTGCAACATCTAAAACTTTACAAGCCTTGCGTCGTCTGATTGCGTTTAACTGCGTCTTCAAACTTGACAGGCGGTAGCCTGCCTGTGTTTTCATCCTTGTTTAACACAATCATACTTGCAACCAGATGTAAACTTTTAGATGTTGCAGGGTACTTCGATAAAATTTTATCGTTTTAATTATAAACTCTTTGGGGACGGTTTGTCAACAGTTTATTCTTTGTCTAAAATATAAGAGACTTCTTTATAGGGCTTTCCGTCTTTGAAATAGATTCTCGGCACACGGCGGGCAACTCCGCAGACGAACTCGTAGTTGAAGCTCGCCGACATATTGCCTATCTCCTCCGCACTCACGGTGCAACCGTTATCGCTGCCCATGAGAATGACCTCATCCTCGATATTCAGCTCACCCTCGATATCGGTTACGTCTATCATGAACTGATCCATGCACACTCTGCCGATTATCGGCGCGAACTGACCGTTGACTATCACCCTGCCCTTTGATGAGAGCGCACGGGGGTAGCCGTCGGCATAGCCCACGGGTATGGTTGCGACACGGGTCTCTCTTTGGGTCACGAATGTGTGACCGTAGCTGACTCCGCAGCCTGCGGGGACGGTTTTAAGATTGACTATTTTAGTGCGCAGCTCCATCGCGGGAACAAGCTCGATTCTCGATTTGTCGACCTCCTCCGAGGGATAAAGCCCGTAGAGCGAGATACCGAAGCGCACCATATCGTAGTGCTCCTCAAACTCCCCTACTGCCGCCGAGTTGCTCAGATGCTTTATCGGTATGTTTATACCCGCCTTTTCAAGCTTATCTATAAACGCATCAAAACGCTCCGACTGGAGATGCGCGGTTGTTTTATCAACCTCGTCGGCGCGGGCATAGTGGCTGAAAATACCCTCAAGGACGAGATTCGGGAGTTCGATTATCTTCTTTATAAGCTCAACGCTCTCGTCATTATCCTGAAATCCGACACGCGACATACCGGTGTCGAGTCCGATATGAAACCGAACGGTCTTTCCGAGGGCAACCGCCCTATCGGACAGACGTTTCGCCATTTCATAGGTGTAGATATTCTGCGTGATACCGTAGTTTATCAACAGATCGTCCTGCGAGGGCGAGGTATAGCCGAGAATAAGTATCGGCTTCTTTATACCCGAGCGGCGAAGCTCAACCGCCTCCTCGATAATGGCGACTCCGAAATAGTCAACCTTATCCTCAAGCTGATGCGCAAGCTCGACCGCGCCGTGGCCGTAGCCGTCCGCCTTTATTACCGCGAGAACCTTCGTGCCCTCGGGTATGCAGCGTTTGCACTCGCCGAGATTGTGGAGGATCGCGTCTATATCTATCTTTGCATATATACGATGATATTTCACCGTTATCGCTTCCTTTGTCAGATTATTTGCGCAAGCGGAGCGGTCTCGATACCGTTTGCCATGAGCTCGGATTTAATGCGCCTTGCAAATTCGACTGCCTTGATTCCGTCGCCGTGCAGGCATATCGAATCGGGCTTGAGCTCGATTGTTTTTCCGTTTATCGACTCGACCGTGCCGTTTTTAACCATGCCGATAACGCGGCTGACCGCCTCGTCCTCGTCGGTTATGACTGCGCCCGGCTTGCCTCTTGCGACAAGCGAGCCGTCATCCTCGTAGGCTCTGTCCGCAAAAACCTCGCTTGCGGCTCGGAGTCCGATTTTCTTTGCCGCGCTCATCATCTTGCTGCCCGAGAGGCAGAGAAGAATAAGCTCGGGGTCAAATTCATAGACAGCCTCGCATATGGCGGCGGCGAGAATCTCGTCCTTGCCCGCCATATTATAGAGCGCACCGTGGGGCTTGACGTGCTCAAGGCGACAGCCCGCTGCCTTGCAGAATGCTGCGAGTGCGCCTATCTGATACTGAACGAACGCTTTCGCCTCGGCGGGCGAGACGCTCATATTTCTTCTGCCGAAGCCGACAAGATCCGGAAAGCCGGGATGCGCGCCGACCGCGACGCCGTTTGCGTGCGCGAGCGCTACGGTCTTCTGCATCACGAGCGGATCGGACGCATGGAAGCCGCAGGCTATATTGGCGGACGAAATATATTTTATGACCTCATCGTCGAGACCCAGCTTATAGTTGCCGAAGCTCTCGCCGAGATCGCAGTTAAGATCTATTTTGTGCATATCCGTACCCCCTGTCAATATTTAAGCTCGACATTTTTAACGTCGGTTATAAGCATATGCCCGGGCGAATGGGTTATCGCTATGGGCGGCTTTGTGCTCATGAGCGCCGACTGCGGAGTGACACCGCACGGCCAGAACACCGGCACCTCGCCGGGTTTTATCGTAACGGAGTCGCCGAAATCGGGCTTCGAGATATCATCTATGCCTATAACGGACGGATCTCCGATATGTATCGGCGCACCGTGAACCTTGGGCATGGCGGCAGTCGCAGCGACGGCGGTAACTATCTTGTCATAGGGCAGAGGGCGCATACTCACGACCATTTTTCCGTGGAAAATTCCCGCCGGCTCGCACTCAATGTTAGTGAGATACATCGGCACGTTTCTGCCCTCTTCAATATGCCTTATCGGCACATTTGCGGCAATCAGCTCCGACTCAAAGGAGAAGCTGCAGCCAATGAGGAAGCTGACAAAATCGTCGCGCCAGAGATGCTCGACGCTAGTATATTCGCCGGTCATAACTCCGTTTTCATAGACCCTGTATTTCGGGATATCGTTTGCGATATCCGCGCCGGGAGCTATTTTCTTCAAAAAACGCGAGCCGACGTCGCTGACTTCGAGAATCGGACACGGGCGCGGGTTGCGCTGAGCGAAAAGCAGGAAATCATAGGCGAGATCCTTCGGCAGAACGCAGAGGTTCGCCTGAGCATAACCCGCACACATTCCCGAGGTGTTGCAGGTTATTGCACCCTCTCTTATAAGCTGTCTGACATCACGCGGACTCATCGAAGAATAGTCCATTTTATATGCCTCCAATCAGGAGTCGGATGTAAAGGTATCCGCTCTGAGAATATTAGTCTGTAGTTTTTTGAGCGCCTTTTTATCGGCCTTTATGCGCTTTACGGCATACTGAAGGTCGACCTTTTTAAATCGCAGAGTGCCGCCCGGACGAAGCTGGGCGAGCAGGGGCAGGTCAGAGGTGATGACCGTCGCTATTTTTGCATAGCCGCCGGTAGTCTGTCTGTCCGCCATCATAATTATCGGCTTGCCTGCGGACGGTATCTGAACCGAGCCCGCAACTATGCCGTCCGAAATAATATCGACGCCGTCAATGCTCTCTACCGGCGCTCCGTCGAGCTTTATGCCCATTCTGTCTGAATCGGCGGTGACGGAATAAACTTCTGAATAGAAGGTATTTTTGCCCTTATCGGAAAAGTAATCATCCTGAGGGCCGGGTATAACATGGATAGTAACCGTGCCGTCGGTACGCTTTTCGGGCTCATACACGCGGCCGACCATACTGAATAGCCAACCCTGCGGATGGCGAAGCGGAATTACATCGCCCGCCCTGAGCTTTCTGCCTTCAAAGCCTCCGGTTTTGCACTTTAGATTTGTGGACATACTGCCCATAACGGGAGCGATATCAAAGCCGCCCGCCACGGCGAGATAGCCGCGCAGTCCGCTCTTTGCGCTGCCGCAGTCGAGCACATCGCCCTTTTTTATGCGTATGGCGCGGTTAATCGGAAGCTCGGTCACTTCTCCCGTTTCAAAATCGGTCACTGTGGGAGTGAACTCGGCTCCGGTTATCGCTATGACATTGTCCTCGTCAAAATAAACCTTCACGCCGAGCATGGTCATTTCGAGCACTCCGTCCTTCTCGCTGTTATCGACCAAGAGGTTTGCTGCCTCGGCGGCAAAGCGATCCATCGCGCCGCTCTGCTGGAAGCCCGACGCCATGTATCCGCAGCGGCCGAGATCCTGAACGGTGGTGAGCATACCGGGCGAGATTATATGCATACTCATATCAGTTCCCCTCCCCGGCAGTTATTTTGCACTCGTATTCATCGCGGCTGACAAGCTCCTCTATTTTGCGGTACTCCTGCTCGTCGACGGCGAAAAATCTGATATAATCGCCCGCGCTGTAAAGTATAGGCTCGGCGCGGTTCGGATCATAGGGTCTGACCGGCGTTCTGCCGATGAGCTGCCAGCCGCCCGGCGACGCGAGCGGATATATGCCCGTCTGCTCGCCGCCTATGCCGACGGAGCCCGCGGGAATACTCGTTCGCGGGTTTGAAAGGCGCGGAGTGTGCAGGCGCTTATCCATATCGCCGAGATAGGCGAAGCCCGGCAGGAATCCGAGCATAAATATGAGATAATCTCTGCCCGTGTGTATGTCTATGACCTCCTGCTCGGTGAGTCCGGCATGGGACGCAACAAAGGCTATATCCTCGCCGAATTCGCCGCCGTAGCAGACGGGAATATTGAACACACGCTTCTCTCCGGCCGACGCCTGATCGAGAGATTTTATACGCTTTTTGAGCTTCTTTATCAAAACCTCGCAGCCCGTCTGCAAGGGGTCGTAGCAGACGAGCAGGGAACGGAACGTGGGTATACATTCCGTCACCCCGCGTATCGGCTTACGAGACAGCGAGTCAGACAGGCTGCGTATCTTTTTGTTTATTTCGGGGTCTATTATTCTGCCGAACTCGACATTGACCGCCGAATCTCCGGCAGGAAGAAACAACGTTTCATTCATAGTTTTTTACCCCTTTTTTGGTTATTCGCCGAAAAAGCCCTTGTCGATGACCTTTTCGAACCAGGTCTTGCAGGTCTCCTCAAGCTTCAGCGAGTAGCTGACGCACTCGCGCATGAGGTTGACTATCGACATATTCAGGCTCTTACCGAAGCCGTCGATAGCCGGGATACACCAGCCGTACATATCAATCATACCGTTGCGAGCGGCGGTGACTATTGTATCGCCCTCAAGCTCTGCGGTATGCATGATATCGAGATCCTTTTTGAGATAAGCTATCGCCGCTATCATCGCGTAGCAGCCCCAATCGGAGACAGTGGCGGTGATTATGTTATCGGTGACGGTGCGCACGGCTATTCCGCCGCCGCAGCCGCAACGGCACTCGCCCTCGTCGGCATAAGGAATGTTCTTATGCAGATGAGAAGCAATTGTGCCCATGCCTATCTCGTTGCCGAGGTCGCCTATTGCGATATTGAGCACGCCCATGTCGCGGAGCTTATCGAAGAGGATATCCATTTTGGCCTCGAGATGAGTGACATCGAGTCCGGTGGCGTTATGATATACGCCTATCTTATTCTCGCCGGGCGCCTCAATGCTGATAACCGCAGCGGGCTTGCCGTGGGAGATTATCTCGTCGGCGCAGCTCTCCGCCTTGGCCTTATCCTTTGTAAAGGGCACGACAGCCATGGATATCGGATATTTTTTAAGCTCATCTATCGAATCATAGAGATGAAGTCCGACAACTGCGGCCATAGCCTTGACCGCGGGGACGTTCTCCTCCTGGCAGACGATAACGGGCTTTGCGCCGAACGCTATGACGAGCGCACGCGCGAGCAGGACGGAGCTGATAACGCCGTCCGTCTCGGCACTGCCCGACGGGGGCAAAACAAAGCCGGTCATTATATATACGAGGTCATCCTGCTTCAATGTATCGCAGAGCTTTGTCGCGGCATTCATGCAGAGAGGTCCGCCTGTATATTCGCGCGCGGCGGGATAGAGGATATGGCAAACGCCGTAGCCTCTGGGGTCAATGTTGGAGATATTGTCGAGGCTGTCTCCGAGATTGAGAACAGTAAGCTCTTTTTGCGTCATACCGCTCCCCTCCCTCAGACAGTCGTGGCGTCAATAAACTCTTTGACGAGATATTTCTGAAGGATGTCGATAAGCTCGGGGGCTTTGCCGCCTACGGGCTTGCCGTCTATTTCATCTGCGACAAGGCAGAAGGAGCCGGAGGATGAGACTATGACTTCGTCGGCATCCATAAGCTCGGCGACGGTGAACGGAGTCTCGTCAACCGTGATGTTGTTAGCCTTGCACGCTCTGATAAGATGGGCGCGGGCAATACCGGGAAGGATATAGTGATCGGCGGGAGCGGTCTTGAATATGCCGTCCTTTATAATATGTACGTTGCTGTGAGCGCACTCCGTGACTCTGTCGCCGCGATGGAAAACGCTCTCGTCGCAGCCGGCCTCGACGGTCTTTTGAGCCGCCATAACGCTCGGGATGAGGTTGAGGGTCTTAATATTGCAATGAAGGAATCTTGTGTCCTCAAGGGTTATGAGCTTAATGCGCTGAGAAAGATCCTTGACCTCTGCGGGCTTGATTGTAACCCAAATGTTGGCCTTGCCCTCTTTGGGGAATGCATGGTTGCGGATTCCGGTTCCGCGGGTCGCCTGCCAATAAACAAAGTTATTGCCGCTGTCAACCTTGCTGACCATATCGTTGAGGATGTCTTTCATCTCATCCTTTGTGCAGGGAAGCTCAATGCGGAGCAGTCCTGCGCTGTTGAAAAAGCGATCAATGTGCTCGTCGAGAGCGAAGATGACGCCGTTGCGGCTGTAGGTAGCGTCATAGACGCCGTCGCCGAAATAGCAGACTCTGTCGTTCATGGGAACCATCATTTCTTCGAGAGGACCGAATTTGCCGTTGTAGTACCCAAGGTTTTTCATTTTGAATATCATTCCTTTCCCTGCACATATGCAGGATATAATCAGCAGCCATTCAAAAACGCGTATTGGTGAAATGTAACAAAAAGGTGCATTTCTCAACGCGTTTTTCAGCATAATCATTATACACACTATTAAATATAAAAGTAAATAGTACGATTTACTTTCAATATTTTTTTGCGAAAAATCGAAGTTTTATGAAAATTTTTCGGAATTTTTTCGAGGTGCAGAGACAAAAATTTCGGAATGCGACAGAAATAGAAAAAGCGTCCCGCAAGCGGAACGCTTTGTTGATTTTTCACATATCTGCGATTATCCGTTTTCCGACGAATTCGCCCGCGCATCCTCGCTGACGGAAAGCGCATTTGCCAAAATGACCGACGCTATGCCGCCGACTGCAGAAAAGGCAAGAATATCGCCGTCAAGCGCGGAAAGAATCATAATAACAAATGAGGTAAACATATAGACCGCGCAGCCCGCAGAGCGGAAAATCTCGGTAAGATTCAAGAGAATATACGCGAGCAGCTTCAGGAATATAAACGCCGCAGGCAGGATATAGACGAGGAAGCCCAAGATGCCGTAGTTGAGCACAACGGTTATGGGGTCGGAATGTACCTTTGCCGCCGTCTTTATCGAATCCGTCTGATCGAACAGCGCGGCAAATCTCAAGCCGAAGAGCTTAGTCTGAATATCCCCCTCGCCGAACATCTTTCCATAATAGGCCGTTCTGTCAATATTTATCGCACCGGCGTTCGGAAGCGCGGGGCTTCTGAGGGCTCCGAAGCCTATCGCGGCGGCGGGGCTGCGATTTTCCTCCGATGCCGCTGTTCCCGGCTCCTCGGTGTCGGACTTGTCGGTGGTGTTTTCGGTAACGGTTTCCGACTCCCCTGTGCTATCTTCTCCGGGGAGGGTCGGAATATAAGGTTTTATAAAGCTCTCAAGATCGGATTTGTCCGGCAAGGTAGGCTTCGTCTGCCACCATTTTGTGGTCTCGGTGCTTATTTCCGAGGTTTCTTCCGAAGTGTCGTCAGTGCTGTCTCCCGCAGGTTCTTTTGTGGACTCTGTCGCAGGAGTTTCAGAGCTGTTATCGGTAGTCTTCTTCGTTGTATCGTCATCTTTTTTGTCGCTTCCGGGCACATAGCCGGAGTCGAGGTTCGGGACATAGTCGGAGTTGCCGTCATCATCTTCGTCATCAAAAATCGGATCTTCTCCGTTCGGGTTGACTGTCGGCGACTGCTGACCGTTATATGTATAAAACAGTTCCTTGAAGCTCAATCTGCCGTCAAAGCTGCTCTTGACGGGAGAAACGGGCAGAAACGCAAGGACAAGCACACAGAAAAGCGCACTCGAAATAAACGCACGCATCATGGGCGGGCGATTCTCTTTTCTTCCGTCTCTCCACGAAGAAAAGGTCCAAATAAAGAGACCCGCAGAGAATATGACGGACACAAAAAGTACGGGCTTAGAATTTGAAAGCACTGCGCCGACGAGAAGCAAAACACTGCCCGCCGCCGGGACTATCCATGAGAGCGCCGCGTCAATCGGCTTTGCGTTCTCCGCCTTTTTTCTGCCGAGACGCGAGACCAGAAAAACGAGCGCGGAAGGAATAAGCAGGGCGAGTGCCACCGCAAACGAGGTCGAATAATGGAAGGTGCCCTTCTTTGAAATATAGTTTATGACAAGAGTAATCGCATAGATAAGCGCCGTTGCCGCAATAACCGAGGGGTGCACTCTGCGTCCGACGGTCTGCGCGGTCTCGAAGATAAGCAGGAACATAAAGGCAAAGAAGAACGTATCCGCCATGAGTCCGAGCATATAGAGGAACGTAACATGGTCGCCGCGGGTCGCGCTCATCAGGCACATCAGTATGATATATGCGGCCGCGATGCCGTTATAAATCTTAAACAGCCGGCTGTATCTGCCCTTGTAAAAGCCGAGGGTAAACACGGTGACGGCAACTATTATGAGCGCCCTTACAACACCCGAGAAGCTGATATAATTCGCCTTGCCGAGATTGATGACAACAGATGAAATTATATCGAGCAGCGGCTGGATAACAACCAGCGCGCAGGTTACGATATAGAGCAGCGCACCCTTTTCGTTGTTTGAACTTTTGACAGTTTTCTGATTCTTCATAATTCACTGTCCTTCCCGAAAATCATTTTCATTTTCCGCTTTGATTATACCACAAACCGCAAGAATTATCAATCAGTATCAGAGCGTTGTAACCGCCATTCCGCGGCTCTCCTTGAACTCGACAAAATCGTCGTAGTTGCCCGAGTGGTCGATAATGCCGTCGTCGCATATTTCGATTATCCTGTTTGCCACGGTATTGACTATTTCATAGTCGTGCGAGCAGAACAGGACATTGCCCTTAAATTCCGACAGTCCGTTGTTGACGGCGGTTATGGATTCGAGGTCGAGGTGGTTCGTCGGCTGATCGAGAATGAGCACGTTTGAGCCGAAGAGCATCATTCGTGAGAGCATACATCTGACCTTTTCGCCGCCCGAAAGGACGTTTACGGGCTTCAAAACCGCGTCGCCCGAGAACAGCATTCTGCCGAGGAAGCCGCGGATATAAGTTTCTGTCTGATCCTTTGAATATTGGCGCATCCAATCGATAAGATTGAGGTCGGAGGCGAAGAATGCGGAGTTGTCCGCAGGGAAATAGGAGCGCGATGTGCTCAGCCCCCACTTGAAGCTGCCGCTGTCCGGCTCCTCCTCTTCCGTGAGTATTTTAAAGAGCATGGTTATCGCCTGCTCGCTCTTTGCGACAAAGGCGATTTTATCATTCTTGCGCACGGTGAAGCTGACATTGTTGAGTAGCTTTGCGCCGTCGACCTCTTTTGTAAGTCCCTCGACGGTGAGGATATCCTTACCGACTTCTCTGTCCATATCGAAGCCGACAAACGGATATCGGCGGCTCGACGCGGGCAGCTCCTCGATAGTCAGTTTATCAAGCAGCTTCTTTCTCGAGGTCGCCTGACGGGATTTCGATTTGTTTGCGGAGAATCTTGCGATGAACGCCTGAAGCTCCTTCGCCTTCTCCTCATTTTTCTTATTCTGCTGTTTTATAAGCTTCTGGATAAGCTGGCTCGACTCGTACCAGAATTCGTAGTTGCCGACATACATCTTTATCTCGGAATAATCGATATCGACTATTCTCGTGCAGACATTATTTAGGAAATGGCGGTCATGCGAGACGACAATGACCGTTCCGAAATACTCGCTCAGGAAGTCCTCAAGCCACTTGACGGCGGCTATATCGAGGTCGTTTGTAGGCTCGTCGAGCAGGATTATATCGGGGTTTCCGAAAAGCGCCTGTGCAAGCAGCACCTTGACCTTCTGCGAACCCGAGAGAGACGACATCTGCTCATAGAGCAGGCTCTCGTCAAGGCCGAGACCCTGAATCAGCTTTGACGCGTCTGACTCCGCCTCCCAGCCGTCGAGCTCAGCGAACTCCTCTTCGAGCACTGCGGCGCGCATTCCGTCCTCCTCGCTGAAGTCCGGCTTTTCATAGAGCGCGTCCTTTTCTTTCATTATATCATAGAGGCGGCGGTTGCCCATAATAACGGTGTCGAGCACGGTGTATTCGTCAAAAGCGTAGTGATCCTGACGGAGCACGGACATTCTGACGGTCGGCGGGATTATAACCGAGCCGTGCGAGGGCTCGAGCTCACCGCAGAGTATTTTCAGAAATGTAGACTTGCCCGCGCCGTTTGCTCCGATTATACCGTAGCAGTTGCCGGGCGTAAATTTGAGATCGACGCCCTTGAACAGGGTCTGTGTGCCGAAATTGAAGCTGAGATCGGATACTGTTATCATCTTTTTCTCCCGTTTTGCGTTGCACCGACTCATCCTGTCGGGTGCAATATTATAATAAATATCCGCGGGCAAACGTATTCACCCGCAGTTTAATATGATACCACAAATGCAGAATTTCTTCAAGTGGCGGAGAGGAGGTTTAGACAAGCGTGTAAAGCGAAACAGAGCAGGAAGATTTAAGTCTTGCTGCTCTGTTTTCTAAATGTGATATTCGTTACACTCCATGAAGCGCGCACACTTTGCTTTTCATGCGGTTTATCGTACTTCATTAGCGAGGCGCTTTCATTTTTCATGCACCGAAGGTGCGCTTAATTGAAAAAAATATAGGTGCTTTCACCGTAGGTACGCTGAGGAACTCTTTGATTTTTATAACTTTAGCTTACGGTTAACATTCTTCGACGATTAGACGCTTACAGGGTTTTTCATTTTGTCTAAAAAGCCAAGCGCAGCTGACGTAAAATCCATCGGCTGCGCCTACGCCTATATGTTTTTATATTATTCGGTTATGTCATCACATGGCTTTTTAAATAATATTGCTCACATTTCAACGCTGTACACATATTTTCCGCTTGAAACTTCAAGGCTCTTTCCGTCGGGCAGCGTGATGACAGCGCTCGTGTTAAACGGAACATTAATCGAGAGGACAAAAACGCCGTTTTCAAAATTCCAATTGATTTTGATAGTTCCGCTCGAAAGCTTTTTGAAACATGACACGCTCGTGAGTCCGCCTCCGACGAGGGGTGCAACCTTAAATTTTTTGTAGCCCGGCTCAATCGCTTCGAGTCCCGCGACGCGCCTATATAACCAATCGCCGACTGCACCGTTCGCATAATGGTTGAAAGAAACCATTCCTCCGCCGACAGCGTTTACCAGACCGCTTCCCGGATCTTTTCCGAGATTGACGGTTCCATCGGGTCGAAGCGCATCCCAACGCTCCCAAATTGACGTTCCTCCGGCTTTGACTTCATACAACCACGACGGGACGGTGTCCTGAAGTAAAAGATCATATGCTTCATTTATATATCCGTTGTCCGAAAGGGCAAAAAGGAGATATGGTGTTCCGAGGAAGCCGGTGGAAAGATGATTATCGGCTTCTTTCACGAGTCTTAAGAGGTTTTCAGCATATTTTTTTCTTTCCTCTCCGCTCACCATTCCAAAATACAGCGGGCAAACATAGGCCGTTTGAAACTCGTTTTTGAGCGTTCCTTTTTTGTCGGTAAAAACGTTCCGATATGCGTTTTCGATGCACTTTCGCTTTTCTTGAAACGCCTTAGCCTCCTCTTCAAAACCGAGAATGGTCGCAATTTTTGATGCGAGGGCGCAATCGTTGGCGTAATATGCGGTTGAAATCCACTTCTTTTTTGCCATCCATTGCTTTTGATTTTCGTTCGGAGCGCACCAATCGCCGTAAGAAAATCCGCGCGACCAAATGTATCGCCTTTCCCCCGATGAAAACGCCGCCGCTTTCTTTTCGACTCCCGAAAGATATCTTTTCATCATCGGATAAAACTTTTCAAGAATGGTTTTGTCCCCGCTGTTTTGATAAAGCGCCCACGGGACAAGGAAAACACAATCGGACCAGCCGGCCGTAATCTTTGTTCCGCCGAAATGTTTGACCCGAGGAACAACGACGGGGATTCCTCCGTCTTTTGTCTGCTGTGCCTTCACATCAATAAGCCACTTTCTAAGAAAGCGGTTCATATTGAAGTTGAAACACGCCGTCGAAGCAAAAACGGAGATGTCGCCCGTCCAACCGAGTCTTTCATCGCGCTGAGGACAGTCGGTCGGGATCTCAAGGAAGTTTGAAAAACCGCTGTATCTTATATTCTTTTGAAGGCGGTTAATGCTTTCGTTGGAGCAGAAAAAGGCTCCCGTTTCCTCGTCAACCGAGGAAATAACCTTCATTCTGACCTTGACGTTTTCAGGCTCAATTCCGCAAAGCTCGGCATAACGAAAACCCATAAAGGTAAATTTCGGGCAGTAGGTCTCTTCTTCTCCGCCGCAAACATATTCAAGCTTTGCTTTCGCCGAACGCAGCGGCTTTGTAAAAAGCTCGCCGTTCAAAAGAACCTCCGCATGTCGAGCGGTTATCCTCTGCCCTTTTCTCCCTTTAATTTCAAGTTCGAGAACTCCGGCGCAGTTTTGACCAAAATCATAGATATAGCCGTTTTGGCTTTTTTGAATCTCTTTCGGTTCGAGCGTTTCGATTATTTTTGCAAATTTTCCGTACGATGCGACGAGGCGCGGAGAAATACGGGGCTTCTCTTTTTCGGCATTTTCGAAGATCGCCTTGCTTAAGGTTTTCGTTGCGTCGAATATCTCTCCGTTATAAAACGACACGTCTCTGACAGGCCCGTCAGCGGTGACGAGCCAGCTTTCGTCGGTTTTAATTTCGTCTTTTCGCCCATCGTCATATTCGATTTGAACAAGCGCTTTGAGCGCGAGCCTGTCGGCGCCGAGCTTATTACTTCTATTCAGGCCGAAAATCCCGACCGCCCAACCGCCCGCAACGGTGAAAACCAATTCGTTTTTCTCTTCGAGAAACGGCGCAATGTCATAAACCTGATATTGAAGTCGGTCTTCAAAGCTCGTGAAACCGGGAGCAAAGCGGTCGTCGGAAATCTCTTTTCCGCAAAGCGTGAATGAATAAATTCCGAACGCGGTTGAATAAAGCCGCGCTTTTTTCACCTTACCCGAAAGCAAAAACTGACGTTTGAAGACGAGCGGAATGGGGCTTTTTCCGAAACCGACGTGATAGTTCGGCTTCGTTATCCACTCCGCGGAAAAATCACCGGAAAGAAAGCCCGTTTCAAACTCCGTCGTTTTTTCGGCTTTGTTTCCGTAATTGTCATAAACCGTCGCTTCTACCGTATAAACCGTGCACGGAAGAAGAGTTCTTCCGCCATAAACGATATTGTCGACAGTAGAGATTTGCTCTTCTGTCTGCCAAAGGACAGCTTCGTCACTTTTGACCTTAAGAGAATATGAAGAAATAAAAGCGTTTTCAAGCTCGTTTTCGGTTTCAAGAGTGAAGCGCGGATTTTCACTGTCTGTCACGGCAAAACCGCACAGATCATCGATTCGGATATTTTTAAGTTTCATTTTTCGCCGTCTCCCGTCTTTCCGAAAGCACCGCCTGAATTTTTTCAGCTTCCGCATTGTTGATTCTGTAAAGCAACAAGAATACAATCGCACCAACAAAAACCACTATACCCGGAATCAAGCCGTCGGCAAGACTGAGGCCTAACTTTGTGTATGAGCCGTCGCCGTTTGCTGTCCATGAAAGAACGTAAAGCGAAAAAGCTGCGCCTATTCCGTTGCTGATTTTTGTAATCATTGAGGTCGCTGCGGCAATCACGCCCTCAGCACGCAGGCCGAGCTTGTAGTCCACATAGTCGATATTATCCGCCTGAATCGAATAATACAAAAGCTGTGCAAAGCTTGTTCCGCAGCTGCAAATTACGCTTGAGACGCAGGCGGCGACAAGGCCGCTCGTTTTGTCGTTGACCGCAACAAGACGAACGAGACAACCGATCGCCGTGACGATCATTCCGCAAGCATAAATCCTGCGCTTTCCAATCTTCTTCGCGAGCGGAACGGCAAGCAATGAGACGGGGCCGCCGACAATTGCGACCGTATTCATAATAGTGAGCTTTCCGATCGAGCCGAGCGCGTGCGTTGCATAATATGGATTCGACGTTGCAACGAACGCAAGTCCAGTCTGAACAATGAGTCCGCCGATGAAGAAAGCGATAAGCGGCTTCAATTTAATTATTCTTAAAAAATCCTTTGCTTTATATCCGGCATCCTTGAGCGGTTCGACTCGCTGATGAATGCCCGTGATTCCGCCGAGCGAGCACGAAAGGATGATTCCCATAGCAAGCAGATTCATAATATTATAGCCCTTGACGGAAGAGTTGAACTTTGCGAAAACAATAGGAGCTATGAGGTTGAGTCCACCGCCGAGACCGTAAGCAAAATTTTTTAGCATTGCAAGGAAATTTCGCTCCTCCATATCGTTTGTCATTACAGGAAGCATACTGTTGAGTGAAATGTCCATAACGGGGAAGGTCACACCGATAAGCATATATGAAATATAGGCAACCATAACCTTCATCGAGTCCGAAACATATGCCGGACCCATCCATACCACGGCATAGTTCAAGGTGCAGATGATCGTTCCGACAATAAGAATTCGTCTGAATTTTCCGAACTTTGAGTTTGGCGCTCTGTCAATGAAATAACCGATGAAACTTATCCTTTGAGAAATAGGCTTTCATAGCATTTTGTATTTCGTTTTTTGCTTGTTTGATATTCATAACCGTATTGTATTATTCCTCCATCACAACAACATAATCTTTTAAGTAGTCAAACCTGCTGTCAAGATCTGCTGATTTTTTGACATATATCTTCGGGCGACGCGCACCTCGCAGGAAATTGCAGTCGTAACCATAATTAATATGTCCGGGACATTCAAATACAATTTTTTCCAGGCTGTCACAATCCCTAAGCAACCACTTTTCAACATAGTCAAACTTAGGCGGAAATACGACTTCCTTCAATTTTTCACATCCTCTGAATGCTTCTTGGCCTATCTTTTTTACATTCTTCCCGAGGTGGATCGTTTCCAAATTGCGGCACCCTTCAAAGGCGTGGCTTCCAATTTTTTCTACCGTATCCGGCACAAAAATCTTTTTAATATTTCTGCCCTGTACGTAATTGACTTCAACCACCTTGAGTCCTTTAACCTCTTCCGGAACAATAACCTCTTCCGCACAACCGTGATACCTCATCAATCTGCAATAATTAGAATAATATTGAATATCCCATACAATTTCAGCGGGCGCGTTCGGATCTTCGCGAAGCTCGGCAAGTTCCGCTTCCTTCTTCGCCTTGCGTTCCGCAGCTTTAAGCTGTCTTTCCTCCTCTTTTATGACAGCTTCCTATCTGTCAAGGTAGCTATCCATGCCAACGCCAAACTCTTTTTTCAAATATTCCGTAAGTATTGCGGTGACTTCGGTTTTATTTTTTTTGTTTGCTTCTTCAATCAGAGCATCTATGCGCTCTCTTTTAATGAGCTTGTTGTCGACAGAGATGCGAAGTAAGGTGACATTATCCAATAAATCCGGCTCAAACTTTTTATACGCTCTTTTAAAATAAGAAATATATTCCTTAAAAATTTCTTCCGGATATTTGTCATACGCCTCAACGAAACCGGCTAAATAATTCTTTTTGTAATTAGTCGGCACTTCGCTTATTTTAACACCATATGAAACAACGTGAGCTTGTTTTATATCTTTAAGGTCTATAACATCCCGACACTCTTCGGAAAGTTCAATTCTTTCTATATTGCGGCATAAATAGAATATATTATTTTCTATATTAATCCGCGATCCTATGGGCTTTTCCAAGCGAATTACTGCCGATTTCAATTCCGCGCATTCCGCAAAAGCTTCGTATGATATCTCCAGCTCGCTTACACAGGGAGATATATTAATGTCTGTAATCCCGGAGCCTGAAAAGGCTCTGTAGTCGATCTCCTTCAAACTCTTATT
The DNA here is from genome assembly GCA_003538135.1 of Oscillospiraceae bacterium. Classification (GTDB taxonomy): domain Bacteria; phylum Bacillota; class Clostridia; order Oscillospirales; family Acutalibacteraceae; genus CAG-177. The sequence continues at coordinate 55,426 of DPOR01000015.1, forward strand.
GAACACTATGTCCTTCAGTCTTTCGCATTGATGGAACGCTCCTCTGCAAATTTTTTCAACGCTGTCGGGAATTGTGTATGCGTCTTCCGATTTTACTCCGGGATATCGTATCAGCTCAGTTTTTTCCTTATTAAACAAGACGCCGTTTTCATCGGAATAATACCGGTTGTCGCTCGCAACATTAATGCTTGTAAGGCTGTCGCAATTTTCGAAAGCCCCTTTTCCGATACTTGTTACACTGTCTGGAATGGTTATGCTTGTGAGGCTGATGCAATCACTGAAAGCCCAGTCTCCGATACTTGTTACGCTTTCAGGGATTGTTACGCTTGCGAGGCGACTGCAACCGCCGAAAGCACAGCCTCCGATACTTGTTACGCCGTTACCGATGGTTACGCTTGCGAGGCGACTGCAACCGCTGAAAGCATAGTCTCCGATGCTTGTTACGCTTTCAGGGATTGTTATGCTTGTGAGGCTGAAGCATCTTTCAAAAGCATGGTCGCTGATGCTTGTTACGCCATCCGGAATTGCATATGTGGATTTCAATTTACCTTTGGGATATTGTATCAGCTCGGTTTTTTCCTTATTAAACAAGACCCCGTCTTCATCGGAATAATACCGGTTGTCGTCCGCAACATCAATGCTTGTAAGGCTGTAGCAATATTCGAAAGCTCCACTTTTAATGTCTTTTACGCGGCTAGGGATAATTATGTTTGTAAGGCTGGTACAACTACCGAAAGCACTGTCTTCGATACTTGTTACACTGTCTGGAATGGTTATGCTTGTAAGGTTGTCGCAATTTTTGAAAGCCCCTTCTCCGATGCTTGTTACGCTGTCGGGGATCGTTATGTACATAAGCTTGTTATCCCAAAATGCGCTACCGGCAATAGTCTTTGTGCCGTTTTTCACGACATATTCATAAGAAGTCATTTTTTTTGCATCTATAAGATGATTTCTGATATATAAAACACCGTTTTCCCACTTTGATGCGTCATTGTATAACGCTGTATATTTAAACGCATTTCCTCCGATGCTTGTTACGCTGTCGGGGATCGTTATACTTGCGATGCTGCTGCAATCGTAGAAAGCATTGCTTCCGATGCTTGTTACGCTGTCGGGGATTGTTATGCTTGTAAGGCTGTCGCAATTTTCGAAAGCCCCTTCTCCGATACTTGTTACACTGTCTGGAATGGTTATGCTTGTGAGGCTGATGCAATCTCTGAAAGCATCGTCTCCGATACTTGTTACGCTATCAGGGATGGTTACGCTTGCGAGGCGACTGCAACCGCTGAAAGCAAATTCTCCGAGGCTTGTCACGCTGTCGGGGATGGTTACGCTTGCGAGGCTGGTGCAACTGCCGAAAGCATCGTATCCGATGCTTGTTACGCCGTTACCGATGGTTATGCTTGTAAGGCTGTCGCATTTGAAGAAAGCATGGTCTCCGAGGCTTGTCACGCTGTCGGGGATGGTTATACTTGTGAGGCTGATGCAATCACTGAAAGCACTGTCTCCGATACTTGTTACGCTATCAGGGATTGCGTATGTGGATTCAGATTTACCTTCGGGATATCGTATCAGCTCGGTTTTTTCCTTATTAAACAAGCCCCCGTCTTCATCGGAATAATACCTGTTGGCGTCCGCGACATTAATGCTTGTGAGGCTGCTACAATCGTAGAAAGCATGGTCTCCGATACTTGTTACGCTATCAGGGATGGTTATACTTGTGAGGCTGTCGCAATTTTTGAAAGCTTTCTCTCCGATACTTGTTACGCCGTTGGGGATTACAACATCCTTTTTATTTCCTCTATACTTAGTCAATATGCCGTTTTCAATTAAAAAATCATTCGTATTATTACTCATAGCTTTTTCTCCTTGAATTTATATTTCATTTCTTTGCAAAACAAGTTTAATTGCCCATGGCGGGACTTCGTAATTGTTAAAATCATCATCAATAAACACAAATGCCGTGTCATAATACGGTTTTTTGCCGGGAAAAGCCCCCATCCGTCTGTGAAGTATATCAGACCCTTAAGATTGTTGAAGTCCTTCAATGAATCAACATAGTCAAATACAGGTCTGAAATCCGTGCCCCCAAAGCCCTTGAGAACCATTTTTCCTATATAGTCATCAAATTCTTCTTCGTTCGTTATTTTATGATCTTCCTGAATGACAGAATCGCATTGAATAATATGGATGTTAACTTGTTCGAAAAAAGACTCTGACGATTTCAAAATGTTATAAGTCTTTCGCAAGAAAGTCTGAACAAGGTCTCCCGAAACTGAACCGGAGGTGTCAATGGCAATAACAAACTCCTTTATTTTTTTTACCTCTTTATATTCGAGCGGCTCAATAAGAGGCATGTTCTTATAAAGCTGAAGTCCATATGTATAAAATACATAATCGAATTCGTCATCATTGATTTTCATCGTCTCACCTAAAACGGCAAAACGCTTCAAGAACTCGGTGTAATCATATTTTTCTCTGTTCAAAGACTTGAGATTTTGCATCATTCCGCCGGCCTCATCACCTCTATCCTTTGAAAAAGTTTCAAGATCGGTCTGAACTCGCTTCGAAATGTCTTGCCATTGCTTTTCCAGCCTATCCTTTCGAGAGCTTGATTCCGATTCACCGTATTCGCTATTTTGATTTTCAGAATCATCGTCATTCTGCTCTTCATCTTGGCTTTTTTGCCTGTTCAGCTGATTGTTCAGCTGATTATCGCTGTTGTCATCATCGGAACCATCAGTAAATCGATTGGAGCCGTCCTCGTCACTCGCATACCATATATCATGATTATCGCAATAGAACAGCGGCTGTATTTTTCTCAGCTCATTTTCGGTAATATTTTTTGTCAGATACGCATAGACTTTTTCAGCCGTAATCAAGTCTACATTATTTTGCAGCTTGCGAATAAAATCTTTCTGGCCGCCAACCCTTCCGACTTTTGTTTTAGGCAAGTTCAATTCGTTGATTAAATATTCAACAGTTATATCGCACGCCAAATTCCAATAATCTTCTTTAATATTCTGCCCAACGAAAAGGTGCCTGAAAACGCAGTGAAGAACCATGTGCAGATATGTTCTTACCGACATTTCACTTTTATACTCTTTTAAAACGCTTACGGGATTATAGATCAGATGCTCCCCGTCAGTTGCGATAATCGGTGCATCAGAACGAATATACTCAAATCGACACAGCGCAATATCAAGAAATCTAAAATTGACAAGCAGTGTGTTTCTTGAAAGTTTGAGAATTTCAAGCGCCAAACTATTCAATTGTTCAAATGTTTCATTGTTCATAGCTAAATAACACCGTTAGTCGATAAAATGTGTCGCCGTTTTCAACTGCGCGGTTAAAAAATAAAAATAGGTACGGGAAGGCTATCTGCCAAACGGAATTATCATCTTTAACGATTTTTACGCAGCAAATCATTTTCTGAATATATTAATACGGCATTTTTGTTGCAATTATCACAAAATATAATTACTCATTCGAAATCAAAAATTATCTATAGCACCATTATAACACCTCAACAGAATATAGTCAATGTGCAATCACCACAGAAAAAAGATAAGTCCGATTATTCGGTCAGAAGTCGGCAAAAACTCGAACCGACATTCAAGCTGAGACAACTCGTCTTGTTTTGAAAAGTGATATTTGCGTGCGGTAGAATTTTATTGGTGCATTTTTTGTACATATACGATTCGTGGCGTTCGGACAAAATATGGTTTATTTTTTTTGCCGAAGTCCGTTTTTTCGGACATAAAAAAATTACCTGTATACAAATAACGTTTTTTGTGATAAATTAGTCTTACAAGTGTAAATAGTAAATAAAGGTAAAAAGCAATAAGTATGATGCAAATATTTTATCAGGGAGAGCAAAGAATGAATTTTGATTTTTTAAAAGGTCTTCGTGGACTCGGATATGTTTATGAGAATTGCAACAATGCCGAGAAGCTTGTTATGACAATGCCGGTTCAGAGCGTATTTACAGCACGTAAAAGCGCAGAGCTTTTGGCGAAGTTCATTTATATTGCCGCGCATAATGAGAATATGAAATCCATGTCTTTTGTGGATATTTTAAGCGACCCCGTCGTATGTGATTTTATTAACAATCGCAATGTAATTAATGCTTTTCATTACATCCGCAAAAGCGGCAACCGAGCCGTTCATGGTGACGAGGAAGAAACGGTTGAGGAAGCACTCGGTGTTTTGTCTGACCTTCATTATGTGGCAGGTGAAACAGCTTGTATATTTGGATTGATAAAAAAATATCCATCTTTTGACAGCAAAATTAATTTTTATCCGGAAGCCAAATTTGTAGAAGATCAAGATATAGAAGAAAAAGCACAGCAAATGTTTCTTGAGTATGTGGAAAAATATAACGCTCAAGTAGAACGCGATAATTACTACCAAAATAATATTGATAATCTGCTTGAAGAGTTCAACTCAATAGATTCCGGATATGAATTTGTGCCCGGAGAAGTTGAATTGAACGAGATTATAGAATTCAAGCATAAACCGGCACATGAAAGTTCGCTTAAAGCCATTCAAGCATATTTCGGCTTTCTGGGTATGCGAGCGTTAAAAAGTATGCGCGGAGAGTTGTACGGCGTGCTGGAGGGAAGAAAGATAAATTATTCTGCTGAATTGACCATATACGGCAAAAACGGATATACCACCGATAACTTGCTAAATTTTTTATATGGCGTTTTGAAAGACCTGCCTTTTGCCGATGGATTTAAGATTAAAAGTAGTTATTCAGGACCATCGGCCGCACCGTGGTTCAAAGCCAACAGCAAGGAGAGAAGAGCCGAGTTCTGCGATGAAGTTACCGAGATGGGTGAATATGAGAATTTTACATATTCTATTTACGAGCTGTTGCTTAGCCACGGCGAAGGTTATTGCAGAAAATTCGAAAACGGCGAGTGGGACGATTTAAAATCCCGCTATTCGCAGTATGTTTTGGATAAGGAGTACCCGAACGGGTGGTATACCCTTGGAGTAACTCTTGCTGTTGAATTCGGCTATGAGAAACATCCTGATATTCAGCGTAAACTGCGCGAGTGCGTGAAGAAGTATTTGTCTGATGAAGAATATGAACTCTGTAAGACCGATTGGCAGGATGAACCGGAACTGCTGATAAGCGATATCCAGTTTTTGCCGGATACCCTTCGCACAGTGCAGAATTTCCTTGACGAAATTAACAGTATTATTGAACCTATTAAGTCCGAATGCAGCTGCAGAGCCGACGGTGAATGGTTCCGTTGTGAAGAGCCGTTTGCGTCTGCCGAGTGGAACTGGACGGATGACGGTTTCAAGTTAACCGGAGCCGAGGTATAAAATAACAGAAAAATGGTGTTATAAACAAAAACGCAATAAAAAACTTTGCGCTCGGAGTGCATTGTTCATTGAAGCCGCGAAGCAGAGCGCATATGCTGTTGTGATGGACTAACGGAAGAAACTGCGGCGGCATTCATCAATGCAAGTGCTGAGAAAATCGGTATAACTTTAAGACAATAATATGATACACATCACTCAGAAAAATGAGACTGTTCATAAAACAAACCTTTAAGACATATCGGCAGAAGGAAAATTACATTAAGCAGAATTTAAACTTTACATTATGAAAGGCAGAAAAAATCTAATGACAGATCAGTGGCTGCAACAGTATGGAAAATATGTGGAAGAGGCTCCGACTATTGATTTTAACGAAACGCTTTTTGTGTTCACGGGGCTTTTGGATTCCCCAAAAGATAATCCGATAGTAAAAAAGGTTATTGAAAAAGGTGGTCAGTACCGTACAAGTGTATCCGGCTTGACAGATTATTTAGTTGTTAATCCCAGTGGTGCGGGTTACACAAACCTATCGATATCTGTTTGATGAATCCATTCTGCGCGTCCGACACTGTTCCGTTTTCATCTGCTTCTTTGAAGTTTCTGACAACTACTTCGTTTTTATGAAGTGCTCGCTATGCTCGTAGGAAGTGTGCGCACTTTGATTTTCATGCGGTTTATCGTACTTCATTAGCGAGGCGCTTTCATTTTTCATGCACCGAAGGTGCGCTTAATTGAAAAAAGCACTTGCATTTGCTTTTGGGACAAGGAGAGAGGAACTTGGTCTCGCCTGCCGGCTCGGTCGGTGCTTCTGCACCCCTTGACACGCTCCGCGTCCAATATTCAAAGCATTTAATCTTAACAAAAAGTGAAA
>DPOR01000003.1:0-93301 GCA_003538135.1 Oscillospiraceae bacterium
CCCGCAGTCGAGCGGGCGAGAGCGGCCGCCGCGGAGAGAGACGCGGAATCGAGAAATTTCGATACCGCCGCCGGGATATTTTCTCTTTGAGCCTTTTCGATGTTCTCCGATATGTATGCTCTCAGTATGCTGCCTTCCATTTTTGCGCCCCTTTTTCGCTTTCTCGGCTCATTATACCATAAAAATCGTGCGGAGAAAAGCGCCCCAAACCCCCTATGTGGAATTCTATGGACAAAATGACCAAAGATCAAATCCACTAAAAGCAAATCATAAAATTTGTTGGAAATAGATAAAAACAGGTGCATTTTCGCCTGTTTTTGAAAAAAATCCTTTATTTTACATATTTTTTAGCCCCGTATGTATTGCAATTAAGCGTATAATTGTGTAAAATGTCTATAGCGCAGTTGTCAAAATGTCTAAAATGGCAGAAGTTGAAATTATTCAGAATAGGGGTAGATACTATGTCAAACAGGCTTTTCCAGGGTGTCATTCATCAGATGCGCGACGCTGTTGACAGAACGATCGGCGTTATCGACGAGACAGGCACTATAATCTCCTGCAGCGAGCTGGGCAAAATAGGCGAGGTTATCTCGAACGCTTCGCAGATTTTTTCAGAGGACGGCGACCGTATATTAAACGGCTGCACCTACCGTTCGTTCGGCTCTCATATGCAGGCAGAGTATGCTGTTTTCATCGACGGCGAAGATGAGCTTGCAGGCAAATATGCGGATATCTGCTGCGTGGCGCTGAGCAATATCAAGCAGTGCTACGACGAGAAATTCGACAGGGGCAACTTCGTCAAGAACGTTATTCTTGACAACATACTTCCCGGCGACATCGCTATCAAGGCGCGTGAACTTCGCTTCAACAGCGATGCCGTGCGCACCGTTCTTCTCATAAGAATCACCGAGCATAACGATTCCGCGGCGTTCGACGTTATCCAGAATCTGTTCCCGGACAAGACCAAGGATTTCGTCATCAACATAAACGAGAATGAGATAGCTCTCGTCAAGGAAGTTCGCAGCAATATCGAGACAAAGGATCTCGAGAAGCTCGCGCGCTCCATTTCCGATTCTCTGACAACTGACCTTTATATCCACGCATATGTCGGCATAGGCACGACCGTCACGGGCGTCAAGGAGCTTGCCCGCTCGTTCAAGGAGGCTCAGATAGCCCTCGAGGTCGGCAAGGTGTTCGACACGGAAAAGACCATAGTCAGCTACGACAATCTCGGCATAGCAAGACTTATCTATCAGCTTCCCACTACGCTGTGCGATATGTTCATGAGCGAGGTGTTCAAGCGCGGCTCGATTGACAGCCTCGATCAGGAGACGCTGTTCACCATTCAGCGCTTCTTCGAGAACAACCTCAATGTTTCCGAGACCTCCCGCAAGCTCTTTGTCCACCGCAACACGCTGGTTTACAGACTCGAGAAGATAAAGAAGCTCACCGGCCTCGACCTTCGCGAGTTTGACGACGCCATCGTCTTCAAGGTGGCTCTTATGGTCAAGAAGTATCTCGATGCAAAGCCCGTTAAGTACTGATCTGCGGCGTTTACGGTCGGTATAAAGACGCGAGGGGGATACCGCTTTATATAGGAGTGAAAAGTGTGATTGAATTCAGAGATGTTTCCAAGGTCTATGAGAACGGAACACATGCTCTAAACCATGTCAACATCAAGATAAACAAGGGCGAATTCGTCTTTGTTGTCGGCGCATCCGGCGCCGGAAAAAGCACCTTCCTCAAGCTTATGATGCGTGAGGAAGTGCCCTCGCACGGAAAAATCATAATTAAAAACCAAGATTTGAGCAGCCTTACCCGCAGCGAAATACCGTATTTTCGCCGCGGGTTGGGCATAGTTTTTCAGGATTTCCGCCTGATACCCAAGATGACCGTGTTCGACAACGTGGCCTTTGCCATGCGCGTCATCGGCGCGAAGGAGAATACGATAAAAAAGCGCGTTCCGTTCGTGCTCGACATAGTGGGACTGACGGACAAGATGAACTGCTATCCCACCGAGCTTTCGGGCGGCGAGCAGCAGCGCGTGGCTCTTGCCCGCGCCCTTGCGAATAACGCCGACCTCATAATAGCGGACGAGCCCACGGGCAATGTCGACCCGCGAATGAGCCTTGAGATAGTCGATCTGCTCATGCGCTTAAACAGCGAGGGCACGACGGTCATTATGGTCACCCATGAGCACAATCTTGTGCGTATGTATGACAAGCGAGTTATTCTGCTCGAAAACGGAACCGTTGCGGCGGACGGCAAGATGAAGAACTCGGCTCACCGCGAGATAAAGATAAAAGGCTCCCTCGGCCGCCCGGCGGACGGCTTTGCGACAAAGTACCTCGACGACGAGGACGGGGAGGCGGGCAAGCCCGAGAAGCTCTCCGAAAAGGCCGCGGAGATAGCCAACGAGACCGCCGCCGACGATGCTTACAGGCAGGCTCTCGAGAGCTTCGGAAAAGAGAAGGCGGAATACGGGAGCGAATATGACAACTCATATTCCTCCGCCGCTGCCGATTATTCGATATACCTCGAGGACGGAGAGGGGGACGAGAGCGATGAAAAATAACGGAAGCCTCGGTTACCTCACCCGCGAGGGAATGAGGAACCTCTACGTCAACCGTCTTATGAGCATAGCGTCGATTTCCGTGCTGTTCAGCTGCATGGTGATGATAGGCGTCGCGTTTATGATAACGGTCAACATCAATATGTTCATCGGCAACGTCGAGGATCAGAATGTTATAATGGTATTCGTCGACGACAACGCCACTCAGGCTGAGACCGACGAGCTCGGCTCGAATCTGAGAGGGCTCTCAAATGTCCGCGATTGCAAATTCGTCGGCAAGGAGAGCGGCTTCGCTCAGCTCAAGGACGAGATGGGGGACAGCTCCGTGCTCTTCGACGGGCTGGACAAAAACCCGCTGCCCGATGCATATGAGGTCTCTTTAAAGGATACCGATAAATTTGAAGATACGGTAAAGCGCATATCGGAGCTTCCGAATGTGCTCCATGTCCGCGAGAACAGGCAGCTTGCCAATCAGCTCGCGGGGCTCAGAAACACGGTCAGCTATATAAGCGTGGGCATGATAGCGCTGCTTCTGATAGTCTCGCTTTTCATCGTTGCCAATACCATAAGAATAACGATGGACAGCCGCAGACTCGAAATAAATATCATGAAGAGCGTCGGCGCGACGAGGTGGTTCATCCGCTGGCCGTTTATGATAGAGGGCATGATGCTCGGCGTTATATCCGGCATACTCGCACTGTTAGCCGTCTGGGGCATATATGAATTGGCGGGCAGAACGCTCGTCAAGAGTCTCGCCGGCATAGGCATGGCGGGAGTCGCCCCGTTCGGCAAATACGCTCTGATATTGCTCGCCGCGTTCATTGTGCTCGGCGTTCTCGCCGGCGCGATAGGCAGCGCGGTGTCGATAACAAAATATCTCAAGGAAAAGGAGTTCGCGATAGTAGATGAAGAATAAGCGTAACACATGGCTCAAAAGAGCGGCGGCGTTTGTTCTTTGCGCGGCGCTCGTGCTTGTGACCGGAGTCTTTCCGACGAGGGTTCAGGCAAAGAGTCTCGATGATCTGAAAAAGGACTACAACGAGCTCGAAAAAGAGATTGAAGCAAATCAGAAAAAGCTCGAAAATATTCAGAATCAGCAGGCGTCGAATGCGGAGAAGATGAAATTGCTCTCTTCTCAGGCAGAGGCGATAAGCAGCCAGCTCGACGTTCTGAACTCTCAGCTCTCCGTGCTCAATGCGGATATAGCCGATTACGACAGGGAGATATCGGCGCTCGACAAGAAGATAGCCGACGCCCAGTCGAAGATAGACAAGATAGACGCGGATATTGCCGCGACGCAGGAGAAAATATCCGAGCGACTGCGCGCCACATATATGGCGGGCTCGTCCTCGTGGATAGAGATACTCCTCGAATCGGACAGTATATCGTCTCTGCTGCTGCGTATTCAGCTTTTGGCGAGCGTCACCGAAAACGACAACAAGCTCATTTCAAAGCTCGAAAAGCAGATAGAGGAGCTCAACGCCGCCAAGGCGGAGCTCGACAAGGACAAGAAGGCTCTCGAGGAGAAGCGCTCGTTATTGGTCGAGAAAAAGTCCGAGCTCGACAGCAAGAACAAGACACTGTCCTCAAAGCAGAGCGCATATAACGCAAACTACCGCCAGATATCCGCCCTTATGACTTCGCTCGACAAGAGCAGTGCCGAATATCAGCAGGAGCTGCAGAGGCAGTACCGCAAGCGCGCGGCGTTTGAACGCCAGATAGACCAGCTTATAAGCGGCGGCTCCCAGGGCGGCGACAACGATTACTATGACAACGGCGAGATGCTTTGGCCCGTTCCGTATAAGAATTCCTACATATCCGCGGGCTACGGATACTACGATCCCGAGGGTGACGGAACCTACACCATGCACCCGGCTATCGATATAGTCGTGCGCGAAAACGGCGTCAACGTCTCCTACGGAAAAAATATAATTGCGGCGCAGAGCGGCAAGGTGCTCGTCAGAGGCTATTCCGACGTCGGCGGCAACTATATCACGATAGACCACGGAGACGGATACAGAACATACTACGGCCACTGCTCGAAGATAATCGCCTCGGCGGGGCAGTATGTTGAAAAAGGCGAGGTCATCGCCTATATCGGAAACACCGGTTATGTCACCGGCCCCCATGTCCATTTCCAGGTCATGCAGGTCAAAAACGGCGTAGTCAACAGGCTCAATCCCTTGAATTTCGTCACGCCTCCGAATTGATTCCAGGCAGGAAGGAACGTGAAAGCAAATGAACAAGAAAATTTCGCTCGGACTTGCAATTGCGCTCATTGTTCTGAGTGTAACCGCGAGCTTTGCAATAACCATGTCGGTCTCTCAGCGTATGTACAACAAGCTGATAACCGACCTTCCCAAGCGCGCGCAGATGTATGACGCGGTTGAAGAGGTCGACAAGATCGTGCGCTCGAAGTATTACGGCGACATAGACGAGGCCATGCTTGACTCAAACCTTGAAAACGGCTATATCAACGGCCTCGGCGACAAGTACAGCCGCTATATGAACGCGGACGCCTACAAGCTCTATTCCTCGAAGCTCGAGGGTCGCAGCGCGGGTATCGGCGTTGAGGTCGAGACCGACCCCGTGAGCGGATATCTGCTCATAACGGAGGTCTATCCCAACTCCCCGGCGCAGACCGAGGGCCTTCAAAAGGGCGACAGGATAGTTGCCATAGGCGACGACACGGTAACTGCCGAAAACAGCGCCGAGATGGCGGGCAAACTCAGCGGCATAAAGCTGACCTCCGTCAGCCTCACTTACAGGCGCGACGATGTGGACAAATCCGTCAACGTCGTCCTCGGCTACACGAATCAGACCGTAAGCTACGAGCTTATAGGTACGGTCGGATATATAAAGATATCCGCGTTCTACAAGAACACCTTAAACCAGCTTGAAAAGGCTATAACTCAGCTCAAAAAAGAGGGCGCAAAGAGCCTTATCTTCGACGTGCGTTCGACCTATGACGGAACCGTCGAGTACACCTGCCGCGTTATAGACCTCCTTGTTCCGACGGCTACCGAGGGCAACAAGGCAATAGCGACGCTCGTTGACAAGACCGGAAAGACCGTCAAGACCTACAGCTCCGACTCAAAGGATATAATCATGCCCATGGCGGTGCTTATAAATTCGGACACTGCGGGCTGCGGCGAGCTGTTCGCCTGCGACCTCAAGGATTTCGGCAAGGCGTTCCTTATCGGCGAAAAGACCGCCGGCAGAGCCGATGTGCAGGAGACCTTTGAATTAAGCGACGGCGGCGCAATAGTGCTGACCACCTCGAAGATGCTTCCCTATATCAGCGACAGCTTCGACGGCAACGGGCTGACCCCCGATACCGAGATAATTCTTGCCGATTCGCTCAGAGAGAATCTCAGCACGCTCGAAAAGGACAGAGACACCCAGTTACAGGCGGCTATCTCCATGCTTGCGGGCAACTCATCGGAGGAGTAATCCGCAAAAAACGATATTTTGCCTCCCTGCTTTGAAAGCGGGGAGGTTTTTCGTTTGCAGATAAATTATAATGCCCGAAAGCTAAAATACCGGTGCCGTTTTTTCGGCAGTATTATGTCCTTTGCGGCTTTGAAAAACAATATTTTGGGCAGATTAACGAAACTTTTCTCTTATCTGTAAATTTTTATCAAATTGCTTGCATATGGGGACAAAAACGGCTAAAATATATGCGGTATGTAACCAATAACCAATTATACTAAATAACGGAGGAATTCAAATGTCAGTTAAAGTTGCTATTAACGGCTTTGGCCGTATCGGTCGTCTTGCATTCCGTCAGATGTTCGGCGCAGAGGGCTATGAGGTTGTCGCCATCAACGATCTTACCAGCCCCGAGATGCTTGCAAACCTTCTCAAGTACGATACCGCTCAGGGCGGCTATTGCGGAAGAATAGGCGAGAATCTTCACACCGTAGACTTCAAGGCTGCTGAGTATGAAGAGGACGGCAAGACTGTCAAGGTTCCCGGCGCTATCATAGTTGACGGCAAGGAGATCACCATCTATGCCATGCCCAACGCCAAGGATCTTCCTTGGGGCGAGCTCGATGTTGATGTTGTTCTTGAGTGCACCGGCTTCTACTGCTCCAAGGCGAAGAGCCAGGCTCACATCGACGCAGGCGCGAAGAAGGTCGTTATCTCCGCTCCCGCAGGCAATGACCTCAAGACCATCGTCTTCAGCGTCAACGAGGACACCCTCACTGCCGACGACGCTATAATCAGTGCAGCCTCCTGCACCACCAACTGCCTTGCTCCCATGGCTAAGGCTCTTAACGATTACGCTCCCATCCAGAGCGGTATCATGTCCACCATCCACGCCTACACCGGCGACCAGATGATCCTTGACGGCCCCCACAGAAAGGGCGACAAGAGACGTGCCCGCGCAGGCGCTGCCAACATCGTTCCCAACTCGACCGGCGCTGCTAAGGCTATCGGTCTTGTTATCCCCGAGCTCAACGGCAAGCTTATCGGCTCCGCTCAGAGAGTTCCCGTACCGACCGGCTCCACCACTCTCCTCACCGCTGTTGTTAAGGGCAGCGACGTGACCAAGGAAGGCATCAACGCCGCCATGAAGGCTGCCGCTTCCGAGTCCTTCGGCTACAACGAGGATCCCATCGTCTCCTCCGATGTTATCGGCATGAGATTCGGTTCTCTCTTCGATGCAACTCAGACTATGGTTGCTAAGATTGCCGACGATCTGTATGAGGTTCAGGTTGTTTCGTGGTATGACAACGAGAACTCCTACACCAGCCAGATGGTCAGAACCATTAAGTATTTCGCAGAGCTCAGCAAGTAATCGGCGAAGTTCGGTGCCCCGCACGAAAGTGCGGGGCTTTTTTGTTATTTAGACAATAACACTGAATTGCAATTACATAAAATTTAAAAAAAGCACTTGCCGAGAAGCATCGTCAACATTGCAATTTAGAATTAAAAACACTGAAAAAACATCGTTTTTGTCTGTTTTTTCATCGTTTTTTAAAAAACCGACATTTTTTCGCCGTTATGCTTTAGAATAAAGAGCACTAAAACAATAGGCTTAATTCATCTCCCTTCGATGCTCCTATGCGACGGAAAGCGGGCGGAAGCTCCGTCCGCTTTTCGGTTGCGCAAGAGGGGAGGTTTGAACGGACGGCATAGCCGCGCCTTATAAACTCAAGGGACGGATACTAATGTTGAAAGAATATGACGGGCTTCCCGATATCGGCTCGCGTTATATAATCGAATGCAGATGCAAAAAAATCGGCGAGGACGGCAGCGAAGTGGGCTGCTATGAGAACACAGTTAACCCCGTCAGCGGATTGGTTTATGCCGAGAACGAGGAGCAGGCGGTCAGCTACGGCATGGACTTTATCATGCAGTATGCGGGCGATACCCTTCTGCTGGAGGATAACAGCATCCTCTTGCTCGATGAAGAGTGCCCGATGGATTTGTATTATGACTTTTCGGCAGTCGAAGTAGAATAACTTTGCTTGAGCCAAAACCGAGGATAATCCCCCAAAACTCCTTCAAAATATCTTTTTTATCTCCACTTTCTCAACGGGTGCAGACACCGCGGTCAATCGGATTTGCGGCGCCTGCGCCTATTTTTTATTTGCGGGACTGTTTTTCTTGAAACGAGGTCTCATATGCCGTATAATTATTATAGATAAAGTCGAAGTTTTCGGGCGGCGTTGCCCGTTGACTCTAATGAAAGCTTTTGGGAGGTGCGGTATGTACAGGCTCTTTATCGTTGAGGACGACCCGGGTATAGCCAACGCAGTTGCGGCGCAGGCGCAGGCTTGGAATCTCCAAACGCATATCGTGAGTGATTTCGGCAATGTCATGCACGAGTTCGCCGAGTTTTCGCCGCATATAGTTCTGCTCGATATCATGCTGCCGTTTTTTGACGGCTATCACTGGTGCAGCGAGATTCGCCGCGTCTCGAAGGTGCCGATAATTTTCATATCCTCGGCGGCGGACAATATGAATATCGTCATGGCGATGAACCTCGGGGCCGATGATTTTATCTCGAAGCCGTTCGACGGCAGCGTTCTTATGGCGAAAATTCAGGCTCTTTTGCGCCGCACATACGATTTCGGCGCGAGCGTGCCGGTGCTCGAGCACAGGGACGCCCTGCTCGATACAGGCGAAAATTCGCTCGTTTTCGGCGGCGAAAAGATAACGCTGACAAAGAATGAATACAGGATCCTGCTCTGTCTCATGGAAAACAAGGGCAAGGTGGTCAGCCGCGAAAAGCTGATGGAGCGCCTTTGGGAGACGGATGCGTTCGTTGACGAAAACACGCTTACGGTCAATGTCAACCGTCTGCGAAAGAAGCTTGACGCGGCGGGACTAAAGGAGTTTATCGCCACAAAGTTCGGCGTCGGATATATAATAGCTTGATTTTCGGAGGAGTTATGAGCTTTTTCAAGGGTTATGTCAAGGAGCGGTGGAGGCGGCTTTTTCTGCTTCTGCTTTTCGTCTGCATATTCGCGGTTTCGTTTTGGTTCTACCGTCTGCCAGTGCGCGCCGTGATGTATCCGTGTGCACTGTGCCTGCTTTTCGGCGCGGCGTTCGTCGCCTATGATATGACGAAGGCCTATCGCCGCCATAAGTTTTTTGAAGAGCTGCGCCGCAGAAACACGGAGATTATCTCGGCTCTGCCCGAGCCGGAGGGGATAACCGACTACGACTATCAGCAGCTCATATCGGCGCTCAAGGAGAAAATCGAGGAGATAATGGCACAGGCGGACAGCCGCATACGCGACACGGTCGATTACTACACGGTCTGGGCGCATCAGATAAAAACGCCGATAGCGGCAATGCGCCTGACGCTTCAAAAAGAGGATGTGCCCGAAGCGCGCAGGCTCGCCTCCGAGCTGTCTCGGATAGAGCAATATGTCGAAATGGTGCTCGTCTTTATACGCCTCGGCTCGAACTACAGCGACTATGTTTTCAGGGAGCAGGATATAGACGGCATAATAAAAGGCTCGGTGAAGAAGTTCGCCCCCGAGTTCATTGACCGCAGGATACGCCTCGAATATGACAGAGTCGATATCCGCGCCGTTACGGACGAAAAATGGCTCGCGTTCGTTATCGAACAGCTGCTCTCGAACGCGCTCAAATATACCCGCGAGGGGCGTATAAAGATTTATTCCGAGGGCAAAATTCTCTGCATTGAGGATACGGGGATAGGCATAGCGCCGGAGGATCTGCCGCGAGTGTTCGACAAGGGCTATACGGGCTGCAACGGCAGGGACGACCGCCGCGCGAGCGGGCTCGGACTGTATCTGTGCCGCCGAATTTGCGAAAACCTCGGCATAGATATCTCGATTTCTTCAACGGTAGGCGAGGGGACGGCGATTCGTCTCGATCTCGGTCAGTACAGGCTGAAGAAAGAATAACTTCTTACAAAAACGTAAGATTTGAAGGGGGAAATGTAAGCCTTTTCTATGGAGGCACATTTCCCTTTTCGGCTATAATAGAGCCACAAAATGACAGGAGGTCGAAAACAGTGAGTATTTTGGAAGTCAACGGACTCAAAAAAGTCTACTCAACGCGCTTCGGCGGCAACAAGGTCGAGGCTCTTAAAAACGTGAACTTCAGCGTGTCGGAGGGCGAATATGTCGCCATAATGGGCGAATCGGGCTCCGGCAAGACCACTCTGCTCAATATTCTTGCGGCTCTTGACAGACCCACCTCCGGCAGCGTTATAATCGACGGCAAGGATCTTTCAAAAATAAAGGAGGACGCCGTCTGCGCTTTCCGCAGGGACAATTTAGGCTTCGTGTTTCAGGAGTTCAATCTTCTCGACACGTTCACGGTCGAGGATAACATCTATCTCCCGCTCGTCCTCGCGGGCAGGAGCTACGATGAGATGCACGCCCGCCTTGAGCCGATAGCAAAACGTCTCGGCATAACGGAGCTGCTCAAGAAGTACCCCTACGAGATATCCGGCGGCGAGAAGCAGAGGGCGGCGGTCGCCCGCGCGCTGATAACCGAGCCGCGCATGATTCTGGCAGACGAGCCCACGGGCGCGCTCGATTCAAAGTCCACCGACGAATTGCTGCGCCTGTTCGGCGAGGTGAACTCCCTCGGACAGACTATCCTCATGGTCACGCACTCCGTCAAGGCGGCTTCCTCCGCGAAGCGCGTGCTGTTTATAAAGGACGGCGAGGTGTTCCATCAGATTTACCGCGGCGCAGACACCGACAGCCGACTCTATCAGAAGATATCCGAGACTCTGACTCTGCTTGCGACGGGCGGTGAGCACAGATGAAAAAGGGCTTTTATCCGCGCCTCGCATTCGACGGGATAAGAAAGAATAAGCGCCTCTATCTGCCGTATATCTTGACGCAAATAGGCATGATAATGATGTATTATATCGTCATCTTCCTGCGCTACGGCGAGTCGCTCAAGGGCACGTTCGGCGATAAAACGGTGAATGTCGTGCTCATGTTCGGCGGTTGGGTCATAGCCATATTCTCCTGCATTTTTCTCTTTTATACAAACTCATTTCTCATTCGCCGCAGGAAAAAGGAGTTCGGACTCTATAACATCCTCGGCATGGACAAAAAGAATATCAGCATCCTGCTCTTTTGGGAGAGCCTGATAACTTCGGCCATTTCGCTCTTCTGCGGGCTTGTGCTCGGTGTCGCGCTCTCGAAGCTCGCCGAGCTCGGGCTGATAAAGGTGATGAATCGGGCGGAGGTAAGCTATTCCTTCTACGTCTCTCCGACCGCGATTTTGCTGACGGCAGGCGTGTTCTCCGTCATATTCCTTCTTCTCTTTTTAAACTCCGTGCGCCAGATAATGAGCGCTGATGCGGTGACGCTTTTAAGAAGCGAGAGCCTCGGTGAAAAGCCGCCGAAAGCGAACCCTCTGCTCGGCGTCATCGGCGTGCTCCTGCTCCTCGGCGCATATACGACAGCCGTCGTAGTGGAGGAGCCGCAAACTGCGGTCAGGGTGTTCTTTATCGCGGTCATAATGGTTATCGTCGGCACCTATCTGCTTATGATTTTCGGCTCTGTGCTCCTCTGCCGCTTCCTGCAAAAGCGCAAGAACTATTATTATCAGCCGAACCACTTTGTCTCCGTATCGTCTATGACCTACAGAATGAAGCGAAACGGCGCGGGACTCGCGTCCGTCTGCGTGCTCGCAACGATGGTGCTCGTCATGATATCCTCGACCGCCTGTCTGTTCTTCGGCACGGAGAACAGCATCAGCATCCGCTATCCGCGAGACATCACGCTGTCTACGGGATTTACCTCTCTCGACGAGATTGATGACGACAATCTGAAAAAAGTAGCGGCGGACATCGATTCCCTTGCAGCCTCTCATAATGCGAACGCTTCGAATATCGTAGCTTACAGGTCGGTCGTGACTGTCGGCACAATACTCGACGGCGGAAAGCTTACGCCGGACGGCACGGCGGTAGAAGTAGGCATAAAATCCGGGGCGCATACCTGCTTCGATATCGTGCCGATAGAGGACTACAACGCCGTCATGGGCGCAAACGAGACGCTCGCGCCCGACGAGGTCATAGTCTACGGCTACAAAATGAAGTATAAATATGACACCGTGACCCTCGGCGACGGCAAGACCTACAAGGTCAAAAAGACAGTGGACAATTATTTGATTGACGGCGAAACCTCCGTGAACATCGCCCCCTCGATGTTTATCTTCGTGCCCGATTTAAAAGAGGCCGTCAAGGGCTTTGCCAAAGACGCGGTCAAAGATGGACTGAGCACCGTCAATTACAAGTATTTCAGATTCTTCGATACCGATTTGGACATAGAGGGCGAAAGAGCGCTGTGCTACGACTATATAGATATGACAAGGCAGCTGTTCGGAAATAAAAACAGCGCTTACAAAAACTTGCTGACCCTCTCGGTAGAGAGCCGCAATGTTGACAGGGACGATTACTATTCGTCCTTCGGCGCGCTGTTCTATCTCGGCATTATGCTCTCTGTGGTGTTCATCTTTGCGGCTGTGCTGATAATCTACTATAAGCAGGTCTCTGAGGGTTACGAAGATCAGTCGCGCTTTGAGATAATGCAGAAGGTCGGCATGACGAAAAAGGAGATAAGAAAGAGCATAAATTCTCAGCTGCTCACGGTATTCTTCCTGCCCCTCGCGGGAGCGGGTCTGCATATGATATTCGCTTCCGTAATAATCCGCAGAATACTCTTTTCTTTCAACTTCAATTTCTCCGCACTCTTTTTCGTAACCACTGCCATCTGCTTTGTCGCGTTCGCGCTGTTCTATACTCTTATTTACCGCGTCACCTCCAACGCTTATTATAAGATAGTCAGCGGCGCAAAGGAGAGAGAATAATGAAGAGAACAGTGGCTGTTCTGCTGACTCTTGCTCTAATGCTCTCGCTCACGGCGTGCATGAGCCGCGAAAATTTGCGGTTCAAGCGCGTTGACAGATGCTTTGATGACCTGCGCGGCGCGTTCAAAATGTCCGATGTCACAAGCAGCGCCGAGCTTATCGGCAGGCGGAAAAACAGAAACGGAAATTGGTTTATCGGCAGCTATACCGCGCAGTGCGAGAACGAGACCGGGCGCGATACCGTGTTCGGCGGCGCGTCGGCGCGCGACAGACGGATAAAAGTCAAAGCGTATATAAAAACCGAGACGGGCAGCGCGGTCATTCGACTGAGAATGAACGGAAGGGCGACGAAATTTTTGCCCGACAGCGACGGAAACTTCGAACGCGAATTCGATTTCGGAAGCGGCGGTAACTACATTATGGTAGATTTCAATCGCTTCACCGGCACGGTTTGGATGACAGCGGAATATGTATAAGAAACGGCAGGAGCTTTTATAGCCCCTGCCGTTTCCAAAGCGTCGGCAAAACGAAAAGCCGTTCGAATATTTTTCTTGCACAGGATTTGCCGTTATCATCGGTGGCAGTCCGATGAATCGAAATTTGAGGGGGAGAAGCCGCCGTCAAACAACAGCATAAAACACAAAACAGCCGCGGCGGAACAAATCGCCGCAGCTGTTGCTATTCTGTGTCCGCAGTCTCCTGCGGGTGTTTTTATTCGCTGATTTTTCTGACCGTCTCCATGACATAGTCGCCGAATTCGCTGCAGGTGCAGCCGTCCTCGCGGCCTGTGATTTTGAGCTTTTTGTCCTCATACATACAGATGTCGAGCGCTCTTTCGAGAAGATCGGCCTTCTCCTGCTCGCCGATGTGGGAGAGCAGCATGACGCTCGCTCTGAGCATCGAGCAGGGGTCTGCGTACTGCGCTCTGCCCTCGCGAACCATTCTCGGAGCCGAGCCGTGAATGGCCTCAAACATCGCGTAGCGCTTGCCGATGTTTGCGCTGCCGGCAGTGCCGACGCCGCCCTGGAATTCCGCCGCCTCGTCGGTGATTATATCGCCGTAGAGATTCGGGAGAATGAATACCTTGAAGTCGCGGCGGCGCTTCTCGTCGATGAGCTTCGCCGTGGTGATGTCGATGTACCACTCGTCGGTCACGATATCGGGATATTCCTCGCCGACCTTCTTGCATAGGTTCAGGAACTTGCCGTCAGTTGTTTTGATGACGTTTGCCTTTGTGATTATCGAAACGCGGCCCTTGTTGTTGCGGCGCGCGTAGTCATAGGCGAGCCTTGCGATTCTGTCGCAGCCCTCGGTGGTGGTCACGACGAAGTCGAGCGCGAGGTCGTCGGTGACATTTACGCCCATAGAGCCTACGGCATATGCGCCCTCGGTGTTCTCGCGGAAGAAGGTCCAGTCAATGCCTTGCTCGGGAACCTTGACGGGGCGGAGATTCGCAAATAAGTCGAGAGCCTTTCGCATAGCGACGTTTGCGCTCTCTATATTCGGCCACGGATCGCCCGCCTGCGGGGTAGTGGTCGGTCCCTTCAGAATAACGTGGCAGCTCTTGAGCTCCTCGAGCACATCGTCGGGGATAGCCTTGTTAGCCTTGACGCGGTTTTCTATGGTCAGTCCGTCAATGACCTTGAACTCGATTTTACCTGCCTTAACTTTGTCGTCGAGCAGATATTCGAGAACTCTTGCGGATTCCTTAGTTATAACCGGGCCTATGCCGTCGCCGCCGCAGACGCCGATGATTATTTTGTCGAGCGCCTTGAAGTCGGTGAAATCGCCCTGAGTCTTTATCTTGTCCGAACGGTCGCTCTGAGCGCGGATGAGAGCCTCAAATTTTTCAACGGCGTTCTTGACCTGTGCCTCTGTCATGCTTATCTTCCTCTCTTATTTGTGTGATTCTCTTGTGTAGTTGAGCAGACCGCCCGCAAGGATTATATCCTTCTGTCTGCCGGAGAAGCTGTAGCAGAGCTTGTAGCTCTCGCCCTTTGTCTCGTTTTTGAGAACAGCCTCGCCGCCGTTTTCTATCGTCTCTCTTATGCCGTCGAGTGCGAGCCTGTCGCCCTTTTCTATGCGGTCATAATCGGCTGGGTCTGCGAAAGTGAACGGCACTATACCGGCGTTTATGAGATTTGCCTGATGTATGCGAGCAAAGGATTTTGTTATGACACTCTTTATGCCGAGATACAGCGGAACGAGTGCCGCGTGCTCTCTCGAAGAGCCCTGACCGTAGTTGCTGCCGCCGATGATGATTCCCTTGCCTGCCTGCTTGCAGTGCTCGGCAAAGTGCTCATCGCACTGCTTGAAGCAGAAGTTTGACAGGAACGGCACGTTCGAGCGGTAGGGGAGAATCTTTGCGCCCGCGGGCATGATGTGATCGGTCGTGATATTGTCGCCGACCTTGAGAACGACCTCTGCCTCTATGCTCTCGGGCAGTGCGTCGCCGTTGGGTACGGGCTTTATGTTCGGGCCGTAGACTATCTCAAGATTTTTTGCTTCCTCGGGCGAAGCGGGCTTGTCGATGAGATTGTCGTTTATTTCAAAGTGATCGGGCATGGTGATGTGCGGAGCCTCGCCGAGGGTTCTCGGGTCTGTCAGCACGCCCGTGAGAGCGGAGGCCGCAGCGACCTCGGGGCTGACGAGATAGACGCCGGCGTCCGCGGTGCCGGAGCGTCCCTCAAAGTTGCGGTTGAAGGTGCGCAGGGAGACGGCGCCGGAGTTCGGCGACTGACCCATGCCTATGCACGGACCGCACGCGCACTCAAGCAGTCTTGCGCCCGCGCCGAGAATGTCGGAGAGTGCGCCGTCCTCAGAGAGCATTCTGAGAACCTGCATGGAGCCGGGGGAGATAGTGAGGCTGACGCTCGGAGCGACGCGCTTGCCCTTGAGAACAGCCGCCACCTTGAGCATATCGTAGAGCGAGGAGTTCGTGCAGGAGCCTATGCAGACCTGGTCGATTTTTATCTCGCCTATTTCCGAAACTTTCTTAACATTGTCGGGCATATGAGGCATAGCCGCGAGGGGCTCGAGGGTGCCGAGATCTATGTCGATGACTTCGTCGTAAACCGCATCGTCGTCCGCCTTGACCTCGACCCAGTCCTGCTCTCTGCCCTGAGCGGCGAGGAAAGCCTTCGTCACTTCGTCGGAGGGAAAAACGGAGGTCGTTGCGCCGAGCTCCGTGCCCATGTTGGTTATGGTTGCACGCTCGGGGACGGAAAGAGTCTTGACTCCGTCTCCGCCGTATTCGATTATCTTGCCCACGCCGCCCTTGACGGACATTATGCGCAGAACCTCGAGAATTATATCTTTTGCGCTGACCCACGGCGAAAGTGCGCCGTGCAGGTTTATGCGTGTCATCTTGGGCATAGTTATGTAGTATGCGCCGCCGCCCATCGCAACTGCGACGTCGAGTCCGCCCGCGCCGAACGAGAGCATACCTATGCCGCCGCCGGTAGGAGTGTGGCTGTCGGAGCCGATAAGCGTCTTGCCGGGGATGCCGAAGCGCTCAAGATGCACCTGATGGCAGATGCCGTTGCCGGGGCGTGAAAAAAGCAGTCCTCTCTTTTTCGCGGCGCTCCTTATGAATCTGTGGTCGTCCGCGTTTTCAAAGCCGGTCTGCAGGGTGTTGTGGTCAATGTATGCGACCGAAAGCTCGGTCTTTACGCGCTCGACTCCCATGGCCTCGAATTCAAGGTATGCCATGGTGCCCGTGGCGTCCTGAGTGAGAGTCTGATCGATTCTGAGACCTATCTCGCTGCCTACGGTCATATCACCGCTCAACAAGTGGCTTTTTATAAGCTTTTGTGCAATAGTGCTGCCCAACTGTATCCCTCCGTATATAAAAATTACCTTTAAATTTTATTGCAATCCGCGGATTTTGTCAAGGTGCGCCGCGCCAAATATACGCCCGTATGTATTACATTTTATAGGTGAATTTGATATATACCGATTTTTCTGTTGCCCGAAGGGCTTCTGCGTGGTATAATTAAATGTAATCTGCCGCAGTGCGCGTGCTTTGTCTGAATGACGGGCAGTTAATCGGGCATACTGTTTGTCGGGAGTGAATTCGATGAACAGAAAAAAGCAAGCGGAACAAAAAGACAGCATATTGGAGCCCGTCGCGCCGACTCCGAGTGTTGGCGAGGATGACGGCGATTCGTCCGACAGCACGGACAGAGAGCTTCGTCAGATAGTCGAAACAGGCTCCATAACCGTCGATAAGCGCGGGCATTATATTCACTGCCTGACCGTCATAGGTCAGATAGAGGGTCACTATGTCCTGCCGGCGCAGAACAAGACCACAAAATATGAGCACGTCATCCCTCAACTCGTCGCCATTGAGGAGAGCCGCGATATTGACGGTCTGCTGATAATTCTCAACACCGTCGGCGGCGATATCGAGGCGGGACTTGCGATAGCGGAGCTTATAGCCGGAATGAAAACGCCGACTGTGTCCCTTGTCCTCGGCGGCGGACATTCGATAGGCGTGCCGCTCGCGGCCTCGAGCGCGTATTCTTTTATCGCGCCGAGCGCCACCATGACCGTACATCCGGTGAGGATGACGGGACTCGTCTTGGGCGTGCCGCAGACGATGTCCTATTTTGAGCAGATGCAGGAGCGCATTGTAAGATTTGTATCCGACAATTCGCGTATCTCCGCCGACCGCTTCCGTGAGCTTATGCTCGCAACCGGGCAGCTCGTTATGGACGTGGGAACGGTGCTCGACGGCGAGGCGGCGGTCAGAGAGGGACTCATCGACTCCCTCGGTACTCTCTCCGACGCTCTCGAAAAGCTCTGCGATATGATTGAAAAGCAGGACGAAAAGAAAGGGGAGAGCGAGTGATGCTCTATACTGTCGTCTCTCCCGCAGAAATATTCATGCAGCCGCCCGCAGAGGTCTGCGAGCACGAAGCTCCGTTCGGCTGCGTGATGTGTTCAAGGACAGAAAAAGGCGAGGTCGTTGAAAGACTTGTGACGACCGACCCGTTTGAATATCTGAAACCATGTTATTCACCCGGCGCTTTATACTCCGCCGAAAAATCGGAAAAGAGGTAATTTAACAGATGGAAATACTCAAAGCGATATTGCTCGGCTTTTTGCAGGGCGTGACCGAATTTTTGCCCATATCCTCAAGCGGGCATCTCTCGGTGTTTCAGCACTTCTTCGGAAATGTCGGCGGCACAAGCTCTCTGCTGTTTACGGTGCTGCTACATATGGGCACTCTGATAGCGGTGTTCGTCGTTTATTATAAGACAATATGGGGTCTTATAGTCGAGTTTTTCGCCACGATAAAAGACATTTTTACCGGCAAGTTCAAGTGGCGCGAGATGAACGAAAACAGGCGTATGCTCTTTATGTTCGTTATCTCCTGTGTGCCGCTGCTGTTTCTGCTTATCCCCGTCGGGGACGACAGGCGCATAATGGATGTCCTCGGCTCGCTTGCCGACGACAACGATATATTTGTCGAGGGCGTTTGCTTTATTGTCACTGCGATACTCCTGCTCATCGGCTCGTGGCGCGCAAAGAAGGTCAAAGCTCGTCCCCAGATAGGCGCTAAATCGGCGCTTGCTGTCGGCGTGGCGCAGGCATTCGCCGCCGGTTTCCCCGGCATCTCGCGCTCCGGCTCGACCATTTCAACCGGTATGCTCTGCGGCGTGTCGAAGGAATATATGGTTCGCTATTCGTTCATCCTCGGTATCCCGGCTATCCTTGCCGCCAATGTTATGGAGATAAAGGACGCCGTGGCTCTCGGCGAGCAGATAGATATCCTGCCCGTCGTCATAGGCATCGTCACCGCCGCCGTCGTCGGCTTTGCGGCGATAAAGGCGCTTGAATGGCTCGTCAAGATAGATAAGTTTAAGATTTTCGGCTACTATTGCCTCGCTCTGGGCGTTGTCGTTATAGTCGCCGGCATAGTTGAAAAGGTCAGATAAGACCGTTTGAATTTCTAAGGAGGGCCTTAATGGCTGCGAAAAAGACTGCGGCAAAGTCAACAGCCGCCAAGAAGAAAACAACAACTAAAAAAGCCCCCGCGCCAAAGCCCGCGGCAGCGAAGACCGAGAGCGTCGAGAAAACGCCCGAGCAGCTGTCCTCACGCCGCCAAAAAGCGGCGATAGCGCTTATGGCTGTTGCGGCTCTGCTCATAGCAATGGCTTTTATCGAGGGCGAGCACGCGTGGCTTGCCGTGCATAATTTTATGTTCGGCGTGTTCGGAACGTGTACATATATCTGGCCGGTCATGCTTATCTATGTCTCGGTCATGTTAGCCATGGATAAGACCTTCGGCTCGATATCGTCGAATCTTATCGGCGTCGGGATATCAATATTGCTGATTTGCTCGGCGATACATATTTTCTCGAACCCCGCCGAATATTTTTCAACATTGAGCCTCGGCGATCAGATAAAGTCCGCGTGGAGAGACTACGACACTTTCCCGAGCGCGGGCGCACTCGGTGCGCTCGTCGGCGGATTGCTCGCCAAAATGGCGGGCAAGGTCGGAGCGGCGATAATTGACATTATCCTGCTCGCCGTCAGCATAATGTTTTTGACGGGACTCACCCTGTCCCGCCTCGGTATGTCCATTGCAAAGCCCTTAAAGCGCATGAGCGAGGACACGAACGAGCGCCTTGAGCGCGGAGCACAGCGCGTCAAAGAGGAGCAGGAGAGAGCGCCGTCGAGAGACACGCGTAGGAAGAAGGCGGAGGAGCCGTATGTTAGCCCGCGCCCGTTCCCCGTGCCGCCTCTGCCGACAGATGAGCCCGCCGCACCCGCAAAGAGCCGCAAAAAGGCCGACGATGAGGGACCCGAGCCCACGGTATTCCCGCGCAAGCCCGTTCAGGCCGATGTCAGTATCGATGATATAGTCAGCCGCGCCGAGGCGGCAAATGCTACCGCAAAGGTTGCAGCAGCCGCTTCAAAGACCGCCGCCGCCGCGCAGGGCAGACCCGCCTGTGTGCCGCCTCTGCCGACGGAGAGCGCAAAAGACGAGCTTGAGATGCTCGATATAAGCAAGAAGTCAGATGAGCCCGAAAAGCCCAAGAAGAAAGAGCCAGTCAAAAAGCCCGAGCCCGAGATTGAAACGCAGGAGACTGCGGAGGAGCCCGTTATCGAGAGCCGCCCGACTTATCGCAAGCCCCCGATAACCTGCCTCAAGGAGCCTATACACGACGGCAACGAAAACTTCTCCGACGAGCTCAAATCCAACGCGCAGAAGCTGCTTGAGACTCTCGAGAGCTTCAATGTCCATGCCAAAATAACCGAGATAAGCCGCGGTCCGTCCGTCACGAGATACGAGCTTCAGCCGGACGCGGGCGTCAGAATAAACAAAATAACAAATCTTGCGGACGATATCGCCCTGCGCCTCGCCGCGTCGGGAATAAGAATCGAAGCGCCCATTCCGAACAAGGCTGCGATAGGCATCGAGGTGCCCAACAAGCTGCGCTCAATGGTCTATCTGCGCGAGATAATCGAAAGTCCGCAGTTTCAAAACGCAAAGAGCAAGCTCAACGTCGCTTTGGGCAAGGACATCGCGGGCAACGCCGTGTGCGCGGATCTTACGAAGATGCCCCATCTGCTCATAGCCGGTACCACGGGCTCAGGTAAATCCGTGTGCCTGAACACAATGATAGCAAGCATTCTCTATAACGCGACCCCCGATGAAGTAAAGCTTCTGATGATCGACCCCAAGCAGGTTGAGTTCACCGTCTATAACGGCATCGCGCACCTTGCCGTGCCCGTCGTGTCCGACCCGCGCAAGGCCTCGGGCGCGCTGACCTGGGCGGTCAACGAGATGGAGAACAGATATAAAATACTCTCCGAAAAGAATGTCCGCGATATCAAGGGCTATAACAAATTAGCCGAGCGCGACAAGTCCCTGCGCCCGATGCATCAGATAGTTATTTTCATCGACGAGCTCGCCGACCTTATGATGGTTGCCCCCAACGAGGTCGAGGACGCGATATGCCGCCTTGCTCAAAAGGCGAGAGCCGCGGGTATGCACCTTGTCATAGCGACTCAGCGCCCCTCCGTCGATGTCATAACGGGTATTATCAAGGCCAATATCCCCAGCCGACTCGCGCTCTCCGTATCGTCGTCCGTTGATTCGAGAACCATACTCGATATGTCGGGCGCCGAAAAGCTCATAGGCAACGGAGATATGCTCTTTAATCCCATAGGCGCAAATAAGCCCACCCGTATTCAGGGCTGCTTCATCTCCGACGAGGAGGTCGAAAATGTCGCCGACTTCATCAAGCACAACGCCGAGGCGGAGTACGATGAGGGCATTATGGACGAGATAAACAGGCAGGCCGCAATAGCGGGCTCGAGCAAGAAGAGCAGTGCCGCGAGCAGCGAAGACGGCGAGGAGCCGGGCGACGAGATGTTCCCGAACGCCGTCGAAGTCGTGCTCGACGCAAAAATGGCGTCCACAACGCTCCTTCAGCGCAAGCTCAAGCTCGGCTACGCCCGCGCAGCAAGGCTCATGGACGAGCTCGAGAGCAAGGGCATTATCGGCCCGTTCGAGGGCAGCAAGCCCCGCCAGGTGCTCATAACCAAGCAGCAGTGGATGGAGAAATGCGCCCTGTCGGATGCCCCCGGGGACGACGAGATCTGATAGGAGAAAATTATGGCAAACCAGAGAAAAGGCGGCTCCGCCGCACAGAATAAGCGCACGAAGCTTATAGTTACCGTGGCGGTCATAGCCGTCGCGCTGCTGATAACCTTCGCGCCGTATATGAATCTTCCGTTCGATATCCCTACCTGGGGCGAGCTGCTCTCGGGCGATAAGCAGACCGTGCAGGACGGCGACGCGCTGAACGCGCCTTTTACCGTCCATGTCATCGACGTCGGTCAGGGAGACAGCATTCTCGTTAAAAGCGGGGAGCACGCCATGCTGATAGACGCGGGCGAGCGCGGCAACGACCAAAAAATACTTGATTATCTCAGGGCGAATTCCGTTGAAAAGCTCGATTACATAGTCGCAACGCACCCGCACTCCGACCATATCGGCAGTATGCCCAAGGTCATTGAGGGGATAGAGGTTGACAATGTTATTATGCCGAAGCTTCCGAAGTCCATGGTTCCCACGACCTCGATTTATCAAAAGCTGATAAAAGCGGTCAAGGCCTCCGGCGCCAAGGTGATATCCGCCAAGGCGGGCGATACCTATACCCTCGGCGACGCTAAGATAACGGTAGTCGGCCCCGTCGGCACGCCGGATGACCTGAACAATGCCTCCGTCGTCTTGAAAGTCGTCTACGGAAAGAATTCTTTCCTCTTTACGGGCGATGCCGAGGCAAAGAGCGAGAAACAGATACTTGCAAACGGCGCGGATATCAAGGCGGATGTCCTGAAGCTCGGCCACCACGGCAGCAGCACATCGACAAGCGAGGAGTTCCTCAAGGTCGTGTCCCCGTCGCTCGCGCTCATATCCTGCGGCAAGGATAACGATTACGGTCATCCGCACAAGGAGACTCTCGAAAAGCTCGAGAAGTACAATATCCCGTATGAGCGCACAGATATAAAGGGCACGATAGTCGTCGGCTCGGACGGCGAGTATCTTTCAACCGCGTTCCCGTCCGACAAAACCGCCGAGAAGTAAAAAGGAGACGGCAGCATGGAATATTACGCCATAGACCGTATAGAGGGAAACTACGCAGTCTGCGAAAAAGACGGCGAAACAATGGTCAATATCAGCCGCGCTTTGCTCCCCGAGGGAGCGGGCGAGGGCGGCGTTCTGCGCCGACTTGCGGACGGCTCGTTCGCGCTCGACAGAGAAGAGGAGGAGCGCCGCCGCAAAGAGGCGCTCGAGCTTACGGACGGCCTGTTTGACGAGTAATAAAAAAATATTTTCTGTCCGCCGTGAAGTAATATAATCGCGGCGGGCGTTTTGTATTTTGTGCTTCGTTTTGTGTAAAAATAAAGAAATAATATAAAGAAACGGTTAAATTATGAGATTAGTATAGATTTTTAACGCGGAAAGTGATAAAATATATGCCATACTGTTGAAAGAGAGTTGCTTTATGGACAAGAAAGAAAAAAGAACATTCAAACAGTTTTTTATGGACAACGGTAAACGCAATTTGAAGATTACGATAACCGTTGTATGCGTAGTGCTCGCATTGGCGATAATCGTCGGCGGAATCTTTATCGGCAAGAAGCTCGGGCTGATTACCATCGACCACGGCAGCAACGGCGACCCCGAGGGCACCTTTGCGCCCGAGGAGCAGTTTGACGCCATGTACGATATCAGCGACGCTTCGGATATCGACAGCCTCATAACCGCCTGGGCTAAGAACGGCGGCGCGAAGTATTCGAGCAAGAACATAATCAATGTTCTGCTTCTCGGCGTTGACAGCGAGACCGGCAAGGCCGCCGGCGGACGCTCGGATGCGATTATTCTGCTCTCTCTCAACAGAAAGACCAAGACTATAACTCTTGTGTCCTTCCTCAGAGACTGCTATACCTATATGAACATCAACGGCTCCGAGCGCTGCTGCAAGACGAACCACTCCTATTTCTGGGGCGGCCCCGCAGCACTTATAGAGACGCTTGAGAACAACTATAAAATAGAGATCGACCACTATATCAGCGTCGATTTCAAGAGCTTCCCGAAGCTTATCGATTCGCTCGGCGGAGTCAATGTTCCTATCGAGCCGTACGAGGCGGATTATATTAACCGCACCACTACTAAAATAGCCAAGATAAGCTCCGGCGACTCCGTCAAGCTCAGCGGTAATCAGGCTCTGGTTTACAGCCGTATCCGTCACGTTGACAACGAGGGCGATGTCGGCAGAACCGCGAGACAGCGCACGGTCATTATGGCTCTTATCAAAAGCGCGCAGAACGCCTCCGCGGGTCAGCTCAATAACGCGCTCGATATAGTTCTTCCGAATGTCGTGACGAACTATAAGCGCAGCGAGATACTCTCTCTCATGACCCAGGCTCTCTCCCAGGGTTGGATGGATTACCAGATAAAGCAGCTTGTTATGCCGACCGAGGGCAACTACACCTCCGCTCAGCTCTACACCTATTACGGCAAGATAATCAATCAGCCCCTTTCCGTTTGGGTAGTCGATTATCCCATTGTTGCGCGCGATCTTCAGCTCGCTCTTTACGGCGATACGAATATAAAGATAAGCGACAACCACGTGTCTCCCGTTGACCTGCTCAAGAAGGGCGCAGTGCCGAGCAGCAACCGCGGCTCGGGCTCATCGAACTCGGGCAGACACACCGAGGTGGGCACGGTAGCCGAAACCGAGGTCAATGTGAATCCCGACCACACCTCAGAGGCCGTGACGGAAGACGGCGGCGCGGAGAGCACGACCCGTCGCTTCCCGTTCACTCTTCCCGATTTCGGCACAACAGAGCCGCCGTCGGCAGAAGGCGAAAACGAGGCAGCATAAAAAATTACCGCTCCGGATTATTTCCGGGGCGGTTTTTATGTCTGCGATTGAAAAAACGTACAAAATGAGATATAATTGTCAGAGAAACGGACGGACGGTGATAACATGAACAAAGTTTGTCATATAGTCGGCGGCGGAGACTTCTTCGGCATACGTTCCGTAGGGGAGGGCGATTTTATTATCGCCGCCGATAAGGGCTTTAGGTATCTTCAAAACCTCGGCATAACGCCCGATCTTGTCATAGGCGATTTCGATTCCCTCGGGCACACTCCGAGCGGACGGAATATCATAGTCCTGCCCTGCGAAAAGAATGACACCGACATGGGCGCGGCAGTCGCCGAGGGTGTAGAGCGCGGATATAAAAATTTCATTCTCTACGGCGCGACAGGCGGCAGACCCGACCATACGCTTGCCAATATTCAGCTCATCTCTTTACTTTCGAGCCGCGGGATGAACGCGATTATCGACGCGCGCGAAACCTCGTTTACTTCAATAACAAACGGCGGAATAATTTTCGGAGAGGGCGCAAAAGGAACCGTGTCCGTGTTTTCCCATTCGGATATCTCCTGCGGCGTGACTGTGAGCGGGCTTAAATACAGGCTCAAAAACGGGACGTTAAAAAATACTTATGCTCTCGGAGTCAGCAACGAATTTATCGGCGCAAAGAGCGAAATTTCAGTGGCTCGGGGAACGCTTACGGTTGTTTATCCGAGCAGCGCCGAGCCCGTGTTTTTCAGATTCTGAGCCGCGCGAAAAAATATTTTTGAACCACATAATATCCTGCGTCGATATGCTCCCCGTGAGCATCAGCAGAAGAACATATACCGCCGCGTTGACAGTTATAACAGCAGTCAGCGCGGCTTTTCCGCTGCCCTGCGCGGGGGAGAGCAGCAGCCCCGAAAGAAACGAGGCCGTCACGCAGACGGTCGGCTTTATTATCGAGTCCGCTACATTTATTTCGAGTCGGCATACTTTTGAAAGCCTGTGTATGCTCAGAGAGAAGTTCACAATCTCGCTTATGAAAAGTATTGCGACATAGCCCTTGACGGAGTATTTCGGAATGAGTATCAGCACGAGCGCAACGCACATCGCGGAGTCGATTATGTTGTAGCGCATAGAATAGATCTGCTGGTCGAGTCCCTTGAGAATGCCGTCAACCGTCGTGTCGGTGTACATTATCGGCAAAAGCGGCGCTAATACTCGCAGATATTCGGCGCACTGCCCGTCGCCGTAGATGCACTGCGACAGCCCCTCGGAAAAAATGAACATTATCCCCGCCGTGCCCATGGAAAACAGCACGGCTATTTTTATTGCCCGCGCCGCCATGCTGTCTATTCGGCCTTTATTCCCGCGCGCCGCACACTCGGCAAATTCGGGCACGAGCATACTTGACAGAGCCGTCATAATGGCGGCGGGGTAGAGAATAACCGGCAGAGCCATGCCGTGAATAACTCCGTACAGCGTCATCGCGCCGCCGGCACTCTGCCCCGATCTGCGAAAGCAGACGGGAATAAGCAGATGCTCAAGAGTCAGCAGCACCGAGCGTGCGCAGGAGCCTGCGGCATCCGGGAGCGCAATGCGCAGCAGAGCGCGAAGTCCTCCGGGGAGCCTTTCCTTCGGCTTTTGACGCTTTGAAAATTTGTATAGCAGAAAGGCGCATATCAGCGAGCTTATCTGAGACACGGTTATGCCGAGGGCCACCGCGTCGCAGGCATATTCGGCGCCCTTTGCCGCCCAAAAGCGAAGCGCCAGAACAGACACCGCTATCTTGACCGCCTGCTCGGACAGCTGCACCGCCGCATATTTCAGCACCGTGCGCCGCGCGGTAAAATATCCGCCGAACGCGCAGCCGACGGAAGCCGCAGGCAGGCTTAAAGCGAGTATGCGAAGTGCCGATGCCGTTCGTATGTCGCCGAGCCACATTTTCGCTATAGGCTCAGCGCCCGCCCACACCGCGGCGAGCATAGCGCAGCCGACTGCCAGCCCGTAGAGCGCGCAGCGCCGCATTATCCATGCACCCTGCCCGTTAGCTTTACCGCAGTCCTCGACGGTAAGCCTGGTCGATGCGAGCGGCAGACCCGCGAAAGAAAATGTCAGAGCCATGGCGTACACATCGGATATGAGCGAAAAAAGTCCTATTCCCGCCGCGCCCAAACGCCCGGTCAGATATACGTTGAAAGCAACGCCGACCGTGCGCATGATAAAGGACGTTGCCGAGAGTGTCAGCGTATTTATCAGCAGCCGTTTCGTGTTCTTCATTTTTGCCTCCGAAGAAGTCAAAAAGCGTTAAATCTCTTGACAAAAACGCTTCCGAATGTGATAATATAGAGTAATCCATCGGAAAAGAGGGAATCCCCAAAAAAGGCGTATGCAGTGCCGAGTACCGCATCGCCGCCGATTTTTGAAATGTAAAATCAACGCTGCTCCTCCGGCGCGGAGCAATCAGCGTTCATGTAAAATCTATTCGCCGGAGAAATGGATTATGTTATGGCAAAGGAACTCGCAAAGCAGTATGATCCTAAGGACGTGGAGGACAGAACCTATAAATTCTGGCTTGACGGCAATTTCTTTCACGCCAAACCCGACCCGGAGAAGAAGCCCTATACTATAGTTATTCCCCCTCCGAATATTACTGGTCAGCTCCACATGGGTCATGCTCTTGATAATACTCTTCAGGATATACTTATCCGCTACCACCGCATGCAGGGCTACGATACCCTTTGGCTGCCCGGCACCGACCACGCCTCAATTGCCACGGAGGCTAAAATAGTCGAGGCTATGGCCAAAGAGGGGCTCACTAAGGACGATGTAGGCCGCGAGGGCTTCCTCGAGCGCGCATGGGCGTGGAAGGAGAAGTTCGGCGGCAGAATAATAGAGCAGCTCAAGAAGCTCGGTTCATCCTGCGATTGGGAGCGCGAGCGCTTCACCCTTGACGAGGGCTGCAACGAGGCCGTCAACGAGGTTTTCTGTAATCTCTATGAAAAGGGACTTATCTACAGGGGCGAGAGAATAATCAACTGGTGCCCCCATTGCCTGACCTCCATCTCCGACGCAGAGGTTGAATATGAGGATCAGGCGGGTCACTTCTGGCATCTGCGCTATCCCTTTAAGGACGGAAGCGGCTACCTCGAGCTTGCCACGACAAGACCCGAAACCCTGCTCGGCGATACCGCCGTTGCGGTCAACCCCAACGATGAGAGATATAAGGATGTCGTCGGCAAGACGCTTATCCTGCCCATAGTCCACCGCGAGATACCCGTTGTCGCCGACGATTATGTCGAGATAGACTTCGGCACCGGTGTCGTTAAGATTACCCCAGCACATGACCCGAACGACTTCGAGGTCGGTCTGCGCCATAACCTGCCCATTATAAACGTCCTGACCGATGACGCAAAGATAGTCGATGACTACCCGAAGTATGCCGGCATGGACAGATACGAGGCGAGAAAGGCTATCGTCAAGGATCTTGAAGAGGAGGGCGCTCTCGTCAAGGTCGAGGATTACAGCCACAATGTCGGCACCTGCTACCGCTGCTCGACTACCGTTGAGCCCCGCGTTTCAAAGCAGTGGTTCGTCAGCATGAAGCCCCTCGCGGGTCCCGCTATCGACGCTGTTAAAAACGATGAGACAAAGTTTGTCCCGAAGCGCTTTGAAAAGGTCTATTTCCATTGGCTTGAGAATATCCGCGACTGGTGCATATCCCGTCAGCTCTGGTGGGGTCACCGTATCCCCGCATGGTACTGCGACGACTGCGACGAGATAACCGTTGCAAGAACCGCCCCCGACAAGTGCTCGAAGTGCGGAAGCACCCATATTCATCAGGACCCCGATACGCTTGATACCTGGTTCTCCTCGGCTCTCTGGCCGTTCTCGACCCTCGGCTGGCCGAATACCGACAGCGAGGACTTCAAGCGCTATTATCCCACCAACACCCTTGTTACGGGCTACGATATAATCCCGTTCTGGGTCATGAGAATGATGTTCTCCGGCATAGAGCAGACGGGACAGGTTCCGTTTGATACCGTGCTTATTCACGGCCTCGTCCGCGATGAGCTCGGCAGAAAGATGTCAAAATCTCTGGGCAACGGCATCGACCCGCTCGAGGTCATTGACAAGTACGGCGCGGACGCTCTGCGCTTTACTCTTGCCAACGGCAACAGTCCCGGAAACGATATGAGATATTCCGACAAAAAGGTTGAGGCGAGCCGCAACTTTGCCAATAAGCTCTGGAACGCCGCACGCTTTATCCTCATGAATCTCGACGGCTCCGAGCAGGCGGAACTGCCCGAAGAACTTGCGCTCGAGGATAAGTGGGTGCTCAGCCTCTATAACGACCTCGTCAGAGAGGTTACCGATAATCTTGAGAGATTCGAGCTCGGAATCGCCGTTCAGAAGCTCTACGATTTCATCTGGGATGTTTTCTGCGACTGGTATATCGAGCTTGCGAAGATTCGTCTGCAAAAGGGCGGCGAGCCCGCGCAGTGTGCAAAGCGCGTGCTCATATATGTCATGTCCAACGTCCTGAAGCTCCTCCATCCGTTTATGCCGTTTGTGACCGAGGAGATATGGCAGTCCCTGCCGCATGAGGGCGAGAGCATAATGGTTTCCGCATGGCCTCAGTATTCAAAGTCCCTCTGCTTTGCTGCCGAAGAGGAGCAGATGAACATGATTATGGACGCGGTCAGGGCGATAAGAAACCGCCGCGCCGAGATGAATGTTCCCCATTCCAAGAAGGCTAAAATATATATCAGCACCTCCCATGTCGACACCTTCAGGCTCTCCGTCGAGTTTATGCAGAAGCTCGCGGGCGCGTCCGAGGTCGAGGTTGAGGACGGCATTGAGATAGACGGCGCAGTCTGCATCGTCACCGACGCCGCCAAGATATACATCCCCATGGGCGACCTCGTCGATTTCGAGGCCGAGCGCGCAAGGCTCAACAAGGAATTGGCCTCCGCTCAGAAGCAGCTTGACGGCATCAACGCGAAGCTCTCCAACGAGAACTTCGTCTCCAAGGCTCCCGCCCAGGTCGTCGATGCTCAGCGCGAAGCGGCGAGAAAGCTGAATGAGAAGATTGCTATGCTTAACGACAGCCTCTCTAAGATCGCCAATGCGTAATTCCGTGTGATACTGCGTTGTGAGAACCGTGCGAATTCGGCGTTTATTGCGCTTGTGCATATTCTCTCATAAAAACTAACCTGCAAAGGACGGGAAATGTCCCGTCCTTTGACGCTTTACGGAGGAAAAACGATGACCCCAACCGAAGCAATCGAATATATTCATTCGCGTCTGACCTTTGGCATACACCCGGGTATGGAGCGCATTGAGGCGCTCTGCGCCGCCGTGGGCAATCCGCAGGACAAACTGCGCTTTATCCATGTTGCCGGGACCAACGGCAAGGGCTCGACGAGCACCATGACAGCCTGTATGCTCTCCGCCGCCGGATACAAAACAGGGCTGTTCACTTCGCCCTATGTCATCGATTTTCGCGAGCGGCTGCAAATTGACGGCGAAATGATTCCTCCCGATGAGCTCGCAGCTGTTGTCGCGCACGTTAAATCGGCGTGCGACAAGCTCGATAAACGCGGAATTGTCGCAACCGAGTTTGAGACTCTGACCGCCGCCGCGTTCCTCTGGTATAAAGAGCGAAAATGCGATGTCGTCGTGCTCGAGGTCGGACTCGGCGGGCTGCTCGATTCAACAAATATTATAAAAACTCCGCTTGTCTCCGTCATAACCTCGATTTCAACGGATCACACTGCGATTCTCGGCGATACGCTCTCTGAGATAGCCGCGCAGAAGTGCGGAATAATCAAGCCGGGCGGTGTTACGGTCATGTATCCCGAGCAGTCCCCGGAGGCGCTGAGCGTCATAACCGAGACCGCTGAGCGCAAGCACAACAGGCTTGTCGTGCCGGACATGAGCGCCTGCCGCGTTGTCGATGAGACGGTGCGCGGCACGGATGTTATCTTCGACTCGCTGAAGCTGCACATACCGTTTGCGGGCGACCACATGATAAAAAATGCGCTGACGGCCGTCACCGCCGTGCGCGAATGCGGTCTGAGCGTCGGTGACGGAGCGATTGAGCGCGGACTGTCGAACGCTGTCATGCCCGCGCGAATGGAGCTTATCGGCGACAGAATCATTCTTGACGGCGGTCACAACGAGGGCTGCGCCTCGGCGCTCAAGGCCTTTTTGGAGCGCTTTACGCAGGGCAGGCGCGTCGCCGTGTGCGCGCTCATGGGTGACAAGGACTGCGACACCTATCTGCGTCTGACCGCGCCGCTGTTTGAGAAAATGTATCTGACGGCTCCCGACAACCCCCGCAGAATGGCTCCCGAGCCTCTGAGCAGGCTCGCAAACAACTATTGCGTCGACTGCACACCTGTTGGAAGCCCGATAAAAGCGTGCCGCGCGGCAATCGACGATATAAGGCAAAGCGGCGGCACGCTCGTTGTCTGCGGCTCGTTCTACCTGGCGGGCGAGGTGCGCGAATATCTCTTGGAAAATAAAAATATTTAATCCGCCGCAATTCGGCAGGATTTTCAAACGGGAGGGATTATTATCTTTGTTGGTAATAGTCCGTCCCGCTTTTTATTTCGGACAAGCTAAAGAGGCGGCTTCCACGCGGCTGAGCGATATATGCGATTTTTCTTTCACCGCGCATAATTTTTGTTATTCGGTACAAACTGTTAATTGACAGATATCACCCCAAAGGAGGAAAAAATATGGGTGTTGAAATAATTTCCAATCCGTTGAGCGTCAGTGCGCTGCTATCGGGCGAGATCGACCACCACACCGCCGCCGCAATGCGTGCGGATATCGATGCCGCCGCCGTGGCTCAGCAGCCGAAAATCCTGCGCCTCGACTTTGAGGATGTAACCTTTATGGACAGCTCCGCCGTCGGACTCGTTATGGGTCGTTACAGGCTTTTGCAGGGCTGGCAGGGGAGACTCGAGGTCACGAATCTCAGCGAGCGCGATTACAAAATGATGCGCCTTGCGGGTATGCAGGCGCTGTGTACTCTGTCGCAGAAAAGAAACAAGGAGGATAAACATGAGTAGGAGAAAGCCTGTCAATCAGATGAGCCTGAAATTGGAGAGCCGCTCCGTCAACGAGAGCTTCGCGCGTGTCGCAGTCTCGGCGTTTGCGGCTCAGCAGGACCCGACGGTTGAAGAAATATCGGATATCAAAACCGCCGTCAGCGAGGCGGTGACAAACTGCATCGTCCACGCCTATCCCGAGAGCGTGGGGGATATATACATATGGGTAGGGCTGTTTGACGACGGACTCGTGCGCATCAGAATAAGAGATCGCGGGTGCGGTATAGCCGATGTGCGCCAAGCGATGGAGCCGCTGTTTACAACATTAGGCGGCGAGCGTGCGGGATTGGGCTTCGCCGTCATGGAGAGCTTTATGGACAAGGTGCGCGTGCGCTCCGCACCGAACAGGGGCACGAGCGTTACCATGGACAAGCTTATAAAAGGACGCGGCGATGGACAGAGCTGAACGCAATGAGCTCGTTGAAAAGAATATCGGTCTCGTCCACGCCTGCGCCAACAAATTTCGAGGCAAGGGCGCGGAGTACGACGACCTTTTTCAGGCGGGCTGCGTCGGGCTTATAAAGGCCGCCGAAAATTTTGACCCTGAGCGCGGCTTTTCGTTTTCGACCTATGCCGTGCCGGTCATTCTCGGCGAGATAAAGCGCATTTTCCGCGACGGCGGCAGCGTAAAGGTCGGGCGCGCGCTCAAGGAAAAGGCGCGTGCCGCCATGCGCGAAAAGGAGGCGCTGACTGCCGAACTTGGCTGCGAACCGACTGTAGGTCAGCTCGCCGAACGCCTCGGCAGCGACGTTGCTCAGACGGCGCAGCTGCTAAATGCCGCCATGCCCGCCGTGTCCCTGACCGCCTGCACCGATGACGGAGAGGGGCAGATAGACCTGCCCGTCGAGTCGCCCGAAAACGCCGCGTCCGAGCTCATAGCCCTGCGCGAAGTGATAGCCATGCTCCCCGACCGCGACCGCGAGATGATAAGCCTGCGCTACTATCGCGGCATGACCCAGAGTCGAACCGCCGAGCTGCTCGGAATGTCGCAGGTGCAGGTGTCGCGGCGCGAAAAAGCCGTGCTCGCGCTCCTGCGGCGCAACCTGTCCGCCTGATTTCCTTGACAATTTTCTCCGATGTGATAAACTTAGTTAGACTGATTTTCGGAGGGATAAAAAATGAAAAATACGATTCCGAACGGCGTCTATCCGACGATGATAACGCCGTTTACAAAGGACAATAAAATAGACTATGCGGCAGTCGAAGCGCTCATAAACTGGTATGCGGAGAAGAAGGTTGACGGAATTTTCGCCATCTGCCAGTCGAGCGAGATTTTCTTCCTCTCGTTCGAGGAGCGGCTCGAGCTGCTGCATTTTGTCATGCGGCATACGCCGAAAAATATCTCGGTCGTCGCCTCGGGTCATGTCGCGGACGACCTCGATACGCAGATAGAGCAGGCGAAAGCCTTCATTCAGGAGGGCATCGACGCCTATGTGTTCATCTCGAACAGATTCGCGTCTGAAGATGAGGACGACAGCGTGTTCCTTAAAAATATCGACAGGGCGGTCGAAGCGGTAGGCGACATCAATTTCGGTATCTACGAGTGTCCCTATCCCTATAAGCGCGTTATGACTCCCGCCGTGCTCAAAAAGCTCGCCGAGTCCGGCAGATTCATCTTCCTCAAGGACACCTGCTGCGACCCGGGCATGATAAACGAAAAGCTCAGAGCCGTTGACGGCATGGGACTCAAGATATTCAACGCCAACTCCGCGAGTCTGCTCGAAACGCTGAAAATGGGCTGCGCCGGCTTCTCCGGAGTTATGGCGAATTTCCACCCTGAGATTTATTCGTGGCTCTGCAAAAACTTTGAAAAAGAGCCGGAAAAGGCAAAAAAGGTTCAGGCTTTTCTCGGCTTTGCGTCTCTCGCCGAGTGCCAGGTTTATCCCGTCAACGCGAAGTATTATCTGTCCCTCGAGGGCGTGCCGATGGGCTGTGACTGCCGCTCAAAGGACGCCTCCGCGTTCACTCTCAGCCGCCGCATGGAGATAGAACAGATGCGCGAGCTGACGGAACAGTTCAAGAGAGACATGGGTATAGAGTGATGCCGGAGCTTGGATTTCAATATGAGCTTTCGCGCTCCGACCGCAGGACGCTGAGCATAAAAATTTCGCGCGACGCAAAGGTGCTGGTTTATGCCCCGCGCCGCATGAGTCTTAAACAGATCGAGGATTTTCTTTTTGAAAAGCGCGGATGGGTGCTCGAAAATCTCGCGAAAGTGCAGGAGCGCAAGGCGACCTCCGACTCGTTCGTTCCGGGAGGGGAGACGGGACTGCTCCTTTTCGGGCGCGAATATCCGTTGACGGTTGTCAAAAGCAGGCGAGCGGGCTTTGACGGCGGCAGCTTCTTTGTCCCCGACGGACTTTCTCCAGATGAGACGGCGGCCGCGCTCAAGGAGGTCTATCGCTCGATAGCGAAAGATTACCTCGTCAAAAGAACATATGAGCTCGCGGACAGCTTCGGCGAAACCGTCGCCTCGGTCAAGATAAATTCCGCGAGAACCCGCTGGGGGTCATGTACTTCAAATCGGAATATAAACCTCTCGCTGTTTCTCATTATGGCGCCCGAGGGCGCTGTCGATTACTGCATAATCCACGAGCTTTCGCATCTTAAGCACATGGATCATTCGGCGGCGTTTTGGCGGCTTGTCGCCTCGCGGTGTCCGGATTACAAAGAGCGCAGGGAGGAGCTAAAAGCTCTGAACTCACGACTTGTGCGCGAAAAATGGTAAAAAACCGACCGAATTCGGGGCTGAAAAATTGCCCCGTTTTTGTTCTTTTTAAACGATTGACAAAGGATATAAATTCCATATATAATTAGCTTGTTAACGGCGCGTTCGGAGAATAACCGCCGGCAAATATAATCACAAAAAGGGATGATTATGTGGCAAAAATAATTTCATTTATCGTATCCGTAATTATGTTCTGCTTCCCTGCGCTCAACATTCCGCACGTTGAGGTTGACGACTCGAAGTTCAACACCGAGTATGCCAACGTTTTCGTTCACGGTCTTGCGGGCTGGGGCAGCTACGAGTGGTATGACGATTTTATGCCCTATTGGGGTATGTTCGGCGGCGATTTGATGCAGTATCTCAATGCGCGCGGCTTTGAGTGCTATTCCGCGTCGGTCGACCCCACGGGAAGCGCGTGGGACAGAGCCTGTGAGCTCTATGCCCAGCTCACCGGCACCGTTACCGATTACGGCGAGGAGCATTCCAAGCGCTGCCGCCACGCCAGATACGGCGAGGATTTCTCATCCGATCCGCTTATTGACGAGTGGAGCGCCGAGGAAAAGATAAATCTTCTCGGTCACTCGTTCGGCGGCGCAACGGTCAGGCTTCTGGCGGAGCTTATGGCAAACGGCAGCGAGGCCGAGCGCAAGGCGTCGGGCGACGATGTCTCCGACCTGTTCACGGGCGGAAAGGGCGATTGGATATATTCCGTAACCGCGCTCGCCGCTCCGCATAACGGCACGACCGCCTATCTCATCCGCGAGGCGATACTCAAGGATATCAACGCCACCGCCGAGGAGCGTGCGGTTATTGCCATGCTCACCGTTGCCACAGCGCCGCATCTCGACAGAGCTCTTTCCGACAGTGCGGAGTACGATATGGATATCGACCACGCCATGGCGATGAACAAGAATATCTCGACGCTCGAGAATGTCTATTATTTCTCCTATCCGTGCAGCGTCACAAAGCAGAACGCAGACGGAACTCACAGCCCGGTTGACGGCAATATCAACAGGCTTTTCAGAGCGTGCTCAATAAGAATGGGCAAGTTCACCTGCACCACCAAGGGCGGTTATGTCGTAGATGAAAAGTGGTTCGAGAATGACGGACTTGTCAGCACATATTCTGCCCTTGCGCCGTTCAACGCGCCCTCGACAGTCTATAACGGCGGAAAAGTCGAAGCAGGCGTGTGGAACATAATGCCGACCTACAGCGGCGACCACCTCTCGATAAACGGCGGCCTGCTCGTCAAGCATAATGTCCGAGTGTTCTATGTCGACCTGCTCACAATGATAAACGAGCTGTAATTTTTCGATAATTTTGCGATACACAACCTGCCACGGTCTGCCCATGGCAGGTTTTTCGCTTGTCACAGTACGGAGACAGCGGCAAAGCGGGATTTTCCGGGGCGATTATGGCTCCCCTGCAGAAGAACCGGCTCGGCAAAGCCGAGACTGAGGGATTGCAGCACGGTTTTGTCCCTTTGCATAGACTTTTTTGTTTCTCAATGTCTTTATAGGGTGCGGCGACTCGACGCACCGCTGCCGCCGCAGGCGGCACAGGGGGCAAGCCTCAAGCAGAGAGCGTATTACACGACACGGATGAAATAAATAGATTCCCGGTGACGCTGACGCGCCAAAGGGCCGTCGAGTCGCCGACCCCTACAGAGTGAATAGCCACAAGCTGCTGCAAAAACCGCAGGCGGATAATATCCGCCTCTACACGGTTTAATATACGTCAGTCGCTGTGTTTTTGCGGACGAACAAGATCTCCCCTGCGGTGTACTTCTTGCAATTGCCATGCAAATCCCAATTTGTCTAATCATCTCATAAAACCTCAATGCATACAAAAAGTCCCGACAGGCATTATACTGTCGGGACTGAATATATTTTACGGACACTCGGCATTTGCGGTGCCGTTTTTGTTATATCAATTCTCCCTCGCACAGGTCATCGCCGCAGGCGGTGATTTTTACTTTGTGCAGCCCGTGCGAGCAGCCGCTCTTTACCCTGACGGGCGTGTAGTTCGCCGTGTAGCCCCGAACACTGCCGTCGCGCAGCTTCTCCTCAAACAGCACCTCGACCGTCCTGCCTATTTGCGAGCGCAAAAATTCCCGGCGCACTTCGTTAGCCGCCGCGATCATCTCGCGGCTTCTGCGCTCTTTTTCGGCGTTTTCTATAACCTCGGGGAACTCCGCCGCACGTGTGCCCGCTCTGCGCGAATAGGGGAACACATGGACTTTTTCGAAGCCTGTCTTTTTGACAAATTCGAGTGAGGTCTCGAAGTCCTCCCGCGTCTCGCCCGAGAAGCCGACCATAACGTCGGTGGTCAGCGTCGCGTCATCAAACTCGTCTCTGAGCCTCTTGCAAAGCTCCTCGTATTCGGCCGAGGTGTAGTGGCGGTTCATGCGCTTCAGAGTCTTGTCGCAGCCGCTCTGGAGCGATATGTGAAACTGCGGACAGAGCTTTTTGCATTCGGCGAGCCTTTTTGTAACCTCCGGGGTCATGTGGTCGGGCTCGAGAGAGCCGAGACGCACGCGCTTTATCCCGTCAAAAGAGGCGGCAAGCTCCACGGCGTCGCAGAGATTCAAACCGCAGTCCGTGCCGTAGGCCGAAAGATTTATGCCGACGAGGACTATCTCCGAGAAGCCCTTCTTTTCGAGCGAGGATATCTCTTTTCTTATGTCCTCAAGCGGCTTTGAGCGCACCCGTCCGCGCGCGTAGGGGATTATGCAGTAGGAGCAGAAGCGGTTGCAGCCGTCCTCAATTTTGACCGTCGCCCTCGTGCGCTCGCGGAAGTCCTCTATCAGCTCGCCGGAAAATTTTTCGCCGCTTTCGTGCTCTGAGATACGCACTATTCTCTCGCGCGTGCGGAAAAATTCGTCTATCATATCGGGTATCTGCCTGTTTAAGCGGTTGCCCGTGACAATATCCGCCTGAGTCAGCAGCCGCGCGTCCTCGGGGAACGCCTGCGGCATACAGCCCGTGAGCACTATCACGGCGTCAGGGTGCAGCTTTTTGAGATGGCGCACATTCTGTCTCGTTTTGCGGTCGCTCTCGGCGGTTACGGTGCAGGAGTTTACTATGTAGACATCCGCGTCCTCGTTAGCCCCGACGCACTCGAAGCCGCGCTTTATCAGCGCCTGCTCCATGGACTGCGATTCATATTGATTGACCTTGCACCCGAGGGTGCAGAATGCGACCTTCATATCATCACCGCGGCAAAAGCCGCCCTTCCTTTGAGTTTTGCAGTGAAATTATACAGCATTTCGCGCTCTTGTGCAAGTCCGAC
The DNA here is from genome assembly GCA_003538135.1 of Oscillospiraceae bacterium. GTDB lineage: Bacteria > Bacillota > Clostridia > Oscillospirales > Acutalibacteraceae > CAG-177. Next base: position 37,426 of record DPOR01000003.1, read on the forward strand.
GGGCTAAGAAGCGGTCGGGCGGCATATATCTTTAATGCTGCTTATATTTGCTTTTGATTTTCGGGAGATGATGTTATGAACCGTAAGCTTAAAACCACTCTGTGCGCCGCGCTCGTCCTGCTGCTGACGCTCTCCTGCTGCTGCGTCGGCTTTGCCGATGAGCCCATGCCCGTCACCGTCAAGGCGAAGGCGGCGGTGCTCATGGATGTCGGCACGGGTAAAGTCCTCATGAGCATGAACGCCGACGAGAAGCTCTATCCCGCGTCGGTCACAAAAATAATGACGCTGCTGCTCGTGACCGAAGCGCTCGACAGCGGCAAGATAACCCTCGGCGACACCGTCACCGCCTCATCCTCCGCCGCGTCCAAGGGCGGTTCGCAGATATGGCTCAAGGAGGGCGAGCAGATGACCGTCGAGGAGCTGCTCAAAGCGACTGCCGTCTACAGCGCCAACGACGCCTGCACCGCTCTGGGTGAGCTGCTGGCGGGCAGCGACGAGGCTTTTACCGCGATGATAAACGAGCGCGCCCGTCAGCTCGGCATGAAAAATACCCATTTCGATAACTGTACGGGGCTCGACGATACGACTACAACGCATCTGACGACCGCCATGGATGTTGCGATAATGTCGCGCGAGCTGCTAAAGCACGAGAGAATAACAAAATATACGACCATATGGATGGACTCCCTGCGCGGCGGCGCCACGGAGCTTGTCAACACGAATAAGCTCGTCAGGTTCTATAAGGGCACGACGGGGCTCAAGACGGGCACGACCGCAAAGGCCGGGTGCTGTGTCTCGGCGAGCGCAAAGCGCGGCAACACGCATCTTATCGCCGTAGTTATGGGCAGTCAGACGAGCGACGACCGCTTCAACGGCGCAAAGGCCATGCTCAATTGGGGCTTTGCGAATTATTCTACGGTAACGCCTCGGATAGACCCGTCGCTGATAACCGATGTCGCTGTTATAGGCGGCGTTGCCGACTATGTTCACCCGGCTCTGCCGAAAGCCGCGTCCGTGCTCGTCAAAAAGGGCGACGAGGGAAAAATCAGGACCGACGTCGAGCTGTGTATAGATGTTAAGGCGCCCGTAGAGAAAGGGCAGGTGCTCGGTAAAGCGGTGATTCGCCTCGGAGACGAAAAAATAGGGGAGTACAATATTATAGCCCCGGAGGCCGTGCGCGCACTGACATTTAAAGATATTTTCTTCCGTCTGCTGAAAGCTCTCGCCTGAAAACTGTATAAATAGACAAATTGAGTCCCTGCTTTTTGTCGGATAATACAAAAAAGAACGGTAATTCATATTTGTAATAAAAAGTAATTCGCAGGTGTTATAATTAGCTCGTGCGTTTTAGGGAAAAAACAAAAGAAAAGAGGAAAAGTTTGTGAAAAATTATTTCAGCCGGCTCATGTCGAGCGCGAAGAAATGGGAGTTCATCGTATGGTGGATATTCCGTCTGATTATGATAGGTGCGATGGTGAGCCTTCTGTTTACCAACCCGCCTTCTGACTTGCCGAAGACGCAGATGGCGCTTCAGCTGACCGCTAATCTTATCGGAATGTTTGCGTGGGAGATAATTCAGGCTCTGCCCGAAAAGAACTGCCTGCGCCAGCTCCCGGCTTATTGCCAGACCGTCGCCTCCGTCGGTCTGCTCCTCGCCTCGTTCGGCGGCGCGTTCCTGAATTTTTACTATACAATTTTTATGTGGGATAAGATTCTCCACCTGCTCGGCGGCGCCGAGGCGGTGTTCATGGGCTATGAGCTTGCAACTGCCATGCAAAAGCGCGACAAGAAGCAGTGCGACCTGCCGATAGTCCTGCTCTGCGCTCTCGGCTTCTCGTTCTTTATCTCCACCTGCTGGGAGCTCTTCGAGTTCAGCTTCGATCAGTTCGCGGGCGGCGATTCCCAGCATTGGTCGTATGAGCTTGCACAGGCTGCGAACAACACGAGAACATTCTTTGACCCCCGAGATCCCGCCCGTTTCGCACTCATAGACACCATGACCGATATAGTCTTCAATACTCTCGGCGCAGTGCCGTTTTATATCATACTTAAAATAGTGCCTTATCATCATAGGGGCAAGAACAACGTCAACGATATGTTCGCCCCCAAAGGCGCGGAAAAGGAACTTGTAAAGGCAAAATGAGCTTTCGCTGTCCCGTATGCTCGCAGGAGCTTAAAAAAGAACAGAAGATATGGGCGTGCCCGCAGGGGCATACATTCGACATAGCCGCAAAGGGCTATGTGAATCTGCTGATGAGCAACTCCTCCGGCGCAAAGCGCCACGGCGACGATCGCCTGATGATAAACGCGCGGCGCGATTTTCTCTCAAAGGGCTTTTATGAGCCTCTGCGCGAGGCTCTGTATGAGGCGCTTTCGGCGGAATTTCCGCGCGGAGGCACCTTGCTCGATGCGGGCTGCGGCGAGTGCTGGTACACTTCGTATTTTAAGCGCAGACTCAATGAAGCGGGGCTTGAGCCGAATGTGCTCGGCGTGGATATCTCCAAATATGCGCTCGAAAAAGCACCGAAAAGCTGCGGAGTCGAACGCGCGGTTGCGAGCATATATAAGCTGCCCGTGGGCGACGGAGAATGCGACGCGCTCGTCAATATATTCGCGCCCGCCTGCCCGCAGGAGTTTTCGCGTGTGCTCAAAAAAGACGGACTGTTTATAAAGGCGATACCGCTCGAAAAGCACCTGTGGGAGCTCAAGAGCGCTGTATATGACGCACCGTACGAAAACGAAGTTCCGCCGCATGAGACGGAGGGCTTTCGGCTCGTCGGCGAAAAGAAGCTGTGCTACAGCTTCACGCTCGAAAGCACCGAAGATATCGCAGATCTTTTCAATATGACGCCGTACTGCTACAAAACCTCTCGGCAGGACAGGGAGAAGCTCGAAAAATTGAACTCGCTCACCGTCAGTGCGCAGTTCAGTGTTCTCACTTATAAAAAGCTGTAAGTCTTTGCGGCATATAATTTCATACTTTTAAAATCCCTCGGCTTATTTTTTCGAACCGGGGGATTTTTTCTGTTCTTTTTAGCGTTTGTTATTGTAAAAATCAAGTTTTCGTCGTATACTAATCCTGTATGGCAATAGGCGGGTTTCCCGCGTCAAACACGGCCGGCAGGGAAAGGAAGTAAAAATTATGCAGCTTGAACTTAAAAGACCGGAGGACTGTATGTTCGATGAAATATCTCTTGGAGAGATAATGCTCCGTCTCGACCCGGGAGCGGGCAGAATAAAGAATTCCCGTTCCTTTTCCGCTTGGGAGGGCGGCGGAGAATACAATGTCGCCCGCGGCCTGCGCCGCTGCTTCGGGCTGCGTACCGCAGTCATAACCGCCCTTGCCGATAACGAGGTCGGCAGGCTCATAGAGGACTTTATTCTTCAGGGCGGAGTCGATACCTCGTTTATAAAATGGATGAGCTATGACGGCATCGGCAGAAATGTCCGAAACGGGCTCAACTTTACCGAGCGCGGCTACGGTATACGCGGAGCCGTCGGCGTGTCCGACAGGGGCAACACCGCAGCCTCTCAGCTCAGAGCCGAGGATGTTGACTGGGATTATATTTTCGGCAAATTGGGAGTCCGCTGGCTGCACACGGGCGGAATCTTTGCCGCTCTCTCCGAGACGAGCGCAGAGACCGTTATAGCCGCAGTCAAAAAGGCCAAGGAATACGGCACCGTCGTCTCCTATGACCTCAACTACCGTCCCTCGCTCTGGAAGGGCATAGGCGGACTTGAAAAGGCTCGGCAGGTCAACCGCGAAATCGCAAAATATATCGACGTCATGATAGGCAACGAGGAGGACTTCACCGCCTGCCTCGGTCTTGAGGTCGAGGGCAACGACGCGGGACTCAAGAAGCTCAATGTCGAAGGCTATTGCAAAATGATAGAGAACGCCGTCAAGATTTATCCGAATTTCAAGGTGGTTGCGACTACGCTCAGAACCGTCAAGACAGCTACCGTCAACGATTGGAGCGCCATCTGCTGGGCGGACGGCAAGCTCTATGAGGGCATGAAGCTCGACGCGCTCGAGATATTCGACCGCGTTGGCGGAGGCGATTCGTTCGCGTCGGGACTTATCTACGGACTTATGACCGAGGGCGAGCCTCAGTATGCCGTCAACTGCGGCATAGCGCACGGTGCGCTGGCTATGACCACGCCGGGCGACACCTCCATGGCGAGCAAGCGCGAGGTCGAGGCCGTTATGAACGGCGCGGGCGCAAGAGTGCAGAGATAAGAGAGGAGAGTAAAAAAATGGATAAAGAACAAATACTTACTAAAATACAGGACTGCGGCATTGTCGCGGTCGTCAGAGCGGAGAGTGCAGACCGGGCGAGCAGAATCGCCGACGCCTGCATAGAGGGCGGCGTTGCGGCTATCGAGCTCACTTTCACAGTGCCCCATGCGGATAAGGTCATAGAGGAGCTTGCAAAGCGCTACACCCCCGATCAGATGATTCTCGGCGCGGGCACGGTTATGGATGCGCCTACCGCGAGAATAGCCATGCTCTCGGGCGCAAATTTTGTTGTCAGCCCTTATTTTGACCCCGAAACAGTAAAAATGTGCAACCGCTACAGGGTTGCCGTCATGCCCGGAATAATGACCGTCAAGGAGGCTGTCGCCGCCATGGAGGCGGGCGCGGATATACTCAAAGTGTTCCCCGGCGACGTCTACGGGCCGAAGATAATAAAAGCCATAAGAGGGCCGATACCCTACGCGAAGATGATGCCCACGGGCGGAGTCGATGTCGATAACGCCGCCGATTGGATAAAGGCGGGCGCAGTGGCGGTAGGCGCGGGCAGCTCGCTGACGGCGGGCGCAAAGACCGGCGACTACAAAAAAATCACCGACACCGCACGCAAGTTTATTGAGAATATAAAGGCGGCGCGCGAGGGAAGATAATCCCGAAAAGAAACCGAAAGTAAAGGAACCTATATGTTTGTAGATATTGCGAAAATTAAAATAAAAGCCGGAAACGGCGGCGACGGCGCGGTGACCTTCCACCGCGAGAAATATGTCGCATCCGGCGGACCCGACGGCGGCGACGGCGGCAAGGGCGGAGACATCATATTCGAAGTCGACGACAATCTTGCCACTCTTGCGGACTTCCGCTATAAGAGAAAGTACAGCGCGCCAGACGGAAAGCGCGGCGACGGCGGACGCAGGCGCGGCAAAAACGGCGAGGATCTTGTTATCAAAATCCCGCGCGGAACGATAATCCGCGAGGCGGAGTCGAACGCGGTTATGGCGGATATGTCCGAAAAGACCTCGTTTGTTGCCGCAAAGGGCGGCCGCGGCGGCTGGGGCAACACCCATTTCAAGACCCCGACCCGCCAGACTCCCCGTTTCGCGAAAAGCGGCACTCCCGGCGAGGAGTGGGAGGTCATACTCGAGCTCAAGCTGCTTGCCGATGTCGGTTTGCTCGGCTTCCCGAACGTCGGAAAGTCCACGTTTATTTCCGTAGTCAGCGAGGCAAAGCCCATAATCGCCGACTATCATTTCACAACCATAACTCCCGTCCTCGGCGTTGTCACCATGGGCGAGGGCGAGTCGTTTGTCGTCGCGGATATCCCCGGACTTATCGAGGGCGCGAGCGACGGCGTAGGACTCGGCCACGAGTTCTTGCGCCATGTTGAGCGCTGCCGAATGCTCCTGCATATAATAGACGCTGCGGGCAGCGAGGGCAGGGATCCGATAGAGGACTTCGAGAAAATAAACGCCGAGCTTGAAAAGTTCGACCCCGAGCTCTCGAAGCTTCCGCAGATAGTTGCGGCGAATAAGATAGACATGGCCGACGAGGCTCAGATAGAGCGCCTGCGCGAATATTTTACCTCCCGCGGCTATGAGTTTTATACCATGTGCGCGCCGATTCAGGAGGGCACGGCCGAGGTCATAAACGCGGTTGCCAAGCGTCTCAAGACTCTGCCGCCGATAAAGCGCTACGAGACGCAGGAAATACCCGTTGAGATGTTCGAGCGTCAAAAGGACACGGGCTTTACCGTCCGCGAGGAGGACGGCGTTTATATTGTCGAAGCGCCGTGGCTGCTCAAGATACTTCAGTGCACCGACATGGACGACTATGAGTCGCTTCAGTATTTCCAGCGCGTGCTCCATTCGAGCGGAATCCTCGCAAAGCTCGAGAGCATGGGGATTCAGCAGGGCGACACCGTTGAAATATACGATTTCGAATTCGACTATATGCCGTAACGGAGGCTTTTCACTTGATAGGAATAAGCGAAGAACTGAAAAATACAGACCCGGATTTGCTCAGCCCGCTGACTCTTGCGTTTGTGGGTGATACGGTGTTTGACCTGCTCGTCAGGGGTAATCTCGTCATGCAGGCGAACCGCCCCGTCGGCAAGCTGCATCCGCTTGCGGCAACGAAGGTCTGCGCCGCCGCTCAGGCGCGAGACGCACGCGATATCGCGCCGCTGCTGACCGAGCGCGAGGCGGATATCTATCGGCGCGGCAGAAACGCGCACACCGGAAGGATCCCCAAGAGCGCAAGCTCCGCCGAATATCACAGCGCAACAGGTCTCGAGGCGCTTTTCGGCTGGCTGTATCTCAGCGGTCGGGATGACAGGATAGAGGAGCTGTTCGAACATATCATCAATATGGAAAAATGCGATGAGGTGAAGCGATGAAAGGGAAAAGCAGAAGGAAAGAGACCCTGAGCCCCTACGAGCGCCGCAAGAGACGCCTTGAAAAAAGGTTTTCCAACGCGCCGAAAACAACGGGGCAAAAGATAGCCTGCGCGGTCATAGACAATATATGCTGGATAGTCGGCTGCTCGCTCTATTCGATAGGTGTCGTGTCGTTCGCGCTGCCCAACAGCATCGCGCAGAGCGGCACTACGGGACTTGCGATAATAGTCAACCACATTTTTGATTTTATTCCGCTGGGTACTGCGAACTTTCTGCTAAACCTTCCGCTGATGATTTTAGCCCTTGTTTTTATCGGCTGGCGCTTTGTCGCAAAGACACTGTGGGTGACGGCAATACTCTCCGCCCTGCTCGACCTTTTCGGCAGCTTTATGCCGACCTATACGGGCGACAAGATTTTGGCGGCAATATTCTGCGGCGTGTGCACGGGCGCGGGGCTTGCAGTGGTCTTTATGCGCGGCGCGACCACGGGCGGCACGGATATCATAGGCAGGCTCGTCCACAAGGCGCTCCCGCATATCCAGATAGGCAAGGTCATCATGGCGGCGGACGCTTTGATAGTTATTCTCGGCGCCGTTGTGTTCCGCTCGGTCGAGTCGGCAATGTATGCGGTCATAGTTATTTTCGTCAACTCCCGTCTGCTCGACTATATCCTCTACGGCACGGGCAGCGGAAAGCTGTTGCTCGCCGTGACGGAGCACGCGCAGGAGATATCCGACGCGATAACCTCGAAGATGGGCAGAGGAATCACAATTCTGCCGGTCAAGGGCGGCTACACGGGCAAGGAGAAAAGCATGGTAGTCTGCGCCGTGAAGAAAAACGAGGTGCCCCACCTGACGAAGATAATCAGGCAGGTGGATACCGAGACGTTTATAATCATAACCGAAGCCGGTGAAATTCTCGGCGAGGGATTCATTGCGCCCGGAGTCAACTGAATAACAAAGCGCGGAGGCTTTTTGTGAACCTCCGCGCTTTTTTAAAAATTTTTCCAAAACAGGTGAGAAAATCCGCAGACTTCTGCGACAATATAAGTGAAAGGCGGGACGCCGCCTCGAAAGGATTGATCCAATGCACAACGGTGAGAGTAGCTACCGCCGTTTTGTCGAGGGCGACCAAAGCGCGTTTGACGAGCTCATGGACGCCTATCGCGACAGACTGATATTTTTTATCAAGGGTTATGTCGGCTCCGCGGAGGAGGCGCAGGACATAGCCATGGATACCTTTGTCGAAATTCTCGTGCATCCGGGGCGTTTTCGCTTCAAAAGCTCGTTCAAGACCTACATATATTCCGTCGCAAGGCATAAAGCGGTCGATTTTCTGCGCAAAAAACGCACCGTGCCGGACAGCGGAAAAGAGATTTGGGACGAGAGCGCCATTGATTCATTCTACAGGCGCGAGGACGCGAGAACCGTGCGCGAATGCATGGACAGACTGAACGGCGATTACAGAACCGTGCTGTATCTGGTTTATTTTGAGGAAGTGGACGGCGACGGTGCGGCAAAAATTATGGGCAAAAGCAAAAAGCAGCTTGCGAATCTCCTCTACAGGGCGAAGCAGGCGCTTAAAACCGAGCTCGAAAAGGAGGGCTTTTGCTATGAAGACAGATAAAGAATTCAGAGATGAAGTTTATGCCCGCGCTTCAAAGGAGCGGGCGAGAATAAAAAGACGCAACCGTGTTATAATGACCGCCGTGCCGTGCTTTGTTATCGCAATCGCCGCCACCGCGACAGCGGTTTATTGTTCGAATTTGCTTCCTACGAAGGATGCGGCGCCCATATCTGTTGCCGGATATAATACTTCGGAGGAAAATGCCGACAGCCTCGACGATACGGAGCAGACTCCGACCGAGGCGCAGAAGCCGGGCGGCACAGGCGATTTTGCCTATGAGACGGTTGCGGCGGGTGCATCGGCTGCAAAGAACAACGATCCGGCTGCACCGACGAAAAATAACGACAAGACGGGCGAAGCCGCCGCCTTAGGCTATGACTTTAAGGCTTTTTCGGATAAGGCGGAGTCGAATAAAAACGGCACGCACGACAATCCCGACGTTATAGTGATAAAGAGCAAAAAGGAGCTTGAAGAATATCTCGCGGCTCAGGAGAAATACGGAGCGCTGAGCGAAGAGCTGAAGGCGGAGCTTTTGAGCAAGGATGACGGATTTTTCGGCAGAAACACCGTTGCCGTCATAGCGGCGGACAGCGAATATGAATTAGTAAGCTGCCGCGTCTCGGACTCTGACGGCACGCTTGCCGTCTCTGTCAAAAAGAAAGAAAACGCACAGGGAGTCGGCTGCCATATGCTGCTGACCGTATATAACAGACAGTTTAACGACATTGTCCTCACGGACACTTAAAACGAAAGGGGAGGAAATAAATGAAGCTCAAAAAATTGGTGGCTCTTTTGCTCTGTGCCGCAGTTATGCTGCCTCTTGCGGCGTGCGTAAAAAAGCCGGGCGGTTCGGAAAATTCGAGCGACACGAGCAGCTCGGAGAGCACTGCGGTGACTCCGGCAAAAGACAAAGATACCTCAATAGTCGCTACCGATAAGAGCCGCAAGGGTCCTGCCGTTCAGGATCTGATGAAGGGTATAACCAAGGGGAAGGGCGTGTCCAAAAAGCCGGACAGCCGCTTTGAAAACGCCGCCGCATCGTTTGCGCTCGACCTTTTCAGGGACGAGTACAAGTCGGGCAGAAAGACCCTCGTTTCGCCCCTCTCCGTTTTTACCGCGCTCGCCATGACGCAGAACGGAGCGGAGGACAGAACTCTTTCTGAGATGCAAAAGACCCTCGGCGGGCTTGACCGCGATGTTCTGAACGCCTATATGAACGCATATCTCGCCGAGCTCACCGGCAAGGACAGCGCGCTCAAATGCGCCAATTCCATATGGGTCGACAGCAAGCTCGATGTCAAGAGGGCGTTTCTCCAGAAAAATGCTGATTTCTATTCCGCTCAGGCGTATAAAGCGGACTTTACGAGCACGAGAACCGTAAAAGAGATAAACTCGTGGGTCAGCAAGAACACGAACGGCATGATAAAGAAGCTGGTCGACGAGTTCGATCCCCTCACGGTTATGGTGCTTATGAACGCGCTCTGCCTCGAGGCGGAGTGGGATGACCCCTATACCGACAACTGCGTGCGCGAGGGCACGTTCAAAAATGCCAATGGCAATCTCGTCAAGGCGGAATATATGTATTCGCAGGAGACGGAATATATCGAGACCGAGAATGCCACGGGCTTTGTCAAATATTATAAGGGCGGCAAGTTTGCCTTTGTCGCGCTTTTGCCGAACGAGGGCACAAGCATCGACAGCTATATCGCCTCGCTGACGGGAAAGGGATTTCTCGGTGCGCTGAATTCGAGGAAGAATACCCAGGTCAACACGCAGATGCCGAAGTTCAAGTGCGAATACAGCAACTCGCTCGTCAACACTCTCAAGAAAATGGGCATGGGTACCGCGTTTGACGAGAACAAAGCGAACTTCTCGTCCATAGCGGACAACTCGAACGGCAACATATTTATCGGCGAGGTTATCCACAAGACCTTTATCGAGGTCGCCGAAAAGGGCACACGCGCAGGAGCGGTGACTGCCGTTATCTCAGAAAAGAGCGCAGCAATGCCTGTCGAACAGCCGAAGGAAGTAAGGCTCACAAGACCGTTTGTTTATGCGATAATAGATACCCAGACCAATCTGTCGCTCTTTATCGGCGCGCAGACGGATATTTAAGGAGGTGCGCCCGTGAAAGTCAAGAAAATGCTGGCTGTTTTCATGAGCGTTCTGTCGCTTGCCGCCTGTATTTTACCGTTTTCCGGCTGCGGAAAGACCGTGGGAAAAGTTCATAACAAGGGCGTGAAAAGCGGCGCTGTACGCGACCTGACCGAGGGGATTTCAAAGAACGAATCCGCCTCAAAAGCCCCCGACGACGAATTTAAAGCCGCCGCCTCATCGTTTGCGGCAGAGCTTTTCAAAGATAACTATTCAAAGGGCAAGACGACGCTTGTGTCGCCGCTGTCCGTGCTTACCGCGCTCGCGCTGGTGCAAAACGGCGCTCAGGGCGATACGCTCGCCCAGCTTGAGCAGGCTCTCGGCGGACTTGACCGCGACACGCTCAACGCCTATATGCGCGCCTACTGCGACTTCCTGACCGAGAGCGAGGAGCTGAAAATCGCAAACTCCGTCTGGACGGACAGCAGCGCAGAGGCAAAGCGGGCTTTCCTGCAAAAGGCGGTGGACAGCTACTCGGCGCAGATTTTCTCCGCCCCGCTGTCGAGCAAAAAGACCGTCAGCAGCATCAACTCATGGGTTAAGAAAAACACTGACGGCATGATACCGAAGATAATCGAAAATGCCGATAGAGACGCCGTTATGATGCTCATAAACGCCGTTGCGTTTGAAGCAAAGTGGGAGACTCCGTACACAAACGACGATATCGAAAAGCTTGAGTTCAATTCATATTCCGGCAAATCGAAGAAAACCGAATTTATGTGTTCGACCGAAAGTGTATATCTTTCGGACAGCGACGCGATCGGATTCATGAAGCCCTATAAGAACGGCCGCTTCGCTTTCGCGGCACTCCTGCCGAACGAAGATGTGAACATCGATGACTATATAGCCTCTCTCAGTGGCGAAAAGCTGATGAAAATATTCTCGTCCGCCAAGAAAAACGAAGAAGTCGATGTGAAAATGCCAAAGTTCAAGGCGGAGTACAGCACGCAGCTTATCGACACACTCAAAAAGATGGGCATAGAAGATGCGTTTGACCGCAAATCTGCCGACTTTTCTTCGCTCATAGACAAAAACGACGGCGCTTATATCGGCACCGTGATGCACAAGACTTTTATCGAAGTCGATCAGGAGGGCACGCGTGCCGCCGCGGCGACGCTTGTCGGCATCAGCAAAATGAGCATGCCGGCGATAAATCCCGTTTGCCTCAACCGTCCGTTTGTCTATATGATAGTGGACACCGAAACGAACCTGCCGCTGTTTATCGGCGTGCAGACCGAAATATAATACGATACCTCCACCTCTATTTTCCCCCAAATAGATGACCCCGCCGGTTGACTTTACCCGGCGGGGTCGCTTACTTTTGTGATTATATTTTACTGCCGATAATTTTTCAGCTCTTCCGCTTCCTCTATCTCTATCTCCGGATCCTCTCCGAGAACCGGCGGCGCGGAGTCCGCGGCGGTCAGCTGCTTTATCCATTTTCGGCTCTTGAATCTTATCAGGCAGAGTACGGCTTTCGGCGTGTCCTCCGCGATATACATCGCAATTATCAGCACATAGAACGGAACGTCTGTCAAAAATCCGAGCGTGGTCACTATAGGTATACTCAATAAAAACAGCGCGCCTATGTCGAGGAACATTCCGATTTTCGTGTCTCCGCCGGCTCTGAATATGCCGACCACGCAGACATACGAGATGTTTCTGACTCCTATCCACAGCGAGTAGATGAGCAGGAGCGTCGACGTCATCTGCCGGGCGCCCTCCGTCTCAATGGGCAGTATCCGCAGCAGCGGATTGCGCAGGAATATCATGGCGACTCCCGTGAGCACTCCGAGCAGGGGAACGAGCTTTATAAACCGCTTGCCCATGGAGTAGGCCTCATCCGCCTTGCCGGCGCCGACCGCCTTGCCTGTCATTATCGAGCAGGCGTGGCAAATGCCGACGAAGAAGACGAAGGCTATCTGTTCTATCGAGCTGAATATCGTATATGCGGCGTAGTTTTCGCTGCCCTGACGCGCATAAACCATGGCATAGACATTGGTGCCTAATCCCCAGAGCAGCTCGTTGAGCATTATCGGGGCACAGACACGCAGGAACTTCTTGAAAAATTCGATATCCTTCTTAAAAAATTCGCCGATCGGTGCATGGATGATATTCTTTTTCGCGTTGCCTATCACAAAGAGCAGCACCGCCTGAACGACCATGGCTATGGCCGTCGCTATCGCCGCACCGCGAAGCTTCAGCGCGGGGAAGCCCAGCTTGCCGTATATGAGAATGTAGTTGAGCACGGTGTTTGTCGCAACGGACGCTATCGAGCAGGCGAGCGGCGTGTGAACGTCCTCGGTCGAGCGCATGACGGTGCTTGTGACGAGCGAGATGGCGACAAAAATTCCGTAGGGCGCAACGGCCTGCAAATACTGCACTCCGGCGGCTATGACCTCCTCCTCGGAGGTGAAAACGCGCATCATCTGCTCCGGGATTGCGAGCACCGATACAGTGTATAATGCACCCACGGCAAGCGAGAGTATGAGCCCTATGCCGTAGCTGCGGCGGATGCTCCGTCTGTCGTTTATGCCCCAGAACTGCGCCGTCATTGTCGCCGTGCCGGAGCTTATTCCGAACAGGGCGAGGTTCAAAAGGAAGCCCCAGCGTCCCGCGACACCTATCGCCGCCGTGCTGACGTTGCCGAGTCCCACGGTCATTGCGGTATCGACGAGCTGAGCGCATGAGGTCAGCAGCTGCTGGAGGGCGATGGGTATCGCCAAAGAAAACATTTTTTTGTAGAAACCCGAGCGGGTCGAATTTGACATTTGACTGTTATTATCTCCTATTTCTTATTCTTCGATCGCGGCCTTTGCGCTGTTTATTCCGTGAAACACGGTCATATCGAACTTCGGCTCGCGGTCGTAAGTGTAAAGTCCGTTTTGCTCCTGCTCTATGTCGTAGAGCTGCGTGTAGCAGAAGCCGAACATCAGCTCGTTGCCGAGCAGGGCTTCGGTGAGCCCTCTGTATCTCTCGATAAACTCATTCTCTGTCCTTGGCGCGTTGCCGTAGCCCCAGGCATTTTCGTCCTGCTCGCCGACGACCCACTTTATGCCGCCGTATTCGCTGACGAAGGTGGGCTCGCCCGCGTATTTCTGGCGGCTGTCGTGCCTGTCAAACAGAGTGCCGTCCGAGACGAGCTTATCGTAATTTTCTTTGAATATCTTCGGGTTCTGCTCATAGTCGTGAACGTCGAAGATATCGCTCATAACATGGAAATTTCCGCTTGTGTCGATGCACGGGCGGGTGCTGTCGAGCTGTTTTGTGATTTTGTAAACCGTTTCGAGCAGCTCGTCTCTCTGCTGTCTTCCGTCGTAGTCCCAGGTTTCATTGAACGGGCACCAGCCGATTATCGACGGGTGATTGAAGTCGCGCTCCACTTCCTCGCACCATTCAGGCAGAATTCCGTAAATCGCGTCGGGCGCAGAATAGTCAAGTCCCCAGTTCGGGTATTCGCCCCATACCAAATAGCCCATGCGGTCGCAGTGATAGAGGAATCTCTGCTCGAACACCTTTTGATGCAGTCGCGCCCCGTTGAAGCCGGCGGCTAAAGATATCTCGATATCTTTTATCAGATCGCTCTCGTCGGGCGCGGTGTATATGCCGTCGCGGTAGAAGCCCTGGTCGAGCACAAGACGCTGAAAAACCGATTTGCCGTTGATGAGATATTTGAATCCGTCGAGGCGGATGTCGCGCAGACCGAAGTAGCTCTTCACCGTGTCCCCGCCGAAGGTGATAACAAGGTCATAGAGCCTGCCGCAGCCGACCTCCCACAGGTGCTTTTCGAGCAGCTTTATTTCGCCCGAGACGCAGCCCGCCGAGCTTTGGCAGTCGCAGATGCCGACTATCTTGCCGTCGTAGAGAACATCTATTCCGAGCTCACCGCTGCCGCAGAGCTCGCAGGAAAAGGCGACGGAGGAGTCGGTCGGATTCGGGAAAAGCTTTATGCTTTTTATGTAGCTTTCGGGCACGAACTCGACCCATACGGTCTGCCATATGCCCGTTGTGCGGGTGTAGTCGCAGTCGTGCGAATGAAGCCGCTCGCTCTGCTTTCCGCGCGGGACGAGCGGATTTCTCACATCGTCTCGGGCTTCAACGGCTATCGAGTTTTTGCCGACTCTCAGAAACCTCGTGATGTCTCCGGAAAACGAGACGTAGCCGCCCTTGTGGTGTATGGCCTCTTCGCCGTTTATATAAACCGCAGCGTCGTAGTCAACGGCGCCGAAGTGCAGAATAACTCTGCCGTTAAGATTGCTTTCGCTTATTTCTATGTCGCGCCTGTACCACACGCAGTTTAAAAAATCGGTGTTTTCGACGCCGGAGAGACGGCTCTCGGGACAGAACGGGACGATGATTTTTGATTCGAGGTGCTCGGCGTGCTGAAGCCCGCGCTCCCTGCCGCTGACGCTGTTATCGATTTCGAATTCCCATTCGCCGTTGAGGTTGAGCCAGTTTTCTCTTTCAAATTGCGGATTCGGATGCTCCGCTCGCGGAATAAAATTTGCCATTTATTTATTTCCTTTCAAGATATATTACTTACTGAAATATGTCGCCTCAACCATCGCGCAAAGCGCGTGATAGACGGGGAGAGTCAGCTCCTGAACCTTAAACGTCTCGCTCTCGGGCAGGCGCAGACAGACGGTGCACAGCTCGCTCATAAGGCTCGGCTTCTCGCCTGTTATGCCAATGCTCTCTATGCCCATGGCGTTTGCGACCTTGACGGCGTTTACTACATTTGCGGAGTTGCCGGAGGTGCTCAGCGCAATAAGCGCGTCGGGGCTCGAGGAAGCATATGCCCAGACCTGCTGAGCGAATATCATGTCGGCCGCTATATCATTTGCAAAGGCGGTGTTCAGCCCCTCGTGTGCGCTGAGCGCAACCGCGGGCAGTGCGCCCTGAAGATGATTTGCGAGATACTCGCCGTCCTTTATTTCCGAGAAAGCCTCTCTCTGCTTGTCGTCAAGCTCTCTTGTGAGCAGAAAGCCCTTCATCAGCTCGCCGACTATGTGCTGCGCGTCCGCCGCGCTTCCGCCGTTGCCGCAGATAAGCAGCTTGCCGCCGCGGTCATAGCAGGTGCACATAACGTCATATGCGCGCTTTATATCCTCTCTTATACTCGCGAGGGCGGGGTAGCGGACAAAGAGCTCTTCGAAAATTTCTTTTTCTCTGTTCATGTTTCTCCTCCGTTTGCCGCGGCGTCGAGCGCGATTACAAGCGACGCCAAGTCGCCTATCTTTTCGCCGAGCCCTGCGGGAATTATTTTGCATTCCGCCGTCTGCCTAAGAGCCTCGCGGTGCAATGCTTTTTCCATGCTGTCTCTGAGAAGCTGCCCCGAGCGGGCGAAGATGCTGCCGATTATTATAGCCTGCGGGTCAAGTATATCGGCGATTATTGCGAGTCCCTCGCCGAGCTTTTCTCCGCAAATTTTATATACTTCAATAGCCGTTTCGTCGCCGTTTTCGGCTGCCTCGGCGGCGATTTTTGCCGTTATGCGTCCTATTCCCTCGGCGTCCTCGCACATGAGCGTGCTCCCGCCGTTTTCAATGGTTTTTCTCGCCATAGCCTGCGCGAGACGGCCTATTCCGCCGCCGCTGCAAAAGCCCTCGAACGAGCCGCGCTTGCCGTAGCCCACGGGGCCGTCCTCGGCGATTCTCATATGTCCGACTTCGCCCGCCATGTCGTTCGAGCCGCTGTATAGCCTGCCGTCGAGTATAAGCCCCGCGCCCATGCCCGTGCCGAAAGTCAGGAAAACCATGTTGCGCAGTCCTTTTCCCGCGCCGAACCTCCATTCGGCGAGCGCGCAGGCGTTGGCGTCGTTTTGCAGATAAGAGTCAAACCTGAACCGCTCCTCTATCATGTCGACTATAGGCACGCAGTCCCAACCCGGGAGATTGGGCGGAGAGAGGATAACGCCGCGCCTGCTGTCAAGCGGACCGCCGCAGCTTATGCCCGCGCAGAGGATATCCTCGGGAGAAAGCGCGTTTCTTTTGAGCAGCTCTTCAACATTGTCGAGCAGCTCTGCGGTCACGGCACGCCAGCCGCGCGAGACTCTTGTCTCGAAGCGAAGCTTGTCTGTTATTATGTCCTCGACGCCGCCATGAGTCCTGCCGAGCAGGACGGCGCATTTTGTTCCGCCGATGTCTATACCTATTATATATTTTTTCATTAATTATCACTTCCGCTTTTACTGCACACATATTATATACATAAATCTTTTTTCAGTCAATCGGATAAACAGGCAAATATAAGAAAAACTACTGTATATAGCGTTGACGGAGGAAGAAAAATGGTTCTGACGATATTGAGAATATTAATACTTTACGTTCTTGCGACTGCGGCGGTCAGAATAATGGGAAAAAGGCAAATAGGTGAGCTTCAGCCGTCGGAGCTTGTTATAACCATTCTGCTCTCCGAAATCGCGGCTATACCCATGCAGGATACGGATATACCCCTGCTCAATTCCGTAGTTGCGGTGCTTCTGCTCGTGGCGTTCGAGATAATCAGCTCGGTTATCTCCATGAAGAGCCGCGGCGCGCGCAGACTGCTCGAGGGCAATGCCGTGACCGTCATACGCGACGGCAGGATAGACCAGAAGGAGATAAAACGCCTGCGCTATACCGTTGACGATTTGCTGACCGCTCTGCGGCAAAAGGATGTTTTTGATATCTCCACTGTCGGCTATGCCGTGCTTGAGACGAACGGCAAGCTCTCGGTCATGCTGAAGCCCGACGAAAACGCTCTGACGGCAAAGACGCTGAGACTTTCTCTGCCGGACCCCGGTATGCCGTGCCTCGTTATCAGCGACGGAAAGGTCATTCGCGAGCATTACGACGACTGCAATATGAACGACAGAGAATTAAAACGCCTGCTGAGAGCCAAAGGGCTGGCGGTTGAGGATGTGCTGATAATGACCGTTGACCGCGACAGGAACGCAGTTATAGTCGAAAAGGAGAAGAAGATATGAAACGCTTTGCAACAGCCTTGGTTCTGCTCCTTCTGACGCTTACTCTGAGCATCGGAGCGCAGCTTATATTCTCGAAGAAAACCGACGAACTGATAACGGGTCTTGAAGCTCTGCTCTGCGCGGTCGACGCGGGGGAGGGCGAGAAGCGGGCGCTGGAAAACGTCGAGAAAGCGTGGCACGGCTCGAAGAAAATACTGCATATCCTGCTCGTCCACCGCTCGATGGACGAGATAGAGATAAACATAAACAGCCTGGGCGAATATCTCGGCGCTGGCGACAGGGAATCTTTGCGGCAGGCCTGCACCGAGGCGCTGATGCAGCTTGAAAATCTGCGTGACGCGGGGAGGATAACAATAGAAAATATTCTGAAAATAGCGTGATTTGCATTGACAAAATGCTCCCGATATTGTAAAGTTATTTTGTAGATATCAATAAAAAGGAGCACAGCTATGAAGAAAAAGGCGGATCCGAAAAGTATTATACTGACGATAATTCTCATAATAACTTATGTTTTGTCTGTAGTGTTCAATTTCTCGCATATGTCGGACAGCACCGGCAGCAGAAAGCCGGGCTTTGCAACGGCGGGACTTTTCCTGCTCGCGGCATTTGTCTATATTCTGTTTAATCGCAAGAACAAGCGCCCGCTTGTCGTCGGCATTGTGTTCTGGTCGATTTCGCTCGCGTGCTCGATATTCGCGCTGCTGATGTATTTCGCTTACAGCGATTGGATGAGCTTCTCATATCTTTTCATGATGGCATTTCTCCCGCCGAGCTTCGGCATTGCCGCGCCGTTCAAGTCGCTCAACACGCTCTACTTTTTCATCCTCTTTGCAATACCCGCGGCAGAGCTGATATTCCATATAATTTTACTTGCAATCCGCTCAAAGAGAATTAAAAAATAAACAGATTATAACATCGCGGTTTTCGGCCGTCCCTCGTCGGGACGGTCTTTTTTTGCGGCCGAAAGCCTTGATATATAAGTACTTTGCGGCATTTGCAATTTTAGAATTAATTATTCTTTTATAAATTAAACATAAAGTTAATATTATTTAATCAAACTTAACCGCGCCCCGTATTGACATAAACCGCGCAGTGATATAAATTAGGTTTGTCACGATTTATGCCCTTTTGTGCGGCGAAATATTTGTTTCGAATCAGGGCGGAATCAAATAAAGATTATCAACGGAGGAAATATGGAAAAGAAAAATGTAACCCCGACCGTGAAGCAGCTGCTTTGCGCTTCGGCAGAGAAGTACGGAGAAGAGACGTTTATAAAATTCGTGCGCAACGATGCAGTCGAAGAGCGCAGCTATGTCCGCGTTAAGACGGACAGCGAGGCGGTCTGCCGCTGGTTGAGAAGCATATCGAAAGACCGTATGCACGTCGCCGTTGTCGGCAAGACCAACTATGAATACATAACCTGCATTACCGGAGTGCTGCTCAGCGGAAACGTTGTTGTCCCGTTTGCGCCCGACATCTCCGCAAAAGAGGCTGCCGAGCTTTTCGACCGCGCAGATATCGACATGGTGCTCTATGACAGCGCTTTTGAGCAGAACATCGACGAGGTTCGCGCCAACTGCCCGAAGATAAAGCACGCGGTTGACCTTGCCGATGAGCATTTCTTTGCGGATATCTATGAAAAATATTCGGAGCGCAGTGAATTCGCTTCCCTCTCCGACTATGAGGCCGATCCCGAAAAGTGCGCGGTCATAATCTTCACCTCCGGAACAACGGGAATCAAAAAGGGCGTTATGCTCTCGATGAATGCCCTTGTAGGCAACGTTCTTTATAAGGAATATATCAATATCTTCGCCGAGAGGACCTCGACCCTCTCCGTGCTCCCGATGCACCATATATACTGCTTCTCGGGCGACTATCTGAAGAACCTGTGCGACGGCGTTCAGGTCTGCCTCAACAGCAACCTCAGCGAAATCGTCACGAACCTTCAGCGCTTTGAGCCCAACGCCATGCGCGTTGTCCCGATGATAGCGCAGCACCTGCTTCAGCGCATAAAGATAGCCGCGTCGAAGAATCCCGATATGACCCCCGCCGAGGCGGCAAAGACCGTTCTCGGAAGGAACCTCAACTGGATGACCTCCGGCGGCGCTTATCTCGATCCTATTCTTGCCGAGGAGTTTGACAAGCTCGGCATAATGCTCCGCCAGGGCTACGGCATGACCGAGGTCGGCTGCCGTATCTCCGTGCCCGACAGAGGCGTTTCCATCGAGTCCGTCGGCAGAGTTATAGACATCTGCGACGTCCGCATTGAAAACGGTGAGATTCAGGTCAAGACCCCGACAATCATGCTCGGCTACTACAAGATGCCCGAGGAGACCGCGAAGATGTTCACCGAGGACGGATGGTTCAAGACGGGCGATATCGGCTATGTCACCGAGGACAGACAGCTCTTCATCACCGGCAGAGTCAAGAACCTGATAATCCTCTCGAGCGGCGAAAACGTCTCCCCCGAGGCGATAGAGAAGAAGTTCAAGAAGCTCAGCCTTGTTTCCGAGGTTGTGGTTTACGGTGAAAAGGATCACCTTGTCGCCGAGATATATCCCGACTTCGAGCACGCAGAGCAGGAGGGCGTGAAGGATATTCCCGCCGAGATAGAGAGACACATGGACGAGATAAATGCGGGTTCGAAATCATCCCACTTTGTCTCCGAGCTCAGATTCCGCGACGAGCCCTTTGAAAAGACCTCGAGCGGAAAGATAAAGAGAAAAGAAACCGTTGTCGGTTAAGGAGGAAAAACATGAAACCCAAGGCAGGAACAGAGGTATTTGAGCTGATTCCCTCGCAGAAGATGATAAACTTCATGCTCAAATACAGTTTCTTTCATAAGCAGGTTATCCAGATACCCATGTCGATAGTCACGAGCACCCCGATAGATTTCGACGTGCTCAAAAAGGCGCTCAACATAGAGATAGAGCGCAACGACTGCATGAGACTTCGCTTCTACAAGGAGCACGGTGAGTTCTATCAGTATTTTCTCGACAAGTTCGTCGTTGAAGACGTGCCCGTTATGACCTTTTCGACCGAGGAGGAGCAGGAGGCATTCCTCACCGCCGACGCACGCAAGCCTATCCGCCATTTGAAGGGCGAGGACTTCCGCATCATCTTCTTCAACTCCTTCGACGGCAGATACGGAATATATATCAACGTCACCCATCTGTGCATGGATGCCGCCGCGGTATTTGTGTTCTTCTCCGATCTGCTTGCGGTCTATGACCATCTCAAGAACGGCAAGCCCATGCCGCGCCCGCTCGGCGAATACAAAAAGACGATAAGAAAAGAACTCGCCATAGTCGCCGACGAGAAGAAAATGAAAGAGGAGGAGGAGTTCTACACCCAGTTCTTCCTCAAGGACGGCGACCCGCTCTATGCCGGCGTTCACGGACCCGAGCTGCTTGAAAAAGAGCGCAAGAGAAAGCATGACCCGTCTCTCAGAGCTCCGTCCTGCTTCGACCCGATACACGACAAGGCCGAGCTTGCAAAATTCGATGTTTCCAAAGAGGACAGCGACAAGATACTCGCCTTCATGCAGTCGAGCGGAGTCAGCCCCGAGTGCCTTGTTCAGCTCGCAATGCGCCTGCATATTTCCAAGATAAATTACAGGACGAACGACTCCTATTTCGTCACCCTCTGCACACGCCGCAGAACTCTCGACGAGAAGCGCTCCGGCGGAACTCTCGCAGAGCCGCTGCCGTGGAGAATAGTCCTGCCCGAGGAGCTGACCTTTACAGAGGCGCTCGACAAGATGGCAGAGCTTCAGATGACACTGTTCAAGCATATGGACTACCCCTATCTCGAGTGCCGCGAGCTTGTAAGAAGACTGTTTAACTACAGCCCGATAGCAGCCTCGTCCTCGATGATGTTCTCGTGGTTCCCGATAGGCAAGGACACGATGAACGGTTGGGATTACGAGTTCTCGGGCTACAGCCTCGGCAGATACATCATGCCGCTCTACAGCTTCGCAATGTATGATTCGCACACAGGCTGCTTCAAGTTCTCATATCTGCATCGCACGAATATGATAACCTCCGAGCACATAAAGGCCCTGCACGAAAAGACCGTCCGCGCGCTGCTTCTCGGAGCGGAAAACCCCGACAGAACGCTCGGCGAGATACTCGATATACTTTAAAAAGGAGAGACAGTCATGCTTGAAAAGATAGCCGCAATAATCTGCGAATATGTCTATATTGACCCTGCCGAGATTACCGAGCAGGCCAATCTCAGAACCGATATCGGTTTAAGCTCGCTTGACCTTATGAGCGTCGCATCGGATTTGGAGAGCACCTTCGGAGTGAAGATCACCGAGAGAGCCATTCTCACCTCCAAGACCGTCAAGGACCTCATGAACTGCGTAGCTGAATAATTACTGAACATCAGCAAAAAGACCGACCCCGGAGTTTCCGGAGTCGGTCGATTTTTTTATTCGGTTAAATTTTCATCGCAACATCGTATGCGCGCCATACGACGGAGCGGAGGTTGCCCACGGCGAGGCAGTCGCCGACGAGATGAACCTTGCCGGACTTCTCGGCGAGCGGGGCGGGGATATAGCCCGCGCAGCTTATGACGGAATCGCAGTCTATATTGATATCCTTGCCGTCCTTGCCGGTGCAGACGATGGAGCCGTCCCTGACCTCCTTGAGAACAGTCTCAAGATAGACGGGAGTCTTATGCAGGGCGAACCACTCTCTGAGATAGGAGGAGTTTGCAAGGCAGACGCCGGTCTGGCTCACAAGGTCGTCCTTCATCTCGACGATTATCGGATTCTTGCCCTGGAGCGCGAGCTCGTAGGCTATTTCGCATCCGGTCAGACCGCCGCCGATAACCGCCACGGTGTCGCCGACCTCTGTGCCGTTGAGATAGTCGCAGCCCTCGATCATCTTCTCGTAGCCGGGAACCTTCCTGAGAAGTCTGGGAGTGGCGCCGGTGGCGATAATAACGGGGTCGCTGCCGAAGGCGGAGATATCCTTTATCTCGTCGTTGAGCTTAACCTCTATGCCGAGCTTCGTCATCTGGCGTCTGTACCACTCGAGCAGGTCGCGGAGCTTGCCCTTGTAGGACTCTGCGCTTGCGGGAATGAATGTTCCGCCGAGCACGCCGCTCTTCTCGTGGATTATCGGATTATGCCCGCGGAGCTTGAGCACGCGAGCCGCCTCCATGCCGCCTATGCCGCCGCCGACAATGTGGACGGTCTTGGGCGAATTTGTTTTCTTTATGTAGTGCTTGTTCCACTGCATTGTCTCTGCGTTGATGGCGCAGCGGGAAAGATGCAGGCTGTCGGAGAGCTCCTGATCGTTGGGAACGCCCTTGTAGTGGCACATATTGAAGCAGCCGTTGTGGCAGAGAATGCAGGGGCGGATATCGTCCTCTCTGTCCTCCATCATCTTCGTGACCCACTCCTGGTCGGCGAGGAACTGACGCGCAAAGCCTGCGCCGTCGAGCTTGCCCTCCTTTATCGCGTCCGCGGCGACTCTCGGGTCGAGGCGTCCGGCGCAGATAACGGGGATATCACAGAACTGCTTGATGTATTCGACATCCTCGAGGTTGCAGTTCTCGGGCATATAGATGGGCGGGTGAGCCCAGTACCATGCATCGTAGGTGCCGTTGTCGCAGTTGAGGCAGTCGTAGCCCGCATCCTGAAGATACTTGACGGCTCTCTCGGACTCAGCCATGTCGCGTCCTACTTCGGTATAGGCCTCGCCCGGGAGCGCGCCCTGACGGAAGCCCTTTGTCTTGGAAATTATGCTGTAGCGCAGGGAGACGGGGAAATCGTCGCCGCACGCCTTCTTGATAGCCTGAACAACCTCGACCGCGAAGCGGTAGCGGTTCTCGAACGAG
This sequence comes from Oscillospiraceae bacterium, assembly GCA_003538135.1. Lineage (GTDB taxonomy): Bacteria > Bacillota > Clostridia > Oscillospirales > Acutalibacteraceae > CAG-177. The sequence continues at coordinate 60,670 of DPOR01000003.1, forward strand.
CCGCCGTATTCGTCGGAGCGTTTGTTTACATACTTGAGGGTGAACTGATCGAGCAGATAGCCCTCGTGGACTGCGTGAACCTCAACGCCGTCAACGCCCGCTTCCTTGAGCATTCTCGAGCTCTCCGCAAATGCGTTGACCATCTCCGTTATCTCGGCCTTTGTCATCTCCCTCGAGGGTACCTTGTCGGACCAGCGGTTGGGAGAGGGACTCGCGGAGGCGGTGATTCTGTCAAGATCCATGAAGGGCTTGCTGAGAACTCTCAGCGCGGGGTTGGTGTAGAGCTTCTCCATCATTTCGCTGATGGTGAAGGAGCGGCCGAAGCCCGCGGTCAGCTGAACAAAGAGCTTTGCGCCGGTTTTGTGGAGCTCGGGAGTCCACTTTTTGAGGTCGGCGTACATCTTCTTGTTCTTGTGGAGCCACTGGCCGAACATGGGATTGTAGACCGGCTGACAGCCGGGGAGAACAAGACCCACGTTGTTTTTTGCTACTTCCATGATAAAGCGTGCGCCGTCTTTATCGAAGTGGTTCTTCTCCATCCATCCGAAGAGGTCGGTGCCGCCCATGCTCGTGAGCACGATGCGGTTCTTGATTTCGCAGTTGCCGATCTTCCACGGAGTGAATAAGGGCTGTAATCTTTGATCCATATAAAAGCCTCCAATAAAAATATATATTTCAACGACAATATATTATCACATTTCGGCTTATTACGCAACAAAAAAACGCGCTTTATCAATACTTTTTTATCAATAGATTGCATATTTTTTCACCGTCGGCCGGCTTGGGGACGCAAATTATCCGCAAAGGCTTTTCTGCTCGCAAAAACAAAACGCAGAGAGCCGTTTGCGACTCTCTGCTTATGAGTTTATATATTATTTCTGCTCTGCCGCGTCGGGGGAGAAAATCTCCTTTGCGCTCGCCACAAGTCCCGCGAGGGACTGGAGCTCGCTCGGAACGATAAGCTTCGTTGCCTTGCCGTCCGCGGCCTTTTCGAATGCCTCAAGGCTCTTTATCGTCAGATATCCGTTCTGCGGGGCTGCCTCGTTTATCAGCGCGATAGCCTTCGCCTGCGCCTCCTGAACGGCGACTATAGCCTGCGCCTCACCCTCGGCCTCGCGGATTTTAGCCTCCTTGACGGCCTCTGCGTGAAGAATGGCGGCCTGCTTGTCGCCCTCTGCGGCGAGTATCTGGCTCTCCTTCTGGCCTTCGGCGACGAGTATCTTGCTCGCCTTTTCGCCCTCTGCGCGGAGTATGGCCTCGCGGCGCTGACGCTCCGCCTTCATCTGCTTCTCCATCGCGTCCTGAATCTCGGGCGGGGGAAGGATATTTTTGAGCTCAACGCGGTTTACCTTGATGCCCCATGCGTCGGTGGCTTCGTCGAGGATAACTCTGATTTTCGCGTTTATGACGTCGCGAGAGGTCAGCGTGTGGTCAAGCTCCATCTCGCCGATAATATTTCTCAGCGTCGTTGCCGAGAGATTTTCAATGGCGGATAGCGGGCGCTCAACGCCGTAGGCATAGAGCTTCGGGTCTGTTATCTGGAAGAAAACGACCGTGTCTATCTGCATGGTGACGTTATCCTTTGTAATAACGGGCTGGGGCGGGAAATCCACGACCTGCTCCTTGAGGGAGACGGTCTTTGCTACCTTTTCGACAAAGGGAATCTTAAAGTGGATGCCGGTCTGCCATGTGGTCGAATATGCGCCGAGGCGCTCGATGACATAGGCCTTTGACTGCGGCACTATCTTGATGTTGAGCACGACAATGACGAGCACGAGCACGATTATGCCGATGATTACTCCGATTGCTACGGGTCCCATAATTTTCCTCCTTAGTGTTTTGAAACCATTAGTTTAACGCCGTCGATCTTGTCAACGGTGATGTTAGAGCCTTTCTCTATTCGGCTTCCGTCGGACGACCTCGCCGTCCAAGTCGAGCCTGCGACCTTCACTATACCGGTGCCGTCGGTGTTGTCGACAGTCTCCTCGACTATTCCCTCGAGCCCTATGTATCTGTCCGCGTTGGTCGGCTGAACGCGCTTTTTTGAAAACTTTCTGACGAGCGGGCGGGTCACCGCAAGCGCAACGAGCGACACTGCCGCGAAAATCACCCACTGAAGCCAGACGGGTGCAGAGCAAAGCTCCGAAATCAGAGCCGCCGCCGCACCTGCGGCAAACCAGATAGTGACAAGCTGAACAGTCACCGCTTCCACAACGATGAACGCTATCAGCAGTGCTATCCACAGTATGAGCATAGTGTATTCCGGCAAAACGGACTCCTCCTTTGATATATTGACCGAAGTAAAAAACCTCCGATTCAATATAATTATATCAAAAGAGCGAGCCCGTTTCAAGATACGGCACACCGTTTTTTCTCAGTCGCGGCAGTTTTTACTTTTGTATATCGGCTTTCTGAAAAGCAGAGACGAGAGTGCCTTGCCGTCAAACGGGATGAGGGGATAGAGGTAGCAGCGCCCGCTTACGGTCTTATTGAAAGAAATTAGCAGAGCGGTTATCACAAGCCCCGCGATGAACCCCCAGAGATTGAATACGGCTGTCAGTATCAGTATCATCATGCGGCATAATTTAAACGCGTATCCGAGCTCGTAGCTCGGCTGAGCGAAGTTGGTTATAGCGACAAACGCCATATAGAGCACGACCTCCGCCGTGAACCATTTTGCGGCTATGGCAAATTCTCCGAGCACGAGCGCGCCTATGACGCTAAAGGAGTTGCTCAGTGCATTGGGCGTGTTGAGCGACGCCAGCTTTAAAGCGTCTATGACTATCTCGATTATCAGCAGCTGCATTATGACGGGCACGCTCGTCGGGTGCTCTATCTTTATGAAGTCGAGCCACGGCGGGATATATTCCGGATTTTGAATCAGCAGAAACCACACGGGCGTTAAAAGCAGGGCGAGCAGAAAAACTATCATTCTGACTATTCGAAGATAGCTTCCGATAAGGCTTGGGAAATAGAAATCGTTCGTGTCCTGCAAAAAATCGAATACGCCCGTCGGGATTATCATAACCGAGGGCGAGGTATCCGTGATTATCAGCAGGCTGCCCTCATATATGCTCGCCGCCGCGCTGTCCGGGCGCTCGGTGTAACGCACCTTCGGAAAGGGATTGAACCTCTGCTTCGGTATAAGACATTCCGCAAGGCTCTCGTGCCCCATGGTCAGAGCGTTTATGTCTACGGAATTCAGCTTTTTCTTTATCTTTTCGACCTCCTTGGGATCGGCCGTGCCCTCAAGATAACAGAGCACGATATCTGTTTTCGACCTCGTTCCCACCTGCGTCAAATACATCGTGAGCTTTGTGTCCCTGACCCTGCGGCGTATGAGCGCGGTGTTGAATATCAGCGTCTCGACAAAGCCGTCGTGCGAGCCCCTGAGCACCTTGTCATTCTCCGGCTCGTCCACGCTTCGCGCAGGATAGGTTCGCACGTCTATAATTATAGCTTCTTTGAATCCGTCAACTATCATGCCCAATGCGCCCGAGAAGATAAAGGTCTCGAACCTGTCGAAGTCGTTTACGACCTCCGTCTCGACATAGGGCACGAACGTGTCCGCAAATTCGCGCGTCGAGTTTATATTCTTGAGCTTTTTCTCGTCCGCGTTCATCATGAAGCTCATTATCTTCTCCATGAGCCCGTCCTTTATGAAGCCGTCGATGAACCACAGCATGGCGCGGCGGCCGCCTATCATTATCTGACGGCTCACAAGGTCGAAGCTCTCGCTCACGCGCAGGCGCAGATTGAGTGCCGCTATGTCCGCCTCATAGTTTCCCGAAAAAGTCTGCTTTTCCATATGAATATCCCACCCCAAAAGATGATATACGGCAATTGTTTTCCGCCGTATATCATCTCCGTTTTTTGTGAGATTATACGTTATAATAATAGTATTCCGCTATCGCGTACCAGAGCAGCGGGCCGACAACACCGTTCGGAGTTAGTCCGAAGTGCCGCTGAGCCGCCTTGACCGCCGCCTCCGTCTGAGGGCCGAAGATGCCGTCCGCCGCGACATACGGTATGCCCGCGACTCCACGCGCGAGTACCTGAAGATATTCCTGGAGATTTCGCACCGCGCTGCCCGTGCTGCCCCTGAGCAGGTTGTAGCCGGGGTAGGCGAAGCGCGCATACTGGTCGTATATCGAAAATTCGCCCGTGAAGGTTCGCAGAATATCATTATATACCGCTTGCAGCTTGTTCCATGTGTCGCGCCCTACTATGCCGTCCGGCGCAAGGCCGTACTGCTGCTGAAACTGCACGACGCTGTTGTAGGTGTCCCGACCGAAGATGCCGTCCACGGCCGGGGGCTGGATGCTGTTTGTGAAGCTGCCGATAAAGTTCAAGAAATACTGTATCGTGCTCACATCCTGCCCTCTGTCGCCGCGTTTTATGACAGTCTTGAACTGCCGCTCGATGTCCGTCAGCCTCAAGCCCTCGCTGTAAAGCTCGCCGAGCTTCAGTATTCCGGCGTAGAGCTGTTTTATCTTGTACCAGGTCGCCTTGCCGACAATGCCGTCGACGGTGAGGCTGAATATGCTCTGAAATTTTTTGACCGATTCGCGCGTCGCCGTGTCGAATATGCCGTTGGGGGAGGGGATTAGCGGAATGGCGGGGTAGTTTCGTGCTATTCTGTTTAGCTGCCGCTGGATTATCCTGACATCCTCGGACACGTCTCCGAGGCGCACGGCTCTGCCGGGATAGGATTCGCGGATATCTTTTATGGGCGCGGTCTTTATATTGATATCGTTTCCGTAGTAATATCTGAGTATGCGGTAGGGGGTGTAGCCCTGATTTGCGAGCGTGACCGTGCCCCACTGCGAGAGCCCCGGGCAGGTGACCTCGCGCCCCGAGCAGTACTGCGTGAAATACGGCTGAACCTGGTCGCCCTTTGTGACATAGTTATTGAAAAGCTCGTCAACAAGCTTTGCGACGTTTGAAAACACGCTGCGCCCGTCGACATAGGCCTGGTCGTATGCGGTCGAGTTCGTTATATCGAAGTCGTAGCCGCGGCTGCGGTAGTGCTCGGTGTATATGCGGTTGAGGGCGAACGATGCCTGCGCATATATGTTGGCGCGTATCGCGTTTTCCGGCCATGTCGGATATATCTCGCTCGATGCGACATTCTTGAGATAATCCGTGAACGGCACGGTGACATTCCTTGCCGCCGCGGTCGGTCTGCCCAAATGAACCGTTATCGAACGGGGGATAACGGGAGTATCCGATGCCATGCTATCCCTCCTCAGACCGATTCGTTTATTGTTGTCGTTCCCGGCTCGCCGCTGACCGCCGGCAGCATTTCGACCGACTGTATTGAAACGGTGGAGTCGAATATGGGGACGTTTTCAAGATGCGTGTCGACAAATCCCGGGCGGCTTACGAATATACTATATGTCGCACAAGGTGCAGGCCCGCCGGTGCCCTGTTCGGTTTGGGAGAGCGACTTGTCGGGAGCGGGCAGGAGGAGATTGTCGAGTATGCCGCTCGAGTCGGTGTGCGAATCATATATATAATATTTTTCGCCGTCTATCTCTTTGTATACTACCACGCGGCTGTTGCCGACGGGATATAATCCGTTTGAGCTGTAGGTCTTGACGCGCAGCGTGCCGCGCTTGTTGCACTCGCCCTTGAATTTGTCGAATTTCTGTGTGGCGGAGGTGCTGTTTGTCGAGGCGAGATTTTTGTTTTCGAGCGTCTGAGACTCAACAAACACTGTGCGCGGCTGCGGAATGTCTATATGTCCTGCCGCGTGCGTGCGCTCGGGCGCTTTGTCCGCGTCTTTGTTTTCGGGCTGCTTTTTGATTTCTTTTGCTGTGTCGCTTGGTTTCTTTATACTTGCGGCGCTCACTGCCTCGGCTTCCTCCGATTTTGCCGTCTGCGCCGTTTCGACAGCCGCCTGCTCGGCTTTTTCCTCTTTCTGCGCCGATACGGGAGCCGTCTCCGCTTCCTTTTTCGCGGGTTCGGGCGCCGTGTTGCGCTTTTCGAATTCGAGCAGTTCTCTCTTATATCGCTCCATGAGCGAGACTATATCTTCGTTGTTCATAATATGCCTCCGTTGGGTAAAATTTGCAGGGCGTCCGTTTTGCGGGCGCGCAAAGACATCCCATATCCAATATATTGCCGCCGCGCCCTTTTGGTCACACGTCCGAGCTCTCACGCATATCTTTTAGCGAGACGAAGAAAGATTTTGTGAATTTTGTCGGTTTATTCGCCCATTGCCTACCGAAAAACAAGTCATTAAAACAAAAGTAAAAAAAGATGTTGACAAGAAAAGCGGGGCGTGCTACAATTCAGTAAACTGTTGAAGAAGGGTAAGTAAGATTTCTCCCTCATCTCAAAGAGAGCCGCAGGCGGTGGGATTGCGGCAGAATGAAAGGAATCCGAATGGACTTCTAAGGGCAATCGGAACAAAGGGTTATCCTTTAAGTATGTGCGCCGGAGCAGGACTCTCCGTGAAGAAAAGTCAGCGTATGTCAGTACGCGCTAAGCGGACGCGAAAGCGTCAAGCCGGGTGGCACCGCAGGATGATAATATCTCCTGTCCCAGCATTATTGCAGGGACAGGAGTTTTTTTATTTCGGAGGATGATTTTATGATTTTGTTGAGCAAGCTTTGGCGCGGCCGCGCCTGTAAAATTTAAATCCCGTAAGCTTAATAAATTAAAAATATTATTTACCGAAAGGAAGAAATACAATGAAAAAGATAATCGCTCTCATACTCGCTCTTATGCTCACAGTTACCTGCTTTGCCGCCTGCGGCAAAAAGGACGGAGATACAAAGAAGAAATACACCGTCGGTATATGCAACTATGTCGATGACGCCTCGCTCAATCAGATAGTAGACAACATCAAAAAGCAGCTCGCCTCCGCCGCCGCCGAAAAGGGCGTGGAGATCGAAGTAAAATACGACAACTGCAACGGCGATTCCGTTGTTATGAACCAGATAATCTCGAATTTCATCGTTGACAAGGTCGACCTTATGATCGGCGTGGCGACCCCCGTCGCAATAGCCATGCAGGCTGCGGTCGAGACAGAGAACAGCGATATCCCGGTAGTGTTCTCCGCAGTCAGCGATCCCCTCGGCTCAAAGCTTGTCGAGTCCCTCGACGCACCCGGCGGTCAGATTACCGGAACCTCCGATTATCTCAACACCAACGCCATAATGGACCTCATACTTCTCAAGGACCCCGATATAAAGAAGGTCGGTCTGCTCTACGATGTCGGTCAGGATTCTTCGACTAAGCCGATAGCCGACGCAAAGGCGTATCTCGAGTCCAAGGGCATTGAAGTGATAGAGCGCACGGGCACGACTGTTGACGAAGTTACCCTCGCGGCAAAGGCGCTCGTCGCCGACGGCGTTCAGGCGGTGTTCACTCCCACCGACAACACGATAATGAAGTCCGAGCTCTCCATATATGAGATATTCGCGGACGCAAAGATTCCGCAGTATGCGGGCGCAGATTCCTTCGCGCTCAACGGCGCGTTCCTCGGCTACGGCGTTGACTATATAAAGCTCGGCGTTGAGACGGCGAACATGGTCATTGATATCCTGTTAAACGGCAAGGATCCCGCAACGACCCCCGTGCTCATGTTCGATAACGGCACCGCAACAATAAATACAGAGATCTGCGCAAAGCTCGGCTATAACTTCGACGAGGTCAAAACGCTCTTCGCTCCCAAGTGCACCGAGGTTAAGAACATTGTTACCGCAGAGAGCTTCGACGAAGCAAAATAAAGCCCGAAAGCCCCCGGGGAGTCTTTCCCCGGGCGGCTCAATAACATAAGAAAGAGGAAACACAATGTCTTTTGATTCGATACTTTCACTCGGCCAGTCGGCACTCGAGCTGGGACTGATAACCTCGCTCACCGTGCTCGCCCTGTTTTTGAGCTACTCGATGCTAAACGTCTGCGACCTCTCGACGGACGGCTGCTTTACGCTCGGCGCAACGGTCGGCGCGGTAGTCGCAATAGCGGGTCATCCGTATCTGTCGATATTCGCGGCTATGGCGGCGGGAATAGCCTCGGGCTTTGTGACGGCTATACTCCAGACTAAAATGGGCATTAACAGCCTGTTGGCCGGAATAATTGTCAACACGGGGCTGTACTCGATAAATATCGCGGTCATGAGCGGCTCGTCGATACTCAATATGAATAAGACGGACACTGTGTTCACCAAAATGGCGGCGCTCGTCAAGGGAACTCCCGTGGCAAGGCAGTCCAAGCTCTTTGTGGCTCTGATAGCCGTCGCGGCAGTCGCGGTGCTGCTCGGACTTTTCCTGAAAACGCGCCTCGGACTTGCGATAAGAGCTACGGGCGACAACCCCGATATGGTTCGCTCCTCGTCCGTCAACCCGGCGTTTACTACAATAATCGGGCTCTGCGTCGCAAACTCGTTTACCGCGCTTTCGGGCTGCCTGCTCGCCCAGTCGCAGAGGTCGGTCAACATCGATATCGGCACGGGCATGGTGACTATAGCCCTCGCGTCCCTGCTTATAGGCGGCGTGTTCCTCGGCAGAAAGAAGCTGCCGCTCAGAATATTCGGCATGGTGCTCGGCGCGTTCATATTCAGGCTCGTCTATACGGTGGCTCTGCGCTTTGATATGCCGGCGTTCATGCTCAAGCTCGTCTCGTCCGTCATAGTTGTCGCGGCGATAGCCACACCGTATTTCAAAAAGCAGCTCCCGCTTTTAAAGCGCAGAATGCAGACCCGCTCGGGAAGGAGGAAAGCAGATGCTTGAAATATCAAATATCTCAAAGACCTTCAATCCCGGCACGGTGAATGCCAAAAAGGCGATAGACGATCTCTCGCTGAGCGTCGCCGAGGGTGATTTCATAACCCTTATCGGCGCAAACGGCGCGGGCAAGTCCACGCTTTTCAACGCCATAGCGGGGAGCTTTATAACCGACTCCGGCAGCATATCGCTCGACGGAAAGGATATTACCCTCATGCCCGAGCACAAGCGCGCCAAGAGTATCGGCAGACTTTTTCAGGACCCGATGCGCGGCACCGCTCCCGGCATGACGATTGAAGAAAATCTCGCCCTCGCCGCAGGTCACGGCGGCTGGCTGAGCCGCATTTCGAAGAGTGACAAAAAGCTCTTCAGAGATAAGCTCGCCTTGCTCGAAATGGGACTTGAGGACAGAATGAGCCAGCCGGTCGGTTTGCTCTCGGGCGGCCAGAGACAGGCTCTGACGCTTATGATGGCGACCTTTAATCCGCCCAAGCTCCTGCTTCTTGACGAGCACACTGCGGCGCTCGACCCCGCAACGGCAGAGAAAGTCCTCGAGCTGACAAAGAGCATCGTCAGCGAAAATAACCTCACCTGCCTTATGATAACGCACAATATGCAGTCGGCTCTCGAACTCGGAAACCGCACGATAATGATGAACGGCGGAAACATAATTTTCGACGCCGAGGGAGAGGGGAGAGCGAAGCTCACCGTTCAGGACCTGCTCGACAAGTTCAAGGAGAACGCGGGCAAGGAGCTCGACAACGACCGTATGCTTCTGATATAAAAACAGTCCCGTCCGTGTAATAGGGCGGGACTTTTGCTGTGAAGTTTAAGCGGGGAGGGGAAAGAGCAGTGAAAAGTGAATAGTGAAGAGTGAAAAGTAAAAGCGGCAAGTTTCTGTTGAAACTTGCCGCTTTTTGGCTGGGGAATAGGGATTCGAACCCCAACAAACAGAGTCAGAGTCTGTCGTGCTACCGTTACACAATTCCCCAATATCAAACTCCGAGGCAGATTTTATCTCACCTGCGAGTCAATATTATACACACTCTTCTCCGCTCTGTCAACCTTTTTTCAAAAAAATTTGCCTGCGGCTAAAGTTTTTTATTTAAGCCCCGGGCTGCGGATGCGGGGGCGGGATATTCCGGAAATTATTTTATGCAGATATTGATTTTTCAACCGCGCTGTGCTATTATATCATGGCAGTGCAGGTGTAGTTCAATGGCAGAATGTCAGCTTCCCAAGCTGAACACGGGGGTTCGATTCCCCTCACCTGCTCCATCGAAAGCACTTCTTCGGAAGTGCTTTTTTAACAAAACGGAGGAGTTTTCATGAGAGCGGTTGTTTTCGATATGGACGGGCTTATGTTTGATACCGAACGCCTCGCGATGGCGGCATGGGACTACGCGGGCGAAAAGCTGGGCGTAGGCAAGGCGGGCTATATGGTTATGAAAACTCTCGGGGTGACTGCCGAACGCGCCGATGAGATATGGCGAGAGGAATTCGGCGCAGATATCGACACCGAGGCCATGCGCCGCTACGGCAGGGAGTTCACCGGTGATTTCTATGAGCATAACAAAGTTCCCGTGAAGCCCGGACTTTATGAGCTGCTCGACTGGCTGAAATCGTCGGGGATAAAGACCGCCGTCGCCTCGTCCTCAACAAGGAGGGCGGTTGACAGAAACCTCAAAAGCGCGGGGATAACGGACAAATTCAACGTCACGGTCTGCGGCGAAATGGCGGCACGCTCAAAGCCCGCGCCGGATATCTATCTCAAGGCGTGCGAGCTGCTCGGAGAGAGCGCCGAAGACTGCATAGCCCTTGAAGATTCGCGTAACGGCCTATGGTCGGCGCACAACGCCGGATGCCGTGTGATAATGGTACCCGACCTGTGGCAGGCGGATGCGGAGACCGAGAAGATACTTTGGAAAAAGCTCGGCAGCCTGCTCGAGGTCAGAAACTTCCTGCGTGGGGATGAATAACAAAAAATAAAAATGTGCAAATAATACACAGAATCCTACTCACAGTTTTCGGCGGGTAGGATTTTTGCATTGGTTTATCATAATAATACGAGCTGCATTGATAAATTGGGATATCTATTAGGCTCCCCTGCAGGGGAGCTGGATCGGCGTGAGCCGAGACTGATGGGTTATTTGGCCGGCGTTCAAGATATGATTTTCAGGGTGCGCGCCGGTAGAATGGTAAAAATCTCGCGGGCGGATAATATCCGCCCCTACAAGATTATGCCGGCTTGGAATATTGCTATAGCCGTTTGTCGCCGAGATTTACATCTGCAAACTCCCGTTATCTCCACCACAAAACAACCCCCAACCGCAGCGACTGCGGCAGGGGGTATATATAATAGCTTATTATCCGTGATTTATCAGTCCGTTACGGGCAGGCTCTCGATGAGCTTTGTCAGCTCGTAGTAGAAGCTGAGCGTCTGTCTCTTTGTGCTCTGCATTCCGATGACTGTGCCGTGGTCGCCCTCGCGCGTGGGCATGACGTACCATTTGGCGGTCTCGAGCTCCATGCCGGGGGTGTAGTCCTCATGCTCGTCGGTGAACGGGTAGCGCGCCGATACGACGTTTACAAGTCCGTCATTCGGAAGCCACGATGCGTCTATCCTGTAGTCGGAGAACAGGTTCTTCGAGTATGCGCCGAGAAGAGTGGCTGAAGGTCGCAGAACAACGAGCGTCTTTATCTTCGGAACCTGGGTTCCCGCAAGCGTCTTGCGCGTGGTCTGATACGAATAGGAGAAATAGTAGACTCCGTCTACCGGCTTTGAGAACTTGTTTATCTCCTCGGCTCTCTCGGGATACATATCGTCCGCCGCGGTGTCGGTGTGGGTCATAATAGTCATGAAAGCCTTTATGAACGCCTCCTCGGGGGTCGAGCCGTCGCCCGGTATGGGGGTCAGACCGAACTGCTCGAGGTGGAAGTCAACATAGCCGTTGAGCTTCGAGCGACCCATTAAGCCGGCGTAGGCGTAGCATGCCGCTTTGCCCAGTTCGGCCATGTTCATGCCGTCGATGATATATGCGAGCGTCGTGCCGTTGTGCGGGGCGCAGAGCGTTGTGACGGAGTTTATGTAGTTGCCCTTGCCGCCGGTGAACAGCGGGGAGATATCGTCGGGTGAGGTTGCCGCCTGCTCCTCTTCGCTGCCGTATGCGAGCAGAGCCGTGAGCGTTCTGACCGTCGCGCCGCCGAACGAGTGACCGACGAGATTTATCTTCTTTATATTGCCGTCCGCGTCGGGCTCGCCCCAACCCTCAATCATGGGCTTTGTGTAGGTTCTGCCGTAGCGGCTGTGGTTGAATTTCTCGGAGTGCGCCTTGCCGTAGTCAACGCGAGTGCCGGTTATCTGCGCATAGAGCTCGCAGACTCTGTCCCAGTTGCTCGACATCGGGCCGACGGATGCGGCATAGCTCTCATAGTGAAGCTTGTTCAGCTCGTCCATCAGCGAGCAGGAGGAGGAGCCCCAATAGGGGAGTGTGCCGTCTATTCCCTCGTCTGCGCCCCAGCCGAAAAGGCCGTGGACATATACATAGGGGTATTTGTTGACATCGGCTGACTGAATCGCGCCGGCTCCCTGCACGGCGAGAGTGAATATGAGCGCCAGAACGGTTATCAGACTCAGTGTGCGTTTAATGATTCTCGGTTTCATCAAAATCCCTCCTGTATTATTACATATAAAAGCTTATCGTATCAACCAAAAGGTAAAATTACGTATTATAAAAATATCGTCGATTTTCAATTTTTTAAAAAGACGGTTTTATACATTTTTTAGCATTGTTACAAAAATGTCAAACTTATGTGACGAAAATGACAAGATTTATAAAAAGAAAAAATTCCCGGACAATAAAAACGGACCTTTCGGCGAATAACAGGCGCAGCCTCGGCGATACTAATCGCAAAAGGAGTGAGAAAAATGATAGACAGAATATCGCTTGCTTTAGTAATAATCGGCGCTCTCAACTGGGGCAGCATAGGCCTGTTTAAGTTCGATATCGTCGCATGGATATGCGGCGGTCAGGGTTCGATAGTTGCGAGGATAATATATACGCTCGTGGCACTTGCAGGCATATGGTGCATCTCGCTGTTCTTCAGGGAGAACACGCTTCTCGAGACGGACGAAGGCAAAACGAAGTAATTTTTAAAAAGGAATTGAAAACTGCAGCGGCGGCGGAGAGTGCGGACACGCTTTTCGTCGTCGCTTTATAAATGCAAAATTTTTTTAAAATTTTTATAACTTTGTAGGGAAAACGGGATTTTTTGCGTATATATTATTGAAAGGAGTGAGAACGGATGAGGTTAAGCGACGCTTTTCTCGAACAGCTTCGCGCAAATACAGATATAGAGAGCGTTATTTCGCCATATGTCAATCTGCGCCGCAGGGGCAAGAATCTTGTCGGACTCTGTCCGTTCCACAACGAAAAGACCCCGTCGTTTACGGTCTATCCCGAAAACGGAAGCTTCTATTGCTTCGGCTGCGGAGTCGGCGGCGACGTGATAACCTTTGTGCGCCGCATGGAGAATCTCGATTATATGGAGGCCGTCAAGCAGCTTGCGGACAGGGCGGGAATGGCGCTGCCCGAGGACGGATACGATGATACTCTGGCAAAAAAACGCACCGCCGTTCTTGCGGCGAACCGAGCGGCGGCAAAATTCTTCCATGCGCAGCTCTATACCGAGCAGGGCAGGCAGGCGCTGGATTATTTTCTCGACCGCGGTCTTGCTCCCGAAACTATCCGTCATTTCGGCTTGGGCTTTGCCCCGAATGATTGGCGCGCGCTGAAAAGGCATCTCAATAAACAGGGCTTTGACGATGTTTTGCTCGAGAGTGCGAATCTTCTGCGCCGCAGCGATAAAAACGGAAAAGTTTCATATTACGACAACTTCCGAAACCGCGTCATGTTCCCGATAATCGACCCGCGCGGGAATGTCATAGCCTTCGGCGGCAGAGTGCTCGATGACTCGAAGCCGAAATACATAAACACTTCGGACACGCTCGTCTATAAAAAGAGCAACGGCGTCTTTGCGCTCAACTTTGCAAAAAACGGAAACGACGGCAAGCTGATTATCGCAGAGGGCTACATGGATGTCATAGCCCTGCATCAGGCGGGCTTCACAAACGCCGTAGCATGCCTCGGCACCGCGCTGACAAAAGAACAGGCGAATCTGCTCTCGCGCTATGCTGACACGATAATCCTGTCTTATGACGCGGATGAGGCGGGTCAAAAGGCGACGGCCCGCGCGCTCGGAATATTCGGCACCACGGGCATGGAGATAAAGGTTCTGCATTTGGAGGGCGGCAAGGATCCCGACGAGATAATCAAAAAATACGGCGCACAGCGCTTTCAGGCTATTATAGACGGCGCGGCGAACGACACGGAGTACAGACTGCTCAAGGCGCGGCAGGGAATCGACCTCGCTACCGACGACGGAAAGGTGAAATACCTGTCTGTGGCGGCGGAGATACTCGCAGAGATAGGGAGCCCCGTTGAAGTGGACGTCTATGCCTCGCGTCTTGCGCACGAGCTCGGCGTGGACAAGCTTGCTATCCAGTCGCAGGTAAAATATAAGCGCGAGGGGCTCAAAAAGCGCCGCGCGGTTAAGCGCGAGCAGGAGCAGACGCGCCTGCTCATAAACGGACAAAACACGAAAAATCCGGAACGCTCCCAGCATCTGCGCGCCGCAAAGGCGGAGGAGACTCTGATAGCCTCTCTCATGCGCAACCCCGATTTTTACAATAAATTAAAGGACGGGCTCTCGGCCGATTATTTCGTCACCGCGCTCAACAGGCGTATCTTCTCGGTTGTTCTCTCGCGCCTTGAAGAGGGCGGGAATACGGAGCCGTACTTCCTCTCATCCGAGTTCACGCCAGACGAGATGGACGAGGTCGAGCGCATATTCCGTTCGGCGGCGCAGCTGAGCAACACCGTTGACGAGTGCGCCGACTGTATAAAAATCCTCAAAGAGGAAAAAAATAAGCCGGAGACCGTAAAGGCCTCCGAGCTGAGCGATGAGGATTTTGCAAAGCTGTTCAGATCCGATAAGCGGGAGTGATATCCCGCCCCGGGTCATGACATAAAAGACCGACTCACTATGCAACATAAAGAGAAGGAGACAGAAAAGTAATGGATGGTATCGAAAAAAGACCGGCGGTGAAGGCTCTTATCGAAAAGGGCAAGGCCGCGGGCAAGCTGACCACCCAGGAGATCGACACGGTAATAGTCGACATGGATCTCGATATCGAGGATCTTGACAAGCTCTATGAGACTATCGAGGCGCAGAATATCGAGATAATCGACGACCTGTCAACTCTGGATGTGGATGACGTAAATTTCGATCTGGGCGAAACACCCAAGTCGACCGCAGACACCGCGGGAGTCACCGACGACAAGAACATCACTATCGACGACCCTGTCAAGGTCTATCTCAAGGAGATAGGCAAGGTTCCGCTGCTCACTCCCGAGGAGGAGATAGAGCTCGCTATCAGAATCGGCGACAACGACCCCGCCGCAAAGCGCAGGCTGACCGAGGCCAACCTCAGGCTCGTTGTCAGCATAGCAAAGCGCTACGTCGGCAGAGGTATGCAGTTCCTCGACCTTATTCAGGAGGGCAACCTCGGACTTATCAAGGCCGTTGACAAGTTCGATTACACAAAGGGCTTCAAGTTTTCGACCTACGCCACTTGGTGGATAAGGCAGGCGATAACCCGCGCCATAGCGGATCAGGCCAGGACGATAAGAATCCCTGTCCACATGGTCGAGACCATAAACAAGGTCAAAAAGACCAACAGCCAGCTGCTGCATAAGAACGGCAGAGACCCCACGGCTGAGGAGATAGCCGAGGTGCTCGATATGCCCGTTGACAAGGTGCGCGAGATAATGCGCGTGGCTCAGGAGCCCGTCTCCCTCGAGACTCCCATTGGTGAGGAGGAGGACAGCCACCTCGGCGACTTCATCCCCGACGATGACGCTCCCGCCCCGGCGGACGCAGCCTCCGCGACGCTGCTCAAGGAGGAGCTTGCCCACGTGCTCAAGACCCTCACTCCCCGTGAGGAGCGCGTGCTCTCCATGCGCTTCGGACTCACCGACGGCCATCCCCACACCCTTGAGGAGGTCGGCAAGGAGTTCAACGTCACCCGTGAGCGTATCCGCCAGATAGAGGCGAAGGCTCTGCGCAAGCTCCGTCATCCGACGAGGAGCAAGAAGCTCAGGGACTACGTGGAATAATCAAAATCAAAAAATCAGTCGTAAGCTTTTAAAAACTTGCGGCTGATTTTCTTTTTATCTTTTGTATTTTGCAAGCAATCCTTCAAGGTTTTTGTGCAGAATCTTCTCTCTGTCCTCATCGCTCAGCGGCAGAGACATAAATGTTTCAAGCTCCTTTTTGACGTTCCACATCGGGTAGTCCGAGCCGAAGAAAATTTTGTCCGTGCCGAAGATATGAATCATTTCCATTATCCGCTCCGGGCTCATCGCGTAGAAGCTGCTCGACGAGTCAACATATACTCCCGCCTCCGAGAGCTCCTTTGAGCCGAAGCCCCACTCGGACCACGCGCCGAAATGCGCCGCGATTATGTCGAGCTTAGGAAATCTTTCGAGAACCTTTATTATTTTAGTCGGTTTCGAATACTGCGTGCGGTAGTCGCCCGTGTGAAAGAGTATCGGCAGTCTGCCCTCGAGCACCTCGTACATCCGCATGGCCTCGGGCGAATCTATGTCGAATTTCTGAAAATCAGGGTGCAGCTTTATGCCGTCGAGTCCGAGACTTATCGCCTCGTCGACTATCTCCGGTATCTCGTCCCCGCAGTCGGGGTGGAGCGTTGCAAAGCCTATGAAGCGGTCGGGGTGCTCCGATACGCTCTTTGCGATAAATGAGTTTATCGAGCGCACCTGATGCGGGGTCGTTGCGACAGAGTGGACGAGGAATTTGTCAACGCCCGCCTCGTCGCCGACCTTCAGGAGCATATCTACGGTGCCGTCGAGGTCCATGTCTATGTCGTAGAAGTCGCCTATGCTGCGCGCCGCCTTGTGCGCTATTTTATCCGGGTATATATGTGCATGGCTGTCTATTATCATTTTTTTACATCTCCGATGTGCTTGTCTTATTTTATGCGCGTCAGCTTGCCTCTGACCGCGTGGTAGTTTATCTCGCCGAGCGCGAATATCGGCGCGTCGCTCTTCAAGGAGTCCGAAAATACTTTTTCGAATTTTGCGCCGGGCATGGCTTCGTTTATCCTCACTACCTTTTCGCCGTCCTTGCAGTTGAGACCGTCCATTTTGCCCGTGTGCGGGTCAAGGCGTGTGGCTATGAGCGTATGTACCTTGTACTTTTCGCATATCGGGCGCAGCAGGAACTCGGGCGATGCCGAGCATACGACTGTGGGGAGGTCGCGGTTCTCCGGGCGAAAAAACGGATATATCCGCTTTTCGTTTTTCTCCCAGAATTTTTTAACCATCTTCTCCGTGTTCACAAAGCGCAGGAAGCAGAAGAACCTGCCCTTCATCTTGTCGCCGCCTATCTTTAAAAAGAAGCAGGCGAGGCAGACAAGCTGATAGGGAAGAATGACTATCAGCCACGGGCGCCTGACAAGGCAGAAAAGATAGAATACGCTCTCCGAATCAACGGGGAAAACGGTTTTGTCAAAATCATAGAGGTCAAATTTCATTTTGTAACTCCTTAAAGCTTGACTGTCAGCGTGCCGCCGTCGAGCCTGTGAACTGTCTCTTGGCCGCCGTATACAATATGCGCCTCGCCCTTGCCGGTGAGGGAATACGAGGTGAGCTTGCCTTTGCTCCAGGTCATATCGACCTTTATGTTTCCCTTTGCGAGCAGACCGCGCACGCTGCCCTCGCTCCATTTGTCGGGGAGAGCGGGCAGAAAAAATATCCTGCCGTCAAAGCAGTCGAGAAGCATCTCGCAAACTCCGCTGACCGCGCCGAAGTTTCCGTCTATCTGGAAGGGCGGATGCGCGTCGAATAAGTTCTCATAGGTGCCGCCGCCGTGCGAGTAGTTCATGCCGGTTGAGGACTTGAATCTGAGCTGACGGTCAAAGAGCCTCAGGGCGTGATTGCCGTCTCGAAGCCGCGCCCAGAAGTTTATCTTCCAGCCGAGGCTCCAGCCCGTGCCGTCGTCGCCGCGTATTTCGAGCGAGCGCCTGCAGGCGTCCGCAAGCTCGGGCGTGCCCTGCGCGGTTATCAGATGCGCGGGGTGCAGACCGTAGAGCATGGAGCAGTGGCGGTGGTGTATCTCCGCCTCTCTCTCCTCGTTGTACCATTCGAGAAGCTGACCCTTTTTGCCGATTTTAAACGGGAGTAAGCGGCCGAGCTTATCTTTGAGAGCCTTTGCAAATTCTCCGTCCTCGCCGAGAATTTCCGACGCCTTGACGCAGTTTTCGAAAAGCTCGCGGATTATGCTCATCGTCATGGTTGTAGTCTGCGAGACGGCGCATTGACGGCCGTTTATCAAAAAATTATTCTCGGGCGAGGTCGAGGGCGCGGCGATGAGATAGCCGTCCCTGTCCTCAACGAGATAGTCGCAGTAGAACTCCGCGGCCTTTTTCATTATCGGATAGGCCGTTTCGCGCAGATATTTTTCGTCGAGGGTGTATTCGTAGTGGGCAAAAATATGCTCGCAGAACCAGCCGGGCGACATCGGCCAGAACGCCCAAACCGCATTGCCTGAAACGGGCGTTGTCAGCCTCCATATGTCAACGTTGTGATGCGCGACAAAACCGCTCATGCCGTACATCTCTTTCGCCGTGCGTTCGCCCGCAACGGACAGATCGCGCACCATCTCTATCAGCGGCTCGTTGACCTCGGGCATATCGCAGGGGAGAACGGGCCAGTAGTTCATCTCGGTGTTTATGTTCACCGTATAGTTGGAATGCCACGGCGGGCACAGCTTTTCGTTCCAGATGCCCTGAAGCGTTGACGGTTGGGAGCCGGGGCGCGACGAGGCTATAGCGAGGTAGCGCCCGTAGTTGAAGAGAAGGGTGTAGAGCGCAATATCGTTTTTGTCCGTCTTGAAATCGCGCAGACGCTTTCCTGTAGGCACATCTTCCTTGCCGTTCGAGCCTATGTCAAGCTCGACTCTCGAATAGAGCGCGCGGTAGTCGGCGATATGCGCCGCCTTGACAGCTTCGTAGTCGAAGTCTTTTTTGAGTCTCTCAAGGCAGGGCTCGAGGTGCGGCTTGCCGTTTGTGAACGCGTTGTTCTGCCAGCCGTTGAAGCTCGTTTCGGCGGTGAGGCAGAGCGTGACGGCCGTTGCGCCGGTTATCTCTATGCCCTTGCCGCTCACGTGCTTTTTGCCGTCGGTATCGGCTTTCACGGCGCAGGTGAAGAGCATACCGCGCTCGCTGTCGATTTTTGAATAGCTCTGTTTATCGGACAGGCCGTTTGTGTTGTGCTCGCTCGGCGCTTCGCCGCTCAGGACGAGCAGACCCTCCTGCGATTTCATTTTATGGCGAAGCTTGCAGTCGAGCTTTGCCGTGACGTCAAAGCAGCCGTTTTCGCAGGTCAGGCGAATCACGATCATTTTCTCGGGATACGATGCAAACATTTCGCGCCGCATTATGCGCTTTCCCTGCCTGTAGCTGACCGAGGCTATTGCGGTCTCAAGGTCGAGCGAGCGGACATAGCCGGATTTTCGCTCAGAGCCGTCGAAGGTCAGAATAATGTCGCCCAAGGGCAGATACGCCTGACTCCAGGTGCTCATGAAGTCCGATTCTATAACATCCTGCGATTCGCGCAGCTTCCCGTCGAGCGCAAGGGCGCGGGCTTTTCGAAAAGCCTCGAGAGCCCCGTCGGGCACGGTGTCCTTCGGGTGTCCCGTCCAAAGCTCGTCGTGGTTAAGGGATACGGTCTCCTCTTTTACCTTGCCGTATATCATGCCGCCCAAGGTGCCGTTGCCTATAGGCAGAGCCTGAGTCCATGCGCACGCGGGCTTATCATATAGAAGGAAAGTCGAATCTTTCATTTTGTGTCAGCTCCTATATAAAGAAGTAATAACCAATAAATTATAGAAAAAATCGGGCTTTAAGTCAATGCTTTTAAGAAAATGCAGGAAATTCTGCAATTTTCGCCTCGCCGTCTTGCATTTTCGGGCGGCAATATGATAAAATCATGTTATATGTAATGCATGGAATAAGGTGGATATCCAAAATGACAAAACAGCTGCATTCAAGAATCGAGAGCTGTTACCCGTCAATGTCCAAGGGACACAGGCGGATAGCCGATTACATAACCGAGAATTACGACAAGGCGGCTTTTATGACTGCGGCGAAGCTCGGCGACACGGTCGGCGTGAGCGAGTCTACGGTCGTGAGATTTGCGTCTGAGCTTGGCTTTTCGGGCTATCCGAGGCTTCAGAAGGCTCTGCAGGAGGTAGTCAAAAGCAGGCTGACGAGTGTTCAGCGCATGGAGGCGGCGGGCGGCGAGGATATGCTCGAGCACGCGTTTTCCTCCGATATCGAGACGATAAAGATAACCCGCGAAAGCATCTCCCGCGAGGCATTCAACGCGAGCGTCGAGGCGATAAACCGCGCAAGGCACATCTATGTCCTCGGAGTGCGCAGTGCGGCGTCGCTTGCAAGCTTTGCGGCGTTTTATCTCAATTTTGTCTATGACAGCGTGACCCTTATCGAGCCCGCAGGAACGGGCGAGGGATTCGACCAGGCGTTCAGAATAAACAGCGACGATGTCTGTATAGCGATAAGCTTTCCGCGATATTCGAAGCAGACGATAAATATGCTGCGCTTTATCTCCGACAGGGGCGCTACGGTAATTTCCGTCACCGACAGCGAGAATTCGCCCATAGCGCAGTTCGCGACCCATCTTCTTTTGGCGCGCAGCAGCATGGTGTCGTTCGTCGATTCCCTTGTTGCTCCGCTGAGCCTTGTCAATGCGCTGATAGCGGCGACGGCGAGAGAGAAGAGCGGAGAGGTTTACAACAATCTGAGCTCGCTTGAAAATATTTGGAACGAGTATCAAATATATCAGACTCACGAGGATGAGTAATTTTTTATAAAGAGGTAAATTATGCCCGAAGTGCTTGTGATAGGTGGCGGAGCGGCGGGGCTTATGGCCGCCGTGGCCGCAGCGGAAAACGGCGGCAGAGTCGTTTTGCTCGAACGAAACGAAAAAGTAGGCCGCAAGATAATGATAACCGGAAAGGGCAGGTGCAATGTCACAAACGAGTGCTCCGACCTCAACGCCCTTATCTCGTCTGTGCCCGTAAACGGCAGATTTCTTTACAGCGCGTTTTCGCGCTTCATGCCCGCGGATACAATGAACTTCTTCGAGTCGCGGCACGTTCCGCTCAAGATCGAGCGCGGCAACCGAGTGTTCCCGGAGTCGGACAGAGCGTCCGATATAGTCGACGCGCTGTTCTTCGCGGCGAAGCACGCGGGGGTGGATATTGTAAACGGCAGAGCGAAGGAGCTCATAATCGAGGACGGAAAGGTTCGCGGCGCGATACTTTATTCCGGCGAGCGGATATATTCCGACAGGGTGATAGTCGCTACCGGCGGCAAGTCCTATCCACGCACGGGCTCCACCGGCGACGGATACGAGCTTGCGCGGCAGGCGGGGCATACCGTGACTCCGATAAAGCCGTCGCTCGTCCCGCTCGAAGCGCACGAGGGCTTTTGCTCGCGGCTTCAGGGGCTGTCGCTTAGAAACGTCTCGATAACCGTTGAGGACACAAAGACGGGGAAAAATATATATTCCGACTTCGGCGAGATGCTCTTTACCCATTTCGGCGTGTCGGGCCCCATGATACTCTCCGCAAGCTCGTATATGCGGCAGATGGAGCGGGGGAGATACAAGATAGTTATCGACTTAAAGCCCGCTCTCTCGGAGCAGCAGCTCGATGCGCGCGTTCTCCGAGATTTCAATGAAAACAACAACCGCAATTTTATAAATGCGCTGAATTTTCTGCTCCCGAAGAAGCTTGTGCCCGTTATAGTTTCGCTCTCGGGCATACCCATGGACACAAAAGTGAATTCCGTCACCCGCGAGCAGAGGGCGAAGCTTGTATATTTGCTCAAGCACTTCACCGTGACCGTCACCGACTTTCGCCCGATAGAGGAGGCGGTAGTCACCTCGGGCGGCGTAAAGACCTCGGAGCTTGACCCGAAAACCATGCAGTCGAAGCTCATAGACGGGTTGTATTTTGCGGGCGAGGTCATAGACGCCGATGCCTACACGGGCGGCTTTAATCTGCAAATAGCGTTCTCGACCGGGCATTTGGCCGGGGAGAGTGCGGCTCAATAAAGACACACGAAAGGAAAAATATTATGTCAATCAATGTTGCGATAGACGGCCCCGCCGGAGCGGGCAAGAGTACCATTTCGCGCCGCGCGGCGAAGGAGCTGGGCTTTATCTATGTCGATACCGGCGCGCTTTACCGCACGGTCGGGCTCAATGCGATACGAACCGGAGTCAACCTCGACAGCCCCGAGGCGATAGCCGAGAGCGTCAAGGGAATATCCGTTGACCTCGGATATGAAAACGGCGAGCAGTCCGTGTTTTTAAACGGAGAGAATGTCTCGGCGTTTATCAGAACGCCCGAGGCGTCCATGGCGGCGTCGAGAGTCTCCGCCGTGCCCGCAGTCCGTGAGTTCCTTTTCGGGCTCCAGCAGGACATAGCCGCCAAGAACGACTGCGTCATGGACGGGCGCGATATCGGCACCGTCGTTTTGCCCCACGCGCAGGTGAAAATCTTCCTCACCGCCTCCGCCGAGGAGCGTGCGCGCCGCCGCTATAAAGAACTCATGGAGAAGGGCGAAAAGGTCGAATACGAAAAGGTACTTGCAGAAATGAAGGAAAGGGATTATAATGATTCCAATCGGGCCATCGCTCCGCTTAAAGCCGCGCCCGACGCAATAACGGTCGATACGACTGAGCTGACGCTCGAAGAGTCGATAGAGAAAATAAAAAATGTAATTAAGGAGAATCTTTGATGGAACCGAAAATCAAGGGTAAAGCGTTTGATTACGACGATACCAGAGACAGAAAATTTTACGATGCTTTTGTTTGGATGTTTCATCCGCTTGCAAAAATTATCTTTAAGACGCAGTTCGTCGGCCGCGAAAACGTGCCGAAAACGGGCAGCCTTATAATTGCCTCGAACCATCGCAACTCATACGATCCCGGTCTCATCGCCGCGGCGAGAGTCCGCAAGATCCACTACATGGCGAAGCTTGAGCTGTTCAACATCACCAGGCTCACCTCGTGGCTGCTCCGCCACCTGAATGCTTTCCCGATAAGCCGCGGAACGGGCGACCAGCGTTCGCTCAACTATGCTATCCGCCTTGTCGAGGAGGGCAAGGTTCTCGGCATATTCCCCGAGGGCACGCGCTCCAAGGATCCCAACGGCAAGATGCTGCCGCCCAAGGCCGGCGTTGCGCTCATAGCCAAGGCCACCCATTCCGATATCCTGCCCGCCTGCATCTATTTCGAGGGCAAGAGCAAGTTCCGCAAGAAGATGACTATTCGCTTCGGCGAGGTTATCCCCTATGAGGATCTCGGCCTTACGGACGAATCGAATATGGGCGAGATAAAGGAAGCCTCCAGATTCATTATGGGCAAGATAGGAGAGCTGCTTGAAAAGGGCCATGAAAAGGATTGAGGTTGCAAAAACCGCGGGCTTTTGCTTCGGAGTCAACCGCGCGGTCGAAATGACCTATAAGCTCGTCGAGAGCGGGAAAAAGGTTTCGACCTTCGGCCCTCTGATACATAACCCTGTCGTTATAGAGGATCTTGAGAAAAAGGGCGTTCGGGTGATAGACTCGCCCATGGAAGCGCTGCCGGGGACTACCGTAGTCGTCCGCACTCACGGAGTGGGGGCGAGCGTATACCGCAGCCTCGAGGCGACGGGCGCAGACATCTGCGACGCCACCTGCCCGTTTGTCAAGAAAATACACAGGATAGTCGGCGAAAATTCCTCGCCTGATATCCCCGTGCTCATAGCCGGAGACAGCGGACACCCCGAGGTCATCGGCATTATGGGTCACTGCCGGGGCGAATGCTTCACATTCAGAAGCGCCGAGGAGCTCAAAAAAATTATCGAAAATCATCCGGAATATTCCGAAAAGAAGATAATTGTCGTCTCTCAGACCACTTTCAGCGTAAAAGAATGGCAGGAATCTATAAAAATAATAAAAATACTATGTACAAACGCAAATGTTTTTGATACAATATGTAATGCTACGCAGGATAGGCAAAAAGAGGCTTCCGAGCTGTCAAAGCGCGTCGATACAATGATTATTATCGGCGGCTCGCAGAGCTCGAACACGGCGAAGCTCAAGGGAGTTTGCGAAAAAAACTGCCCGACTTATCTTGTGGAGCGCGCTGCGGATGTTAAAAATATCGATTTTTCCGCCAGCGATGTTGTCGGCGTCACTGCAGGGGCATCAACCCCCGCGTGCATAATAAAGGAGGTACTTTGTAACATGTCCGAAATTCTTAACGAACAATCCAAAGAGCTTGAGGAAGGCGCAGTCGAGCGTAAGACCGATGTCGCTGAGGCGGCTGCCGGTGAGCTCGAGGAGAGCGCAGCTTCCGCACAGCCGGCGGAGGAGGTGCCTTCCGAAGAAACAGACGAGCAGGACTTCTCCAAGGCTCTTGAGGAGTCCCTGAACAGCATGAACAACGACCAGAAGGTCGTCGGTATCGTTATGGGCTTCTCGCCCACGGAGATCCAGGTTGACATCGGCAGAAAGCACGCCGGTTACGTGCCGCTGGACGAGTACAGCGCAGACCCCGCCGCAGACCCGAAGAAGGATCTCAAGATAGGTGACGAGATCGGTCTTATCATCATGAAGACCAACGATGCAGAGGGCACCGTTATGCTTTCCAAGCGCCGCTATGACGCTATGCAGGCATGGCGCGACATCGCCGATGCAGCAGAGACCGACAAGGTCTTTGACGGCGTTGTTACCGATGTTGTCAAGGGCGGCGTTATTGCCGTTACCGAGGGCGTGCGCGTTTTCATCCCCGGCTCCCTTGCAACCGCTTCCCGCAGCGAGTCGCTTGACAGCCTTCTGAGAAAGAACGTCAAGTTCCGCATCATCGAGGTCAACAACTACAAGAGAAGAGCCGTCGGTTCTATCCGTGCCGTCCTCAAGGAGGAGAGAAAGGCTGCTGAGGACGCTTTCTGGGCACAGGCAGAGGTCGGTCAGAAGTATACCGGCACCGTCAAGTCTCTTACAAATTACGGCGCATTCGTCGATATCGGCGGCGTGGACGGAATGGTTCACATCTCCGAGCTCTCGTGGAAGCGCATTAAGCATCCGTCGGATGTCCTCAAGGTCGGCGACGTTATCGACGTCTACATAAAGGCTCTTGATCCCGAGAAGAAAAAGATTTCTCTGGGCTACAGAAAAGACGAGGACAACCCGTGGGAGATTCTTCGCAAGAACTATCCCGAGGGAACCGTTATCGACGCCGAGATAGTCAGCCTCACCGATTTCGGTGCTTTCGCAAGAGTTATCCCCGGCATTGACGGCCTTATCCACATTTCTCAGATAGCGGATCGCCGCATCGAGAAGCCCTCCGACGTTCTCAAGGTCGGCGACAAGGTTCAGGCTAAGATTATCGGCATCGACTTCGACAAGAAGCGCGTAAGCCTTTCAATCAGAGCTCTGCTCGAGCCCGCCGCAGACGAGGCGGAGGACGCCGAGGCTGAGGAGACCGAGGCCGAATAATTTAATTCGATTCTCTTATCCGGTTCTTGCCGTTTGGCAGGAGCCGGATATTTTTTTGTCTCTGCGGGTTTATTCGGCGTTTTGCGTAAATTTTGCACAAAACGCGGCGCGCGCGATATTATCTTTTCTATCACGGCGGACGGAAAAAATATTGTGCCGATGAATAAACAGTGGTATAATTATTTTTATAATCGCGTTGCGGGCGATAGGTTCATATCGGCTTTCGAGCAATTGACCGCTCATCTTGTGAGCGCAAAATCAGCCGCCTTTCGGACGGTTATCCCTATCGGCGCAGCTTCGGGAGGTGCATGATGAAACGCATAACGCTCGTCTGCGGCCATTACGGCAGCGGAAAAACGAATTTCTCGCTCAATCTCGCTTTAAATGCGGCGAAGCGCGGCGAGAGGATAACGCTTGTCGATCTCGATATAGTCAACCCCTATTTCCGTACCGCGGACTATAAGGACGAGCTCGAAGCGGCGGGAGTCAATGTCATAGCCCAGAACCTTGAGGGCACGACCCTCGACGCACCCGCGCTGTCGGCGAGGATGTTCTCCGTTTTTGAGGAGAGCATGGGACGGGTCATAATCGATGTCGGCGGCGACGATGCGGGCGCTACCGCGCTCGGACGCTTTTCGCGTCAGCTCAACGAGTCGGGCTACGATATGCTCTGCGTTATCAACAAATACCGCAAGTTTATCTCCGACCCCGAGGAAGCGGTTGAAATGCTTGCGGAGATAGAGGCGGCGTGCCGCCTGAAGGCGACGGGAATCGTCAACAACTCCCATCTCGGAGCACAGACGACCGCGCAGGATATTCTCGCGTCCGTCCCTTATGCCGAGAAAACCGCGGAGCTCGCTTCCCTGCCGCTCGTGTGCACTACCGCGCCCAAGAGCGTTGCCTCGGAGCTCGAGGGGAAGATAGAGAATCTCTGCCCCGTCGATGTGCTTGTGAAGCTCCCGTGGTAATTTAATTTGACCGATCCCGCTCGGCAAGTCAGGAGCGGTGTATATATATTCGGTATTCTTGATTAGGAGGAACAGAAATGGCAAAAGTCACTATCAACGAAAACACCTGCAAGGGCTGTGAGCTTTGCACAACAGCGTGTCCGAAGCATATTATCAGCCTTGCTAAGGATAAGCTAAACCTAAAGGGTTATCATCCTGCGTGCGTCACAAACCCCGACGAGTGCATCGGATGTGCGGCGTGCGCTATTATGTGTCCTGATTGTGCAATAACTGTTGAGAGATAAGAAAGAAGAGGTGTTGAAAGTGTCAGAAAGAGTTCTTATGAAAGGCAACGAAGCTCTGGCAGAAGCCGCTATCCGTGCCGGCTGCCGTCACTTCTTCGGCTATCCCATTACCCCGCAGACAGAGCTTGCGGCATATATGTCAAAGGTCATGCCTAAAATAGGCGGTACATATCTTCAGGCGGAGAGCGAAATCGCCGCCGTCAACATGGTGCTCGGCGCAGCTTCGGCGGGCGTCCGCGCGATGACCTCGTCGTCCTCGCCCGGAATCAGCCTCAAGACCGAGGGCATCTCATACATGGCGGGCTCGGATCTTCCGGCTGTCATTATCAATGTCCAGCGCGGCGGCCCCGGACTCGGCGGAATCCAGCCCTCGCAGTCGGATTATTGGCAGGCGACAAGAGCGCCCGGCCACGGCGATCTGCATATTCTCGTTTTTGCGCCCAGCTCCGTTCAGGAGATGGTCGATCTTGTCGGCAGAGCCTTCGATAAGGCGGACGAGTATCGTATGCCCGCGATGATCCTTGCCGACGGTATGCTCGGTCAGATGATGGAGCCTGTCGAAATAGGCGAGGGCAGCGGCGGTTCGAGCGTCGAGAAGCCCTGGGCGGCCTGCGGCCACAACGGCGGACGCAAGCACAATATAGTAAATTCCCTCTATCTCCAGGCGGCGGATCTCGAGCGCCTCGTCAGAGAGCGCTTTGCAAGATATGCCGTTATCGAAGAGAAGGAGCCCATGAGCGAGAGATATATGGTTGACGATGCCGAGTATGTCGTTGTTGCTTACGGCGCGTCGGCGCGTGTTGCAAAGGCGGCCGTCCGCGAGGCGCGAGAGCAGGGCATAAAGGCGGGACTTATCCGCCCGATAACCCTCTGGCCGTTCCCGAAGCAGGCAATGCGCGACGCTGCGGAGCACGCAAAGGCTTTCCTCTGCGTCGAGATGAGCATGGGTCAGATGATTGACGACGTTAAGCTCGCTATCGATTGCAGCAGACCCGTTGAATTCTTCGGACGCACGGGCGGAATAATTCCGACCCCCGCCGAAGTCCTTGAAAACATCAAAAAACTTGCAGGAGGCGAAAAATAATGGCAATCGTATTTCAGAGACCCAAGGCGCTTCTTGATGTGCCCACCCATTATTGCCCCGGCTGCACTCACGGTATAATCCACCGCCTTGTTGCGGAGTGCATTGACGAGCTCGGTATAGAGGGCAAGACCGTCGGCATCGCGCCCGTCGGCTGCGCCGTTATGGCATATAATTATTTCGGCTGCGATATGATCGAGGCGCCCCACGGACGCGCCCCGGCTGTAGCAACGGGCGTTAAGCGCGCAAAGCCCGAGGACGTTGTGTTCACCTATCAGGGCGACGGCGACCTCGCCGCTATCGGCACCGCCGAAACCGTTCACTCCGCGACCCGCGGAGAGAACATCACGGTTATCTTCGTCAACAACGCTATCTACGGCATGACAGGCGGCCAGATGGCTCCCACCTCGCTGCCCGGTCAGGTCACTCAGACCACGCCCTACGGCAGAGACATAAAGACTGCGGGCTATCCCGTAAGAGTCTGCGAGATGCTCTCGACTCTCGACGGCACCGCCTATGCGGAGCGCGTTTCGGTTGACTGCGTCAAGAACATAAACAGAGCGAAGAAGGCTATCAAAAAGGCTTTCGAGACTCAGCTTGCCGGCAAGGGCTTCTCTATAGTCGAGGTCATTTCGGCTTGCCCCACCAACTGGGGACTTTCGCCCGTTGACGCGCTCGGCTGGCTCAGAGAGAATATGCTTCCCTATTATCCGCTCGGCGTTTATAAGGACAAGACAGCAGAGGAGGAAGCAAAATGAAGGATATGAACGCACTTCTCGCCGGATTCGGCGGTCAGGGTATACTTTTCATGGGCAAGGTCATCGCCTATGCGGGACTCACCGACGGTAAGGAAGTTTCATGGCTTCCGTCCTACGGCCCCGAGATGAGAGGCGGCACGGCAAACTGCAGCGTCTGCATCTCGTCCGACCCCATCTGCTCGCCCCTCGTTGTCACTCCGAATGTTTTCGTCGCAATGAACGGCCCGTCGTATGACAAGTTCATAGACAGCGTCGTCCCCGGCGGAATAGTTATCCTCGACAGCACGCTCGTCGAGCGCGAGGTCAAGAGAGACGATATCACCGTCTGCCTCGTCCCCGCCACTAAGCTCGCCGAGGAGCACGGACTCAAGGGCCTTGCAAACATCATTCTTATCGGTAAGCTCATGGAGCAGACCGGCTTCTGCAATCTCGACACCATGTCGAAGGCAATAGCCAAGGTTGTCCCCGCAAGAAAGCAGCACCTCGTTCCCAAGAACGTCGAGGCTATCGAGCTGGGCATGAACTATAAGGGTTAAAATCGACAAATTTAATGAAGCCGCAATTCACATTAGACAGACGTGAATTGCGGCTTTTTATGTTGTATCTTGAGCGAAAACGAGCGCCGCCCCGTCCGGTTTTTACCCCGGGCAGGGCGGCGCGTTAATATATTTTCTTTTACATCAGCGACCTGTAAAGCTCTGCAAGCTCCGCAACGCTCGTGTCGCGCGGGTTGCCGGGACGGCAGGCATCGTCATATGCGGACTGAGCGAGGAAGTCAACATCTTCGGGCTTGACGATCGCCTTGAGGTCTGCGGGAATTCCGACATCCTTTGCAAGCTGTCTTACAGCGTCAACAGCAGCCTTGCGGTACTCGTCAACGCTCATGTTCTCCGTGCCCTCAACGCCCATAGCCTTGGCTATATCGCGGTATTTCTCGCCGGTTGCGGGGGCGTTGTATTCCATAACGGTCGGCAGAATGATGGCATTGGCTACACCGTGCGGGGTGTCATAGAGAGCGCCGAGCGGGTGAGCCATGGAGTGGACTATGCCAAGACCGACGTTCGAGAAGCCCATGCCGGCGATATACTGACCGAGAGCCATGCCCTCGCGTCCCTCGGGGGTGTTGTCAACTGCGCCGCGAAGCGACTTCGAGATGATTTCGATTGCCTTGAGATGGAACATATCGCTCATCTCCCATGCGCCCTTGGTGATGTAGCCCTCGATAGCGTGGGTCAGAGCGTCCATGCCCGTAGCGGCGGTCAGACCCTTGGGCATAGAGGACATCATATCGGGATCGACGACGGCTACGACGGGGATGTCGTGAACGTCGACGCAGACCATCTTGCGGTTCTTTTCGGCGTCGGTGATAACATAGTTTATCGTGACCTCGGCAGCCGTGCCCGCAGTGGTGGGAACTGCGATTATCGGTACGCACTTGTTCTTTGTCGGGGCTACGCCCTCAAGGCTCCTGACGTCGGCAAACTCAGGGTTCTTGATGATGATGCCGATAGCTTTTGCGGTGTCCATCGAGGAGCCGCCGCCGATAGCGACGATGCAGTCCGCGCCGCTTGCCTTAAATGCCGCTACGCCGGACTGAACATTCTGAATAGTCGGGTTGGGCTTTATTTCGCTGAACATCTCATATGCGATGCCCGCTTCGTCGAGAACATCGGTGACTTTCTTGGATACGCCGACCTTGATGAGGTCGGGGTCGGATGCGACGAAGGCCTTTTTGAAGCCTCTTGCGGTGATTTCCTCGGCAACTGCCTTGACAGCGCCCGCGCCGTGATATGAAGTTTCATTGAGAACGAATCTGTTATACATGATTTTTACCCTCCCGGATATTTTTGATAAAGCTTTATTGATAAAGCCTTATCTTTTCTTTAATCCTATCATCAATTTTTAAGCGTATTTTAAAGCTCGTTTAAATAAATTGTGAACACCGAAACCATCCGGGAGGAAAGTGTTGATTTAAACCGCGCCGCCGTCCTGATAGATGTGCAGAAGCTTTAAAAGCTCAGCCGCGTGCAGTCCCTCGTCAACCGCAAACTTTTGAAACAGTTCGGCGGCGGTTCCGTCGTCCGAGCTCTCTTTCGCGTAGCTTTCGAAGTCGCGCACAAGCTCCGTTGAATTTTGCCAAGCCCGAAGAACTCTGTCGCGCGTGGTTATAACTATTTTTTTGTCATTACTCATTTTGTCAGCCCTTTCGTTTTTTGTTATTATGCCCGATACGCCGCGGAAAAATATCGGCGGAGAGTGTATAAAATTTGCCCTGCCGCCGAAAACTAATCTCCGAAGCCAAAATTGAAAGGAGAAGCATATATGCAGCTTACACAGAAAGAAAAAGAATTGCTAAAGGATCTCAAAGGACAGGAGAAGCTCTGCGTCGAGAAGTATTCACAGCACGCGGCGGCGGCAAAGGACGAACAGTTAAGCCAACTTCTGACCTATCTCGGCGGCATTGAGCAGGGACACCTCGACACCGTGACGAAGATAGACAACGGAGAGATTCCCAAGCCCGCGGCGGGGGAGACGGCGCCGAAAAACGATTTCAAGCAGACCTATTCGGTCAGCGAGACTCCGGAGAAGAAAAATGACTGCTATATCTGCTCCGACTTGCTCGCCACCGAAAAACATGCCTCCGCGCTCTATGACACCTGCATCTTCGAGTTCAAGAACGAACAGCTCCGAACGGTGCTCAACTCCATTCAGCGCGAGGAACAGGAGCACGGCAAGAAGATATACGACTATATGGCAGCAAACAATATGTATTCCTAATAAAAAGGCCGTCCGCAGGGGCGGTCTTTTACATAATCTCTTGACCGCCGCGCACGATTGTGATATCCTTGCTGTGAGGAAAATATGATTTATCGGAGTGAATAAAATGTCAATCAGCGCAAACAAGAGCAGAAACATAATGGAACATATCGGCTTCCCGCAGGAGGCAGCAGACACTATCTGCGACTGCACCGAAAGAGTGTCCGAAAATGCGGATTTCAACGCCCTTCTCGATGAGTTTATCGCTCATCCCGAGAACATTGAAGATGTGCTCAAGAGGCTCAAGGCCCTCAGCGCCGAGCTCGGTGAGAACGAATATACCATGAATATGTGCTTGCTCGTCGGCGCGTGCCCCGCGCTGCGCGAACGCTATGCCGAAAAGGGTATAGACGAGGAGATTTTCTGGAATAGCATTGAGGATATGCACTGGAAGCTCCTCGAGTGCAAGGAGTGCAAGGGTGTTTGGGGCACGTTCGTCCCCGGTTGGTACAGAGGCTTCTTCGATATGACCCGCTTCGGGCTCGGCAGATTCCAGTTCGAAGAGACGGGCTTTGACGCCGATTACTATGAGAAGTGCGGCGTTGTCCTGAAGCGCGGAGATAAGGTCTATAATTTCCATATTCCCTCGGCGGGACCGCTGACGGATGAAAAGAGAATAGATTCGTATAAGCAGGCGTATCAATTCTTCGGCGGCAAGGACGGTGAGCCCTTGGCGTTCGTATGCGGCTCGTGGCTGCTCTATGACGGGCACAGGGAGTTCCTGCCCAAAAACAGCAACATACTCAGGTTCATGGACGATTTCGATATAATCAGAAGCCAGGAGAGAGAGAAGTTCAGCGACGGCTGGCGCGTGTTCGGAAGGTACAGCGACGGCCCCGTTGACGACCTGCCGGAGGACACCTCGATAAGGCGCGCATTCAAGCAGAGACTTCAGCAGAGCAAGCCCACGGGCTACGGCTACGGAGTGATACTCTTCGACGGAGAAAAGATACTCGGTAAATAACGAAAAATTTAAAAAAATCATTGACATTCGGCTCGTTTTTTGATATCATAGCTGTTGTCGCACGGGAGTGCGACGCACAAGGGCCACTAGCTCAGTTGGTTAGAGCACTCGGCTCATAACCGAATGGTCCGGGGTTCGAGTCCCTGGTGGCCCACCAAGAAGCGCCGTTTTTCGGCGCTTCACAAATATAGGGGTATAGCTCAGTTGGTAGAGCAGCGGTCTCCAAAACCGCGTGCCGAGGGTTCAAGTCCTTCTGCCCCTGCCAAGAAAAAAGCACTTGCAAATGCAAGTGCTTTTTTCAACGAAA
>DPOR01000003.1:93565-93837 GCA_003538135.1 Oscillospiraceae bacterium
TTCATTTCACTTGATGCGAAGCGTCAAATATCACAATTTGCAGAGCAAATTATTTCACCGTGAGCGAAGCGAACGATTTCACTTTTTGTTTGGATAAAACACTTTGAATATTGGGCGCGGAGCGTGTCGAGGGGTGCGGGTCTCCGGTGGAGACCTCTGCACGAAGTGCAGAAGCACCGACCGAGCCGGCAGGCGAGACCAAGTCCTTCTGCCCCTGCCATGAAAAACGCACTTGCAAATGCAAGTGCGTTTTTCAACGAAATAAATCCCTT
>DPOR01000007.1 GCA_003538135.1 Oscillospiraceae bacterium
GTGTGTCTTGTGTATGCACCTTTCTTAAGGCTCATCTTTTGATGAGTCTTTTTTTATTCTATATATTTGTCTGCAAAAAAGCGGTCGATTTAATCGACCGCTTTCGCTTTTATTATGTACTTCGCTTATTTTACCGATATTGCAGCTTCGTATGCCGCCTTTGTCGCGTGAGCTATTTTTCCCACATGGTTCGCGTCGCCGATGACCAGCGGGGAGAAGCCGTTATTTTTGAGCTCCTCGACCACCGTTGCATCGGGTCTTGAGCCGAGCGACAGCACCACGCGGTCGCAGGCGATATCCGTTCTCTTCTTTGTATCAACATTCTCGGTGACTATCCTGTCGGTGTATACCTCGCAGAGCTTTTCGCCGGTCATAATTTTTGTGCCCGCCTTCTTGAGCTTCGGAAGAATATCGTCCTTGTGCTGCATCCATGTGCCGGGTGCAATCTCCTTCGCCATCTCTACGACAGTCACCTTGCAGCCGTTCTCGCAAAGCGCGTGAGCGGTCTCGAGCCCCGTAAGGCCCGAGCCGATGACGGCAACATTGCAGTCCCTGAGCTCGACTCTGCCGCTGAGAATATCTTCAAACGTGAGAATATCTTCGGCGGGGCAGTTGCCGGCAAAGCGAGGCTTTATCGGTCGGCTTCCCGTTGCGGCTATGACAGCGCAGGGAGAGAGCTCTTTTATGGCCTCAACGGTAGCGGGGGTGTTGAGCTTTATTTCA
Source organism: Oscillospiraceae bacterium (assembly GCA_003538135.1). Taxonomy (GTDB): domain Bacteria; phylum Bacillota; class Clostridia; order Oscillospirales; family Acutalibacteraceae; genus CAG-177. The sequence goes on from DPOR01000007.1 coordinate 724, forward strand.
ACGCCCTCCTCGCGGCAAATTTTCACGAGGTCGTCTATCATCCATGCGGTCTTGGCCTTTTCGGGCGGGGCGGAGGCGAGATTGATCTGACCGCCGGGCATCATATTCTTTTCAAATACCGTGACGGAGAAGCCGCGCTGAGCGAGAATATCTGCGGCGGTGAGTCCCGCGGGGCCCGCGCCTATGACGACAGCTGCGCGCCCGTTTCCGTCCTTCTTGAGCAGGTCGCCCTCGTGGCCTACAAACGGGTTGACGGAGCATTCGCCGTGAGTGCCGACAAACGCATTTGCCTCCATAGATTCAAAGCAGTTGAGGCAGCAAATGCAGCGGCGGATAGTCTTTCCGTTAATAGCCTTTTCGGTCCAGTGAGGGTCGGCGATGTGCGGTCTGCCGAGGGAAACGAAGTCCTGAATGCCGTCCTCGAGCTGCTGCTCAGCCTGCTCGGGCGAGCGGATGAGGTTTGCCGCTATGACGGGGATAGACACAGCGTCCTTGACGGCCTTGGCCATATATTTTCTCCAGCCCGGCTCAAACGAGACCGGCTCGAGCCAGTAGTTGAAGGTGTCGTAGCCTGCGCACGAAACATCTATGGCGTCTATGCCCGCTTTTTCAAGGCGGCGCGCAATTTCAACGCCCTCGTCGAGCGTATAGCCCTTGCCCTTTTCGCCGATTTTCTCATAGCACTCGTCAACGGTCAGTCTGACTATCACAGGGAAATCCTCGCCGCAGGCCGTCTTGATGCCCTTGATTATGTTAAGAATGAATCTCATGCGGTTTTCGAGCGAACCGCCGTATTCGTCGGTGCGCCGGTTTGTCACGGGGCTGAGGAACTGCTGAAGGAGATATCCGTGCGATGAGTGGAGCTCAACGCCGTCGCAGCCCGCTTTCTTTACGCGCACGGCGCCGTCGATAAACTGCTGCTCGAGCTCTTTTATTTCGCTGTGTCTGAGCGCTCTGACGCGCCCGCCGGCGAAGTATGCCGGGCTGCACTTTGAGGGTGCGACGCTCGAGGGCACTATATTGTGCTCAAGCATGGTCGGGCCGACCTTCGGAGTCAATTTATAGAGAAGCCTCCCGTATGCGCCGCGGGTAAGACTTTCGCACTTGATGCTCAGCGGAACGGTTCCTACGAGCAGACCGACATTCTGCCTGCCCGGGTGGTGGAGCTGCACGAAAAATTTCGCGCCGTGGCGGTGGATGCGCTCGGCGAACTCGGAAAGCGGCTTGATGTGGTAGTCATGGCTGACTGCGAGCTGCGCAAATGCGCTCGCGCCGGTCTGATCGTTGACGCGGGTTATCTCGGTTATGATAAGTCCCGTGCCGCCCTTGGCGCGCTCCTCGTAGTAGTCCATCATTTTCTTCGTGGGCTTTCCGTCGAACTGACCGAAGCCCATGAGCATGGGCGACATGACCACGCGATTCTTTATCTCGCATGAGCCGATTTTCATCGGCGTGTTAAGTAGATTGCTCATTTTGTCACACTCTCTTTACTGCTATTTTTTCTGCTTGAAAGCCTTGAGCTTTATTTTTCGGAGTATTGGATATGCGGTTTTAACTAACGGCAAGAATATCATCAGTACCTTTGCGAATCGGAAAATCGCACAGGAGCTGACGCTTTTGCTTTATGTTAGACACTATCCTAAATAATAACAGAATCGAAAGCGTAAGTCAATTTATATATTTTGTTCCCGTTGAAAATAAACAAAACAGAAGAAAGCGTAAAAATATAATAATTTCCACAGACATCGGTACTCGTGCGGCAGAGCCGGCTTTATCGACAAAAAAACCTGTAAAAATTTTAAAAAACTTTGAAAAAGACCTTGACAATTGTCGGGGAATGTTGTATTATATTTGAGCACTTGAGAGAGCGGTCATACAAAAATCGCTCTGAAGTCGGTGTCTATGACGATGAGGGTCCACCCGTTCCCATTCCGAACACGGTAGTTAAGCTCATTCGTGCTGACAATACTCGGAGGGCAGCCTCCCGGGAAGATAAGTCGACGCCGACATTTATGAATTCAGCTTTCCAATAGGGAGGCTGTTTTCTTTTTAGACGGTAGCGGATTTGGTCGCAGCCGTCTTTTTTTATTGCATTTTTGCCGTAAGATAAGTTAAAATAATTGCGGGTGATGATATGAAAACTACATTCGAGCTGATCTATGATGTTGTCAGAAGAATTCCGCGCGGCTGCGTTGCAACCTACGGTCAGGTGGCGGCGCTTGCGGGCAATCCGCGCTGGTCGCGCGTGGTCGGCTATGCCCTGCACGTAAATCCCGAGCCGGGAGTTATCCCGTGCCACAGGGTAGTCAACCGTCTCGGCGAGACCTCGTCGGCGTTCGCGTTCGGCGGCGAAGATATGCAAAAGACCCTCCTCGAGGAGGAGGGCGTTGAGTTCGATTCTTCGGGCAGGGTGAACCTCAAAAAATATCAGTGGCGCACCTGAATATCGGCGCACATAAGAGCCGAGGCTTTATTGCCCGCCGTCCTCAACCGGCGCATAGTGGCGGATGAAGGCGTTGATGAACAGCGGCCCCATGTCTATCGCATGGAACACCGCACCGTCCGCAGTTTCGAGCACAGTTATGCCCTCGCCCTCGCTGCCCTTGGTCAGGTTGCGGTCGAAATATTTTGAGACTTCTCCGCTTTTCGGGTCGATTTTATAGACGGCCTGTGTGTCGTCGTTTGTTGCGGCGTAGAGCATACCCCCGTACATCTCCGCACCCTGGATGCTTCTTACCGTCTCGCTGAGTTTCACCGACCCGACATACTTCATGTTGTCCGCTATATCGTAGAAGATGAGCTCGTTGGCTTTTTTCGAGTGGTCAAGGGTGATGAGCAGACCTCTGTCGTTGTCCACCGCGACCCACGGCAGACCGCGCGTATGCAGGGCTTTGTCGAGAATATAATATCTGCCCGTGAATTTCAGCGTGTCGGCGTCATAGACCGCGACTACGGGATATTCCCAGACCTTGCTGTCCTCAAGCCCTGCATATATGCAGTTGTCGGCCTTGGAGTAGCTGATGCCGCCTATGTGCGCGAGGCCGTATTCGTCCTTGAGCTTCTTCGGGATGGCGAGCGGGTTGGATTTCACGCGCGTCTTGCCGTCGAGCTCGGACTTTGTCAGCCCCCATTTCGAGCTGAAATAGTAGTATTTGCCGTCTGTCGTTATGCCCTGCGAGCGCTCCGCCGCGCCGATAAGCAAAACATTATCCTTCGACACCTCCGGATGCCGCTTGCCCGCGGACAGAGCGTCGATGCCGAGCGTCAGAGCGGAGAGAAAGGTCATGAACGCCGCGAGCGAGAGTGCGGCGAGGCGGCGCATGACGGCTGCGGCTTTTCCGAGAATTTCTATATACTGCATATGAAAACCTCCTGTTTGTTGTCGTTCTGATTATAACTTAGCAAAAACGGAGTGATATGTCAATCGTAAAAATAAAAAAAACGCAGTAACGGCCTTGACCGAAACTGCGTTTTTGTTTTAACTGTCAGGCAGCCTTACTCGTCGATGGAGTAGTGGCTGAAATGGATATTGAGGCGAGACTTGCCTGCCGCAATGATGTGGAACAGGGAACCGTCGTCCATGGGAAGAATGGTGACGTCTTCGGCCTCAAAGCCCTTACCGATGTTGGTGTTGAATGCTGTGGAGACAACGCCTGTGGAAACGTCTATAGCGAGAATCGGCTTAGTGTCGTTCTTAACATCGCTGGAGAGATAGAGAGTGCCCTTGTAGAACTCTGCGCCCTGGACTCTGTCGATGGGAGCGGACAGCTCGATGGTCTTTACATACTCAAAACTGTCAACGGAATAAACGTTGAGCTGAGTGGCGTTCGACCAATCGGAGGTGTAGATGAGTCCGTCCTCGGGGTTGACAGCGCACCATGCCATGTGGGACTGGTTGCTGACCTCAAAGAACTCGCCGGTGTACTCAAGGGTTTCCGCATCGTAAACCGCGATAAGAGGGTGCTTGTAGATCTGGTTGTCTTCAAGCGCGGCATAGATCTTGCCGTTGTAGTAGGAGAGACCGCCGAGATGGTTGCTGCCGTATTTGGAGACGAGCTCGCCGGGGATAGCGGCTACCTTCTTAATTACGGTTGTCTCGCCGTCGAGAGCCATTTTTGTCAGGGTTGTTTTGCCGCTGAAATAAAAATACTCTCCGTCGTTTGTCAAGCCCTGAGCCTTTGTAATTGCATCGGTGAGCACGATATTCTTGTCGCTGACCAGCGTAGCACCCTCGGGGGGAGCGGCCGGCTTGTCAAGTTTACCGGTCAGTGCGCCGATAAGCGCCGAAAAAATGGTGCAGGCGGCAATTACAATTTTGATAAAATTCTTCTTGTCAAACATGTTTTTCCCTTCCATATTCTTTATTTTTATCCACACCTTTTTAATTTAGGTACAGACAAATAACAGCATTATACTAAGACGCAAAAACAAAGACGAACAAAATGTCAATATGCCATAACTTATTTCGCGTGCATATCGAATCTTGCCGCCTGGCGTGACGTTTTATCGCATTAGTACACACTAAATATAGCAAACATCTGAGCCATTTGTCAATACTTTATACGGATAAAATACCGATAAATGCTAAATAATTTGATTTTTTTTGTATTTTTTGTACTTTTTAACTTGATATTTTTCTGATTTTTTAGTAAAATAATAATAAAATCAGGCTCGGCTCATTGCCGGAACGGTGGGATTTATATGAACTCTGAATCGACACACGGATACCGTCCGTGCATAATAATCCCCGGGATAGGACAGTCGAAGGTCATAGAGACGGACGAAAACGGCGAAAAGCTCAGAAACCTCTGGCCGTTCGACCCCGATGTTGACGCCCTCGTTAAGAAGATAACCCCGTCGGGTATAAGGATGATGCTGCTGCGCCGCGACTGCGGCTTTTCTTCGGCGCTCGATGAGGCTGTGCGCTCGATGCTCGAGCCGCTCGGCTGCACGCCCGACTCCGAGAGAAAGGTCAGAGCCGAGGTTGTCGGCTACTACCGTCCCGTCGGCGAATGTACGGACGACGAAAAAAGATACATATATAAAATGGTACCGCTGAGCGCTCTTGCCGATATTATCGGCGAGGAGAATTTATATTTCTTTGCCTACGATATTTTCGGCAAGGCGGATGAAAATGCCCGCCTGCTGCGCGAGTTTATTTCTACGGTCAAAGAGCAGAGGCAGTGCGACAAGGTCGATCTCATCCCCGTGAGCATGGGCGCGACCGTCGCGCAGATGTATTTTGAGCTCTACGGCGGCGACAGAGATGTAAAGCGCGTTATCGGCGTTGTCCCCGCGTATGACGGATCGGATATAGCCGCCGACCTGCTTGCCGGCGACATAAGAACCGATGACTGCGGGGCGCTGCTCGAGATGCTTCTCAGTAGGCGCGAGGCGGAAAAAATATCAAAGCTTATGAGTAAAATGCCCAAAAAGGTTGCGGACAGAGCGGTAAGAACCTTAGTCCGCGCGGCGTGCGAGACTGTTATCGTCAACAGCTCGACGATGTGGGGTATAATCCCGTCCGAGCGCTATACGGAGCTTCGCGACAGATATCTTGCCGACCCCGACCACGACTCCCTGCGCGCAGTGGCCGACCGCCACTGGCGGGTCAGGAGGAATATAAAAGAGCTTGTCAGGCGCGAGCAGGAGCGCTCGGTTGAATTTTACAATATCTGCGGCTGCGGAAAGCCGCTGACACCGATAGCGGCGTCGGATAACCTTATGTCCGACACGATAGTCCCGACATATTCGGCGTCTATGGGCGCTCAGTGTGCGGCTCCCGGCAAGACGCTCAGCCCGGGGCGCGATGAACCGGCAGATTTTGTCTCTCCGCACTCGGATATAAACGCTGCCTGCGCCGCCGTGCCGGACAGAACATGGTTCTATTATAATATGGAGCACGAACAGACGGCAGAAAACACTGCGCTGCTCGAGCTTGTTGCGGCGATAGCCTCGTCAGACGAGCCGATAGATGTGTTCACTCTGCCCGACCATCCCCAATTTGTCGATTATTGCTGATTTATAAGGAATAGGAAAATATATTATTTAAGAACAGGAGAAAAACTATGAAAAAGATGAAATCGACCGTAGCCCTTGTGCTCGCGCTCATCATGGCTTTTTCGGCATTTACCTGCGCCTCGGCCGCTCCCGCGTCCGCATCGGACGATGCGGCGATAGCTAAGGCCGTTGACACGCTTGCCGACGCCGAGAATGAGGGCGGAACACACGCCGACTGCCGCAACGGAGATTGCGGGCACGCACCCGTCGTTGTAGTCCCCGGCATCAACCATTCGCCCACCTATCTCTATGACGAGAACGACGAGCCCGTGCTCGATAAGGACGGCAAACGCATAGGCGGAACGCTGCTCATCCTCGATACGGACAATCTCGTCACCGTCCTTCTCAAGAAGCTTGCGTGGCCCCTTGTCAAAATGCTCGCCACCCAGACGGACAGCGGCTTCCCCAAGGCGGTCTATGAGACTGTCTGCGAGCTCTTCTCCATACAGAAGTGCGACAATGAGGGCAAGCCGATAAACAATCTCAAGACCGAGAAGTTCGGCTCTCTTGCCGATATGGATAAGGACAGGAGAGATTGGGCATACAGAATGATTCCCATGCAGAAGCTGACGAATATAATAGGCGAGGATCATGTTTATTTCTTTACTTTTAACCTCGTCGGCAGTCCCATGGAATCAGCCGCTAACCTCAACGAGTATATCCAGCAGGTCAAGAAGGCGACCGGTCACGATAAGGTAAACCTCCTCAACGTCAGCCTCGGCGGAACTATCTTCACCGCATACCTTGACGTTTACGGACACAAGGATATCAACCAGGTTGTCAACGCCGTTGCCGCAACCGACGGCTCCGAGATAATCGCCGATTTTCTCACGAGAGGCGAAGAGGGCTTCAGAATAGACGACGAGTTCCTCTATCATGAGTATATCCCGAAAATAATCGCGGAGAGCAACGACACCGCGTCTCTCGGCTATCTGCTCAACCTTGTTATCAGAATAATCCCGAGACAGGTGTTCAGAGACACCCTGACGGCCGCCATGGACGGTCTGTCCGAGACCTTGCTCGTAAACTGCCCGCAGTTCTGGGCGCTTGTCCCGTCCGACAGATATGACGCGCTTTGCAAAAAGTATCTGACCGACAAGGATCATGCGGTTCTCAAGGCAAAGACCGACCGCTATCATCAGGCTCAGCTCAATCTCGGGAAGAATATCCTCGCGGCTCACGCGGCGGGCGTTAAGATAGACTCCATAGCCGGCGCAAATCTCGCATTCGGCGATGTGGAGTACAGCTACTTCAGCATAATCAAGAGCGCGCTCAATACCAATTCCGACGGTATTATTCAGCTCTCCTCGACCACCATGGGCGCTACCGGCGCCGCTCCCGGACAGAAGCTGCCCGACAGCTACAAGCCCGCCAAGGCAGGCTATATGTCCGTTGACGGCTCGATTGACGCATCCACGGCTATTCTGCCCGACAACACCTGGATATTTATCGGTCAGCACCACGAGGCCGGCAACAACGACGTTGTTCTGACCCTCGCCTGCGCGCTGTTCACCGACCCCGAGCTCAAGGATATACACTCGAAGCCCGACGTCTGGCCGCAGTATAACGGCACTTGCCGCACAAAGGAAATCAGACGCTGGCTTCTTCCCGACGCAAAGGCGTACAGGGCGAAGATAGACGAGCTGCCCGAGGATGAGCGTCCGAGCGCCGAGCAGATAGCGGAGCTTGACGCCGCCATCGCTCAGGGCGAGGAAGCGCTCAATATGACGATAGCCGACCCCGAAAAGGCGGATGCCGCCAAGGCGAGACTGACAAATATCCTCGTCGAGCTCGGCCAGCGCGAGCCCGCAAAGGAGACCTCAAAGGCCGCTTTCGCGCTCGAAAAGGCCTGCTGTGCACTGAGCCTCATCGCTCTCAAGACAATAGGCAGCCAGGGCTATTCCGATGTCACACGCGTAATTATACGGTTCATTATTAAGTTTTTAGGTTCCGTTATCTGATTTAAATCTCAATATACGGCGAGCCCCTTTTCGGAGTTCGCCGTAAGTTTTTAAAGGAGGGAGTTATAAAATGAAATCAGCCAAAAGAATAGCGGCGCTGCTGCTTTGCGCGGCACTGATTTTCTCGACCGGAATATCCGCCGCTTCCTACGGCGGGGCAAGGCGGGAAGCGGTGTCTGCCTCAGATGAGGCGGGGCTTGTCGAGGCCCTGACGCAAAGCGGAGAAAAGGCCGAGCCCGCAAAGGCGAAAAAGCCCGGCACTCTGACCGAGTGCGGCGGAGCCTGCGAGCACAGCCCGACGGTCGTTATTCACGGCATAGGTCAGTCCAAGACCTACTTATACGAGGATGACGAGATAGCGGTGGACGAGGACGGCAAAATGATAACCGGCTGGCCGATATACGCAAACACAAAATATATCGTCAAAAATTTGCTTCTGCCGCTCGTCAAAATGCTCGTCACCCAGCGCGACGACGGCTTTGTCGAGTCGTTCAGAAAGACGCTCGAGGGCACGTTGTATGTCAACGCCTTTGACTCGAACGGCAAGAATATCTATGATGTCAGAGTCAAAAAATATCCGTACAGCGTCGCAAAGTGCAGTGACGAGGAGAAGAGTGAGATCTACGGCAACGTGCCGCTGGAGACGCTCACAAAAACCGCGGGCGAGGATCATCTCTATTACTTCGCCTACAACTCTTTCGGCAACAACGGCGAGATAACCGACGAGCTCTATGACTTTATCGCCAAGGTGAAGCGCGAGACGGGTCACGACAAGATAAATATCGCAGCGATAAGCCTCGGCGGAACGATAGCCAACAGCCTCTTTGACCGCTATCCGGAGCTCTACGCGAGCCTTGACCGCGTGGTGTATATCGTCCCCGCGCTCGACGGCTCCAACATAGTCGGCGATATATATATAGGCAAGCTTAGCACCTCCGACGAGATGCTCTACAAGAAGCTGCTCCCGAAGCTTGTCGGCGGCGCGGAGGGCTATCTGCTCAACGCCGTTATTAGGCTCATACCCAAACAGATACTCCTCGACACGCTCGACGCGACCGTTGACGGGCTGACCAATGTTATCCTGCGCAACTGCACCACGATGTGGTCACTCGTGCCAGAGGCATATTATGACGAGGCCGTGGCGCGCGTTCTGCCCGGAAAAGAGAACGCCGAAATGCGCAGGCAGGTTGAAATTTATCACCGCGCGCAGGTAAACAGATTCAAAAACATCGAGAAGATGAGAGAAGCGGGAGTTGAAGTTTTTGACATAGTCGATTACGACTATCAGCTCTACTGCCTTGTGCCCTCTTATGACAAGAGCAATGCGGACGGAATAATCCACGCGGAGTCTACCTCCATGGGCGCGAAATTCGCAAATATCGGCGAGACTCTCGGCGAGGACTATGTCCAGCAGGGCACCCGCTGCAAGAACGAGGCGCACAATCATATTTCACCCGACGGCGTTGTTGACGCGTCGGTGGGTCTGCTTCCCGACCACACCTTCTATTTCAAGGGGCAGGATCACGAAAAGACCGGCTCCAACGATGTCATAATGAAGCTTGCGACCGAGCTGCTGATTAATCACGAGTTCAAGGATGTCTATTCTATGCCCGACAGGTTCCCGCAGTTCAATATCGGCAGGAATACGAAAGATTTAGTGAACAATCTGATGAAACCGGCGCAGGAGATAGACAGGAGCACGCTCTCGCCCGAGGATGCGGCGGAGCTTGACGCGGCGCTCGAAGAGTGCAATGCGATGCTCGAAAATACGGTAGTCGACCCCGCGGCAACCGAGCACGCACAGAAGAGGCTCGAAAATATACTGATAAAAATCGGCGAGCGCGAGGCTCCGAGCGAGAATAAAGAGAAGCTGAGCGCGGTCGGCGAGGCGATAAGCAAATTTATAAGCGATGCGCTCTATGAGTGTGTCGGCGCTCAAGGCTATTACGATGCGTTCCAACAGCTGCTGGAGCTTATCGGAAAATACTTCCCTCAGCCCGCATAAACAGTAAAAAAACAACAGCAGACCGGGGAGACCCGGTCTGTTTTTGTGTGTATTCATTGAAATCGGAATCAATCGGAAATCTGCTTGAACTACGCTGTCTCCATTATCTCCGCAAGTAATCAAGTCTGTTTGCCCTTTCATAAGCCAATTCCAAAAACTGACAAATATTCAAATGAGAATAATCCCAATTCATTGGTTCCAAAGTTGTTGCTCCACGGTATCCTGTACAGGCAATTTTCTCCATAACTGTATCCCAGTTAATATTGCCGTCGAACGGTAATTGATGTTGATTGTGGCTGCCGCCGTTATCATGTAAATGAATTGCCATCAGACGGTTCCCATACATTCCCAACAAATCTTCATCCGGTGCATAATTTATATGATGACAACTGTCATAACAATAGCCTACATTATTTGAAGTAAATTTATTTAAAGCTGTTTTTAAATTTTTAATGTTGCTTAAATTTTCAAAAGCAATATGAATATTCTTTTGCTCTGCCTTGTTTATAAGCTCTGCCAACCGTCTGGTTCCTATTTGAGTTAAAGAATTGTTATCGTTTGGCAAATGTATCACTACGGTTGGTATATCATATTCACAGCAATCCGCTACACATTGCAGATAACTTTGAAATACGCTTTCTCCGTTCAGATTATCCAGTGACAGATTATTCTGTTCATGCACAGGCGCATGGATATTTTCTACGAATAAACCTGCACTTCGAGCCAGTCTTACATCCTCCCGATAACCGTCTCCTCTGCCAAACTGATTGCTCCACCATAACATTACACAATCAAATCCCGCTTTTCTGATCAATTTGTACCTTTCTTCAAAAGAGATATCATATCCCGGACCATACCCGAAGCAATCATATATTCCCGTCATTTTGTATCTCCCCTCACAAATGCTCAAAGTTACCTGCTTTGATTATAACAATAACACTCCCTGATATCAACCGGGGAGTGCTTTTGTTTCAGTTTTATTCAATTCTCCATATTAGTTTGTTTTTGCATCGTTCTATATTCTTACGACCGTATGAAATAAGAGCTTGAATCAGCGGCACAAAAGCAAAACAGCCGGAGAGAAAATCTCCGGCTGTTGATTTAATTTTTACATTCCGCGTCTTGTTACGCAGTTTTCGAGGTTTATCGCATCGTACACGCCCTCGTCGAAGAGCGGGCAGATGCTTTTGTATTCGTCTATCGGCAGCTCTTCGAGCGTCGTGCCGTTTTTTATGCACAGCGCAACGAGCTCGCCTGTTGCTTTATAGGCATCGCGGAAGGGCAATCCCTTTGAAACGAGGAAGTCGGCGCAGTCGGTCGCGTTTATGAAGCCGCCGGCGGCCGCCTTTCTCATGTTCTCGGGAATCATCTTCATCGTCGCTATCATCGGAATCAGCGCCGTCAGACACATCTTGACCGTGTCCATGCCGTCGAAAATCGCGTCCTTGTCCTCCTGCATATCTTTGTTATATGCAAGCGGCAGACCCTTCATCGTCGTGAGCAGTCCGCAGAGGTCGCCTATCACGCGCCCCGCCTTGCCGCGCGCGAGCTCTGCGAGGTCGGGATTCTTTTTCTGCGGCATAATGCTCGAACCGGTCGAAAAAGCGTCGTCAAGCTCGGCAAACTTGAACTCCCATGAGCACCACATGATTATCTCTTCGCACAGGCGAGAGATGTGAACCATGAGTATCGAGCACGCCCCGAGCAGCTCGAGGCAGAAGTCCCTGTCCGATACGCCGTCGAGTGTGTTGGGCATATAGCCGTCAAAGCCGAGGGCTTCTGCCGTCATGGCGCGGTCGATGGGATATGTTGTTCCCGCGAGCGCACCCGAGCCGAGAGGGGAGAGGTTCATTCTTTCGGCGGCATCCTCAAAGCGTCCGAGGTCGCGGCGGAGCATTTCGATATATGCGCCTATGTGCGCCGAAAAAGTTATCGGCTGGGCGCGCTGGAGATGCGTGTAGCCCGGCATAATGCAGCGGGCATACTCCTTCGCCTTGCCGTCGAGCGCAGCGATGAGCCCGTTTATGAGCTTTGTGACGCTCTGAACGTCTTTCCTCAAATAGAGTCTTATGTCAACGGCGACCTGGTCGTTTCTGCTGCGTCCCGTGTGGAGCCTCTTGCCCGCGTCGCCTATCCTCGAGGTGAGCTCGCCTTCTATAAAGGTGTGTATATCCTCGGCGTCGGGGTCTATCATCAGCTCGCCCGAGATGATATCGTTTCTGATGTCCGAGAGTCCCGCAAGAATTTTCTTGCAGTCCTCCCCGGAGATTATCCCTTTTGCGGCGAGCATCGATGCGTGGGCGATGCTGCCGTCGATATCCTCGTTGAACATACGGCTGTCCGTTTTTATCGAGGAGTTGAAATCGTTGGTCTTTTTGTCGGCTTCCTTGCTGAAGCGTCCCGCCCAGAGCTTCATGCCTTTGCCTCTCTCTCTGTGTCGAGGATAGCCTTGACCTTTATGGGCAGACCGAAGAGATTGATGAAGCCCGCGGAATCCTTCTGGTCATAGACATCGTCCTCGTCGAATGTCGCAAAAGCTTCGCTGTAGAGTGAATAGGGCGAGGTGGTGCCCGCATTTATTATATTGCCCTTATAAAGCTTGAGCTTGACATCGCCCGTGACGCGCTCCTGAGTCTTGTCGACAAAGGCGGCGAGAGCCTCTCTGAGGGGAGTGAACCACTGACCGAAGTAGACGAGCTCGGCGTAGCGCAGAGCGACCTGCTCTTTGTAGTGCATGGTGTCCCTGTCGAGGGTCAGAGTCTCGAGGACTTCGTGAGCCCTGTAGAGAATTGAGCCTGCGGGATTCTCGTAAACGCCCCTTGACTTCATGCCGACGAGGCGGTTTTCGACTATATCTGCAAGACCGACGCCGTTTTCGCCGCCGATTTTATTGAGCTTTTCAATCATCGTCACGCCGTCCAGCTTTTCGCCGTCAACGGCAACGGGAACGCCCTTTTCAAAGCTTATTGTGATATAGGTCGGCTTGTCGGGAGCCTGCTCGGGGGATTTGCCTATCTCAAGAAAGCCCGGATTGTTATACTGCGGCTCGTTCGCGGGGTCCTCGAGGTCGAGTCCCTCATGCGAGAGGTGCCAGAGGTTTTTGTCCTTTGAGTAGTTTGTCTCGCGGTTTATCTTGAGCGGGATGTTGTGCTTTTCGGCGTATTCTATCTCCTCCTCACGGGATTTGATGCTCCAGATACGCCAGGGAGCGATTATCTGCATATCGGGTGCGAAAGCTTTTATCGCAAGCTCGAAACGCACCTGGTCGTTGCCCTTGCCCGTGCAGCCGTGGCAGATGGCGTCCGCGCCCTCGGCCTTGGCTATTTCAACGAGTCTCTTTGCGATTAACGGGCGGGCAAAGGATGTGCCGAGCAGATAGTCGCGCTCATATACGGCGCCCGCCTTCAGGGTCGGAAAGATGTAGTCCTCTACGAACTCCTTTTTGAGGTCCTCGATATAGAGCTTGGACGCGCCGGTCTTGAGCGCCTTCTCCTCGAGCCCGTCAAGCTCTGTGCCCTGACCGACGTCCGCCGAAACGGCGATGACCTCGCAGTTGTTGTAGTTCTCTTTTAGCCACGGAATTATTATCGACGTGTCGAGTCCGCCGGAATAAGCGAGCACAACTTTCTTTATCTCTTTCATTTTTAAATACCTCCGTATTCAGTGTATGCATTAATTATACAGCGATTATTCAATAAATCAAGAGTAATATTCAAAAATATGCAACTTCTTACAATGTAACAAAATGAGCGCCCCGCAGGACGCTCTTTTTGTAAAATTTTATTCACTTCAGCAGGAAGCCGACCTTTTTCATCACCTTGTTGAGCGTGCGCTCGGAGATTCGCTGGGCGGTCTCCGCGCCCTTTGCGGCGCACTCCGTGAGATAAGCCTTGTCGTTTATAATGCGGTTGAAGTTCTCGCGCACGGGAGCCAGCTCCTCTATGACGGCCTCGCCGACTTTTGTTTTGAAGTCGCCGTAGCCCTTGCCCTCGAACTCGCGCTCTATCTCGTCAAACGAAGCGCCGGTGCAGCAGGAGTATATGGACATGAGATTGTTTATGCCGTCCTTGCCCTCGCCGTATCTGACGACGGCCTCGGAGTCCGTGACTGCGCTCTTGACCTTCTTCATAATAACCGAGGGCTCGTCAAGAATGGAGACGGAAGCCTTCGGGTTCGGGTCGGATTTCGACATCTTCTGCGTCGGATTCTGAAGCGACATTATTCTCGCACCGACCTTGCCTATAAACGGCTCGGGGAGGGTGAACGTGTTGCCGTATATGCCGTTGAAGCGCTCAGCTATGTCGCGGGTTATCTCAAGATGCTGCTTCTGATCCTCGCCGATGGGCACATAGTTTGCCTGATAGAGCAGAATGTCCGCCGCCATGAGCACGGGGTAGGCGAAGAGTCCGACGTTGACATTGTCCGCGTGCTTCTGGGATTTGTCCTTGAACTGGGTCATTCTCGACGCCTCGCCGAACTGGGTGTAGCAGTCGAGTATCCACGCCAACTGGGCGTGGGTGCTGACATGGCTCTGAATAAACACGACGCTCTCCTGCGGGTCGAGCCCTATCGAGAGCAGGAGCGCAAAGGCCTCCATGGTCTGACGTCTGAGCGTCGCGGGGTCCTGTCTTACGGTTATGGCGTGCAGGTCTGCCACGGCATAGACGCAGTCATAGTCCTCGCTCATCGCTTTCCAGTTGCGCAGAGCGCCGAGATAGTTGCCGAGAGTCGGAATGGCGGTCGGCTGTATTGCGCTGAGAACGCGCTGACGGCGTTCGGGAGTTTGATTTTCCATTATTTATTCTCCTCTCATTTCTTTAAGAACTCTGCCGAGGATTTTCATGCCCTCTGTTATCTTGTCGTCGGCAGGCGTTGAGAAATTCAATCTGACGGCGTTGCTCTTTCCGTCGACATCGGTCAAAAACGCCGTGCCGGGGACGAGCGCCACCATGTTCGCGGCGGAACGCTTGACAAATTCGAGCGCGTCGATATCCTCGGGCAGCTCGCACCATATGAACAGACCGCCCTCGGGACGGACATAGCTCACCGCGTCGCCCAGTTCGCTGTCTATCATGTCGCACATCAGATTGAGCTTCCTGCGGTAAATCTCTCTTATCTTTTCGATATGCTCGTCAACATCGTATCTCTTCATCCACTCGGCGACTACCATCTGCATAAGCTGCGTCGTGTGAACGTCGACGGCCTGCTTGCCGACGGTCATCTTTGCGGCTACCGGAGCGGGTGCAACGGTGAAGCCGATGCGGATACCGGGCGCAAGGATCTTCGAGAAGGAGCCCGAATAGATTACTATTCCGTCCTCGTCGAAGCTCTTTATATTCGGAACATCCTCGCCCGCAACGCGGAGATCGCCGTAGGGATTGTCCTCGAGAATCATAACGCCGTGAGCCTTTGCGAGCTCGTAGAGCTTTCTGCGCTTTTCAAGCGACATCGTGACGCCTGCGGGATTCTGAAAGTTCGGAATAGTATATATCATTTTGGCGTTCGGGTTCTCGTCGAGAGCCTTTTCGAGAGCCTCGATATCCATGCCGTCCGCCTCCATGGGCACGCCGACGATTTTTGCGTTGTAGGAGCGGAAGCAGTTGAGTGAGCCTATGAACGACGGGCTTTCGCAGATAACAACGTCGCCCTCGTTGCAGAGAACCTTTGTGGAAAGATCCATGACCTGCTGCGCGCCGCTTGTGACTAAAATTGAGTCGAAGCTGCGGCCGATGTTATATTTTGACTTCATTCTCTCTCTTATCAGCCCGACGAGCTCGGGGTAGCCCTCGGTCACGCCGTATTGGAGCGCCTCTATCGGGCGGGAGGCGAGAATGTCTGCGGTTATCTCTCGCACCTCGGCGACGGGGAACGCGTCGGGCGCGGGGTTGCCCGCTGCGAACGGAATCATGCCCGGCACGCCTGTCGCCTTTAATACCTCTCTTATGGCGGAGGGCTTGAGCGACGCTATTTTATCTGAAAAACGGTATTCCATATTATATCTTCCTTTCCGGAGACGGTTATAACTGTATGTGACCTTTATAACATAAAAGTATATCACACCCTCCCGCTGTTGTAAATCAAAAAGTTTTGTGTTATCATAGCTCTATCAATTACGGGGAGGCAGAGCTGTGTTTAGCTATGCGATTTTTGATTTTGACGGTACGCTTGCCGATACGGGCGCGGGAGTGTTTGCCTCCGTGCAGTATGCCCTGCGCAGCATGGGCGAGCCGGAGCTTGACAGCGAGACGCTGAAATATTTTATCGGCCCTCCGCTCGAGACGAGCTTTTCGGTAAAGTGCGGGCTTGACAGCGAGCGCAGCCGCGAGGCGGTCGGGAAGTACCGCGAATATTATTCGACGAAGGGCATATACGAGCTGAAATTTTTCCCGAGCACCCTGTCCGCCCTGCGTGAAATTAAAGCGGCGGGAGTGAAAACGGCGGTCGGCTCGTCAAAGCCGGAGCTTTTTGTCAACCGCATTTTGGAGCATTTCGGCATATCCGAGCTGTTTGACTTCGTCTCCGGTGCAACCTTCGGCGAGCCGCACGCGGACAAGACCGTTATAATCACCCGCGCTGCAGAGGGGCTCGGCATAGAGAACCTCTCGAACGCCGTCATGGTCGGGGACAGGAGCTTCGATATAGACGGGGCGCACGGCGTGGGAATGAAGTGCATAGGCGTGCTCGAGGGCGGCTACGGCGACGAAAACGAATTCAAAACGGCAGGAGCGGACTGGATAGTCAACACTCTTGCCGATGCGAAAGATATAATATTGAAATGATTTAAAGACCGAGCAGTCTTGCGGCGTTTTGGCCGAGGATGAGCTCGGTCTCTTCTTCTTTGAGCCCTATAGAGCGGACAAAGGCGAGCTCGCGCACGGTCGGGCTCCACGGGTTGTCCGAGCCGAACAGAACGTGCTCCGCGCCGAACGCCTCAACGCTCTCTTTAGCCCACGGCGGCGGTACTGAGCCGGAGGAAAAAGCGGTGTCGATATATATTCCCGTTCCCCCGAGCAGCTCGGCAGCCTCTCGCCAGAGCAGAAAGCCGCCCATGTGCGCGGCTATGACCGGCGCGCCGCCGAAGCGGGGGAGTATCTTTTTGAGCATCTGCGGTGTGCAGTGGACGGGGTCGGGAACGCCGATATCAACTCCCGCGTGAAAGACCGTTATCATGCCGAGCGAGCCTATCTTCTCATATATCGGGAACATCCGCTCGTCGTCCGCGAAGAAGCCCTGATAGTCGGGGTGCAGCTTTATTCCCTTTATGCCCGCGTCGTGCAGCCTGTCAAGCTCGCTTATTGCATCCGGGCTCTCGAAATGCACGCTGCCGAACGGGATGAGAACGCTGTCGCCGAGCAGGGAGATTGCAAAGTCGTTGACCTTTTTCTGCTGATGGGCATTGGTGGCTATGTTGAGCACCGCCGCCCTGTCCGCGCCGCCAGAGAGTACGCTCTCTTTCAGCCCCGAAGCCGTGCCGTCGAAGGCGGGACAGGGGTTGCCCGAGCGCAGGGCGAGCATGGGCATGGCTTTTTCGGCGAGCGGGTCGGGAAAGCAGTGGGTGTGCATATCTATAATCATAAAACAGAGTCTCCTTTCGGTCCTTACATTATATTATAGCACCTTGTCGCGCCTTGACAATAGCAAAAAAATTGATATAATAAAATTTGATGCGGAAGCAGCCGCAGCACTAAAATGCCCGAAAGGCGGTTTTTTATGAAATACACAAAGGAAGATATACTCCGGATAGCAGACGAGGAGAATGTCAGCTTTATACGCCTGCAATTTACCGATATTCTCGGCTCGCTCAAGAATGTCGCAATAACCCGCAGCCAACTCGAAAAGGCTCTCGACAACAAATGTATGTTTGACGGATCTTCGATAGAGGGCTTCGTGCGTATAGAGGAGTCGGATATGTACCTGCACCCGGACTATGATACCTTTGTTATCTTCCCGTGGCGCACGTCCGAGAACCACAAGGTGGCGCGTCTTATCTGCGATGTCTACTGCTCGGACGGTACTCCCTTTGAGGGCGATCCGCGCTATGTCCTGCGCCGCGCGATAAAGAAGGCGGCGGATATGGGCTATTCGTGCAACGTCGGCCCCGAGTGCGAATTCTTCCTGTTCCATATCGACGAAAACGGCAAGCCCACCACTCAGACTCACGACCAGGGAGGTTATTTTGATCTCGGCCCCGTTGACCGCGGCGAGAACTGCCGCCGTGATATCTGCCTGGCTCTCGAGGAGATGGGCTTTGAGATAGAGGCGTCCCACCACGAGGTCGCCGAGGCGCAGCATGAGATAGACTTCAAATATGACGAGGTGCTTGCGGCGGCGGATAATGTTATGACATTCAAGTATGTCGTCAAGAGCATCGCCCAGGCGCACGGACTCCACGCTACATTTATGCCCAAGCCCATATACGGCATCAGCGGCTCGGGTATGCACACGAATATTTCTCTGTTCAGCGCGGGCGAAAATGCCTTCTGCGATGAGAGCGACAGCCTGAATCTCAGCAAGACCGCCTACAGCTTCATCGCGGGCGTGCTCGAGCATATCCGTCCGATGACCCTCGTGCTCAATCCCCTTGTCAATTCGTATAAACGTCTCGTGCCCGGCTATGAGGCTCCCGTATATGTCGCATGGTCCGCGCAGAACCGCAGCCCGCTTATCCGTATTCCCTCGGCTCGCGGCTTCGGCACCCGTATAGAGATACGCAGCCCCGACCCGGCGTGCAACCCCTATCTTGAGATGGCGTCCTGCCTTGCCGCCGGTCTTGACGGTATTGAGCGCGACCTGCCCGTTCCCGCGCCGACGGATGCCAATATCTACACCATGACCCCCGAGGAGCGCCTCGAGGCGGGAGTTCACTCCCTGCCCAAGTCCCTTGAGGAGGCGACAAAGCTCTTCGCCGCAAGCCCGTTCATGAAAGAAGTGCTCGGCAGCCATGTCTACAATAAGTATCTGGAGGCCAAGCGCGAGGAGTGGAGAAGCTACCGCGCGAGAGTGTCGCAGTGGGAGGTTGACAGATACCTCGTCAAATATTGATTCGCGTTTGTTGAAAACGTAAATATTTGAAAAAAGCCTTGATATTATTGGGCTTATGTGTTAAACTGTTTATTGTAGGAATGTAAACTTGACGAAAGAGTGGGGTGACCCGCTCTTTCCTTTATGTTAGGGACTTTTATAAAAAGGAGATGTGTCTGTGGCAGCCAAAGGCAAGGGCGGCAACACCGTAGCCGCCGTTTGGGAGATAGCGGCTCCTATAGCGGAGCAGCTTGGGCTCTCCATTTGGGATATCCGCTTCCAGAAAGAGGGAGTTTCGTGGTATCTCAGAATATATATAGACAAGGAGGGCGGCGTAGGCATAACCGATTGCGAGAACTTCAGCCGCGCTATTGACGGCCCTCTCGACGACGCCGACCCGATAGAGCAGAGCTACTATCTTGAGGTCTCGTCCCCCGGCATCGAGCGTCAGCTCATCCGCGACGAGCATTTCAAAAAGTACATCGGCTCGCCCGTTACCGTCCGTCTCATCCGTCCCCGCGACGGCGAGCGTGAATTCAAGGGCACTCTCGAAAGCTACGACAACGGCATGATAACCGTTACAGCCCCCGACGGCAGCGGGATATGCTTTGAGAAGAAAGAAGTCAGTTCCGTCAAGCTTTCCGATGACGAGTAAAATCGCGCATAGCTGCGTTGTGAGAACCGTGCCCGCTCGGTCACGTACACACGTACGCTCCCTCACGTGCAGAACCTCACGCCTTGCTCTGCACAATTTTCCTTCGTCATCTACCTGATTCAATGACGAGTAATTTCGCGCGATACTGCGTTGCACGAACCATGCGAAATTCGGTCACGTACCCGCGTACGCTCCCTCGCGTGCAGAACCTCACGCCTTGCTCTGCACAATTTTCCTTCGTCATCTGCCTGTTTCGATGACGAGTAATTTCGCGCGATACTGCGTTACACGAACCATGCGCCTTGTCTCGCACAAAATTCCTTCGTCATCTGACTGATTTGATGACGGGTAATTTCGCGCGATACTGCGTTGCACGAACCCTGCAATTTCGGTCACAACTGTAGGTGCGGATATCATCCGCCCGCGAATCAGGTGAGCTTGACTGCGACAGTCGGTTTGCTGTCCCCGGCGCGCCGTGCGCCGCTTTAAATAAAAAATTCACTTAAAAGGATTGATTTGGAAAATGAATAAAAAAGAAAAAAATGAGGAAAGCAAGAAGAACAAGGAATTCTTCGAAGCTGTGAAGCTGCTCAGCAAGGACACCGGCGTCACCGTTGACGCGATGTGCGAGAGCATTCAGAATGTCCTCATCGGCGCGCTGAAAAAGGAATACAACAACAAGGACATCGTGTTCTGCGATGTGGACGCCGAAAAGGGCGAGTTCCGCGTTTATCTGCGCAAGACTGTCGTGTCGGAGATATCCGACCCCGACACCGATCTGCTCGTCGAGCAGGCTCAGCAGTATAAGAAGGGCGCCGTGGCCGGCGATATAGTCGAGATACCCGTCGAGACCGCCAAGGTCAGCAGGATAACCGCCGAAAAGGGCAAGCATATGCTCCGTCAGGCTATCCGCGAGGCGGAACAGGGTCAGCTCCGCAGCGAGCTTGAAAGCCACAATCAGGAGATTATCACCGTCACCGTCCAGCGCGTTATCCCCGAGTCGGGCGATGCGGTCGTCAGCCTCGGCAAGACGGAGGCTCTGCTCTACAAGAGCGAGCAGCTCCCCGACGAGGTTCTCAAGCCCAACGATATCATCAAGGTCTTTGTCGCGGGCGTGCGCAGCACCGATAAAAACACCCGCGCCACCATTTCGAGAACTCATCCCGGCCTTGTCAGGAGACTGTTCGAGGAGGAGGTTCCCGAGATATTCGACGGTACCGTAGAGATAAAGGCAGTCGCCAGAGAGGCGGGCTCCAGAACCAAGATGGCCGTTTACAGCGCAGACCCGGATGTCGATCCCGTCGGCGCCTGCATAGGCCCGCGCGGCGCGCGTGTCGGCAAGATAGTCGACCTGCTCGGCGGCGAGAAGATAGATATAGTTAAGTACAGCGATGTGCCCGAGGAGTTTATCGCGGCCGCCCTTGCCCCCGCCGATGTCGTTGACGTCACGGTAGAGGAGGGCGAGGAGAAGGTCTGCCGCGTCAGAGTGCCGGACAGCCAGCTCTCCCTCGCTATCGGCAACAAGGGTCAGAACGCCCGCCTTGCCGCCAAGCTCACCGGCTGGAAGATAGATATAAAGCCCGAGAGCGGCATTGAAGAGCCGACAATAAACTTCGATATATAAGACTTATTACTTTTTGAAAGGCAGGTGAGCGGTGTGAAGCAGAAGAAGATACCGCTGCGCAGATGCAACGGTTGCAACGAGATGAAGCCGAAAAAGGAACTCGTCAGAGTGGTGCGCAGTCCGGAGGGCGAGGTTTCGCTCGACCTCACGGGGAGAAAGCCCGGCAGGGGCGCTTATGTCTGCCGCAGCGCGGACTGCCTTAAAAAGGCGATAAAGTCCCGCCGCTTTGAGCGCGAGTTCAACTGCGAGATCCCTCGGGAGGTCTATGACCTGATGGAAAAGGAGATGGACGAAGGTGGAAAATGATAAGGCGCTTTCCATGCTCGGCATCTGCCGCAGAGCGGGAAAGCTGAGCTGCGGACATGACGCCGCGCATACGGCGATAAAGCACGGTCGCGCTATGCTGTGCCTGCTCTCGTCCGACGCATCCGAGAGGCTCTGCGAGGAGTTTGAACGCGCTTGCGGCAGCGAGGGACGCTCAGTCCCGATAATAAAGACCGGATACACCATGCAGGAGATAGGCCATGCGACTTCGCTGCGCTCCGCGGTGCTTACGGTCGACGACAGGGGATTTGCGTCCCGCATACAAACATTACTTAACATCGCCTATGGGGAGGATAATGTATGATAAATACCAAATATCGCGTCCGTGACGTTGCAAAGGATCTGGACGTCAAGACAAATTACGTCACCGAGCTCATTGAAAAGAGCTTCGGCGGCGCGAAAAAATCCTCGATGACGGCTCTCGAATCCGACGAGCTTGATTTGCTGTTCGACACCGTGACAAAGGAGAACGCCGTCGACAGCTTCGATGAATATTTTGCTCTCAAGAGCAAGAAAGAAGCCCCCGAAAAGAAGGAGGAGGCTCAGCAGCCCGAGCAAAAGAGCGAGGAGAAGAGCGCGGATAAGAAGGAGGCGGCGAAGCCCGCACAGAAGCCCGCGCCCGCAAAGGAAGCAAAGCCCGCCGCAAAGACCGAGAAACCCGCCGCAAAGGCGCAGACTCAGGCGGCGAAGCCGGCAGAGGATAAGCAGCCCAAAAAGAAGAACGACAAGCCCATGCAGTCGCGCACAAAGGGCGAGCGCAGAACGGTTGACACGAGAGCCGGCAACGTCGAGCTCGACAAGTACAACGAGCGCTACGAGAACATCGCTCCCGCCAACAACGGTATGCAGAGCGACAAGTCCGTCAACAAGCAGAAATTAAAGCAGCGCTCCACGCAGTACCGCAAGCAGGGTATGCGCTCCTCGCGCCGCGAGACAGAGGCTCAGCGCCTCGCCCGTATAGCGGCGGAGCGCGCGAAGAAGCCGCAGATAGTCGTAAAAATCCCCGATGAGATAGTTGTCTCCGACCTTGCCGCCATGCTCAAGATGACTGCGGCCGAGGTTGTCAAGAAGCTGTTCTCGCTCGGAGTTATGGCGACTGTCAATCAGGTTATTGACTACGACACCGCGGCGATAGTCGCAACCGAGCTCGGCGCAAAGGCCGAGAAGGAGGTCGTTGTCACGATAGAGGACAGGATAATCGACGACTCCGACGACTCGGCGGAGGATCTTTCTCCGAGAGACCCGGTCGTTGTTGTCATGGGTCACGTTGACCACGGCAAGACCTCGCTCCTTGATGCCATACGCCACACCGATGTCACCGCCACCGAGGCAGGCGGCATTACCCAGCATATCGGCGCATACAGAGTTGACCTCAACGGTCAGAAGATAACCTTCCTCGACACCCCCGGCCACGCGGCGTTCACCTCGATGAGAGCGCGCGGCGCGCAGGCTACGGATATCGCGGTGCTCGTCGTCGCTGCGGATGATGGAATCATGCCGCAGACCATTGAGGCCATAAACCACGCAAAGGCCGCCGGCGTTGACATAATCGTTGCCATAAACAAAATGGATAAGCCCGGCGCCACGACCGACCGCATCATGCAGCAGCTGACCGAATACGACCTCATCCCCGAGGAGTGGGGCGGCGACACTATTTGTGTGCCCGTTTCGGCGCTCACCAGAATGAATATAGATAAGCTCCTCGAGTCGATACTTCTCGTTGCCGAGATGAAGGAGCTCAAGGCGAATCCGAACCGCGCAGCCAAGGGTATCGTTATCGAGGCGCGCCTTGACAGGAACAGAGGCCCCATAGCCACTCTCCTTGTCCAGAACGGTACGCTTCACTCCGGCGATATCATAGTCGCCGGCACCTCCGTCGGCCGCGTCAGAGTCATGGTTGACGACAAGGGCAGAAAGGTCAAGGAGGCAGGCCCCTCCGTGCCCGTTGAGATAATGGGTCTTGCGGAGGCTCCGCAGGCGGGCGACGCATTTGACGCCGTCAGCGACGAGCGCCTTGCAAGAGAGCTTGTTGAGCAGAGAAAGCAGAAGCAGAAAGAGGAGCAGTTCAAGTCCTTTGAAAAGGTCACTCTCGAAAACCTCTTCTCATCCCTCAAGGAGGGCGAGCTCAAGGAGCTCGACATCATCGTCAAGGCCGATGTTCAGGGCTCGGTTGAGGCTGTTAAGCAGAGCCTTGAAAAGCTCTCGAACGACGAGGTCAGGGTTAAGATTATCCACGGCGGCGTCGGCGCCATAAACGAGTCCGACGTCATGCTTGCAAACGCGTCCAACGCGATAATCGTCGGCTTCAACGTCAGACCCGACCCGGTCGCGGCGCAGAATGCCGAGCGCGACGGAGTCGATATCCGCTGCTACAGAATAATCTATGACTGCATAGACGAGATAGAGGCCGCCATCAAGGGAATGCTTGCTCCGAAGTTCCGCGAGGTTCAGCAGGGCAGAGCGGAGGTTCGCCAGGTGGTCAAGATTTCCTCCGTCGGCAATATCGCCGGCTGCTATGTCCTCAGCGGCAAGGTGACAAGAAACTCGAAAATTCGCGTTGTGCGCGACGGTATTGTTATCACCGAGGATGAGATTTCCTCCCTGCGCCGCTTCAAGGACGATGTCAAGGAGGTTGCGCAGAACTTTGAGTGCGGCATAGGACTTGCAAAGTTCAACGATATTAAGGAGGGCGATATCTTCGAGGCGTTTACTATCGAAGAGTATCGCGACTGATATGGCAGGATACAGAATTGACAGAATATCCGAGGATATAAAAAGAGAGATAGTTGCCGTCATGCGCGAGCTGAAGGATCCGCGCGTGCAGGGCAAGCTGCTCACCGTCGTCAAGGTCGAGGTCAGCTCCGACGCATCGTTTGCCAAGGTTTTCGTAAGCTCGATGAACGGAATAGACGACGCCAAGACGGCAGTCAAGGGACTTGACAGCGCCATGGGCTATATCCGCCGCGAGGTCGGACACAGATTGGGCCTGCGCAAAACTCCGGAGCTTAAATTTGTCGCCGACGACTCGATAGAGCACGGCATGAATATCGCCCGTATGCTCGATGACTTGAAGGAAGATGAAGATGCGAATTGACATTGCGCGCGCGGCCGAATTGCTGCGCGAAAACGATGATATACTCGTGCTGTGCCACGCCCATCCGGACGGAGACACGCTCGGCTGCGGCTATGCGCTGATGCATATGCTGCAGTCGCTCGGCAAGCGCTGCCGGCTCGAATGCGCGGACGAGATAGCCCCGAAGTATAACTTTATGCTCGAGGGGCTTGCCGACTGCGGCGATTTTGAGCCGAAGTTTATAACAGCCGTAGATGTGGCGGATATAAAGCTGCTCTCCGACGCGTCGGCCGAGAAGTACGGCGGCAGGGTTGACCTGTGCATCGATCATCACGGCTCGAACACCGAATACGCGAAGGCGTTCTGTGTTGACGCTTCGGCCGCTGCGTGTGCGGAGATGCTTTGCCCGCTCGCAGACGAGCTCGGAGTCGAGATAACCCCCGCGATTGCGAACTGCCTCTACACGGGCATTTCGACCGACACTGGCTGCTTCAAGTTTTCGAACACGACCGCACGCACGCACATATTGGCCGCAAGGCTCATGGAGTGCGGCGCGAATGTGCCCGAGATAAACCGCGTGTTCTTTGAGACGAAGAGCCTGAGCTATGTAAAGCTCGAACGCTTCGCGCTCGACTCGCTCAAGATGTATTTCGGCGGGCAGTGCGCGGTGATAACCGTGACGCAGGAGATGTTTGCAAAAAGCGGCTCGAATGACAGCGAGACGGATGCCATCCCCGGACTTTCGCGCCAGATAGAGGGCGTGAAGGCGGGCGTCACCATAAAAGAGAGCAAGGACGGAACGTTTAAAATTTCCGTGCGCACCCACGCGCCGATAGACGCCTCCGAGATATGCAGACCGCTCGGCGGCGGCGGACACGTCAGAGCCGCGGGCTGCCGAATAAGAGGTAGCCGCGATGAGGCGGAAAAGCTCATTCTCGAGCAGGTCGAAAAGGCGCTCAAGGAGAGCGACAAATAAAAACAGGCTGTGAAAAAGCCGTAATCCGCAGTGTGAGTTGCGAATTACGGCTTTTTCATTTTTCAATATCAAGCTTAGCCCTTGCGAGCGACGCCTCCCACGGGTCATGGGTGATGAGTATGACGGGCTTCGTCTTTGCGAAGTCCTCAACGAGCTTCACTGTCCGCCCGCGCAGCTCGGCGTCGAGGCCTTTAAACGGCTCGTCGAGCAGGAGTATGTCCGCGTCAAACGCCAGCGCCCGCGCCAACGCCACCCTGCGGCACATTCCGCCGCTGAGCTCGGCGGGCTTTTTGTCGAGCGAGTCCGAAAGCTCAACCTTTTCGAGCAGCTCTTTTGCGCGCTCCTTTGAGCACACGGCGGCGACATTGTCGAGCGCACTGAACCACGGGAGCAGTCGGTCGTTTTGAAAGACGACTGCCGCTTTTTTGCCCTCAAGCCCGTAAATATTGCCTGAATCGGGCTGTTCGAGTCCGAGAATTATACGCATGAGCGTAGTCTTTCCGCTGCCCGACGCGCCGCATATGGCAAAAATGCCGCTGTCGGGTATTTCCGCGCTTATGTTTTCGAGCACCGAAACGCCGTCAAAAGATTTCGAGATGCTTTGAAGTTTTATCATTTCTCCCACCCCGCAGTCTTTTTTAAGATAAGGCGCAGAATAAATTCGAGCACAACGCTCAAAAGAATGACGACGAGCGTCACCGCGAAGAGCGTCGGGGTCTCGAGATATATTTTTGAGTAGTACAGCTCGCTGCCGAGCGCGTGCCGGGGCAGACTCAGCACCTCCGCCGCAACTCCCGCTTTCCATGAGAGTCCGAGCGCGGTCGAGCAGCCGGCGAAGAAATACGGACGGACGCTCGGAAGATAGACCTTGTGGAGCATATCTTTTTTGGAAAAGCGAAATACGTGCGCCATTTCAAGAAGGTCGCGGTCGCACTCCGCGATTCCGCGGCTGACGTTGCCCCAAAGTATCGGCAGAACCATGAGAAACGCTATGAAAATCGCCACGTTGTCGCGCTTTATCCACACGAGGGCGAGGATAATAAAGGACGCGACGGGCGTTGAGCGCACGACGGTCAGCAGCGGCATGAACAGCTCATAGAGCACGCGCGATACGGCGGTGAGCACGCCGAGCACCGAGCCTGCGGCTATGCCGAGCGCACAGCCCGCGACTATCCTCAACAGGGATTGCAGCACGGCGAGCCAAAAGTCACCCTGACGCGCAAGCTCCCAAAGCCGCGCAAGCGTTGCGGCGGGCGAGGGGAGCAGCAGCTCCGACCCGACGGCGCGCGACGCTATGAACCATATCAGTATCCAGCAAAGCGCCGCCGCGAGCTTTAAGAACGCAGCGGGGACTTTGCCTGTTTTTTTATTTGCCTGTGTAGTAGAAATCATCAGCGGGTACAGCTCCTCCGACCGATTTGGGATCCGCCTTGAAGAGAACATCGAAATTCGCCTTAGCGGTCTTTGTCATTTCGTCGCCGGTCATATAGACGATGTTGCAGTTGGGGAGAGCCTTTGCGGCTATCTGTGCGTTGGGTACGATGCCCGCGTCGGCTATCATCTGCGCCGCCTTTTCGGTGTTGCCGTTTACGAAATCGACGGATTTTTTATATTCCGCGAGGAACGCCTTGACTGCATTTGGATGAGTCTCGAGAAACTCGGTGCGGACAATAAGGCAGCCCTGCGCGAGCGAGGTCTTTTCGCCCTTTGCGGTGGTCGCCTTCTCCCACTCCTCGGTCAGGTCGAGAGCCTTGCGCACAGAGTTGTTTTTCGCCATGACTGTAGTGACGTTGGGCTCGGGGAGCATGGCGATGTCGATTTTGCCCGTTGCCATGAGCGTGGCAAGCTCGGCGTGGTCGGTGTAGTAGGTTATCTCAACATCTTTTTTGGGGTCGATTCCGTTTGCCTCGAGGATGTAGTTGAGAACATATTCGGGCGTTGCGCTCTGTCCGGTCGCGCCTATTTTTTTGCCCTTCAAATCGGCAACGCTCTTTATGCTCTCGCCGTTTTCGAGTATCGAGAGCACGCCGAGGGTGTTTACGGCTATCATCTTTACCTTCCCGCCGGTCTTTTTATATATCGCGGCGGCGAGATTCAGCGGGCAGGCGGCAATGTCGGCCTCGCCCTTGATGATGAGGGGTGCTATCTCGGTTGCGGCCGAGGCTATCGAGATGTTGTACTGCGCGTTTTTGTCGCTGATGAGCTTGGCCATGCCCATGCCCGTCGGACCCTTGAGAGCCGTGATGTTTATGGGCGTTGTGTCCGCGGGGACGGTTTCTTCGGTTGTCGTTTCGCCGCCGTCGGGCTTTACGGTGCAGGCGGCAAACCCCAAGACCATGGCAAGGCACAGCAGCAGGGAAAGAATCCTTGTAAATTTCTTCATTGTGAGTTGCTCCTTCGAATTTAGATATATCTGAAACCGGGGTTCGCGCCGCCGCCGAAAGCTGCGCTTTCGGCGCGCCCTTCGGGCGCCGGAGCCGCGAAGCGGCTCGGCGGCACGGTTGCCTGCGTAGGCGCACTATTCCCGATTTTTGACCGTAATAAAAATTTTTTTGCCCTCGCGGCGGATATCTCCGCTCGTCTCGAGGCTGTCCAAAGCGCGGTAGAGCGACGCACGCCCGATGTCGAGCCTGCGCGCAAGCTCCGCACAGCTTTGAATGTCAACCTCACCCGCCTGCTCGCGTTCGAGCAGGTAGGAGAGCAGCTTGCTCGCGCTGTCTCCGGCGGTCAGAGCCTCTATCCGGCGCGTCAAAAAGCGTATGCGCGCAGACAGGTAGGCGGCGAAGCCGACGGCGGCTCCGGGCTCGCTCTCGATGAGCTGTGCTATGGCATCTTTTTCAAAGAATACCGCGCTGCATTCGACTCGCGCCGTGACGGTTGTCGCGGGGGAGGGCTCGTCCGAAAAGAGAGTCACCGCGCCGAAGATGTCGCCCGGCACGAGCGTGCTTATGACCGCCCGCCCCTTGTTGACCGCCGCGCTCCCCGTGAGTATCATGCCCATCGTGCGCCCGCCGCGCTCGGGGGAGAGCAGCTCGTCCCCTCTGCGGAAAGTCCTCGTCTGAGCTCCGTCTACAAGCTCCTCGAGTCTGCTTTCGTTGACGCTTTGAAATATTCGGTTGTTTTTGAGCATCGAAGCACATTCTTGCACCGTCATCAAATCACCTTAACTGTATCATTTGGTACACTTTTATTATAGCTGCCGCCGATACTGTTGTCAATAGCATTTGCACCCGCGCCTTGAAAAAAACGCTGATTAATGTTATACTTTCAGTGGGAATAAAAAACGGAGGCGAAGTATGGCAAGCAACTTTTTTGCAATGATATCGAGACTCAAGTATATCGACCGCTGGGCGCTTATGCGCAACACACATGAGGAAAATTTGAGCGAGCACTGCATGGAGACCGCGTGCATCGCCCACGCTCTTGCGGTTATAGGTAACAGGCGGTTCGGGAAGTATTACAACGCCGAGCGTGCCGCGCTGCTCGGGCTGTATCACGATGCGCCCGAGACGCTGACGGGAGATATGCCCACGCCCGTCAAGTATTACAGTCCGCGTATCCGCGAGGCATATGCGCAGGTTGAGCAGAGCGCGTGCGAGCACCTGGTTTCCATGCTCCCGGAGGATCTGCGCCGTGACTTTGCGCCGTTCTTTTTT
Organism: Oscillospiraceae bacterium; assembly: GCA_003538135.1. Lineage (GTDB taxonomy): Bacteria > Bacillota > Clostridia > Oscillospirales > Acutalibacteraceae > CAG-177. Next base: position 30,079 of record DPOR01000007.1, read on the forward strand.
AAGAGCGAGGAGGATGAGGAGCTGTGGAAGCTCGTCAAGGCGGCAGACAAAATCTGCGCATATATAAAATGTATTGACGAGAAGAAAGCGGGCAACACGGAATTCGACCGCGCCGCCGAGTCAACTCTCGAGGCCGTGAACGCACTCGGGCTGCCGGAGGCGGAGGAGTTTATGAGAGAATTTTTGGGTGGATATAAGCTGACTCTTGATGAGATAAAGGAATAATAGTTGGAGCATTTTCCACAAATGAATCTTGACTTTTTTGTAACATTTCCCCAAACAATTGTAAATTTATCGTAAATCTTGACTATGAGCCGGCTCTTTGATATAATAACGGAGGAATGCCGTGCAAAAAAAATAATCACGGTATTGAAAAACCAGATAAAACTTTCTTTAGGAGGAAAGAAAATGAAGAGAATTTTAGCACTGCTTCTTGTCGTTGCTACCATTTTCGCATTTGCGGCCTGCAAGAAGACCGACAAAGAAAATAACGGAAAAACGACAGGCGGCGACACGGACGCTATTGCGGACGTCATCACAGACGGTTCGTCGGACAGCTCCGAGAGCGAGTCTTCGTCGGACGGCACTCTTGCCAACAACAAGAAGCCCGGCACAAGACCTACCGGCAACAAGACAAACCTCGGCACAAACACCACCGTAAAGCCCAGCCAGACCAACAAGCCCGAGAACAGACCGACTAAGCATAAGTACACTATAGTTGTCGAGAAGAGGAATTCTAAGGGCATGGCGGAAGTCATCGTTGTCGACGGTACCCGTTACGATCTTAAGAACGGCAACGATGTTGCGGCTCTTAAGAAGAGAGTTGAAGATGAGAAAGCGAACGACCTTCTCGGTCAGCTTTACGATGTCGATCCCACTATCACCGTTCAGCTCGGCCTGAATGCACTTGATGAGGGCTCCTTGCTCTCCTATAAGTATGATCCCGAGGGTGAGTACTTCTATGTTGACGACCTCAACTCCTGGCAGCAGCAGTTCGGCTTCAACCCGCTGTATGACTTCGGCGCCGGCTTCACTGTCATGTATTACGATACAGTCAGAATCAAGTTCAGCTACGGCACAGACGAAAAGGGCAGAAGCAAAGATTATATGCTTCAGCTTTGGAAAGGTCAGTACGGCCTTATGTTCGTCGGCTCCGAGATAGGCTTCTATGAGAAGGATAAGGACAAGGCGGCTTCCGACAGCGCTGCTCTCGAGCACTATGAGTGTGCTACCGATCACCTTCTTCCCATGGAGATGGTCTGCTATCGCTATGATGCTAACGGCAATCTCAATCCGCTCTTCAAGAGCAAGTATGCTCGCCACTGGTGGTCGACCGGCTTCGTTCCCGGCGTTCTCAAGAACTTCGCTAACCGCTCCGAGCTCGTTGTTGAAGCGAGAATAACCTTTGACGACAATGCTATGGCCAAGGTAGTCGGCGACGCGTTCAAGGCTAACAAGTTCAAGGAGATCGAACCCTCTCAGCATGACATTCACAAGCCCGACACTTACTATGTCAGCGGCAGCGATGTTATTTTCACATGGAGAATGATACAGCATCCCAAGAAGGTTGATATCCTCAAGAATACAACCAGAACAACAACGCCTCCTTCGACTACTGCGGCTCATGCTGCAACAACCACCGCGGCAAACGCCGAATCCTAAATCGCGGATGTTTCCCGAAAGAGATATCGTTTATAACTAATTACAAATTCTTAAAAATCTATTAATATGCTTGACAAAATCGGAAAGCATGGTATAATCTGAAAGTGTAATGATATTTCTTCAATTTCATTGCCATTAAGTCTTAGCGGACTTAAAAATTATTAAAAACAGAAAGGGTTGTAGAAAAATGAAGAAAATCGTAAGTCTTCTCCTTGCGCTCGTCATGGTTCTCTCCCTCGGCGTTGCTGCTTTCGCAGCTCCCGCCGCAGGCGAAGAGGATACCCCGAAGGCTGAGGAAACTCCTTGGGTTACTGTTGACCAGATCCTCCAGTGGGTTAAGGATACCATTATCCCCAACCTCAACATGGATCTCATGAAGGAAGTCATCAAGCAGACTAAGGCTACCATCGACAATATCGTTGAGCTGCTCAAGCCCCTCTTCGATAAGAACAAGAACCCCGATCTCCCCAGCGAGAATGATTTTGCTGAGCTTCCCGCAAAGATGATGAATACGTTTATCGATCTCCTTGCTAAGGCATTCAAGACCGACAGACAGACCATCATCGACAAGCTCCTTGAGATCCCGCTGGTAAAGAAGATCATGGGTTGGTACGGCTATAAGCCCCCCGTTGCTCCTTCCACCACCGAGGCTCCTTCTACCACTGAGGCTCCCGCTCCGACTGAGGTTCCCAACACCGGCGCTGCTGCTGCTGTTGCTGCTGTTGCTTCTCTCTCCGTCGCTGCTGCCGCTGCTTACGTTTCCAAGAAGAAGGCTGCTTAAGTAGTTCGGTAACTTAACGGTAATTGAACAAACGAAAGTCCGGACGGTCTTATGACCGCCCGGATTTTTTATGCCCGTTTTATTCCGTAAATACGCTCTCTATCCTTTTTTCGCACCCCGCCGGCGAATAGACCCACGAATCTAAATGCCGGCTGTCCGTGAAATATCTTATCGGCGCGGGCGGATAATCCGCGCTGAACGAATCGACTATGACGAGCTTTATCTTCATGCGCTGCGGCAGAATGCTCTTTATATACACGCTCGCGTGGTCACCGTCCCTGACTCCCTCGCAGTATTCCGCAAGCCCCGCAAGGTTCGGCGTCAGCTCGACAAAGACGCCGTATTTCTCAACGGAGCGGACTATCCCCGGAACGGTTTCGCCCGCCTTGAACGCGGCGGAATTTTCCTCCCATGTGCCCAGCAGCTCGCGGTGCGAGAGCGTGAGACGCCCCAACTCGTCGCAGCTTTTGACTATGGCGCGGATGTTCTGCCCCGTAAAAAACCGTGCGTTCGGATGCGGTATGCGCGACACGGAGATGCTGTCAATGGGCAGCAGTGCGCTTATCCCCGCGCCGATGTCGCAGAATGCGCCGAAGGGCTCCATGTGCGTCACGCACGCATCTATAACGTCGCCGCAGACGAGCGACGACAGATACTCCCGCCTGCAGTCCTCCTGAACGCTTCGGCGGCTCAGCAGGGCGTATGTTTCCCCGTTTTTGTCCGCGTCGAATCCGATTATGCGGAAAATCACAGCCTTGTTCACCCGCGAGATGAGCGCGATATCTCGCACGCTCCCGTCCTCGATTCCGAGCGCGCCCTCATTCTTCGGGATAATGCCGCGCATACAGCCGAGGTCAACGTGCAGGTTGTGCTCGCCGTCGCAAAGCACGGCTCTGCCCTCGAGCGGAGTCCCGCTTTTATATGCCTCGCGCAGCAGCGTGGGCGAGCTTAATATTCGGGCGTTCTGCGCTGTCGGCAGCAGTGTTCCCTCGGGTTTGAAGCAGGTCATTGTCTGTTCAGTCCTTTCGCGGCGCGGCCGCACTGCGCGGCAAGCCGATCGTTTTGAAAATCTGCGGAAATTCATGCCCGCAGTGTACAAAATACGAAAAAAATGTTATAATAATCTATAGCTCGGCAAAGGAGGAAGAACGATGGATGTCAGAGTGGGCGACAAGCTCATCATGAAGAAGAATCACCCGTGCGGAAGCAACGAATTCGAGGTGCTTCGCATCGGCATGGATTTTCGCATCCGCTGTCTCGGCTGCGGCCGCGAGGTCATGGTTCCGCGCGTCAAGGCGGAGAAAAACATCAAGCGCATCGAGCGCGCCGAGAAGGATTAGCATATTTTTCTTTGAGCCGCAGGGCGGTCAGTAAATAGTTTTTACACTTGGAGGAAAATATGCTTGAAAAACTTAAAAAGGTTGAAGAAAAGTTTGAATTTATAAGCGCGGAGCTCTGCAAAAGCGAGGTCGTCTCCGATATGGAGCTGTACAAAAAATATATGCAGGAGCTCAAGCACTTATCACCCATAGTTGAAAAATACCGCGAGCACAAGGCGGCTCTGCAAAACGCAGAAGAAGCAAAAGCTCTGCTCGACGAGAGCGGCGCCGACGCCGAATTAAAGGAGCTTGCACGCACGGAGCTTGAAGAAGCAAAGGAGAATATCGAGCGCACCCGGCAGGAGCTTAAAGTCATGCTTCTCCCGCGCGACCCGAACGACGACCGCAACGTCATAGTCGAGATACGCGGCGGCGCGGGCGGCGAGGAGGCTGCACTTTTTGCGGGCGTGCTGTTCAGAATGTACTCGATGTACGGCGACACAAAGGGCTTCAAAACCGAAGTCCTCAGCGCTAACGCCACCGAGCTCGGCGGCTACAAAGAAATAAGCTTCATGATAAGCGGCGAGGGCGCATATTCGCGCCTGAAATTCGAGAGCGGAGTTCACCGCGTCCAGCGCGTGCCCGAGACCGAGAACATGGGACGCATCCATACATCGACAGTAACCGTCGCCGTCCTGCCCGAGGCGCAGGAGGTCGATGTTGAAATAAATCCGTCCGACCTGCAGATAGACACTTTTCGCTCGAGCGGCGCAGGCGGTCAGCACGTCAACAAGACGGAATCCGCCATTCGCATAACTCATATCCCGACCGGCACCGTCGTTGAGTGCCAGGACGAGAGAAGCCAATACAAAAACAAGGACAGGGCGATGAAGATACTGCGCTCGAGGATACTCGAAGCGGAGCGCAGAAAGCAGAGCGAGGCCATAGCGGGCGAGCGCCGCGCACAGGTTGGCACGGGCGACCGAAGCGAGCGTATCAGGACATACAACTACCCGCAGGGGCGCGTCACCGATCACCGCATCGGGCTGACGCTCTACCGCCTTGAGGCGATACTCAACGGCGATTTGGATGAGCTGATAGATGCGCTCATTACGGCGGACACCGCCGAGCGCCTCAAATCGACCGACGACTAAACGAAAGAAGAATCTCAATGATAACAAAGCTGATAACCGAAAAAGACGGCGAGCAGGGTCTTGACGAGGCAGCGCGTCTGCTCAAAGCGGGCGAGCTTGTCGCCATACCCACGGAGACTGTCTACGGTCTTGCGGCGAACGCGCTCGACGGAAACGCCGTTAAAAATATTTTTGCCGCCAAGGGTCGCCCGCAGGACAATCCGCTGATAGTGCATATTGCAGAGACGGATGACATACTGAGGCTCGTCAAAAATTTCGATGAGCGCGCCCGCGCGCTCGCCGAGGCATATTGGCCCGGGCCTCTGACGATGATACTGCCTAAGAGCGATATTATCCCCGACGAGGTCTGCGCCGGGCTTGATACGGTGGCGGTAAGAATGCCGTCGCACCCTATAGCGCACGAGATAATCAAAAAATGCGGCTTCCCGCTTGCGGCGCCGAGCGCCAACACATCGGGCAAGCCGAGCCCCACCACCGCCGCGCACGTTATGAACGACATGGACGGAAAAATAGCCGCGGTAGTCGACGGCGGCAGCTGCTCCGTGGGCGTGGAATCGACTGTCGTCACCCTTGCCTGCCCTGTTCCGCGCGTCCTGCGCCCGGGCGGGATAACTCCCGACCAGCTCCGCTCGGTGCTCGGCGAGGTCGAGATAGATAAGGCCGTTTTCAAGGCGCTTGAGAACGGCGAAAAGGTTCTCTCGCCCGGTATGAAATATAAGCATTATTCGCCCAACGCCCATGTGGTGATAGTCAAGGGTGATTTCGATAAGTTTGCGTCGCTCGTCGCAGAGCCGCGCAGCGAGAAAACCTGCGCCGTCTGCTTTGACGGCGAGGAGGACAAAATCTCCGTCCCCGCATATCCCTACGGTCACGCGGACAGCCCCGAGGAGCAGGCGCGTGAGCTGTTCGATGTGCTGAGGCATGTTGACGATGAAAAAATGGAGCTTGCATTCGTCCGTTTCCCGTCGCTCGACGGCGTGGGAATGGCTGTCTATAACCGCCTGCTCAGAGCGGCGGGCTTTGAGGTGATCGAGCTGTGAGCATTTTTGTTGCCGGACTTACGGGTCAAACAGGTTCGGGAAAAAGCACCGTTGCCGATATCTTCCGCGCGCACGGAGTCTGCGTCATCGACTGCGACAGGCTCTCGCGCGAGACTGTCGAGCCGGGTTCGCCCGTGCTCGCCGATATCGCACGCCTTTTCGGCGAGGATTTGATACTCCCCGACGGCACGCTTGACCGCCGCGGACTTGCAGGGCGAGCCTTTGCGAGCGCTGAAAAGACGGAGCTGCTAAACTCCGTGACCCATCCTGCGATAACCGCGCTTGCGCGAAAACGTGTAGCCGAGGCGGAGAAAAACGGGTACGAAATAGCCCTGCTTGATGCGCCCGTGCTCTTTTCGAGCGAGCTTCTCGGCGATTGCCGCGCCGTCATATGCGTCTGTGCACCGAGAGATCAGCGCATGGCAAGGCTGCTGAGCCGCGACGGAATCGATTTAGCCGAAATAGAAAGAAGAATGTCAGCTCAGCCCGATGAGAAATATTACAGGGACAATTCAGATATAATAATAGAGAATCCCGACGGCTGCGACCCGACGGAGCAGTGCGTAAGAGCGCTGGAAATCCTGAAAAGCGGGGGCGGAAAATGAAAAAACGGGCGGGATATAAGCTTATAGCCCTGCTGCTGTGCTTCGTGGCGGCGGTGTGCTTTATAACCGCGGCGCTTGCGGTCGGCGGAATAAGATACGCTTATCCCGTTAAATATGAGGCTTGGGTCGAAAAATACGCGGCGCAGTACGGAGTCCCGAAAACGCTTTTGCTCGCGGTCATAAAGACAGAGAGCTCGTTTAATCCAAAAGCCGAATCCTCGGCGGGCGCGCTGGGACTGACACAGATAACGCCCGAAACCTTTCACTGGCTACAGACAAAGACGGGTGAAGCCCTGAGTGACAACGCGCTCTGCGACCCGGAGACCTCGATAAGATACGGCGCGCTTTTCCTCGGGCTGCTGCTCGACGAGTTCAAGGCGGAGGAGACCGCCGTTGCCGCATATCACGCCGGGCGCGGCAGGGTCAACTCATGGCTCAAGGACAAAAATATATCACCCGACGGCGTGAATCTTCGGGATATCCCGATACCCGAAACAGCTCACTATGTGCGCAAGGTAATGCGCGCCGTGAATATATATAATTCTTTTTACAAATCAAGATAGGAGGAATATAAAATGAAGGACGAAAAAAATCCGGCGCAGGAGCTCAAGGAAAAGCTGTTTGCTCAGCCCAAGCACGCCGCGCTGAGAATGAGCGATGAGGAAATTGCCTCGGCGTTTGAGTGGTGCGAGGGCTACAAAAGCTTCCTCGACGAGAACAGGACCGAGCGCGAGATAACCGCGTTTTCGCAGAAGCTTGCCGAGTCGCGCGGCTTCGAGAAGTTCGATTCGTCGAAAAAATATTCGGCGGGCGACAAGGTCTGGTTCAATGTCAAGGAGAAGGCGATTATACTCGCCGTTTTCGGCACGCGTCCGCTGAGCGACGGCGTTAAAATCGCGGCGGCGCACATCGATTCTCCCCGCCTCGATGTCAAGCCCAATCCCCTGTATGAGGACTGCGAAATAGCGCTCTTAAAGACGCACTATTACGGCGGCATAAAGAAATATCAGTGGCCGACCGTTCCGCTTTCGCTCCACGGCGTTATTGTCAAGGCGGACGGCGAGAAGCTGACGGTATCAATCGGCGACAGAGACGGCGAGCCGCAGTTCGTCATAACCGACCTGCTCCCGCATCTTGACAGCACCATGGGCGAGCGCAAGGCCTCCCAGGTCATAAAGGGCGAGGAACTCAACATTCTCGTCGGCAGCCTGCCCTTCAGAAGCGATGAGGGCAGCGACCTCGTGAAGCTCAATATCATGAAGCTTCTCAACGAAAAATACGGAATCACGGAATCCGATTTTCTCTCCGCGGAGCTTGAGCTCGTGCCCGCGGCGAGAGTCTCGGATATCGGCTTTGACCGCAGCCTTATCGGCGGCTACGGCCACGACGACAGGGTCTGCGCTTATCCCGCGCTCATGGCGGCTCTCGACTGCCCGACCCCGAGCTACACGACCGTCACCGTGCTGACCGACAAGGAGGAGATAGGCTCCGTCGGCAATACAGGCCTTTCCTCCGCATATCTTCAGTTCTTTGTTGAGGATCTCGCAAAGACTCAGGGACTCGAGGGCAGAGATGTTCTCAGAGCTTCCGAGTGCCTCTCGGCAGATGTCAATGCGGGAGTCGATCCCACATTCCAGTCCGTCCACGACAAGCTCAACGCCTCGTTCGTAAACAGGGGAATCGTTGTCACAAAGTATACCGGCGCGCGCGGCAAGTCCGACACCTCGGATGCCAACGCCGAATTTGTCGGCAAGCTCAGAAAGCTCTTTGACGAGAATGATATCGTCTGGCAGATAGGCGAGCTCGGCAAGGTCGACGAGGGCGGCGGCGGAACGGTTGCCAAGTATGTCGCACATCTCGGCGTAGACGTTGTCGATGTCGGCGTGCCCGTGCTCTCCATGCACGCGCCGTTCGAGCAGATAGCGAAGCTCGACATCTATATGGCTTACAAGGCATTCTGCGCATTCTACAACCAGAAATAAGAAAATCTCCCCTGTCCTTTGCGGACGGGGGAGAAGTGCTTTATCTGCTTTTTGGGTACGGTGCAAACTCGTCGGTTCTGCCGAGGAGCCAGTCAACGCTCGTGTGAAATATATCGGCTATTTTGCAGAGGGTCTCCGGTGTCATGGAGTTGATGCCGTTTTCGTATGCGGCGTAAGTCCGTCGGTTTATATACAGCATATCGGCTATTTGCTGCTGGGTCAGATCGTTGTCCTCGCGAAGATTTCGTATTCTCGGGTACTTCAATTAAACCACCTCAAACTGATTATAAATGCCATAATTTCTGCCATTGACTTTTGGCAGGATTTATGGCATAATGTAATTGATATAAAAATATATTAGGTCGCAAATGCGCTTAAACTTTCGCAATACGGGCATTAACGGGCGCTGAAAGTATTACAGATTATACCCGCAAATATTCTGTATATGAGATAAGCAACGAAAAAAGCAACCGGCAGCCGAAAAAAACATTTCACTGTACAATAAAATGTCCAGTGAAAAATTATAGGTTGACAAATTGAAATATATCGGCTATTATTTAACTGCAAACGAAAAAGCCCAGATAAAGACGACAACCACAAAACTCCTATATATAACACGAAGCGGCGGCAGAATAAACTCTGTCGCCGCTTCGTGTTGAAAGCCGGTGCCGTTGCATGAAAAAATTCTATGAGTAGAGCAGTGCTGTGTGTGCTTGATGAATTGAATTTGTGGAGCAAATAATAAACTCCTGCCGCAAATGTTAACAGTGGGCAGGAGTTTTTGTCATTTGGATAATGTTTTAAAGTAAGCTCTGCGCTTACCGTTTTATTCCGAGTATCTTTTTCATATCGCGCATATGCGGCGCAAAGTCGATATTTTTTATCAGATGCGCGTCCGCGCCCATGTTGAAGCACGAGCCCGTTTCTCTGCCGATATTCCACATTCTGCGGCTGAACTCCGGGTCTCCGTAGATGTTGCCGATATTGAGCTCCCATGCGACCTCGTGCTCTTTTGCAAGAGCCATGATGTCGCCCAGCTCGTTGTCGGTTATTGCCCTGCTCGCAAGCGTTTTGTCCTCAAGAGCGCGGACATAGCCGGCGGTCAGCGGATGAGCTATGCAGTCGGCCTTGCCGCTTATTATGAGCGAGGCGACGTTCTCAAGCGCGTGCCGAGCATAGCCACGGGGAGTCCTTTCTTTCGCCTGCTCCCAAAAATCAAGGTGATAGTGATTGCAGGAATAGAGCCTGTAATCAATAGCATTTCTGAAGGCATCGCCCTCAAGGGTTTTGCCTATGCCGTAGCCCGAGAGCTCCATACCGTAGAGCACCTTGCACGGCTCGCCGATTTTTTTGCCCTGCTCCCTGAGTGTCTCCAGTCTGCGCAGAGCTTCTGCGTCGTCGATATCATCGTTGTAGTGGTCGGTCAGGGCTATTGTTCTGTAGCCTATGCGCGCAGCCTCGGCGAAAATATTTTCCACGGTCATCTCCGGCTTTGCGCAGCGCGAAAAAGCGGTGTGTATATGCAGATTGTCGCGGGCGAGCTCGTCGAGGTCAAAACACGGTGCGTGGATATACATAATATATATTATCCCTCCGTCGCGCTCTCGCTCTCGGTCTCGGAGGGAGCCTCCGAGGAAGTCTCCGCCTGAGTCTCCTCGGGGAAAGTTGTCTCGGGTGCGGTAGTCTTGGGCGCGGTAGTCGAAGCCGTCTCGGGCGCGTCGGTATTCTGCATGGCGCTGATAAAATATCCGTCATCGCTGACACGCAGAGTCACCTTGAGATATTTGCTCGGCGCGGGCTCGACATAGTTGCCCCTGGCATCCTGCTCCCAGCCGTCGCCGCTTATGCAGGCGACTGTCAGGATTATCGAATCGCCCTTTTTCTGCTGCGACAAAACGCGCGGAATAAAGGTCGGCATAACACCTGTAAGCGGGACGATATAGGCCTGCTTCGCCTCATCGTAGGTGAAGGTATAGGTTCCGCCGTCAACCGTGCAGTGGACGGGCTTGACATCCGTGCCGAAGAGCTTTGCGAACTGCTTTTCGACATCCTTCTGCGGAACTATAACACCGGAGACGTCGCCCTCGGCATACTCGAACTGATCTATATCGATGTTGCTCTTCATCAGCGACCAGATAGACGCGTCTATCAGCTGGCTCATCTTCGCGCCGCTGACATCGTCAAACGGGTCGGGGTCGTTCATTATAACGGGTGCAAGAAACTGCTCGTATTTCTCGAACTTGTCGCTGTTGTCCGTAAGGCTGCCTATCCCGCGCACGGCGAAAACAATTACCGTAACAAGGCCTATAACGGCGAGGATAACTGTCACTATGCCGAGCGGAAACGCCCATTTTTTCTTTTCTTTTGCAGCTGTGTTGGTGCTCATGGATTTAATTCCTCCTTCAGCGTATCTGACCCGAGCCGTAGACAATATATTTTTCGCTCGTCAGATTATTCAGTCCCAGCGGCCCTCTCGCGTGGAGCTTCTGGGTGGATATGCCGATTTCCGCGCCGAAGCCGAACTCGCCGCCGTCGGTGAAGCGGGTCGACGCATTGACATAAACCACCGCCGAATCGACTTCGTTTAAGAACTTCTGCGCATTGAGGTAGTCATCGGTGACAATGCTCTCGCTGTGCCCTGTGCTGTATTTTGCGATATGAGCTATCGCCTCATCGATATTATCTACCGTTTTTATGCTTATTTTATAGTCGAGGTATTCTTTTCCCCATTCCTCTTCCGTTGCTGGCTTTGCAAAATCGAGGACGGAGCAAACTACCTCGTCGCCGAAAATCTCGACATTCTTCTCTTTGAGCCTGCCGGCCACGGCGACTATAGCCTCCTCGGCTGCCGCCTTGTGGATAAGCACGCTCTCGCAGGCGTTGCAGACGGACGGGCGCGAAATCTTGGCGTTGAAAACTATCTCCGCCGCCATATCTATATTGGCAAATTCGTCGATATATATGTGGCAGTTGCCGGAGCCGGTTTCAATAACCGGGACTGTCGAGTTCTCGACTACGCTTCTGATAAGTCCCGCTCCGCCGCGCGGAATGAGCACATCGACAAGACCGTTCATCTTCATCAGCTCGTTCGCGCTCTCACGCGAGGTATCCTCGATAAGATTCACGGAGTCTGCGGGTATGCCCGCCTTCTCTATCGCAGAGCGCATGATATTTGCGACTGCCTTGTTTGAGTTTATCGCCTCTTTGCCGCCGCGCAGTATGACCGCGTTGCCAGCCTTGAGACAGAGGGCCGCCGCATCCGAGGTGACGTTGGGTCTGGCCTCGTATATTATGCCGATAACGCCGAGCGGCACCGTAACTTTTTCTATTCTCAGCCCGTTGGGTCTTGTGGCGCCTGAGAGCACTCTGCCCAAGGGGTCGGGCATCGCCGCAACGTCGTCAACACCCTTTGCCATGCCCTCTATGCGCTCCGCCGAGAGGGTCAGGCGGTCGATCATCGACTCGGCCATGCCGTTTTCGCGCGCCGCCGCTATGTCGGCGCGGTTCGCCTCCAATATGCTCTGCGCATTTTCGCGCAGCGCGGCCGAAATAGCCTTTAACGCTTCTTCGCGCTTTGCTCCTCCGGCGCGGGCGAGCTCCCGCTGAGCCGTCTTTGCGCCTTGGGCTATTGATAAAACAGTTCCTGCGCCCATTGTGTGCGCTCCTTCCGTTAAGCTTTCGCCTTGAAATAGGTTCCTATCTGCCTGCCGTCGAGCAGCCTGTATATATCCTCGGGCTGCGCGCCGTTCATAACCACGGTGTCTATCCCCGCGTCCATAGCTATCTGCGCGGCGTGGAGCTTCGTCACCATTCCGCCCGTTCCGCGGGTGCTGCCCTTTGTTCCGGCTATCGACATGAGCTCGTCGGTTATCTCCTCGACAACGGGGATGAGATACGCGCTCTCGTCCTCGCGCGGGTTGCCGGAATAGAGGCCGTCAATGTCGCTGAGAATTATCAGCGCGTCGGCGTTGACAAGCTTTGCGACCATGGCAGACAGGGTATCATTGTCGCCGAAAACTATTTCTTCGACGGCGATACTGTCGTTTTCGTTGATGACCGGGATAGCGCCGAACTCGAAGAGCTTCTCAAAGGAGTTCGAGAGATTTGCCCTGCGCTCCCCGTTTTCAAAGTCGCTGCGGGTTATGAGCAGCTGACCTATCGTGTTGCCGTATTCCGAGAAGAGCTTGTCGTACATAAACATCAGCTCGCACTGGCCGACGGTTGCGACTGCCTGGCGGCTCGGGATATCGCCCGGTCTTTCGGAAAGTCCGAGCTTGCCGACTCCGACTGCTATCGCCGCCGAGGTGACGAGCGCGACCTCCGTGCCGGAATTTCTCAAATCGGATATAACCTGCGCAAGCTTATCCATACGCCTGAGATTGACTTTTCCGGTATCGTATGTAAGCGTGGAGGTTCCGACCTTCACGACTATTCTGTGTGCATCCTTTATTCCCTTCATTACAGTTTGCCTCTCACAAATGAATTATACTAAATTATATCATTATTTTCCTGCGCTGACAACCTTATTATAAAACTTCGTCCCCGCCGTTTTGCCGACCGCGCAGATACAGGCGTCGGAGAGGGACGAGAACGAGCGCGCAAGGGTGCGTATTTCGTCTATGCCGACATTTCTTATTTTTTCTTCAAGCTCTTTTTCGCTTATCGCGCCGCCGAGCAGCAGCTCGCCCGTGCCGTAGCGCGACGCGCGGACGGAATTCGACTCGAGGGACATAATGAGCCCCGAGAGATAGTGGCTGCGCGCAAGGTCAAGCTCATTTTCCGTCACCGTGTCGGGGAACTCGCGCAGAACCTCCGCCGCCGCCAAAACCGCTTTTTTCTCCGACTCGCGCGACACGCCCATGGTAACGGCGAACACGCCCGCGCTCAAAAACGACATCGCACCGGCATCGACCGAATAGACAAGTCCCTGCTCTTCGCGCAGGCGACGAAAGAGCCGCGACGACGCCGAGCCGCCGAGCATTGAGGCTATCAGCTGGCAGGCAAAGCGGCTGTCCGACTCTAAGGACGGAGCCGAAAAGCCTATTGCTATCTGATTCTGCTCGGTCTTTTTGTCAAAGATATGCACTCCCGTGCAAAACTCCGCCTTAGAAAGCGGCGGCAACTCATCTGCGCTTGCGGGCGAGCCGAAGAAGCGCTTGCAGAGCGATATTATCTTCTCCCTGTCGAAGCTTCCGCAGAAGCAGGCGACCGTAGACGAGGGGGAATAAAATTTTTTCATATGCTCTCTTAGCATATCGGGAGTCATCGCGTTGACGGATTCCCGAGTGCCGAGAACGTTCTTGCCGAGCTTTTGCTCGGGGAACGCCACGAGATAGAAAAGATCCGCGCAGAGATCCGCGGGGTTCGACTCATACATGGCTATCTCCTCGCATATGACGCTCTTTTCAAGCTCCAAATCGTCCTCGTCAAGGCGGGGCGAGGTCACCATATCGGCTATCATCTCGAACGCCTCGGGCGCGTCGGACGCGAGAACGCGGGTATAAAAGCAGGTGCACTCCTTGTCGGTATAGGCGTTTAACTCGCCGCCCATCCTGTCGGATATCGAGGCGATATCCTCCGAGGAATATCGGGCGCTGCCCTTGAACACCATATGCTCGATGAAGTGGGATATCCCCTGCGTGCCGTCGCTCTCGAAGCATGAGCCGCTCCCGACCCAAACGCCCATGGAGCAGCTCTTCGCCCTGCCGTCCTCGCTCAGAAGCAGTCGAAAGCCGTTTTCAAATGTTATCTTTTCATATTCGGGCATAAGTAAAACCTCGTAAGCTGAAGATAGATTATATTATACTATTTTTATATGATTTTTTCAACTTGCGCAGACGGCAAAAAACACCGCAATCCGTTTGGAATGCGGTGTTTTTTCCGAATTTATTAAAGCTCCTGCTTCATGTTGCCGATCTCCATCTGAGCCTTGGCAAGTCTTTCGAGGGCTTCAAGGTCACCGGAGGTAGCCTCCTTGGACATTGCAGCGCGTCTCTCAAGCAGTTCTTCGTACATCTTCTCCTTCTTCTTTCCGCTCAGATCGTAGAAGAGCATCGGGATGATACTGATCATACCGGTAAGGAAGGGGACGATTGTAAACATTGCGAACAGTCCGAACTTTGTCTCGTCGGTCTGCGCGGTGCCTCTGACATATCTTGTCAGGTCGTAGCCGATGAGCTGTTTGATATAGTTGGAAATGTATCTGCTGAAAATACTGGCAAGCTTTGACGCAAGACCCTGGGCAACACTTGTCATGCCCTCGGTTCTATAGCCGTTTTTCCATTCGCAGTAGTCCATTGCTTCGTTGTACATTTCCGTCGGGATTATGCGGCGTACTCCGTAGAAGATCATGAATATGGTCTCCCAAAGCATCATTGCGATACCCATAACCCAGATATTTTTGTAGAGTCCGTGCTTCTTTCCGCCGATACAGCCGACGAGGAACACGGGGACGAGCAGAATCCCGTCTATCTTGTTTCCTATAATATAGAGGAAGCGGCTCGAGAAATGCCGCCTGAACCACGGCACGGCCATATAGCTGAACGGGTTGATAATAGCGCCGGGGATACCGGTTATAAGACCGAGGGAAGCGAAGTTAAGAACATCGATATAGTAGTCCTGCTTACTTCCGCCGACGGCGAAGCTTCCGAGAATCTGCGAAAGGGTCATCAAGAGAATCGGCTTGTTGTTGATTATCGACTTGATACTCGCCTTGACGCTCGGCGTCTCGACCGACTGCATGACTCTCTCCTTACATATAAGGAAGAACCACAGGGCGCCGGCGCCCGCCACGATAGCGGTGAACAGGCCCATGCCGACAAACATCTTCTCATACGAAATATTTATCTTGTCTCTGCTTATGAGGTCGAGCATGACAGTCATTATCTGCTCAGGCAATTTTTCTCCGAGAGCGCCCGAAACAAAGTCCGCGATAGTTATCAGTCGCGTTCTGTCAACCGGATGCGGAGTTATCGTCGCTCTGATGCCGTTCTGAGCTATTCCGCGGAAGGTGCCCGCGCCCTCGCGCACAACGGCAAGCAGAAGATACACTATAAATTTTAGAATATTCTCCGAGCTGCTCCCGTGGAAGAACAGCGGAAGCAGCCAGAAAAGGCAGGTTCCTATTGTGCCGGGGATACCCAGCGCAACAAGATAGGGCTTGAATTTTCCCCATCTGGTTCGTGTTTTGTCAACTATCGCGCCGAAAAGCACGTCGTTGACAACATCCCAAATTCCGTTGATAAGATCGATGATTCGTTGGAATCTCAAGCTTATCTGAAGGATGTTTGTGACAAAGCGGCCCGAATATGTGTTGATATTGAAGCTTTGCGACATATCGTAGACAATATATGCGACCGTCTCTTTGGTTCCGACATAGCGTCTGTTTTGATAAATATATCCGCTATTGTCGTTATTACCGCCGGCTTGATTGCCGACCGCAGCGGTTTTTACTCCTTTTGCCAAAGCATTACCTCCTGTCTGCAATTTTTACTTCTGAATCATAACATAAATTTTATGCAAATGCAACAGTTTTATTGAACATTGTTGCCCTAATGTGTATAAATTTTAAACACTTTGCTTTTTTGCATTAAAATCAGACGTAAATGTTTGACAGACAGTGAAATAATCGCCGCTCGATTTCTTAAAATGAATAAAGATGCTAACGGCAGAATATCTCAGTAAGTATTATGCCAACTTGATCGTCAAAGCGCTTGTTTATCGTCTTATATTCGAAAATAAACCTATCTCGACAGCTTTGCGGTAAAACATCCCGCGAAAACAATAAAAAAGTCCGCCGTAATTCTGTAAAAATACGGCGGACTTTTGGAGCTACTGGCCGGACTCGAACCGGCGACCTGCTGATTACGAATCAGCTGCTCTACCAACTGAGCCACAGTAGCAGAAAAGCGACAGCTCATATATTATAAGCGAGACTTCGCTTTTTTGCAAGGGCTTTTTTCAATTTTGTCGGCTTTGGGGAAAATATTTTTGTGCGAGGCCTCAGTCGCACTTGCTTATGCTTTTGTTCTGTGCTATAATATCCGCACATCCGCCCGTAGCGAAGCTGGATATCGCAGCAGATTCCGATTCTGAAGGCCGGGGGTTCGAATCCCTCCGGGCGGGCCATGAAAAAGCACTTGCAATCGCAAGTGCTTTTTTTAGTTCAATTTGCCTTCGGCAGTGATATCCGGCTTCGCCCGGTGATATTCGCTTCGCGAGTGCGCAGGGCGAATAGAACAGCAGTACTGTCCGGAGGTGTAATATCACTTTTGCCGCGAGTGCAGCGAACGGGCTCGCGGTTGCTTTACGGCGCGGCTTTGAAATAATACCGTAAAAAACCCCGCCCCGATTTTTCGGAGCGGGGTTCGTTTAAAAGTCCGGGTGCGGTTCGCCGCGGCGGTACTTGTCCATAATGTCTTTGAACACCTCGCCGTTTGACGGCGGCGTCCAGGTTATGGCGTTGGCTCCGGCCTCGACGGTTGCGAGGATGCTCTCGTCTGTCGGGCCGCCGGTTGCGATTATCGGAACATCGGGGAAACGCTCCCTGATGCTGCGCACGACCTGCGGCGTTCTGCCGGCTGCGGATACGTTCAAAATGCTGACGCCCGAGTCGATGCGCCCCTGTATGTCCTCGTCCTCGTTGAGTACGGTGATAACTATCGGCACGTCTATCGTTGCGTGCAGGTCTCTTATCGTCTCGTTTCTTGTCGGCGCGTTGACGACAACGCCTATCGCGCCCTGAAACTCCGCGTGCAGGGCGAGGTTGACGACTCTGTGCCCCTGTGTCAGTCCGCCGCCGACTCCGACAAAGACCGGCACATCCGCCGCCACCATAACGGCCTGGGTTATTACGGGCTGCGGGGTGAACGGATAGACTGCGATAACAGCGTCTGCGTTAGTGTTTCTGATAATGCTCGCGTCGGTCGAAAAAAGCACGGACTTTATCCTTCTGCCGAGTATTTTGATTCCGCTGCAGCGATAAATCGGCTCGGGAACCTTGAGCATGAAGTCTCTGAGACTCCCCTTGATCTCCGGTATGTTTTGCTCCGGCATAACATCAATCCTTTCTCTCCTATTCGGCCGCCGCGAAGAAAAATCTTGCATTGAGCGTAAAACGGCATATAATATAAATAAGCGCGAAAGCCGTAGATTTTAACGGAGCAGCCGTTTGTATAATTTGCGATAATGAATTTTTATTATTTGTATTTGCACATAAGTATAACATATTTATAAACACGGGTCAATTACCGAGAAGAATCAAGCGAGAAAAGGGGATTTGCCATGAATTTCGAAAAAATCGACATCTGCGATGTCAACGACAGCTTTGTCCGCCTTATCAGAGATGACTGGGCGCTGCTCACCGCCGGGGAGAAGGGCAACTATAACACCATGACCGTAAGCTGGGGTATGCTGGGCGAGCTGTGGGGCAAGGACGTGGTGACTGTTTTCGTGCGCCCGCAGAGATACACCTATGAATTTATGGAAAAGTACGATAATTTTACTCTCTCGTTTTTCGGCAGCGAATACAGAAGGGCGCTCTCCTTCTGCGGCTCCAAGAGCGGACGCGATTTCGACAAGGCCGAGGAATGCGGGCTTACCGCTTTTGAGACGGGCGAAAGCGTGGCTTTCGAGGAGGCAAAGCTGATTATAGCCTGTAGGAAGACAGCCTTTGCCGACATGGATCCGTCGAAGTTTATTGCGCCCGAAATAGAGGATAACTACAGCAACGGCGACTACCACCGCGTCTATATCGGCGAGATAACGGAGGTCTGTAAAAAAATTAATCGCTCGGGAACTTCCGTTTGAGTCGCGAGAAGAAAAGGCTTTGCGAGGCAGTTATTAATTCATACCGAAAGAGCGGGCAAAATTATTAAAATTTTCAGCTCGGCAGCTGCAAAATAAACATCAAATAGATAGAATTTTCAGCCGCACTATGATATAATACAGTAGATTATATATAATGGCATTGGTGTTGCCCCCCCTGTCGGGCGCGTTACTGTGTCACTACTGCTTTAGGAGTGTTTTTGTTGCAGACAACTGTTGATTCGCTGAAAATAAACTATATGGATAAAGGCTCGGGCGAGCTCGTGGTTCTGCTGCACGGCTGGGGTTCAAATATTGAGCTTTTCGAGAATATGTCGGAGCTGCTTGCGCGAAAATATCATGTTATAGCTCCCGATATGCCGGGCTTCGGGCTGTCCGATGAACCCGAAGAGCCGTGGCGCGTCGATGACTATGTGGATTTCGTGCTGAAATTCCTTGAGCCGTTCGCGCCCGAGAAGGTGACTTTCCTCGGCCACTCGTTCGGCGGCAGGGTCATAATAAAAATGGCGAGCCGCAAATTGCCTTTTGAAATAGAGAAGGTTATTTTGGTCGACTCTGCGGGCGTCAAGCCGAAAAAGACGGCGGCGCAGAAGCTGAGACAGCGCAACTATAAAATAGGCAGAAAAATCCTCGAGACCGCGCCCGTAAAGGCGCTGTTTCCCGATGCGCTCGAGGAGTTCCGCCGCAGTCACGGCTCCGCCGATTACAACAGCGCAACGCCCGTCATGCGCCAAACGCTTGTCAATACGGTCAACGAAGACCTTGTGGAATATATGCCGAACATGAAGATGCCCGTTTTGCTGGTCTGGGGCGAGAACGACGACGCCACGCCGCTGAGTGACGCGAAAATTATGGAACAGCTCATGCCCGACGCGGGGCTCGTTACCCTCAAAAATTGCGGACACTATTCGTTCCTCGAGCAGCAGTTCACCTTCAACAAGGTGCTCGCCTCGTTCATGGAGATAGACTGACCGACAGTATTGCGAAAGGATTGAGCTTTTAAATGACGATATTTTCCGAGGTGCTTATCTTTGCGGCGTTCTGGCTGTTTGCGGTGCTCTCAACGCTGTTTTATATGCATATGTTCCAGTTGAACTCCTACCGCGCCGACGACCAGTGGCACTGGCTCTTAAAGAATCGTGGCAAGGCGGTTCCGCTTGCGCTGCCGTTTATCGGCGCCGTTATAGGCGTTATCTGCGGGAAGAACGCGGGCATGATAGTCTGCGCCGTGTTCGTTCTCTTGGCGTGCCTGTTCTATAAGCCGAAAAAGGCGAAAAAGCCGCTCAAATATACGCCCCGCGTCAAGCGTATGCTCGTCACCGTCGCTGTGCTCTATATTGCCATGACGGTTCTGCTCGCGGTGTTTGCGTCGGGTCGCGTTATCGCGCTCACTGCCGGCTTAGTCGCCGCCGCTTCTCCGTTTGTCATAATCCTCGCCAATGTTATTAACAAGCCAATAGAGCTTTCAATAAACAGATACTACACGAACGACGCGAAAAAAATGCTCGCCGCCTGCCCGAACCTCACCGTTATCGGCGTCACGGGAAGCTACGGCAAGACGAGCGTCAAGTTCTATCTCAACACTCTGCTCAAGGCGAAGTACAATGTCCTCATGACCCCCGAGAGCTACAACACTCCCATGGGCGTCGTCAAGACCGTGCGCGGCTCGCTCAGGGCGACGCATGAGATATTTATCTGCGAGATGGGCGCAAAATATGTCGGCGACATAAAAGAGCTGTGCGACATAGTCCACCCGAAGCACGGCATAATAACCTCGATAGGCCCTCAGCATCTCGAGAGCTTCAAGTCGCTGCGAAATGTTATCAACACGAAGTTCGAGCTCGCCGATGCGCTGCCGAAGGACGGCAAGCTGTTCTTAAACGGCGACAATGAATATATAGCCGAAAGAGCGCCCGACGGCGCGATAACCTACGGACTTAACTCCGACAGCAAATATAAAGCGAAGCTCATAAGCGTCGGCGACAAGGGCACTACCTTCGAGGTCACAACGCCCGACGGCGAAAAAGAGGAGTTCACCACAAAGCTCATCGGCACTCACAACTGCCTGAATATCTTAGGCGCGATAGCCGTTTCGCATGAGCTCGGCATTTCGCTCTCCGAGCTGCGCCCGCAGGTGCGCCGCCTCGAGTCCGTGCCGCACCGCCTTGAGCTTTCAAAGCGCGTGGGTATGACGCTCATAGACGATTCGTATAACTCTAACCCGAGCGGAACAAAGGCGGCTCTCGAGACGCTGAGCTTCTTCGAGGGCGAGAAAATCCTCGTAACGCCCGGCATGGTAGAGCTCGGCGACAAGCAGGAGGAATATAACTGCGAGTTCGGCAGAAACGCCGCCGCAGTCTGCGACTATGTGGCTTTGGTAGGCGAGAGGCAGACAAAGAGCATATACAAAGGTCTTGTCGAGGCGGGCTTTGACGAATCCCGCATATTCGTCTCTCCCTCGCTCGGCGATGCGCTCGCAAAGGTCGGCGCGATAAGAACGGATAAAAAGAAGATCGTCCTGCTCGAAAACGACCTTCCCGACAATTATTAATGGGGGTATTCATATGAAGATAAAGCTTGCAGTCCTGTTCGGCGGCAGAAGCGTCGAGCACGAGATCTCCGTTATCTCGGCCATTCAGGCAATACACGCGGTGGATAAGGATAAGTACGACGTTATCCCTGTCTATATCACGAAGAACAACGAGATGTATGTCGGCGAGCACATCGGCGACATAGAGGCTTATAAAAATATCAATTCGCTTATAGCCGAGAGCACGCGGGTGAACCTCGTCAACGACGGCGACCGCACGCTGATAGTCAGATATCCGCATAAGGCTTTCTCAAAGGACGTTGTCGACTATATTGACATAGCGTTCCCGATAGTTCACGGCACTAATGTTGAGGACGGCACCCTGCAGGGCTATCTCCAAATGCTCAATCTTCCGTATGTCGGCTGCGACGTTGTCTCGTCAGCTGTCGGAATGGACAAATATGTTATGAAGACTGTCTTTAAAGATAACGGTATCCCCGTGCTCGACTGCGTGTGCGCCGACGCGGCGGATTACGACTCCGACCCGGAAAAAATCATTGCCGAGATAGAGGATAAATTCAGCTATCCCGTTATCGTAAAGCCGATAAATTTAGGCTCGAGCATAGGCATAAGCAAGGCGCATGACACAGACGGGCTTGAAACCGCGCTCTCGAATGCGTTTGACTATGCGGACAGAGTGCTTGTCGAGCCCGCGATAGAGAATCTGCGCGAGATAAACTGCTCCGTCCTCGGTGACAGACATTCGGCGCGCGCCTCGGTCTGCGAGGAGCCGCTCAACGCTACGGACATACTGAGCTACGAGGATAAGTATATCGGCAACGCCTCGAAGTCGGGCTCCAAGGGCATGGCTTCGACTCAGCGCAGGATACCCGCCGATATTCCCAAAGAGACTGAGGACGAGATACGCACTATGGCTGTCAAGGCATTCAGGGTGCTCGGCTGCAGCGGCGTGTCGCGCATAGATTTTATGATTGACGCATCGACCGGCAAGGTCTGGCTCAACGAGATAAATACGATTCCCGGCTCGCTCTCGTTCTACCTTTGGGAGCCTTTGGGTGTGAGCTATACCGAGCTTATCGACGAGATGATATCGCTCGCCATGAAGCGTGAGCGCGAGCGCGAGTCGATAACCTATTCTTTTGACACAAACGTGCTCTCGGGCATAAAGCTCGGCGGCAAAAAGACGGGCAAAATGTAATTAAGCTCAAGAAAGGATGTCTCATTATGGCAGTATTCAGACCCTTCAAAGCAGTAAGACCCCTCCCCGAATACGCGTCGCGTGTCGCGGCCCTACCCTATGATGTTATGAACAGCGAGGAGGCCCGCGAAATCGTAAAGGGCAATCCCTATTCTTTCCTCCATGTCGATAAGGCGGAGGTCGATTTGCCCGTTGGCACGGAGCTCTATTCCGAGGCTGTCTACAACAAGGCGGCGGAGAACCTCAAAAAGCTCGAGACGGACGGAATCTGCAGGCAGGACAAGTCCGACTGTATGTACATATACCGCCAGATAATGGACGGCAGAAGCCAGACGGGGCTTGTCGGCTGCGTGTCAATAGATGACTACATGAACAATGTCATAAAAAAGCACGAGCTGACCCGCGCGGACAAGGAGCAGGACAGAATAAACCATGTCGATTACTGCGACGCGAACACGGGTCCCATCTTCCTGACATACAGGGACAATGACTCTGTGGGCGAATTTGTCGGCGCGTGGCAGGCGGAGCATGAGCCCGTCTATGATTTTGTCTCCGACGGCGTTTCCCAGACGGTTTGGGTCATAGACTGCCCCGAGACCATAAAGAAATTGTCGGCTCTCTTTGCGGGCGTTGATTCTCTCTATATCGCGGACGGCCATCACCGCGCCGCGTCGGCTGTCAAGGTCGGTCAAAAGCGCAGGGAGCAGAATCCCGGCTACACGGGAAACGAGGAGTTCAACTTCTTCCTTGCCGTGCTGTTCGCGCAGAGCGAGCTTGCGATAATGGACTACAACCGCGTCATAAAAGACTTAAACGGTCTGACTCAGGATGAATTTATTGACAGAATAAGCGAAAGCTTCGCTGTTGAAGCTGCGCCCGAGTCGCCCTACAGACCGGAGAAGAAGCACACATTCGGAATGTATCTCGGCGGCAAGTGGTATAAGCTCGCCGCAAAGGACGGAACTTTTGACGCAGCCGACCCCGTAGCGGCGCTCGACGTCTCGATACTCCAGCGGAATCTCATCTCTCCCGTGCTCGGAATAGACGACCCGCGCACAGATAAGAGAATAGACTTCGTTGGCGGAATACGCGGACTGAAGGAGCTTGAGCGCAGGGCGCAGAGCGATATGTGTCTCGCCTTTTCGATGTTCCCAACCACCGTTGACGACCTCATGGACATAGCCGACACGGGAAAGATAATGCCGCCCAAATCGACTTGGTTCGAGCCGAAGCTACTCAGCGGACTGTTTGTACATAAGCTTAAATAAGGAATGAAATTATGGTGAGATACAAGACCGAGGCCGACGACAGGGAGCAGAGAGTCCTCGCGGAGATTTCGCTGAACACGCCCGTGAACAGAAAAAAACGCAAGTCAACTGCGACGGTATCGGTGATACTCAGCGTTATATACGCGGCGTTTTCCGCGTGGCTGTTCGCGCGCGGAGTTAAAGCCAACGGCTTTTTACTTCTCGGCTTTGCGCTGGTTTTTCTGCTGATAGCGCTGTTTTCAAAGAAGTTTCAGCTTTTTATTGTGCTGCGGCTTATGAAAAAGAGAAACAAGGCTTTGGCGGGCAAAACAGTGGAATATGCTATTGACGGCGACGGCGTTGAGATAACCTCGTCGCTCGGGACGGGCAAAAATAATTGGTCGGCATTCAACCGCTGCGGCGAGCAGGACGGATATATCTACCTCGTGCGCCTCGACAACAATGTTGTGCTCATAGATAAATCCCGCCTGTCGCCCGAAGAACTGAAAGAGCTTGAGAGCTTGCTCGGAAATGTGAGAAAATGAGTTTATTTGAAAAACTTCCCGATCTCAAGGAGATCAAGGGAGGGTTTGGCGAACAGCTTGCAGCTTATTACGGCAAGGCCGTGTTTTCAAATGCATATGTTATTCACGATGTGCTCATCGACGGAAAAGACGGACATAAGTCCCAGATAGACTTGATCATAATTGCCGCAAACGGAATTTATGTCGTAGAAGTTAAGACTTTTAACGGCGCTAAAATATACGGCGACGGGCGAAAACGGGAGTGGCAGTATTACCTCTGCGGACACAGGTGTGATTTCTATAATCCGATTATGCAGAACAAAAAGCATGTGGAATATCTCAAGAACATGCTTTCTGATTTTGTCGGAGTCGAGTTTTACTCTGTTGTGCTGATTTTGTGCGATGACTGTAAAGTGTCTAATGTGAACAAATCCGATAAAATCGATACGGCTGTCTGCACAAGCTTACCCGCTATGAACAGGGCAATAAAGCTGTTTTCGAAAGAGAACAAAACGGAGCTTTGTCCGACGGATACAAGAAAAATATATGATTATATAAAAGAAAACCAGGAGCAGGGAAAAGAAGCTCGAAAAGCGCATAAAGAGGATGTAAAGGCATATCGGCAGAAGGTGCAGACCGAAAGTGATAATCGTATCTGCCCATACTGCAAGAAATCGCTCGTGTTAAGGCATGGACAATACGGCGATTTTTATGGGTGTTCAGGCTATCCCAAGTGCAAATATACTGAAAAGACAAAATAAAAGCGGAGGCTGTTTCAGCTTCCGCTTTTATTTTATAAGCTTAGTTCAATTTTGACTATCAATAGTTATTTTTCACTCAGTGCTTCGCCGATCTCGCGGCGAACCTGCTCGAATGCGGTGTGGTCGGAGGTGTATTCGGTGAGGCTCGAGGTGACCTTTGCTATTCTTTCGTCAACCCACGCTCGGCCGAGCTTCGCTTCGGCAAGGGTGAAATAGTCGTAGTCCTCCATGCCGTCCGCAATGTTAAACAGCCGCATAGTAGAAACGGGTCCGTCGATGCCTATGTATCCGCCGGGATAAATGAGCATTCCGTCGCCGGAGCAGTCAAAGCTGTCCCAGGTTTTTGCCGATTCCCACGGATTGGCTTTTTCGCAGTATGTGGTGCACCAATAGAGCAGACCGGTGATGTTTATCGACTTCTGCTGCCACATAAGTATGCGGTGCTTGAGCGCATCCAGATGAATGAAGAAGTTACAGTAATCGCCGCCGGGGGCGCAGCAGACATACCACCATGCGCGGCTGCCGTTTTTGGCGGCATTTGTCATTTTCTCAAGCGTCGAGCCTCTGCCGACGACATCGCTGAGTCCGCAGAGAATGGAGCTTCTGCCCTTTTGCAGCTCAACGGAGGATATCTTACTGCCGTCAATTTTCACTTCGTCTGTGTTAAACGGAGTAACCATATTATACCCGGGGCACAGGCGCGCGAGCCTTTCGGTTATTTCCCTGTAGCGCTCATACGCCGCGGAATCGCCGGGCTCGTCGATGGGATAGAAGTAGCCTTTTTTCGCCCATTCGGGATTTGAAGAAACCTTCTCGTAGTATTTGACAAGCTGCCCGTCGTCCTCGGGATAGGGGATAACGAACGAGGTTATGCGCGGGTCGCTCATATATTTGTCGGCGCGTTCGTCGAGAATATCATAGGGAATGTTATACGGGCTGAGCCTGTTTTCGGCGAGCAGCTCATATACCTGAACATTCAGCTTCTCCCGAGCGGCGTTGTCACCGTCTTTAACTCCGGAGAGTGTGGCGAACATTTCGCTGCTGTTTCCGAATGCGCTCTCATTCGCAGGTGTATCGGGGAGAGTGAAGTTCCAAACCACAGCCTTGATTTCCTTTTCGAGAATGACCTCGTTTTTCTCGTTTTTTGCCGTGACGGTTGCGGTGTATTCGCCCGCTTTCGCGTCCTTTTCGGCACGCGTCCTTATAAAGAACGCCTGTTGAAGTCCCTTTTCAAGCTCGGCGGGGCCGCCGTATTTGCCGGTGTGCGCTGCGGGAATCATCGCGTCGGCGTATTCACAGCTGTATTTGCCGCCCATGCCTTTGACCTCCGAGTAGTGCGCTTTGTATGCCTCGGTGCGGAGCGTATCGCCGTCGGCATTCTTAAAATCCGTGACGGAGACTTCGACTTTCTTGCCCTTTTTCGCGGTTGCAAAGATTATCTGGAAGCCCTCCCACTCATTTCTTGCGAGTGCGATATCAATGCTTTCATCCGAGCCGAGCGCCGTGTCACGCAGATCCTTTTCCGTGGTGTAGGCAAAGTCGTAGACAATGTCGCTGTCGGAGGTCTGAATACCGCCGATATTACTCGATGCCCTTGAAATTTTATAGACAGGCGCAAGGAACGAGTAGTTGTTTATCGCCCTATAAGATACAACGAGCCCGGGGCAGATGAGAGCTGTGGCACAGAGGAGAGCCGTGATTTTGCAGAGAACCTTGTGGCCGCGGCTCGAGAGTCCGTTTAAATATACGGCGAGAGCGATTGCAAACATTATGCACGATGAGCCGAACGCGAGTGCGCCGGCGACATCGGGCGCGACGGCTTTTTGCACACCGAAGCCCACGGCAAGGTAAACGCCCGCATGAACTGCGGCGGAGACAATTGGCACTGTTATCTTATTGGCGGTGCTGTGTTCACGCTTTTTATCCGTGAGCGTATACAGCAGCATGACAACGCCGCCGCAAAGAGCGAGCAAAACGGTGTAGAGCGCTATCTCCGGTCCGTTTCCGCGTTTAAAGATATAGTACGCGGAATAGAGCGCGTAGATATAGAGCGCGGTGAAGAAAAGCGATGCCGCGACGCAGAGCGCAGTTCTTGCCTTCTTGTTTTTCATCGGATTACCCCTTTCATATTTAAAATAATTATTTTGCTTACAGGTTATATATAACAGAATATTGACGCAATGTCAACATTTTTATGTAATAATCACCAATAGCCGAGCCGCTGCTATTCATTATTCTGCTGTAGCTTTCTATTTGTACATAGATATACTCCCTTCTTGATTAACAGTGTTTTTTTCACTGTCTCTCATGGAGAGAGCATATTATGCTGCAAATGCCGCGTGAATTTTTTGTATTACGATAACTCTCGTTTATCCCCCAAAAAACACAAGACCGACCGCAGAGCTTTCCCCTACGGTCGGTCGTCGGTTTAGAAGTTTTTTGTGTGGCGGTACGAATTCAGTCGGCTATCTTCATGCCCTCTTTTATCGCCACGGTGCCGATGAGCGGAACCTTTGCGCTTCCGCTGACGGAGGTGTCGGTAAAGTCGAGCTCGAGCTGTGCGTCTCTGCCTCGCAGCTCTTTTGCCGTAACGGTAGCGGACAGGTGATTTCCGACGGTTGAAATTTGCTTTATTTCAATCTCAGGAATATCCATCTTCGGCTCAATGAGCTCGAAGCCGTATTCGCCGCCGTTGTCAAAGACGCGAAGTGTGATATCGCCGTTGTAGAAAATATTGCCTACCTTCAGATGCCATGTGCCTGTTCCGAGCATAGTTTTTCTCCTTTCGGTCTGCGCCTTATTTAGGCGGATATTACGAAAATTGTTGAAGCGAGCAGAAACTGCGCCGTGAAATAGGTTATGATGCAGGTTATCTTATAGCCGTAAGGCGGACGGGGCTTGCGCAGGGAGTTGACGGCGAGCATCATATCGGACAGCGCAAACAGGAATGCACCGCCTACGAGCAATATGCACATTACAACCGCATTGTCGAGTCCGGCGGCGACCGCCTTGAAGCCGAGCGAGCCCGCCTTGACGAGCATGAACGCGAGCATTGCGACATACGGCACGCCGATTAAATAGAGCGGGCTGAACTTGACCCCGAGCAGGCGCAAAACCGCAAGACCTATAACGATTATCACCGCGCAGGCTATCAGCTCATGCTTATCCCAAAACTGCGCGTCGGGGAAATAGTGCTTCATCGCAAGGCAGTAGGCGTATATGTAAAACACGTGCCCCGCGAGGAACGCGAGTCCGCCGCTTAGAGCAAAAGGAGGCTTGGGCGGCAGATGCAGCAGAAAATCTCCGCACCAGCCGAGCAGCAGACCTATCAGAATATAGTGCGCATATCTGCTCTGATTTTGGGCTATTGCGCTTGCGAGAACTCCCGCCGCGACAAAAAGAGTGGCGCAGACGGTTTTCAGTATCTGCGATTTTGTGCAGCGCCCGTTTTTTGAGGCTTTCAGGAACTGCGGCACAAAAACAAATTCAAGTCCCGCCGCTATGGCGAAGCATATTTTCAGTACGGTTGTCAATTATCTCATCTCCAGGCGGCCGAACAGCTTGGGCTCGAGCAGCCCGTAGCTTTTGCGCAGGAAGCTGCTGCATATATCGGCTATCTTTTCGTTCTCTATCATGTCGCCCGTGCCCTGCGCCAGGGATTCCGCAATGTTGCTGAGGTCAGGGCATGAGGTCGGGATGACTGTGACCTTGTTTCCGTTGAAGCGGAAAGAGAAGCGGCGCTCGGCTATGGACTCGTTGGCGCGAATCCAGATGGTGAACGTCTCGCTGTCCTCCCACCTTGCCGACGAGACGGCGGTGAAATCAAGTCCCGCCAAGTGCATTTTCGACTTGCGGTATTTGCCGTCGAGTCCGCTGACTATCGTGTTTCTGACTTTTCCTTCGCTCCAGGTGAAGCGGCACTCGTTCTCGGAGAAGTCGAGGTTTATCTTGTCTATGTTTCCGGCACGGTCGGTGGACATATATACCACAGCCGTCGGCAGGACGCTCACGGGGAAGCCCGCAACGTCGAGCACGGGGTTATAGAGCAAATGTATCGTAGAATATGAAAGCTTCTTTTCGAGCACGGGGTTGCGCCTGCCGGCGGTGAGCACGGGCAGGGGAGTGAGAGTCATGGGGAGCGTCGTCTGCTCCGGCTCATCCTTGGGCTCGATAAAGCCGTCGGGGAAGTGCCTCCACAGGCAGTCGCGCGTCTTTTGCTCAAAGACCTCGCTGCAGGTGACGATGATATTGGCGTCATAGTCCGGCAGAATTATGCCGAACTGAGAGAACATTCCGTCAAAGCGGTAAGAGCCGGGGAAGCGGCAGCACCAGAAGTTGAAGCCGTAGCCGACGCAGGCGTCCGGCTGGTCAACGCTCTTTGCGGAGTTGTCGGCTTGGGGCTTTCCCGCCTCGCGCGCCCAGAACTCGGGGATGACCTGCTTGCCGCGGTACTTTCCGCCGTGGCTCATGCAGTCGGCGACCTTGGCGAGCTCCTCCGTGGTTATGAACAGTCCCCAGCCGCCGGCCTCAAGACCGTTGGGGTCTGTCTCCCAGGCGGGATTCTCGCGGATGCCGAGGGGCTTGAAGAGGCGCGGCGCGAGATATTCGCGCACGGTGAGCCCGGTCAGCTTCTGAATTATGGCAGCCATGACATAGCAGTTTTCGCTGATATACTTCCAGTCCTCGCCCGGGGCAAACGCCCAGCGCGCGCCGAAAAAGCTCTTAAGCCATGAGACCTTCGCCTTGTTTTCGAGGACGCTGACATCCTTTCCGGCGGTCATGGTCAGCAGGTGAAATACGGTCAGCTTTTCAAGGTTCTCGTCATATTTTTGCGGTCTGTATTCGGGGAAGATATCAATTACCTTTGTGTCGAGCGTCAGCAGTCCCTCGTCAATGGCGAAGCCGATGGCTATCGAGGTGAAGCTTTTGCTGACCGAATACATGGTGTGCGGAATGTCGGGCGCATAGGGGTCTCTCCAGGTCTCGAAAGCGACTTTCCCGTGGCGCAAAATCATGATGCTGTGCAGCTCTATTTGGCTGCGCTCGAAATCGTCGAGCAGCTCCGATATCGCCTTTGAGGACACGCCGACCTGTTCCGGAAAATCGGCTCTCGGGAGCGCTTTGCTCTTTGTTCTCGCGGTTGGCATAAAAATACATCTCCTGTAAAAAAATAATATTCACTTACAAATTCTGCCAAACGAACAGTACGAACTTTCACTAAATAAATTATACTACAATACGGGGTCCGAATACAACAAAAATGTGTAAAAATAACAAAATTAAAGACGAAAACACCGCGAAAAATTTTTTTGAAATTCGGCAAACAAATGTTTGCAATTTTTGAAACCGTGTGTTATAATAAAGCAGGAAAGTTATGCCGACCTATTGAAAGGGTGATATGCTTTGAAAAACATAAGCAAAACTCAGATGAAAATATACGAATATCTTATCGAGCGCTCGCAGGACGGGGTGCCGCCCTCGGTGCGTGAGATAGGCGCGGCGGTGGGGCTCAGCTCCACATCCTCCGTTCAGGCGAACCTTGACGCTCTCGAGAAGGCGGGCTATATTCAGCGCGATCCCCTCAAGAAGCGCACTATCCGCATTCTCGGCAGGGACGATAACGTCACTCATGTCCCGATAGTCGGTACCGTCACCGCGGGTGCGCCGATACTCGCCGTTGAGCAGATAGAGGGCTACCTCGCCTATTCGGGTCACTCAACGAGCGACAAGCCGCTTTTTGCCCTGAAGGTCAGAGGTGAGAGTATGCTCCAGGCAGGCATACTTGACGGGGACTTGGTCGTGGCGGAAAAGACGCCCGTTGCGCGAAACGGCGAAATAGTCGTCGCAATGATAGAGGACGAGGCGACGGTCAAGACCTTCTATAAAGAAAACGGCCACTTCCGTCTCCAGCCCGAGAACGATACCTACGAGCCGATAATCGTCAATGAGGTTTCGATTTTGGGTAAGGTTGTCGCGGTCATAAGATATTATTGATTTATGTTCAGCCGGTGCAGGCGTTTTATGTCTGCACCGGCTTAATTTTTTTCGACTGTGCGCCCGAAAATAATTATGTGTTCCCAATATAATTTTTCGATTAAATATTGAAAGCAGCGCGGTTTTATGCTAATATTTCTGTGGCTTTAAAAAATAACACAGGAAGTGAAACAATGACAAAACGCAACATCTTTAAACGCGCGGCAAGCCTGCTGCTCGCTCTGATTCTTGTTTTCAGCGCGGGAGTTTCCCTTGCATTTGCCGACGCAAAGGCCGATTCCTACAAATATCCCTGCATCTTTGTCCACGGCATCCTCGGCTACGGAGACAACGACAAGCTCAACTCCGTCACGCCATACTGGGGTATGCAGTATAAAGAGGATCTGATGAAGTCGCTCAATGCCCGCGGATACGACTGCCACGCGGCCTCCGTCGGCCCACTGAGCAGCGCGTGGGACAGAGCCTGCGAGCTCTATGCTCAGCTTGCGGGTACGGTCGTTGACTACGGCGCGGCTCACTCCGCAGAGCATAACCATGCGCGCTACGGCCGCTCATATGTCGGAAAGGCGCTCATAGATACCTTCGGAAAGACCGACAGGGACGGAAATATTATAAAAATAAATCTCTTCGGACACAGCTTCGGCGGCGCGACGACGAGACTTTTCACCTATATTCTCGCTAACGGCGCGCCCGAAGAGGTCGCGGCGGGCGGCGACGTCTCTGAGTTCTTCAAAGGCGGAAAGGGCGATTATGTAAACTCCGTTATCTCGATAGCGGCGCCGCATAACGGCACCGTCAGCGCGAATTTCGGCATTGCCGTTTATCACGGCGAGTATATCGCCGCTATGATTGCCAATGTCGCGGGCATGGCCGGCAGCAATTATCTCGACCTCAAGCTCGATCAGTTCGGTCTGACCCGCGCTCCCGGCGAGGGCAGGGCGAGCTTCAATCCCTGCGGTATCCTGAGCTTTGCTCTCTCGAACGACAACTGTCTCTACGACCTCACGCTTCACGGCGCGCAGGAGCTCAACGCCAAGATAGGCGCTGTTGAGAACGTATATTATTTCTCCTACGCCTGCTGCGGCACAGAGCCTTCGGCGGACGGCAGATTCCAGAACCCGACCGATGTGCTCGGCAGCATGGCAGGCACGGGCTGGCTTATAGGCCACATAGCCGGAATAACGGTTGACGGCGTCAAGCTCGAGGGCGATTGGCTCAGAAACGACGGCGCGGTGCCTGTCAAGAGCGCACTCTATCCCGAGGGCGAGAAGTATGAATTTATCGTTGACCACGAGGGCGCATATGAGCGCGGCGTGTGGTATGTCTATCCCGTTGTGGAGAATGCGAACCACAGCACACTGCTCGGCTCAAAGACCGAGAGCTATATCGACCTCTATATGAACCAGATCGATATCGTCAACGCGAAGTAATTAATACAAAACACGAACCGCAGTTCACATTTCTATGTGGGCTGCGGATTTTTAAGCTTGAACGAAGAAAGTTTTCCGCAGTTTAACGGGCTGTTCACGGTAAATTTTTTTCCTGTTTACATCCTTGCGAGAATGAGATACTATAATAAATAATAGCAAAAATGAAAAGCTTTTCAGGGAGGCATATTTATGTGTACGGCAGCAACTTACCGCACGGATGACTTTTATATGGGCAGAACGCTCGACTATGAATTTTCATATGGCGAGGAAATAACCGTTATGCCGCGCAATTTTCCGCTCTCCTTCCGCCACGGCGGCGGGACGGACAGGCACTATGCGATAATAGGCATGGCTCATGTCGCGGACGGCTATCCGATGTTTTACGACGCGGTCAACGAAAAGGGGCTCGGAATGGCGGGACTCAACTTCGCCGCGAGCGCACGCTATTCGGAGCCGGAGGACGGCAAACAGAATGTCGCGCAGTTTGAGTTTATACCGTGGGTGCTCAGTCAATTTGCCTCTCTCGAGCAGGCACGCAGCGCTATAGAGAAGATAAACCTCGTCGGCACAACCTATGACAGCCGCTATCCGGCGGCAAAAATGCACTGGATAATCGCGGACAAAAGCGGCGCGATAACCGTCGAGCCGACGGAGGGTGGGCTGAAAATATATGACAACGCCCCCGGCGTGCTCACGAACGAGCCTCCGTTTGATATGCAGCTTTTTAACCTCAACAACTATATGCGCCTCTCGCCCAGGCAGCCGGAAAACAGCTTTTCGGACGCCCTTGATCTCGGCACATACAGCCGCGGTATGGGCGGATTGGGTCTGCCCGGCGACTTATCCTCGATGTCGAGATTCGTCAGAGCCGCGTTCACCAAGCTCAATTCGCTCTCCGGAAGCGGCGAGGCGGAGAGCGTCGGTCAGTTCTTCCATATCCTCGGCTCTGTCGAGCAGGTGCGCGGCTGCTGCGAGGTCGCGCAGGACAAATACGAGATAACCATATACACCTCCTGCTTCAATGCGGACAAGGGCGTGTATTATTACACAACCTACAACAACCGCCGCATAACCGCCGTGGATATGCACCGCGAAAATCTCGATTCCGACTCCCTCGCCCGATATCCCATGCTCGACAAAGAGGATGTGCTCAGGCAAAACTGAGGCGGCATTTTCTCATATCCGAGCGCCCTCGGAGGCAAATTAAAGCCGGACAGAACAGCAGAAAAATCGGTCACATTTTTATGGCCGATTTTTTATATGCATATTTATTAACTTTTTCGACTTCTTATAACAATATATTGCTTTTTTGCGATACATTCGTTACAATTAAACTGCAAAGAATATAACAGGGAGGTCTTTGATGAACATACTTGTGACGCTCGACGCAAATTATATCCGTCCGCTGTCCGTAATGCTCCATTCGCTTGTCCGTGCGGATAAGTGCCCGAAGTTTGATTTATACATAGCTCATTCGTCGCTGACCGACGAAAATATCGACAGTATATTCCGCGGCATCGACCGCAGCCGCTTCAACGTGCATTCCATACGTCTCTCCCATGAGCTCAATGCCGACGCTCCGACCGAGGACAGGATAACAAAAGAGACATATTATCGGCTCACCGCGCATGAATTTTTGCCCGCAGAGCTTGACAGAATACTCTACATCGACCCTGATACGCTGATTCTCAATCCCATATCGGAGCTGTATAACATGGAGCTCGGCGGCTTCTGCTTCGCCGGCGCAAGCCACACCCACGGCGTGGTCGAGGATATCAATCATCTGCGCCTGAATATGCCCGAGGATTCGCGCTATATCAACGCGGGCGTGCTGATGATGAACCTTGACGAACTCAGGCGCAGCTACACGTCAAAGGAGCTTTTCGACTATATCGACAAGAACGCCGATAACCTGCCTCTCGGCGACCAGGATGTTATAAACGCGCTCTACTGCACCAAAACGCGCTATATCTCGCCGGAGATATATAACCTCGACGAAAAGACCGCGCTCCACAACCTCAAGACCCATGAGTGGATAGAGAAGAACTGCTCTATTGTCCACTATAACGGCAAATACAAGCCGTGGAAAGAGGGATATATCGGCACGCTCGCCTATCTTTGGCACAGGGAAGAGAAGAGTCTGCTCGCCGATGCACAGAGAGAGCTTTGAGAGCGATTGCCGCTTTGCGCTTGTAAACTTTGCGGAATGTTGGTATAATTAGAATACTTTAAGGAATCAGGGAGGATACACAAGAATGGCATTTTGCACCAACTGCGGCTCAAAGATAGATGACGAGGCGCGCTTCTGCCCAGACTGCGGCGCACCCGTTGTGCCCGGAGCGCCTAAGGCAGAGCCGTGGGAAGAGGAAAAGAAGGATTTCGGAACAAAAATCAATGAGTTCAACAACACGCCCGACACAACGTCCGAGTTCGACCAAAACGACATTCAGTCGAACAAGGTTATGGCGGTCCTCGCCTATTTGGGAATACTCGTGCTTGTTCCGCTCTTTGCCGCAAGGGAATCGAGATATGCGCGCTTCCACACGAATCAGGGACTTGTCCTCGCGATAGCCCAGTTCGCATGGACGTTCGTTAGCAGAATAATAGTCAGCGCTGTCGGAGCCGTCAACGAAACCGTTTCTCTTATTATCGGCGGCGTGTGCAGCTTGGTTAACATCGCGTTTGCGGTGTTTACGGTAATCGGAATCATCAATGCCGCCAAGGGCACTGCAAAGGAGCTGCCGATTATCGGAAATATAAAGATTCTCAAGTAAGGAGATGTTTTTATGCAGACGATAGTTGCCGTGATGTCGGTTGTTGTCGAAAAAGAGGAGTCCGTCGAGTCCCTCAACGCGCTTCTGCACGATTTCGGCGAACACATAATCGGCAGGATGGGAATACCTTACCGCGCAAAGGGCGTGAATATAGTTTCTGTCGCCCTCGATGCGCCGCTCGAGACTATCTCGTCGCTCGCCGAAAAGCTCGGGGCTGTCCCGGGGCTCAGCGTGACTACCGCATATTCGAGCGTAGTCAGCGAGGAATAAACGAGAGCTACGCACGGCATAGAAAGCAAAAAGGTCATGGCTTACGGATCATGATCTTTTTTATTTACATTCGGCTTTTTTAAATATTCACTCCTGTTGAAAAATCCCGACGAAAGTAATATAATTTTAAAAGACTCAACTGCGGAGGCGCTATATGAAACTTCTTATCGTTCGTCACGGAGACCCGGATTATTCGATAGACTCGCTGACCCCCAAGGGGTGGCGCGAGGCGGAGCTGCTCAAGGACAGGCTGACAAAGTCGGATGTCGCGGCGTTTTACTGCTCGCCGCTCGGCAGGGCTAAGGATACCGCGAAGGCTACGCTCGACGCGCTGGGAAGAACAGCGGAAATTTTCGACTGGCTGCGCGAGTTTGACGGCTATGTCATAGACCCCGAGAGCGGGGAGCGCACCTACCCGTGGGACAGAACACCCGCGTTTTTGAGCGAGAACGACGACTATTACGACAGGGACAAGTGGCTTTCCACCCCGTTTTACAGCAGCGGAGACGTGCCCGAGAAATATAAGACTGTCTGCGACGGCATAGACGGTTTGCTTGCGCGCCACGGCTATGTCCACGACGGCAAGATGTTCAGAGTCGAGCGGGAAAACACCGACACCGTCGTGATCTTCTGCCATTTCGGCGTAGAGTGCGTTCTGCTCTCGCATATTATGAAAATTTCGCCCGTTGTGCTCTGGCATAATTTCGTCGCTCTGCCGACCTCGGTGACTACCCTGATAACCGAGGAGCGCGAGCAGGGGAAGGCTCTGTTCAGATGCAACGCATTCGGCGATATCTCGCACCTCTATGCGGGAGGGGAGCCCGCGTCATTCCAGGCACGCTTCTGCGAGACATATTCGAACTTCGACGAGAGACACTGAATAAAAACATACAGCACCGTTTCAAAAAGAGAAACGGTGCTGTTTTTTCGCTGTTGCGCGGCTACTTTTTATCGATAACCGCAATGTCCTTTATGCGCAGCTCGCTGCCTGTCACAAGATAGGTGTCGTCGCTGCCGCAGTACGGGCATTTTTTTGCGTATTCCGTAGTCTTGTAGGTCTTTTTGCAGTCCTTGCAGTAGGAGATGCCCTCGAGTATGATCATCTCAAGCTCGGCGTCCTTTAAGTACTCCGTCTTTTTCTTCGCCCACTCGAAGCAGTCCGAAAAGTAGGACGGAACTATCGACGACACCTCGCCGACCTCGAGCGTTAAGCGCGTCACCTTGCTGACGTTATTTTCTCTCGCGAGCTCCTCCACCTGGTCTATAACGTGGAGAACTATGCCTAATTCGTGCATGAAATCAATCCTTGTTCTGCTGAGCCTGCTTATAGGCCTTGCGCTTTTTAGCCATCTCCTTCGCCTCGTCCGAGCCTAAGTGACCCAGAATCCTGAAGGCGCGCTTGACAGAGTATTTCAGAAGTCCGCCGACCTTTTCCTCTGCGGCGCACATCGTAGAGCATTCCGGATGATCGCGCACGAGGTGGATAGCGTCAAATTCGCACTTAGTCGTGCAAAGACCGCAGCCGATGCACTTGTTGTAGTCGACATACGATGCGCCGCAGCCGAGGCAGCGACCCGTCTCCGTCTTGACCTGCTCCTCGGTGAGGTTCAGGTGCGCATCCGAATAGGACATCTTCGAGTCTATCGACTTGTCCATTCCGGCCTCCTGACGGCCTGCCGTGTCATAGGACGGGAAACTGATATCGTCCTTGTTGAGCGGAGTAAAGCTGCGGCGGTCGCGGCCTATCGTCATGGAAGCGTCCGGGCGGGCGTGGCGGTGCAGGCTCTCTGCGGCCTCATGACCCGCGGCGATAGCGTCGATAACGAAGCGCGGACCCGTGTACACGTCGCCGCCGACAAAGATATCGGGATCCTCTGTCTGATAGGTGAACTTGTCCGCAACGGGGTAGTTGCCATGCCAGAAGGTGACCTTCGTGCCCTCGAGCAGCTTGCCCCACTCGATAGCCTGACCGATGGCAAAGACGATCTTGTCTGCCTTGACCTCGATAGTCTCGTTTTCGTCATATACGGGCGAGAAACGCTTGGTCTCGGGGTCGATTGTGCGCACGCACTTCTTGAGCACAATGCCCCTGACCTTGCCGCTCTCGTCGACGAGGACTTCCTTGGGACCCCAGGAGGGATTGATTTTGATGTTTTCCTCTTCCGCTTCGGCAATTTCCTCGCGGCTTGCGGGCATTTCCTCGCGCGACTCGAGACAGAACATACTGACCTCGGAGGCGCCGAGACGGTGAGCGTTTCTCGCGCAGTCGATAGCGACGTTGCCGCCGCCGATGACTGCCACGCTGCCGTCAAACTTGTCCTCGCGGTGCTCGAAGCAGTGGCGCAGATACTCGACCGCTATATGCGTGCCGGGCGCGTCGTCGTTCTTGACTCCGGGACGCTTGCCGCCCTGGCAGCCGATGGCGATATAGAACGCCTTGTAGCCCTGCTCCTTGAGCTGCGCTATAGTGATATCCTTGCCTACCTCAACGCCGCACTTGATTTCGGCGCCGAGCTCCTTGATAATATCGATTTCGGCGGCGATAACATCCTTTTCGAGCTTGTAGCTCGGTATACCGTAGGTGAGCATACCGCCGGGAATCGGGTTCTTTTCAAAGACGGTGGGCTTGTAGCCCATCTGCGCGAGATAGTAGGCAGCGCTCAAGCCGGCGGGGCCGCCGCCGATAATGGCTATCTTCTCGTCAAATTCGCCGTGAGTCGACTGGACGATTTTTTCGGGCACGAACCTGTCCTCAGAGTTCAGGTCGAGGTCGGCGACGAATTTCTTGACCGCGTCTATCGATACGGGAGCGTCAATCTTGCCGCGCGTGCACTCCGCTTCGCATCTCTTGTTGCAGACGCGGCCGCAGACGGCCGGGAACGGGTTCTCGGTCTTTATCATCGCGAGAGCCTCGCGGTACTTGCCCTCATGGGCGAGGCGCAGGTAGGCCTGAACGGGCACGTGTGCGGGGCAGGCCGCCTTGCACGGGGCGGAGCCGGTAGCGTAGGTGTTTGACATACGCGCGGTGTCGCGGTAGTTCTCATCCCATGCATAGGGTCCCCAGATGTTGTTGTCCGGCAGGGGAGCATGGGGATATTTGACCTCGGAGCCGTCCTTGCGGCAGAGCTTCTGACCCATCTTAACGGCGCCCGCCGGGCAGGTCTCAACGCACTTGCCGCAGGCTACGCACTTCTCCTTCTCGACCTTTGCAGTGAAGGAGCTGCGCGAAAGATAGGGCGTATTGAACAGCAGAGAAGTACGCAGAGCGTTGCAGATCTTGACATTGCAGTTGCAGATGTCAAAAATCTTGTTCTCGCCGTCGATATTGGTTATCTGATGAACATAGCCGTTCTTCTCGGCAAGCTCGAGTATCTCGAGAGCGCGCTCCTTGGTTATGTAGTGAGCGCGTCCGGTCTCAACGGTGTAATCTGCCATGTCGCCGAGCTGGATGCACCAATCGTCAAAATCATCGGTGCAGCCGTCGCCGAGCACTGCGCGCGAAGCGCGGCAGGAGCAGATACCTGCGGAGATGTGTCCCTCGTATTTCTTGAGCCAATAGGAGATGTGCTCAAGGTCTATCGACTGACTCTCGGCGTCAATGGCCTTTTCAACCGGGATGACGTGCATTCCGATTCCGTCGCCTCCGGGCGGCACCATCTGGGTTATGCCCGCAAGAGGGATGAAGGTCATGCGCTCAAAGAACGAGGCGACTGCGGGGTTCTTTGCTATTCTGTCGACCGAGGAGTTGAACAGCTCGGCGGAGCCGGGGACATAGAACGGCAGTCTGTAGCGTCTGATGCGCGGGCGATCCTTGAGCTCGTGAGTGTGGTCGTAGTTGTCGCCGTAGTCATACTCAAGGATGCCTATGTAAGACATCTCATCGAGTATCTTCTGCAGATCTATAGCTTCGTAGTCGCGGTTCATCTCGAGCAGCTGCTCAAAGGTGTAGTGCTGGCGGAGCTTCATCTTGTTGGCGATATCGCACATCTCGGGAGTCAGGACTTCTCTGAGTCCCCAATACTCCGGGTCGTCGGATGTCACCCCGGAGATTTTATGTCCCATAGCATCGGTTATCTTTCTGCCGAGCTTGAGATAACGTTCGTCGGGGTTCTTGTCGCCCTGATATTTGCTGATTATTTTCTTATTCTGTTCCGGCATGATTTTACCTCTTCAATTAAAAGAATCTTCTTACAAGGTCGCGGCTGTATTCAACGGTCTCTTCCATGTCGCCGAATGCCATGACCTCGCCTGCATAGTAGGTGTTGTCCTTTCCCTGCATAGCTTCGACCTTCTCATACCAGCCGTCGGCGTAATCCTTGCTGCTGACATGCGGGAAATAATACCAGTCGTCGATACGCTCGATCTTGTCGACCTTCAGGCCGCACTTCTCCATGTCCGCAAGGGTAGTCTCTTTTGCTTCCTCAAACGGAACATCCTCCATACCCTCGTGGTTGCGCAGGGTGAAGGTGACGAGCGGCTGATCGGTGACTCCGTCGGACCAGCGATGATAGAACACCATAAGATGTCCGCGGGTCTCGTTTGTCATGTTCTCGAAGAAATAGTAGGAGATGTCGGGCGCGTTGCCCTCTTCGGGACGGACAGCCATGGTGAAATACTCCTTATGGACTATCTTGGAGAACAACTCTTTCTCTTCCGGGCGGGGATTGCCGTAGCCGAGGAACAGCTCGAGCGGGGTGCAGATGATAAGCTTGTCGAACTCTTCGGTCTTGCCGTTTACGGTGACATAGACCTTGTCGTTTTCACGCTTGATGTCGGTGACTTCGGAGTTGAGCAGAGCGGGATGCTTCAGGTGGCTGTTGACGCCCTCCCAGATGCTCTGGGTGCCGTTGTACCAAGTCCACAGTTTGCCGGTGGAAAGGAACTGCTTGACGGTGAAGGCATCAAGATACTTGAGAACATAAGCCGCCGGGATCTCGTCGAAGTAGCCGTAGCCGAAGGAAGTGAACGGACCCTTCCAGACGAGCTCTGCGTCCTCGCAGTGGTTGAGCTTGAGGAACTCGGAGAAGGGCATCGAAAGATCCTTCAGGTTCGGGTTCTCGCCCTCGATGTGAGCAAGCTTCATCTCGGGAGACGGGCAGGGACCCTCATAACGACCCTCGGACACGCCTCTGTGACCGTTGACATCGTAGCCCTTGTACTTCGTCTCGAGGAGCTTTGAGAGCTTTCTCATCTTCATGATCTTCTTGAGCAGTGCGAGGACCGAAGACTTCTGGGGCGTGCCGTCGGTATTCATGAATCTTCTGCCCATGGGCGGTCCGTCGAGATGGGTCGTGCCGCCGAACTCTTCGCACTCGTGAACTGCGAAGTAAGTGTCGCAGCCCATGACCGCGCCCATTTCAATGGTGCGATCCTCCCATTTGCCCTGTGCGTTCTTGACCTTCATCATGGGCGAGAATGCCTTGCCGCCGACTTTGCCGGACTTCTCATAGATGACATAGTTGTCATAGCCCTTTTTCTCCAGGTACATAGCCATGCTCGTGCCTGCGGGGCCGCCGCCGATGATGCAGATGCGCTGATCCTTGTTTTCCATGAATAGAACTTCCTCTCCTTGAATATTGGTGTAGCAAGTCTCTCTTTTTGAAACAGTGGGAAATTTGCTGCATTTGGTGCATTTTCTAACATCAATGTCATTATATTACCTTGTTTTTTTTCAGTCAATAGCAAGAATGCACAAAAAAGTATTCTTTTATCGAATCAGAAACCGTCAATTTACAATTTTAATATTTCTTTCCATACAAGAACAATGCTGCACCTTCGACGGTTGAAAAATTCTGCCCGCGGTGCTAATATATAGGCGGACTCGGGAGGTGAAAAAATTACGAATCAGGAGATAGCGTTGGAGATAACAAAGATACTGAAGCCCGACATCGATTTGTATACTCGCCACCACAACGACGGCGACAGATTCGAGACGAGAAAGCGCGTCTATGCCGAAACTTATCTGTACTTTCTCAACCGCTTCAACGAGAACGGCAAAAACGCAGACGCAGAGGAAGAATAAAAAACGGAGCTGTCGGTTTCGGCAGCTCCTATTACATTATATATTATATATTATTAATTTTATCTATCGTCTGTAAGCGTTGCCGCCATGACCGCCTTTATCGTATGCATACGGTTTTCCGCCTCGGCGAAAACAACGGACTGCGCGCTCTCGAACACCTCGTCCGTAACCTCCATCGAGTCGCGCCCGAACTTTTCGCCCATCTCTTTGCCTATTGTTGTTTTCATGTCGTGATAAGAGGGCAGACAGTGCATGAACACGGCGTTCGGCGATGCCTTTGCCATGAGCGCGGAGTTCACCTGGTAGGGGGCGAGGTCGTTTATGCGCTCCTCCCAGACCTCTGCGGGCTCGCCCATGGATACCCAGACGTCGGTGTATATCACATCGGCGTTTTTTACCGCCTCGTCGGGACTTTCGCAGAACCTGAGCTCGGCCCCCGTTCCGGCGGCTATTTCCTTGCAGACGTTGACGAGCGATCTATCGGGGAAATATTTTTGCGGCGCGCAGGCGGTGAAATTCATGCCCGTCTTGGCGCAGCCGACTGCGAGTGAGTTACCCATATTGTAGCGCGCGTCGCCCATATAGACGAGATTTATCCCCTTGAGATGCCCGAACCGCTCTTTTATTGTCAGAAAATCAGCGAGGATCTGCGTCGGGTGGAACTCGTTTGTCAGGCCGTTCCAGACGGGGACGCAGGCATATTGCGCGAGCTCCTCGACTATCGCCTGCCCGAAGCCGCGGTATTCGATGCCGTCATATATGCCAGAGAGCACGCGTGCAGTGTCGGCAATGCTCTCTTTTTTGCCTATCTGCGAGCCTGAGGGGTCGAGATAGGTCGTGCCCATGCCGAGGTCGCGCGCAGCGACTTCAAAGCTGCACCTTGTCCTTGTGCTCGTCTTTTCAAATATCAGCGCGACGTTTTTTCCGTCGCAGAGCTTGTGCGGTATACCCGATTTCTTCTTCGCCTTTAAATCCGCGGCGAAGTCGATGAGATATTCTATCTCTTCCGGAGTGAAATCCAAAAGCTTCAAAAAATCTCTGTTTTTGAATGTCATATTCAAGCCTCCTTGTCTGCGCAGACTTCTTTTATAATGCCGATTGCCTGCTCGAGCTGCTCTGTCGGGATATTGAGCGCGGGGAGCAGTCTCACCTTGTTCTTGGCCTTGATAACGAGAACGCCCTTTTCCATGCAGGCGTCTATGACCTCTGCCGCATCTCTCTCGGTCTCTATGCCTATCATCAGCCCGAGCCCCGTGACATCTTTTATGCCCGGGGCACCCCTGAGCGATGAAAAAATATATTCCGACCTCTCGCGCACTCCCTCGAGAAGGTTTTCGTCGAGCCGTTCGAGAATATTTATCGCCCCGGCGCAGCAGACGGGATTCCCGCCGAAGGTCGAGCCGTGGGAGCCCGGAGTCAAAACATCCTTTGTCTTTTCGCCGAACAGCGTGGCGCCGAGCGGCAGACCGCCCGCAAGCCCCTTGGCGGTTGATACGATGTCGGGGAAGATTCCGTAGTTCATATAGCCGTAGAGCTTGCCGCTTCTGCCGTTGCCTGTCTGAACCTCGTCGCAGATAAGCAGAATGTCGCGATCGCGGCATATCCTTTCGAGCGACTGGAGATAGTCCTTGTCAAGCGGTACCACTCCGCCCTCACCCTGCACGACCTCGAGCATGACTGCGGCGCAGCGGCGCTCGAAGAGAACCTTTTCGATTTTTTCCGTGTCGTTCGGCTCAACATATATGAACCCCTCCGTCAGCGGCAGAAAGTCCTTGTGAAAAGCATCCTGCCCCGTTGCGGCGAGCGTGGTTATCGTCCTGCCGTGAAAGCTGTTTTTGAGGGTGACAATATTATAACAGTCCGCTCCGTGCTTCTCTGCGGCGTATTTTCTCGCCGTCTTTATCGCGCATTCGTTGGCCTCGGCGCCGGAGTTCGAGAAGAAAACCTTGCTCATTCCCGTGCGCTCGCAGAGCATTTTCGCAAGCTTCACGCACGGTTCGGTGTAGTATAGATTCGACATATGCTGAAGCTTACCCGCCTGCTCGGTTACGGCCTTTATCCACTCGTCGTCGGCTGCGCCGAAGGTGTTTACCGCTATGCCGGAGGAGAGGTCTATGTATATTTTTCCCGCATTGTCCCAGACTACGGAGCCCTTGCCGCCTTCAACCGTCAAAGGAAACCTCGCATAAGTCCCGGCGATATATTCTTTGTCCTGCTTTTGTACCGTATC
Organism: Oscillospiraceae bacterium; assembly: GCA_003538135.1. GTDB lineage: Bacteria > Bacillota > Clostridia > Oscillospirales > Acutalibacteraceae > CAG-177. Next base: position 73,448 of record DPOR01000007.1, read on the forward strand.
CATAATATTCTCCTTTTCAGGCCGTGAACATCGTGCCCATGCCCTCGTCAGTCAGCATCTCGATGAGTATCGAGTGCGGTATCCTGCCGTCGATAATAAAGACCCTGTGCACGCCCCATTTTATCGCGTCAATGCAGCATTCGGCCTTCGGGATCATGCCGCCGCCGATAATTCCGCTGTCTATGAGCGTGGGAACTTCGTCCGCCTTTATGACCGAAATGAGCGTGTTCGGGTCGTCTCTGTCTTGGAGGATTCCGCTGATATCCGTCATGGATATCAGACTCTCCGCATTGAGCGCGCCCGCTATCTTCGCTGCGGCGGTGTCCGCGTTTATGTTATATATATTGCCCTCGCCGTCGCAGCCGACGGTCGAAACTATCGGGATATAGCCCTTGTCTATAATATCGAGTATCGGCTGAATGTTTACGTTTGTTATCTCGCCGACGAAGCCGAGCTTCTCGTCTTTCATCCTGGCCTCTATCATATGTCCGTCTATGCCGGAGAGCCCGATAGCCTTGCCGCCCTTGTTTTCGACGAGGTTCACCAGGCTCTTGTTGACCTTGCCTGCGAGCACCATCTGAACGACGTCGGCGGTCTCTTTATCTGTGACGCGCAGCCCGTCGACGAACTCGCTCTTTTTGCCGATTTTTTGAAGAGTATCCGTTATCTCGGGGCCGCCGCCGTGAATCAGAACGACCTTTACGCCGATGAGCCAGAGCAGAACGATGTCGCGCATTACCGAATCCTTCAGCTTGTCGCTCGTCATTGCGTTGCCGCCGTATTTGACAACGACTATCTTATCGGCGTATTCCTGTATGTAAGGCAGCGCGTGGACGAGCACTCTTGCGCGCTCCGCATTTGAAATATTCATCTTTTTTCCTCCGTTTCGCGTGTCAGGTGCGGTAGTCGCCGTTTATCTTCACATAGTCGTAAGTGAGGTCACAGCCCCACGCGGTCGAAGAAGCGCCGCCGCTTTTTAAATCGATGAGAATATCTATCTCGTTTTCCGAGAGTATCTCCTTTGCCTTTTCCTCCGAAAAATCGACTCCCGCGCCGTTTTCGCAGACGGAAATCGAGCCCTTGGCGGACTTGAAAACGACGTCAATTTTGTTTACGTCAACATCGGCGCCGCTGTAGCCTATCGCGCAGAGGACTCGTCCCCAGTTGGCGTCCGCGCCGAACATGGCGGCCTTGGTCAGCGACGAGCAGACAACGCTCTTGGCAACGGTCTTGGCGATGTCCTCATTTTGAGCGCCGCTTACCTTGCATTCGAGCAGCTTTGTGGCACCCTCGCCGTCGGCGGCAATGCTGCGGCAGAGGTTGACGTTTACCGTGTTTAAAGCCTTCATAAATTCGCCGAAGTCCTCGCCCTCGCTGTCTATCTCCGTGTTCCCGGCGAGCCCGTTTGCGAGCACGGCTACCATATCGTTAGTCGAGGTGTCGCCGTCAATGCTTATCATGTTGAAGGTCTCCGCGATGTCGCAGGAGAGGGCTTTTTTCAGCATCTCGCCGCTTATCGCGCAGTCGGTAGTTATAAAAACAAGCATAGTTGCCATGTTGGGATGAATCATGCCCGAGCCCTTTGCTATGCCGCCGATTTTGCATTCGACTCCGCCTATCTCGAAGCTCACGGCTATCTCTTTCTTTACCGTGTCAGTAGTCATTATCGCCTCCGCCGCCGCCTCGGAGCAGTCGCCGAGCCCTGCTTTGAGCGCGGGAATGCCGGAGGCTATGGGGTCGATGCTCAGCGGCTGACCGATAACGCCGGTAGAAGCGACTATAACGTCGGATGCTTTTATTCCGAGAGCGCACGCCGCAAGCTCGCTTGTGCGCTCGGCTATCTCTATGCCGTTTGCGTTGCAGGTGTTCGCGTTTCCGCTGTTGCAGATAATCGCCTGAGCTTTGCCGTTTTCAAGATGATTTTTTGTCACCGTCAGCGGCGCGCCCTTGACGAGATTTGTGGTGTATACGGCTGCCGCGTCGGCGACTTTTTCGCTGTATATGAGGGCGAGATCGCGCTTCGTCCTGTTTTTGCGTATTCCGCAGTGAACGCCGGAAGCCTTGAAGCCCTTTGCGGCGCAGACGCCGCCCGAGATGATTTTCATTTTTGCTTACCTCCCTTATATATCAAGCCCGAAGGCCTTGTCCTTGCCCATGACGAGATTCAGGTTTTCGAGTGCGGCGCCCGATGCGCCCTTGCCGAGATTGTCGTATACGGCGGTCAGAAGTATGCGTTCGCCGTTGCCGTAGACGGATATTTTCATGCCGTCCGTGCCCGACAGCGCACCCGCGCACAGAAAGCCGCCGTCATCCGATTTTTCGCTGAAGGTCACTACGGGGCCTCGGTATTTTTCTTTGTAAATGTCGGCGATTTCGTCGAAGGAACAGCCGAGCTGCTCCCCGAACAACGGAACGGTTACCTGCATTCCGCTGTAAAAATCATCGACTACAGGGCAGAATATCGGAAATTTTTCAATTCCGGTAATGCCAGCCATCTCCTTTAGGTGCTTGTGCTGTTGAGAAAGCCCGTATTGCCTCGGGGCGGACAGCAGGGGCGATTTGTCCGCGCTCTCGTATTCTGCTATCATTTTCTTGCCTCCGCCACTGTAGCCCGTGAGGGAAAAGCAGCTGAGCAGCGCGTCTTTTTTTAGCACGCCCGCTTCGACGAGGGGATAGACCAGCGCTATAAAGCCGCCGGCGTGGCAGCCGGGGACGGCTATTCGCTTTGAATTTTTTATCTTTTCTTCAAACTCTGCGGAGAGCTCCGGAAAGCCGTAAGCCCAGCCCTCGGCGGTGCGGTGTGCGGTCGAGGTGTCGATAATTACGGTGTCGGGGTTTTCGACCAGCCCGACCGCCTCGACGGCCACGGAGTCGGGCAGACAGAGAAAGGCTGCGTCCGCGCCGTTCAGAGCCCGCTTGCGGCTCTCGGGATCTTTTCTCTCTTTCTCGCCGAGCGTCAGCAGCTCGACGTCGCTCCTCTTCATGAGCCTGTCCTTTATTCTCAGCCCGGTCGTGCCGGCGCTGCCGTCTATGAATATCTTCATGGCATCTCCCGATTTAATGCGTTTTCGGCGAACAGTGGATTTATAAAAATCCCAGAATATTCGCCGATGCTGCAAATTTATTCAACTATTTGTTTAATAATATACTACTTGATGTATAAATATGCAAGTATTTTGGACGAATTAATTCATTTTTGTCAATCTGTACCATACCTTCGCACGAGAGAAAACAGCTTTGTAAAAATTGACAAGAGAAGAGCGCGGCGCGGGCATAAAATTAATATACAAACCCGCACACAGGCGCAAATAAAAGCAGGATATCTCCGTTTTAGAGATATCCTGCTTTGCTGTATTTTTATTTTATTTTTCGAGGAATCTTGAGAGGAACTCCTGCGTTTTGGGATTCTGCGGATTCTCGAATATATCCTTCGGGCTGCCCTCCTCGCAGATGAGTCCGTCCGCCATGAACACGACGTTCGTTGAAACGTCGCGGGCAAACGCCATCTCGTGGGTGACGACGATCATCGTCAGACCCTCGTTTGCAAGGTTGCGCATGACCTCGAGCACCTCGCCGACCATCTGCGGGTCGAGTGCGCTTGTCGGCTCATCGAAGAGCAGAACCTCGGGCTCCATCGCAAGCGCGCGGGCTATTGCGACGCGCTGCTTCTGGCCGCCGGAGAGCTGGGAGGGCTTGGCGTTGATGTAAGGCGCCATGCCGACCTTCTCAAGATAGTGCAGTGCGGACGCCTTGGCCTCAGCCTTGGACTTCTTGAGCACCTTCGTCTGACCTATCATGCAGTTTTTGAGCGCGGACATATTGTTGAAAAGGTTGAACGATTGGAACACCATGCCGACGTGCGAACGGTATGCGCTCGCGCCGCCCTTTATATGGTCTATGTTCTTGCCGTGATAGAGTATCTCGCCGGAGGAGGGAGTCTCAAGCAGGTTTATGCAGCGGAGCAATGTCGATTTGCCCGAGCCGGATGCGCCGATTATGCTCGTGACGTCGCCGGGGTTGACCGAGAAGTCAATGTCACGCAGGACTTCGTGGCTGCCGAAGGTTTTGGAAAGATGATTTATCTGTAAAATAGGCTCTGACATTATCTTTCCTCCTTCTTCTTGGTCTTTTTGACAAATGTGTACATTCCGCTGGTGTGGGCGAGAGAGTCGGTGGTCGAGAGATCGAAGTTCTCCGGACCGTCAAGCTTCTTCTCCCAAAGTCTGAGAATGAGCGAGCATATAACCGTCATTATCAGATAGATGGTCAGCGTTATAACTGCCGACGGGAAGTAGACATATTTTGCGCCGACAATGGCCTTGTGAGCCGCGAAGAGCTCGGCGTAGCCTATAACGAACATGACGGAAGTATCCTTGATGTTGATTATAAGGTTGTTGCCTATCTGCGGGATAATGTTGCGTATGGTCTGCGGAAGAATGACATAGAGCATGGTCTTGAAGTGGTTCATGCCTATGGACTTTGCGCCCTCCGTCTGACCGATATCTATCGACATTATGCCGCCGCGGACGGTTTCGGCCATGTAAGCTCCGGTGTTGATGGAGACAACGAGATATGCCGCGAAGGTCACCTCAAGGTTTATCGCACCGTTCGAGAAGTAGGGCAGGGCATAGTAGATGAATATCGCCTGGATTATCATCGGGGTGCCTCTGAAAACTTCGACGTAGATGCGCACGATAGCCTTGACTATTCCGAGAATGACGCGTTTTACGATATTATCTTTTTTGCCGCACGGAATAGTCTGGATTATTCCGCAGATAAGGCCGATAAGGCAGCCTATGATTGTCGCTATAACAGCGAGCTCGATAGTCTTTAGAGCGCCGGTCAAATACTGCATTGAGCTGTCACTCCAGCACTGAACTATATCGCTCCAAAGCTGGGCAAGCTTGTTCATATCTTGTTATCTCCGTTCTGATTATTGTTGATTACTTTGAAAGGGGCTGAATCTTTGCCGCCTCGTCCATTATTCTGTTGAAATCGTCCTCGGTCATGCCTGCAAGGGCGGAGTTAATCTTATCCTTGAGCTCGGTGTTGCCCTTTCTGACGGAAATACCGATGTTGATGTCGCCCTGGTCAACCTTGAAAGCATCGTCGGGGAGGTTGAGTATCTTCAGGTCGCTGTAAGCGATGAGAGCGCCCTGAGCGGTGGGCATATCGGTGCAGATGAAGTCGACGGCGCCGGTCTCAAGAGCCATGAGCATGGCGGGAGCGGTCTCCTGCGCGGTCTGAAGAAGAGCACCCTTTACCTGCGGAAGGCAGGTGTCATACCAAATGGTTCCGAGCTGCGAGGTGCACTTTGCGCCTGCGAGGTCGGCAAGGGAGGTTGCGTTAGCGTACTTGCTGTTCTGCTTTGTCATGCAAACGATGGTTGCATAGAGGTAGGGGCCTGCGAAATCGACCTGCTGCATACGACCTGCGGTCATCGACTGACCTGCGATAACGGCGTCAACCTTGCCGGTCTGAACTGCGGGGACAAGCGAATCCCAGTCGAGGCGCACAACCTCGAGCTTCCAGCCGTTTGCTTCGCAGATCTTCTTTGCCATCATTATATCGTAGCCGTTGGCGTAATCGCTGGAGTCCTTTATCGGAACAGCGCCGTTGGAGTCATCGCTCTGAGTCCAGTTGTAGGGAGCGTATGCACACTCCATGGCGACGGTCAGAACGCCGTCTTCAACGCCGGTCTTGGCGCTGCCGGGTTTAGTGCTGCACCCTGCAAATAATACTGCGCACATGGCGATAGCCAGAATGGCGGCCACAATTCTCTTCGTTCTGTTCATTGTTTACCATCTCCTGAATAAAATTAAATAAGCCTGCGACCCGAAGAGGTATCACAGGCTTTGTGTATGCTGCTATACTTGCAGAAAAACCGATGATAGCGCTCCACATAAGTCATGTGACAGTCCGTCGCCTGTTTGGCGAGGGCCCAGCGTTACAGCGGCGGCAACCGCGGTATCACTTCGGCGAACTTGCCTTTCTCCAGCTGCCGCTTGCCGGCGTTGCTGCTGGATACTCTTCTCGTTCGCATCCTCTATCAAGTGCTGTCTTAAATTGTCTGTATTATAGCATTGCATTTTCGACGTGTCAACAGTTTAACGGGCGTTTTCGGTAAAAACGTCGGATTTAACAGCCTTTTGCGCCGTAACTTTTCATTTATTGGTGATTGTGCAAGTGAATTTGCCTAAATTCAAAGGCAGGGAACGGTTTTCACCGCGCCCTGCCGTAAAGAATCAGGCTTATTTTTTCAGGTCGGAGTAGGTCTCCTTCTGCACAACATCGTGTGCGCCGCCCTCGACTATGCTCGTTGCGGAGACAAGGGTCAGCTTCGCCTTCTGCTGCAGCTCGGGGATATTGAGCGCGCCGCAGTTGCACATGGTGGACTTTACCTTGCTCAGCGAGAGCGTGACATTGTCCTTGAGCGTGCCGGCGTAGGGAACATAGGAGTCAACGCCTTCCTCGAACGACAGCTTCTTGTCGCCGCCGAGGTCGTAGCGCTGCCAGTTCCTTGCGCGGTTGGAGCCCTCGCCCCAGTACTCTTTATAATAAGTGCCCTTTATGGAGATCTTGTTTGTCGGGCTCTCGTCAAAGCGCGCGAAGTAGCGGCCGAGCATAAGGAAGTCGGCGCCCATCGCAAGCGCGAGGGTCATGTGATGGTCGTAGACTATGCCGCCGTCGGAGCAGACGGGGATATATACGCCCGTTCTCTCGAAATATTCGTCTCTCGCCTTGCAGACGTCTATAAGCGCGGAGGCCTGGCCTCTGCCGATGCCCTTTGTCTCGCGGGTAATGCATATGGAGCCGCCGCCGATGCCGACCTTTATGAAGTCTGCGCCCGCCTCGGCGAGGAAGAGGAAGCCCTCTCGGTCAACGACGTTGCCCGCGCCGATTTTGACGCTGTCGCCGTAGTGCTCTCTGACCCATGCGAGGGTGCGCGACTGCCACTCCGAGAAGCCCTCGGAGGAGTCGATGCAGAGAACGTCCGCGCCAGCCTCGACAAGAGCGGGAACACGCTCTGCGTAATCTCTTGTATTGATGCCCGCGCCGACGACGTAGCGTTTGTCCGCGTCGAGAAGCTCGTTGGGGTTGTCCTTATGGGCATCGTAGTCTTTGCGGAAAACAAAATATCTGAGATTGCCCTCGGAATCGACTATGGGCAGGGAGTTGAGCTTGTTGTCCCAGATTATGTCGTTTGCTTCCTTGAGGGTGGTGCTGTCGGGGGCGGTGACGAGCTTTTCGCGGGGAGTCATGAAGGACGAGACCTTCTCGTCGCCGGTCATGCGGCTGACGCGGTAGTCTCTGCTCGTGACTATGCCGACAAGCCTGCCGTTTGCCGAGCCGTCCTCGGTCACGGCGATAGTGGAATGGCCGTTTCTCTCCTTGAGCGCGATAACGTCGTTGAGAGTGGCGTCGGGAGTGATGTTCGAGTCGCTGACGACGAAGCCGGCCTTGAAATTCTTTGCCCTTGCGACCATGGCCGCCTCATCCTCTATGCTCTGCGAGCCGAAGATGAACGACACGCCGCCCTCCTTTGCGAGCGCCACGGCGAGCTTCTCACCGGAGACGGACTGCATAATGGCGGAAGTCAGCGGAATGTTGAGCGAAATCGCGGGCTCCTCGCCCTTTTTGTACTTGACAAGGGGCGTCTTGAGCGACACATTTGCGGGCACGCACTCGCTCGACGAATAGCCGGGGACGAGCAGATACTCATTAAAGGTATGCGATACTTCGTTGAAATAATAAGCCATTTTATTACCTCCGATATTTATAGAAACTCCGCTCGGCAGAGCTTTTTCTCCGAGCGGAATTATTATCTCAGAACAGACCTGTTATTCTGCCGCTCTCGTCAACATCGATTTTTTCTGCGGCGGGGAACTTCGGAAGTCCGGGCATGGTCAGAATATCGCCGGTCAAAACGACGACGAAGCCTGCGCCTGCGGAAATTTTGACGTTCTTCACGGTTACGGTGAAGTGCTCGGGCGCGCCGAGCTTTGTCGGGTCATCCGAAAAGCTGTACTGGGTTTTTGCTATGCACACGGGGCATTTGCCAAAGCCGAGAGCTTCAAGCCTTGCTATCTGTCTCTTGGCTTCGGGCATGACGTTTATTCCGTCGCCCCCGTAGACTTTTTTGACAACGGCTTCGATTTTTTCTTCAATCGAAAGGCCGTCCTCGTAGGCGAATGTGAAATCGCCCTTTTCCTCTTCGCACAGGCGGACGACCTCGCGCGCGAGCGCCTGACCGCCCTTGCCGCCCTCCGACCACTCGGTCGAGAGCACGGAGTTGACCCCGAGCTCGCGGCATTTTGCGATGATGAAATCTATCTCGGCGTCGGTGTCGGTCGGGAATCGGTTGACCGCAACGACGCAGGGGAGTTTATAGACATTTCTGATGTTTGAGACATGGCGCAGGAGATTGGGAATGCCCTTTTCGAGCGCGTCTATGTCCTCTTTTGCAAGCTCTTTCCTGTCGAGTCCGCCGTGCATCTTGAGCGCGCGGACCGTGGCGACGACAACTACCGCGTCGGGCGTGAGTCCCGCCATGCGGCATTTTATGTCAAAGAACTTCTCCGCGCCGAGGTCTGCGCCGAAGCCCGCCTCGGTAACGGTGTAGTCGCCCATCTTGAGCGCCATCCTTGTCGCCATGACGGAGTTGCAGCCATGGGCGATATTCGCAAACGGGCCGCCGTGGACAAACGCGGGAGTGCCCTCAAGGGTCTGGACAAGGTTGGGCTTCAAAGCGTCCTTCAAAAGCGCGGTCATCGCGCCCGCCGCCTTGAGCTCGCCGCAGGTCACGGGCTTGTCGTCGTAGGTGTAGCCGACTATAATGCGCGAGAGGCGCTGCTTGAGGTCGGTTATCGAGTTCGAAAGGCAGAGCACTGCCATAATCTCGCTCGCAACGGTTATGTCAAAGCCGTCCTCGCGGGGCATACCGTTCATCTTGCCGCCCATGCCGTCAACTATAAAACGAAGCTGGCGGTCGTTCATGTCAACGCAGCGTTTCCATGTTATTTTGCGAACGTCTATTCCGAGCTCGTTGCCCTGCTGAATATGATTGTCGAGCATGGCGGCAAGCAGGTTGTTCGCCGCGCCTATCGCGTGAAAGTCACCGGTGAAGTGGAGGTTGATATCCTCCATGGGAACAACCTGGGAATATCCGCCGCCGGCGGCTCCGCCCTTGACTCCGAAAACCGGACCGAGGCTCGGCTCGCGCAGGGCAACGGTGACATCCTTGCCTATTCTGCGCAGTCCGTCCGCAAGGCCTATCGTCGTCGTAGTCTTGCCCTCGCCCGCGGGGGTGGGGGTTATGGCGGTGACGAGAATCAGCTTCCCGTTCTCTCTCTTTGTCTCCGAGAGCAGAGCGGGGTCTATCTTCGCCTTATACTTTCCGTATTGTTCCACATATTTTTCATCGACATGAGCGCGCTTTGCAATAACGCTTATATGCTCGGGTTTGCAGCGCTGCGCAATTTCAATGTCGGATAAAAAGGCCATGAGCCATTCTCCTTGTCATCATTTAAAATATTTAACAGCCGCTTCAAACATACGAATATTATAATCTCCCGGGACATTTTTGTAAAGCCCTTTTCCGATTCTTTCGCTGTGTCCCATTTTTCCGAATACTCGGCCGTCGGGCGAGGTGATGCCCTCGATGGCGCAGACGGAGTCGTTGGGGTTAAAATGTATATCGTTTGAAGCGTTGCCGTCGAGGTCAACATACTGCGTGGCTATCTGACCGTTTGCGGCAAGCTGCGCTACCAGCTCGTCGCTTGCGAGGAAGCGTCCCTCGCCGTGGGAGATAGGCACGGAATATATGTCGCCGACCTGCGTCAGAGCGAGCCACGGGGATTTGTTCGAGGCGATGCGGGTGCGCACGATTCTCGACTGGTGGCGCGCTATGGTGTTAAAGGTGAGCGTCGGGCAGTTCTCGTCCGTGTCGATTATTTTTCCGTAGGGGACAAGACCGAGCTTTATCAACGCCTGGAAGCCGTTGCAGATTCCGCACATGAGACCGTCCCTGTTTTCGAGCAGGTCGGTAACTCCCTCTTTTATCGCGGCATTTCTGAAGAACGCCGTGATGAACTTGCCGCTTCCGTCGGGCTCGTCGCCGCCTGAGAAGCCGCCGGGGATAAATATCATCTGTGAGGAGCGAAGCTCGTTTGCAAATTTTTCGACGCTGCGGCTGATGCCGTCCGCGCTGAGGTTGTTTATAACTATTATCTCGGGCTCTGCGCCCGCGTCGCCGACTGCCTTTGCGCTGTCATATTCGCAGTTTGTGCCGGGGAATGCAGGAATGAGCACGCGTGGCTTTGCGGCCTTTACGGCGGGAGCCTTGCGCTCCGAGACCTCATAGGAGAAGTTCTCCGCGCCCTTGCCGGCGTTTTCTATGTTGCAGCTGTAGACGCTCTCAAGCTTGTCCTCGTATGTTCCGAGAAGCTCCGAAAGCGCTATGCTCTCGCCGCCGAGGCTTATCAGTCCGCTGTCGTTCGTATGACCGAGAAGCGTGCCGACTTCCTCTGCGCCGTCGGCAAGCTCAAGAATGAAGCCCGCATAGCTCAGGGAGAATATCTTTTCGAGCGTGATGTCGCCGCTGTATTCGAAGCCTATGCCGTTGCCGAACGCCATCTTCATTACGGCCTCCGCTATGCCGCCCATGCCGGGGGTGTAGCAGGCTGCCGCCTTGCCGGAGCGCAGAAGCTCGGTAACGCGGGAGAAAACGTCCAAAAGCGAATCGGTTTTCGGCAGACCGTTTTCGTCAGATTCGGGGGCAATGAAAATGACTTTGTGTCCGGTGCTCTTGAATTCGGGCGAGACTATCGAGGAGGTCTTTTCGGTAGTTACGGCGAACGAGACGAGGGTGGGCGGAACGTCGAGGTCCTCAAACGAGCCGCTCATCGAGTCCTTGCCGCCTATTGAGCCGATTCCGAGCTCCATCTGCGCCTTGAATGCGCCGAGAAGCGCGGCTAAAGGCTGACCCCAGCGCTTGCCGTCCCTGCCGGGGCGCTCAAAATATTCCTGGAAGGTGAGATATACATCTTTAAATTCCGCGCCCGAAGCGATGAGCTTGCAGACAGACTCTATAACCGCGAGATATGCGCCGTGATAGGGGCTCTGCTCTGTTACAAACGGATTGTAGCCGAACGCCATGAGTGAGCAGTCGTCGGTGTGCTTCTTCTCGACCGAGATCTTCTGCACCATCGCCTGAATGGGGGTCAGCTGATGTTTTCCGCCGAACGGCATGAGCACAGTGCCCGCGCCTATCGTTGAGTCGAAGCGCTCGGAAAGGCCGCGCTTTGAGCAGATGTTGAGGTCGGAAGCCAAAGCGGAGTAGTTCTCCTTAAACGAGCCGGAAATTTTCTTTTCTTTGAGAGCGGGTGCTTCGGGGGTGATGTCTATATGCTTGTCCGCGCCGTTGGAATTCAGGAATTCACGGCTGATATCGACTATCTTTTTGCCGTTCCAGTTCATGACGAGCCTCGGCTCGGCCTTGACTTGCGCCACGGGCACGGCCTGAAGATTTTCCTTATTTGCCAGCGCGAGGAAAGCGTCAACATTGTGCGGCTCGACAACGACCGCCATGCGCTCCTGGCTCTCGCTTATAGCAAGCTCCGTGCCGTCGAGACCCTCGTATTTTTTCGGCACTGCGTTGAGGTCTATCTCGAGTCCGTCCGCGAGCTCGCCTATGGCAACCGATACGCCGCCCGCGCCGAAGTCGTTGCAGCGCTTGATCATCAGGCAGGCATCTTTATTTCTGAAGAGCCTCTGGAGCTTTCTCTCCTCGGGGGCATTGCCCTTTTGAACCTCGGCGCCGCAGCTTTCGAGCGATTCGACGGTGTGGGACTTCGAGGAGCCGGTAGCTCCGCCGCAGCCGTCGCGTCCGGTCGAGCCGCCGAGCAGGATGACAATGTCTCCGGGAGCGGGTACCTCGCGGCGCACATTCTCCGCGGGCGTTGCCGCTATTACTGCGCCGATTTCCATTCTCTTGGCGGCGTAGCCGGGATGATATATCTCGTCGACTATGCCGGTGGCAAGGCCTATCTGATTGCCGTATGAGGAATAGCCCGCTGCCGCGGTAGTGACGATTTTTCTCTGCGGCAGCTTGCCCTTTATCGTCTCGTCAATGGGCTTGAGCGGGTCGGCTGCGCCCGTTACGCGCATAGCGCCGTAGACATACGAGCGCCCCGAGAGCGGGTCGCGTATAGCGCCGCCTATGCAGGTCGCCGCGCCGCCGAAGGGCTCTATCTCCGTCGGATGATTGTGCGTCTCGTTTTTAAAGAGCAGAAGCCACGGCTCCGTTACGCCGTCAACATCTACATCGATTTTCACCGTGCAGGCGTTTATCTCCTCGGACTCGTCGAGGCGGTCGAGCTTGCCGTGCTTCTTGAGATGCTTGACCGCTATAGTCGCAAGATCCATAAGGCATATCGGCTTTGTGCGGCCTAATTCTTTTCTGACCGCAAGATATTCGTCGTATGCGCTCTGGAGCAGCTCGTCCTCGAATTTCACGCTGTCAATGACGGTCAGAAATGTCGTGTGACGGCAGTGATCCGACCAGTAGGTGTCTATCATGCGTATCTCGGTTATAGTCGGGTCGCGGTGCTCGGATTTGAAATAATCCCGGCAGAACGCGATATCGTCCGCGTCCATGGCGAGCCCGTACTGCTTAACGAAATTCTCAAGCCCAGCCCTGTCAAGCTCGATGAAGCCGTCAAGAGTTCTGACCTCGGTCGGAATGTCGTATTTTACCGCGAGAGTCTCGGGCTTTTCGAGGCTCGCCTCGCGCGCCTCGACGGGGTTGATGACATATTTTTTTATCCTCTGCGCGTCGGCGTCGGTTATGTCGCCGATGAGGATGTATATTTTCGCCGTGCGTATCAGCGGGCGCTCGCCCTGCGAGATTATCTGTATGCACTGAGCCGCAGAGTCGGCGCGCTGGTCGAACTGACCGGGCAGGAATTCGACCGCGAAGCACTTGCCGTTTATCTCGATGCTGTCCGATACAATGTCGAGCTGGGGCTCGGAGAACACGGTGCGCTTCGCATAATCGAAGAGCTCGGGCGTGATGTTTTCCGCATCGTAACGGTTGATAACGCGCACATCGGTGAGATTCTTGATTCCGAGCAGGTCTCTTGCCTCGCCGAGCAGGGCTTTAGCCTCCTGAGCGAGCTCTTTTTTCTTTTCAACGAATACTCTGTATACCATTTACTTTTCCTCCGTTGCGGCGAGCGCTTTCGCGCCGATGTCGCGCCTGTAAAAGGCGTTGTCAAAGTGAATCTTTTCTACCTTTTTATATGCCGAGGAGACAGCCTTTTCGAGCGTGTCCTCAACTGCCGTAACGCCGAGAACTCTGCCGCCGCTTGTTACGAGGCGGCCGTCCTTTTTCGCGGCGCCCGCGACATAAACGCTGTCCTTTATCTCATCGGGGATATCGATTTCATAGCCCTTTTCGTATGCCACGGGATAGCCCTTTGAAGCCATGACCACGCAGCAGGCGTTTCCGCTTGAAAATTCAACGGGAGTTTCCGAGAGTGTGCCGTTTGTCACCGCCTGCATAACGGTGAGCAGGTCGCTTTTGAGCAGGGGGAGCACGACCTGAGTCTCGGGGTCGCCGAAGCGGCAGTTGTATTCGATGACCTTCGGGCCGTTTTCCGTGAGCATGAGCCCGAAATAGAGGCAGCCCTTGAAGGTTCTGCCCTCCGCATTCATCGCGTTTACCGTGGGCAGGAATATCTCTTTCATGCACCTCTCGGCGATTTCCTCTGTGTAATAGGGGTTCGGGGCGACTGTGCCCATGCCGCCGGTGTTCAGTCCCCCGTCGTTGTCGAGCGCGCGCTTGTGATCCATGGACGATACCATCGGAACTACCGTCGTGCCGTCCGTGAACGAGAGCACCGACACCTCGGGACCCGTCAAAAATTCTTCTATAACTATGCTGTCGCCGCTCTTGCCGAACTTCTTGTCCCGCATGATTTCAACGACTGCGTCCTTTGCCTCGTCGCGCGTTGCGGCGATTATAACGCCCTTGCCGAGCGCGAGACCGTCCGCCTTTATGACTGTAGGCACGGGTGCGGAGTCGAGATAGGCGAGCGCGTCCTCCGCGCTGTCAAAGACCTCGTACCGTGCTGTGGGTATGCCGTATTTTTTCATCAGGTTCTTTGAAAAAACCTTGCTGCCCTCGATTATTGCCGCGTTTTTGCGCGGGCCGAAGCAGGGTATGCCGAGGCTCTCGAGCCTGTCCACGCAGCCGAGCACGAGCGGGTCGTCCGGCGTGACAACCGCGTAATCTATCTGATTGTTCTTCGCAAATTCCGCAATGCCGTCAAGGTCGGTGGCGCCTATGCTGACGCACTCTGCGTCTGCGGCGATGCCGCCGTTTCCGGGCAGGGCGTATATCCTTTTAACTTCTGTATTTTCTCTGAGCTTTTTTATAACGGCGTGCTCTCTTCCGCCGGAGCCTACTACCAGAATGTTCATCTTATTCCCTCCGTCAATGGTGGAACAGGCGCATACCGGTGAACGCCATGACCATGCCGTATTTGTCGCAGCACTCTATAACAAGGTCGTCGCGGATGGAACCGCCGGGCTCTGCGATATATTTAACTCCGCTGCGCTTTGCTCTCTCGATGTTGTCGCCGAACGGGAAGAACGCGTCCGAGCCGAGCGATACGCCGTCTATCGAGGCGAGATATGCCTTGATTTCCTCGTCGGTCAGCGGCTCGGGGCGGGAGGTGAAATACTTCTGCCAGTTGCCCTCGGCGCAGACATCCTCTTCGTTTCTGTTGATGTAGCCGTCAATGACATTGTCCCTGTCGGGGCGGCCTATCGAATCCTTGAAGGGGAGGTTCAGGACTTTTTCATGCTGGCGTAAAAACCATGTGTCGGCCTTTGTGCCCGCAAGGCGTGTGCAGTGGATTCTCGACTGCTGACCTGCGCCGACGCCGATACCCTGACCGTCAACCGCGTAGCAAACGGAGTTCGACTGCGTATATTTTAGCGTTATGAGCGAGATTATGAGATCGCGAGCCGCGTTGTCGGGGAGGTTTTTATTCTCGGTGACAATATTTGTGAGCAGCTCTCTGTTTATCTTAAAGTTGTTTCTGCCCTGCTCAAAGGTTATGCCGTAGACCTGCTTGCGCTCCGTCTCCTCGGGAACGTAGTCGGGGTCGATTTTTACTATATTGTAGTTGCCCTTGCGCTTGGACTTGAGAATCTCAAGTGCCTCGGGCTCATAGCCGGGGGCGATGATGCCGTCGGAGACCTCGCGCTTTATCATCTTTGCCGTCGTCACGTCGCAGACATCGGAGAGGGCTACCCAGTCGCCGAACGAGCACATTCTGTCCGTGCCGCGTGCGCGAGCATAGGCGCAGGCGAGCGGGGAGTCGTCAAGCCCCTCAATGTCATCGACGAAGCAGGCTCTCTTGAGCTTGTCGGAGAGCGGGATGCCGACTGCCGCCGAGGTGGGGCTGACGTGCTTAAACGAGGTCACGGCGGGGAGGCCGAGGGCTTCTTTGAGCTCCTTGACGAGCTGCCAGGAGTTGAAAGCGTCGAGGAAGTTTATGTATCCGGGTCTGCCGCAGAGAATTTCAATGGGCAGCTCACTGCCGTCCGCCATATAGATGCGGGAGGGCTTCTGGTTGGGGTTGCATCCGTATTTAAGCTCGAATTCTTTCATTTTTATTCTCCTTTTTAAGCGTTCTTGTTTATGAGCCTGCTGTCCTCTTCGCCGGTCGAGAGGTCGGTGTATCTGACATAGAGCGAAATCTTGTTGTCCTCGTCGAGCGCGTTCCAAAGCGATGAGGTGAACTCGTCGATATCGTTCGGAACGGAGACTCTCTCGGGCTCGCCCTGGAAGGTCGGGATGGGATTTCCGTCGCAGACATAGGTGTGGATGAAGTGGCCGAGACCCGCGAGAGGGGAGTAGGAGAAGGTGTATCTGTTGCAAGCGCTGCCCTCGGCGTCCGCACTCTTGAGAATGCTCATCTCATATGTGAAATCCCCGTTTTCGAAGGTCAGCATTCCGCTGATTCTGGGGGTGAAGTTCGGAGCGTCCGGCTCGAATTCGCGTGTCTCAAGTGCGCTCTTAAACGAGCCGCCGACTTTTAAAGCGTCGTTGACTGTGTCAGTCTGGTCGCCGTTTGTGACTATAATTTTATTTTCAAAGTTTCTGACTGCGGCGTAAATAATGAGGCTCGGGTCCTCGACCTTAGAAGCGT
This sequence comes from Oscillospiraceae bacterium, assembly GCA_003538135.1. GTDB lineage: Bacteria > Bacillota > Clostridia > Oscillospirales > Acutalibacteraceae > CAG-177. The sequence continues at coordinate 89,671 of DPOR01000007.1, forward strand.
CGAACGGCTCGGTGTAGAGCACTCCGCCGCGCTCTGCGAATATGCGGTTGCGGCTGTTTGCCGAACGACCCATGATGAAATATGCGGTGCAGGCCTTTTTGCCGTCGGCGCTCTTGCCGATGACGATGCCTCTGCCTACGTAGGAATTGCCCTCGATGAGCTTTGCTATGTCGTTGACTGCGTAAATATCCATTATTTTTCCTCCGCTTTTTTACGGACTATTTCGTCCGATATTTTTTCCGCCGCCGCCGGGAGTATTTTCCATTCGGCGAGGCGCATGACTCTCTTTTGAAGCGTTTCGGGCGTGTCGCCGTCCCTGACTTTGACCGCCTTCTGCATGATTATTTCGCCGCCGTCGGGTATCTCGTTGACGAAATGAACCGTTGCGCCCGTTACCTTGACGCCCTTTTTAAGTGCCGCCTCGTGGACGCGAAGCCCGTAGAAGCCCTCGCCGCAGAACGACGGGATGAGCGACGGGTGAACGTTGATTATCCTGCGCTCGTATCTGCGCGTGAAGTCCGCGCTCAGTATGCTCATATAGCCCGCGAGGATTATCAAGTCTATATTGTTCTCTTCAAGTATTTCGGTTATTTTTTCTTCGACGGCCGCCTGACTGCCGAGCTCCTTCTTGCTGACCGTAACGCCCTTTATCCCGGCTTTCTCCGCGCGCTCGAGCGCGTAAGCGCCGGGGTTGCTCGAGATGACCAATTTTATCTCGCCGTGCTCGATTATCCCGCTTTTCTGTGCGTCGATAAGAGCCTGAAGATTCGTGCCGCCGCCGGAGACAAAAACCGCTATTTCAGCCTTGTTTGATTTCATTTTTTTCAGCCCTCCGATAAGAGTCAGTGCCGGCGGAAGTGCTCCGCCGAGCGGTTGCCGAGCCTCTCGGCACCGTCAGCATATCTCTATTTTCTGCTCAGAGGAGACTATCTCGCCTATGATATAGGGCTTTTCGCCGGCCGCTCCGAGTATGTTGAGCGCCTCGTCGGCGTCGTCCTTTGAAACGACTATGCTCATGCCCACGCCCATGTTGAAGGTGTTGAACATATCGCGCTCGCAGATGTTTCCGGTCTTGGCGATGAGGTCGAATATCGGCAGAACCTTTATAGCCGAGCGGTCGATTTTAGCGCCGAGCGAGTCGGGAATGCTTCTCGGTATATTCTCGTAGAAGCCGCCGCCCGTGATGTGGGATATGCCCTTGACCTTTATCTTTTCGAGCAGAGCCAAAACGGGCTTTACATATATCTTTGTCGGCGTGAGCAGGGTCTCGCCTATGCTCTTGCCGCCGAGGGAGTCAACGGGGAGAGTTATGTCGCTGTTTTCAACGTCGAAAACCTTTCTCACGAGCGAGAAGCCGTTTGAATGAACGCCGCTCGAGGGGAGCGCGATTATCACATCGCCGGGGGTCATGGTCTTGTTGTCGATGATCTTATCCTTGTCAACTACGCCCGTGCAGTAGCCCGCGAGGTCGTATTCGTCTATCGGATAGAAGCCGGGCATCTCGGCGGTCTCGCCGCCGATGAGCGCCGCGCCGGACTGCACGCAGCCCTCGCAGACGCCGCTGACGATATCGGCTATCCTCTCGGGATAGTTCTTGCCGCAGGCGATGTAATCGAGGAAGAACAGGGGCTTTGCGCCGCTGCAAATTATGTCGTTGACGCACATTGCCACGCAGTCTATGCCGACGGTGTCGTGCTTGTTCATGAGAAAGGCCAGCTTGAGCTTTGTGCCCACTCCGTCTGTGCCGCTGACGAGCACGGGCTTTGTTATGCCCGTCAGGTCTAATTCGAACAGACCGCCGAAGCCGCCCACATCGGAGCAGACGCCGGAAGTGAGGGTGCGCGCGATGTGCCTTTTCATCAGCTCGACTGCCTTGTAGCCCGCGGTTATGTCAACGCCCGCGTCGGCGTATACATCGGACCTTGATATCTCGTTCATTCTTTAAACCTCCGAGTTAAGTTCTGCCGAAACGGCGGCGTTCTTTTCGAGGACGGCCTTTGCGTCGGCGGCGCGTTTAGCTTCAAGCTTCTTTGCAAGCTCCGGCTCGCCGAGCGCGAGTATCTGAGCCGAAAGCAAAGCGGCATTGGCTCCTCCGTTTATCGCAACGGTCGCCACGGGTATGCCGGAGGGCATCTGTACTGTGGAAAGGAGGGCATCAATGCCGTCGAGGGTATTGGATTTGCAGGGTATGCCTATAACGGGCAGGGTGGTGTTCGCCGCAACAGCTCCGGCGAGATGCGCCGCCATGCCTGCGGCGGCTATAATGACTCCGAAGCTGTTGTCCTTTGCCGAGCGGGCAAAAGCCATGGCCTCATCGGGTGTTCTGTGTGCGGAATAGACGTGCGCTTCAAACGGAATGCCGAGCGCGCGCAGGGTGTCTGTCGCTTTTCTGATGATGGGCAGGTCGCTGTCGCTGCCCATTACTATACCGACTTTCTTCATTTTATACCTCCTGAAAAATCAAAAAGGGCACACTTAGAGAGGGTGTCTCAAGTGTGCCCAGACGGTCGGCCGAAAAAGAGTTTTTCTGTTCCCTTGCAGTGCTCTGCAATAATCCGTCAGTCGCAGAAAACTCATCTGTACTGTATCTAAAAGTATACCAAATACAAGGGCTCTCAGTCAAGGCGCAGAGGAGAACTTTCTCACTTTCGCTCTTTGTCACAATAAATGCATCTGCACGCGCCGCCGTTTGCGTCAAAAGTCTTAAAAATGCTTCTTATGCCCGGCTCGCACACGCTTATGCAGGCAGGATTGTCACACTTATATTTGTCGTATATATATATCGGCTCCTCCGCTTTTTCGGGCTGACCATCATCGGGGATAAGCCCGAGCAGCTTCATTATCAGAGCCATGCGCATGAGCCTGCCGCAGCGCGTCTGCTCGAAATATTTTGCGCGCGGGTCGGAGTCCACTTCGGGCGTTATCTCGTTGATTCGCGGCAGGGGATGCAGAACGCACATATCGCTCTTTGCAAGGCTCATCTTTTCTTTGTCGAGGACATATATGCCGTTTAGCCTCTGATATTCCGCTTCGTCCGTGAAGCGCTCGCGCTGGATGCGGGTCATATAGAGTATATCGAGCTTGGGCATCGCCTCTTCGAGCGAGCGGCACTCCTCATATTGAAGCCCGCTGCCCTCGAGATATTCGTCCGTGACGAACTGCGGCAGGCGAAGCTCCTCGGGGGAGATGAGAACGAACTTTACATTTTTGTATCTTGTCATCGCCGCTATGAGCGAGTGGACCGTTCTGCCGTATTTCAAATCGCCGCAGAGACCTATCGTGAGGTTATCAAACGTACCCTTTTCGCGGTGGATGGTCAGCAGGTCGGCGAGCGTCTGCGTGGGATGAAAATGCCCGCCGTCTCCCGCATTTATCAGCGGCACCGCCGTGTGCATCGACGCTACCACGGGCGCCCCCTCCTTCGGGTGGCGCATGGCGATTATGTCTGCGTAGCCGTTGACTACCTCTATTGTGTCGGCGAGGGTCTCGCCCTTCGAGGCTGAGCTTAAGCCCGCGCCGGAGAAGCCGATGACCTGACCGCCGAGCGAGAGCATAGCGCTCTCGAAGCTGAGTCTCGTGCGCGTCGAGGGCTCAAAAAACAGCGTTGCGAGAATCTTGTGGCGGCAGACCTCGTTATATTTTTCGGGCTGCGCCGCTATATCGTCGGCAACCGCTATAAGCCGGTCAATCTCCTCTGCGGAGAGGTCGAGAATATTTACTATGCTCCTCATTTTGCACCGCCTATCCAGCTCTCGTCCGAGGGGTTGTTGCGGAAGGCGATAAGGCGGCTCACATCCTCGGGCTTTATATAGCCCTCATCTGCCGCAACTTCGGAGAGCACGTCGAGGTTGGTGAGGCTGATATTTTTGACCTCGGCCGCTGCGAGTCTGTCAAGACCCTTCTGCATTCCGTAGGTGAATATGCTGACTATTCCGAGCACTTCGGCGCCCGCCTCGCGCAGAGCGTCAACAACGTCGATAACACTGCCGCCCGTCGAGATAAGATCCTCGACGACTACAACCTTCTGACCCTTTTCGAGCTTGCCTTCAATGCGATTCTGCCTGCCGTGATCCTTGTTGCCGGAGCGGACATAGCCCATGGGAAGTCCCATGAGATGAGCGGTTATGGCGGCATGGGCAATGCCGGCGGTCGAGGTGCCCATGAGCACCTCCGCGTCGGGATAATTTTCTTCGATAAGAGCCTTGAGCCCGTTTTCGACATCCGTGCGAACCTCGGGCGCGGTGAGCGTCAAACGGTTGTCGCAGTAGACGGGGCTTTTTATTCCGCTCGCCCAGGTGAACGGCTTATCGGGGCTGAGAAACACAGCCTGTATTTTAAGAAGATCCTTTGCGATTTTTTTACTGATTTCAGTCATTTTTCATTCTCCTCAGTCAACAAATTCTTTTATGCATCTCTCGTATGCCGCAACGGGGTCGGGCGCGGCGGTTATCGGCCTGCCGACAACGATGTAGTCGGAGCCTATTTTCTTCGCCTGCTCGGGTGTCATGACGCGCTTCTGGTCGCCTATGTCGCCGTCCGCAAAGCGTACGCCGGGAGTGACGGTCAAAAACCTTTCGCCGCAAACCTCGTGAACCTTCCGCGCCTCGAGCGGGGAGCAGACAACGCCGTCAAGCCCCGCATTCTTCGCGGTCTCGGCGTAGTGCATGACTACCTTATCTATCGGCTCTTTTATCAGCAGATCGCGCTCCATTGCTTCCTGGTCGGTTGATGTCAGCTGGGTCACGGCGATGAGCAGGGGACGCGTGCCGTCCGGGCGGATCAGCCCCTCGAGAGCCGCCTCCATCATGCGTGAGGTGCCCGCGGCGTGGAGGTTGCACATATCGACATCGAGCCTTGAGAGCACGGCCATGCTCTTTTTAACCGTGTTCGGGATATCGTGAAGCTTGAGGTCGAGGAAGATTTTGTGTCCGCGCGCCTTTATCTCGCGCACTATCTGCGGCCCCTCGGCGTAGAACAGCTCCATGCCTATCTTGACAAACGGCTTTCTGCCCTCGAATTTGTCGAGAAAGCTCAGCGCGGTCTCCTTGTCTGCAAAGTCGCAGGCGATTATTACGTCTTTACCCATTGTGTGCTCCTCCTATGATGTCCTTGAGTTCGTTTATATTATATTTGTCCGCAGCGGCGGGCAGGGATTCGACTGTTTTTTTGCATATGAACGGGTCAACGAGATTTGCGGCACCGATTTCGACCGCCGTCGCCCCGGCGAGCATCATTTCTATAACATCCTCGGCGGACGATACGCCGCCCATGCCGACTACCGGGATATTGACCGCCGACGAGACCTGATATACCATTCTGAGCGCCACGGGGAATATCGCGCTGCCGGAGAAGCCGCCCATGGTGTTTGCGATCACGGGCTTCTTTGTTCTCAGGTCTATTCTCATGCCGAGCAGGGTGTTTATGAGGCTTATTCCGTCCGCGCCCGCATCCTCGCAGGCCTTCGCGATGCTCACTATATCGGTGACGTTGGGAGAGAGCTTTATGATAATCGGCTTTTTCGTGACCGCCTTGACGGCTCTGGTGACCTCTGCCGCCGCGCGGGGGTCCGTGCCGAAGCTCATTCCGCCGCCGTGCACGTTCGGACAGCTGACGTTGACCTCGAGCCAGCCGACCTGCTCCTGACTGTCGAGCTTTTCGCAGGTGTAGGCATATTCGTCGATCGAAAATCCGCTGACATTCGCCATGACTTTTTTGTTAAAGCATTTCTTGAGCCTCGGGAGCTCCTCGCTTATAACCTTGTCCACTCCGGGGTTCTGGAGCCCGACGGCGTTTATCATGCCGGCGGTGCACTCCGCTATTCTCGGCGTGGGATTGCCGAAGCGCGGCTCCTTTGTCGTGCCCTTGAACGAAAAAGTTCCGAGGCAGTTTATGTCATAGAGCTCCGCAAACTCGTAGCCGTAGCCGAAGGTGCCGGACGCCGGGATAACGGGATTGTCAAGCTCCTCGCCGCATAAATTTACGCTCAGTCTGCCCATATTATCTCCTCGCTTTCCATTACGGGACCTTCCTTGCAGATCCGCTTGTTGCCCGTGAGCGTTTTGCAGGAGCAGCCCATGCACGCGCCGAAGCCGCAGCCCATGCGCTCCTCGAAGCTGTACTGCCCGGGAGTTTTCATCATTTTATGCATTGCGCGGAACATCGGTTCGGGTCCGCAGGTGTAGAAGAATGTGTATTGCAGATTTTTTATAACGTCCGTGACAAAGCCCTTTGTGCTGTAAGTGCCGTCGGCGGTTGATATATGCACATCGGCGCCGAGCGCCTTGAATTCGTCCTCACAGAACACATCGTCCTTTGAGTTGAAGCCGAGCACGACAGTGACTTTTTTGCCCTCGGCAACGAGCTTTTTGCAGAGCATATACATCGGCGGAACGCCTACTCCGCCGCCGATAAGCAGGGGACTGTCTCCGCTTGTCCGGGTATTGTAGCCGTTTCCCAGCCCCGTTAAAAGGTCAAGCTCATCGCCGTTTTTCATGCGGCTCATCTGCTCCGTGCCGCGCCCGACTGCCTTATATATCAGCGTCAGATTATCTCCGACGCAGTCGCAGACCGAGATGGGACGGCGCAGAAAGAGCCCGTCGAGCTTTATGTTCACAAACTGACCCGGCGCGGTTATCGCCGAGGTGTCGCCCGAGAGCGTCATTTTGAATATATCGCGCGCGATTTTTTCGTTTGAAGTTATCTTGAAAATACCCTGTTTCATTTAATTGCCTCCGCCTTGTAAACCGCCTTGCCGCCGTGCACCGTCAGCAGGCATCTGCCGAACACCTCGCGTCCCGCGAACGGCGTGGCGCGTCCCATAGAAAGAAATTCATTCGGATCTGTTTTATACGGCTCGTCTATGCCGAACACCGCAAAATCGCAGCCCGTGTCTATCCTGAAGCGCTCCTTCGGCTTGAAGCTCATCAGCTCAACGAGCCTTTCGAGCGTTATTATATTTTTCTTCACAAGCTCGGTGTAGAGCACCGGGAACGCCGTTTCGAGTCCGACAACTCCCATGAGGCTCTTTTCGAGCCCGCGCCCCTTTTCCTCCGCGCTGTGCGGCGCGTGGTCGGTCGCTATCATGTCTATTGTGCCGTCCTTTATGCCCTCGATGAGCGCCTGCTTATCTTCGCGGCTTCTCAGCGGCGGGTTCATCTTGAAGCGCCCGTCCTCCCGCATATCCTCGTCGCAGAGCACGAGATAGTGCGGCGCTGTCTCGCTTGTTACGTCGACCCCGCGCGCCTTTGCCTGCCTTATCAGCTCGACGCTCTCCTTTGTTGAAATGTGGCAGACGTGGTAGGCGCAGCCCGTCTCCTCGGCGAGTCGCAGGTCGCGTTCGATCTGCCTGTACTCGCTCTCGCTTGAAATGCCCCTGTGCCCGTGAGCCTTCGCATATTCGCCGTCGTGGATGTAGCCGCCGAAGAGCAGGGAGTTGTCCTCGCAGTGGGCGGCGATTATCTTTCCGAGTCTTTTGGCTTTCGCCATCGCCTCTCTCATCATGCCGTCGTTCTGCACGCCTCTGCCGTCGTCGGAGAATGCGCAGACATTATCCGCCATGCTCTCCATATCGGAGAGCTCCTCGCCCTTTTCGCCGACGGTTATCGCGCCGTAGGGGATGACCTCAATCACGGCGCTCTTATCTATCGCGTCGAGCTGAGCTTTCAGGTGCTCCGCGCAGTCGGGCACGGGCGAGAGGTTCGGCATGGTGCAGACCGCCGTGTAGCCTCCGTGCGCCGCGGCCGCCGAGCCGGACGCAATGGTTTCTTTATAAGAAAAACCCGGCTCTCTGAAATGCACGTGAACATCACAAAGACCGGGGACAATAATATAATTTTCAACAGCGGACAAAAGACCTTCGTCGGCAAGAAATTTTTCCGCAAAGGCCTTTATTTCTTCGTATCTGTAAGCGTAGTCGTGGGTCATTTCTGCGTCTCCTTATAAAAGAAAAAGTCCTGCTTTCCCGCAAGACCGTGTATGCAAAGAACGCCGGGACAGACCGACTCTCCGTATTCATCACCAATCTTGCCGGCATCTCTGTACCGCTTAAAAATTGATTCGATTTATTATACCAACAGCGGGGCTCTTTGTCAAGGCGCGGGAGCGTAAATCATAAATGAAGTGTTTGTGAATTATTTTATTAATTGCTAAAATGTATTGACATTGTGAGAGCTATACCTATATAATAAAATTTAAACCACCAAAATATCGGAAAATCGGTAGATTAAACAGCAAAATTGTGAAGAAAAGGGAGGAGAATTAATTATGAAATGGAACATTGTTACCGATTCAAGCTGCGATATGTTCGGCTTTGACAAGAACCATGAGAACATCGTGTTCTCGTCCGTGCCGTTCACTATCAGCGTAGGAGACGAAAACTTTATTGACGACCAAAACCTCGATGTAGACGGAATGATCGACTCGATGGATGCCTGTGCTCAGGCGAGCCATACGGCGTGCCCGTCGCCCCATGCGTGGCTCGAGAAGTTCGAGCAGGAGGGCAACGTTATCGCCATAACGATTTCGAGCAAGCTTTCGGGCAGCTACAACAGCGCGTGCGCCGCAAAGGACATGGTGCTCGAGAATCAGCCTGACAAGAAAATCGCTGTTATCGATTCGCGTTCGACGGGTCCCGAGATGGTGTTGCTCGTCAAAAAGATCTGCGAGATTATCGAGTCCGGCGCGGACTTTGATACCGTTGTCAGCAAGGCGGAGCTCTATTCCAACCATACCCACATTGTTTTCGCGCTCTCGTCATTCAACAACCTCGTCAAGAACGGCCGCATGAGCAAGATAGTCGGCTTTGTCGCAAACAAGCTCGGCTTCTGGGGCATCGGCATAGGAAGCAAGCAGGGCACTATCGAGATAAAGCAGAAGATACGCGGAAGCAAAAAGGCGCTCGATGCGATTATCGACGACATGAAGGAGCGCGGCTATAACTGCGGCAAGGTCGTTATCAGCCACTGCCGCAACGCGGAGTTTGCCGAGAGCGTCAAGTCGGCTATCCAGTCCGTCTGGGATAAGGCGGAGGTCAAGATAGTCCACGCGCGCGGTCTTTGCAGCTACTACGCCGAAAAGGGCGGCCTGATAATAGGCTTCTGACGGCTTACAGTATTACCCTTTGAGCCTCTCCCATGCAGGGAGGCGGCGCGGCCGCGGACCGTGACGGAAGGGTTAAAAACAAAAGGACTGCTTATCAAGAGAGGCTCCATAAGGAAGAAGGCAGCACAAAATTTGTGCCGCCTTCTTTTTGTACTATCTAAAAAAGAACCGTAAGGGATTTTGATGACAAAATCCGAAGCCAGCTGTGCCTATGGACAAAAGTGATATTTTCCTTTCGGAAAGTGATATGAAAGCCTGCCGGCTTTCGTGATATTATATTCGCCGGTTAAACTGCCGCAGGCAATATAACTATGCGAAGCATAATATCACTGTCCGAAGTACAATACAACTCGCCGTCGGGCGAATATAACTGAGGCACACTCCGTAAGGGAGTGCGCCTCTCGGGGCAGTCCTTCTTGCTATGTGTTTGCCTTATTCCTCTTCCGCTTCCGTTTCCTCTTCGGGCAGGTCGCTCGTGCAGTGCGGGCATTTCACCGCGTCGATGGGAATCTCGGTGCAGCAGAACGGGCAGGTTTTTTCCGTTTTGGGCTCGGGCTCCTCGGGCTTTTCGTGTATGAGCTTCGATTTCGCCGTTGCCATGAGCTTTATAACGAGGAAGATGGCGAGCGCGATTATCAGGAAGTCGAGGACGGTCTGAATGAAGTTGCCGTAGTTGAGCGTGGCATATCCGGCCTCGGCCGCGAGCGCGGGGGTTGTGTACTTCGCGGGGTCGAAGCCCTCGTGGCTGCCGAGGACAAGGAACATATCCTTGAGACTGCCGCCGCCTGTCGCAAGTCCGACGAGCGGCATGATGAGGTCGGAGACGAGCGAAGTGACTATCTTGCCGAACGCGCCGCCGACTACAACGCCGACTGCCATGTCAACGACGTTTCCCTTTGAGATAAACGCTTTGAATTCTTCGATAAGCTTGATCTTTTTCATCTTTTCACATCCCTATAATTATATACCTTTATTATATATAGTCCGCTTGCATACGGCAAGAGTTTTTTGAAAAAACAGGAGGATATATGTCGGAAATACTTTATCATACCTTTGACCCCGTTTTTGACGGGCGTTCGCGTGTGCTCGTCCTCGGCTCGTTTCCGTCGGTGAAGTCGCGCGAGCAGGGATTCTATTACGGCAACCCGCAGAATCGCTTTTGGAGGGTGCTCTCCGAGGTGTTTTCCTCGCCCGTGCCGCAGAGCACGGAGGAGAAAAAGAAACTGCTGCTCGACTGCGGAGTTGCGCTTTGGGATGTCGCGCAGAGCTGCGAGATAAACGGCTCGAGCGACAGCAGCATGAAGAATGTCCGCCCGAACGACATATATACATTTTTATATAACAGCGGCATAGACCGCGTTTTCGCAAACGGCAAAACCGCCGCGCGGCTCTATGAAAAATTCATCTTGCCGCAGACCGATATCCCCATAACCGCGCTCCCGTCCACCAGCCCCGCCAACGCCGCATACAGCCTCGCCGATCTGTGCGAGCGGTGGCGCGTGATAGCCGAGCGGTGATTGACGGTTTGGGGGGCTGTAGACGATATGATGAAATATAAATTGTATAATTTAGAGAGTAAAAACCTACAAGGGTAAAGTAAACGACCTGCTAAACCACGATGCACAAGGTTCCGATAGCCGCGCCGCAGTGGTACAAACTAACTGAGGACGCGAGGGAACGGCGTACCTTGTACGCCGCACGAGCCCGCACCCGTTCAAGCTCCAGCGCGTTTGCGGGCGAATGTGCCGAGCTGCCTACTGAAAAGAGCAAGCTATGTACTGCGGCGCGGCGTTCGCGGGGGTACAGGGGGATTTCCCCCTGTTTTGCTTTTCTTTTGCAGGCGTTTTCTTTTTCAAATAAAAAGAAAATGCCGAAACGCTGTAAAAGATAAAATGTTTTGTTAAGGTAGGTAGCGAAGGTAGGAGGTAAATTTTTACGACATTACATTATGCCCGTAAGCGTCATCGAAACAACGCAGGCCACGCGGCGTATTAATATCATCCCCCATCTGCCCGCGATTTCGGACATTAAAGCGTTAGGAATTTATCCTTATTCGGAAATTTTTGTGCAATATGACAAAATAAGTTTATAGAAACAAAACGTTTCTAATATATATATAAATTTTGAACTTTTCTGTTGACAAACAAAAGAGGCGCGAGTAAAATAAGGTTACAGTGTAATGGTATAGGTATGCGGAGAGGTGGCCTCTTTTCGCAGAAACCGATGCCGTTGCAGTTGCGGCAGCGCCAATGACGCCGCTGCGGAAAATAAAGGGCAAGAAAATGCACCGTACGCCATGCGTACAAGCCCGGTGCAAAAATCAAAAGAAAGGTGATAATTATGAAGACAAGAAAAGTCGGCAAGATAGTGTCGCTGCTCGTCGCCATAGTGCTCGTTGCAACGATCATGATTCCTGCCGCCAGTGTCCTCGCAGATTCGTCAGAATATGCCGGGGTTACTTGGACAGAGGTCGGCGATTTTGCATCACTGAAGCAAGCGTTTGACAAGGCAAACAAGACCGGCGAGAAGACTTATATCCGTCTTACTTCGGACATAACTCTTCAGAGGCCTTATTTCGCCAATGATGAAATAAACGGCGGCAGCACCAACTGGGCCAAGATGTACATCTATTCAACCACAAGAATAACAAAGATTGAAGAGAAACGCGGCGGTCTGTGGACAGGAACTAATAAGACAACCCATGATTTCGCATGGCTTATGTCACAGGCGAACTCCCCGTTTAACGTCAGCAATCCCAATGCATACTTCTACGGCTATACGGAGGACGAACTTAAAAACGGCTTCCTGGTTGACAAAGGAATGCAGGATTATGTCGGAATGGGCAGAAAGGCCGGACAGGGAACCGGTTATGACGAGAAGATAGGCTACGAATACAGCGAGCGTATGCTTGTTGTTGATGAGAATGCCGATATCACCGTCGACCTCTATGGCAAGACCATGAAGGCCAGCGACTATAATCCGTATGACAGCACGCCTGCGTACCAGATGAGCGCTATCAAGGTCAACAAGGGCGGCGCTTTGACCGTTGTGGACCTCTCCTCCGAGCAGACCGGTACTATTTCCGGCGGTACGGGCAACGTGTATTATAAGGAAACTGTTTCTACGGATAACAGCGAACATACCCGTGACGCAATGTTCAATGAAGATTGGACGGTAAGAGATACTACCGGCTGGGTAGGTTGGCTTTCAAGCACCGGTAAGTACAATATCGAATATCAGTCGAAATCAACATGGGTTGAAAACGTTAAGGAGTCCCGCGGCGGCGGTATCTATGTTGAAAACGGCGGCGTATTTACTCTTAAGAGCGGTAAAATAAGCGGAAACCAGGCATTTATGGAGCCCGGAAGAGGAATTTTTGCGGCCGACGTTGATTCCTATGCTAAGGGCGGCGGCGTTTACGTTGAGGCCGGCGGCGTGTTCAATATGTTCGGCGGCGAGGTTTCCAATAATGCCACTCGCTCGTTCTTCAAGAACTGGAGCACTGGCAATGACAGAATTTATCACGCTTATTCCGAAGGCGGCGGCATTTACCTTGAGGGCTCTCAGGAAGAGACTGTGAACGGTGCTACCGTAACTGTCCCCGGCGCGGTCTTCAATATGACCGGCGGTAAGATAGCAGAAAACGCGGCTTACGCTCAGGGCGGTACCGACGCTTCCTCCAAATCCCGTGTAACGCACGCGAGCGGCGCGGGCATATATGTCGGCACCGGCGCTGTCTGCAACATAAAGGGCGCCGACTCCGATTCGGCCTCCACCAATATCGAAATGATGAAGAGCTTCCCGCAGGTCGTTAACAATTCCTGCGGCGGCCAGATCGTTAAGGCCTCTTATACCACAAACTCCGCCGTTGAAGTTAAGGGCGGCGGTATATATAATGACGGTACCGTCAACATAAAGAATGCTCTGATTGCCTCCAACGATTTCTCCGAGGCCAGACAGTCTGACGCAAAGACGACAGTCCACATTATGCGTGACGAATACCTTCCCGAAGGCCAGAGAACAATAACCTATTCCGACGGTAAGACCGCGACTCTTCCCGGCACAGGCACAGACCTTGCGCTCTATGTTCTTGATTATTGGGAAGAGACCAGCAACGAGACCTACGGCGGCGGACAGAAGGGTATTAAGCAGCGTCCCAAGACCTATATTACCCGTCTTGATGACAGATTTACCGATAACCTTCAGCTTGCAACCGAGGAAGTTGCTCATGGAACAAGCGGTATTTTCGGCAGCGTTATCGTTAATGATAACATGAAGGTAACCTCCGACGGCGCAGGCGTTTGCGTCGGCGAAAACGGAAAGCTCGTTGTCGGTGAGCGTACATGGATTACCGATAACTATGACTTCCTCACCAACGGCCATATGGCGTTTAATTCGATCAGAAACTACAAGCGTTTCTGGGCGCAGAACAGAACGGTCGTCGATGACAGAGTTTACAAAACCGACGATACCAACGGAGCAGGTGCGACCTATACGGATCCCGCCGGCGGTTGGGTATATTACGGCACTACTAACTCAAACGTAAACGACGGCTATGCCTATTCGGATACCTCCGACGACGTTTATCTTCCCGACGGAGCTGTTATATATAAGGGCGGCTCGCTGTTCGAGTCCAAGATCGGCGTCAACTATTGGAATATGGTCAATGCCGACGGTTCTGCCGTTGAGGCTGAAAGAGGCCTCGGCCAGGCAGGCAGCCGTGCAGGCAACCGTGTTATTGTTGCAACGGGCAAGAACCTTGACGCCTCCTTCTGGGGTGATTCGGTAGCACAGCCCACAGCAAGAGATATTCAGTTCTTCTATGCAAACGATAACAATAAGAACTGGGAGAAGAGCAACTATACTCTGCCGGCATATTACACGGATGATATGGGCAGAACCATTTGCGACCTTCGCGCTACAAATTCAAATAACTGGGAAGACAGATACAGAGTTACCGCTATCTCTACATCTAACCCCGGTATCAAGAGAGATTCTTCTCCGTATGAGGGATATATAAACTACGATGTTGAGTATCCCGCAAGTCGTTGGGCGTCCGGTACTCAGGGATACTATGCCAAACATGATATCGCAACCAACGGCGGTTATTGGACCTACTACAAGGATACCTCTTACAGAATAAGCGATCCCGACTGGACACCCGATAACTCGGAATTCCGTCCTAAAAACGGTGAGTTCATGAACTCTACCGTTAACTTCCCGCAGCGCTCATATCAGCTTACTGCTGAAATGAAGACAATGAACAAGTCTTATCTCCAGGCTAAGTACATAGACTACAAGGTAGTTTATGATACCACAACCTTCGGTACCGAAGCAGCTCCCGTTCTTCGTTTCGGTAAGACTGACAGCGATACACGTAATATGTATGTCACCGTCAACTTCGACGAGGCGAATAAGCACTATTACGGTCTGTCGAACCAGCCTTCGTTCACCCTTAACGATTCGGTTTCGACCGGCAACTTCACAACGTCGATCAGCCCGTTCGTGAACAACCTTGACCAGAATCTTACCAATTCGACTTTCACCTTCTACGGTGCCAACAAGCCTAAGGGAACTATAGATATCGCAAAGGTCGTTCCGGACTATTCGGCATATGGCAAGATTGCGCAGCTCAACTATTTCCTGAGCCTTTCTAACAAAGAGAGACTGGCAACACAGACATCCATCTCAAAGGGTTCCGACAACAAGGAGCTTACAGACCTTTACTTCAAGGGCTGGCAGTTCTATACCTCCTACGAGTACGGACCCGAGGTAGTCACTCTTGACAATAAGGTGGAGCGTCAGAGAGTCAGCCTTGACGGCAGCACGCTTGATTATCGCGGATACTTTGCCGCAGATCTGAGCAAGATCTTCAACTCTAACGTCAACGCTCAGCCCTGCCCGTCCATGACAGCTCTTTGGTACAGCAAGGAAGAGCTCGCCGAGGCTCGTAAGAAGGTCTCCAACGTCATGTTCCAGACCGTTCAGCGTAAGAATGATAACGGCTCGACTACCAACCTTCTTCGCTTTGTTGCTATCGCAGGCTCTCAGTATCCTGATTTCGACGAGATCGGCTTCGTCATCTCGACAACCAACGCCACTCCCACTATTGAGGGCGGTTATGACTTCGTTGTCAAGAGCAGGGTCTATGAGAAGCTCGGCGTCAACAGGGCTGCCGGCGCCGCAAAGACCTACTACGATGTTGATAAGCTCCTTGGCGGAACTTATTCTGGTCACCAGAGCGTCACTGTCGAAGATGCAAAGTGGAGCTTCACCAAGGACAGCGAGTTTGCAGCGAATGTAACTACAGGCAAAACGGGCAAGGCAGGTTACGTGGATGCGGGTCTGTTCTACACCAACATCGTTATCACCGATGCTAATAAGGACACCGTTTACTTCGTAACTCCTTATGCTAAGATGGGCAACACCTACTTCTACGGTGAATCCCGTGCCGCTTGCTATGCAGACGCCCCCACCGCTTGATGAAACCTGAGATTCTATAGGAGATGTGCACTATGAAAAATTATGAGAAACCTATCGCAGAAGTCCTCCTGTTTCGTCTTGCAGAAGTCAGAATGGTTCCGCGTATAAGCATTGGCGAAGGTACTGATGATAACTACGCCAAGAAGCACAACGGTTCCGGCGACTGGGACGGCGACAAGTGATTTTGCGCTTTCACGGTTTATGAAAGGAGAAGAGTTCGCTATGAAAAAAACTCTCAAAGCTGTTATAGCTATGATACTTGTTCTGGCGCTCGGATTTGCTGTTGCTGCGCCTGTCTTTGCAGCTTCCGCTTCCGCTGTTGTCCAGTCCGCAAGCATTAGGGACTTCTTCAAGAAAGTCGGAGAGTCCATAAAGAAGCTTTTTGAGAAGATCTTTAAGCCCACTCCCAAGCCCGACCCGCAGCCCGAAGGCCCGTCTACGGGCGGCTCGGTTCCCGAGGCTGAGAGCGTCCCGATTGACGATTCTCAGGAGAAGGGCAACACCATCGGCAAGAATGACGTTTACGCCAGCCCGCTGTGGTAAAAAGAATTGAGCAATTTTAGTATAAAAATTGCAGATTTGACGGTAGATATCTCCTGCACACACCTTCACCTTTCGGATGTGTGCAGTGAGTACCTCACCGACGAGGCTCCGCTGTTTTCTGTCGGGGCCGATGAAGAACACAAAGAGGAGCTCAGAAAATTTTTTCTGGGCTCTTCTCAAGTGTTTTCCGACGCCTTTTTGGAGAGCATCGCCGTGCAGGAGAAAATCTGCGCCGCCGTGCTCGACTATGACGCCGCCGTCTTTCACGCCGCGCTCATCGCTTTCGACGGGCAAGGTGTGGCCTTCGCCGCGCCGAGCGGCACGGGCAAGACGACGCACATTAAGCTTTGGCAGCGCCTCTACGGCGACCGCGTTGAGATAATCAACGGCGACAAGCCTCTCTTCACCCTGCGCTCCGGTCGTTTCTTTGCGTCCGGTATGCCGTGGTGCGGAAAGGAAAATTGGGGCTGCAACAAGACCGTTCCGCTGAAAGCCATCTGCTTTATCGACCGCGCGGAACAAAATTCGATTTCCCGCCTTGAGGACAACCGCGAAATAATGAGCCGCCTGTTTTTGCAGCTCGTTATGCCCGAGGAACACCGCCTCATGGTGAAATATCTTGATTTTGCAAATAAGCTGATAAATACCGTTCCGTTCTACCTTCTGCGCTGCAACATGGAGTTAAGCGCCGCGCAGACAGCGCACGACGGCATTTTCGGCATAGAATAAAGAGGTTGCTATGAAAATAAAAGACGGATTTTATATGACAGCCATAGGCACCGATTTTGTGGTTATCGCCGGCTCTCCCGAGACAAAAAAGGAGTTTGACGGTATGCTCCGCCTGAACGAGACGGGCGCATTCCTTTGGAAGAAGCTCGCCGACGGCGCGAGCGAAGAGACGCTTGCCGACGCGCTCTGCGCCGAATACGGGGTCTCTGCCGAGGTTGCCGCAAAGGACACTGCGGACTTCCTCGAGATTATCCGCTCCGCCGGCTTTGTTGAGGAATAATATGAACGGTAACAGCCCGATATCCTATGAGACGCTAATCGCCGCAGCGGGCAGCGTCGTTATCGAGCCGATCGGCATCAGTATGCTCCCCTTTTTAAAGGAGGGTAGAGACTCGGTGCGCCTTGTAAGGCCTTCTGTCGACCCGCAGAAATATGACATCGTCCTCTACCGCGTGCGCGGCGAGTATGTCCTCCACCGCATTATCGGCTTTGACGGCGACAGTTATATTATTTGCGGCGACAACTGCCGCGGCTGGGAGCGCGGTCACGGACGAAAAGATATAATCGCCGTCGTCGATGAGATATACAGAAACGGAAAGCCCGAAAAGCCGCATTGCCCGAAAAATCGCATATATGAGCGCCTCTGGTGCTCGTCATTACTAAAAAGAATTGTTATGAAATTGAAATAAAACGCCGAGATTTAACTTAAAATCTTGGCGTTTTTCATTTATTATTCTAATTTAAGGTGATTTTTTTGTGTATCTTATATATAATACAATATGTATTGTACTTTGGGTACATAATATAGGAGGTAAAAAATCA
>DPOR01000016.1:0-44274 GCA_003538135.1 Oscillospiraceae bacterium
CTTTCTGCATCCGAATCCGACAGCCCCTTTTTTAAAGGTTTCGGACTGCCGCATTCGGCGCAGAGCAAAGAGCAAAACAACATAGCCGCGGTTTACGGATAAACGTGAACCGTGGCTTTTGCTATTATGCAGGGGTCGGCGATTCGACGACCCGCTGCCGCCGTCGGCGGCACAGCCACGCCCAACATGGGAAAGTTGCTGCGGATTTTATTTTCACCTTTTTTCTCGATTCGCCATTCGTCAAATTGTACAGCTTTAGGGGCTTATTTTTGTGACAACAGACAGGCTTTTTTGTGGTATAATTATACAATACAAAAGGGGTTCACAATTTTTTTGGGGAGGAATATATGCTTTATAAAAAGAATTATATGAGTGCCCTGTCCGATGAACTGTTTCGCTCTCCGACGAGCGAATACCGCGCCGCGCCGTTTTGGGCGTGGAACTGCAAGCTCGAGGAAAAAGAGCTTCTGCGGCAGATAGACGTGTTTCACCGTATGGGCTTCGGCGGCTTTCATATGCATGTCAGAACGGGCATGGATACGGAATATCTGAGCGATGAGTTTATGCAGCTCATCCGCGCCTGCACCGACAAGGCAAAGGGCGAAAAGATGCTCGCGTGGCTCTACGACGAGGACAGATGGCCCTCGGGCGCGGCGGGCGGCATAGTCACAAAGGATAAGCGCTTCCGCTCCCGCCACCTGCTTTTTACCGTCAACCCGTATAACGGTACTGCCGGTTTTACCGACGACTCGACGTCGCGCGGCGTGCGCTCTGAGGACGGAAAACTGCTCGCGTGCTATGACATAGTGCTCGACGCAGACGGATATTTAAAGAGCGGCAAGCGTATCGGCGAGGGGGACTCCGCCGAGGGCACGAAGTGGTACGCCTATCTCGAGATAAGCGGCGCGAATCCGTGGTATAACGGTCAGGCGTATCTCAACACGCTCGATAAAAATGCGGTCGAGCGCTTTGTTGAGGTCACCCACGAGCGGTATAAAGAGGTTGTCGGCGACGAGTTCGACGAGACTGTCCCCGCGATATTCACAGACGAGCCGCAGTTTACGCACAAATCGCTGATGAACAATTCGACCGACACGGACGACCTTATCATGCCGTGGACGGACGATTTCGCAAAGACATATTTTGACACATATTCTCAGGATATTTTGGATTTTCTTCCCGAGATATTCTGGGATCTGCCGGGCGGAAAAGCCTCCGTTGCCCGATATCGCTATCACGACCATATCGCCGAGAGATTTTCCTCGGCCTTTGCCGACACTGTCGGCGGCTGGTGTCGCAAAAACGGCATCGCGCTGACGGGTCATATGATGGATGAGCCCACGCTCGAGAGTCAGACGGGCGCCTTGGGCGAGGCGATGCGCTCCTACCGCTCGTTCGACTTGCCCGGCATAGATATGCTCTGCTCGTGGAAAGAGTACACTACCGCGAAGCAGGCGCAGTCCGCCGCGCATCAGTTCGGCTATGAGGGCGTGCTCTCCGAGCTCTACGGAGTCACCGACTGGGATTTCGATTTCAGAGAACATAAGCTAAACGGCGATTGGCAGGCGGCTTTGGGCGTTACGGTGCGCGTGCCGCACCTGTCGTGGGTCTCCATGGCGGGCGAGGCAAAGAGGGATTATCCTGCCTCGATAAGCTATCAGTCACCGTGGTATAAGAAATATTCCTGCGTGGAGGATCACTTTGCGAGAGTTGCCACGGCGATGACCCGCGGCGTGCCGATAGTAAAGGTCGGCGTGATACACCCGGTCGAGAGCTTTTGGCTTCACTGGGGCCCCAACGACAAATCGGGACTCTTCCGCGAGGAGCTGGACAAAAATTTCCAAGAGCTCACTAAGTGGCTCATCTTCGGCAGCATAGACTTCGATTTTATCAGCGAGTCGCTCCTGCCCGAGCTCTGCCCGCAGGCGGATGCTCCGCTTAGAGTCGGCGAGATGAAATACGATGTTATAGTCGTGCCCGGATGCGAAACCCTGCGCTCGTCAACGCTCGAGAGACTCGAAAAATTCAGAGCGGACGGCGGCAGGGTGATATTCCTCGGCGAAGCTCCGACGCTCGAAAACGCGCAGCCGTCCGACAGAGGCGCAAGGCTCTTTGCGAGCAGCGAGCACATACCCTATCAGCGCGCGTCGCTTCTGATGGCGCTCGATTCCGAACGCTCCGTCTGCATCCGTGACGAGGACGGCTATCTCTCCGACGGGCTTATTTATCAGCTGCGCGAGGACATGGACAGCCTGTGGCTGTTTGTCGCACACGCGGAGGATTCATATGATTGCGATCTGGCGTTTTACGACGATATAAAAATAACCGTAAAAGGCGAATATTCGCCCGTGATATACGATACCTTGAGCGGCGAGCTGAAGCCCGCGCAGTTTGATTATCTCAACGGCGACACCGTGATAAGCGCGAGGCTCTTTGACTTTGACAGCCTGCTGTTAAGGCTCTATAACGGCCGCTCCGAGAGGCAGTATGCCGAGCCGAAGAAGCTTGAGGATAAAGAAATCCTTGTCCCCTATGAGACTGAATACGAGCTTGACGAGCCGAATGTAATGTTGCTCGACATGGCGCTTTTTGCGCTTGACGGCGACGAGCTGAGCGAGCATGAGGAGGAGCTTCTCAGAGCCGATAACATCTGCCGCGAAAAGCTCGGCTTCCCGCTTCGAAGCGGCGCGGTGATGCAGCCGTGGGTCATACATGAGCCTGTGCCCGAGCATAAGGTGAGGCTCCGCTTTAAGATAGACAGCGCTCTCGCGTTTGACGGCGTATCGCTCGCCCTCGAGGACGCGGAGAAAGCGGAGATTACGCTGAACGGTCAGGCGGTTGACAATACCGTTATCGGCTTCTATGTTGACAGAGCCGTAAAAACGGTCGCCCTGCCGAGAATAGAGCAGGGGGAAAATATTCTCGAAATCGTTCTCCCGTTCGGCAAGCGCACAAATGTCGAATGGTGCTATCTGCTCGGCGACTTCGGAGTTGAGGTGCGCGGCAGGCTCAAAAAGCTTATAAAGCGCCCGGATAAGCTCACATTCGGCAGCATAGTCAATCAGGGCTTGCCGTTCTACGGCGGCTGCGTGACCTACCGCTTCGGCGTCGACTGCCCCGGCGGGGATATCCGCCTCACCGTCCCGCACTACGACGGAGCGCTGACGGAGATATTCGTTGACGGCGCTCACGCGGGGGAGATAATCTTCCCGCCGTATGAGCTGGAGCTTAAAGAGCTTTCGGCAGGCAGGCACGAGATAGCGGTGAAGCTCTATACAAACCGCAGAAATGCGTTCGGCACAGTTCATCTTTATGATAAAAAGTGCCACTGGATAGGCCCCGATGCGTGGCGCACAAGCGGCTGCCAATGGAGCTATGAATATGTTCTTCGCAACGTAGGCGTGGAATCCGCGCCTGTGATATACAGTCTGAAAAAATAAAGATAAAGGAGAAACAAACGATGAAAAAAGCACTCAAATCGATTCTCGCAGTCGTTCTGGCGCTGACGATGATTATGTCGTGCTCCTTCGCTTCGACCGCAAGCGCGGCGAGCGCGAATGCCGCACCGACTGACGTCTCGGTCTCGGAAATTCCGCAGATTATCGCGGGGCTTGTGAAAATCGGCATTGAAGTCGCCAAGAAAGCCTATGAGTACTATGACAAGTATGTCCCGGATTCGGTAAAGGGCTTCAATTCTACCGTTGCCAAGGACGCTGCCGGCGCGGTCAAGAATCTGGCAAAAATCGAACCGCTCAAGGTTTTGATAGGCGGCAAGGAGTACGATGTGAGCACCCCGTGGGGACTCATTACGGCTCTTGCGAAGATGGAGACGGATAAAGAGAAAACAAGTATTCTCATGGTTTATCTCGACTGCGTCTTCACGAAGATAATCAGATTCATCGCGGACATGGTTCCTCTCCCGAGGGGACTTACCAAGCTTGAGGACTATAAACCCGAGAGCGAGAACTTCTACAGAGGCAGCAAGGAGTTTGTCAGCGAGGCATCAAAGGACGCGAAGTGGCAGCTCGGCTACAGCCAGGCGAGCCTTGTGCCCGACGATGTTCTCAACGGCAACTATTATCTGGCGGGCTACCTGCTCCAGAACTTCCCGTCGAACACTGTCGAGACCGTGCTCGACGATATGAAGGTTCGCACAGTCGTGCTTGACGACGGACGCGGCAAGGTCGTTTTCTCGACTATCGAGTGCATCGGCATTGCGAGCGAGGACATCAAGCAGATACGCGACCGCGTGGCAAAAGAGCTCAAGGGCGAGAATATAATTTCCGTCAACGTTTTTGCTACTCATTGCCACAGCTGCATCGACACGCAGGGTCTTTGGAATCCCTTCTTCGTCAAGCTTGCGAAAAATATCGGCGTCACCTATAGCGGCAAGGGCGAATATGCCTCCGGTACCGACCCGAAGTATATGAATTTCCTCTTTGAAAAGACCACTGATACTATAGTCGAGGCGTGCAGGAATATGAAGTCCGGCGAGATGTATGAGGCTACCCTCAACCACCTCGGCGAGGACTACATCAACGACAAGCGCGGCGTGTTCGACGCTGTCGACAATCTCACAAGACTCCGCTTCGTCCCCGACGACGGCAGCACCGAGACTTATATAGTCAATATGTCCGCTCACCCCTATATCACGGGTCTCAAGACCGATAAGAGCAGCGGCAAGGAGCTCTCCGCAGACTACACCTACTACATGGAGCAGATAATCAGCAGCGCGGAGAACAACAATACGAACTTCATGTTCGTTAACGGAGCTCTGTGCGGAATTTATTCCGCCCGCGGAGTCACCAACGACGGCGTTGCCACCGTGCGCAGAAGCGAGGAGGCCACCCGCTACGGTAACGAGCTGGGCAGAATGGTAGTCGCCCTGACTATGACCAAGGACGAAATCATGCGCGCCGGCGATTGGCTTACGAACGATAAGTTCTATGCCGATGCCGCCGAGGCGATAAGAAATAACGAGGAGCTCACCGACGAGGAGAAGCAGAAGAAGCTTAGCGAAATAAGCGTCTGGTATGAGAATTGGGAGCCCGTCAAGGAGACGAGAGTCGAGCCCATACTCAATATCAGACACAAGGAAGTCTTGGTCGAGATAAGCAATCCCGTTATCGAGGCTGTCGGCAAGGCGAAGCTCGTCGGCAACAAGATTTATTACGATAAGAACGAGACTCTCTATACCACAACGGAGATAGGCTATCTTGAAATAGGCAAGAATATAAAGGTAGCGCTCATGCCCGGCGAAGTATCGCCCGAGCTCATTGACGGAAAGGGCGCTTGCCTCGCCGAGAATGCCTACAGCGGCAAAGATTTCGGCTATCCGTCGCTCAACAGCATGGTCAGCGACTATGCGGGCAGAGACGTTGAGCTCTATGTGTTCGGCGAGGCAAACGATGCCTGCGGATACGTCGTGCCCGACAATGACTACTGCATGATCTTCTTTGACGGCTCCGACCTGCTCGGCGACCATTATCAGGAGACCATCTCCTTCGGCAGAACGGTTGCTTCGACCCTCGTCAAGGCTTATGCCGAGATGATGAAGGAGCTCAAGGCCGGCAAATAAAGCCCACGGCGCTTTCGGCGCAGAATAATAGAAAAAGGCTGCAATTCACGGCTCAGTCGCGGATTGCAGCTTTTGCTTTGTTTATATTTTTCTGCCTGCGCACGGCGCGGAGCATAAAAAGACCGCCCGACAGCTCGGACGGCCTTTGTGCTTTTTATTTCACTTCTTCTGCGGTGCGAAAGCCTTTGTCGACAAGGAGCTTGTTTATCCTGTCCTTCGGGTCGAGAAGCTTGCTGACCGAGGTGTCGTGGTTCAAGGTGTCGATAACATAGGAGATGTACTTCGACAGGTCAACCTCGACATACCACTCGCGCTGCTTGAGCTCGGGGGTTCTGTAGATGAGGTTCGTGGTGAACACTTTGCTGATAAGGCCGTTTTCATATGCCTTGTCAAACGACTCGAGTCCGTTGCAGAACAGACCGAAGCAGGTGCAGACGAAAATTCTTCTTGCCTTGAGCTCCTTGAGCTTTGTGGCAACTTCAATCATCGAATCTCCGGAGGAGATCATATCGTCGACTATAATGACATCCTTGCCCTCAACATTGTCGCCGAGGAACTCATGGGCGATTATCGGGTTTCTTCCGTCGATAACTACCGAGTAGTCGCGTCTCTTGTAGAACATACCGAGGTCAACGCCGAGGACGGTCGAATAATAGATGCAGCGGCTCATGCCGCCCTCATCGGGGGAAATTATCATCAGATGATCGTTGTCGATTTTGAGGTCGGTGACGTTCTTGACGAGCGCCTTTATCATCTGATATGCGGGCTGAATGTTTTCAAAGCCGTGATTCGGTATGGCGTTCTGAACTCTTGCGTCGTGTGCGTCGAAGGTGATGATGTTGTCCACTCCGAGATCGCTCAGCTCCTGGAGAGCCATGGCGCAGTCGAGCGACTCTCTGCTCGAGCGTCTGTGCTGCCTTCCTTCGTAGAGCATGGGCATGATAACGGTGATGCGTCTTGCCTTGCCGCCTATGGCGCTTATGGCGCGCTTGAGGTTTGCGTAGTGGTCGTCGGGGCTCATCATATTGTCCCTGCCGTACATCTTGTAGGTCATGCCGTAGTTGAACATATCGCAGACGATAAAGATATCGTAGCCGCGAACGGACTGCTGAATGTGGCATTTCGCTTCGCCCGAACCGAAGCGCGGGAATGCCGCCTTGACGAGGTATGAGTCACGCTGATAGCCTGAGAATGCGATGGTCGTTTTGTGCTCGCTCTCGCGGATCTCACGCCAAGTTTTGAGGTAGGCGTCGATCTTTGCGGCCAGCTCCTCACAGCCGGGCAGTGCGATAAGCGCGAGCGGTCCTACAGGAATGGTTGTAAAATCCGGTGCAGTTAAAGCTTCTGACATAATAATTCCCTCCGCAGATTAAATTGTCTCCTGTCTTGCACCCGCAAGTCGGCGCCTGCCGTGGCGGCGACTCCTGTTGAGTGCGACATCCTTCATCTACATTATATAATAAAAAGCGCCCGTTTAGTAGCTAAAAAGAACTTTTTCGATGAAAATCTATCAGACAAGCAGGGACGTTTTTTGTGCATTCTGACAATTGTGTTATTTACGAATTAGAAATGTGGACGTCGAGCTGGTTGAACGGGATGTTTATCCCGTTTTCGTCAAATGCGAGCTTGACCTCCTCCTGCATTTTGTAGTAGGCGGTCAGATAGTCGGAGGACGAGCACCACGCGATGAGCAGAAGATCCATGCTGCTTGCAGACTGCTGCTTGACTACGACATTGGGCTTGGGATTTTTGTATATGAGCTCGTTTTTAAGAGCCTGCGCCAAAAGCACCTGCTTTGCGAGGGCGATGTCGTCTGAATACGAGACGGAGAAGGTCATATCGAGCCTGCGGCGTCCCTCGGCGTTGTAGTTGATAATATTGTTGCTCGTGATGTGCGAATTAGGGACAATGACGCGCTTGTTGTCGACGGTTATAAACACCGTATACATCAGCTTTATCTCGTGGACGCGGCCGCTTATGTTTTCGAGCTCAACGAAGTCGCCGCTTTTAAAAGGCTTGTTGACGAGTATCTGTATGCCGCTGGCAAATTGGGCGATACTGTTTTGCAGACCCATTCCGGCAGTCAGTCCCGCCGCGCCGAGGGCGGCTATGAAGGAGTTGAGATTGAAGCCGAGGGTAGAGAGAGCGGAGAGTATGACCGCAAATCTCAGCACCCAAACTACTATGCTGCGAAGAAACGAGTGAATGGACGCGTCAACGCCCTTTCGCTCAAGCCCCTTTATCAGCAGCTTGCCTATAAGGGCGCTGACCCAGAAGCCGAGCGCGATTATTATTGCCGCTCCGACGAATTTGGGCAGCGCGTCAACGAGCTTCGATATAAATGTTTCAAGGTCAAATGCCGAAAGTTTTTCAGTCATAGCTTTTTCCTCCGTTTTGAGTATGATTTATTATAACAAATGCGTCCGATGTTTACAACCTTTTGGACATTTGCGCCCGATTGTGCAACTTTGCGACAGCGGGCGGAAGTTGGGTATTTAAATGTGCGGCGGGCTGTGATAGAATTATTATTCAGAATGGGGGAGTTGGATATAGATACAGGCATTATAGATAAAAAAATATTTATTTATGCTTTGTGTTCATTTTTAAGTCATAATTTTGTGGTAAAATAATAGAAATTGCGGCGGAAAATATATCCGCCGACGAAAGGAGCGTGTTTCTATGGCGTCCGAGATGCTTTCAAAGGTGCTTGATGCCGAAAATTCGGACAGAGAGGCGCAAAAAGCGGCGCACGAGCAGGCGCAGATAACCGTTGATGCGGCGGTCGAAGCGGGCGAGGGCGCGGTCGCAAGGAAAAAGGCCGAGGCTGCAAAGAGAGCGGAGGAAATCATCGAAAGCGCACGCGAACAGGCGCGTGCAAACGAAGAGAAAGCCCTGAGGGCGGCCGAGGAGCGCAAGCGCGAAGTGCTTGCCGCGGCAGAAACGCACAGAGCCGATGCAATCAAAGCGGTCATGGAGACGGTTATCTGATGAAACGGCTCATAAATTACAGAAAAGTCAGGAGGTGTCAGGTTGGCAAAGCTTAAAATGAAGTGCATCGAGCTGCTCGCTCCGCTTGAGCAGAGCAAGGAGATAATCGACTGCCTTCAGCGTATGGGTACTGTCGAGCTGACCGACTGCGAAGAGAGCGAAGCTCTCTGCAAGCTGTCAACGGGTGTCACCGTTTCGACCTTCGAGCGGTACCTTGCGGCGGCGGAGAGCGCGCAGAAAACGCTCAACAAGTACGCCCCGCAGAAAAAGGGGCTTATACAGAGCCTCATGTCGTCGTTCGGCGGAAGAAAAGTGCTCGAGGTTTCGGAGTATCTTAAAAAAGCGGACGAGGCGGACGAGATTCTCCGCAAGTGCTATAAGATAAACTCGCTCGAGGCGGATATCCGCGAATATGCGGCGGACAATGTCCGCTGCCGCACCGCGATGGACGCGCTCGAACCGTGGCTGAAGCTCGATATCCCGATGAAATGCAAGGGCACGGAATCAACAGCGGTCTTTGTCGGCTCATTCCCGGTGCAATATGACGCTCAGTCGCTTCTTGAGGCGATAGCCGGGGCCGCGCCGGAGGCAAGCGAGGTCGACGCGCAGATAATCTCGGCATCGGCCGAGCGCACGTGCGCAGTCGTGATGTGCCACAGGGAGTGCGAAAAGGAAGTTTTCGAGGCGCTGAGAGTCCTGAACTTCGCTTATCCGTCCGACCCGACGAAGCACCCGCCGCGCGTGAGATACGAACGGCTCGAAAAACAGACGGAGCAGAACAAAAAGGATTCCGAGGCGGCGCAGGCAGAAATAGTGAAGCTTGCGGACTGTTGCGACGATATCGGCTTCGTCATTGATTATTTTGCAATCAAGAAAGAAAAATATGCGGCTCTCGAGCGCATAGCCATGACAAACCGCATTTTTGTACTCACGGGATATATTCCGGAGAAGCGGGTATCGAAAGTGGTTGAGACGCTCGAAAAGAACTACACGGTGGCTATCGAGATAACCGAGCCGGACGCTCAGGCGGATGTGCCGGTGCTGCTCGAAAACAACGCTTTTGTCGCCCCCGTCGAGCCGATAACCGAAATGTATTCCATGCCCAACCGCGACGATGTGGACCCGAACCCCGTTATGGCGTTCTTCTACTATGTGTTCTTCGGCATCATGCTTTCGGATGCGGGCTACGGAGTGATAATGGTTATCGCCATGCTCATAGCCAAGGCAAAGCTCAAGCTTGAGCCCAAGATGAAAAAGACGGTCAATATGTTCCTCTATTGCGGAATCTCGACCGTGTTCTGGGGCACGATGTTCGGCAGCTGGTTCGGAGACGCGCCGCAGGTCATAGCGCGCGAGTTCTTCGGCAAGGAGATAGGCTCGACGGCAGTCTGGTTCGAGCCGGTCAACGACCCGATGAAGCTGCTGCTCTATTCGTTCCTGTTCGGCATAATCCATCTGTTCGCGGGTCTCGCGGTCAGGTTCTATATGCTGTGGAAGGACGGCAAGAAGCTTGACGCATTCTGCGACGTCATTCCCGTCTATCTGCTTGTAGCGGGTATCGCACCCCTCGGTGCAGGCATAATAATCGATGTGCCGCAGACGCTTACAAATGTCGGCAAATATGTTGCCCTTGTCGGCGCGGTGCTGACTGTTTTGACAAGCGGACGAAGCTCGAAGAATATTATCGGCAAGCTCGGAGGCGGACTCTACGGACTCTATAACACGGCGTCCGGCTATCTCGGAGATATCCTCTCCTATTCACGTCTGCTTGCGCTCGGACTTTCAACCGGCGTTATAGCTACCGTCATAAACCTGCTCGGCACAATGCCCGGCAACAAGATAGCAAAGCTCATACTGTTTATCGGAGTTTTCCTGCTCGGACATACGGCGAATATCGCAATAAACCTTATCGGAACCTATGTCCACACGAACAGACTTCAGTATGTTGAATTCTTCTCAAAATTTTATGAGGGCGGAGGACGCTCCTTCACCCCCTTAAAAGCAGATACAAAACATTTCAGATTCAAGGAGGAAATACAATAATGTCTATTTTTTCAAGTCTCGGAACGTCAATAGCAGTTCTCGGCGCCGCTCTTGCGGCTATACTCTCCGGTATGGGCTCCGCAAAGGGAGTCGGCCTCGTCGGTCAGGCCGGCGCGGGCGTCATCACGGAGGATCCCTCGAAGTTCGGTAAGGTGCTTATCCTTCAGATTCTCCCCGGTACTCAGGGTCTTTACGGCTTCCTGACCGCGTTCCTTGCGCTCAACAGAATGGGCGTCATAGGCAGCGGCTTTGAGCCTCTCTCGATAGAAAAAGGTCTTATGATGTTTGCGGCTTGTATGCCCATAGCAATAGTCGGTTACTTCTCCGCGATAGCACAGGGCAAGACCGCAGCGGCAGGCGTCAGCATCATAGCCAAGAAGCCCGACCAGAACGGTAAGGCTATAACCATGGCGGCAATGGTCGAGACCTACGCCGTTATCGCCCTGCTTGTCTCGATCCTTTCCATCTTCAGCATCAGCGGACTCAATATCTGATCTGACGAAAAAAACGGCGTATTTGCGCCGGCGAAAGGGATGAAATGATGAGCGGACTTGACAGAATAATTGAAAAAATAAACGCCGATTCTCTGGCAAGCTGCCGCGAGATAGCGGATCAGGCGCAGAAAAGGGCGCAGGATATCGTCAGCGATGCGGATGAGCGCGCCGAGCAGGTCTATGCCGAGATTATAGCGGACGCCGAGAAAAAGGCGCAGTCGATAATGACGATGTCCGAGGCGAATGTCAGCGGTATTGCCCGCAGGGCGGAGCTCTCGGCAAAGGTTGAAGCGGTGGACGCGGCGATAGAGGCGGCGTATGACGCCATGTGCGATATGGGCGCGGACGAGTATTTCGCGGCGCTCGAAAAGCTCGCCGTCAGAAATGCCGGAAAGGGCGAAGGGGAGCTGCGACTCTCAAAGAGAGACCTTGACCGCGTGCCCTCGGGCTTTGCGGACAGGATAAACGCTGCGCTCACGGACGGCTCGGTGAAGCTCTCCGGGCAGAGCGCGGATATCGACAACGGCTTTATCCTCGTCTACGGCGATATTGAGATAAACTGCACCTTCAGAGCGCTCATAAACGAGCAGAAGGACATTGTCCGCGAGAAGGTCTGCGGCGTGATATTTTAAACGGCGGTGAGAAATATGCATGAAAATGAATATGCCTACGCCGTAGCGCGAGTCAGAGCCAACGAAGTGAATCTGCTCTCTCCCGCCGAAACGGAACAGCTTATAACGGCCGAGAGCTATGATGCGGCTCTGCGTCTGCTTGGCGACAAGGGCTGGCATACCGACGGCGTCGGCCATGACTACGCACCGATGCTCGAGGAGCATATGAGCGAGGCATGGCAGCTGCTCGAGGAGAGCGCGCCGGATGCGTCGCTGCTCGATGCGCTTGTTATCAACAACGATTTCTTCAATCTCAAGGCGGCGCTAAAGGCGAAGTTTTCAGACCTCGACCCTTCCGACTACGTTGTAAGACCGAGCGTATGGAACCCCGAGGAGATAATCGGCTGTGTCGTGCAAAATGAGCTCGATTCCCTGCCCGAGTGCATGAGAGAATGTGCAAAGGCGGCGTATGACGCGATAGTCAAGCTCGAGAGCGGCAGACTTGCGGATACCGTGATAGACACGGCGGCGCTGAAAACGAGAAAGCAGTTCGCCGAAAAGAGCGGGAGCGGGCTTCTGATGAAGGAGGTCGAGCTCTCATCTGCGGCCGCAAACATAAAGACTGCTCTGCGCTGCGCCTCAACGGGGAGAACGGCGGATTATATCAAAAACGCGCTCTGCCCGTGCGAGAGCTTCAGCTCGGATGAGCTGATTCAGGCGGCGTTCGAGGGCGTTGACGCGGTTGCCGAGCTGCTCGCAAATACCGAATTCGGTTCCCTTGCGGACAGCCTCAAGGAGGGTCTTACCGCTTTCGAAAAGAAGTGCGACGAGCTTTCGGCGCAGCAGATGACCGAAGCGAAATATACCGCCTTCGGCCCCGACCCGCTCGCGGCCTATTACAGCGCCGTAGAGACGGAGACTAAAAATGTCAGAGTTATATTATCTGCGAAGCTCAACGGCTTTTCCGCAGATACAATAAGAGCGAGAGTGAGGGAAGTCTATGCATAAGATAGCCGTTATGGGAGACAGAGACAGTATCTTCGGCTTTGCCTCTCTCGGAATGCACATCTTCCCCGTCGACGAACCGTCCGAGGCGGCGCCGATGCTCCACAAAATGGCGGAGAGCGGGTATGCGGTGATATTTATCACGGAGGCTCTGGCCTCCGGGCTCGAAAACGAGCTTGAACGCTACCGCACAAGACCTCTGCCCGCGATAGTGCCCATTCCCGGAGTCAAGGGGAACACGGGCATGGGTATGAAGAATGTCAGCAGCTCCGTACAAAAGGCGGTCGGCTCGGACATTCTGGACAAATAATGACGCTCGACTGAAAGGCGTGATAACTGATATGACTACTGGAAAGATTTCAAAAATAGCCGGCCCGCTCGTTGTTGCGACAGGTATGCGCGAGGCGAATATGTTCGACGTTGTGCGCGTCAGCGACAGCAAGCTTATCGGCGAAATAATAGAGATGCACGGCGACAGAGCCTCGATTCAGGTCTATGAGGAGACCTCGGGACTCGGCACGGGCGAGCCCGTCGAGTCAACGGGCGAGCCGCTTAGCGTCGAGCTCGGCCCCGGACTTATCGAGGGCATTTTCGACGGCATTCAGCGCCCGCTCGAAAAGATACGAGAGCTCGTCGGCAACAGCCTTGTCAGAGGTATAGAGGTGCCCGCTCTCGACAGAGATAAAAAGTGGCATTTCGTGCCCAAGGTGAAGCCCGGCGACAAGGTCGTCGGCGGAGACATTCTCGGCACCGTGCAGGAGACCGAGATAGTCGAACACAGAATAATGGTGAAGCCCGGCGTTGTCGGCACGGTAAAGGCGATAGCCGAGGGCGATTACACAGTCACAGAGCAGATAGGCTCGATAGAGACCGCAAACGGCGATGAGCTGCCCGTAACGCTCATGCAGAAGTGGCCCGTGCGCCGCGGCAGACCGTTTGAAAAGAAGCTCGCGCCGAATGTTCCGCTCGTCACCGGTCAGCGCGTCGTCGATACGCTCTTCCCGATAGCCAAGGGCGGCGTCGCGGCGATTCCTGGCCCGTTCGGAAGCGGAAAGACCGTCACTCAGCATCAGCTTGCAAAGTGGGCTGAGGCGGATATAGTCGTCTACATCGGCTGCGGCGAGCGCGGCAACGAGATGACCGACGTCTTGAACGAGTTCCCCGAGCTTATCGACCCGCATACGGGCAAGTCGCTCATGGAGCGTACCGTGCTTATCGCAAACACCTCGGATATGCCAGTCGCCGCGCGTGAAGCGTCGATATATACGGGCATCACGATAGCGGAATATTTCAGAGACATGGGCTATTCCGTCGCCCTCATGGCGGACTCGACCTCCCGTTGGGCAGAGGCTCTGCGCGAGATGTCCGGCAGACTTGAGGAAATGCCCGGCGAGGAGGGCTATCCCGCATATTTGGGCAGCCGACTTGCCCAGTTCTACGAGCGCGCGGGACGCGTTGTGTCCCTCGGCTCCGACGGACGCGAGGGCGCGCTCTCGGTCATAGGCGCGGTTTCGCCTCCCGGCGGTGATATTTCGGAGCCCGTCTCTCAGGCGACATTGAGAATAGTCAAGGTTTTCTGGGGACTTGATTCCGCTCTCGCATATAAGCGACACTTCCCGGCGATAAACTGGCTGACGAGCTACTCGCTCTACGCCGACTCGCTCGGAAGCTGGTTCAATGACAATGTCTCCGAGGAGTGGACTTCGCTTCGCGCAAGGCTCATGGCTCTGCTCTCCGACGAAGCCTCGCTCGATGAGATAGTCAAGCTCGTCGGTATGGACGCTCTTTCCCCGACCGACAGACTCAAGATGGAGACAGCCCGCTCGATACGCGAGGACTTCCTGCATCAGCTCGCTTTCCACGAGGTTGACACATATTCGTCTCTTCGCAAGCAGTACCTTATGATGAAGCTTGTCCTGCGCTTCTATGACGGCTCTCTCGACGCTCTCAAAAAGGGCGCGAATATAGAGAAGCTTGTCTCGATACCCTCGAGAGAGAGCATCGGACGCTTCAAATATGTCCATGAAAATGACATTGAGGACACATATAAAACAGTCTGTGCGGCGATAGATTCCGAGATAAAAGCCGCTGTTGACGCAAGGGAGGATTACTGATGCCTAAAGAATACAGAACTATTCAGGAGGTTTCGGGACCTCTTATGCTCGTGCGCGAGGTCGAGGGAGTTAAGTATAACGAGCTCGGCGAAATAGAGCTTGCAAACGGCGAGACCCGCCGCTGCCGCGTGCTTGAAATAGACGGCACGAACGCACTTGTTCAGCTGTTTGAAAATTCCGCCGGAATCAACCTCGCCAACAGCAAGGTGCGCTTCTCCGGCAGGCAGATGGAGCTCGGCGTTTCGCCCGATATGCTCGGCCGCGTCTTTGACGGACTCGGCAGACCCATAGACGGCGGCCCCGAGATAATCCCCGAGAAGAGAATGGATGTCAACGGCCTGCCGATGAATCCGGCCGCCAGAAGCTATCCGCAGGAGTTCATACAGACCGGTATCTCCGCCATTGACGGACTTAATACCCTCGTCAGAGGTCAGAAGCTGCCGATATTCTCGGCCTCCGGTCTGCCCCATGCAAACCTCGCGGCTCAGATAGCGCGTCAGGCAAAGGTGCTCGGCGATAACGAGCAGTTCGCTGTTGTCTTTGCGGCTATGGGTATAACCTTCGAGGAGTCGAACTACTTCGTCGAGAGCTTCAGAAGCACCGGCGCGCTCGACAGAACCGTTATGTTCTCGAACCTCGCAAACGACCCCGCCATCGAGCGTATCGCAACGCCCAAGATGGCTTTGACCGCCGCGGAATATCTCGCGTTTGACCGCGGGATGCACGTCCTTGTTATATTGACCGATATCACGAACTACGCGGACGCTCTGCGTGAAGTCTCGGCGGCGCGAAAGGAAGTTCCCGGCCGCCGCGGATATCCCGGCTATATGTACACCGACCTCGCGTCTATATATGAGCGCGCAGGCAGGCAGAAGGGCAAGCCCGGCAGCATAACGATGATTCCTATTCTCACCATGCCCGAGGATGATAAGACCCATCCCATTCCCGACCTTACGGGCTACATCACCGAGGGTCAGATAATCCTCAGCCGTGAGCTTTACAGAAAGAGCATCAATCCGCCTATCGACGTTCTGCCGTCCCTGTCCCGACTTAAAGATAAGGGTATCGGCGAGGGCAAGACGAGAGCCGACCACTCGAACACGATGAACCAGCTGTTCTCCGCGTATGCGCGCGGTAAGGACGCAAAGGAACTCATGGTTGTTCTTGGCGAGGACGCGCTGACGGATATGGATAAGCTCTACGCAAAGTTTGCGGACGAATTCGAGAAGGAATATGTCTCGCAGGGCTTTGACACCGACCGCAGCATCGAGGACACGCTCAACATCGGCTGGAAGCTCCTCTCGATACTTCCGCGCAGCGAGCTCAAGCGTGTCAGCGACGAGTTCCTCGATAAGTATTACGGCAAGTTCTGAATCCATATGGGAAGAAGTGATAGACTATGGCGGTAATGAACGTGAACCCCACGCGAATGGAGCTTACAAACCTCAAGCGCAAACTTTCCACGGCGCGCAGGGGACATAAGCTGCTCAAAGACAAGCGCGATGAGCTCATGCGCCGCTTCCTCGATCTCGTAAAAGAGAATAAGGCTCTTCGCATCCGTGTGGAAGAGGGGATAAAGCAGGCGAACGTCAACATGGAGATAGCCAGAAGCGCCATGAACGACAAGAGCCTGAGCGTCGCCATGATGCTCCCCACGCAGGAGATGAGCCTCGAGAGCTCGGAGAAAAACGTGATGAGCGTTATGATTCCGGTTTTCGATGTTCAGTACAAGACTGCCGACAGGAACGACATCTATTCCTACGGAACGGCGTTCACCTCGGCGGAGCTTGACAATGCGGTCAGCGCGCTTTCGGAGATAATGCCCGATATGCTGAGACTTGCGGAGATCGAGAAGTCGTGCCAGCTGCTCGCGGGCGAGATAGAAAAAACGCGCCGCAGGGTCAACGCCCTTGAGCACGTTATGATCCCTCAGTATGAGGAGACGATAAAGTATATCTCGATGAAGCTCGACGAGAACGAGCGCAGCACAACAACGCGCTTGATGAAGGTCAAGGATATGATGCTCGAGCAGGCGCACCACTACGACGACCCGTTCGGAATGGAAGCGTAGGAGCATAAATCTGTTGACAAACATCGGATAATGCAATATAATATTAACCGCCGATAAGACTTTCGGCGGTTGATTATATGCGGGCGTGGCGAAATCGGCAGACGCAAGGGACTTAAAATCCCTCGGTGGTGACACCGTACCGGTTCAAGTCCGGTCGCCCGCACCATGAAAAAAGCATTTGCGGTTGCAAATGCTTTTTTCAGTGAAATTTGTTCCGTCGGAACGAGTGAAATATCTTCGATGTGAAATATTTGCTCCGTAAATGTGAAATACGCCTGTGGCGTGTGAAAGCGTTGCGGAGGTGAGGATTTGTTTCACATTCACTTGATGCGAAGCGTCAAATTTCACAATTTGCAGAGCAAATTATTTCACCGTGAGCGAAGCGAACAGCAACATTTCGGAGCGCAAGCGACATCATCGGGCGCACAGCGTCGGCGTCATTGAACAATGTTCGGATTTATGATACACTGTCTATATAAACAGGTGATACGAATATAAAAGAAAAATAAACTTGCAGAATTATCTGTGACCTTCTCCGTTCAGATTATTAAACTTGTAAAAGGCCTGAAATAAAAGCACGAAACCGTGATTTCCAATCAGTTCGGCCGTTCCGGTATCTATTTCGGCGCGAACACCCGGAAGTCGGAGCCGATAGGGGAGTAATGCGTCCTAAAAGGCAGCGTTAATGCTTTAAATTGAAATTCTGACATGCTTTATCCCGATGCGGTTATGCACTGCATCGGGATTTTTCGCGCAATAATTTGTATTTTCCATCGTGCAACAAAAATCGAGCGGCCGCCGAAGCGACCGCTCTTTTCAGTGTTCCGAAAGATTAGCTTTCTTCTCTCTTCTTTTTCTTGCTGACAACAGTGCCTATTGCAGCACCGCCGCCGATTACCAGAGCCGCAGCCCAGAGGAGTACGTTAGTCGTATCACCTGTGTCGGGTACGTCGGGTGTGCCGGGCTTGTCAGATGTACCGGGCTTATCGGGTGTGCCGGGCTTATCGGGTGTGCCGGGCTTATCGGGTGTACCGGGCTTATCGGGTGTACCGGGCTTATCGGGCTTGTCGGGTTTCGGGAAATCGGGCTTCGGGATGTCGGGCAGGGTGGGCTTGTCGCCCTCGGTGCCGTCGGACTCGAATATGGCTTCGAGTATAACGTTCTCTGCGGGCATCTCGAATGTGGTAACGCTCTTGTTCTCTAACTTAACGTCGCCCTTGACGACCTTCCACTCCTTGAACTTGTAGCCGGGCTTTGCAATGGCAACGACCGTTACCTTTGTGCCTGCCTCGGAGTAAGGCGGATATGCAGCGCCTACGCCGTTTCCGTCAGTCTTGACCAATACGAAATGTACGTCGCGGATAACGCCCATGTCGTCCTCGACTTCCTCGAATATAGCCTTAACGGTTACATCCTCGTCGGGCATTACAAACTTGCCGTCCTTTATCTCGACGCTGCCTCTGATGACCTGCCACTCCTTGAGGCGGTAGCCGGGCTTGCCCTTAGCGGTAAGGGTTATCTCGGTGCCTGCGATAGCGGCGCTCGGAGTTGCGAAAGCTTCTTCGCCGTTCTCGTCCTTGAGAACGATTATCTTGTGCTCTGCGGCGAATATGGCCTTAATTTCAACATCCTCGTCGGGCATTATGAACTTGTTGTCCTTTATTTCTACCTTGCCCTTTATGACCTGCCACTCCTTGAAAGCATAGCCTTCCTTGGGGGTAGCGGTGAGGGTTATCTCTTCGCCGTTCAGAGCCTTTTCCTTGTCGGCGGAAGCTTCGCCGTTGCCGTCGGTTGTAACCTTGATGCTGCTCTCCTTGACGAAGATAACTCTGATAACAACATCTCTGTCGGGCATGATGAACTTGTCGCTCGCTATAGTGACCTTGTCGACGCCTTCTTCAACGACCTCTTCCCAACCGTAGAAGATCCAGCCGCTGTCGGGCTCTGCATGAAGGGTTATCTCCGTGCCCGCAACAGCGGTCTTGGGGACGGAATAGGTCTTGCCCTTGCCAACGGGGATTATCGTGATGCTGTGCTCCTCGGGGATTATCTCGGGGATTGCCTCGAAGATTGCCTTGACTTCAACGTCCTCGTCGGGCATGACAAACTTGTTGTCCGTTATCTCTATGCCGCCCTTTATGACCTGCCACTCCTTGAAGCGGAAGCCCTCCTTGGGAGCAGCGGTGAGGGTTATTTCGGTGTCTTTAACGGCTGCCTCTGCGGATGCGGATGCAGTGCCGTTTTCATCGGCCGTCACAGTGATGCTGTGCGTGATGGGATCGGTGTCGGGAGTCGCGGTCAATATCGGAAGCTTAAAGATAGCATAATATGTATATCCCATGTCGTTGGGGCTATACATGAGCAGATTCTCTGCCGCGCCGTAGCCTGTAAGATTGATATTCTCTTTCTTGAGTTTCGAAGCGTCATAGGTATCGAGAACATCGAACAGGCAGCACAGATAGTACTGCGTATCGGCCTCATAGACGGCGGCGCTGTCCGCGGGCACTCTCGAGCTGAACACCGAGCTGATGTTAGTCGGGTCGGTGCAGATGAAATAGCCGTTGCCGTAGCCGCTGTCCCATTTGATGCCGGCGTTGTAGGGGCTCTGAGTGACAGCAGTCTTTGCTATCTCTCTCTGATAGCCGTAGTAGAACATAGAGAAGTTGGCGACGGGGGCGGCTATATCCAACTTCCACAGATAGAAGCAGTCGAAAACCAGATCGGGATGAAACTGATCCTCTTGAGTGTATCCCAGCTTGATTCTGACAGTGGAGCCGGCATATGCGGAGAGGTCAACTTCAACGGTTTCCCACTCTGCGGACTTCGTGGAGTTTATTTCATGATACTGAATTCTTTCATACTCTTTGCCGGCTGCCGAGACATAAATACCAATGGTATCCCTTGCAAAGGTTCCGGTCATCATATGCCTAACTTCAAATGTGAGGAAGTACTTTTGATTGGATTCGAGCTGAAATTCGGGCAGCTCTAATGAGGACGGGACTGATACAGTATGAGAATACTCACCCTCGTAAAACACCATTTCAGATTGGTTATCCACACCAAGATATTTTTCACCGTGATGCGGAACCATGTTCTCGATGGTGGTGCTGTTGGCGGTGCGGACGTATGTTTTGGTCTTATCACCTTTTTTCCATCCTGACGGCAGATCCGTTGCCCCTGCTTCAAATCCTTCAAAGCTCTCGGACCAGACTGCATCGCATCCAGCGCGGGTGTGGTCGGGCGTTGTACTGTCGGCAGAGACGATGACAATCATTCCGAACAGCATGAAGCAGCAGAGCATCATACTTAAAATGCGTTTTTTCATTTTGTTGTTCCTCCGATTTGTATTTTTGTTTCTCCCTCCTTTATTTTTTGGAAGGACTTTTTTTGCTCCGGCAAAAGCCGGTCTGACCTATGAGCTTTTACAGACCATATATCACCGCCCTTTTAAAACGCAAAAAACCGGGGACAGCGCAAAAATAGCCTGTCTCCGGCATAGTTCTGTTTATTTTGTTATGCAAAAAGACCTGTTGCTGCAACAAAAGGGCAGAACGATTCACTCGGCTCTCGCCGAGGAAAATATCCGTCCTGCCGTAGTCTGTCATTGCAAGGTCCTCCGTCCGTTTTTTGGGTGCCGCAACCCGCGGGGTAGGGGGTATCGAATGAAGCAGATTATACTTTTGGTGTTTTCCAGGATATATTATACCACCTGTAACAGAAAAGCGCAAGTATTTTTGCGGATTATGTATATTATTCCACATAATATTCGCACGCAAAAAAATCGAGCGGCCGCCGAAGCGACCGCTCTTTTTACTTTTGTTAGCGTGTCGGAAGATCAGAGATTAGTTCTCTTCCTTCTTCTTCTTGCTGACAACGACAGTGCTTATAGCAGCGCCGCCGCCGAGAACCATAGCAGCAACCCAAAGGAGAACATTGGTGTTATCTCCGGTGTCGGGTACTTCGGGAGCCTCGGGATTGCTGGGAGCCTCGGGATTGCTGGGAGCCTCGGGAGTGCTCGGAGTGCTGGGATCCTCGGGCTTGTCGGGCTTGTTGGGCTTGTCGGGCTTCGGGAAATCAGGCTTCGGAATGTCGGGCAGGGTGGGCTTGTCGCCTTCGGTGCCGTCGGACTCGAATATAGCCTCAAGTATAACGTTCTCTGCGGGCATTACGAACGAAGCAATCTTCTTGTTCTCTAACTCAACGCCGCCCTTGACGACCTTCCACTCCTTGAACTTGTAGCCGGGCTTCGCAATGGCAACGACCGTTACCTTTGTGCCTGCCTCGGAGTAAGGCGGATATGCAACGCCGACGCCGTTTCCGTCAGTCTTGACCAATACGAAATGTATGTCGCGCTTAACGTTCATGTCGTCATCGTTCGGAGCGTCCTTGATTTCCGCAAAGATAGCCTTAACGGTGACATCCTCATCGGGCATAACGAACTTGTTGTCCTTTATCTCGACATTGCCTCTGATGACCTGCCACTCCTTGAAGTAGTAGCCGTCATTGCCCTTGGCGGTGAGAACTATCTCGGTGCCTGCGATAGCATCGGTTGCGGATGCGGAAGCGGTGCCGTTCTTATCAGTCAGAACAACGATCTTGTGCTCTGCGGCGAATATGGCCTTAATTTCAACATCCTCGTCGGGCATTATGAACTTGTTGTCCTTTATCTCGACGTTGCCCTTAACAACCTGCCACTCCTTGAAGGCATAGCCTTCCTTGGGGGTAGCGGTGAGGGTTATCTCATCGCCGTTGACAGCCGTTGCTTTATCGGCGGAAGCTTCGCCGTTGCCGTCGGTGGTAACTTTGATAGCGCTCTCCTTGGAGAAGATAACCTCGATAACAACATCCTCGTCGGGCATGATGAACTTGTCGCTGGCGATTGTGATATCGCCCTCAACGACCTTCCAGCCTGCGAAGAAATAGCCGCTGTCGGGCTCTGCGGTAAGAACTATCTCAGTGCCGGCAATAGCAGTCTTGGGGTTGGAGTAAGCCTTGCCCATCTTGGAGGGCTTTACGGTGATCTTGTGCTCAACGGGGATCTTTTCAAAGACCGCATTGATAACAACGTCCGTGTCGGGCATAACGAACTTGTCGTCTGCTATCTCAATCTGACCCTCAACAACTTCCCACTTCAGGAATCTGAAGCCCTCGTTGGCTTCTGCTGTAAGGGTGATCTCCGTGCCTGCGACAGCGGTTTCCGCGGATGCGGTTGCAGTGCCGTTTTCGGTTGTAACGGTGATTGCGTGTGCAACGGGATCAACTTCGGGCTGATCGGGATCTGCGGAGACTGTGAAAACCAGTCCGAACAGCATGAGGCAGCAAAGCAGCATGCTTAAAATTCGTTTTTTCATTTTTTTGTTCC
Organism: Oscillospiraceae bacterium; assembly: GCA_003538135.1. Lineage (GTDB taxonomy): Bacteria > Bacillota > Clostridia > Oscillospirales > Acutalibacteraceae > CAG-177. The sequence continues at coordinate 22,267 of DPOR01000016.1, forward strand.
TCCGATTCGTTGTTTTTTTAAGTTTTCCCCCGTGCGTTTTCGTGCGGAGGGAGTTGCCGTCCGGCTTGTCCGATTCGGCAAGTTGCAGTTTTGTCTGCTACATATCACCGCCTTTTCAAAACGCAAAGACCCGGGACAGGATCTGAAAGCCCGACTCCTGCGAAGTTCTATTTATTTTTTTATTATACAAAAAGACCTAAATCGCAATAAAAGTACGAATACTTTTCGGATTGCACCGAAAAAACAATCGTCTCATATCCGGTTATTGCAGAGTCTTCCGTATGAACTTTTGGGCTGTACGCGGTTTGCGAAGCCTCGGCAAAAAAATAGAACAGCTTGTGTTTTTTTGTTATTTTATAAATATATTATATCATTTTGTAAAGGAAAGTGCAAGTGATTTAATAAAAACTATATACTTTGTTATAACGTAGTTTATAAAATTTCCTTATATTTTAAGTTATATAATTCGCAGCGCCTCGAGCACCGATTTTTGATTTTCGAAGTTCGGAATTATCATGTCCGCGCCCGCGGAAATGAGCCTTGCGCGCTTCTTTTCGTCTATGCCGTCGCCGGTTTTTTCGTCCGTCGCCGCGCCGACCGCATAGCCGCCGAGCTTCGCCGTGAGCTCGATTTCGACGAACCCGTCGCCGAAGGTGACAAGCTCCTCGGGGTCGAGCTTCTGCTCATCTATCATATTCTTTATTACCGCTTCCTTCGAGCAGTCGAGCAGCGCGTCCCTCGCGCCGTGGATGTCGCCGTCGAACAGCTCCCGAACGCCTATGAGCGACGCCTCATATATCACGTCATCCTCGTCCGTGCCGCTTGCGAGAAAGCATCTTATCCCCGCGTCTCTGAGCGCCCTTACGAATTCGACCGACCCCTTGACCGCAAGGCTGTCGGGAGAGAGCGCGCCGCTTTCGAGCCCTCTCTTCCTGTCGGCTATCCGCATTTCGAGCCTGCGCAGATATTCCTTTTTATATTCGCCCGGGTCAACGTGCTCCCCGCCGCGTCGAACGACCGCCTCGTCAAGCGCGATGCATTGGAATATGGTCTGCTTGCCCGTCAAGCGATCGACAAATTCGGTCACCTCTTCGCGTATGCCGTCCTCGCTCTCGCCAGTGCCGAGCGCCTCTATGACCTCGCAGAAATAGGGAACCATGACCTTCTGCCAGCCCTCGCGGATAAGGCTTATCGTGCCGTCGAAATCGAACAGGGCGCATTTGAAGCCCGCGCCGGTGTATTCTTTTATTGTTTCAATTGAAAAACTCATCTCAATGCCTCTTGTTTTTTATTTTGCGAGCGCCTCTATTTCCTCGGGCGACGCGGTGCCCGTGACGCCTATCTTCCTGACCGTTACGCCGGATGCGAGTGACGCAAATTCCGCCGCCGTTTTGAAATCGGCCTTTGCCGCCAACGCCGCGGAAAAGGCGGAGAGCGAAGTGTCACCCGCGCCGCAGATATCAATCTCGCCTTTATAGAGAACTGCCTCGACTGCCTCTGTAACGTTTCCGTCCGTCACCGCCGAGCCGCGCTTTCCGAGTGTGCAGAAAACGGTCGAGCGGTTCTTTTTCGCAAGCAGCTTCGCCGCCTCGATAAACTCGTCATATCCCGCGTCCGCGTAGCCCTCGTTATTATAGACCGCGCGCCAGCATTCGACCTCGTTGGGCTTCAATATGCAGTCGGTATATTCGCCGATGCTGCAGCGGCTGTCCGCAATGACGGTGAGCCCCGCCATTGCAAGGGCGATTATCTCATCGCGCACGCGCTTTGTTATTATGCCGAACATGAACTGATCGGCAACGCACAGCACGTCGATATTCTCGGCGACTTTTCGTAGGTTTTCAATGACCCTGTCCTCAGTCTCCTCTGATATCGGCTCGTAGTTGCCGAAGTCGAGACGCGGGTCCTCGTACTCAAGCTCCGATATGCCCTTTCGCATGGGCTTGCAGTAGGCGTTGGTGAAGCGGTCGGGCGCTTTGATAACAAAATCCCTGTTCATGCCGCTCTTTTCGAATATGTCTTCCATGAGCATACCGCGCCAGTCGCCGCCGATAAGCGATACGGCAAAAAGCTCCTTGGGCGCGAGAGCCGCGAGATTCGCCGCAACATTTCCACCCGCGCCGAGATAGACCCGCTCGCCGACTATCGGCAGGGGATAGTGCGGAGTCTCGCGCGAAAGCTCGGATTTTCTCATGTCCGCGTGCCAGTAGATGTCAACGCAGAAGTCGCCGATTATTCCTATTCGCGCGTTTTTTATGCCCGCGCATATTTTTTTGACCTGTTCCTTTGAAAGCATGGCTTAACCCTCGTTAAAGCTATTTAAAGCTGCTCTTTGAGCTTGTCGTAAAGTGTGGGAATTGTTATCTGATGGTCGCCCTCGAAGTGCCAACCCCAACCGCCGCGGCAGGTCGGGCGGTTGACTATATTCTTGCGCGGGCGGTAATAGTAGTTCGGATCCTCGTAGCCTATCTTGCAGCGGAAGTTGCCCAGGCGCACGAGGTCGAAATTTGCGGTTGTTATATTAAATGTCGGATAACCGAGATTTCGCGCTATCGAGAGCGTCTTTAAGAATACCTCGGGGCCTATGACTGCCGAGCCGAAGTTCAGGAAAACGCCGCCGTCGAGCTGGGACACGCTGTAGGCCATCTTCTTGAAGTCGATTCCGGAGCATTTGCCGATGGCTCCCATGTCGCAGGTGGGGTGCTGATGGATGATATCCGTGCCGAGCGCTATATGATAAGTTGCGGGAATGTCCAGCTTGTATGCGTTCCAAAGTATGCAGTCCTCGCGGTTGGGGAACTTTTCGGGGTGAATGTCTATGTACTCGCCGAGCGCCTCGCCGTAGCCCAAGTCGAGCTCCGCGCCGCGCTTAATTGCCTCGTTCATCCACGCGCCCGTCTGCTCCCACATTCCGAATGAGCCGTCCTCTATGGCGGTCGGCACATCCTCCGAGGTGCCGCCGAGATACGCCAGCTCAAAGTCGTGTATGCTCGTCGCACCGTTTGCGGCGATGTGCGTGATAACACCCATCTTCATCAGCTCGATGACATAGCGCGAAAGGCGGTTCTTTACAACGTGAGCGCCCATGCTCCATATTACCGGATGCCCGTTCTTGCGCGCCTTGACTATTCTCTCAACAAGCTCGTCAAAGCCATCGTATACAAATTCCTCGTGCGGCGTGACCCCGGGAGTCATCATGTTGTCTATGGTGACGAGGTTGTGCCTGTCCTCGGCGGAATATGTCTTTATTCCTGAAAAATCAAGCTGCATCTGTCTGCGAAGCATAATACACTCTCCTTAAATCATCGTTCTTATCGGATTTTAACATATTGCTGCGGAATTTACCACAGTTTTACTAAAATTTGTTGCAAATTCCCACAAAAAGCAATACGCCCGCAGAATAACTGCGGGCGCGCCTGCTTTAGGATTATTTTTCGCTTGAATCCTTTTCGTTTTTCTCTTTTTCTTCTCTCGCGGCTCTCTTTTTCTTGATGAACGCGGGAGTTATCTTGTCGAGGGTCGCTTCAAGCTTCTGCCATTCGGCTTCGGCCTTTACCGAGTCCTCCTCAAGGCGTTTGTCCATGTCGTAGTACATGATACTGCATCCGCAGTGGGGGCAGTTGGGCTTTAAGTCGAATATTCCGAGCTTACCGCCGCATTTCGGGCATTTGCGTTCCATTTATATCTCTCCTTCCGACTTGGATATCGTCTTCGAGTTGAGCTCGCGGCGGGCGATCATCTCTTCCTGGATATCCTTGAGCTTCTTGCCCTCAAGGTCGTAGAACTTAAAGGGTATGAGCGAGATGAGCGACGCCACGGGCGGGAGTATGGTGACCAGAGCCCAGAGCCAGAAACGGGTGTTTATCTGCGGGTTTTCAACAAGCTGAAGCGAGTTGTCCGCGAGCTGAACGGTGACAAGGCCGATGACCGGGATTATGGCCGTTGCGATAGCCGTGCAGAGCGAGCCAGTGAGCTTGCTGATGAAGGTCAGCAGCGAGAACGCCATGCCCTCGTTCCTTTCGCCCGTCTTCCACTCCATGTAGTCGACCGTGTCGCCTATCATCTTTGTGGGGACGACCATGTTTATGCTCGTCAGCGAGCTGAAGATGAAGCCCTGAATCATAAGCAGCGGGACAATGACCGCCGGGTTGCGATAGAATTTCATGCCGATGAGGAAGGTGGTCGTACCGACGAGTGCCTTGAGAATAGTTGTGCGAACGACTATCTGCTTCGACGTCCATCTTCTCTCGAGAGCTGGCAGGAGGAGATAAGTCAGGAAGCCCGAGACAACGCCGGGAATGCCGATTATCGTGCCCCAGCTCGCCGCGCCGAGGGAGAATATGTAGAAATACTGCGCGAATGTGTCGGTAACTCCGCCGACGGTTGCGAGAATGTTGGAGCAGACTATGAGAAGCAAGGGCTTGTTCTTGAAAAGGAATCTGAAGCAGTCGAGAACCTTCGGCTCGTCGGAATTCTGAACTACGCGCTCGCGGCAGAAGATACCGGAGAGCGAGAACAGTCCCATGCCGACAGTTCCCGCGACAATTCCCATGACAAGGAAGAGCTGGCGCATATTGATTCCGATAACGCCCTTGTTGCTCAGGTCGATGAACAGCGAGATTATGGGGGTGACGAGTCCGCCTATGATGCTCGAAATGAAGCGGGCGGAGGTTATGGCGTTCGATCTGTCGATGGGGTTCGGGGATATGGCGGCGGACAGACCCCAGAACGGAATGTCGCCTATCGTATAGAAGAACTCCCAGATGAAATATGTGACGCACATATAGACTATCTTGAGCGTCGTCGACTGAACTCCCGCGAGGAATTCGGCGCCGCCGAAGAATACGACTGTCGCTATTCCGAGCGGAATGGGCACGAACAGCAGATACGGGCGGAGCTTTCCCAAGTTTGTGCGGGTCTTGTCAACAAGGGTTCCCATCAGCGGGTCGTTGAGCGCGTCCCAGATACCCATAACGGTTATCATCGTTGCAACAGCCGCCTCCGGTATACCGAAAACGGTTACCAGGAAGAACGTCAGCTGCATACGGACCATGTTGTAGCCGATGACCTGACCTCCGTTTGCTACGCCGTAGAGCACTGTTTCTTTTACTCCGACGTAACGTTTTTCTTTCAGCCTTTCGTTGTTGGCCAATTTGATTTCCTCCTCCGTGCGCCCCGGGGCGCAAATAGTTTTGTTTTTATTTCAAGGTTTCGCATTCGCTTATGAATTTCTCAACCGCTGCCTCATATGCGCGCGGGTCGGTATAATAACTCTGAGCGTGGACTGCGTTTTCGACCGTCAGCATTTCTTTTTTCGTCGGGCACGCGTCAAAGAGCTCCTTTTGCATAGTCACGGGGACGAGCGCGTCCCTGCCGCCGTGGATGAAGAGTATCGGCCTTTTCGCGCTGCGCACGGCCTTTATCGGCGAAGCATCGCGCAGGCTGTATTTGCAGATTATGCGGCAATACAGATTGAGTATGTACAGCAGGGGAAACGCCGGCAGCCCGAACGGATTTTTGAGCTGATAGGCAAATTCCTCCCATGCGCTTGTGTACGAGCAGTCGGCGATTATACCCTTTACCGCGGGGTCCTCTATCCTGTCGCTCATCATCAAAACCGTGGCGCCGCCCATTGATACTCCGAGCAGAAATATGTCAAGCTCGGGGAAATGCCCGCGGGCATAGTCTATCCAAAGAAAAGTGTCGGTCGATTCGTGCGTGCCGTAGCCTAAAAATTTTCCCTCGCTCTCGCCGCAGCCTCGGTGCTCCGGCATGAGAACGGTGTAGCCCGCTTTGTGAAAGTAAGGCGCGCAGATGCAGAACTCGCATATCCCGGAGCTGTGCGCCCCGTGGCAGGCGACTATCATGTGCCCGTTGCTCTTTTCGGGCTTTAATATGCGGGCGTATATCTTTTCACCGTTCGATGCCGAAAGAGTAACTTTTTCAAACGGCATATTTTTGAACTCTTCTTCGGCTTTTCTGTGGTCTTTGGCGAAGTCGTCCTCGTTTTCCTCGCTGTCCGAGGAACGGAGCTTTATCGGCTTATACCATATTACCTGGTTGAATACGACCGCGCAGACCGCGAACATCAATATAATTACCGCCGCAAGAACAACGAGAAGAATTATCGTCACGGTCTTCATAGCTTGCACCCCTCAAAAGTCATGTCTAGTAAGACAAGCACCATTATACGGGAACAAATCTCAAAAAGCAAGCTATATAAAAGCAAATTAAACATAAAATAATATTACATATCTAAATTTATATTAATTTTTCATAGATTTTACGGTTTTTTGCTTAACTACAGATAAAATGTACTCTTTTTTATATAAAAAATACCTTTACTCCGTGAAAGCCATGATATACTCTAAATATAATAGAAAAATTATATGCACTTTTCACATAGGAGCGTTGAGATGAGGTTTGATATAAACGAAAAAAGAAAATATCAGACGGTTGAGGGCTTCGGAGCGAGCGGCGCATGGTGGGCTCAGATAGTCGGAAATTGGACTCATGAGGACCCCGTCAGCGGCAAGCCTGTCAGAGACAGGATAAGCGAGCTGCTTTTCAGCAAGACCGAGGGCATCGGGCTCAACATCTACCGCTATAATATCGGCGGCGGGTCGAAGCACAGCGGACGCGGCACGTTCAGCCAACCCGCAAGAGCGACGGAGTGCTTTGAGACGGCGCCCGGCGAATACGACTGGTCACGCGACTCGGCGGCTGTCTATATGCTGTGCCGTGCCGTAGACGACGGCGCCGACAACGTGATTTTCTTTGTCAACTCTCCCATAGAGCGCCTGACCAACAACCGCAAGACGCAGCTCAACAAGAATCAGATATTCAGAGAGAACATAAAGCCGAAAAACTACCCCACGTTCGCAAAATACTGCGTCGATGTTGCGGAGCATTTTATCGGCGAGGGTATACCTATTAAATATATATCTCCCGTCAACGAGCCGCTTTGGATATGGAACGGCGGGCAGGAGGGCTGCCATTACAGCCCCGCGAGCTGCCGCAGGGTGTTCCGTGCATTCGTTAAGGAGCTGGACGGCAGAAAAAAACTCGACGGCGTTAAGCTCTCCGGCTGCGAAAACGGCGATATCCGCTGGTTCAACAAGAGCTATACCCGCGCCGTGCTGGGCGATCCGCTCATTCGCACGCGCCTTGACGCGCTCGATATTCATTCCTATTGCCTGCACGTGCCGCTCCCGCTTTTAAATGACAGAGTGGCTTTTCTTCGCCGCTTCGCAAAGTGGATGGACAAAAAATATCCGGGCGTACCCGTAAATATGAGCGAATGGACTCATATGCAGGGCGGGCGAGACAGGGGAATGGATTCGGCGCTCGTTACGGCGAATGTGATGTATGAGGATTTATCCGTTTTGAATGTTGTTTCGTGGCAGCACTGGATAGCCGTGTCCGAGGTCGATTACTGCGACGGGCTGATATACATAAACCTTGACGATAAATCGTTCGAGATGACCAAGCGCTACTACGTTACGGGCAACTTCTCGAAGTATGTCCCCGCGGGCTCTGTCCGCGTCGATGTCTCCTGCGATGACCCGGAGCTTCGCCTGCTCGCGTTTAAATATGACGGCGGCTGTGCGGCCGTAGTGATAAACGGCACGGAAAAAGAAAAAGAGCTGAGCCTGCCGGAGCAGTACTCAGCCGTTAAGCTTGCGGTCACAGACGATGACAGCGACCTGTGCGAATATGATATTTCGGGCTCCGAGCGTATAAAACTGACGCCGAGGTCTGTGACGACGGTTATTTTTCGCTGAGCTCTGATTTGAGCTTCTTTCTGTATTGATTCGGCGACATACCGTATGCTTTCATAAAAGCCTTTCTGAAATGGCTGCGGTCGCAAAAGCCGATAAGCGAGCTTATGGCGTCTATTGTGAGGTCTGTGCTCTTTAGAAAATATTCGGCCGAGGAGAGCTTGCATTGCATATGATACTGCGAGGTCGATATGCCGTATTTTTTGATGAACAGGTCGTTCATCGTGCTCTGCGAAATGCCGAATTTCAGTGACAGGTCTCTGTTTGTCAGCCTCTCATTGCACTGCTTTTCGATATATTTTTTGATGTCGAGAACGACATTGTCCGCAGTCTTGATATAAGGTCTGTCCTCCCTGCTCTGTCTGTTCGCGGGGACGGCAGTCGCCATTTCGAATATTATTGCGTGAACGAGGAGCATCAGCTTCTTCTCGTTGTCGAGCATATCCCTGCCGAGCGCGGTCTGCTTTATCTGGCTGTAATACGATGTGATATCCAGGTGCTTTATGTATACCTGCCTGTCTATGCCGTAGAAGTCGAGCCACCTGTCGACCATGCTCCCGTATACGGTGACCCACACCTTTGAATAGGGATTTTTCTCGTCGGAGTAGTAGGAGTAGCCGCTGCCCTGCTTTATTATGTAGCAGTCGCCCTTTTCAACCGTAGTGACCGTCCCGTTGTGCTCGATATATCCCACTCCGTCGGTGACGCATTCTATTATCGTGTTCGAGTTCTCCTTGAGCGAGATGATGTAGTCGGCATCGGGATAGAGCCTGCCGAAGGAATGAAGGTGAAAGAGATCGCTGTTCTGATTTTTGTCATATAAATACATTTCTTCGTTGAATATAGGCATACCGTCACCCTTTTTACCCATGTGCCAAAATTTTGTACTCTTTTATATTAACATATTAAACTCACATTCACAAGGGGGAATATGGCTGTGAAAATCGCCGGAAAAGTCAAATCCGCTCTTTCTTCGGTCAAAAAGTACTGGAGCAAACCGCCGAAGGATCGGTACATGACTTATAAGGAAATAGTTTCGATGTCTGTTGGAGGCATAGGCGTCAGATTTATAGTCTGGTGCGTGTCCGGCATGATAGTCTGCGTGGGCAATACGCTTATAGGCAACACTATCGGTATCGACCCGGGCGCTATCTATGTCATCTACATAATCAGCGTCCTTTCGGGCTTCCCGCTGACCGCGCTGCGCGCCAAAATGATAGACAATACGCGCAGCATGAAGGGAAAGTACCGCCCGTATCTGATAAGCATGGGTATACCGACGGTTCTTCTCGGCGTCGGCTTCGTGTGGATGCCGTATGAGCGTATGTCGCTGACCTGGAAGTGCATAGTCGTTCTGCTTTTCAACATCGGCTTCCAGTTCTTCTATAACTTTATGGTCGACGCTTACGAGAGCCTTATAAACGTTGTTTCTCCCAATTCGATAGAGCGCTCGGACGTGCTCTCGATAAGAAGCGTCGTTGAGAATATTTCCCCGTCGATAGCGGGCATATTCCTGCCTGTGGTGGCGAAGCTCATAACAAATGAAAATACCCTTTACGATATGCGCGTGGTCAGGGCGTTCTATCCTCCCATGATAGTCATAGGCTTCCTGATATCGCTGCTCGTCTATGTCAATGTCGAGGAGAAGATAGTTCAGGCAAAAACGCACGTTATCCGCATTAAGTTTATGGATGCGTTAAGAGCGATAGCGCGCAACAAGTATTTCTGGGTAATTTCGCTCGCCGGCTGGATAGGCTTCCTCGAGGGCTCGTTCAACAGTATTCTCGGCTGGATGTATAACTATCAGGAGGCGTGCTCCGCCGGTCAGTATGCGGTGATAACCGCGCTGTGGGGCAACGCCTCATTCTGGCCGAATCTATTTGCGCCGTTCCTTATCAGAAAGTACGGCAAGAGAAAGATACTTGTCGCGACGAATCTTCTGAATATCGGCTTTATCCTGCTGATGCTTCCGATAGTCAGGCAGACGGGAAAGCCCGGAATAATATGGCTCCTGCTCGCCTGCATATTCGTCAACCAGTTCATGACGTCATTCGGCCATCTTCTCAATCCGAGCATCCAGGCCGACATAAGAGACTATCAGCAATATAAGACGGGAGAAAGAATAGACGGAATGTTTGCCGCGGTCGGCCTTATAGGCAGCATTATAACGCTCGCCACCGGCTCGGTGCTCCCGACTATATACGAGCGTGCGGGTCTTAACCGCACAGTCGCCCTGTCGCTCGGGCTTGACGGCTCGAATGTCTATGACGTTCTCTATAACCGCGATTACTTTGTTCAGATAAGCAGCGTGCTTGTCATGGCGTCCGTTGTCGGCGCGGCGCTCAATGTTATCCCGTTCTTCTTCTATGACCTCAGCGAGCTCAAGCAGAAGGCTATGGTCAAGGTGCTCAAGATAAGGGCGCTGTTCGAGGACTACGGAAACAAAGTCTATTCGGACGAGGCGCTCGTTGAGACAGTCGATATAATAAGAGAGGCCAATGAATATGCCGACCGCGAAATGAACATCCTGTCCACAGAAGGCATTCAGCAGGCGAAAAAGGCCCATGACAAGGCCCGCATAAAAGCGGCAAAAGAAGAATATAAGCGCCTGAAAGAGGAGAACGAGAAGATAGAGATAGCTCAGTTCGTTCTCGAGGAGCTTAACCGCTTCAACACGCCCGAGGGCATGGAGGATCTTGAAATCGCGCGCAAAATAAGCGCGGCGGGACTCGACGGCTTCATGACCGCGGCAGACCTTAAAAAGAGCGATATCAGGCGTATGCCCAAGTCGACCGTGCAGCAGAGAGAGCGCAGAAAAGACTTGATGAGACTTGTGGGCGATATCAAAATAGCGCGCAAGACTACCGCAAAATATTATCCCGACGGCATAAAGCCGTTTGACAGCTCTGTTTTCGACGGACTTTTCAAGAGCGAGGATGAGGCGGAGCTCAACATGAAGCGTGTTACGGACGGCTTAAAGCGCGCCAAGGAGACAAACGACAAGGCCGCTGCCGAGAGTCTCAAGGCGGAGCTCAAGCAGATAAGCTTTGAAAAGCGGCAGGTTCAGATAGCGATAAAGAAAGCGACCGACGAAAATTCGCTTTACTACAGAGCCGCAAAGCCGTATATCGACTCGGTGAAAACCATCACCCAAAGCGAGAATTACAGCCACTGCGAGGAGCTGTTCGCCCTCTATGACGAGGCGAAGGCGCGCGTCGAACAGCGCGAAAGAGAAGAAGCGACAATCTGATATATCAAAAGAACTCCCGGTGCAAGAAGCATCGGGAGTTTTGCCGTATATCAATGTTTCGCAACGCAGAAAAAACCGCGCCGCTTACGCTCGGCGGCTCTGCGCTTCGGGGGGGAGAATAAAAGAAGGAGTCTCGCAAGTGCTGAACATGCCTTAGCCCACAGCCTACGCCCAAGACGCCTCATGCGCTCGCCCCTTCCGTCGTATATAATCAACCCCTGTTGCAGCTCTTATTCTACAACAGGGGCTTTTTCTTTCAATGTCTGTTTTGCGGATATAGCCCGGGCAGCCTCGAAATTTTTGTTTTTTCGAGTGTCTGCTCTAAAAGGGACTATGTCATAACAGACGATTTTTGATTTTTATCTATAAAACAAAGAGCAAAATGCTTACTGTCCAATAAAATATAATGTACTTTTTGTAAATAGGCGTATAATTTCATAGAGTTATCTCATCAACGAAACATCTACGTCTACATATTTTTACTGATTATAGCACGAAATTGCAAAAAACGCAATGCTAAATCGGCAAATACGCACAAAATTATTAAAAAAATTTTCAGTCGCAAAACATAAAGCAAAAATCAGTATCTCGCTTCCGATTTTAGTGCCAATATTTAATATTGTCTGTTATATATTGTCGAATGATCATAATAAACAAGTTTGGAGGTAATCTTATGACAACGAATAATAGAAATGTTAAAAGTTCGAAATCCGAAACAATCAAATGTACATCTTCTTTGCAGAACAAAAAAATTTGTGCAGAAAAGACTCGCATTAAAGCAATCGCGGTAGACAAAAAATCTTGCGAAAAGACTTTAGGATATTACTGCGGGGAATGGCTTGCCGTAACAAAAAACAGAATAAAAGACTCTACATATGTTAAATATTTTAATATTGTCAACAATCATATTTTGCCGGCTTTGGGTTCGTTGCGACCCGAAGAAATCGATGAGCTGAAAATTATGAACTTCGAAAACAGGCTTTTGGAATCAGGTTCAAAACAAGGTCGTCCTCTTTCCCCTAAGACCGTAAAGGATATATTACTTGTCTTAAATTCCATAATAAAGTTTATCAGACATTTTCACAGACGCGATCTTCCGCAGGTTGATATATCATATCCGAAACGTGCCAAAAAAGACATCAGAGTACTCAGCGTTGAAGAGCAGGAGCGACTTATAAAATACCTGACTTTTAATACCGACAGCTGTAAATTCGGAATCATGCTTGCTATGTACACAGGTCTCAGAATAGGCGAGATATGTGCGCTCAAATGGGGCGATATATCAACCGATAACGGCACGGTTCACATATGCCGAACCATGCAGCGTCTTCAAAAGACAGGCTCGGATAAAAATCCCAACAAAACGGAAATCAAGATAAGCTCTCCGAAAAGTGACTCATCTGACAGATGGATACCTATGACTGAAAACTTGCGAAAAATGTGCATCTCAATGCAGGCGGAATCCCCCGACGCATATGTTCTCACCGGTTGCTGTACGCAGTTTATGGAGCCGCGCAGCTTACAGTACCGTTTTTCAAAATATACCGGAGATTGCGGAATAAACGGCATTACATTTCATACACTGAGGCACACTTTTGCCACACGGTGCGTTGAAGTCGGATTTGAAATTAAATCACTGAGCGAAATTCTCGGCCATTCGGATGTTAAAATAACTCTCAATAAATACGTCCATTCGTCAGAAAAGCTCAAAAAAGAAAATATGGACAAATTGTCGGCAATCGGATTCTAAAGTCGAAAAATCCTTTTATTTGATGAGATAACTCTATGAAATACAGATAATATTGTGTATAAAACGGTTTGCTTTGCTTCGTTTTTTTTATAGCCGCTCGGCGGCAAAGGCACCACTCGGGTGTCATATAGGAGTTTTGTGGGGGATAAAAGAAGAGAGGAGATCGGGGTACTGAAAAGCAGGGGGCTTTTCGGTATGCGGTTGCTATGGAAACGGGAAACGCACAGTATTGGTTCAGTACGGAAGAAGTTAACGGTTTAGAAATTAATGAATTAAAAGTTATAAAAAGAGCTGTCCCTGAGACTCTGAAGGTCTCGGGAAGCAACGCATATTTGTTCTTTAAACGAGCCTTCGACATTGTGGCAGCTATTGTCGTGGGTCTCGTTTTATTTTTATTTATGCCAATAATTGCTGCTGATTACGAAAGCCTTTTGCTTGTACCAACCGAGTAAGAACCGATTCCTAAAAGGTGGGTGAGAATTTATGAATTATTCTGTTTTAATGTCGGTATATGCGAAAGAGGAGCCAGTATATTTTGACGAAGCCATAAGAAGCATGTTGAATCAAACTGTGAGAACTGACGATTTTGTTATAGTTTGTGACGGAGTTCTGACGGACGAGCTGGATGCTGTTTTGAAAAGACATTTGTTGATGCATCCGGGGATAATACATCCTGTTTATTTGCCTGAGAACATCGGAACCGGAGCGGCTTTGAACATAGGTATTACGCACTGCAGGAACGAATTGGTGGCCAAGATGGACTCTGATGATATATCCATCCCAACCAGATGTGAACAGCAACTGGAGGAGTTTGTCGCAGACGAGAAGCTGACGGTTCTTGGCGGTAATATTATTGAATTCACGGACAGCACCAGTAACCCCATCAGCAGACGGCTGGTTCCGTGCGATAACAGCGGTATAAGGAGATATGCAAGACGCAGACAGCCGTTCAATAATATGACGGTTATGTATAAAAAAAGTGCGGTTTTGGAAGTTGGCGGGTATAAGAAGATGACCCGCGGAGAAGATTATGATCTTTATATAAGACTTTTACTGAAAGATTTTTATTGTAGAAATATCAATGAAAATCTGGTCTATGCGAGGATAAAAGACAAAGGCGGGGACAGAAGAACTTCACTGGCTACTTATCGCGGGTTCATAAAAACCAGATGGTACGCGCTGCAGACAGGATATTCGAATTTATGGGATTTTATAGTTGCGTGTAGCGCACAGACGGCGGTATTTTTGGCACCGAATTTTTTGCAGGAGTATATTTATCGGCGTATATTGCATAAGCCGGCTGAAGAATTGCTGTCAAATAATAATAAGCAGCAGGACAACTATCTTTCAATGAGATAGAAACAGATTCACGTACATATAAAACTTGGAGGATAGATCGAGAGTATGGTAAAAACAAAAAATTCGTCCGGTGCGGCGGATAATAATGAGATAACATTATGGAGCGCGGCACGGCTGCTGCTCGGCAAGTTCTATTGGCTGTTGATTTCCGGCTTTGCCTGCACACTCGTCGTCTGGCTTATTACGACATTTCTTATTGCTCCTACTTATAAGTCGAGAGTAAGCTTCTATGTCTATAACAACGCCGACAAAGCGGCTCACGCGAGCACAATAAACAACAGTGACCTTCAAGCGGCGGAAAGCTTGGCTACGACGTACTCAAAAATACTTGAGAGCAATTCGGTGCTTGATGCGGTGCTCAAGGATCTCGGAAACAAATCGGATCTCAGCAGAAAAGAGCTCAGCGAAATGATCGAGGTTTCGGTAGTTTCGGACACTCAGCTGCTGGAGGTTGTTATTAAATCAAAAAGTGCCGAATTTGCCTGTGATGTCGGAAAGTCGTTTGCGAATGTTGCTCCGACGGAAATAGTCAGAATTACAAAAGCGGGCGGAGTTGAGGTCGTCGACCGACCCGAGGTTGCAACGGAAAAGTCGTCTCCCAGAACCGTATTTGATACGGCGATAGGCTTTATTATCGGCGTTATAGGTGTTTCGGTTGCGCTGATACTTAAAATGCTTTCGGATACAACCATCTATTTGCCGGAGGATATAGAGAGTATGTCCGGTGTCACCGTTTTGGGTCAAATACCCGAAATAGAGGTTACGGAGAAAGAATATAATAATTGGAAGCTTGTGAAGGGAGGGGTGATTCGCTGTGAAAGTAAGAAAGATAAAAATGATAAATCAGAACAAAACGGTGACTGATACCGTTTCGGTCAACAGAAAGAGACTGATAAATAACGACAGTCCCTTTGCAATAAAAGAGGCGTATGTAAAGCTTAGAACCAGCCTTATGTTCTGCATGAAGGCGGATAAGGAGGGCCCTTGCAAAGTTTTTGCAATAACCAGCGCAAATCCGTCCGAGGGAAAAAGCCTCACAGCCGCCAATATTGCAATAAGCTATGCAATGCTCGGCAAAAAGACACTGCTTATAGATGCGGATATGCGTAAACCCACCCAGCGCAGGCTCTGGAAGGTTGATATATCGACCGGTCTTTGCGATTTTCTTGCCGGAATGGGTCAGCTTGAGCTTGTAAAGGTGGACGGACTTCCGCTGTCGATAGTCTGCACGGGCACAATACCGCCCAATCCATCCGAACTTCTTGCTTCGGATATAATGAAGCAGTTTATCAAGCGCTGCACCAAGACTTATGATTACATAATTATTGACACTCCGCCTATAAATACGGTTGCGGATGCGCAGATAATCTCAACATTCGTGGACGGCGTTGTGGTTGTTGCAAAGTCGGGCTCGACCACAACCGATGAATTGAACATGGCTCTTGAAGCGGTTGATCGCGCAGGCGGAAACCTGTGCGGAGTGGTAGTCAACGATATGAATATGAAATCGCTTAAATACTCCTATAAATACAGATACAGCGATAAGTACGGTTACAAGTACGGCTATAAGTACGGGTATAAATACGGGTATAAATACGGACACAAGTACGGCTACAAGTATTCATACAGTGACGGTACAAACAGCACGAATTAAGTGATATTGCAATGGATTTTACATTTGATTATCATTCTCATATACTCCCGGGCTGCGACCACGGGAGCGACGGTATAGAGACATCGCTCAAACAGATAGAAATGGCTGAAGGCGCGGGCATAAAGACCATATGCGCAACGCCGCATTTCTATCCGCACAAGGAGAGCGTTGAAGCGTTCCTTTCCAGGCGGCAAAGAACATATGAAGCTTTAAAAGAGCGCCTGCCGGACAATGCACCGAGCATCCTGCTCGGAGCGGAGGTGCTGATTTGCGACGGGATGGAGCAGCTTGAGGGACTGGGGCGTCTGTGCAGGCAGGGGACAAACGAGCTGCTGCTCGAGCTGCCGTTCTACAAATGGCCGAAGTCCGTATGGGAGACAATCGACTGTCTCAATGACCGCGACGATATACAAATAGTTATCGCCCATGCGGACAGATATCCCCCGGAGAGCATCGAAAAGCTGATAGGCGAAGACATTCCGCTGCAGCTGAATGTCGAATGCTTCAAAAAGCCTCTGCGGAGAAAGCAATATATATTGTGGACAGAAAAGGGATATGTCAGGTATCTCGGCAGCGATATGCATATGCTCGAAACGGGATATAAGGATTGGGTAAAATGCAGAAAGATTTTGGAGAAGCATATTTAACGACACATACAAAGAGGAAGTAAATGAAAAATCTCACGCAGCTCAATGAACTCAGCGAGCACCAAAAAGTACTTCTTTCTATGCTTAAAGATTTTGACGCAGTGTGCGAAAAGCACGGTATTCGCTATATGCTTTTTGCGGGCACGGCGCTCGGCGCAGTCAGACACAGCGGTTTTATTCCGTGGGATGATGATGCCGACGTTATTCTGATGCGTGCGGATTACGAGAAGTTTTTTGAATGCGCGGCAAAAGATTTTGATGCCGAAAAGTACTACGTTCAGCGAGAATACGGTGCACACTGGCCTATGCAGTTTTCGAAGCTCAGACTCAACAATACTGCGTGTATAGAAAAATATCATCCTAAAGATCCTGAGCTTCATCAAGGAATATATATTGACATTTTTCCGTGCGATAATCTGTCGGATAACAAAGCGGTCAGAAAGCTTCAGTTCTTAGCTTCGAAGATAGTGATTGCAAAGGCTCTGTATGCCCGCGGATATGAAACGGACAGCTTCGCAAAAAAGTGCTTTATGCAGCTTTGCCGTCCGCTTCCTCTTGAGCCGTTCAAAAGAATTTGCATTCGTCGAAAAGATAGCAGCTCTTATATGGTTCATTCGTTTTTTGCGGCGAGCAAAAGCTATGAAAAAAGCATTTTTCCGCGCGAATGGTTTGAAAAAACCATGCGTGTGCCCTTCGAGGATGCGGATTTTCCCGTGTCGTGCCAATGCTCGGAGCTCCTTACCAAGCTTTACGGCGATTACGAAAGAATTCCTCCGCCGGAGGAGAGAAGATGCAAGGAACACGCTGCGATACTTGATACCGAGCGCTCATATACGGAGTATCTCGATGAGCAGCGTAAAATGAAAATAGATGTATACACAAGAAGCATAAGATAACATAAACATCGAATCGAGGAGAAACATGAAAGAAAAAGCAAAGCCATCCAACAAAAAGAAGCTTATAGCGGCTGTTGCGGTGTCGGTTGCCGTAATTATTGCCGCTACGGTCACAGCCGTATTTATATTGAAAGACAGAGGCGGCTCAGACGACGCTTCTGCAGCCATATCTACGCCGATCGGTAATTTCACTCTCCCTGCGGAAGTTATGCAGAATATGGAAATTGAAGAAACCTCTGAGGGTGATGTTTACCGCGCGGGATTTTACGGCTCCGTTGGAGAGAGTCGGATTCTTCTGTTTGAACTTGTTGTCGGCGGGGACGAGGGACGTTACCTTTTAGGCAGCGCACCGGATAAGCACAGAAAAATGTGTAAGGTGTGGTTAAATATCGGCGAGATAAAGGCCGATCCCTCATGGTCCGATGAGGATGTTAAAAGGCTCAATCTCATGCAGTCGTGTGTGAACGAAATAATCAGTCAGCTCAATAACATGAAGAAATTCGAGAGGGCGAAATGATAAAAGATGCGAGAAAAAAGATAAAACGCAAGATTGGCGCTTTGATTTATTACACTTTCGCTCAAAAGCTTCCGCCGTCATACAGTTCGGTTAAACTCGGGCAGACGGCATGGCGCAGATTTTGCGGAAAGCTAATGCTGGCAGATTGCGGTGCTGAGGTCAATATTGAGAAAGACGCGATCTTCTCTCAAAAAGTCACACTCGGTGATTTTTCCGGCATAGGTATTAACGCTAAAATATACGGCGAATGTCACATAGGCGCTTTTGTTATGATGGGCACGGATGTTACTGTCATTACAAGGAATCACAGGTTTGACAGAACGGATGTACCGATGATGAAGCAAGGCTTCGAGGACGAAAAGCCGGTTTATATCGGAGATGATGTATGGATAGGCGACCGCGTTATAATTTTGCCGGGCGTACATATCGGAAACGGGTGCATTATCGCGGCCGGCAGCGTTGTGACGAAGGATGTGGCACCTTATACTGTCGTGGGCGGAGTTCCGGCGCATTTCATAAAAGAGCGCTTCTCCGAAGAGCAACTTACAAAGCATGAAAACAGTCAATATCAATGATTCCGAAACTTATGATTATGCAGAAGGCGGTGATAACGGTGCGGGATAGAATACCATTGATGCTTTTGCTGGCAGCAGGTACGGCATTCACCTCGGTATGGCTTATTGTTCTGCGAAAGCGACTTAACATGGCATGGTATGCGGCAATACCGCTCGCGATATTTCACACGATCTACGGAGTGTTCACGGTAACGGCGTTTGCCTTTCTCGAGAACGGGTTCAATAAAGAGATTTTTGGCAATATGAGTCTGTTCGGCGGAGTGTTTTTCATGCCGTTGGCATACTGGCTGGGCGCAAAAATCTCGAAGCGCCCGATGCGTGAAGTATTCGACATTTTTACTCCCTGTATGATTTTCACTGTCATGTGCGCGCGAGTAAACTGCGTTATTTCCGGATGTTGCCTCGGACTTCCGATTCCGGGTCTTGACGGAACGCGATTCCCGACGAGGGAGGCAGAACTGATTTTTTATGTCGTTCTGCTTGCGATTATCTGCCCGCGCATAGTAAAAGGCAGGACGGGCGGAAAGGCCTACCCCGTTTATATGATGAGCTACGGAATATTCCGTTTTATCATCGAGTTTTTCCGCCAAGCGCAAACGGACACTCTTTTCCATTTGTCGCATATGTGGGCAACCTTATCCTTAATAATCGGCATAAGTATTTATGTCGAATTGAATATAAAGGGCAAGAAGTATAAAAACGAAAGGAAGAAGATAAAGAAATGAAAGGAAGAATTACCGAAAGATTTGTGGCGCTGCTCCTTGTAGCTCTCACAATAATGGCTTTTCTGCCGTCCGTCACGCTGCCGTCTGCTGCGGCAACATCCGGCACGGTTGCCGGACTAAGCGATGAAAATATCGGCTTGAGCTTCGCAGGTGATGCGGAAGATGCGTGGAATGCAACCGCTACCGGTGTCATCGGCAAGGTTCGGTCTACGCCAGGTTGCGGTAGCAATGACAACTATCGCTCTACTCTGACGATTACCAACAAGAAGGCCACAAAGGCTATGTTGTCCTTTGACTATGCCGTCGTGGTAAGCGGTGGTACGATCTTGGTGGACAATGCCATGGTCACAACAAACGGCAGCTTCAGCAAGGAGCTTGAAGCCGAAGGAACAGTCGAGGTCGAGATTGAGTCCGGCAGCACCGACGCCGACACCGAGATCACCATGACCAATGTGAAGTTGGTGTCCGATGTGACTGCAACTACGACTTTCCTGCCTACCGAAAACGGCAGTTATACAGTTGACGGCAAAAAGGTTACGGAAAAGTTTTCGAAAACCCAAAGCTCAACGCAGGCATATGCGCTTGTTGCAACTCCTGCAAGCGGGTACAAGTTTTACGGTTGGTACAGCGTAACCGAAGATAAATTATTGTCTACAGATTTACAAACCAGCCTTAATATCGATGCAGACAAGACAATTATTGCTAAGTTTATTTCTTCAACGACACCGACGTTTGATGTTGACGGCAAATCTTTTATCGATCTTGAAAAGGCTGTAGATTATGCAAGAAAGAGCGGTAAAAAATTAGTTACGTTAGTTGAAGACGGATCAATAAGCGGAAACTATACCATTCCGTCGGGCATTACGCTGCTGATTCCCTTTGATGAGGCCAAGACCTGCTATACCGCGACTCCGACAGCCACTAGATCCACAGCGGCAGCCAAGCCTTTCCGAACGTTGACCATGGCAGAAGGCAGTTCTATCACACTTGCAAAAGGAGCGGCTATCAGTGTCGGCGGACAGTACTATGCGGCCTCCGGCGGTTCTAAGGGCAAAATTGTCGGCCCTCACGGCTTCATAAAAATGGAGTCCGGCAGTGCCATCACCGTGCAGTCCGGCGCAAACCTGTACGCATGGGGCTTCATCTCCGGCAGCGGCTCTGTCACCGTGAAGTCCGGCGGCTCCGTTTACGAGTGGTATCAGGTTCTGGACTTCCGCGGCGGCAGTGCCTCCAGTGCAATGGGTAATAAAGTGTTCCCGTTTAACCAGTATGCGGTTCAAAACGTGGAGGTGCCGCTGACGATTCATGCCGGTGCAAGCGAGACGGTTTATACTGCGGTATATGCCATAAGAAAAATCAATCCCACATCAATCCCGTTTATTGGCGAAAACGGCATGTTCAAGCTTGTTTCCGGAAGCCTTACCAAGGCATATGACGGCAGCACGGACAGAGTTATCTATACGGTCAACGGCACGGCCGAGGTCAACAGCTTGAACCTGAAACTGGCGGGCATGAGCGTCAGCTCCAGCAGCTATGTTTTGCCGCTTACAAATAATATGACCATAAACCTGACCTCCGGCAGCAAACTGACTGTCAATCAGACGGCGGCTCTGCTTCCCGGCGTACAGGCGTCCATTGCAAAAGATGCTGAATTAGTGGTACCCGGCGAAAAGAGCATCTATATCTATGATGTGGACGAGTGGGGCAGCTATTGCAGCGGTGGCGGAAATGCACATTTTGTTCCGGTGGTCTACGCACCCGGCAGGACAGGCAAGCGCGCACCGCTTGCCGATGCAAAGGTGGATGTCAACGGAAAGCTGACCGCAATCGGCGGCATTTATACCACCGCAAGCGGTGCGGACATCTGCTCCTCCGAGGGAACCGGTCAATATGTCCAGCAGGGTGCACCCGGCACGGAAATAACAACATATCAGTACACGCAGAGCGGTTCCGACGTGACAGCCCACGAGATTCCGATCACCCCCGCAAGGCTTCACAACGCCGACGGCAGTTATGCCGACACGAAAGACGCGCACTCGGGTACTACATTCTATTATTCAAACGGTGTGTGGGGAACTGCCAAGCCCTGCGATCATAAAAATACCGAAATCCGCAACGCGAAGGACGCAACCTGCACCGTGCCCGGCTATACCGGCGACACCTACTGCAAGGATTGCGGCGAGAAAATAGGCACCGGCACGGCTATTCCCGCTAAGGGACATAAGGAAGTTGTCGATCCTGCCGTTCCGGCGACCTGCGAAGAACCCGGAAAGACCGAGGGCAAACACTGCTCGGTCTGCAACGAAGTTATTGTCAAGCAGGAAGTTATTCCCGCAAAGGGGCATACAGAGGTTATCGATCCTGCCGTCCCGGCGACCTGCGAAGAACCCGGAAAGACCGAGGGCAAGCACTGCTCGGTCTGCAATAAAGTTCTTGTTGAGCAGGAAGCAATTCCCGCAAAGGGACACCGGTGGACGGAAGTCGGTGTTATTGTAACAGAACCTACGTGCGAAAATGCAGGCGTAATGAAATACACTTGTATGGATTGCGGTCAAACAAAGACCGAGGCAATAAGCGCGACAGGGCATCAGCATACCGTTGAAATCGAAGAAAAAGCTGCAACCTGCACCGAGCCCGGTCACAAGGCGGGTACAAAGTGCCTGGATTGTAATGCAATACTTTCCGGGATGGAAGAAATCCCTGCCAAGGGACATACGGAGGTTATCGATCCGGCTGTTGAGCCGACTTGCACCGAACCCGGCAAGACCGAGGGCAAGCACTGCTCCGTCTGCAATGAGATTTTAGTTGCGCAGGAAGAAATTCCCGCCAAGGGGCATACGGAGGTTATCGATCC
>DPOR01000016.1:44519-44713 GCA_003538135.1 Oscillospiraceae bacterium
TCGGTCTGCAACGAAGTTATTGTTAAGCAGGAAGTAATTCCCGCCAAGGGACATACGGAGGTTATCGATCCCGCGGTAGAGCCGACCTGCACAAAGACGGGACTGACCGAGGGCAAGCACTGCTCGGTCTGCAACGAAGTTATTGTCAAGCAGGAAGTTATTTCCGCCAAAGGGCATACGGAGGTTATCGATCC
>DPOR01000016.1:44976-79731 GCA_003538135.1 Oscillospiraceae bacterium
TCGGTCTGCAACGAAGTTATTGTCAAGCAGGAAGTTATTCCCGCAAAGGGGCATACGGAGGTTGTACGCGATCAAAAACCTGCGACCTTAACCGAGGACGGATACACGGGCGACACATATTGCGCTGAGTGCGGTATTCTTATTAAAAAGGGTGAAGTTATACCGAAAGGCGGCGTAATCGTCAGCTGGGTAGTTGAAGGTGAAACAGTAAAAACGGAGGCCTGCAAAAAAGGCGAGAAGCCCGAATACACGGGTGCGACTCCTTCAAAGGCCGAAACTTCGCGCTACACCTACGAATTCAGCGGATGGACTCCGGAGATATCCGAGGCAACCGAAGATGTGACATATACGGCGCAGTTTACCGCGATAGGTAAGAACGGACTCTGTGTTGAGGGCGATGACACCTACTGGATAAAGGACGGCGTGAATGTGACGTTCCCCGGACTTATCAGAATAAATGTCGGTACGGATGCCGCGCCGCACTATCACTACTATTATTTCGGAGAGGACGACAAGGCCGTAAAGGACGGCGACTATAAGGTTGATAAAAATAACGGCCTTCCGCTTCCCTGCTATAAATACAGATTCGATGCCGAAGGAATTATCGAACATGACGAGGATACGTCGAAGAACGGTATTTGCGACGGCGACGGTTCAAGGTTCTACTATATCGACGGCGTAAAGGTCGGCGAGGGACTCATAATGGTTGACGGAAGCTACTATTATGCAAGAACATCGACTGCAGAAATAGTCAGAAACCGCAGCTATTGGGTAACAAAGACTAACGGGCTTCCCATAAAAGAGGGAACCTATAAGTTTGATGCCGACGGCAGAATGATTATAAACGGATTTGTTGAATACAACGGATTTACCTATTATTACGATAACGGAAAGCTCGCCAAGGGCTTCACGAAGATAGGCGAGGATTATTATATCTTCAACGCCTACTGATTTTAATTCTCTCTGGTTAAAGGCGTTTAAACGGGGACTGTTTGAAGATGACAACACGGATTATTCGGCATTTCTCGGAACGTGTTGCGGTGAAGACAAAGCGCAGCTTTTTTATCCCATAACAAAAGCAACGAATATAGTATATATTCCGGAGTGTCTTTACAGATATAATTATCGCGAAAACAGTGTGATGCACATATATGATATGGCTTCGGCGTCAAAAAAGCTATCAAATGAAATGTTTAATTTAATGTATGAATATATGAAAATATGGGGAAAGGCGGATAAAGATTGCATAAGAAAGGCGGCAGCTTACTATTTGAGAACCTTCCTGGTTGTTTATTATGACTTGCGTAAAAAGGCAATTGCCTGCGGGGAGTTCAAACAGTTCAGAAGATATAATTGGATGAAGCACCTTAATAAAAAGGCTTTTAAATATTGCATGAGTCGAGAGCTCGGCACAAAAGAAAAGCTTAAACTATTGACGGCGGTAATCGGATTTTGATTTTGGAGGCTCTTAACCGCATATGAAAAAAAACAGGATGGAAAAATCCAAACTTAATATTGTAACGACGCTTATAAACCAGTTGGTCACGACAGCCTGCGGAATAGTGATACCCGGAGTTTTTATCAGCGCATTCGGTTCTGAGGCATATGGAATATCCGTCTCGGTTACACAGTTTTTGTCATATATAACCCTGCTCGAAAGCGGAGTCGGAGGAGTTGCACGCGCGATGCTGTATGATCCGCTCGCAAGAGGCGACAACCGCGGGATAAGCTCGGTCTATTATGCAGTGAGAAGCTTTTTCTATCGCGTTGCTATAGCCTTTACAGTCTACAGCATTGCAGTGGGTTTAACATATCACAAGCTTGCTCATGTCGAGATTTTTTCGAGAACATATATTTTCTTCCTTGTTCTCGTGATCGGTATGTCTACCCTTGCAAAATATATGGGCGGACTTGCGAATTTAACACTTTTGGCGGCGGACCAGAGACAATATATCAATAATATCATATCTGTCGGAATAACTGTCATAAATACTCTGTCTATACTTGTAATGACAGGACTTGGCTGCGGATTACTGTCGGTAAAGCTCGGCAGCAGCATTATTTTTGTGATACGACCGTTGCTTTATTCGCTCTATGTCAAAAAGCATTATCAACTCAAAAGAAATGAAAGGAATAAGGCAAAGCTTGAACAAAAATGGACGGGTATAGGACAGCACTTGGCATATTTTTTGCATACAAACACGGACGTAGTGCTTTTGACGCTGTTTGCCAATACCAAACTTGTGGCAGTATATTCTGTCTATAATCTTGTGATAAGCAGCATTCGTGCAATAACCGAATCTTTTTCGGGCGGAATGGAAGCGGCCTTCGGCGAGATGATAGCCAAAGGACAAAAGGCAAGGCTGAGAAATGCATACCTCAGATATAAAACTATGATAACGACCGCTTCATTTGTGCTTTTCTGCTGCACGGGCATACTGATAGTTCCGTTTGTCAGATTGTATACAAAGGGAATAACTGATGCCGACTATATTCAAACGGCCTTTTCGTTTATTCTTATGCTTGCCGAGGCTGTCAATTGTATCGTACTGCCGTGCTCGTGCCTGCCTGTTGCGTCAAACATGCTTAGACAGACCCGTTGGGGAGCTTACGGAGAAGCTATAATAAATATTTTGTTGTCATGTATCCTTATAAGACGTAGCCCTCTTTTGGGTGTGGCAATCGGCACCTTGGCAGCTACAGTATTTAGAGGAGCCTTTTATATGATTTATTCTTTGAAGAAAATTTTACAAATTTCATCCGGAAGGGTTATTGCAAAGTTTATCACGGTAGTTGCCGGTATGTGTGGTGTGACGGCAATCGGAAGATGTATTATTTCTGCGTTTGCGATCGAAAACTATTTTCAATGGGTGTTGTGCGGCGCAGCTGTGTTTGCGGCGGTAGGTTTGCCGGCAGTGGTTTTTGCAAGCTTTAGAATTAAGCATCTCGGAAGCAAAGAAAAAGAAATCAGTGAAAAACAATATCTTAAAAATACCGATTCGGAGCAAAAAAATGAGCAGAAAGCGTATATTGATTGTAAATAACAATATGTACATCGGCGGAGTGCAGAAAGCACTTGAAAATTTGCTTTGGGAAATACACTCCGACTATGATGTTACACTCCTCCTGTTTCATAAAGGCGGAGAGCTTTTAAATAAAATTCCGCCGGATGTAGATTTAATTGAGGCGGCATCACCGTTTCGGTATTTAGGAATGTCTAAATACGATGTTCGCGGGGTAAAAGAGAAGTTACTAAGGCTTTTTTTTGCCGCATTTACATGTGTGTTTACAGTGAGAAAAACCGTCGGGCTTATGGGCCTGACACAGAAAAAATTACGTGGGTATGATACCGCAATATCATTTTTGCATAGCGGAAAAGAGAAGACGTTTTACGGCGGCTGCAACGAGTTTGTGCTAAATTTTATAGAGGCGGAGCAGAAGATAACTTTTGTTCACTGCGATTTTGAAAAAATCGGTGCGACGTCTGAAAAAAACAGAAAAATATACAGTGGGTTTGACCGAATTGCGACGTGCTCCGACGGATGCAGAGCATCATTTCTCAGGTGCTTTCCGGAGCTTTCTCAGAAAACCTATGTTGTTAGAAACTGTCAGAATTACAATGAGATAAAGCGAATGGCGCAAGTGTCCCCGGAAAAGTTTGAGGGGAACGGATTTAATGTTCTGACGGTTGCCAGATTCGGAAAAGAAAAAGGTATACCCAGAGCGGTGAGAGCATTTGCCGGAATATGCAACGCGGAAAGCAAGATCAGGTACTACATAATCGGCGACGGTGCGGAACGACGGGAAACAGAAGAACTGATATCCGATAATTTGCCAGCCGGTGTCGTGACCTTGCTCGGAGAAAAAGAAAATCCTTACGGATATATGGCTAAGGCTGATATTTTGCTGATTCCGTCGATTTCGGAAGCAGCGCCTATGGTAATAAACGAAGCGGCGTGCCTCGGAACACCGGTGCTTTCTACAGAGACATCATCTGCGGTTGAAATGATTTGCGATACGGGTTTCGGTTGGGTGTGCAAAAATTCGGAGGACGGAATAAGAAAAGAAATCGAGAGGCTTGCCGGTTCTCGAAACGAAGTGGAGAGCAAACGTGAGTTTCTTCGCGAGCAAAAATTCGATAATGTCATGGCAGTTAAACAGTTTTCGGAGTTGATAAGTCAGGATGGTAAAACAACAGATTGAAAAAGAAAATAAGGGCACAGCGTCGAGCAAAAAATATATTATTGCTGCACTTGGATGCATATTTCTTTCGGCTCTCATCTGCTTGGGTCAGATAACCGCTAACATGATACTCATCGCTGCTTTTTTTGCGGGTTTGCTCGCGATATGCATTTGGGCCTGCATGAAGGATATAATACTTACCATACTGTTGTATTTTCTCCCGTGGAGTCCGCTGATGAAGTTTTATAAGGGTGGAATATCTTTTTTTACTGTCATGCTGTTGGTCGTATGTTTAGCGGCTCTGATAAAAAACAAAATGTCACTGAATATGTACCAAATAGTGTTAACGGCTATGATAGCGATTTTGACCGCAATAGCTAAAATGGTACAGGAAAATGATATAGCAAACTCATATATATTTTTTCTTGCGATGCTTTTTCTGCTCCCGTGTATAACAAAGCGTATCGATGGCGACTCATTTAATGAGACAACAATCTTTTTTGCATTAGGAATAATCACGGCAGCGTTGTCGGCTCAACAGCTTGTTGTGTACCATAATATAGCACAATATATCACTGTCGATTCATATCTGACAATAACCAGACTTTCCGGATATTACGGAGATCCCAATTTTTATTCTGCCCATATCACGGCATGCCTTGCCGGAATTCTGATGCTGCTGAGCCGCGAAAAAGATAGGGTCAGGCAAGCAGTACTTATTATTGCGGCAGTTCTTCTCGTTTATTGCGGAATGCTGTCTGCGTCAAAAATGTTTGTTGTTGTTTTGGCATGCCTGTTCTTTTTTTGGATACCGGTTCTTATGGAAAAAAGCGGCAGAGGTAACGGCAGGCTGAGAATGTTTGTCGGAATTCTGTGCGCAGGCGGAATATTTCTGTCATCCTCTGCATTTAAGGAGTTGTTTCGTATAATAGACGACAGATTCGCTTATGCGGCAAATGTTTCTCAGATTACCACAGGACGTACCGATATTTGGAAAAACTACCTAAATTATTTTATTGAGAATATTGATGTTACCATTTTGGGAGAGGGCTATACGCCTATAAATTTAAACGGTCGAGCTTCTCACAATACGGTTATACAAGCTGTATTTCAATTCGGACTGATAGGCATTCCTCTGCTTGCGGCGTGGATGTACTTTTTTCTTAAAGATATATTTCAATCTGCGGAAAAATCGAAAACAGATTGGAGATATGCTATGTTACTGTGTGTCGGCGTGGTGCTTCCTTGGATGAGCCTTGACATACTGTTTTTTGATGAATTTTTTCTTATGTCGCTGTACACAGCCGTTGGTATCATGTGCATGTCAAAAAGCGTGCCTACGATAGAAGCTTGTTGCTCAAGCAGAGAGATAAAAATTAATTGATATTGCCAATCTCCATAACTCCTACATATAAAACTGCTGGCTTTGGGTATAATGCTCAAAGTCAGCGGTTTTTATACTTGGTTGCGCATTTTATAAAAACTCTGCTATGGTTGCGAGAAACACTTCCCCGTAGCGAATGGCTTTTCTTTGACCGACTCCGGAGACCTCCATGAATTCGTCCCGGTTTTTCGGCTTTATGCGGCACATATCCATAAGCGTTGCGTCGCTGAAAACGACATACGCCGGTACGCTCTGCCGCATGGCGAGGCTCTTGCGCAGCTCCTTGAGAGCGGTGAGCAGCTTTTCGTCCGCAGGGGACAGAGCCGCACTTTTTGCCGACGAAGCCTTCTTTTTCTGCGGAATTTCGAGCATCATGCGCAAAGTCTCGCTGCCCGTTAAGACGCCGCGGCTTTTCGGCGTGAGTCTCAATATGGGGTATTCGTCGCCCTCGGCTGTCATATATCCGTTTTCGCAGAGGTATTCGATGATATCGCGCAGCCGCTTTTCGGTGCAGTCCGCCATTATGCCGTAGGTCGATTGGCGGCTGAGCCCGGCGGAAATCAGCCGCTCGTTCTTGCTGCCGCGAAGAACGTCGCAAATGACCTTCTTGCCGTAGCGCTGACCCGTCCGCGCCACGCATGACATTATCTTCTGCGCGTCGACAGTTATATCCGTGTTCTCGTGATTTGAAAGGCAGTTCGAGCATTTGCAGCACCGCTCGGGGCTCTTGTCTCCGAAATATTCAAGTATGAATTTGCGCAGACACTTGTGCGTCGTGCAGTAAAAAGTTATCTGTTTGAGCCGCTCCCTGTCGCGGCGCCTGACCTCCTCCTGCTCGTCCTCGGTGAGATCGGGGTTCGGTTCGGAGTTGTTTATCAAAAACTGATTTGTTCGCACATCCTTTGAGCTGTAAAGAAGAATGCAGTCCGCGTTTCTTCCGTCTCGCCCGGCGCGTCCGGCCTCCTGATAGTAGCTCTCCATATTTTTCGGCATATTGTAGTGGATGACGAACGAGACGTTCGACTTGTCTATGCCCATGCCGAACGCATTTGTGGCAACCATTATCGGCGCACGGTCATAGACAAAATCGTCCTGATTGAGCCTGCGCTCGTCCTCGTCAAGACCCGCGTGGTAGCGCGTCGCGGTGAAGCCGTTTTTGTTCAGCAGCTCGCACACTTCCTCTACGGCCTTTCGCGTCGAGCAGTAGACTATGCCGGACTCGCCCTTACGCTCTTTTATCAGCTTCATAAGCGCTATGGATTTCTTATTCGGATGCATGACCGAGAAGAATAAATTGGGGCGGTCGAAGCCCGTTGCGACAACGAGAGGGGAGCGAAGCTTCAGCAGATTTTTTATATCCTCCCTGACAGTACCTGTGGCTGTTGCGGTGAACGCGCCGACAACGGGGCGCGAGGGGAGAGACTCGATAAAATCCGGAATTTTAAGATAGCTCGGGCGAAAATCCTGACCCCATTGCGAGACGCAGTGCGCCTCGTCAACAGCGACCATGGATATGCTGAGGCTGCGGCATATTTCGAGAAAGGCGGGCGCACAAAGCCGCTCGGGAGCAACATAAATTATCTTATACTTGCCGTTTTCCGTGTTTTGCAGCACTTTCAGATACTGCGCGTGAGTAAGCGAGCTGTTGATATATGCCGCGGCGACGCCCGACTGGACGAGTGCGCTGACCTGATCCTTCATCAGCGAGATGAGCGGGGAGACGACTACGGTAACGCCCTCGAACATCAGCGCCGGTACCTGATAGCATATCGATTTTCCCGCGCCCGTCGGCATTATGCCCAGAACATCGCGCCCGCCGAGCAGGCTGTCGGTTATCCTGTCCTGTCCCTCGCGAAAGGAATCGTGACCGAAATATTCTTTTAACACGCCGTACTTGTCCCGCACGCGCTCGCCGCCTTAAACTTTGATTTATGACATAATTATACTCCGAACGGCAGAAAACATCAAGGCGATAAAATGCCGCAATCGCTTTAAAACACGCGTCGTTTGCCTGCGGCACTGCGCTTGTTACGGCATAAATTGCGAAAGGAGTGCTTTTGTGAGCATCTTGTTCTTGAGAATACCCTTTGTGCAGTCGCGCAGGGCTGTTCCGAAGCCTATCGGGTCGTTTTTGTAGGCCGGCTTCATTGAGGGGCTGAGCGTAATTTTGCGCACGCTCCAAAGCATACAGAGCAGCTCGTTGTTGCGCGCATATACGGCGAGAACGGGGTCCATATAGCCGTAACCGGTGAGGTTTGTATACGCGTCCGTGATAACCATTCCGTCGAAGCCCCACTCGTTTCTGAGCAGGTCAACGAGCAGCTCGGGCGTGCCGCCGCACCATGTTTTGCCGAGACGGTTAAACGCGCTCATTATGCCCTTTGCGCCGCCCTCCTTGACGGCTATTTCAAACGGCTTGTAATAGATCTCTCTTATTGCCTGCTCATTTGACCAGACATGGATGCCCATTCGTGCGGTCTCCTGGTCGTTGAGAGCGAAATGCTTGACAGTTACTAACAGTATATACAAAAGCAACCGCGTGGGCGGCTGCTTTATGTCTTAGATAGATTATATGAGCTTATTCATGCGACTCGTCTTTTTCGTCGAGTCTTTCACGCAGGGCTTTATTCTCATTTTTCAACTCTTCGAGCTCATCGAGAATATCGTCGCTGCGGGCGCTGCTTTTGAACGAATGTATGAGCACGGTGACAAATGTAACTACGGCCAAAATATAAGTGGTAGAGACCATCGCATCATTGAAGTCGGTGCCTGGTGCATATTTGATAATCAAGTGAAACATCAACAACACGGCAATCACGATGCCGATGGTTATTTTTTGCCATTTCCTCATAGAGATACCTCTCTTTTTTTAAAACTCTGTAGAGTAATCCCATTTCAAAGGACAATAATAGTCTTTATGGGATGTAGTAAAATCTTTTTTATAATAAAATTCTTTATTACTTGTGTTTTTTATGTATTGTACTCATAATAGCTTCAGTTGAATTTTGTCACCTCCATATGGCAATTGTAACTATCAACATAAGAATACTATTTAAACAAATAAAAGTCAAAGTTTTTATCAAATATTTTCTAAATTTGTAATTATACACAAAAACACAGCAAACGTATTGTGCAATATTGCAAAAAAGGCAGCCTTTCGACAGCCTTTTGTTAAATCTGATTTATTCCGCGACTTTCAGTGTCAGCTCAAGTATGCGCTTGACGCTTGCTTCAAGGTCGGCACGGGTTATCTTGCCGCTTTCAAACGCCGCTTTCAGCTCCTCGGGCTCGCCGTCGCCCATCTTGATGTCATTGCCGGCGAGGATCTCGTCAGAGTGGCTGCTGTGAACGCCCCAGTCGGTCGTGACGGCGCCCTTGAAGCCCCATTCGTTGCGGAGCAGCTCGGTGAGCAGCTCATAGCTTACCGAGGTGTGGGAGCCGTTGATGAGATTGTAGGAGGACATAATTGTCCACGGATCGGCCTCTCTGACGCATATCTCGAAGCCGCGCAGATAAATCTCTCTGAGCGCACGCTCGGAGACTCGGGAATCGCATTCAAAGCGGTTCGATTCCCTGTTGTTGCAGGCGAAGTGCTTGACCGATGCGGCTATCTTCTGCGACTGGATGCCGCGCACGTCGGCGGCGCAGCACTTTCCGGCGAGGAGGGGATCCTCGGAGAAATATTCGAAGTTTCGCCCGCACAGGGGATTGCGGTGGATATTCATGGCGGGTGCGAGCCATACGCCTAAGTTGTTCTCGCGCAGCTCCGCGCCGCCCGCCGCGCCGATTTCTTCTATAAGCTCGGTGTTCCAGGTGCAGGCCAAGAGCGTTGCGCACGGCCATGCGGTGGTAGGCACGCCCGTTGAAGCGTTGAGGCGCAGACCCGCGGGTCCGTCGGCAGTCGGGAGGGGCGGCACGTTGAGCCGCCTCATTCCGCCGAATGCGCCGGTGTTGCAGACTCCGGGCTGATTCTGGTGCCCGCCGACAAAGTCGATAAGCTCGTCTACGGTGAACTGCTTTATAAATTCGTCGAGCGTTATCGTCTCGCCGACTTCGTCGAATTTCACCGTTTCGGCGGGGGCTTTTGCTTCTATCTCCGCGTGAGTGCCGCGACTGCGGACAGACTCGCCCGTCGGGAGGCTTTCAAAGCTTCCGTCCGAGAGCAGACGCTTTTCGAGCTTTATTGGTCTGCAAAGGGACTTTGATTCTTTTATAATTATGTCATCGTTTAAAACGAACTCGTATTTGAGTTTTTCCGTCGCCCTGACGGAGGCTCCGAGGTGGAACGAATATGCGCCCTTTTCGAGCACGAACGCGGATTTCTTTATTTTGCCCAAATCGTCGAAGCTTGCCATATCGCTTATATCGAAGCTCAGCGCGAGGGACTCCGACTCGCCGGGGGAGAGGAGCTTCGTCTTTTTGAACGCGGCGAGCTCTCTTGTGGGCTTGCCGAGCTTGCCCTGCGGCGCGCTGTAATATAGCTCGACCACTTCTTTGCCGGGCACCTTGCCGACGTTTCTCACCGTCACCGCGGCGACTATTTTTCCGTCGCTCTCGCCGCAGAATGCGCCGCTGAACTCGAAGTCGGTATAGGACAGGCCGAAGCCGAACGGGTAGCGCACCTTTTCGGCGGCGCCGGGCACGGTCTCAAAATAGCGGTAGCCGACATATATATCGTCAAAGTAGTCGAGATGCTCAAAGCCGGTCAAAAATTCCTGCGCGTTCTGATATGCGTCATAGGAGACGGGGATAGTGTCGGCAAGTCTGCCGGAGGGGTTGACGTCGCCGCAGATGATGTCCGCCGTCGCCGTGCCGCCCTCGAGACCGCCCTGCCAGCCGAAGATTATCGCGCCGACTTTTTCGTTCTCCGCAAAATACTCGCAGTCTACTACTGCGCCGGAGTTCAGGACTATAACCGTGTTCGGAAAAGCGGCGGTGATGCGGTCGATGAGGCTCTTTTCCGTGTCCGAAAGATAGTAGTCGCCGGGTATAGCCTTTCTGTCAACGCCCTCTGCGGAGAAGCGGCTGAGAGTTATTATTGCAATATCCGCATTTGCGGCGGCCTCGGCTATCAGCTCGTCGGGCATATGCGCCTCGGCAACGTGCATACTCGCGAAGGTGTCGTAGATTATGTCGTCTTTTTCCTTGCAGAAGGACATGGCGTTGACCCTGTCCCATATCTTCTCTATCTGGGCGCGGGTCGGGATGCGGTTGCCTGCCTCCTTGACGTATTCCTTGTAGAACTCGGCGGTCGGCTTAAAGACGCTGACCTTGCCCTCGTCCTCTTTCAACTTGAAGCCGTCGTAGATGTTGCGGGTATAGGCGCAGAAAACGTCGCCGCTTCCGCCGCCGCCCTTTATGTATTCGACGGTCGCCTTGCCGAAGAGCGCAACTCTTGTCCCGCGCTTTAGCGGCAGAGTTCCGCCCTCGTTTTTGAGCAGCACCATGCCCTCGCCGGCGGCTCTTCTCGAGAGCTCGGCGTGCTCGGGTGAGCCCGTGACCTTTCGGCCGTCAACGCCCAGCGGTAGGCAGGGCTGATATCTGAATCTCGCATACTTGTCCATAGCTTTTCCGTCCTTTTATGTAAAATTAATTAAGCTCGTCTTGTGCTGTGCGGTCAAAGAAAAAACACTCCGACTCATACGAATCCGGGATATTCTCGTCGATGACTATCAGTCTGCCGCCGTGCCTGTCTCCGTAGGAGTGATAGCCCGCGCTCGGGGATTGAACGAGCCTTATCCCGTCGACCTTTGCGGTGAAGGTGTTTATATGGTCATGCCCGAAGAAGGCGGCGACGATATCGCCCGTTTTCTTCCAGCTTTCGAATTCTTCGCCGTTTTCGAGCGGCGGGCAGGGGGACTCGCGGAGCACGCCGTCGAGCAGAGCGCCGTCCGGGACGGAGTAGCGCCGAGAGCCGAGAGAAAATTCGCCGTTCGGGTCTTTTTTCAAGGCATCGTATTCCTGAATGACGGGGATATGCTGAAACAGCAGAGCGGGCACGGTCTTTCCGCAGTTTTGAGCCTTCAGCTCGGCGGCGCGTCTCTCGTACCACTCTATCTGGTCTCTTTTCACATATCCGTATCCCGCGTCCTTTATAATATTGAAACCGCCGTCTCTGATATAGTCGCCCGAGTCGATGCACCAGATGTTCCATGCCGTGCGGCTGCCGTCGGAGGAGAGAACGGGCAGGCTGCAATTTGCGCAGCCTGAAACATCCTCGTCGTTCATCGTGCTTCTGAAATTTTCATATTCGGCATATATGCAAATCTGATTTTCCTTTGCGAGGAAAGGCAGCTGCGGCTGAGCCTCGGCGTCGTGGTTGCCGAAAACTATGGCGAGCGGGATGTTTTTCTCCGCTATCGGCGCGACTATCTTTTTGACGGTCTTATACATATATTCATATGTGAACTCCTGCCAGTAGCCGCTGATATTGTCGCCGCCGAAAACCACGAGGTCGGGACGGGCGAGTTCAATGCATCGGCGGATTAAGCTGAGTGTATTTTCGCTTTTTTTTACAGGAATCCGCCTGTCCTCGTCGTCGTCCATCTCGGGGTCTACCTCGTGGATGTCCGTAAGGTGCAGAATACGGAATTTTCCGTCCGCGCCGAAGCGCAGGGGAGCCTGCTTTTCTCTTATGTATTTCTTTGAATCCGGCAGTCCTTTTGCCATAACGATTCCTCCGATGTTTGATATTGAAATTATATACTCGTTCGGACACAGTGTCAATATTCTTGTTACATTTTCGCAAAAACCGTTAGTCACTATGCATAATTTAAAAAGCCTGATTTTGTCAAATGTGTATATTGCGAAAGGCAGGTACGGGTGATATAATCTAATTAATAACGAGGGTTTTTTAATTAGCGAATGAGGGGCGCAATTCATTGAACAAGACAGTTGATTCATCAATAGTCAAGCTGACTAATTACCGTTCGGTTTGGGGCTATATACATAAGAATAAGCAGGCGACTATTCCGCAGATATCAAAGGACATAGGTCTCAGCCTGCCGACGGTTACCCGCGCCGTCGATTACGGTGTCGCAGAGGGCATTATCGAACCGGACGGAGTTATTGGCGCGGAGCGCGGCCGCAAGGCGCAGGTCTATAAGCTGCATGCCGACTATATGCATTTTTTGCTCATCTATCTTGACGCGGATGTTCTTTCATACAGAATCCACGATTTCAGAAGCCGTACTATAGGCAGCGGGAATATGCCGGTGAATGATAAAAATGTACTCTCCGCTCTCGAGAAAATTATCGAATGCAGCGCAGCTTCCGACCCGTTGCTTTCAATAGTATCGATAGCTGTTTCGGGCGTTGTGTGCGATGGTGTTGTTAAGGATTCTGCGGCATTTCCGTCGCTTGGCGGGATGGATCTTTCAAAGCACATAAACCGCAAGTTCGGCATGACTGCGCTTGTGGATAACGATCTTCATGCGGCTTCGAATGTGGCGCGGATATTTTCCGATTATAAAAACGATGTCAATGTTCTTTTTGCTTTCGGAAAACGTAAAAGCGGTGCCGGAATAATCGTCAACGGCGATGTGCTCTGCGGAGCGGCGGGCGCTGCCGGCGAGATCGGAAATATTCCGGTGTACACTCCGGATATCGAATCCGAGCGCGTGGCTTTCTGCAGCGAAAGACTCCAGGCGATAATCGCACTGCTTAATCCCAAAAGGGTCATTATTTACGAACTTGACGAGGGAATGGGCACGGACAAGCTCATATCGCTTATCAAAGAGAAGCTGAAGGCTTATCTCTTGCCTGAGTTCAAGCTGGGGCGCGATTTCTTTGAGGATTGCTTCAAGGGGCTCAGCATTATGTGCGAGCTTGAGATAAAGCGAAGTCTCCGTGAAAGACTTGATTTTTAATGATGAAAATATAAGGGGAATTTTTGAGATTCCCCTTATGATTAGAAAAATTAATAACGTACCTTTAAGATATTACTTTACTTATTTGTGAATATAGCGTGTGATATCCAAAGCAACTCCGTTTATTTTGTGAGCTATGCTGCGCCATATCGGAGTTGTATATTAAAGCTAAATTTATAACTTAACGTTATAATATAAATTGCCGCAAAGGAGGAGGCGGAAAAAGCAAAGAATAACAATGTTAATAATGTTTTCGCAAAAACGAAAGGAGCGCAGAATAAATGAAAACATTTAGAAAAGCGCTGAGCGTTATGCTCTGCCTGTGCATGATTATGTCTGCAATGGCGGTCGGTCTTAATGTCTTCGCGCAGGAAAAGTCAGAAGCCGTTGCAAGGTTTGAAGCAAATGTCAAGGCCTTCACCGGCGATGTCGGCAAAGCCGAGCCTTCGGCGGAGGATCTCGAGGCTTATGAGAAGCTTGTCGCCGAGTATAAGGCTCTCGGAAACTCCGACAAGGAGAGCGTTGATGTCATGGTTTTCGACGTATTCTATCACCATGTCGTGATGAGAGAGCGCCAAATCTCCATCAAGAACCACCCCGAGATTTCGAGCTCGAAGAAAGATCACTATATCAACGCTGCGGCTCAGGCTGTTGCCACGCTCGGCTATGTCCCGGCGTATATCGACAACGCCGTTGAGCTTGCAAAGACTATTGCGGACAGAAAGATATCTGTCGATGACAAGAAAGCCGCCTGGAAAGCTGCCGATTACAATACCCGCGTTATGGCGGGCGGTTACGGCTCGACTCACGGCATTATCAGCAGTTCTGTAAAGGGCGATGCTTTCAAGGGCTTTAAGCTGATGTCGGATGTTATCTACAACGATCTTCTCAAGGCTAATCCCGCGCCCGCAAAGCCGAAATATCCCGGTCTTGCACCGAAGCCCGGCAGCTATGCGGAGGGCGAGAACGATCCTCAGTATATCGCGGATTGTGCCGCATGGCTCGAAAAGGCTGAGGCCTACAACAAGGCTTACGCCGCAGAGTATACCTACAATGGCAACCTCTATATAGAGGCTCTCGAGTGGCTTGCATCCGCGGAATCCTCGTTCCCGTGTTCAATCTTATCGACGCTATCGCCTCCGCAGAGTCTCCGCTCACCGAGGTTATGAAGCTTCTCCCGAAGGTCGCTTATGCGGTTGACTCCGGCTTGCTCAACACCCAGATTCAGAATCTAATCGGCAAGCTCGGCATGGGTCTCGGCAGCAGCATCAATGTTGACCTCACCACAGAGGGACTCTATGAGATGCTCGCTCCCAAGCTCAAGGACATCGAGCTTCAGGCTGCCAAGGTTGACGAAAACGGCGAGGAGACCGCTCCTGCCGTGACCCTTTCGATAAATCTCGATAAGGACAAGTTCGTTTCCGCTATCAAGGATCTCTCCGGCTGCGGCGTTTACACCGCAAACGCGAGCATCGCACGAGGCAAGAACTGGTTTGTCGGCATCGACGGTGACGCGGCGGATGCATTTGTCGTTCTGTTCGGATATCTCCACTCCGAGCTCATCTCCGAGAGCAACGCGGCAGCCATAAAGACCGCTGTCAAGGCTCTTGATATGAACTTCGCTCAGAGAATAGCCGTCAGCTTCATCGTTTCGATTGCGCTTTCGTCCTCTGCGGACGGAGCTCTCAGAACGCTCGTGTTAATGATTCCGATAGTTAAGGTCGGAGTTAAAATTGCAAGTTGGTTCGGCGCATTCAAGAAATAAACCGAACGTCAAAAGGTAAAACACAATTTCATAAAAGCAAGGTTCGGCAGAGCGTCATACGGCGTTCCGCCGTTCCTTTTTGCCAATTATAAATCAAACTGTTAAATCAACTAAAAACAGGGCTGTTTTTTCGGCATTTCGTACAGTCCGTCGCTCTTGTTTTTTGTTTCACCTTATGTTAAAATCAAATTGTAAGATGTATAGACAGTATGCAGCAGCTTGATTTATAGAAACGCAGTAAAGAGGGGAGTCGGTTTCCCTCTGTGCTTTAAACGAATTAATAACGCTGTGTTAACAATTATTAACAAACGCTTAATTACAAATAAATAAGCAATTAAGGAAATTTATAGCCTTTTTATAAATTAATTTCAAGGCAGAGGAGGAGAAACCCAAAAGAGAGATGAGTTAACAGACCCGTTTTAAAAACGAAAGGAGAACAAATTATGAAAGCATTAAAAAAGACATTCAGCGTTATACTTTGCCTGTGCATGATAATGTCCGTTATGGCGGCAGGGCTCAATGCCTTTGCGCAGGAGGAAGCGACCGCAGCGCTTGACGGCGCTGTCAGCGAAGCGGCTGCTCTTGCCGTATCCGATCCTACGGACGAAAAACCCGACGTTGACGCTATGGAGCGCACCAAGGTTAAGTATCCCATCGGCGCTTCCAAGAAGGCTGTCAACAGGTCTATCGGCAGAGTTGAAGATATTCTTTTCACCGTTTTGAAGGTTCCCGAGGGCGGAGTTCCCCAGGTGCTCAACGAGAAGGTATATACCAATGAAACCGTAGCTCTTGTTGCAAAGAAGCTGTTCCCGCTTGTCGGCGGACTCAGCAGCCTTGTTGCAAAGGGACCCAAGGACCTTGCCGCAAAGCTTGACAAGGAGACTTGCGCGGGTGCTATCGCGGCTCTTAACGCCGCAGCGGCTACGCTCGGCGCGGACGGCAAGCCCGTAGACAAGCTTGAAGCATGGCAGTATCTCACTGTTGTTGACGGCGACTTCGGTTTCGCTAACGGTGACAAGGAGGGCTTCCTCGACGCTGTTGCGTCGCTGTTCAGACCCCTTTCGCTGCTCACTACCGTTGTTTCCTTTGAGAACACAACCAGCTTATTTTACGGTCCGCAGCTGGGCATATACGAGGATCTCATCCCCATATTTGAGGCTCTCGGCATAAAGGACTTTATGACCTCCGACGAGTACACCGCATATGTTAAGAAGGGCGCCAACACAAACGAGAAGATGGATCGCCGTATCCGCGGCATCATCACTCCCATATTCACTCTTGTTGACGCAGTTGCCTCTGCGGAATCCCCGGTCGACGAGGTTCTGAAGCTTCTCCCGAATCTTGCCTCCGCTATTGACACTGGACTTATCGACACTCAGATACACAGTATGCTGGGCAAAATCAGCCTGGGTATCGGCAACAACGTTAAGGTTGACCTCACCACCGGCGGCGTATACGATATGATCGCCCCCAAGCTCAAGGACATCGAACTCCAGGCCGCCAAGGTTGACGAAAACGGCGAGGAGACCGCCCCCGCGGTCACGCTTACAATAAACCTTGACAAGGAGAAGTTTGCGGCTGCAATAAAGGATATCGCCGCCTGCGGAGTCTTCACCGCAAAAGAGAGCGCAGCCAAGACAAGGAACTGGTTTGTCGGCATAGAAGGCGACTCGGCGGATGCGTTTGTCGTTCTGTTCAGATATCTCCATTCCGAGCTTACCGAGGAGAACAACGCTGTGGCTATAAAGACCGCTGTTGCAGCTCTCGACATGAACGCCTCGCAGAAAATTGTTGTCAATTTCCTCGTTTCCTCCGTGCTCTCGTCCTCTGCTGACGGAGCGCTCAGAACCATAGTTGCTCTTCTTCCGCTTGCAAAGACCGGCGTGAAGATAGCAGCCCGCTTCGGCGCGTTTGATAAATAAGCTTTAATTTGCAAAACACAATTTCATAAAAGCAAGGAGCGGCGGAGCGTCATAAGGCGTTCCGCCGTTCCGTTGTCAATCACAAATCAAATTGTTAAATCAACTAAAAATAAAGCTGTTTTTTCGGCATTTCGTACAGGTCGCTGCTCTTGTTTTTTATTTCTTGTTATGTTAAAATCAATTCGTATGAAATACATTTTTGGAGGTCTTTCTATGAAAAAATGGCGAGTAGGTATTATCGGTGTCGGCGGAATATTCAACGGCGCTCACCGCGAGCACTATCTTAAAGACGATCGCCTTGAGGTTGTCGCGCTCTGCGACATAATCGAGGAGAGGGCGGTCGAGTGCCGCGACGGATTCTTCCCCGACGCGAAGGTATATACCGATTTCAACGAGCTGCTCAAGGATGAGACGATAGACTCTGTCGATATCTGCACCCCGAACTATCTCCACTCGATAATCGCGGTTGCCGCTTTCAAGGCGGGCAAGCACGTTTTCTGCGAGAAGCCGGACGCTGTCAATGTCGAAGAGGTCATGAAGATGAATGATGCCGCTAAGGCTGCGGGCAAGACGCTCATGGTCATGAGAAACAACCGCTTTACCGACGCGTCGAAGCTTGCGAAGAAGTTCATTGACGACGGCAAAATGGGCGAGATATACTGCGGACGCTGCGGCTGGCAGAGGAGACGCGGAATCCCCGGCAAGGGCGGCTGGTTCACCACCAAGGCGCAGTCCGGCGGCGGCCCGCTCATTGACCTCGGCGTTCACATGATAGACCTTGCGATATGGCTCATGGGCAACCCGACTCCAGTCGCCGTGACCGGCAGCACATACTGCAAGTTTGCCGACAACGACGTCAGCGACTCCGTGAACTCCGACTTCGGCGACAAGGTCGAGGACGGCACGTTTGACGTTGAGGATCTTGCGATGGGCACTATTCGCTTCGATAACGGGGCGCAGCTCCAGATAGAGTTCAGCTGGGCGTCGAACGTCAAGAAAGAGACACGCTTTGTCGAGCTTCGCGGCACGAAGGCGGGACTCAATTGGCAGGACGGCGAGGTCGAGTTCTATACCGAGGAATACGGCAAGTGCCTCGATGTTATCCCGACTAACTACGCTACCGACAGAGAGCACGCGAGAAACCTCAGGCACTTCTACGATGTGGTTATTGAGGGCGCCGAGCCGTGCTTCAAGCCGCAGCAGGGAATTGATATGATAAAGATTCTCTGCGCAGTTTACGAATCCGCAAGGACGGGCAGAGAAGTAGTGCTCTGATAAAATATTACGCTGGCTTTGAAAAAAGAGATTTGGCTGATGTGCGGGAATATCAATCGGCAGCATTACGGTTGATATTCCCGCTAATGCGCATTTATAGAGGGAAATAAAATGAAATCTGAATACAAAAAGTCGATTCTGTTTTTGCAGGAGGTTCTTTTGTTTGCAATCGGTATAGGTATGGCGCTGCTGTTTTGGCGCGGACGCTATGATACCGACAGCTTTAAAAGGACACTTGTCGGCGGAATCGGATTGATGATTGCTTTCTTTGCAGTCTTTTTTGCCGAGTATTTTAACCGATATGTCGAACTCGGTGAGAGATGTGCAAAATTCAATTCATTCAGGGTCACAAAGGGCAAAAAGGCGATGAATATGAATGTTTGTTATGAAAATATTCTTGCTATAGATTCAAAGCGGATGCCTCTGCTCGGAATCTATAAAGTTGTGGTGCGTGCAAAGAATATGCCGGGCAGCATCCCGATTACCCCGGTTATGTCGCATTATTGGAAGCTTGTCACTCAACTTTGCGATTTGGCGAAAAAATATAACCCGCAGGTCAATATAAGCGATGATCTTCTTGAAGAGATCGAAAAAAAGCGGGATAAATAAAATGAAGAAAGTCAGAAATAAGAAGATATTATAGTATATATAATTATGGCGGTGTTTCTGTGCGATTTTTATATGTGATTCTGTATTTGAAAGGCGCCATTCCGCCGAGGTTTAATTACATACCCGAATGTATAACTTCTGTTGAACGTCTGGGTGATTTGTGTTGATGAGCCTGTAGGGGTCGGCGACTCGACGACCCTATGCCGCCAACGGCGGCACTATTGGGAAGCAATACATTTTTTTGATAGCACTGCGAGTGAGCAGAGGATATTTAAAAGAGTAAAAAAGAATAAATGGAAAGGTCACAATCCGCATCGGTTGCGAATTGTGACCTTTTGTATACTTGCTGTTTTGTTTGTGTCGCAGATTATTTCTTCGACTTCTTGTCGTATCTTCCGCCGAGCTTTTCTTCGGCTTCGGCGCGGGTTATCTTGCCGCTGTTGCAGTCCGCCATGGTCTGAACGTCCTTGTCGGTGAGCTTATAGCGGGTCCAGATGACATAGGCTATGGCGTAGCCTATCGCCGTGGACATAACATAGATGAACCACAGGACGGCCTTCGCATGGTCTGTCTGGGTGACACCCTGGAGGTCTGCGAAGTTCTGCGCTCCCTCGACGCTGACCCAGCCGGTGGACTTGAGACCGAGTATAAACATACCGAGCGCACCGGAGACGGCGGCTGTGAGCTTGGCCATAAAGGTCTGAATCGCGAAGGTGATTCCCTTGGCCTCGATGCCGGAGGTGAATTTGCCGAACTCCGCGCAGTCGGGCGTGAACATGAAGAGCATGACGCCGAGAATAGCCATGGGTACCGCGCGCAGTATCGAGATGATGATGAAGCCTATCATCGAGTTGTAGCCGATGAGCCACATGACGACGCTTAAAATAACGGTAGCCAAAGTGCAGACTCTGAACAGCTTCATCTTGTCAAATTTTCTGACCATGTGGGGCACGAGGAACGAGAATATCGCCGCGGGAACAAGGCTCAGAGCCTGAACGACGAGCGAGAACTGCGAGTTGTTAAAGAGATAGAACGAGACGAAAAGGTTGAGCGAGCCGGAGACGTTGGCGCTCGAATAGAAGAAATAGCCTATGTAATAGATGAGCAGATACTTGTTCTGAACAAGGTAGCTGAACATCTTTTTGAGCGTGAAATCCTCATCCCTGTCTCCGCCGAAGCGCTCCTCAAGCTTGAAGCAGGCGGGGATCATCGTGATAATTGCGAACACGGCGCAGATTATTGCGACTACCGTGTAGTTGAGCTTGACCTGCTCGCCGACGAGGACGGTGCCGAGAATGAGCGCAACGCCCGAGCCCACGCCCGACCAA
The DNA here is from genome assembly GCA_003538135.1 of Oscillospiraceae bacterium. Lineage (GTDB taxonomy): Bacteria > Bacillota > Clostridia > Oscillospirales > Acutalibacteraceae > CAG-177. The sequence goes on from DPOR01000016.1 coordinate 65,310, forward strand.
ATCTGCTTATAGGATATAATGCTGTTTCTTTCGTCAATGTTTTCGCTCATCGAGGTGATGATACCGAATATCGGCACGTCGCAGAGGGTGTAGGCGGTATCCCAAAGTATGTATGCGACGGTGAGCCAGGCGAGCTTCGCGTTTTCGCTGAAGCCGTTGGGAATGGCGAAGAGCATGACGGTGGTCAGCGGGATAAATACGAGCGATATCCTGAGCCACGGAATGAACTTCTTGCCGCTCTTGAACTTTACCTTGTCAAACAGCACGCCGAAAATAGCGTCGTTGACCGCGTCCCATACCTTGACCGCGAGCATGATTCCCGCGGTTTTGACAAGTCCGCCGATAGAGAGCATGAGGTAGGTCGTCAGGAAAGAGGCGACAAGGTTATATATCGCATTCTGTCCGCAGAAGTAGAGATAGTAGCTCAGTCTCTCCTTCGGTTTTGTAGACCAGCCCTTCGGGGTGGATGTGATTTTTTTGATAAGATTCGGCATTTTTTGTAACCCCTCCGTTTTTTGTGGATTTCATATTGAAAATCCGTTTTCAGTCAAATAATACTGTACCATATTTACAATAATCAGTCAACAGTAATTTGCTTCAGAGACAAACTAAAAATTGAAAATTCTTGACCGTTTGCTTACCGCAGAGGAATATGCCGCCTTTGACCGATATCTGAAAAATACCGTTATGAAAAAATAATGTTGCGAACTTCCGTTAAACCGCAAACAAGCCGTGTCTTGCAAATCGCAAAACACGGCTTTTCGCCTGCCGCGCCTATCCCGAATAGAAGAAATCGTCTATCATTTCCTCCACGTGGACGGGGGAGACGCCGTTGCGCTCGAGCATGGCGACAAAATCCCTGAGTTTTTTCTCGCTGAACGATATGTCCGGGAATTTTACCGTTTCGCTGCCGCCGTTTTCCGTGACGGTCATAACTATGCCGTATGAAACGCGCGAGCCCGAAGAAATCGGGCAGCCCTGCTCTCCGCAGGCGCACTCGGCGTCGGATATTGACGCATATCCGACGCCCTCCTCTTCGCAGTCTGTCGGGCAGCTCGCGCCGCCGACGATGTCAAACCTTACCTGCCGCATTTGTTCACCCTCAGAACATATTGACTGAGAACAATTATATGTGATGTTTATTCACTTTACAATGACTTTTGAGAATTATAGTGATATTTTTCGGACTTTTATTAATTTTTTACGGCATTTTTTACGTCTTGTAGTAAAAAAACAGGGGAGCGCGGCTCAAAACCGGCTCCCCGAGTGCTTTTTTCAGATGTCGAAAATATTGAGTCCCGTCTGCTCGCTTATGCGTCTGCCCATGTCCATATCAAAGGTTCGAATGAACATCTCGCAGGTCGCACTGATGACGGCCTCGTTGAGATGGCCGCCTATCACGGCGCCCTCCTCGTCCGCGAAAGCGGCGTGAAGATGGAGATAGGGCTCGCCGTCCTTGAGGCTGAGGTTGCCGTTTAACGAGACTAACTCGAGCGGTTGGTTGAAGGTCAGGCTGTGGTATTTCTGCTCGTTGAGGTCATAGAGCCCGAACACCGCGCGTCCGACCGCGCCTATGGCGGAAATCTCCGCAAAGCGGATGTTTTCGTCCTTCGCTATTTTCAGCACCGAGGCGATTATCTCCTCGCCCGGGTCGAGTCTCACTGCGAGAACGTCGCCTGTTTTAACATACTTCATGGTAAATACCTCCGTTAAAATTTTATTCCCGCCGATTCGCGTATTCGCTGCATCGTGCGGCTGACAGAGAGCGCCGTTTCACGCAGCTCTCTGTATTTTTCGCTGTTCTTTTCGGGCTTTGCGATAAGCTCGTAAAACGCGCGAGCCTCGTTGCCCATCAGCTCGTCCTTCGGCGTGTCGTCGCAGATTATGCGCCGTTCGCCGCTGTTCATGATGAGCTCCGCCTGCGTGAGCTTTGAAATCGAGCCTATCTTTATGCTCCCGCGCTCGCCGATTATCTGCGAGCCCGCGTAGTCCTGACCCGTCTTGCAGCTCGTCATTGTCACCGCGGTATTTTTGCAGAGCATGGAGACGGCGGTTGCCGCGTCCGCTCCGCTCTCGAGAAAAGACGATACCGCCGAGACGGTTTCCGGCTCGCCGAATAAATCGACCGCAGGATACACGCAGTAGACCCCGAGATCCATAAGGCTGCCTGTCGCCATTGCGGGGTTAAAAATATTCGGCAACTCGCCGCGAAGATAGGCGGGATATTTCGACGAATACTGCGAGAAGTCGAAGTGCGCCGTCCAAACTTTGCCGATATCGTCGAGAGCCTCGCGCAGCTTAGCGCGAACGGGCGAGTGCATATACATTATAGCCTCAATGTAGACGAGCTTATTTCTGTCAGCAAGCTCACAGAGCTCCGAAAACTCGGCGGGTGTCACGGTTATCGGCTTTTCGCAGATAACGTGCTTCCCGCTCTCGAGCAGCCGCTTGCTCTGCGCATAGTGCAGGGCGTTGGGGCTTGCGATATAGACGCACTCGGCGGGTGAGGCGGCGAGCTCGTCGAGCGAAGTATATACCTCGCTTATTCCGTTTTCCTCGGCAAATTTTTCGCCGCGTTCGCGCGAGCGCGAGTATACGGCAAAGAGCTCAAAGCCGGGCGCGAATTTCAGCCCGTCGATAAAGTTCCCGACTATCCAGCCCGTACCGATAACGGCCAATTTCATAGCTTCACCGCTTTCTTATACTCTGCGCCCCATGACCGTGCAGGTGCGCAGGGGGAATATGATATCAAACTTGTTCTTCCTATAGAAATTTATTGCGTTGGTGTTGTATGAGTCGACGACGAGCATAATGCCCTTGCTGCCGAGCTCCTTCAAATGCGCGATAAGCGTCTCGAAGAGTTTAGTGCCCAGCCCGCAGCGCTGATAGCCCGGCTCTAAATTTATGTGCATATGCGCGGGATAGCTCTTTGCGAATATGGCGGGTCCGTAAACGGAAGCCCACGACTCCAAGACGTCCGTTTTCTTGCAGCCCTTGACGCGGGGGAGATATTCGGCTTTGAATATCCGCTTATATCTCTTATAGTCCGGCGCGCAGAGAATATAGCCTATCGCGGTGTCGGTATCTTCGTCGACGGCGATAAAGCAGTGCTCCGCCTCATGCTCGATATAGTAGTCGCAGAACGTGGCGAGCAAAAAGCGCATCGACTTCTCCTCTCGCGCGGTGCTGCCCGCCGTGTCAAGGCAGACGTTGCGCACGTCGTCGCGGTATTTTTCGCTGTACTGTTTGATTGTTATGGCCATGTCTTACTCCTCAAAATCTATATGTATATGGTTTTCTCCGTCCCGAAGCTCAAATTCGCAGCCGCTGCCGTAAGTGAACCGCGCCCTTTGCGGAACGGTTACATAAAAGTCCGCTTCGCTCTCCGTTCTTTTGAACGTGACGGAGATTTTGCCGCGTACCGTGGTTATGTGTCCGCTCGCATAGTTAAGCCCGTCGGGTATCTGCGGAGCTATTAAAATATGCTCGTAGCCCGCCGAGGTTTTTTCCTGCGTGATGCCGAGGATGAACGAGAACAGATAGCGTGTCGCCGCGCCGAACATCGGGTGGCTGTGAGAACGCTCGCCGTCCCAGTTCTCCCATATAGTGGTAGCGCCATGCTTTTTCATGTTATAAAACGAGCCCTTGCCCTCGGAGGTCAGCAGACGGAAAGCCGTGTTTGCGTCCCCGCGCTCAAACAGCACGCGGGTCAGAATATCCGTGCCGAAAATGCCCGTATCGAAAGCGTCCGCGGCGGAATATTTTTTTCGCGTGTTCTCATAGGTGCGCTCGCCGCCGAGCCCGATGTCTGTTGCGAAGCTGTTCGCGCCCTGCACGTCGCCGATGAAAGAGCCTGTCTGCGGGCTGTAATACGCGTTGAGAATAGCCTGCCGCTTTTCCTCTATGCGCCGGCCGAGCATCTGAGCCGTCTCATTTTCGCCGATAGCCTCAGCGGCCTCTTTTGTCATCAGCATTTGCTTGACATAGAGCGCGGTATTGACGAACGGCTCGCAAATCGCTATGGGCTCGGGCGTGCACCAGTCGCCTAAGCACCAGCCGCCCTGCTCCTCGCGGCAGACGAGCCCGCCGGAGCTGCGCGAGTCGAGATAATCAAAATATCGCAAAATCTTCGGCAGATATCGGCGGAAAGTCTCCCTGTCGCCGTATATCTTATACATCTCATACGGCACGACCGCTATCGCGCCGCCCCAGCCCGCGGGGCCTCCTCCGCCGCCCATAAAGGGCGCGGTGTGCTGAACATGGCCGTTATCCGTGCTCTGGCAGTCGGAGATATCCTCGAGCCACTTTTGGTAGAATTTTTGCGAATCGAGCAGCATCATCGCCGCCTCGCAGCAGAGCTGACCGTCGCCTGTGTAGCCGAGCCGCTCTATGTGCGGGCAGTCGGAGGGCACGCCCGAGTGCATATTGCTGAGCTGCGTTCTGATATATGCGTCATAGAGCCAGTTGAGCATCTCGCTGTCCGACTCGAACGCCGAGGTAACGGCGCAGTCCGAGTGGACGACCTCGCAGCGCACGGGCTTAGCGTTGTTCGTCAGCTCGAAATATCTGAAGCCGTGCCAGGTAAACCACGGCATACATTCCTCGCCCTTTTTGGCGTTGCGGTATTCGTCGCACTGAATCTGCCCGGGGTCGCAGGAATCAAAATTCAGCGTCCCGTCCGCGTTTATTTCCTCGCTGCAGCGGACGGTTATATAAGCGCCGTCCTCCGTCGCCGCGACAACGGGATAGCCCGAAATATTCTCGCCCATGTCGTAGACGGAAACCGCGCCGAGGTCAGCGAGCTTTTTCGGCTCTATTATGCGTGTCACCCTGTCTGCGGGACAGTCCTGAATGAAAAATTCCGTCTCGTGCGCGGGCGCTTTAATGACTTTTTTGAAGCCGTCCCGAGCCGTCAGCTCGTCCGACAAATCCATGTCGTGAGCTTCGCCGAAATATATGTTGTTCTCTGTTATGCGGCTCTGCCGCCACAGGAGCTTTTCGTCGGAGACGAAAGTGTATAATTTCCCGTCTCTGTCCTCGGCATCGATTTTGTAGCAGAGCTTTATGTCGCCGTATTTTGTGTACCCCTCGGCGTTGCGCTTTTTCTGCGCGAACCAGCCGCAGCCGAGAACAGTTCGGATATCATTTTCGCCGCCGACAAGAAATTTTGATATGTCGTATCTCACGGCATATGTGCGGTAGGACAGCTTGTCTGTTATGGGGTACTCGAACGCCGTCAGATCGCGCTTGCAGTATTGGCTGTTGACGGGGACAAATTTGTCCTCGGACACCTCGCGCCCGTTTATCCACAGGCGGAAAAAACCGAGTCCGCAGACGGTAATCTCGGCTCTTTCGGGCTTTTCGATAAAGAAGCTGCCCTTTATTACGGGCGAGGTGCAGCCGCTTTCGCAGGTCACCCACTCTGCGCTGCCGAAAAGTTCGCCGAAGTTCATATCATTCCTCTCCTTCAAGTTGCGCTTTTCTGTTTTCGAGCTCCTCCCACTGAAGCATAAGCTCGGTCTGCTCGCCGTTGAGCTTACCGAGCGTCTCCGTCAGCTCCATGACGCGCGCGTAGTCCGCCGCCGTTTCGGGAGTTGACATCTCCGCATTTGTATTTGCTATCAGCTCATCGAGCTCGTTTATCCGCTCCTCGCACCGTTTAATTGCGGTCGCCGTTCGGCGCAGCTCGCTCTCGCGCTCCTTGCGGCGCTTGTAGTCCTCGCCGCCCTTGCCGACGGTCTTTGCGGTTTTCGGTTTCTCCGCGCTCTGCTCGGCGATTCTCGCCGCGTAGTCATCGTAGCCGCCGTCAAAGCTCTCCGCGCCGCCCATGCCTATAGACAGCACGCGTGTGGACAGCTTGTTTATGAAATATCTGTCGTGGGACACTACGAGCATAGTGCCGCCGAAATCGAGCAGAGCCGCCTCAAGCGCCTCTCTCGACGGGATATCGAGGTGGTTGGTCGGCTCGTCGAGCAGCAGGACGTTTGCGCCCGAAAGCATGAGCTTCAGCAGCGAGAGCCGCGCCTTTTCGCCGCCGCTCAAAGTCTCGACCTTCTTGAAAACATCGTCGGCACAGAACAAAAACTGACCGAGCAGAGTGCGCACTCGTGCCTCGGTGAAGTCGCGGTGGAGATTCCATATCTCGTCTAAGACAGTGTTGCAGCCGTCTAAAGACGAGAGCGTCTGATCGAAATACCCCAACTGAACGCCCGCACCGAAGAGATATGAGCCGGAGTCGGCTCTCTCCTTGCCGATAAGTATTTTTAAAAGAGTTGTCTTTCCGCAGCCGTTCGGGCCGAGAAGAAATGCACGGTCGAAGCGGCGAAGCTGAAACTCGACTCCGCTGAAAAGATCTTTGCTGCCAAACGACTTTGAAAGCCCTCTGACGTTGAGAACCTCGTTGCCGGTCGGCTCGACCTCGCCGAAGGAGAAGCCGAGAGTTTTTGCCGAGAGGTCGGGCGCGTCAAGCTCCGCAAGCTTTTTGTCGAGCATCTTCTGCTTGCTGTCCGCCGTTATGAAGTGCCGCCAGCGGCGCTGCTGCTCGATGATACCCTCGAGGCGGTGAACCTCGTCCATCTGCCGCTCGTAGTGGCGGCGCTCTATCTCATCGCGCTCGGTTTTCTGCTCGAGAAAGCGGGAATAGCCGCCGTTGAACATCTCGATTTTACCGTTTTCGAGCAGCATGGTCTTAGTTGTCACCTTGTCGAGAAAATAGCGGTCGTGGCTTATTATGACCGCGCTGCCGCGATAGTCGTTGATGAAGCTTTCGAGCCATTCGAGGCTCGTCAGATCTATGTGGTTGGTCGGCTCGTCAAGCAGGAGCAGGTCGGGCGCGCTCAAAAGCAGCTTGCCCAAAGCGAGCTTTGACCGCTGACCGCCCGAGAGCAGGGAGCAGGGGAGCGAGAAATCGCTTTCCGAAAAGCCTAAGCCCGTCAGCGCGGAGCGGGTGCGGCTTTTGTAGGTCAGCCCGCCCCCGTCCTCAAATTCGGTGTGCAGCCTGTTCTGCTCGGCGATAAGCGCGTCGATATCCCCGTGCCCCGCCTCAATGAGGTCGGCGAGCTCCTCGAGCCGCTTCTCTTTTTTCATAAGAGGCTCGAACACGCTCTCCATCTCGTCATAGACCGTCTTTTGACTCCCCGCGCAGGCGTGCTGCTCGAGGTAGCCTATTTTTATGTTTTTTCCGGGATATATCCCGCCGGAGCTCGGCTCAAGCTCGCCCGTGATGAGCTTGAACAGGGTCGTTTTGCCCGTCGCGTTAGAGCCGATAAAGCCTATCTTATCGCGCTCGCCGACTTCAAAGCTCACGCCCGAAAACAGCGTGCGCTCGCCGAACTCCATGTCAAGATTCTGTACGCTTAAAACTGCCATGTGTAATATCAGACCCTCGTCTCCAGAGCCCTTGCTTCTCCGTTTATTTTATAGCTTCCGCAGCCTGCGGGAATGAAAATACTGCCGCCCTTTGAGAATTTGAGTGTCTCGCCCGCACATTCGAGAGTGCCGGAGCCGTCGAGGATCAGCAGCGATACGAAGGATTTTTCGTCCGCGTCTCCCTCAAAAGAGCCGTCAATATCAATGACCCGCTCGGTGAAAAACGGGCAGGATACGAGCTTTGTAACGTTGCCGTCCTTTTCGGGGACGCAGGGGTTTTTGTATACGCCCGTGTGCGTGACGTTCACTGCGTCCTCAACGTGAAGCTCGCGCGGCTTGCCGTCAAGCCCCAAACGTCCGTAGTCGTATATCCTGTATGTAGTGTCCGAGTTCTGCTGGACCTCGGCGAGCAATATGCCCTTGCATATCGCGTGGAGCGTGCCGGATTCTATAAAGAAGAAGTCGCCCTTTTTGACCGGGACCTTCTTCACAAAATCGGTCAGCGTGCCGTCGGTTACAGACTGTCTGAACTCCTCACGGGTCAGGTCTTTTTCGAAGCCGAGCAGAAGATGCGCGCCCGGCTCGCAGTCGAGAATATACCATGACTCGGTCTTTCCCGCGCCCGCGCCCTTTTTCAGGCAGTAGGCATCGTCGGGATGCACCTGCACCGACAGGTCGGCCGCCGCGTCGATAAATTTTATCAGCACGGGAAAATCCGAGAAGCCCGCGCAGTTTTTGCCGCCTATTTCCGGGTGGGCGAGATATACCTCGCGCAGCGTCTCTCCCGCAAATTCGCCGTTTGCTACAGTCGAGCTGCCGTTTTTGTGCGCGGACATGACCCACGCCTCGGCGGCGTTTCTCTTGTCGGTGACGACGGAATATTCATCAATGAGTCTGCGCCCGCCCCAGACCGTCTCCGAGACAAAGGGTGTCAATACCATGGGATAAAGCTTCAAAGCGATTCTCCTTTATATATGCGTCATTATATATTTTTTGCGTCCGGGTGAAAAAATATCGCCCTGCTGAATTATTTTATCATATTTGTCCCATAATTGCTATACAAATAATACCGGGAGGACGAAAAAATGGTTACTGCTTTCAAATATCTGCTCGGAGGAAAGCTCAAAAAGGCGGACGAAGCCTCCAACAGGGAGGAACAGCTGCTTGTGGACATAAGGGCGCTCAAAAAGGAGATGGACGCGGCATATCTGCGGTTTGAATACGGCGAGGATGACGACTCGGTAGAAGCCGCGATATATGAGATAGAATCGCTCAAGCGCCGATACCACAGGCTTTTGAAGCTCGCAAAGCAGGAGGGACTTGAAAGCAGCGATATAGCCGTCTGCTACAAACAGGAATGAGGGGATAGCCATGTCAACGGGAATGAAAACGGTTTTAGTGATTGTTGCTGCGGCGGCAGCACTTGCGATAACGGTGTTCGCCGTGACCGAAAGGCGCGGTTTTTCGGCGCTTTTTCTAAATGCCTTGGGCGGCATGGCGGCTCTGTTTGCCGTCAACATAACGGGACTTGCGACAGGCATACAGCTCTCCGTCAACCGCTGGTCGCTGGGCGCGGGGGCGCTGCTCGGAGTGCCCGGAGTGATATCGATGCTGATACTCGACACGGTGTTCAAATAAAGCTGCCCGCAGGCGGCAAAGAGCACTTCTGCGGGCGGTCTGCAAAAAATCAATTTTTTTAAAATTATGCTTGACATTCGCGCGGCGTTCATATATAATAGGCTCTGCTGAACGGGAGAAACCCGAAAAATTCAGCTCAAACGGACGCTTAGCTCAGCTGGTAGAGCATTCGCTTGACGTGCGAAGGGTCAGCGGTTCGAGTCCGTTAGCGTCCACCAGAAAACAGGTAAGTATTTTCGATGCTTGCCTGTTTTTTTATTTATTTCTAAACCCCAATACCTAAACTCTAACTATAAAACTGTTCCCTAAAAACATAAAGTGTGATATAATTGCATCGGAAAAATCGCTTGAAAGGAGCGAAATTATGGAAAATGCGAAAGAACCTATCAGCCCTTATGTCGAGGACAGGTATGCGAAGCTCAACGAGTTTATTTCCATGCAGCCCGATATGTCGGCGCTGCCGGATTTTGAAAAGGAGAGGGGAAAGCTCCCCGAGCCCGTGTGGGCGGGTCACGGCGATGAAATAGACGCCTACTACAAGGCGTGGGAGATAGCTTTCCGCAACCTCGGCAAGCCGACGAAAGAGAGCGGCTTTGTCTCGCCCTATATCGACGCCGCTTTTAACGGTCACATTTTTATGTGGGATTCCTGCTTTATGCTTATGTTCGGAAAATACGGCGACAGCGTCCACTGCTTCCAGAAAACGCTCGACAATTTCTACTGCAAGCAGCACAAGGACGGCTTCATCTGCCGCGAGATAAACGAATTAGACGGCGTTGACCGATTCTATCGCCACGACCCGACGAGCACGGGACCCGAGATAATGGCGTGGTGCGAGTGGCAGTATTATAAGAACTACGGCGATAAGGAGAGGCTCAAAAAAGTCTATTATCCGCTGCTCTCGTTCCACCATTGGCTCAAGAATTATCATCGCTGGAAGGACGGAAGCTATTGGTCGAGCGGCTGGGGCTGCGGCATGGACAATCTGCCGCGCTGCGATCTCAGCCTCATTCCCGACTCGGAGGACTGGATGCTCGAGACCTTCCACCACAGCTATATGTCCTGGATAGACGCGACACTTCAGGCGGCGATGAGCTGCGAATATCTTATTATGATGGCGGAGGAGCTCGGTATCACCGACGACGTTGACGCACTCAGGGACGAATACGATAATCTCGTCAGGTTCGTCAACGAGAAGATGTGGAGCGAAAAAGACGGGTTCTATTATGACCTCAAGGCGGACGGAAGCTTTCTTGCCGTAAAGACCGTCGCTGCGTTCTGGGCGCTTATAGCAAAAATTGCTCCGCCCGACAGGGTGGACGCGCTCTGCCGTCACCTCGAGGATAAAAATGAATTCAACCGCCCGAACCGCGTCCCCGCGCTCTCCGCGGATCACCCGGATTACAAGGCCGCGGGCGGCTACTGGAACGGCGGAGTCTGGGCGCCGACCGATTATATGATACTCTGCGGGCTCTCCGCAAACGGAAAAGAGAAGCTTGCAAAAGAGATAGCCGAGTGCTGCTATAAAAACTGCATCGAGGTCTATAAAAAGACGGGCACTTTCTGGGAGAACTATGCCCCCGAGACTGCCGGCCGCGGCGACCCCGCGCGCGAGGATTTTGTCGGCTGGACGGGCATATTCCCTATAACCGTTTTGATAGAGTACATCCTCGGAATCAGAGTCTCCGCTGAAAAGTCGGAGATAGTCTGGCGCGTGAACAGGCTCGAGGAGCACGGAATAAAGAAGCTGCCCGTCGGCAGGGACTCGTTCGTCACCCTCATGTGCAAGGCGAGAAAATCCCAAGACGAGAAGCCCGAAATAACCGTCGAGAGCGACAGACCCGTTAAAGTAAAGGTGATTTACGGCGGGGATATGCAGCTCTCGTTCGAGATTTGACGGAGGAACTTATGAAGCTTGAAGTGAATTTCAAAAAAACAGTCGACAAAATAAAGCCGATGAACGCCGTCAACAACGGCCCCGTGTATACGGACAACGGCGACCAGAATCTCACGAATCTGCCGGACTTCAGGGAGGCGAACATCCCGTTTGCCAGAACGCACGATTCGTCCATATGCTATGACTACGGCGGAGAGCACACGGTCGATATACATAATATATTCACCGATTTCGACGCCGACCCGTATTCGCCCGAGTCCTATGACTTCACGCTGACGGATATTTATCTCGGCACGATTATGCGCGCGGGCGCAAAGGTGTTTTACCGCCTCGGCAGTAAAATCGAGCATTGGCCGAAGCACTACGGCATTATGCCGCCGAAGGACTATCAAAAATGGGCGGTGGTCTGCGAGCATATCATAATGCACATGAACGAGGGCTGGGCGAACGGCTTTCACATGGGTATTGAATATTGGGAGATCTGGAACGAGCCGGACTTGAACCAAAAGTGCTGGACGGGAACGCCGGAGGAGTTCTATGACTTTTTTGCAACGGCGGCGAAGTATCTGAAAGCGCGATTCCCGTCGCTCAAAATCGGCGGACCCGCGGTCTGCGGCTACAATGAACAATGGCTCGACGCATTCTTTGAAAAGATGAGAGAAGAAAATGTGCCGATGGACTTCTATTCGTGGCATTGCTACGGGTCGAAGGTAAGCGATTTCACGTCCGACGCGCGCCGACACCGCGCCATGCTCGATCGCCACGGCTACACGGACACCGAGAGCATATTGAACGAGTGGAACTATGTCTGCGGCTGGAGCGGCGACGGCTGGAAGCGCAGCCTTGAAACCGAGGCTTCGCTGAAGGGCGCCGCGTTTATCGCCGCCGTTATGAGCGCCTGCCAGCGTGAAAAAACCGATATGCTCATGTACTATGACGCGCGGGTAAATTCGAGCATGAACGGGCTGTTCAAGCGCGGCACGCTGGACAGATTAAAGGGCTATTACTCCGTTAAGGCATGGGGCGAGCTGCTCTCGCTTCAAGATGAATGCGCCCTGAGCTGCGATGTGCCGGATATCTATTCCGCCGCCGCGACGGACGGGGAGAGATCAATGCTGCTCGTCGCATATTATACAGACGACGCCGCGCCTCTGCCGCGCACGTTCAAGGTCGAAACGGGCGAAGACAAGCTATATACCATTTATATACTTGATGAGGAACACGACATGGAGCCCTGTGAGACAACAGCCTCGGACGGCGGCAGCTTTATTCTGACAGTAAAGCCGAACACCGTAGTTGTTATAGGATAAAATTTGATGTTAAAAATGCCGATAAAAACCACTTGCTATGCAAGTGGAATGTACGGGCTTAAGTGTCAGGTATTGAAAAAAGAACACCGCTCTGCAAAATAAGAATAAAGTAAAACCACCGGCTCAGCCGGTGGTTATTATTATACTATCCCAAAAAGGATCTATATGGACAAAAGTGATATTCCGGGCTTTGTCCGGAGTGATATTTTTCTTTCGGAAAGTGATATAAAAGCCTGCCGGCTTTCGTGATATTATATTCGCCGGTTAAACTGCCGCAGGCAACATAACTATACGAAGCATAATATCACTGTCCGAAGTACAATATAACTCGCCGTCAAGCGAATATAACTGAGACGCACTTCCTTACGGAGTGCGCCTCTCCCGGCTGTTATTTCTTAAAAGGCTTGACGATATAATAGAGTATCAGCTCAACAGTATCAACAAATTTTGCGCCGAATTTGTTCAAGCTCTCCTTTGCGCGCTCTTCGCCCGAGCCGCCTGTCCAGTCGAGCGGATCGGAAATGAGAAGTATCTTAAACGTAGTCTGAGCCTCCATGCCCTCGTAGTTGCCCATGCCGGTGACAGTAACGGTGGCAGTGCCCTTTTCTACGTTGTCGGAGAAAGCGACGGTGTAGTCAACGCCCTCGGCGAGAACTCTGTCAAGGCACTTGACGGTGATTTCCGGAGTTATCTCGGAGCCGGTGCGCTTCTGTGACGGGATGTGTGCTATTGTCAATCCCTCGTTCTTGAGGGTGAGATTTTGATTCAGAAAATCCGTCCTCGCAGAGAGAAAATCCGTAACAACCTTTAAGTCGGCGAAATATTGGGCTTCGATTTCGCGTTCGGAGGTTGTGGCGTAGTAATCCCACCTGATAGCGTTCATTATTGCGGCATCTTTTATATTATCGATATACATATCGATGTTCGCATTGAGCTCGGATTGTGCCGCATGATAGAAGTTATTCTTCCATTCGGATTCGACGGTTTCGACAAAATCTGCGTGTCTGAATCCCAGAGCATATATGTTCGGAGTCGCCTTTACCGTGTCGTTCCCCATCAGAGCGTTATACCAAAGAGTTCTCGTCTTGGCGTTCCACTGCAGGGGATCGCTTATTGTGTGACCTGCCCGTACATTATTTGCTGCCGAGTCAAAGTCCCAAATGGGGCCGGCACAAATTTTTCCGTTGGCATCTTTATAGAAATAGTTGCTGGTTATGCCCGCATCCCAGTCTCCGGACCACTCCTCGATAAGGTACTGCCTTGCATAAGACAGGGTATCGATATATTCCGAATAATGTTTGCCCAAAGAGTTGTAGCCGGTATCGCTGTAAAGGGCGTCCTCCATCTCCTGCCAGTAGCCGCTGATATATTCAATTTGCGCCTGCGAAGCATATTCGGGGGATTTCAAAATTACCGGCTGAGAGCGTTTTGTAACGAAACCGCTTGCCTCGTTGGGGTAACGGCTGCCCAATTCGAGCTCCATTAAATATCCGCCGGTAATATCCGCAGGTTCATTGGGAATTTCATACCACCTCTGCGTGCTCTCGAGGCTTCCGCTGTATTTTCCGTAGAAGCCCTGCGCGGGTAAGGTTGAAAAATCGAGGTCGGGATTCAAATCCTCCGTAGCCTCTTCCAGGTCGAAAATATCAACGCGATTCTTGTTTATCTCAACTTTTTCCGTTATAAGATAAACGCCCTTGTATTCGCCGTTGACATAGAGGTCTATGCTTCTGCAATCGGGAGTTTCACGCAACCCGATTTCCGCGCCGACGCTGAAAATAATCTGATTACGCAGAAGACTGAGATCCTCATAGTTTGCCAAAAGGCACCAGCTTTTCGCTTTTTCCATGCCGAAAAGCTTTGCTTTGGAGCCGAGCTTGATGTTGTAGGGCCTTTTCGGATAGCCCCAGGTTGAGTTGCCTCTGCCCTTCATTGAAGCGAGCTCTGCATCATAGTCTACCTTGCCATTTGAGTTAATGGCGAGCATGGTGCAGCCTTTTTCCTTGTGGGACTTGTCGGCGTGGATTCTATCGAGTCCGCCCTCGGGAGTGTTGATAAACATTGTCGGGAGCTTGCTCGAATTGAGGAACACTACCGTGTACTTCGCATCGCCGACGGTAAGAACAAACTCGCCGCCGTTTGCAAACATTCCTGTCTGCGCGCCGCTTTCGAGCTTGACTCCGTCGCACATAACGTCGTCTGCCGCAGT
>DPOR01000009.1:0-3896 GCA_003538135.1 Oscillospiraceae bacterium
GCGGACGGCGACGTGTTTACAAACGACCCGGATTTGCTTTTGCAGTACGGCTATAAGCCGATAATTTTAACGGACAGTCCGTCCGACGGGAAGAGCTATGTTGGCTCATGGACGGAGACGGAAACAGAAATAACGCAGGTGTGGACGGAGCAGCCGCAGACGGGCGAAGCGACCCCCGAGCAGATGGAGACGGCACTACATCAGATAGGAGGCGCGGTCAATGAAAATCAGTGAAGTTAATAACATCGTCGAAAAATCGACAGCTAAGATAATCGAAGCGGCCGAGGTCAGGGCGGACTTGCTCGCGGTAGCGTCGTATATCCCAAAAGGGCAGCGCAAAAAATACGGCGCGGAGCTTGAGCGCATATTGACAAAGTATGACGAATAACAGGAGGTTAATGATATGAATATCTGCATATCGATAGGGCACGGCAAATCGGCGCGAGGGGGCTACGACAGCGGCGCTCTCGGTGGAAACTATCAGGAATTTATGATAGGGCGCGAAATAGGCAAGTACATAGGCGAAATCTTCAAGGGCTACGATTGCAAAGCTGACGTAGTCAACTACGACGCGACGCTCTATCTCACCGAGCGAATAGCCCACGTCAACAAGCACGGCTATGATTTGGCGATGGAAATCCACCTCAACGCCGCAGGCGGCACAGGCTCGGAGGTCTATTACAAGCACAAGAGCGCGTCCGGCAAAAAGCTCGCCGGAGCAATCAGCAAGAGCATTGCAAAGACTTTCGGCATCCGCGACAGAGGCGCCAAGGTCAAAATCAATCCTGCAAACGGCACGGACTACTTCGGTTTTGTCCGATCCTGTAAATGTGAGTCTCTGCTTATTGAGACCGTATTTATCGACACCGCAAGCGACAGAAAGCACGTCGAGACCTCCGCAGGACAGAGACAGTGTGCGGAAGCTATCGTCAAGGCCGTCGCCGATTTCTACAGCATAAAGAAAAAGTCCGCTCCGGCAGTCAAGCCGAGCGAGGACAAGCCTGCGGCAACCGTCAGAGCGGGGAATATCGTCAAGATAAAGGGCAACAAGTACGCAACGGGTGAAAGAATACCCGCGTGGGTTAAGCTCAAGAAACACACGGTCAAGACCGTCAGCGGAAGCCGAGCACTGCTCAAAGAGATTAGCTCATGGGTCTATGTCTCCGATTTAACTGTTTTGCAGTCGCCTGCAAAAATAACGGTCGGCTCGACGGTCACTATTCAGCCGGGAGCGACTTACGGCGGACTCACGGCGGCACGTGGTTCGATAGTACCGAACACTCAGTTGACAAGGACACATACTGTCGGCAAAATTCAGAAAAACGGCGGAGTTCGGGAAGCTCTTCTGACGGATATCGCGAGCTGGGTTGCCGTCAAGTATTTGGAGGTAGTAGGATGACCGCTGGACAAATCGCCGCTCTCTGCGGCGTACCTTCGGCGTTGACCGTCGGCATCGTCGGCTTTTTGTTCTGGCTTTTAGAACACAAAATCGCCAAAAAAGAAGCGGCACGGATAGCACAGGAAGAGAAGCTCGCCGCCGTCCGCGAGAAGCAAGAGCAAAAGCTCGAGCGCGAACGACAGAATCGCGACGAAAATCGCAGAGAGTTTGAGAAAAATCTGCTCTTGACGAGCAACGCAGCCCTCGCCCTGGGCGAAGCGACCGCCCGCGCGGTACAGAGAATACCCGACGCGCACTGTAACGGCGATATGCGCGATGCTTTAAACTTCGCGAAAAAAACAAAGCATGAGCAGCGGGATTTCCTCGCCGCTCAGGGTATAAAAAACATATTTTAGGAGGCTATCAAATGGCAAAAATCAAAGACATATTTGCAAACATCGGCAATGTCAAGGTCGGAACGTGGGTCAGAGGAATCCTGCTGATTATCTCGCTCGTCAATATGGCGCTCTCTGCGGCTGGCAAGGCACCGATACCGACCGACTATAACGAGCTGTACACAATCGTGAGCGTTATCTTCTCGGTTCTCGTCGGAATTTCGGCATACTGGAAAAATAACAGCTTCACCGAAGCGGCACAGACGGCGGATAAATATCTTCACGAGCAGGGCACGGCCATAGAGGACAAGGGGGAAGAGGAATGATAACAGCTATTCTTTACAACCTCTTGAATCTTATCGGGCTCTACGGCGAGGCGCTCGTCGTGGCAATACTTAAACTTTTCGGCATTAAATAAAAATTACCGGGCAGGGGGATTCCCTTGCCCGGCTTTTTCAGTTTTTAGATTAAAAATATTTGACATTATAAAAGTCAATAATCTCGCCGGACTCCGAGAGTCCGCGAAAATAACAGTAGGAACTCGCAAAAAAAATCTTTCCCATCTTAACGAGCGAAGCAAGCTCTTCGGCGGTCGCTGCGGAATAAACGCTTGTCCCGATGCCGAAACGGTCAGTGCGGTTTGGAATTACGTCGCGCAGAATTTCGGCGCTCATATCGCACCATTCAATCTTCTCGAGAACATTGTCGGAGAAGGTCGTGCGAGAGAAAATGAGGTCTTTAAAAATCTTCGGAATCAGGATTTTTACGATATTGTCGGCGGAAACCGAGTTGACGGTGTACTCATCGTACTTGCCTCGACCTCTGTCATTTTCGGCGAGTTCAGACTTTTCAGCATCGTCAACGTCAACCACTATAAGAGCTGCGCCGAAGTTGACGAAGGAATTTTGAGAAGCCGTCGGGCAAAAAAGATAAACAACATCAGTGCGGTTGTCGGCGCGATGGCCTTCTTCCCACTTATCGTTTTTTGAAACATCGAGCGAGACGAGCCCGTCTCTGCAAATAGCTTCAAGGTCGTTTATGTCTGCGTTATGATAGAGTGTCATTTTTTTCGTCCTTTCTGTTCGACTCTGTCCTCTTCCACTGTCTAAATTATATCATACTCTTATAAGTATGTCAATACTTTTCTTCGAAGTTTTTTTAAAAATTTCAAAACAAGCAGCCCCGCGCGCGGCGGAGCTGTTGATGTTATTATTCGCTTAAAAATTCATCGATTGCCTTTTTAAAGACCTGTGAGTAGGCGATGCCCTCAGCGTCACATTTAGCTCGAAATTTTGCGGCCGTTTCTTTTTTTACGCTCACAACAAATTGGCTATAGGTTTTTTGGTTATAACGGCGCTTAACCTCTGTCGAAGTGTGCGTCTTGCGCTTCTCGTCACTCATCTTCTTCATCCTCGGCGTTTCTGCATTCAGCTTCTCGCTTCTCCCAGCTTCGCTCGGCGATAACGTCATAGCCGTATGAGTTCGAGTTCATCAGCTCTTCAAGGGCGTCCTCGATTTCATCGATATTTGAAGGGTCTTTGATGTTAAGCTCGAACTCTTCGACCTGCACGGAGTTCTTCATCTGCTCTGTGCGCGTCCAGTGTCCCCACACGCTCTCCATTTCGGCGATGGCTTTCTCACGGTCAGCTCCGACGTAGTCGTCGAATATGTCGCCTCTGACGAATGATTCAACTTTATAGATTTTCATTTTTCATTATCCTTTCTTTTGAGGTTCTTGTCTCTTTCATTGTCTTTATTATACCATACTCTTATAAGTATGTCAACACTTTTTCAAAGTTTTTTAAAAACTTCAAAGGCAAAATGTTAAAACAGCAGCCCCGCCGGAGCGAAACTGCCGAATGAAATAGGATAGAGCCGGAAGCTCTATATTTGACATTATAGCACGATTTTAGAAAATTTCAACAGCTTTTCGCCATACCTAATTTAACCTGATTTTCTGACGGTTGCTAACAAAAATCTAACAAAAAACTCGGAGAGCCTTTATTTTTCAAAGCTTTAGGCATTGTCGCGCTTGCTTCACACGCAAGAGGTCCACGGTTCGAGTCCGTGCGTGTCCACCATGAAAAAAGCACTTGCGTTTGCAAGTGCTTTTTTCAACGAAA
>DPOR01000009.1:4178-93983 GCA_003538135.1 Oscillospiraceae bacterium
TGAGGATTTATTTCATTTCACTTTATGCGAAGCATCAAATTTCACAATTCACGCAGTGAATTATTTCACGTCGAGCACGGCGAGACATTTCACTTTACGAAAGCCCGCTTCGGAGATTTCGCTGCGGCGGTGAGAACTTTGCCGAGCTTTCAACCGAGTGCCTGCAAATGCGGGTGCTCGGTTCGTTTAGTTCGATATCCCATACACTTGAAAATATACGCATATCGGTATATTATATAAACAGCTTATACGCGCCTTCAGACGGAAAGGGGATACTGTTGCTATGATAAAACTTACGCTTGATACGACTTTGCAAAAACTGAATATCAGCCGATACGAGCTTGCCAAGCGGACGGGAATACAGTATCAGATAATTGATAACTATTATAAGAACCGCGTCAAACGGTACGACAGCGATGTGCTCGACAGAATATGCACGGCGCTCGGATGCGGAATAGAGGACATAATAGAATACAGCAAATAAAAACTCGGAGCCGATATTTTCGACTCCGAGCTTCTTTATCTCATCTCTTCGATATGATAGATATATTCGAGCGAGCTTAACGCCTCGATTATCTCTTTGTGTGTCTTGTATTTTTTCAGCTCCGCGCTGCTTATCGTTATCGTTATCGTGTAGACGCTCAGTCCCGAGCCGACGTAAGCGAGGTTTGATTCTATGTCGTCTATCCTCAGCCCGAGGCGGCGTATGACCGAGACGAAATCCTGAAGATATTCGCTGCTCTTGAGCTCGAGGTGTATCTCGAAGTGGTTCGAGCGGTTCTTGAGGTAAGTCTCGAGCGACGGGAAGCCGGCGAGGATGCAGACTAAGAAGAGATAGACTATGACGGTCACCGTGTAGAGTCCCGCGCCGATTATCAGCCCGAGTATTCCGCATGACCAGAGTCCCGCCGAGGTGGTCAGTCCCTTTATCTGATTGCGGGAGCTGAACAGTATCGAGTTGCCGCTGACCATGGCGGCGCCGATTATCGTTGCCCCCGAGAGGACGGGTACGCTCAGCGCGTAGTTCGTCGCAAGATATATGTCGAGTATCATCGAGACGGTCGAGGCAAAGGAGATGAGCACGAACGTGCGCAGTCCCGCGGAGTGACGCTTGCTCGAGCGTTCGCAGCCTATGACCGACGCGAACAGCACCGCCACGGCGATTCTTAATATTATCGAATATGTGTTGAGCCCCATTGACCATTCGCCGAGCAGACGTCCGATAGGGTCGGTGAGCGCTAATGCTGTAACTGAGTTCATCTTCTTCTCCTCCTGTTTTTTCTGCTTTTGTCCATGCTCATGCCCGCAAGCAGGTACTGCTCCTGCTCGTCTGCGGCCTCGGAGAACGCCTGCTCCTCCTCGTAGAAGGGGTTGTCGTGCTTCGGCAGATCCTTCTGTATCGCCTGTATGCGTTCTATGAGCAGCTCAACCTTGCTCTTTTGATGTCCGTCCTCCGCTATCTCGACTATGTCCTCGAGCTTGTTGGAATAGGACTTCGAGAGATAGAGCGAGAGCTTTGCGCAGGCGGGGCCGATGAGCTCATAGAGCACGCTCGACGCGAGAATTATCGTTTCGAGCGCACTGCCCGATTCGCCGCCGAGCGTTCGCGCACCCATAGCGGCAAGACCTATCGCAACGCCCGCCTGCGGGATAAGAGCAAGGCCGAGGTAGTTGCGGACGAGACGGTCTTTCTTTGTTATGAGGCAGCCGAGGAACGCGCCCGCGTATTTGCCGACTATTCTCATGAAGAAATAGCATATGCCGACAACGATGAGCGGCACGCGGCCTATGGACGTGGAACTGTCAAAGAGCGCGCTGAGGTCGAAATTAAGTCCCGAACGCACGAAGAACAGCAGAAGTATCGGCGGGCTGAAATAATTGAGCTGCTTGAATAAGCGCTCGTCGTCCGAGAGGTTGATATAGACGGTACCCATCGCCATGCAGCCGAGAAGCGGCGAGACGTCGAGCAGGGTGCATATTCCGCAGAACGCAAACAGCAGCGCGATTGAAACTATCAGTCTGTTGTCCGTCGAGCGCTTCTGGAGCAGAACCTTCAGTATAACTCCGAACAGGCAGCCTATTATGAGGACGAGAATGTTCATCCCTATTGGCTTCAGCACGCTTCCCGCGCTGAAATGTCCCGAGGCGTTTGCGAGAGCCACGGATATAGCGGCGCTGTATGCGACTAGTCCGACAACGTCATCGAGCGCGACGACCTGGAGCAGGGTGTCAACAAAGTCGCCCTTCGCGTGGGTCTGGCGGATGGTCATGACCGTCGAAGCGGGTGCAGTCGCCGAGGCGAGCGCACCGAGCACGAGCGAGAAGTTGATATCGAGCCCGAGGATAAAGAACGACACGATGAAAACGATGACCGACGCGAGGCACGCCTCGAGCACGGTTATCACAACGACCTTTGCGCCGTTCTTTTTGAGCGTTGAGAAGCGGAAAAATTCACCTGTGCTGAATGCTATAAACGCGAGGGCGATGTCGTTTAAAAAGTCCATGCCCTCAACTATATTCTCCGGCACGAGGTTGAGCACATACGGGCCGAGCAGAACGCCCGACAGTATGTACGCCGTGACGTTCGGCAGCCGCAGCCGCTTCGTGATGCGCGTCATCGCAAAGCCCGTTATCAGCATCAGCGCTATCGAGATAATGATGCCCGCAACGGGTGATGTGATGTTGAATGCCTTGTAGAACGAGTTTATCATTTTGCCCTATCCCTCTTTTCCCTCAAGAAAGTAAAAAAAGCAACGCCGGGAGAAGCTTTTCTGTCCGGCGACCGATGTTCCTTTAAGAAATTGTTTTTAATACCCCTTGTGATTTACTATATTATATGATATACTCAACCTGTAATAAAATCAAATTATTTTATTTTTGATTTTCAAAAACTTTTTTTATGGTGAGACTATGTTAGACAATAAAACCGAAACTTTGATAGCCGTTGCGGAACAGAAAAATTTTACAAAGGCGGCCGAGGTGCTCTCTTTGACCCAGCCGGCAGTCAGTCATCAGATAAGCCAGCTCGAGCATTCCCTCGGCGCGAAGCTGTTCAACCGCAGAAAGGGCGAGCTGACATTGACGCAGGAAGGGGAGATTGCGGTCAGATACGCCCGTATGCTGACCTCGATGGATCAGAAGATGCAGATGGAGATAGCGGACTCCAAGCGCAACATAAAGAAGCTGCGCATAGGCCTGACGCACACCTCCGAGAGCTCCTTTGCAACCGAGGTTCTGGCCCGCTATGCCAACGAATATCCAAACGTAAGTATTACGATTTTTACAGATACTATAAAAAATCTTTATAATATGCTCGACAATTTTGAGATAGATATCGCAATAACGGACGGAAAAGTGTCGAATCCGTCGCTGAATTCCGTCATGATAGATACGGACTACCTTGTCTGTATAATGTCCAACAACAATCCGCTCGCCAAGCACTCGATAATAACCTTAAACGAGCTGCATCGCGAGAGATTGATACTTCGCCTGCCGACCTCCGCTACGCGAATGCTGTTTGAGGCGACACTCGAGAGCCGCAACGAGTCAATAGACGACTTCAATGTAATTCTTGAGGTCGATAACGTCACGACGATAAAAGACCTTGTGCAAAAGGATTTCGGCGTGTCAATACTCGCAAAGAGCGTGTGCATTAAGGAAATGCGCAAAAAGAAGCTGACTATAGTCCCGATAGAAAATCTCAGCATGGCGCGCGCGACGAATATCGTCTATCATAAGAACTTCGCCCATACAGAGGTGCTCCAGGACATAACCCAGCTCTATCATGACACGAAAAAGCACTATCTTGTGTGAGCCGCCGCAATAAATTAAAACGCCGCCGGTAAGCTTTTATGCTGTGCCGACGGCGTTTATTATTTGTTTTACGCTATGACCGTGCGCGCTTCCTTTTCCGAGGGGACAATGCCTATATAGCTCTTGCCGGGGTTGAGCTTTAATTCGCTGCCGTCGGACGAGTAGAGCTTGAGCATATCATGGGGGCCGCCCTTTTTCCAGGTGATGTTCTCATATGCGCCGTTCGAGAGATAAACGCCGCTGCCGCCCGTCAAATCCATGTCAACGCAGCCGGAGGAGTCGCCCATGAGCGAGACGGGGCAGTAGAGTATAATGACGTTCCTGACCGCCATCTGCTTGCCGTCCGCGTCGGTCATCGGCGCGCCGTTAATGTTGTTGAGATAGAGCCCGTCCTGCGCCGAATAGGTGAAGGAGTGGTTACAGTAGCTTGAAAAAACTATATCTATATTCGAGCACGCGCCGCCGGCGGGAGTTCGCGGAGAGCTTTCGGAGACAAACGCAAAGGGCTTTTGATAGCCGGACTTTATATCGCGGCGGATATCGAGCTTGGTAAGTCCCTTGTCTATCGCTTCGCGGGTTGTGTAGCCGCGGTGCTCAATGGCTACATTCGTGCGTTCCTTGTCGCGGAAGAAATATCTGCCCATATACGAGCGCCCGTCGAGATCGTCAACGCCGCGGTCGCTTATCGCCGAATAGGCGTATTTGCTGCCGCCCCAGTGGACGAATATCGCGTCAAGCCCCTCGGCTATTTCGACAAAGTCGTGCCTTGCGCTTCGGAGCGAACCCACCTTGTCCGGGATTTTATTTATATCGGAATAGAGCCAGAGCATTCTCGTTATGCCCGCCTCGGTGACGCCCTCGATAACAATGTCGGGCGTGCACAGTCCCCACTGAGGACGTGCGGGATTCGAGTTGTTGATAACTACCGCTATCGGGCGTTTGCCCTGCGCCTTGAAGCCGGAGAGACCGGTCAGCGGGTCGATGTCCGCCGCTTCGAGTGGCTGCGATGAGGCTTCGCCGCTTGTGCTGTCCGTGCTCGGATTTTTTTTGCCGCCGCTGCATTTGACGGCTATCAAAACTATCATCACAACGAGCAAAAGTGCCGCCGCGATGAGAATATAGAGCCTCGAATTGTTCTTTTTCTTGTTTTTTTGCTGAGATGACATTTTTAAGTACCTCGTTCTCTGTTTAATTTTTTCCGCTGCTTCAATTATACATTTCGGAGCCGTTTTTTTCAACAGTAATCTCAGGATTTTATTGACATATCTTTTTGCTATGCTATATAATGATAGAAAGCTGACTTTTAGGCTTTAGCGTGGCAGACTGTCAAAACAGCACTGCACGCAGGAAAGGGAGGTAAAACAGATGGCAAGAGTATTCAATTTTTCAGCAGGCCCCTCAATGCTGCCCGAGAGCGTTCTCAGCCGTGCGGCGGCGGAGATCATGGACTATCACGGCAGCGGCCAGTCCGTTATGGAGATGTCGCACCGCTCGAAGGTGTTCGAGGGAATAATGAACGAGGCACAGAGTCTGTTCAGAAAGGTGCTTTCGGTACCCGACAACTATGACATACTGTTCCTCCAGGGAGGCGCGTCGACTCAGTTTTCCGCCATTCCGCTCAATCTCTTGAACGGCAGCGGAAAGGCCGACTATATGCTCACCGGTCAGTTCTCGACCAAGGCGTATAAAGAGGCCTGCAAATACGGCGACATCAGAGTGGCTGCGTCCTCAAAAGATAAGACCTTTTCGTATATTCCGAAGGTCACCCGCGAGGATTTTGACCCCGAGGCGGACTATGCCTATATCTGCTTCAATAACACTATCTACGGCACGAAGTTCCCGTATATCCCCGACACGGGCGATGTGCCGCTTGTGGCGGACGTCTCGTCCTGCTTCCTCTCCGAGCCGCTCGACGTCTCGAAGTTCGGAATAGTCTACGGCGGCGCACAGAAGAATGTCGCCCCCGCGGGACTGACCATAGTTATAGTCCGCAAGGATCTTATCGGCAATGCGCGCGATATCACGCCCGCCATGCTCGACTACAAGAATATGGCGGACAGCGGCTCGATGTATAACACCCCGCCCTGCTGGTCGATATATATGTGCAAGCTCATGCTCGAGTGGATAGAAAAGCTCGGCGGGCTTGATGAGATGAAGAAGAGAAACGAAGCGAAGGCGAAGATACTTTATGACTTCATCGATTCGAGCAAACTGTTTTCAAACCCCGTAAGACCCTGCGACCGCTCTATGATGAATGTAACCTTCGTCACCGGGAGCGACGAGCTCAACGCGAAGTTTGTCGTCGAGGCCGCCGAGGCGGGTTTTGTCAACCTCAAGGGTCACCGCTCGGTAGGCGGAATGCGCGCGTCGATCTATAACGCCATGCCGATAGAAGGAGTCGAGCAGCTCGTAGACTTCATGAAGGAGTTTGAAAAGAACAACTGAGGGGGAGAAGCCATGACAGAAATATTAACGCTTAATAAGATAGCAAAGTGCGGGACAGACCGCTTCGACCCCGCAAAATACAGCTGCACGGACAGCGCAAATGACCCGGCGGCCATAATGGTACGCTCGGCGTCGATGCACGAGATGCAGTTCTCCGAGGGACTTCTCGCAATAGCCCGAGCGGGTGCGGGAGTCAACAATATCCCTATCGACAGATGCTCGGAGCAGGGCATAGCAGTATTCAACACGCCCGGAGCCAACGCCAACGCGGTCAAAGAGCTCGTCATTTGCGCGGCGCTTCTTTCTTCGCGTAAAATAACCGACGCCATAGATTGGTGCAAGACCCTCAAGGGCGAGGGCGAAAATGTCGGCAAGCTCGTTGAAAAAGGCAAAAGCTCTTTCGCGGGTCCCGAGATAATGGGCAAGACCATGGGCATTGTCGGTATGGGCGCTATAGGCAAGCTCGTCGCAGAAGCGGCGCGCGACCTCGGCATGAGAGTCGTCTGCTTTGACAGAAAGGGCGAGAGCGAAATCAGAGGCGTTGAGGCGGTCGGAGATATTGACGCGGTTTTCTCAGCGTCGGATTACCTTTCTCTGCATATCCCGTGCAACGACTACACGAGAAATATAATAAATTCGGAGTCGATATGCAAGATGAAGGACGGCGTGCGCATTCTCAACTTTGCGCGCGGCGAGCTTGTGAACTCAGACGATATTCTTGCCGCTCTTGCTTGCGGCAAGGTCGCTGCCTATGCCACCGATTTCCCGACCGACGAACAGCTCGGAGTGCCCGGGGTTATAGCAATCCCGCATCTCGGCGCGTCCACGCCCGAGAGCGAGGACAACTGCGCCGTCATGGCAGCCGATGAGCTCATAGGCTACATCGAGCGCGGCGAGGCTAAGAATTCCGTCAACCTCCCCGCCCTTATCCCGCCCGCGGAGTTTGAAAAGCGCGTGTGCGTCATTTACAGAGACGGCGAGGGTGTGCGCGAGGGCATTGTCGCGGCGCTCGGCGGAAATATCGTGTCGCTTTGCAGCGCGGCAAAAAAAGGAATCGGCTATCTTGTCTGCGATACGCCCGACCCCGACGCGGAAAAGATAAGCGCGGCGAACGGCGTAATAAGAGTCAGAGTGATATAACAAAAGTGACTGACGCATTTGGCGAAGCCCAAAAAGAACGCTTATTTGAGAATAATGTAAAGATAAAAATCCGTCGAAGTGTATTCGACGGATTTTTTAATTCTGTTCAAAAAGCTCATTGTAGCTGACGGAAAGAATTTCTTTGAGCAACCTTATCTCGTCCGGATAAACATGCCGCTGCCCGACCTCAATTTTCGCAAGCGCGCTGCGGGTAATATCGCAGCCGCCAAGTTGAAGTTTAGCTGCTACCTGTTCCTGTGTCATGCCGCGGGCTTCACGTGCCCTTCTTATATTGCCGCCAAACAGCTTCTCGTATTCAGGATTCATTACACCACTCCATATATCCCTTTTGGCGAAAATATTTTCAAATCTATTGACATCATTCTAACAGTGTGATATATTTATTTTGCACCTATATAAGTGCAAAACTCAGAAAGGAGGATTCATTCTGCGGCAATAAAAATTTGGCGGCAGTCAATAGTTTCAGGTCAGAAAAAATGCATAAATTCAAGGGCTTTGAAGGAGGTCAAACTATGTCTGAAAATTCTACCAATGTAAATGTTACCATTAACAATTCCGCCCCTGTTTCCCAGCTCAGAACAAACAGAGGCCTCGCAAAATTTATAGTTCTGTCAACATTGACCCTCGGCATTTACGCGCTTGTCGTTTTTGCCCACATCTCGGAAGAAACCAATATTGTATGCAGCCGCTATGACGGTCAGAAGACCATGAACTATTGGCTGCTCGTTTTCATTGTCGGCCCGCTTACCCTCGGCATAGGTTATCTCGTCTGGCATCACAAGCTCTGCGCGAGAATAGGCAGCGAGCTCACTCGCCGCGGACTTGACTGCAAGTTCGGCGCAGGTGACTTCTGGGGCTGGAATGTACTCGGCACGCTCATCGTTGTCGGTCCGTTTATATTCTGCTATAAGCTCTTTAAGGCAATGAACACGCTCAACGCAGACTTCAATTCAAAGGGCTGAGAGTTTTCGGGGGTGTTGGAATGAAAAAGATAAGAATACTGTCTCTTATACTCTGCCTTGCAATTATGCTCGGATGTTTTACTGCCTGCGGTTCTTCTCCTAAAAAGGGAATCGTCGGCGACTGGGTTGTGCAGGGAGGAAAGGGAGCATCAATAAAATTTGACAAAGACGGCTCCTTTTTCTGGTATGAAGAACACGGCGGCGGAGTATACACGATTGCGAGTGATAAAACACTTGTCATAGAGGTGCCGGACGAAAGAACTACGGATGAGCTCACATGGAGCAAGGATTTTGATCCGGAGAATCCCGATTCGGACATCTGGTATGTTGACGGAGATTTTATGGTGTTTTGGGGTGGATTTTATACTCGCGCCGGAAAAGATCAGGAAAAGATACTCAAAAAGCACCTGAAAACCGACAGCAAAAAAGATGATAAAGGCGATGATAACGGCACGTACAATGCGGGCGGAGCGGCAGCAAAGGTTCTCGACGCATTTGACGGAGTTAATCTGACCGTCACGGGAATATCGCCGTTTTGCAAGGTTTCGATAGATACTTCTTCCTGCCCGTCCGAGGTGCAGCAGTGTGTCGAATATGAAGCCGACAAGGACTACTATTCAAACGGCGACTCGGTCGTTATCACGGCAAGACTTTCAAGCTGGGCGGAGAGTGACTATAAAATCAAGTCGGCAACAAAAACCTTTACGGTTTCCGATATGCCCGAATACATAACTTCAACAGAGGGAATCAACCTCGATTCGCTTATAAAAGAGCGCGATGATTATGTGAAAGCAAAAACGTCTGAAGCGTCCAACGGCAGTTACCTATTTGATCTTGTATACTATAAATGCGGTCATAATTGTTCACAATATGATAAGGTTAACAGCACTTCAGTTTCAGATGTTTATTTAGTTTCATTGAAGCAAAATAAATTAAATACTATTTCGCACGACGATTACAATTTCGTCTACAACGAACTTTGCTTTCTTTATAAAGTATCTTTTACATGGGGGATGAGCGAGGTTTTTAAAGATTACTACACAGGAAAAGGAACCATGTATGTAAATGTCAGAGCAATCAATGTTGTAAAGTACCCGGACGGTACAGTAAAATGGGGCAGCAAGAGCATTGACGACCTCGATTTTCAAACTGTCGTATCCACAAAGAGCATTGAGGATTTAACCGCAACTTCAATTACAAGTATAAGTGCGGACTATGACATTAAAAAAATTACCCTCTAACCATTAATATATTTCACAAATCGAAATCCGCCGACCAAACAAAGCCGGCGGATTCTTTATATTCTTTTTACAGCTTCTCTATCACTTCAACGGCGTCTTTAATATACTTGTCGCCGACAAGCTCCGCCGCGCCCTTGTCAACGAGCTTCGCGGTGCTCTCCTCCATGGGGATCCTGCCTAAAACTGGCACGCCGAGCTCCTTGGCGGTCTCGTCTATGCGGCTCTCTCCGAATACCTTTATCTCCCTGCCGCAGTCCGGGCAGAGGACATAGCTCATGTTCTCTACCAGTCCGAGCACGGGGATGTTCATCATCTTCGCCATGTTGAATGCCTTTTTGACTATCATTGTCACAAGATCCTGTGGGGTCGAGACGATGATTATTCCGTCAACGGGCAGGCTCTGGAAAACGGTCAGCGGCACGTCGCCCGTTCCGGGAGGCATATCGACAAACATATAGTCGACATCGCCCCAAACGACCTCGGACCAGAACTGCTGAATAACTCCCGCGATAACCGGGCCGCGCCAGACTACGGGCGCATCCTCTTTTTCGAGCAGGAGGTTTACGGACATTATCTTTATTCCCGTCTTGCTCTCCATGGGCAGAAGTCCGCGCTCGTCGCCGACCGCGTTGCCGTGGAGCCCGAACGATTTCGGGATGGACGGGCCTGTTACGTCGGCGTCCATTATCGCGGTCGCGTGGCCGCGCGCCTGCATGGCGGAGGCGAGAAGGCTCGTCACGAGGGACTTGCCGACGCCGCCCTTTCCGCTGACTACGCCGATAACCTTTTTAACGTTGCTGAACGGACCGCAGGGAACGCGCAGATCCTTCTCGGAGCACTTTGACGAGCACGTTGAGCAGTCGTGGGTGCATTCTTCACTCATTTTAAGACTTCCTTTCGGTTATATATCTGTTGAATATCTTTTAGTATATGCATCGTCCGCATGGACAACACATCGATTATCAATAAAATCGGATCTGCCTTTTATTGCTGGGATTGAGACTTTTGGGCATTTCCTGTCGTAGGGGTCGTCGAGGTCGCCGACCCGTTGCTGACGCAGTCAGCACAAAATATTCTCTGTCTGTCACGCTTTTGTGTTATCACAAAGACATGGTCAATAAATAGGTATAAAACTTTCAAACCGTGCCGCTGTTGGCGGCATAGGGTCGTCGAGGTCGCCGACCCCTACAAAAGCGCTTATATGAGAAACTTGTTATTTTGCTATAATCTTTTCAACGACCCAGAGTATGCCGAAGATAACGGGCTGATGGGCTATGTATATCACGAGCGCATGGCGGCCTAAAAAGCACAGTGCCCTTGAACGCCTGCGATAGGTGAACGCCGGGAATCTGCCGTTGGCCGCATATATGCCTATAAATGTGCCCGCAAGGAACATAAACAGGTGCGGCAGGAGCGGAAAATAGTCCGCCGAGTGGAATGACGAATTGAAAAAGCCGAGCGGCATGAAGTAGTTTGTCTTGTAGAGCGCGGCGGGCAGCGCAAAGGTCTTGAGCCCCGCTATGCCGACAAACCCCGCCGACACGCCGTAGGTGAGTATATATATGACTATGCATAATACAAATCCGACTATCGGATTTATTTTGTCGAGCCCCGCGCGAAGCGCCGAGAAGATGAGCATAGACAGCGAGAGCAGGTGGAGAATGCCGAAATATATTTCCGCGCCCTCGAAGTTCATCATCGGCATAATGACGACGGTGACAACGGTCAGCGCGAGCGCAATGCATAAAAGGCGCACGCCGCGCTTGGTGTTGTCGTGCGACAGGCGCGAGGATATGCCGGATATCACAATGAACAGCGCCGCAAAAAACGGCTCTGCGGGGGTGAAGAAATCGAGCAGCTTTGTGCCTATCTCAAAGCCGAAAAATTCGGACATACTGTAAAACGCATGGTAAAACACCATGCAGAACACTGCGAGCCCGCGCAGCTCGTCGAGCAGATATATTCTTTTCTTTCCGGCTGCCACGGCGCACCTCCCTGTATTCGGTAATGTATATTCTATCACAACCGCTCTATTTTGCAAGCCTTTCTTGACAACAGACGGTGTTTAGCCGTATAATTTTATATTGGTCAACAGCGTTGCACCGAACATAATGACTACAAAAAAACGGCAAAGGATGGGCTCAGCATGAAAGACACCTATGAATCCCCGCTCAATTCCCGCTACGCGAGCGACAAAATGAAGTATATCTTCTCGCCGGACTTCAAATTCAGAACATGGCGCAGACTTTGGATTGCTCTCGCGGAGAGCGAAAAGGAGCTCGGGCTCAACATAACGGACGAGCAGATAGCGGAGCTCAAAGCGCATAAGGACGATATCAACTACGATGTCGCCGCAGCGCGCGAAAAGGAAGTCCGCCACGATGTTATGTCCCATGTTTACGCATACGGCGTTCAGTGCCCGAAAGCGAAGCCGATAATCCATCTCGGCGCTACCTCCTGCTACGTCGGCGACAATACCGATGTAATAATTATGCGCGAGGCCATGCTGCTTATACGCAGGGAGCTTGTCAATCTTCTCAATGTCCTTGCGAAGTTTGCCGTTGAATATAAGGATATGCCCTGCCTTGCGTTTACCCACTTCCAGCCCGCGCAGCCCACTACGGTCGGCAAGCGCGCCGCGCTCTGGCTCAATGAGTTCCTTATGGACTTTCAGAATCTCGAGTTCCAGCTCTCGCAGCTGAAGCTCCTCGGCTCAAAGGGCACTACCGGCACGCAGGCTTCGTTCATGGAGCTGTTTGACAATGACACCGACAAGGTCAAGGCTCTTGACAAAATGATAGCCGAGAAGATGGGCTTTGACAGCTGCTTCGCGGTTTCCGGCCAGACCTATTCGAGAAAGCTCGACTATCAGATGCTGACGGTGCTCTGCGGCATAGCGATGTCGGCGACGAAATTCTCCAATGATATCCGCCTGCTCCAGCACATGAAGGAGATAGAGGAGCCGTTCGAAAAGCATCAGATAGGCTCATCCGCCATGGCATATAAGCGCAACCCCATGAGAAGCGAGCGAATAGCCTCTCTTTCGAGATATATTATAGCGGACATACAGAATACCGCCATGACCTCCGGCGCGCAGTGGTTTGAACGCACGCTCGACGACTCGGCGAACAAGCGCCTGAGCGTCCCCGAGGCTTTCCTCGCCGCAGATGCGGTGCTCGACCTGTGCATAAATGTTGCGGACGGACTCGTGGTATATCCGAAGATGATAGAGAAGCACCTGCTCGAGGAACTGCCGTTCATGGCGACGGAAAATATCATGATGGAGGCGGTCAAGCGCGGCGGAGACAGGCAGGAGCTGCACGAGAAGATCCGCGTTCACTCCATGGATGCAGGCAGGGTAGTCAAGGTCGAGGGCGGCAAGAACGACCTGCTCGACAGAATAGCCGCAGACAGCGCTTTCGGCGTAACACGCGAGGAGCTTGACGGCATAATGAAGCCCGAAAACTTCGTCGGCCGTGCCCCGCAGCAGACGCAGGAGTTTGTTGACAGCGAAATTCGGCCGATACTTGACAAATATTCCGACCTGCTCGGACTCGATGTTGAGATAAAGGTGTAAAAGATGGAAAAGTTTAAGGCGATATTTAAAAAGATAGTCAACAAAGAGACGGTGCTCTACGTCGTATTCGGCGTGCTCACCACGCTCGTAAACTTCGTCGCGTTCAAGCTCTTTACAATGGCGTTCGACAAGCTCGTATCCTCGCAGCTCGGCGTTCACATCTCGAACGTCCTCGCATGGGTGCTGGCGGTCGCGTTTGCCTATGTAACGAACAAGCTGTTCGTCTTTGAGAGCAAGAGCTGGGCGGGCAGGGTGCTCGCCAAGGAGATTCCGTCATTCGTCGCGGCGAGGCTCTTCTCCCTCGGCGTTGAGGAGCTCGGACTTATCATATTCGTAAATCTCCTGCACTTCGACAGCAAGGTGTTCCGCATCCCGCTGATAAATTTTGACCTCAGCGGCGAAATGACCGCAAAGATAATCCTCGCAGTCGTCGTGGTTATTCTCAACTACTTCTTCAGCAAGCTCGTTATCTTCAAAAAGAAGAAGGCTCCCGAGAGCGGCAGCACCGAGCAGAAATAACGCAAAGAGCAATAAGAATCTCCCGCCGCGAGTTGGCGGGAGATTTTTTCGATAAAACCGAACTTTTTGTGCAAAAGGGCTTGCAATTTCGGGAAAAGTGTGTATAATATAATAACGCACTGAGGAACAGAATATATCGCGGAGTAGAGCAGTTGGTAGCTCGTCGGGCTCATAACCCGGAGGTCGCAGGTTCAAGTCCTGCCTCCGCAACCAGAAAAGAAAAAGCACTTAGCGTTATGCTAAGTGCTTTTTCAAATGAAGCGCACCTTACGGCGCTATGAAGAATGAAGTCCCCTGCGGCTTATGAAGCGTGCCTGAAGGCACATTGTGAAAATACGCTTCGCTTCATGCGAGCGGTAAGCGAGCGCTTCATATTGGCTTTATATTCAATGCTTCATTTTTCATTTAAATAATTTGTAAATACGCTATCATTTATTCAGAATGTTGGTGGCGTTATGCGTAATGATAAGTTATCTGTCCAATCTATGGACTTTGCAATTTTTATTATAAATCTTGTGAAATTTCTGACAGAAAACAAAGAGCACGTTATTTCAAATCAAATTGGTAGAAGCGGAACAAGTATAGGCGCTAATATTCGCGAAGCACAGTATGCACACGGGAAAGCGGATTTCATCGCCAAGGTGCAAATTGCACTGAAAGAGGCACACGAAACGGGATATTGGCGGGAGTTACTTTTTAAGACAAACTATATAACTATTTCTCACACAACAATATTCGCTTTGCTTCCGCCGCTTTTTTCCTTTGTGACTACGATTTGTTTGTCTATGCGGTTTTTTAGATCAGCCACGTGAGATATGATACCGACAAGGCGATTTCCGTCCGCCAAGCTCGAAAGAGCTTTCATTGCTTGATCCAAGGAATCTTCATCCAGGGAACCAAATCCTTCGTCAACGAACATTGTATCGAGCTTTACGCCGCCGGCAGATGCTTGAATTTCATCAGAAAGACCCAGGGCAAGGGAGAGTGATGCCTTGAAAGATTCGCCACCGGAAAGTGTCTTGACACTTCTTTCGGTACCGTTGTAATGGTCGATAACGTCAAGATCAAGCCCGCTTTGACTGCGGTTATTTTCCGCTTCTCTTCGGCGTTTTAGTTCGTACTGTCCTCCCGACATCACCATAAAGCGAGTATTGGCGCGTGCTATGATGCGGTCAAAATATGTCATCTGAATATAGGTTTCCAGCATTACCTTTTCTTTCCCGGAAATATTACCGTTTGCGGTATTCGATAATACCTTCAGCCATGTATAGCGTTTTTCAAGCGTATCAAGATCTCCGACCTTTGCTCGAATATTAGCAAGCACCTGTGCATTGGACTCTATGCGAGTATGAAGCACTTTGGCAACAGCGTCATCCGTGTTTTTCTTTTCTGTTATTTCAGTTTTCTTCTTTGTTTCATCTTCCTTATCGAGATCGCAATCAGAAGATGTTTGCTTGGTAAGTTCCTTGATTGAAGAAGTATAACCTGCTATTTTTTTATCCGATTCAGACAGGGCATTCTGAGCTTTATCGTATGCTTCCTTCATTTCGCTGACGGTTTTTTCCAAAGCTTCCGATTTTCTCTGCGCCTCTGCTATGTTATCAAAGCGCAAGGATTCCTTAGCCGCATTACGCTGATTCTTCTTTTCACTCAACGACGCTTTATCAGCTTCTAAAGCAGTGCTTCGAGCTGTAATATCTTTATCTCTTTCCGTCAGGGACATCTCTGTTTCTGGCAACGATTCTGCAAGTTCAGATCGGCGAGATACTTTCTTTTCCTCTTCGGAAAGCGCTTTGTCAAGCGCAGCAATTTCTGCAGAAACGACTTTCTGCTCCTCCGGAAGCTTGTTTTCCGCGTCCTCGAATGCGACGCTCTGCCATAATTCCTTAGCCAGCTTTTCCGTTTCGGCTTTTTTTGCATCGAGTATGCCTTTGGCTTCCTTGCATTTCCCGCTTAAGTCTTCGGCTGCTTTTCGTGCCTTATCAGCATTCTCTTTCGCTCTTTTTAATTGTGCTTCCGTGGGGGCCTTGGCCGATTTATGCGCTATGCAAGGGTGTTCCAAGGATCCGCAGACAGGGCAGGGCTTACCGTTTTCCAAAGTTTCAGCGATGATTCCGGCCTGCTCATCCAAAAATGCGCGGTTTTTCGCTTCATAATCGGCAGTTGTTTCCTCGGATGACTCCGAGGCTTTTTTGTAATCGCTTTGGAGAGTATCCAAATTGTCTCCAAGTTCGTGAAAGGCCTCAAATAATGCTGAAAGGTTTTGTTGCTTTGTCAGTTTTTCTTGAACCTTTTCTTTTTGGCGAGAGAGTTTTTCTTTGCCTTCTCCTGCATCTGCAAGGGATTCAAACTCTTTTTTCAGGATTTTAAACTCCGCTTCATCAATGGCATACTGCTCCCGGTCTTTTTTCAATTGCCTCTCATTTTCGGAAATAGCATCCTCGTCTTTTTTGATTTGTTTTTCTAGGATGTCCAATGCTTCATAACGGGGAAATTCCGCCTCAATCTTGGCCTTTTCTTCAGCAAGCTGTTCTCTTTCCGATACTTTCCCCTTTTCAATATCAAAAGCAGCCTTCAGCGCAAGATTGG
Organism: Oscillospiraceae bacterium; assembly: GCA_003538135.1. Taxonomy (GTDB): domain Bacteria; phylum Bacillota; class Clostridia; order Oscillospirales; family Acutalibacteraceae; genus CAG-177. Next base: position 20,486 of record DPOR01000009.1, read on the forward strand.
TCTCATTTTCGCCGATTAAATTCTTCTGTGCTTGGTCTAATGCTTTTTGAGTTTTTTCTTTTACTTCAATCTTACCCAAATTTGCATTGACGATTTCGAGGGCTTTGTCTGCATCCGAGATTGACTTTTGAATAGCCGTTTTTTTGTCATTGTCTTGTGTCAGGAGACGATCAATCAGATCCATAACATCCTTTGCAGGAAGAAGCCCGTTCTTTGCTTTTTCAACCTCAATACTCAGGACATCATTTTCATCACAGGAGATTCCGTCGATATATTGCTTGATGCTGTTGCGAGCAGCATCGCATTTATCGTTTAGTTGACCGGACTCCTTCTTCAAACGATCCTGCAAGTCCTGATACAACTGCGTTTTGAATATTTGACGAAATATTTTCTTTCGCTCCTCTGTGGGGGCAAGCAGCAATTTGAGAAAATCCCCCTGTGCAATCATGGCGATCTGCAAAAACTGGCTACGGTTAATGCCCATGATGTCCCGTATTGCATTGTCTACGTCGCGCTGCTTTGTGACAACGCGCCCATCTGGATATATTAGCTGCGCCTCCGCTTTTTGCGTCGCAAATCCTTCACCACGGGATTTGCGACGTTCATACTCTGGATTTCGTTTTACGGTGTATGTTTTTCCGGCGTAGGAGAAGACAAGTTCAACCTCTGTCGGGGTAGTTGCCTCGGCATATTTTGAGCGGAACATAGATGGCTCACGGTTGTCTCCGCTGGCTTCTCCATACAATGCATAAGTGATCGCATCAAAAATAGTTGTTTTCCCGGCTCCGGTATCGCCCGTAATTAAATAGAGTCCATTCTCTCCGAGCTTGTCCAAATCAAGAACTGTTTTTCCTGCATAGGGGCCAAACGCAGATACTGTAAGTTTGATAGGTCTCATTGTTCACACTCCCATGTTTTTTCTATCAACGACTTCATGTACTCAAATTGCTCAGTATTCATCGGTTGATTATTTTGCAGTTCATAAAAATCAGAAAAGAGCTCTAATGGCGATTTAGTTTCAACGTCTGTTGCACCACTGATCTCCACGCTTGAGCGTGTGCGTCTATTATCGTAATCAAGCTTCATCAGCCGATGGTACACCGTGCGCAGTTTTCCGATTGCATCCGGAATGTCTTCTTCGTCCGTCAGCGTGATGTGCGTATAATCTTCCGGCCATGTTGTACCCTCATAGAAGGATCTAAAGGTCAACTCATCGTAGGTTCCTTTCAACTCGACAAGATCATGCTGCGGGACAAGGTCGATTGTTTTATATGACACTTTTCCTTTCTCAGCGAGTTCGATCACTGTTACCGACTTGCGGTCTTTTGCTTCCGAGAAGGAATATTTCAACGGTGTTCCGCAGTAACGAATATGCTCCGTGCCACAATTTTGCGGCGAGTGAATATGTCCAAGTGCGACATAATCAAAGGGATCAAAAACATAAGCGTCCACATTGTCAGAACCGCCAACCGAGATTTCCTCAGATTCAGAGCGCAACGAACCCGTAACAAACTGATGTGTCACCAGGATATTTCTATTGTCATGATTGATACTCAGTTTTGAAATGACGCTATTTATAGCATCTGTATAAGTAATAATCTCATCGTCACAAAACCTGCGGACATGAGCCGGTTTAATAAACGGCAGCATATAAACATCAACCGCACCGTATTTGTCCTGCATGGAAATAGGTGCAATGTTTCCATCGTAGACTGGCGACATGTGAATCCCGCTGGCATCCATAATACGCGCTCCAAATGCAATTCTCTCAGGGGAATCGTGGTTTCCGCTAATAACGAATACCTCGAGCTTTCGTTTGGCCAACTGAACGAGAAAATTGTCAAATAGCTGAACCGCCTCCGCCGAGGGAACGGATTTGTCGTAGACATCTCCGGCAATGATCACACCATCCGGCTTTTCAGCATCAACGATATTGATGATTTTTTTGAGTATGTATTCCTGATCTTCAAGCATCGAGTATTCATTTACTCTTTTTCCCAAATGGAGGTCTGATAAGTGAATAAACTTCATAACAAACTCCTTTACCCCACTACCAACTTATTCGTCTTCTTCAAAAACTTCGCCGGGATCGGACGGTCCAGTTTCCATGTAATATTCATTGGCTTTTCACCGTCGTGCTTCACATAGTTTGCTGTGCCGAGATAGGTATAGGCGCCCGCACTTCCGGAAATACGATCTGATTTGAATTCACGGACAAACAGCAGAACTCGACTACCATTTTCATGGTGGTGAATATAGCGCTGACCGGTGGGAGAGCCCGCTGCGGTGGTGCTCTGGCTCTGCCAATGGAATAGCTCACTATTGATGGAATAATCGTTATACATCGTGGTTGGCGAATAGTCCTTGTCTGCCTTATTCAAGGTAATAAAGAATACGTCAATGTTCTTTTCGGGAAGCCATTTCACGCCCTCACGAACGGTGGATGGCTTCATGAAATCGAGTGCCACAAGCAACTGGTCACGAGTGTATGTGCAATGTAAATCCAGCGGGCAGTCAAAGCCGACATTTACCGGCTCATCGATAAAGTCAATGTGGTCGTAATTGTATTGAAGGAGCTCCAGCAGCTCATGCAGCATCACCGGGCTGTCAGCAAGCGCATAGAGATTGTCAAGTACCTCATCGCTGTTCCAATCCTCCGCTGCCTTCTGCCAAACGGAGACATAGAACATCTGCATCATGCGCTTCTCTACCGGAGCAAGCTTTGAAAAGTCTGTATTGTTAATGTTGGGAAGAATGCTCAGCAAGAACTTGATGAGCCGGCGCGAATCAATAGTGTAAAGACGCGCAAATGCCTTCTGCATGATTTCTTCCATCGGCTCAGTGAAGTCATCTATCACATCCGCGCGGGCGCACAGACGAGAGAAGGTACCAAATTTATAAATTGTGCGCGGATCAAGACGGTAATAGTCCAGAAAATTTGCCAGCGTGAGCTTTAACCCGGTATCTTCCTCAAAAGATGCAATGCGCGTTACAAGGCCGGCGCTGTTTCCGTAGGAGGCACGAATGTTATCAAGTATGTATTTCACTGCCTTTTTCTCTAATTGCACATAACAGCCCTTCGGCAGAGAGATGAAACCATCCTTGATCTCGCGGGTCACACTGCGTGTGGTGTTGGAAAGAAGTGCGGCGAATTTATCTTCAAAGTTATATTTACGGTTTGCCTGACCGATGAAGTCAAGAACCGTCAGACATTCTTTATCTTCAGCCAGACGCAATCCACGGCCGAGCTGCTGCAGGAATATGGTCAGTGATTCAGTCGGGCGCAGGAACAAAACGGTGTTGACTTCAGGAATATTGACACCTTCGTTATAAATATCCACGACAAAGATGAAGCGGACATCGCCGGAAACGAGGCGGTTTTTTGCTCCTTTTCTTTCTTCATCGGGAGATTTTCCGGTTAGGAACATGGACGGTATACCGTGAGCATTAAAGTGTTCAGACATGAATTCCGCGTGCTCGACGGTAACGCAGAATCCAAGGCCTTTTACGTCATCAATGTCCGTCACGTATTTAAGCAGTGATGACAAGACCAAATCAGCGCGACGGTTTGCTATCATGCCGCCGAGCGTGTAAATGCGAGATAATTCGCCCTTGTCATATCCGCCGCCTGCCCATTTGAGCTTGTCCAGATCGACCGTGTCGGTTACACCGAAATACTGAAACGGGCAAAGCAATTTACGGTCAATGGCTTCCGGCAGACGAATTTCAGCCGCAATACGATTGTTGAAGTACGGAAGGATACTCTTGCCGTCCATACGCTCAGGAGTAGCTGTCAAGCCGAGCAAAATCTTCGGCTGATAGTACGACAGAAGCTTCTGATAGGTGGGAGCCGCCGCATGGTGAAATTCGTCCACGATAATATAATCATAGAAATCAGGCGATGTCTTTTCCGTGAAGTTTTGCGAATTGAAGGTCTGAATCGACATAAAAAGATTTTCGATACTATCCGGCTTGCAGCTGCCGACAAACATTTCACCGAAATTGGCATCCTTCAGCACCGCGCGGAAGGTATAAAGGCTCTGCTTCAGGATCTCCTCTCGATGGGCGACAAACAGCAGGCGGCAGGGATGCCCGGGGTTTTGTTTGCGGAAGCGCTTGTAATCCAGCGCAGAAATGACCGTTTTACCGGTGCCGGTTGCCGCAACAACGAGATTGTGACAATAGCCGCGTACATTGCGCTCGGCGTCCAGCTTGTCCAAAATCTCCTGCTGATAGGAGTAGGGCCGGATATCCATGGTGTAGATCTCGGCATTGTTGGTGTCAAAGTATTTTTCCGCCTTTAACGCACGTGCAAGGCGCTCTTTTTGGTCCTCGTTATAATACTCAAATTCGCTGGAATTCCAATAACTTTCAAACGTCGCGGCAATCTTATCAATGGTCTCCGGCAGGTCCTTCTTCGTAACCTTTACGTTCCATTCAAGGCCGCTGGAAATCGCTGCATTGGAGAGGTTAGAGGAGCCCACATAGGCCGTGGTAAAGCCGGTGTCGCGGTAGAACACATAGGTTTTTGCGTGCAGGCGGGTGCGTTTGGTATCATAGCTGACCTTGATGAGTGTATTGGGCAGCTTGCGCAGTTCTTCAATGGCTTTTACGTCGGTGGCACCCATGTAGGATGTTGTAATAATGCGCAGCTGTCCGCCATTCTGGGTGAAGGCGGTCAGCTCATCCATAATCAGACGCAAGCCGCTCCATTTGATAAACGACACCAGCATGTCAATGCGATTGCATGACACGATTTCCTTCTTGAGCTCGGTAAACATCTGCGGCTCATGAATTGCACCGGTAAAGAGTGAGCTCTGTGCAATCGAGGTCTCCGGACGGATAATCTCAGCCCTTTCGTTCAGCGCCAGCACATTGTTTTTCTTATCAAAAAGCGCAAGAAGCTGCTCTGCGCGCTCTGCAACTGAGAGCGGGCCGAAGTCAGTTTCTTTTGTTTAGGTCATAATGGTGGACACAATGCGGTTGACAAGCTCGACCTGAGAATTGAGATCGCCGCCATTGTCTTTCACGTTGTTTAGACCCTTTTCAACGATCTCGGCAACATATTTTGCTAATACCTTGGACGCTTCCGCACTATCAATAGGCGCAGTTTGAGAGAGCTTGTCCGTTACGGAAAGCTCTGTGTCCAGCCCCTTATTTATGATTTGCTCGTAAAGTCCGTTGTGTAGCATGGTGACCTCCGACCTAATATAATCCAGAAGCTTATATTAAGAATCCAACACCGTATGCTTTATCTCTTGTCATTTTCTGAGATACTGTTCGGCACAGTCTAAAGCACGGCGCAGATCGCGCCGAGCACATCCGCGTGGTGTTGGATATAACAATACTATATACAGAATATCACGAATTAGCTAAAAAAGCAAAGGATAAGAATTTTAAACTTTCGATAAACACGAAAAAGGGAACTTCCGATTCGCGCCTTGATTGGTTTGCCGTCGGAGACTGCAAGAGACTGCCCAACGAGGTCGGCGGCATGGACACAACTGCGACCGAGAATGTCGGTGCGAGATGAAGAAGCTGCTTGCTGAATACAACGCCATTGAGAGCAAAACCTTTGACGATTTGCTTGACCTTCACTACTGTTTTTTGCCGAGTGATATTTGCTTCGCAAGTGTGAGGGTGAATATAATATCACTTTTGCTTATGGCCAAAAATATCACGCCGAGCACGGCTCGGCATATCACTATCTCTTTACAGATGAAAATTTAATGATATAATTTGCGGGAGAATATTATGCGTTTCGGTTTCAGGCGAATGAAAAACGAAGATATTTCCGTATTTATTAATGAGATGTTTGAGATTTTAGCAAGCAACATGAGTGCTGTTGCTCCGACGGGGAATTCCTATGACGAGGATTACAAAACCTGGTCGGAAAGCGCAGTACCTGCATGGCGCGAAGGAAAGCGCAGTGTAATTCTGATTTTTTGCGAAGATAAGCTGTGCGGATTCTTTCAATATTTCGTAAGCGATACGACCTTCAGAATGGATGAAATACAGTTTAAGAAAGAATATCAGGGGTGCGGATTATTCGCCGAACTGTATCATTACTTAACAACAGTGATCCCTGCCGGGACAAGATATGTTGAGGCATTCGCACGAAAAGAAAATCTGAAGTCTCAGGGAATTTTAGAGCATCTCGGTCTGTCGGTCGTCGGAGAGAGCAAAAACGGTAACTCCCTGCATTTCAAGGGTGAGTATAAGGCTTTGTCGGAGCGCTATTCCGAATAGCGCCGGCGAGGCGCGGCGTCAGACGACAGCAGCATTTCTAAAGCTCTTTTTCATATACGAGTGCTAATATTAATCTGCTGATAATTGCAAGCGAAGGAGCGGTTATGTATGTTAAACAGACGAGGCAGGACAATAATTACGGTTGTTTCGCTTTCAGTGCTTATAATCATTCTTGACTGTATTATCGGCTTTACAATGGGCGGAGTTTTTACGGTTAAGCATTGGCTTATTGTTATACCGATAAATGCGGTGCTGTCGTTATTGAGCATTTTGTTTATAAAAGGGAAAGAATATATAAAATCAAAGAAAATGCTTGAGCCGTTTATTTTTATTACTGTTTTATTGGTTGCGGCAAGCTGTCTTTTTATGTTCGGATTGGCGCGGCTCGGGGCGGATAGTCAAGGCATTCAATATGATACGGTAATTGAGGAGTGCTGTTCCGAACCCAAATCGCCGCGGACAACCGTTAAATTTTATGATAAAGACGGAAATTTGCAGACGGTTTATGTCTATAAACAAATGTGGATTGATGATGAATCTGTGCCGGAAACGGGTGCGAAAATTACAATAAAAGAGACTGAGAGCGCTTTCGGAGACAAATTGTATACGATAGAAAAAGTTAACGGAAGAATACAGCAATAGCTGCTGCGAATCGTCGGAACGGAATTATTTTTATAAAAACGCCGCGGCGTCTTGTCCTCCGGCACCGATATATTTTTGCGCTTAACAAAAGGCGCTTAAAGAGCAAAAACCAAATAAAAGAAGGTCATAATCCGCGCCGACAGACGTGAATTATGACCTTTATATTTTGCTCTTCGGTCTGCGCCGAATGCGAAGCCCCGATTTTATTTTGCTTTGTTTTTCGCGGTTATTCTGAACGTAAGCTCTGTCATAGTTATCATCAGAACGAAGAAAAAGATGAGGTAGAATGGCATTATCTTAAAGCTTACAGCATTGCCGAGCAGCCCGAACAGCGGGGGAACGAAGGTCGAGCCGACATAGGCGCTCGCCATCTGTATTCCGATTATAGCGCCCGAGTTTTCCGCCCCGAAGTTGTTCGGAGTGGAGTGTATTATGCACGGATATATCGGCGCGCAGCCGAGCCCGATTATGACAAAAGCCGCGGCGGCGAGGAAATAAGAATTCATCGGCACGAACAGGCAGCATATGCCGCAAAGGAGAATCGCCGTTCCCGTTATTATCATTTTGCGGTCGCCGAGCTTATCCGTGATAAAGCCGCTTATAAACCGCCCGACTGTGATGCCTATGTAGAAAAGCGACGCGAATGTAGCCGCGCGCTCTGCGGATATGCCCTTTACTTCAACGAAATATGTGCTCGCCCACTGCATGGCGGTCGTTTCTGCTGCGCAGTAGGCAAAAAAGCCTGTGAGCAGAAACGGCACTCCCTTTATTTTCAGTGCGCCGACGAGTCCGACGCTCTTTTTCTCCGTCTCTTCAGTCGCCTTGTTGACCTTCCACACGGGCAGGGTCACGAGCAGGAGAATCGCTATCACGAGCTGCAGCGCGCCGACTATGCGGCAGCCGCTGTTCCAGGTCTTGTTTGTCAGCGCATAGCCCATGATAAACGGGCTGACTATCGTCCCGACGCCCCAGAAGCTGTGCAGCCAGCTCATGTGCTTGGCTTTGTAGTGCAGGGCGACGTAGTTATTGAGCGCCGCGTCTATCGCGCCCGCGCCGAGACCGTAGGGCACGGCAAAAACAAGGAGCAGACAAAACCTGTTCGAAAAAGAGAAGCCGAACAGCGCAATAACGGTCAGAAATACGCTGAGCACCGTGACTATCCGCGTCCCGAGCCTTCTGTTCATCCTGTCGGACATCAGACTCGAAGCTATCGTTCCGCCGGATATGACCATGGAGATGATGCCCATATAAGAAATCGGCACTCCGAGCTCGAGGTGCATGACGGGCCAGCCCGAGCCGAGAAGCGAATCGGGCAGTCCGAGGCTGATAAAGGCAAGATAGATAAGTGCAAGCAAAAACGAATACATTTCGGTTCTCCTTAACTCGCGCGCTTTAGTGCCGCTTGAAATCATACAACTTATAGCACAAACCGATTTTAATGTCAATAAAATAAAGATAATCCGTTCGACTTTTTGAACTGCGGGTTCAATGACAAACCTCTCGCCGTGCGGTAGAATAACAGCACAACAAACAGTGAGGTGAAAGTCATGAATCTTAAAGAAGCGTTCCGCTGTCAAAACAAACTTCAGTCGCTCATGTACGATGCCGAGGAAATACTCCGCAACAGGGCAAACATAACTAAAGTCACCAGCACTAACCTGCGCCACAAGGTGATGCCGGAGATGACCGACGAGACGGTTGTCGAAATCCCGGAGAGCGAATACTCCGGACGGATAACCGATGTCGCGCTTTTTCTTGTCTTTTTGCTTGAGGCAAAAACGGCGCTCGCCGCCGCGATACGCAAGTCCAAGGATCAGCTCGACATAGACATGGACAGCGAGACGGGGCTCAACTCCGCAAGGCAGAGGATAGCCGGGATTTTTCGCACGATGAACAGCCTTCGTGCCTCGGAGCAGACGATTGCAAACGGCGGCACGGGCTACCGCTTCAATGCCGACGGGAATCAGGTCACATACCGCTGCGACGTGCGCCGTGTTACAAGCATAAATTTTGACCGCAACGTGATTCGCGCAGAGCTCGGAAAGCTCGACAGAGCCGCGGACGAGACGTCTGCAAAGCTCGACCTCTGCACGGTCACCGCCGCGGTTGACTATGCACCGCCGTTCGATGTGAACGCGGACTTTGCCGACGCTTTCGAGACTTATCTCAAAAGCAGAAGCTGATTTATGCCCGGCTGCCGCGGGTGTGTCGGAACGGGGGAATGCCGATCGGTTCAGGTGCAGATGAACTGTAACGCTGCACGTTTTGATTTCCGGATATCCGGAAAAACCCGACATATATATATTATTTAATATAATACGTTTCGAGCCGCGCTTTTTGCTCTTGCATTTTTCGCGCTGCCGCAACTCTCCCGCCGTCATTCTCTCTTACGCCATAATGAATATTTTGATTTTACCGTTTCGACGGACAAAGCCGCAGGCTTTTTCGCGGCTTGCTCACGGCGCTTCGGCGCTTGTAGGCGTGTCGCAAAATTGATCAGGCAGCCTCCGCGTTTCGGCGCATCTGCGGCAGCCGGGCATAAAAATGACTTGAGCAGCAGGGCTCATCCTGCTGCTCGCTGAAATTATCGGTTTTTCCGACGGGGACCAGTATCCCGTCCATCGGCACATCGAGGAGATTTCCGAGCGCGTAGAGGTTATCTACGGTCGGCAGGCTCTCGCCGTTTTGCCATTTATAGACGGCTCTGGGCTCTTCAAAGCCGAAATAGCTCTGAATATCCCGAACGGTCAGTCCGCGCTCAATGCGCAGGCGGCGGATGTTGTTGCCCGTAGCGACGAGGTCGATTACGGGAAAGCATTTTGTACTCATATCGGTACCTCCTTAAAGAGTGATATTAGAGAATAACAGAAAGAGTGAAAAAATGCAAGAAAAATTTTAAATATCGGGCAAAATTTTTTAAGCAAAGGGGAAAAGAAAAAATGGAAAAGCTTATTCCGCTCTCGAAGCAGAGCAAGAAAGAGAGACGCAAATTCTATTCGTCCAAGCGCGGTTCATGGAACGGCATTTCACCCGCGACCCGAGTCGTCCGCAGCCGAAAGGTCTATGACCGCAAGCGTATGAAGTCGGCAGACAGACGCGCTTGCGCAGACTAAAAAGCCCACAAAAACGCGCTATAAGTTATTACTCGACAACCGACCGTAACACCACATATCGTTTTTTTATTAAGAAGAGTACAAATTTGGATTTGCAAACCTGTTTTCCAACACCGTATAAACAGCAACAGCCGCGACAGAAACTGCCGTGGCTGTTCGTTGTTTTATTTTATCCACGCTCACCGAGCGGAAGATTTGTATTGACTGTCTTACAGCTCGTTCTTTTTGCTGCCTATATCCATCTGAGCCTTTGCGAGTCTCTCGAGAGCTTCGAGGTCGCCGGAGGTTGCCTCCTTGGACATTGCGGCGCGTCTCTCAAGCAGCTCCTCGTACATCTTCTCCTTCTTCTTGTCGTTGAGATCGTAGAAGAGCATCGGAATGATTCCGAGCGAGGTGGTCACAAACGGGATAATGGTGAACATCGCAAACAGGCCGAACTTCGTGTTGTCGGACTGTGCGGTGCCTCTTGTGTAGGCGGTCAGGTCGTAGCCGATAAGCTGCTTGATGAACAGCGCGATATAGCCGCTGACGATGCTCGAAAGCTTCTGGGCAAGACCCTGGGCGACGCTCGTCATGCCCTCTGTGCGGTAGCCGTTCTTCCATTCGCAGTAGTCCATTGCCTCGTTGTACATCTCGGTCGGAATGACCTTACGCACGCCGTAGAAAATCATAAACAGCGTCTCCCACAAGGTGAGGGCGATCGCCATGGGAACGACCTTCTTATAAAGTCCGTGCTTCTTGCCGCCGATACAGCCGACAAAGAATACGGGGACTAACAGGATATCGCCGATATATGTACCCATGATATACAGGAATCGGCTCGAGAAGTGCCGCCTGAACCACGGAACTATTGCATAGCTTATGGGGTTGATTATCGAGCCGGGGATACCGGTGATTATATTGAGCGAGGCGAAGTTCAGAACATCGATAAGGTAGTCCGACTTGCTGCCGCCGACCGAGAAGCCGCTGAGCATCTTGGAGAGCGTCATAAGAAGTATGGGCTTGTTGTTGATTATCGACTTGATGCCCGCCCTTATGCTCGGGCGCTCGACGGACTGCATGACTCTCTCTTTGCAGATAAAGAAGAACCACATAGCGCCTGCGCCTGCAACGATCGCGGTGAAAACGCCCATGCCGATGAACGTGCCCTGAAGAGTAAACTTGACCTTGTTTCTGCCGATGAGGTCGAGGAGAACGGTCATTATCTGCTCGGGCAGCTTCTCTCCGAGGAAACCGGAGGCGAAATTGGCAATGGTGATTATTCTTGTTCTGTCAACGGGGTGCGGAGTTATCGTTGACTGGATACCCTTTTGCGCTATATCGCGGAAGGTTCCCGCGCCCTCGCGCACGACCATGAGTAAAAGATATCCTATAAATTTCCAGATATCGTTCGGGCCTCTGCCCGCAAATATGAGGGGCATGAGCCAATAGATGCACGTGCCTATGGTGCCGGGGATACCGAGTGCGACGAGATAGGGCTTAAATTTACCCCAACGGGTTCTCGTCTTGTCGACTATCGCGCCGAAAAGCACGTCGTTGATAACATCCCAGATGCCGTTGATGATGTTCGCTATTCTTTGGTACTTCAGGCTGACCTGAAGAATATTGGTAACGAATCTCTGCGTATACGCGTTGATATTGAAGCTCTGCGACATATCATAGACGACGTAAGCGACAGTTTCTTTCGTTCCGACATAGCGCCTGTTCTGAAAGACGTATCCTGACGAATCTTCGCCGGAGCCCGCCTGCGGATCGACCGCGGCTGTCTGTTCTTTTGCCAAAAAACTACCTCCCAACCAAAAAATCTAACTTCACGATTATAACATAGGTTTTCGCAAAAAGCAACAATTTCCATACAAAAAGTTGAATCTTTACACAAAAAATTCGTCAATAATGCCCCATGCCGATTGCCTAAACACAGCTGTTATGATAAGATACATTATTATTAAATCGATTTTCGGCGGGAGGCATCGGTATGAATTTAAATAACGCGGGGATATATATACACATTCCCTTCTGCCGCAGCAAGTGCCCCTACTGCGACTTTTATTCCCTGCGCCTTGACGAAGATTCGGCGGATGCTTATACGGACTCGCTTCTTCGGCGTATTCCCGCTTTGGCGTCACGATACGGCGTAAGCGCCGATACAATATATCTGGGCGGCGGCACACCGTCGGCGCTCGGAGCGGAAAGAATCGCAAGAATTGTCGGCGCGGCGCGGGAGTTTGCGGGAAAGGGAGCCGAGATAACCGTCGAGTGCAACCCGTTTGACGCGGCCAAAAAAGGTCTCGATTTCGCCCTGCTCAAGGAGGCGGGCGTCAACAGGATATCCATGGGAATGCAGTCGGCAAACGACGGCGAACGCCGCGCCCTGGGCAGGCTCAGCGGCAGGGACGATGTCTCTCTCGCCGTCAGGCGCGCCGGGGACGCGGGAATAGAAAATATTTCGCTCGATCTCATGCTTGCGGTACCCGGTCAGACGGTTGACTCGCTTAGGGACAGTGTCGCTTTCTGCGCGGACGCAGGGGTTTGCCACGTCAGCGCATACATATTGAAAATAGAGGAGGGCACGCGCTTTTTTGAAAGGCAGGGCGAGCTCGCCCTGCCCGACGAGGACAAGACCTGCGAGCTGTATCTCACCGCCTGCGAGGAGCTCGAAAAGCGCGGCTTCATTCAGTATGAAATATCAAATTTTGCAAAGCGGGGCCACGAGAGCCGCCACAATCTCAAATATTGGAACTGCGAGGAATATCTCGGCATCGGCCCTTCGGCGCACTCGTTTATCGGCGGCGGAAGATTCTTCTTCCCGCGGGACACGGAGAGCTTTATTGCAAACTGCGAGCCCGTAAACGACGGCGAGGGCGGGAGCTTTGAGGAGTATTTAATGCTCCGTCTGCGCCTGTGCGAAGGACTCATATTCTCCGAGGTAAAAGAGCGGTTCGGCCACGGCGTGCCCGAGAATATAATCGAGAAATGCGAGCGGTTCTCGCGGGCGGGGCTCACGGTCTGCGACGGCAAGCACATCGCGCTGACAAGGCGCGGCTTTCTCGTTTCAAACGCCGTTATAGCCGAGCTTATGTAAAATTTACGTTTTGTCGAAAAAACTTCTTGACTGCCGTTGATTTTTTTTATATAATGCCTTTTGCAGCCGAATAATGAGTGGTGGAGTCTGTCATAATCCGCATAACAGGCGGGTTATTTATTTGAGGTTGAAGCAATGCGGTGTTTGTATTGTCATGCTTTAATGAATTGGCTATTTCACGCTCCTGTCGGGAGCGTGTTTTTTCTTTGGGGAAAATCAGTCGCTGAGTGTTCGCTGCAAAAAAATATTTTTGGAGTGTGAAGCATGAGCAGTATCACCGTAACCGCGCTGGTGCTATTCGCGGCGACATATATTCTTATGATGGCGTTTCAAAAGATTCGCCCGTATGTCGCTGTTGCATCGGCGGTTATCTTCGTTATCCTCGGCACCGTTGCCGCATTCAAGCCCGAGCTTTTCGGCGCGAACTTTTTCGCCCTCGGCTCGGGAGAGACCTTCAGCTATACTTTTAAGACGGCTGTCGGCGAAATCGACTGGAACGTCATCATGATGATCGCCGGCACCATGGGCACCGTCTATCTCTTTATCGAGTCCAATATGCCTCAGCTGATGAGTGATGTTCTTATATCAAAGATGCCCAATGTCAAGTGGGCTGTCGTCTGCATGAGCCTTTTCGCGGGCATCGTCTCCGCGTTTGTCGACAATGTCGCTACCGTTCTCATGATAGCGCCCGTCGCGCTCGCGCTTTGCAAAAAGCTCAACATCTCGCCCGTGCCGAGCATTATCTGCATCGCCGTCTCGTCCAATCTCCAGGGCGCGGCCACGCTTGTGGGCGATACGACCTCCATACTGCTCGCAAAAGCGGCGAACCTCGATTTCTCCGACTTCTTTTTTGACGAGGGCAAGCCCGGTATGTTCTGGGTCGTTGAGGCGGGCGCCGTTGTCAGCGCGCTGATAATCCTCTTCATGTTCCGCAAGGAGAATGACAAAATACATATAAACGAGCGCACCAAGGTTGAGGACAAGTTTCCGACTTTCCTGCTCGTCGCCACCGTCCTCTGCCTTATCGGAGTCTCGTTCATCCCCTATAAGAGCAACGCGGCGGAGGGTCAGTTCTACAAGCCCGAGATAACAAACGGTCTTATCTGTATGTTCTTCTTCTTTGTCGGCATAATCCGCGAGCTGTTCCGCAAGAACACAAAGCTTGTCAAAAATGCGTTCAAGGAGATAGATTACTACACCATCTTCCTGCTGACCGGTCTTTTCGTCGTCATAGGCGGCATAAAGAATGCGGGCGTTATTGATATAATCGGCAACGCGATATCGAAGGTCGGCGGCAGCTCGGGCAGCGTGTTCATCGTCTACACCGTTATAGTCTGGATGTCGGTTATTCTCTCGGCGTTCATTGACAATATCCCCTACACGGCCACCATGCTCACCGTCATACCCGTCATCGCCGTGAATCTCGGCATCGACCCGAAAATCATGTACTACGGGCTGCTCTGCGGCGCGACGCTCGGCGGCAATCTGACCCCGATAGGCGCATCGGCGAACATCGCGGGCATCGGCATCTTGCGCAAGGAGGGGCACGAGGTCAAGGCCACGACCTTCATGAAGTACGGCGTGCCGTTCACTCTCGCGGCGGTCATAACGGGCTATCTCCTCATCTGGCTCATCTGGAAGCCGTAAAACACAACAAAAGCCAAATCCCGGTTTCGGAAGAAGCCGGGACTTTTAATTGACACAAAAAAGCTCTTTTATTTTTCGGAGATTTATTTTATAATGAGCGTGAAAATAAAACTCAGAAAGAGGGGAGAAAAATGGCTCAGTTAAAAATGTATCGGCTGCCCGGAACACCTATTAAGCAGTACGCGCTGCCGGAGGGCTTCTCTGTGTCAACGTACAGGACAGAAGCGGACAAAAAGGCCTGGTGCGACTGCTGCAGGAACGGACATCTCATTGCCGACGGCGGCGGGGACGAGGAGTTTGACCGCTCAATACTCGACATAGAGGATATCGACCCCGCCCGGGATGTGCTCTTTATCGACTTTCACGGCGAGCACGTTGGAACCGTAACCGCCTTTGTCAATTCGGAGGACAACACCGGCCGTATGCACATGGTTGCCGTGCGCGAGGATTTTCGCGGAAAAGGACTTGCGAAATATCTCACCATGCTCGCTCTCAACCACCTGTCCGAAAAGGGCGTGAGATATGTTCACCTGACAACGGACGAGTTCCGTCCGAGTGCCGTGAAGAGCTATCTCTCCGGAGGCTTTTTGCCGGTTGAATACGATATGGAAATGCAGGATCGCTGGGAGGTCATGCTTGAGGAATGCGGCATAGATTCGGCGCGGATGCTCTATGACGACGCGAGCGAATATAAGATTATATACCGCCGCTCAAAGGCGAAGAAGATAAAAATCGGAGTTCTCGGAGCGGGGCGCGGCAAGTCCATGATGGACTACTGCAAATTCGCCGAAAACGCGGAGCTGGCGGCGGTCTGCGACTTCAGAAAAGAAAGGCTCGAGGAGGCCGAACGGGAATACGGCGCCGACGGCAGCATAAGCTATTACACCGAGTTCGACGAGTTTTTGAAGCATGATACGGACTGCGTTGTTCTCGCAAACTACGCAAACGAGCACGCCCCGTATGCGATAAAATGCCTGGAGGCCGCAAAAATGTCCTCAGCGAGGTTCTGCCCGTTCAGACGATGAAGGAGGCCGTGGAGCTCGTCGAAGCGGTCGAAAGAACGGGGAAAGTCTATGCCTATGCCGAAAACTACGCCTATATGCCCGCTCCGAAAAAGATGAGAGCGCTCTACAGGGACGGTGTGCTCGGCAGCTTCGAATACGGCGAGGGCGAGTATATGCACAACTGCGAGAGCGGCTGGCACTTCTATTCCTTCGCCGACCCGAAGCATTGGCGCAACACGATGAGCGCGTTTTATTACTGCACCCACTCGATAGGGCCGCTCATCCATATTACAGGGCTGCGCCCCGTTAAGGTTGCGGGCTTTGAGGCTCCGTTTAACGCGCGCATGGAGAGAATGGGCGCAAAGGCGGGAGCTTTTGCGGTTGAAATGATAACCCTCGAAAACGGCGCGCTTATTAAAAGTCTGCACGGCGTGGGTCCCTCCAAAGGCTCGATATGGTATTCGATTTACGGCTCAAAGGGCAGAATGGAGAGCGCAAGGGAGGACGCCGAAAACGGCGGCGTCGGAACGCTCTATGTCAACTGCGACGAGCACGAGGGGGACAATAAATCATCGCCCGTCATAACTCCGACGGACGACGCGCTGACCGAAATAGCCGACAAGGCCGGGCACGGCGGCTCCGATTACTATGTCATGCACAATCTCGTCGAAAAGCTCCGCGGCAACCGCAACGCCGATACCGTTGATATTTACGAGGCTCTCGATATGTTCCTGCCCGGTATGTTCGCATATTTTTCCGTCCTCGATGGCGGCAGACAACTGGATATCCCCAACCTCAGGAATCCCGAAGAGCGCGACAAGTGGAGAAACGACACCCGCTGCACCGACCCCGCCGTCGCCGGAGCCATGCTTATTCCGAGCTATTCAAAGGGCAATCCCGATATTCCACAGAAAAACTACGACTATCTCGCCTCGCTCCCGACGGAGAGATTTATGGATACGGACACCCGCAGCGAGCTCGGCATCGAGTCAAACGTTTCGAACTGATGTTCCTGCGCAGAGATAAAAACAGCCCGCCGATTCTCGGCGGGCTTATGCTTTTTATATTCGGATATCAGAGCACCTTGGACAGGAATTCCTTGGCTCGCGGGCTCTGCGGATTGTTGAAGAACTCCTCGGGAGTGTTCTCCTCAACTATCCTGCCCTCGTCCATGAACACGAGCTTCGTGCCGACCTCGCGGGCAAAGCCCATCTCGTGGGTGACGACGACCATCGTCATGCCCTCGTGGGCGAGCTGCTTCATCAGGTCGAGAACCTCGCCGACCATCTCGGGGTCAAGCGCGCTCGTCGGCTCGTCGAAGAGGATGACCTCGGGGTTCATCGCAAGCGAGCGGACTATCGCAACTCTCTGCTTCTGGCCGCCGGAGAGGGTGGAGGGATAGACATCCGCCTTGTCCTCGAGGCCTATACGCTCGAGCAATTTGTGAGCTTTTTCCTCCGCGTCCTTTTTTATCTCCCTGACGGGGCGCACGGGGAGCTTATCCTTATGGAACATATTGTGCAAAACAGCCTTGCGTCTGTCCTTCTTGGCGCAGAGTACGGGCGAGAGCATTATGTTCTCTATGACGGTCTTGTTGTTGAAAAGATTGAAATGCTGGAACACCATTCCCATCTTTCTGCGGTGGATATTGATGTCGACCTTCATGTCGGCGATATCCACACCCTCAAAGATTATCTTGCCCGAGGTCGGATCCTCCATGCAGTTGAGGCAGCGCAGGAAGGTGCTCTTTCCGGAGCCGGAGGGGCCTATGACAACAACTATGTCGCCCTTGTTGATAGTCATATTTATGCCCTTGAGGACCTCGTTGTCCCCGAAGCTTTTTTTCAGGTCAATTACGTCTATCACTCTTCTTCAGGCTCCTTTCCATGATTTTTATAAGCAGCGTTATCAGGCAGACTATGACGATATAGATGAGTGCCATGGCGATATAGGGCACCATGAATTCATAGCTGTTCGAGCCGATGTAGCTGAACGCGACGTAGAGGTCGAGCGCGCCGACAAACGAGACGACCGAGGTCTCCTTGATGAGGGCTATGAACTCGTTGCCGAGAGTCGGGAGGATGTTTTTTATCGCCTGCGGGATAACAATGCGCAGCATCGTGGTCGAGAAGCTTAATCCAACGCTTCTGCCGCCCTCCATTTGACCTTCGTCAACGCTCTGTATGCCGCTTCGCATTATCTCCGATATATACGCGCCGCTGTTGAGGCCGAATACAGTTATCGCAACATTTACGGACGGGAGATTGACGCCCATTATCGGCAGCACGACATAGTAGAATATAAGCAACTGCACGACCATGGGAGTTCCTCTGAAGAGCGCCACATAAAACGCGCATATGGCGTTGAGCACTCTCGGGAAAACCTTGTATTTCGGCATGACGCGCACGGTGGCTATCAGCGTGCCGATGACGATACCGATAATAAGACCGAGAACGGCTATCTTGAGCGTATTCTGCAGACCCTGCAGAACCTTGACATAGCCGTTATAGTCTATGAGTATCTCGATAAACTTATCGATTTTTTTCGGTAAGCTTGCTATAAAATCATTCATAGTTCTTTTCCTTTGTACAAATACTTTTCGGGGAAAGGTGTTACAGACTGAAAAGGAAGGCCGCTTCGACCGAAACAGCCTTCTTCAGTTATTTTCTTTTAGGCTCAGGACATTTCATTGATAGCCTTTGCGATTCTTTCGGCGGGAGCGGCATCAATGATGACATAGTCAACGCCGTTGTTAATGAGATCCTGAACTGCGAGAGAACCGTTCTTGTAGGCAACTGCCTTTGCCTTGAGACCGGGGAAGCCGAGGTCATTGCTGCCCTCGATGAAGGAGTTGCCGGTAGTGCCCTGCTGGCAGCCGATCTTCTTATCCTCGGTAAGGCTGTTCAAGATAGCGTTGACATCATCGGCGCTCTTGCAGGCGTCAAAGGTGGTATCAGTGCCCTTGACTATGAGCCTCTGAGATGCTTCGTAATAGGGATCGGAGAAGTTGACATACTCTTTACGATCCTCGCTTATGGTAAGACCCGCCATGGCGATGTCACACTTGTGCTGACCGACGGAGAGGCAGACGGCATCGAAGTTCATGTTCTTGATGACAAGCTCCTTACCGAGCTTCTTCGCAATGTAGGCGGCCATTTCCATGTCAACACCGTAGTAGTTTTCACCCTTCATATACTCAAAAGGCTCGAATTCGGCGTTTGTCGCAACGATGAGCTGATCCTTGCTCTTGTCGAGTACTGCGGACTTGACGGCCTGGGGGGTACCGCTGCCGAAGTTGTTGTTGCAGATAGCGTCGAATGTTCCGTCGCTCTTCATCTCTTTGAGGATTTCGTTGACCTTAGTAAGCAGCTCGGGCTGATCCTTGTCAACGCCGAAAGCATACTGCTCGCTGGTCAGGTCATAGTTTATAACCTTGACCGCGGGGGTCTTTTCTTTGTCTTTATTGCCGCCGCAGGCTGCAAACGCGGTGCATATGCAAACGAGCGCAAGCACGAGGGCGATTATCTTCGTAAGCTTTTTCATGATGTTTTCCTCCTGTTTTCAGTTGATGTCTGTATTATAGCACCATATTTTAAAAATGCAAGGGGTTTTTGAATATTTTTTCATCTTTTTGGCAGTTTTCTGTATTTTGACGGTAAATATGCAATGATATTCACTTGTTATTGAATATTTTTACCAATGTATCCTCCGGGATGAACGAGCGGCAGAAGTCCGCAAAGTCCTGCGGGGGCGGCGCACAGAGGCGAACCTCCTCCCCGGAAGCGGGGTGAACGAAGCCGCATTCGGCGCAATGGAGCAGATGATGACCTATAAAATCCTCCGGTGCGCCGTACATCGTGTCGCCGGCAAGGGGCGCGCCCTCGGACGCGAAATGCACCCTTATCTGATGCGTTCTGCCCGTCTCGAGCCTGAGGCTGAGCAGGCTGTATTCGTCCCCTGCATAGAGACTCTCCCAGTGAGTGACCGCGCTCTCGCTGCCCGGCATATCGCCGCAGGCGCGCAGGGTCTTCATCGGGTCGGGTCGGTATATCGGCTTGTTTACGGTTCCGCTGCCCTCAAAATGTCCGCGCACAACAGCCATGTACCTCTTATTTATATTGCCCGAAAGCCGCGCCGCCGCGTAGCGGTTCAAGGCGCAGACAACAACGCCGGACGTGCCCTTGTCGAGCCTGCCGACGCAGCGAAACACCGCGCTCTTTCCCTCGCCTTTCAGGTGCCCCGCCACCGCGTTTGCGAGCGTGTCGCCCTGGTGGTTGTGGGTCGGGTGCATGGCAAGAAACGGCGATTTGTTGACGGCGAGCAGGTCTGCGTCCTCGTATATTACATCTATTTTTATGTCGATAGGCTCGACAGTCTCGCTCTCTGCGGGCAGCGTCACCGTGACCACATCGCCCGCGTGCAGGCGGTCTATGGTTCTGAGCGTCTCGCCTCCGCGGGTTATGCCGCCGTCGATGCGCTTTAGCGAGCTCAACGCGCGCGCCGAAATTCCCGCGCAGCCGCGCAGAAAATAAAACGCCTTTTTGCCCTCGTATTCCTCGGGCACCGTGAATTCAAGTTTTCTGTTCAAGCGCGACCTCCCGGAAATTATTTCGGCTTTCTGCCCGCTGCAAAAGGGTCTGCCCGTTTAGACGCAAAAAGCGCTTAAAAGAGCGAAAATCAACTAAAATAAAGGTCATAATCTGCGCTGTCGGACGTGAATTATGACCTTTATATTTTCTTTGGTCTGCGCTGAATTCGACAGCCCCGGAGCTTTTTATTTTTCCGCGCTCTCCCGCGCTATGCGCTCTTTCCAACAGCGGTGGCACATCGCCTCATAGCGGTCGTTGCCGCCGAGGAGCACCTGCGAGCCGCTCGTCACGATCTGCCCGTTTTCGCCTATCCTCGCGTTGACGGTAGCCTTTCTGCCGCAGCGGCAGATGGTTTTTATCTCGGTTATGGAGTCCGCAATCTCGAGCAGCCTGCGGCTCCCCGGGAAAACGTGCGTCAGAAAATCGGTGCGCAGTCCGAAGCAGAGCACGGGAATATCGCACTCGTCGACTATTCTGCGCAGCTGGTCTATCTGAGCCTCGGTAAAAAACTGGCTCTCGTCGGAGATAACGACGTCGGCGTTTCTGCATTTCTCGCAGAACATTTCATATATATCGTCCTGCGGGGAAATAGCCTGCGCCTTTGCGCTCAGACCCACGCGGGAATACACGGTGTCCGCGCCGTCTCTTGTGTCAACGCTCGGCTTTATCAGCCATACCGTGCGGTCCTTTTCTTCATAGTTGAATTTGGTCATGAGCGCCTGGGCCGATTTTGACGAGCCCATTGCGCCGTATTTAAAATAGAGCTTTGCCATCAGTCAATCTTTACGGTCCAGCCGAACTCGTCGGGCAGCTTGCCCCACTGGATACCGGTGAGGGTATCATAGAGCTTCTGCGAGATCGGGCCTATCTTGCCGCCGTTTATCGTCATGTGCTTGTCGCCGTACTTGAGCTCGCCTATGGGCGAGATGACGGCCGCGGTGCCCGAACCGAACGCCTCGTCAAACTTGCCCTCGTCGTATGCCTTAACAAGCTCGCCGATTTCAATATCTCTCTCGGTGACCTTGTAGCCCATGTGGCGGAGAAGCTCGATGCAGGACTTTCTCGTGATACCGCCGAGTATGCAGCCTCTGTCAAGGCTCGGGGTAATAACCTCGCCGTCAACGACAAAGAACACGTTCATCGCGCCGACCTCGTCGATATACTTTCTGTGAACGCCGTCGAGCCAGAGCACCTGAGCATAGCCCTGCTCCTCGGCAACCTCCTGCGCCTTCATTGATATAGCATAATTCGCCGCAGCCTTTGTAAAGCCGGTGCCGCCGGTAACGGCGCGGACATAGTGCTCCTCGACATAGATCTTAACGGGAGCAAGTCCGTTGTCATAGTATGCGCCGACGGGCGAGAGGATTATAACAAAAAGCAGATGCTTCGCCGGATGAACGCCCACCATGGGGTCAATGGCGAAGATGAACGGGCGGATGTAGAGGGAAGTACCCTCGCTGTGCGGCACCCAATCCTTGTCGACCTCGACAAGAGTCTTGATAGCCTCAACGCCGAACGCCTCGTCTATCTTCGGGATGCAGAGGCGGTCATTGGAGACATTGAGTCTCGCCATGTTCTGGTCGGGGCGGAAAAGGCCTATGCTGCCGTCGGCTCTTCTGTATGCCTTGAGTCCCTCAAAGTCGGCCTGGCCGTAGTGCAGGCACATGGCTGCGGGGTCAAGAGCTATCGGAGCATAGGGCACGATTCTCGGATTGTGCCAGCCCTCGCCCTCGTCATAGTTCATAATAAACATATGGTCGGTAAATATTTTGCCGAAGCCGAGCTTTGTCTCGTCTGTGGGCTTCGCTTTAGGAGCGGTAGTGCGCTCAATAGTTATCTTTTGCATAATGGCATCTCCCTTTATAAAGATAATACTTTTATTATATCATCGAGCTTCGCAATTTCAAGTGTTAAAGCGTTTAAATATTCAAGAAAAAATTGCCCTGTTTTTGTCGGAATACTATATTTTCAGTGAAGCGGGACGCGCAAAAAACTTCATTCGCCGCGCGCTTAAAGTTGACAATTGACTTGTGTTTTGCTATTATATACTTGTATAATTTTATCATTATCTGTGTTACCCCATATTTCGTAAAGGAAGGTTTTCAATGCCTAACACCGACAATTTATGCATGAGCTGCATGAGACCTATCGGCGACGAGAAGCAGTGTCCCTACTGCGGATATCATGTCGATTCTCCCCAGCTTTCTCCCTATCTTCCAATAAAGAGCGTTGTTGCAAACCGCTATCTCGTCGGCAAGGTTCTGGACTTCAACGGTGACGGAGTCACCTATGCCGGATGGGACTTAACCGAACGGGTCGCAGTCAAGGTCAGGGAATTTCTGCCCGATGCCATCTGTTCGCGCGAAAACGGCGAGACGCAGGTCAGGGTCATGCAGGGATGCGAGCGCGCATACACCGACTGCTACCAGAGCTTTCTCGAGCTGTGGCGCAAGCTTATGCGCCTTATGGGACTTTCGACGCTTATAAGCGTGACGGACGTCGTTGAGGACAACGGCACAGCCTACGCTATATATGAATACACGGACGCCGTGCCGCTTAGAAAATATCTGCTCTCGACGAGCACGGGGTATATCCCGTGGGAGCGTGCAAGGCAGATGTTCATGCCCGCCCTTTCGGCGCTGGGCACTCTGCACTCGGCGGGAATAATCCACCGCGGACTCTCACCGCAGACGATACTCGTGACCCCCGACGGAAAGCTCAAGATATCGGGCTTCAGTATCTGGCAGGCACGCACGGCGCGCGGCGATCTGAATCCGGAGCTCTTTCCCGGCTACGCCGCCATCGAGCAGTACGGCTTCGAGGGTCAGCAGGGCGCATGGACGGATATTTATGCATTCGCGGCGGTTCTCTACCGCGCACTTATCGGCACCGACCCGATAATCGCCACCACCCGCGTGACTAACGACCGTCTGATGATACCGAGCAAATTTGCCGAGCAGCTCCCGGCTTATGTCATAAATGCGCTTATAAACGCGCTGCAGATCCTGCCCGAGGACAGAACCCGTTCCGTCGAGCAGTTCAGAGCCGAATTGTCCGCCTCTCCCACTGCGGCTTATGCGGGCGAAATTCAGGCTATGAGCGAGGGCGGCGACCGTTCGGCAGAGCCTATGCATGGCGAGGGCGTTTCGGCGGCGCCGAAAAAGGAAAAGAGCGCCGCGCAGCCGTTCCTCGTCGCGGGCGGAATAACGCTCGGAGTCGGCATAATCGTATTCGCAATTCTTATGGCGGCGGTGTTCAGGGGCAGCTTTTCAAAGAAGAACCCCGGCAATGACCAGTCGACGCTCAACCCATCCGTCACCGAGAGCACGAGCACGGAGACGATAGTTGTGCCCGATTTCAGGAACCTCAGCTACGAGGCTATATCGAAGAATCCCGTTTGGGACGGCAAGTTTACATTCAAGACGAAGTTCGAATACAGCGACACCGTCAAGGAGGGCTATGTCATTTCGCAGAGCCTGCCCGAGCAGACCACGGTCGCCATAGGCAGCGAGATAGAGCTCGTCATCAGCAGCGGCAAGGAGAGCGTTGACGTTCCCAACGTATTCGGCAAGAGCTATTCCGAGGCAAAGCAGATACTCACGGACAGCGGCTTTGTCTGCACCGTCGCGGGCAACTACACAGACGGCGTTGTCGTCTCGATGTCCGTCGAGCCCGGTTCAAAGGCTCCGAAAGGCACGCGCATCGAGCTTACCTTCTCGACCTCAAACGAGAACGACGTCACCTCCTCCGGCAGCAGCTCCGGCGGCTCGATCTTCGACCGCTTCTTCGCGCAGTAAAAAGTATCCCGTCAAAAAGCGGATATGCAAAACCGTTTACAGCCACAGTGAGAAAAAATCACTGTGGCTGTTTTGCGTCTGATGCAAAAGAATAAATTACATTTGTGGGTGGAGGAAAAACACAATTCTGTATTATTTTTAATGAGCGGATGCCGCCGGACGGCAGCCGTCTTTTCTGTCACCCTTCGTGTTTTCTCCGTCTGCAACAAAAAACAAAAAACGTATAAGTGCGCAGCTTGCAATTATTGACAGTAAAGAAATTCCATTTTTATTCGCCCTTTGTTTTCCGGAGATAATGCCGAGCGTCGCGGAAAAAATATCAGTGTCCGAAATCGGACAATTAAAAAAAGGGGGCGGAGAATGAGACAGGTAATAAGGTTTTTCAGCGCCGTGGCACTCATGCTCTCCGTGGGAATATTTTCCTGCGTCGCTTACGGCGAAATCCAGCTGCCCGACGAATACTGCGTCGTCGCGGGCAGCGGCGCCGAGATAGGCGAGAGCGTATTTTCCGCATCCGCGGCCGCATCGCCGCAGGGCGACTACGAGCTTGAGGTCAAGGCGTTCGGACTGTTTCCGGTAAAAACCGCAAGGGTGAAGGTGTCTCAGCGCAGATATGTCACCGTCGGCGGCGGGATCTTCGGCATAAGGCTCTATACGCGCGGCGTGCTGATAGTCGGGAGCGAGGAGATAGACACGGCGGCGGGCGCAGTCAGCCCGGCGGCTCGCGCGGGGCTCAAAAAAGGCGATATCATTCTTGAAATCAACGGCGCGCCGGTCAGCAGAAATAACGACATTTCCTCCGCCGTCGAGTCGAGCGGAGGCGACGAAATCGAGCTGCTCATCGAACGCGCGGGCAAGAGGCAGACCGTGAGCCTGCTGCCGGCGCGAAGCAGGACGAACAAAAAATTTAAGGCCGGGCTCTGGGTTCGCGACTCGTCGGCGGGGATAGGCACGGTGACGTTCTACGACCGCAAAAACGGGATTTTCGCAGGGCTCGGGCACGCGGTCTGCGACGTTGACACGGGCGAGGTGCTGCCGATATCGGGCGGCGACGCGGTAAACGCCGCGATAAAGGGCTGCTATAAGGGCAAGGACGGCTCGCCCGGCGAGCTTTGCGGTGTGTTTGCTCCGGGTGAGATAGGCGAGCTGTATGAAAACTGCAGCATAGGCGTTTACGGCGCGTTTGAAGCTTTGCCGCAGGGAGAGGAAATCCCCGTGGCGATAATCGACGAAGTTAAGACGGGCAAAGCGCAGATAATCTCGACGGTAGACGGAAACGGCCCGCAGTACTATGATATCGAGATAACGAAGCTGTATACAAAAAGCGGGCAGCGCAACATGACGGTCGAGGTGTGCGACGAGCGGCTGATAGAAAAGACGGGCGGCATAGTGCAGGGCATGAGCGGCAGCCCGATAATCCAAAACGGTATGCTCGTCGGCGCGGTGACGCACGTCTTTGTCAACGACCCACGCAAGGGCTATGCGATTTTTGCGCAGACTATGACAGACGAGGCGGAGCGTATCTCTTCGCCCGGATATTCCGATGCGGCGTAGTAAAATAGGGGTTAGAAATAAAAATTGCCAAAAAATGGTAAATAATTATTGACATTTATTCCCATATATGGTAAAATTCAAATGAAAAATCAACCCGGAGGTACTAATTATGGGAAAAATGTTAAAAATCATGCTTGCACAGGATACGGACACTCAGACGGGCTGCGCCGCGGCTCTGCGCTCGAGCGGCTTTGAGGTCGAGACCGTTCGCAAGGACGGCGCGCAGATACTTCGGCTTTTCAGGCAGGGCAGCAGACCGGACGTGCTCATAATGGACGCTTTCATGCAGGGCACGGACGCTATCGGCGTGCTCGGAGGGCTCGCGGATATGCGCCTTGAGCCGCGCCCGCTGGTGTTCGTCACCGCGTCAAACGCGAATCCGCGCCTCGAGCAGGAGATAACTCAAAACGGCGCGGACTACTATTTCATAAAGCCCTTTGATACGCAGATGCTCATTCAAAGGATAAAGCAGCTCTCGGGGCTCTCCGCTCCGGCGCAGGGAAATATAGTCTCCTTTTCGAGCTCCGACAACAGCCTTGAGGTCATCGTCTCCGAGATAATGCACCGCATCGGCGTGCCCGCGCACATAAAGGGCTATCAGTATCTGCGCGAGGCGATTATACTCGCGGTCAACAACGGCGAGATAATGAATTCCGTCACGAAGCTGCTCTATCCCACGGTCGCAAAGACCTTCAAAACAACTCCGTCGCGCGTCGAGCGTGCCATCCGTCACGCCATCGAGGTCGCTTGGGACAGGGGCGACGTCGATGTGCTCAACTCCTACTTCGGCTACACCATACAGAACTCCCGCGGCAAGCCGACTAACAGCGAGTTTATCGCCATGATATCCGACAAGCTCAAGCTCAACCTGAAAATATCCTGATATCAACTAAAAACCTCCGCATGACTTTCGCCGTGCGGAGGTGATTTTCAGTTCTGCGTGAGGGTGAGGCTCGCCGTTATCGGGAAGTGGTCGCTCGGATAAACTCCGTCGTAGGTCGTCCTGACAACGTCGTAGCTGTTGACCTTGAAGCCGGTCTTGGAGATCATTATGTAGTCTATGCAGTCATAGTCGAGATTTTTGCCCCAATTCTGATAGGTGCAGCTCTTTATCGGGTTCTCCGTCTGATACTTGACATCGAAGAAGTTCTCGGTCGCGCTGCGGTAAGTCGGGGTGTCCTCTTCAACATTGAAGTCGCCCATTATCATCGCGGGCAGAGAGCCGAACTGCGCTATCTTGTCGAGCACAACGCCTATGCCCTTTATTCTCGCCTCTTCGCTGACATGGTCGAGGTGCGTGTTGAACACGACAAAATCAAGTCCCGTCTGCTTCTCCTTGAGAATGACATAGCTGCATATGCGGTAACACGCCGAGCCCCAGTCCCTGCTCATCTTTTCGGGAGTCTCGGAGAGCCAGAACGAGCCCTTGTCAACGAGGTCGTAGAGGTCGGTGCGGTAAAACACGGGGCAGGCCTCGGCTATCAGCGTATCGTCGCGGAAGGTCATGACGGAATCGTAGCCCGTGAGCGTGCGGCACATATAGTTGTACTGCCACTTCGTAGCCTCCTGGAAGCCGATGATGGTCGGCGCCTCCGCTTCTATGTTCTTGACGATGAGATCCGCGCGGTAGAACCAGCTTGTTTTACCGAGGTCGGAGGTGTTCGCGCAGCGCAGATTGCAGCTCATAATGCGCATCTCCCCGCGCTCGAGCGGCTTATCCGCGATAACTGCGGCGTGCTGATTGCGCTTGTAGTGCGGATAATACCCGCAGTAAATGCACGCTGCGACGATGAGCGTTGCAAGCACGACGCTCAGAAGGCAGAGAAAAACTTTCGTGCCTCTTTTCATTTGATCCTCTCCTTTGAAGATTTTTATATTTTTTGTGCGCGACGCGCACTGATTTCCCGAGTTAAAACCGTCAGAGACCGTTTGTGAATATCGAATGTAACAGCGGGGCGGGAACGGTAAAGTAAACGTCAAAATAAATCTCGATGAACAAGTTTCCTATAGCCGCACCGCGCAAAAATTTCACCCGCCATTTTAAAGCAGGTAAAATATATATTTGTGTCGTATAGCAAAACTGCGCGCCGCAGGAGCGGCGCGCAGCGGCATTTCGTAGGTTTATTATCAGTCCTTGTGGTCGCAGCCGCAGTCGTCATCGCAACAGCCGCAATCATCGTCGAAATCGAACTCGAGCAGAGTGCCGCAGTTGGGGCAGTCAATGCTTCCGTCCTCAAGAATGCCGTCGTCAACGCAGATAGTCTCTCCGCAGTTGGGGCACTCTATTTCGTAGCAATCGTCATCGTCGCAGAAGCAGTCGTCATCGTCGCACTCATAGACATAAGTCTCAAGGTCGGAGAGATCCTCGTCGATCTCGTCAACCTGATCGCAGACAACGTCGAGACCCTCTTCGAGATCCGACACGCTCATGGCCATATCGTCAAGCAGGTCGATAATGGCCTTGATGACCTTGACCTCATCCTTCTTTGCGTCGAGGTCGAGACCGTCGACAAGACCCTTGATATAAGCAACCTTCTCAGTAACTGTCATTTTTCATTCTCCTTTCAAAATAACTGTTATCTTTTCAATTGCGGACTTCTTACGCTCTGCTCAGATACTCGCCGGTGCGGGTGTCGACAATGACCATCTCGCCCTCTTCGATAAACAGAGGAACCTTGATCTCGGCGCCCGTCTCAAGCACTGCGGGCTTGGTGGCGTTTGTTGCGGTGTCGCCCTTGAAGCCGGGGTCGGTCTGGGTAACCTCGAGAGTAACGCTTGTGGGAGGCTCAACGCCGAAAACATTGCCCTTGTAGGAAAGGATCTTGCAGACGGTGTTCTCCTTGACGAACTTGAAGTTGTCGGAGAGGTCGCTGCTGTTTATCGGGACGAGCTCATAGCTCTCGGGATCCATGAAATAATAGAGATCGCCGTCGTTATAGGAATACTCCATTTCCTTGCGCTCGATATAAGCGGTGGGGAATTTTTCCGTGGGGTTGAAGGTACGCTCAACGACAGAACCCGCGATAACGTTTCTTATCTTGGTTCTGACGAAGGCTGCGCCTTTGCCGGGCTTGACGTGCTGAAATTCTATAATCTGATAGACATCGCCGTCCATCTCAAACGTCATGCCGTTTCTGAAATCGCCTGCTGAAACCATATTGTCTCCTCCGATATTTTAGTTAGACTTACATATTTATTTTATACTATTCGGCCGTATATTTCAATACCTTTTTTCATTCACGGGCAGCTTTTCCGCCCTTTAAGCTTAATATGCTCCCCCGCGTATATCAAATCGGGGTCTTTTATCCCATTTATTCCGATAAGCTTCTCCAAAGCAACGCCTGTTTTTCTGGATATCGACCAAAGCGTGTCGCCCGGGCGCACGGCGTAAAACTCGCCCGACATCTTGGCACCGGGAATTATGAGCTTTTCCCCCGCATATATCGTCTCGCCGCGCCGAAGTCCGTTTCTATGCTCGAGCGCGGAGAGCGAGACGCCGTGCTTCCCCGCTATAGATATCGGCGTGTCGCCGCGCTTCACGGTGTAAATTTCCTCTCTCCCGTCGCGCGCGGGCAGGGTTATTTTCAGCCGCTCGCCCGCGAAAATCATATCGGGGTTCGCTATGCGGTTCTCCTCTGCAACAGCCTTGACCGTCGTGCCGTATTCGCGCGCTATTTTCCAGAGCGTGTCGCCAGGTCGGACATACAGTATAACAGTCCTGGTCTTTTCGCGTTTGGGACTTTTCTTTTCACCGTCTGTGCGGCACGCAGACGAAAGAAATATCCCCTCTGTGAAGATGTCTCGGTCAACGTCTCCCGATATGCCGTCGACTCTGCCCTTGTCCGTATACTGAAAGCCGACCCACTCGCGCCATTTGCCGTTTGAGGACGGCTCGTCTGCGCCGTACTGCGCCGCCCAAAGCGGATATTTTTCGGCGAGCCTGCGCCCGAACACCGAGCGGGCGTTCGAAAGGTCGCTGTATATCACGGCCTCTTTTTTTGTAACACGGGTAAGCTCGTCGAGATATGCCTCGGCTATGGCGTTCACCTGCTCTGCGGTCAGCGAGCCGAAATATTCAAAGTCCATCGCAAGGCGCATATCGAGTCGGCGTCCGGCCGCAAGGGACGCGAAAAAACGCGCCTGCCTGCGCCCTGCCTCAACAGAGCGCGCGGTGACATAGTGATAAAAGCCGACCCTGAGCCCCGCCTCACGCGCCTGCGAATAGTTTTCGGCGAAGTATTCGTCCGCATATTCTCCCGCGCCCGCACGGATATAGACCGCCTCTATCCCGCTGCGCCGAACCTTACCGAAATCAACCTCGCCCTGAAATTCGCTTATATCTATTCCCCTGTACCGCCGCCCGCCGGACGGCGAAATCGCCCGCGCCGGAACGAGCGCCGCAAACAAAAGCGCCGCGATGCAGGCTAAAAGCACCGCCGCCGCGCCCGCAAATCTGCGTTTTATATCCATATTTCTCTCTCCTCCGTCTTTTTTGCCGCCTCTGCGGCACTATATTCTATGCCGCAGCTGCATACGGCGCGACGGAGGCAAGTTCGCCTTGCTTAAAATTGATTATAATTCGGTAAATCGTGAGTTGCGCCGCCACTGAAAGGGGAGCCGTATTCGTCAGTTAGTATGTTATGTGCTCCGCAACTCCAAATTTATCAAGCGCAAAAATGAGCCTATTGCAATTTTCACCCCGCTTTGCTGCTTTTCGAGCGGCTTCGTTCATGCTCATATTGATAATCGGGCGGCCGTGTGGTATCATATCTTTGCAAAAAAAACACGGGGGACGGCACATGAATAAAAAAGAAGTAGCGGCGTTCTTTGACCGCATGGCTCCGGAGTGGGATGCCGAAATGATAAAGAGCGACGAGAAGATAAATTTCATACTTGACGCCGCCGGAGTGAAAGAAAACTCCGTCGTTCTGGACGTCGCCTGCGGCACGGGAGTTATGTTCCCGTATTACCTCGCACGCGGCGCGGAACGCGTTATCGGCGTTGATATCTCGTCGGAAATGGCGCGCATAGCCGCATCGAAAATGCACGATCCGCGGGTCGAGGTCATCTGCGGCGACGTTGAGGAAATAGCCGTCGAGCGCCTGTGCGACTGCTGCGTGGTATATAACGCGTTTCCGCATTTCGAGAGCCCGGAGAGGCTCGTTAGGCGCCTGTCCAGGTGGCTTAAGCCCGGCGGGCGGCTGACCGTGGCGCACGGCATGAGCATTGAGGCGCTGAACAGACATCACAGCGGCAGAGCGAGCAGCGTCTCGCGCAAGATGCTGACAGCCGAGGAGCTGAGCGCGGTATTTGCGCCGTATTTCGAGGTTGACACCGCCGTTTCGGACGACGAAAAATTTGTAGTTGCGGGCACAAAAAGATAATATTTGAAGCTGCCGTATTTCGCGGCAGTTTTTTATGCGCAAAGCCCCGGGGACAATGCTGTTCCGGGGCTTTGCAAAGAGTCATGATGAAAACGGGAAGTTGTCTGTTTAAAAAATTTTGACGGCAACGACCGCAAGCGCAGCAGCCGCCGCAATCGCCGCGAGAGCCTTCGCTATCATCGGCTTTGCCATGTCCATAGTCGTCGGGACCACGCGCCAGACGGCGTCTTTAAGAGGCGTGTTAAGTTTGCCGTCGCAGAGCTGTTTATATGTTCTTGTATAGGTTTTGTAATTGCGCGGATTTTTTTCGTCGAGGACAAAGCATCGCACGCCGCGCTGTTTTCCGTTGCCGTAGACATTGAAGCCCGCCGAAGGCGTGAAGCCGACGTCGATATCATCCGTCTTTCCGACATAGGAATTTTTGTGGTCGTGGCCGACATAGACTCCGAGCACGTCGCCTTTTTCTTTGAGCGCCTCGAACTCGCCGGTGTTGATATCGGGTATCGACGGCGGCTCGAGCAGAACAGAGCCCTCGACGCATTTGCTCTCGTCTGTTTTATAGTATTCGCCCTTGTGTACTCTGAACGCGGGTATCGCGCCTTTTTCGTGTTTTCCGACTCTCCTGAGCACATTGTAGTGCTCGAACATCGGGATGTGCTGGAACACTATTGACGGAACATAATCGCCGTTTTCGGCTTTCAATTCGTCGCGCTTCTTTCTGTACCAAGCTATTATCTCCGGGCTGAAAGGCTCATATCCGCCGCCTTTTGCGTCCGTTCCGCTGTCGAACAGATATATATTGAACGCGGTGCGTTTGCCGTCCGACGAGAGGATGGATATATGATATGTTCCTCCTCCGTCTATGCCCTCGGCCTGCTCGCCGATGCAGCCGGGCAGAGCCTTGTATATCTTTTCAAACTGCTCTTCGTTGCTTATCCCAACCTGCCTGTCGTGGTTGCCGAAGGTGACGGCGAACGGGATATGCCTGTCGGTCACGGGCTTCAGCAGCGTTCTCACCGTCTCGGCGACGTTTTCCGTGAGCTCGTCGCCCCTGCCCTTATACGAGACTCCGTAGCCCTTTATCTGATCGCCCGTGAGCACTGCGAGGTCGGGCTTTTCGCTCTCCAGCGCCGCGTTAATAAGCTTTAACGTGTCGGGCGACACCTTAGGAATCTCCTGTATATCGGTTATCTGCATTATTTTGAACTTTCCGTCGGAGTTAAAGCGCATATTTACGCCTCCTGCTCAGCTTCGGGCTTTTTCTTTCTGTGGATAACGAACCTGTTGAGCGGGTATGTCCAAAGGGTGGGTACGCTCATGACGACCACCTTGGTCAGAAGCTCGACAAGTGCGTTGCTGTGTCCGCTGTTTTTTATGAGCGTGCCGAGAAATGCGCCGAACCAGGTGTTGAAAATGATGGTGCACACGACCATAATCGCATACAAAACCGTCGAGAGCAGCGGGTTTGCGTCGGCCTTGAAGGTTATCTTTCTGTTCATGACATAGGCTATCGCGTAGCCGACGACTGTCGAGATGAAGTAAGAATACATATAGCCCTTATATTCGATTCCGAGAAACGCCAAAACGGGGCTGTCCGTCACGGGAACATCGTTCAGCGACTTGAACACAACATATTGGAGCAGGGCGAACACGCCGAGCTCTATCAGCGACGAGGACGCGCCCGCAAAAGTGAACTTTATAAATTTCCATATCTCCGCGTGCTTTTCGAAAAAGCTTCCGTCCTTTTTGGCGGCAGTGGTTTCTTTCATCTTCTTATCGACCGGGCGCGTGCGTTTTTGAGTTTTGTGCCCGGCTTCCCCCTTCTGCCAATAAGTTTACCCCGCAGAGAGACGGTAAATCAACCGAGTTTCGGTAAAGCGAAAGTAAAATCTGTGTAAACAGCTTTAAGATAATATAACGGCAAAAAGCCATAACCCGCAGCAATGACTGCAAGTTATGGCTTTCATAATTTTATCGGGCTTTGTCTCAGCCGCCTATCTTCTCCTTGCCGCCCATATAAGGTCTGAGGGCTTCGGGGATGTTCACGCTGCCGTCGGCATTGAGGTTATTCTCAAGGAACGCTATGAGCATTCTCGGCGGGGCGACGACGGTGTTGTTGAGCGTGTGGGCGAAGTGCTTGCCGTCTTTGCCGTTGATGCGGATTTTAAGCCTGCGCGCTTGCGCGTCGCCGAGGTTCGAGCAGGAGCCGACCTCGAAGTATTTTTTCTGTCTGGGCGACCACGCCTCTACGTCTATGGACTTCACTTTGAGATCCGCAAGGTCTCCCGAGCAGCACTCGAGGGTGCGCACGGGGATATCGAGAGTGCGGAAGAAATCGACCGTGTTCTGCCAGAGCTTGTCGAACCACATCTTGCTGTCCTCCGGCTCGCAGACGACTATCATCTCCTGCTTCTCGAACTGGTGGATGCGATATACGCCGCGCTCCTCGATGCCGTGAGCGCCTTTCTCCTTGCGGAAGCAGGGGGAATAGCTCGTGAGGGTCAGCGGCAGGGTCTCGGGCTGAATTATCGTGTCGATAAATTTGCCTATCATCGAGTGCTCGCTCGTGCCGATGAGATAGAGGTCCTCGCCCTCTATTTTATACATCATAGCGTCCATCTCGGCAAAGCTCATAACGCCGGTGACCACGTCGCTTCTTATCATGAACGGCGGCACGCAGTAGGTGAAGCCGCGGTCTATCATGAAGTCGCGCGCGTAGGAGATAACCGCGGAATGCAGGCGGGCGATATCGCCCATGAGATAGTAAAAGCCGTTGCCCGCGACTTTTCTTGCGGAGTCGAGGTCTATGCCGTTCATTCTCTCCATTATGTCCGTGTGATACGGAACCTCAAAATCGGGAACTGCGGGCTCACCGAAGCGCTCTATCTCGACATTCTCGCTGTCGTCGCGGCCTATCGGTACGCTCTCGTCGATGATATTCGGAATGACCATCATTATCTTCTTTATCTTTTCGCCCAGCTCCTCCTCGAGCTTCTCAAGCTCGGCAAGCCTTGCGGCGTTCGCGCCGACCTGAGCCTTCACTTCCTCGGCCTCGTCGCGCTTGCCCTGCGCCATGAGCGCGCCTATCTGCTTTGAAAGGCGGTTGCGGCTGCCGCGCAGCTCGTCAGCCTCGCCCTTTGCGGCGCGGCTGAGCTTATCGAGCTCTATAACCTCGTCTACGAGCGGGAGCTTCTGCTCCTGGAACTTCTTTCTGATATTTTCCTTGACTATTTCGGGGTTTTCTCTTACAAATCTGAGATCAAGCATTTTATATCCTCCTGTCATTTCTGCCCTGGTTTATAAAAAACACCCTCAGGACGGCTGCGGCCGTCCCAAGGGTGCAATAAGCACGGTACCACCTTGTGTTTAACTCTCGGCCCTTAACGCGGGCACGCGGCAAGGCTCCTCGCCCTGCGGCTCAAAAGCGGAATGACTCCTGCGGACGAAGGAAGCTCGCAGCAAACGCCTCCCTCTCTGATCGTCCCGAAAGAATCGTGTTCTTCGTCACAGCCTTTAGAATATGGGATTATTATACCCCGAAGAAAATTCAAAGTCAAGACTGTTTTTTCGCCTGTCTGTGCGGCAAGAGCTTCGCCTTGTCGAGCACCTTGACGAGACTCGGGATTATCGCAAGCTGAATGGCGAGTCCCGGCAGGCAGGTGACAAACGATGCGGTTATCCACACGGAGAACGAGTAGCTTCCGGCGGAGAAAATGAGCGCCTTGAGTATGCCCGAGACTACGCGCCCCGCTATGAGCGCGGTTACAAGGCTCGCATACAAAGAGAGGTAAGCGGTCTTGTATTTGAACGCATACATCATAAGACCCGTCACCGCGCCGTATACGGCGAGCTCTGCGGTCATCGCGGGAAGTATGGCCATGGGCGGCATCTGAGTCAGAAGCGTCGAGAGCGCGGGGCCGAGCAGGCCGCAGACAAGCCCGTACTGCCAGCCGCAGATAAGCCCGCAGAGAAGCACGGGGATATGCATGGGCAGGAATATGGTCCCGGCATTTTTGACCGCATGGAACGCCATGGGCAGCACGATGCACAGCGCGACGCAAAGCGCGGTTATGACCATCTTTTTGATTCTGTCTGAATTTTTGTTTGTCATGAGGATCGTCCTTTCAAAAAACAAAAAGCGGGGGTACGGCACTCCCTCCTGGAAGCGCAGTTACCCTCGCGGCAATGTTTTTACGGTATTTGAAAAAATTCGCTCTCTTCTGAAAGCCCGACCCCTTCATGAGATCGCGTTTATTATATCATATTTCAAGAGAAAATCAAGACAGTTTTCCTATTTCCTTCACGGCAGCCTGAACGAGCCTCGCCATGGGGATATCCCCGACCCCGACAACGATATTGTCGCAGTGGTTGACGGGTATGAGCACGCGCTTGGCGTCGCTCTGCCCTATCGCCCGCGCCATCTCGGGCGTTATCTCACCGAGCAGCGAATCGGCTACGACTATGCCGACGGGACCCGCTATGACATCCGCCCTGCGGCAGCCGACCAAAACGGCATTTTCGCCCGTTGCGGCGGCATCGGCGCCCGCCTTGAGCATGGCGGAGGTCGCTATGCTGTTGGCTCCTACGGCGGTCACAAAAAAGTCCGGATATTCGCTTTTTATCCCGGCGACGAGCAGCTTGCCTATTCCGCCGCCCTGACCGTCTATAACAAGTACCTTCATTTTTGTCTCTCCGTCAGTTTTTCACGGGTTCGAACAGCTCTCCGTCCACCCCGCAGTTCTCGCAGCGCTCGGGCGCGGTGTCGCCCTCTGTTTCAAAGCCGCATATCGAGCAGCGCATACGGGCTATCCCGTCCTTCTGAGCCGCAAACAGCTCGGCGGGCGACTCGCATTTCGGGCATTTTCCGGGCGCATTTTCGCCCTTGATTTTAAGCCCGCAGACGGTGCATATCCATGTCCTTGTCGGTGCGGGACGGCGCTCCTCGATAAGCTCGCCGCCTACTCCGCAGTTCTCGCAGCGCTCGGGCGCGGCGTCCCCGTCATAGGTATGACCGCATATCGTGCACACGAACACAGGTTCTCTTTTCTCTTTCCTTGGCTCCGCCACCGTCTGAGACAGCGATGCGGGAGCCGAGCAGTTTGGGCATTTGTCCGCGGCCGCGTCAAAAGTGCGTCCACATACGGCGCAGTGAATCTTCCTGCCCGTAGTTCCCTCTTCGCTCACCGAATCCCTCCGTTTTTTGTTTTTTTCCGTGCCGACCTGCCGGGCAGCACCGGGGTTACTCTTATTCTATCATTTAATATGCCGAAAAGTCAAGTTGCAAGAGCGGGCGAAATATGATAAAATCAGGACATCACGAGAAAGGGTGAACAAGCATGGGAGTTTATATTTTTCTTGCGGTATTGGCGGCTCTGGTTATCTTTGTCGGCATACTGCTGATAAGGACCGCGCTCGCCGCAAAAAAGGCGGAGCCTATAGGCGAAAAGCCGGTCTATACGACAGAGCGTGAGGACAAGGAAAACGGCGAACGGCTGATGAAAATGATAGAGTGTCAAACGGTCTCGTCCCGCGAAATATATGACGACACGGAGTTTTCGAAGCTCCGCGCGGCGGTCAGGGAGCTGTTTCCGCTGCTGCATGAGCGCGCCGAGATAAAATATTTCAGCGAGGACTGCTGGGTATACAAAATACCGGGGCGGGACAGAAACCGAAACATCCTGCTCATGTCGCACCACGATGTAGTCGCCGCAACGGGCGAATGGAGTCACGCGAAATTCGGCGAGATAGAGGGCGGAAAGCTCTGGGGACGCGGCACCGTGGACACAAAGACTCCGCTCTTTGCGGAGATGACCGCCGCGGAAGAGCTGCTTTCGGAAGGCTTTGAGCCCGCCTGCAATCTATACATAGCCTCCGGCCACAACGAGGAGGTTTTCGGCGACGGCATACATGAGGCCGTTAAATATTTTGAGGAGCAGGGCATAGAATTCGAACTCGCCATAGACGAGGGCGGCGGAGTTATCGGCGCGCCGATAAACGGAATAGACTGCAAGTGCGCCATGATAGCCGTCCACGAAAAGGGCTACCACAGAATGAATGTCCGCGCCGTTCAGGGCGACACCGAGGGCTTTGTCCTCACGGATAACCCCGTGACCCGCGTCTCGAAATTTATAGCCGAGGTTTCGGCGCTCAAGCTTACTGTAAAAATGCCCGCGCAGGTGCGCGAGATGTTCACCTCGCTCATGCCCTATATGAGCTTCCCCCTGAGATTTATTTTTGCAAACCTGTGGTGCTTTGAGCCGCTGCTCGTAAAGCTCATGCCCAAGATAAACGGTCAGGCCGCCGCCATGCTCGGCACGACCTGCTCCTTCGGCAGCATCGAGTCGAAAAAGGGCGAGACCCCGCGCGACAACGAGTGCTCGGCGAGCGCGCTGATAAGATATATCGACGAAAGCGACCTTGAGGCCGACATGGAGAAGATACGGGCGCTCGCAAAGAAATATTCGCTCGAGATAACCGAGCCCGCCGACGGGCATGAGTTCCACCGCCCCGCGGACACGGGGAGCAAGGCTTTCGAGTATGTCTGCCGCTGCGCGCGCAAGACGTTCCCGCACGCCGCGGTTGCTCCGTTCGTTCTCGCGGCGGGCACCGACGCCCGCTGGCTGTGCGACGTCTGCCCGTGCACCCTGCGCTTTGCGCCGATAGACATAGACAATCAGCAGTTCAACAGCGTCCACAGCGTCGACGAAAATATCGACCTTGCCGCCATAGGCGAGGCGATAGAGTTCTACAAAGAGGTCATCGGAAACTACAAATAAAAAGTACGGTCTGCGTCAAAAAACGCAGACCGCTTTTTATTCTATTCCGTATTTCTCAAAGATAACCTCTCTTATCTGCGGAAACGGCGTTACGGGCGGCTGATCTTCAAGGTGCTCGCCTATCAGCTTCTCCATCCAGACCATGCCGTACCAGCGGCGGAATTTATACGAGCACTTCGTGAATCCGCCTATCATGCGGTAGCCGAGATGCGCGTGGAACTCCGCGCTGTTTCTCGTCAGATATTTGTCCTCTTTTTCGGGATAGGCTATGCAGGCGTTCATATTGAGAAAGCCCTGCTCGCGAAGCACGTTTTCGAGCGCGTCGTGGAGGAGCCTGCCGAGTCCGCCGCCGCGGACATCCTCGGAGAGATAGAGGGAAGTCTCGACCGACCAGTCGTATGCGGGGCGCGAATGGAGCGGACCCGCATAGGCGTAGCCGATAATCTCGCCGCCCCTCTCGAGCACGAGATACGGGAATCTTTTGAGCGTCGTTTCTATTCTTTTTCTAAATTCATCGACGCTCGGCACGTCGTATTCATATGTTATCGCCGTATTTTTAACATACGGGGCATAGACTCTCAGCAGCGCGGGCGCGTCCTCGGGCGATGCCGCACGTATTTTTATCCCGTCCGTCATGTTACACACCCTCTTTTTTCCGTCCCTCGAGCTTCTTCATGGCCTTGCCGAACTGCACGGCGAAGAGGATCGAGGTAAAGGTTATGGCTATAACGTCCGCGACGGGCTCCGCCATATAAACGCCCATCGTCTTGTCGGAAGCGAGCATGGGCATGAT
Source organism: Oscillospiraceae bacterium (assembly GCA_003538135.1). Taxonomy (GTDB): domain Bacteria; phylum Bacillota; class Clostridia; order Oscillospirales; family Acutalibacteraceae; genus CAG-177. Next base: position 59,116 of record DPOR01000009.1, read on the forward strand.
ATATATCAGCGGCAGGAGCAGGACGAATTTGCGAACGACCGCAACCGATATCGAGCACAGCGCACTGCCGATCGAGACGAACGCCATCTGGCAGGACATCTGTATTCCGAACAGGCAGAGCACGGCGCAGTATATACGCAGAGCGTTAGCGGTAAAGTCTATAAGTGCCGCATCGGAGCAGAACATTTTTGCAAAGCCCTGCGGGAACAGCTCGATAAGACCCCAGAGCAGGAACGAATAGGTCAGGCAAACGCCGAGCAGGAGCTTGAAGGTCTTTTTGACCCGCTCGCTGTTTCCGGCTCCGTAGTTGTAGCTGATAATCGGCTGCGAGCCCTGAGATATGCCCTGCATGGGCAGCATGGCAAACTGCATGACGCTCGTCAGTATCGTCATCGCGCCGACGGCGATATCGCCGCCGTATTTCAGCAGAGACGAGTTGAAGCAGACAGAGATAACGCTCTCGCTCGACTGCATTATAAATGTCGCAAGTCCGAGCGCAAGACAGGGCAGAATAAGCTTCGGAGAGACGAAGAAGTTCTTAGCCTTTAAACGCAGAAAAGTCTTTTTGCCGAAGAGGAACGTCACGACCCAGACGCACGAGACGCACTGCGAGATAACCGTTGCGAGCGCCGCGCCCTTGACGCCCATATTGAGCCCGAAAATAAATATCGGGTCAAGTACTATATTTGACACGGCGCCTATCATAACCGTCACCATGCCGATATTCGCAAAGCCCTGCGCCGTAATAAACGCATTCATGCCGAGGGTCAGCTGGACGAACACCGTACCCATGGCGTATATGTTCATGTAGTCGACTGCGTATTCGATAGTATTTTCGCTCGCGCCGAAGGCGAGAAGCAGGTCGCGGCTGAAGATGAGCAGCAAGGAAGTCAGCACGGCGGATATTATTATCTGCATAAAAAAGCAGCCGCCGAGAATCTTTTCCGCCGAGTCGTTGTCGCCCTTACCCATGGATATGGACGCTCTGGGCGCGCCGCCCGCGCTGACAAATGCGGCGAAAGCCGAGATTATCATGATTATCGGCAGGCAAACGCCGACTCCCGTCAGCGCAAGGCCGCCGTCGACGGGCATATGCCCGATATATATGCGGTCAACTATGTTATAGAGCATATTGACTATCTGTGCTATGACCGTCGGAAGCGATAGCTTAAAAAGCAGCTTTCCGACCGGCTGCGTGCCGAGAAACGATTTATCTTTTTCCATTTTCGGTTACCCCTTTGTGTCTTTACGCCCGCAGGCGAACATTCTAATTATATAACCGCCGAGCCTGTTGTCAAGCGGAAACGGGCAGGAAAAATCCCCTTAAAAATAAGCGGAAAAATTTTTACTTTATCCGCGAGAACGCGAACACGACTGCCCCGAGCACGACAAGGACAACGCCCGTCGCGCGGTTGAGAGTTTTGGGTTGAGCCCTGTTGGCTATAACCGCGGCGATACGCGCCCAGATAAGCGTGAACGCGACGCAGAGCAGAAGCACCGCGAGGTCGGGCATACCGCCTATCGCAAAATGCGACACCGCGCCGGTGAGGGCGGTGAAGGTCATTATGAATACGCTTGTGCCGACTGCGGTCTTGAGCTCGTAGCCGAGGACTGATGTGAGAATAAGCAGCATCATCATGCCGCCGCCCGCACCGACAAAGCCGCAGATAAGCCCGATTAAAGTCCCGCAGATAACGGACTGTATCGCGCGCTTTTTCGCGGGAACTTTTTCCATCGATTCCTTTGTCGTCATAACCGGACGGACGATGAATTTGACTCCGAGCAGGAATGTCATTACGACCGAAAAACCGCCCATGGCGGCCGACGGGAGCAGGCTTGCGAGATAGCTGCCGACGACGGTAAAGGTCAGAACCGTCGCCATCATGATAAGCCCGTTTTTGATATCGAGGTTCTTTTTTCTTCCGTAGGTGTAGGCCGAGACGGCGCTTGCGAGCACGTCCGATGCGAGCGCTATGCCGACTGCCGTATACGGATCCATATCGAGAAAGGTTATCAGCATGGGACTTATGACCGCCGCCGCGCTCATGCCCGCAAAGCCCGTGCCGAGCCCCGCGCCCATGCCTGCAAAAAATGTCACGAGCACCGTTATGAAAATTTTCATTTATCTCACCCTTTTAGAATCCCGTCGAGATTGCGGTCTATTATTTTCACCGTCTCCGTGAAATTCTTTTTCATTTCGTCCGTAGTGTTTTCAAACAGCATATCGAAAAAAGTCTGCTGCAGCTGCCTGCCGCGCTCTACGGTCGGCAGAGCCTTCTCGGTCAGCGAGAGGCGAATTTTTCGCCTGTCGCCCTCTATGGCGGTTCGCTCTATATATCCCTCGTTTGCGAGCCTCTCGACATTGACGGAGACGAGATTCGCCTTTATCTTTCTGATGTTTACTATGTCGCCCGCAGTGCTGTAATCCGGATTGTTCGCTAAAAACATCAGAATGTCAAATGCCGTCTGCGGAATGTTCAGCTCGCGGCAAAGCGGCTTGCAGACCGCGTTGTACGCTGTCGCCAGCTTTTTCGGGAAGTCTATATTAATATTCATCATAACACCTCAATTCAAATTTAGACAGTTCATTTTTGAAGTATTATATACCGTTCCTACGCGCTTGTCAACAGAAACGTTTATTATACTCCGCGCCGAAAAACTAAACGCAGAGCATAAAAATAAATTGTCCGATAAATTTGAGACAGACGCAAAAATAAAAATCCGTCGGCTTTTCAGTCGACGGATTTTTACTTATATTTTTGTGTAACGGCTGAAAATTTTAAAGGGGGGAGTTGAGAATGTGATATCAGCCTTTTTCGTTGAAGTCCGCGTTGAGAGTGTTCATTGCCTTGAAGAGCTTATAGGTGAACACTAACGGACCGACAACGATGAGTGAGCCGAGTATGCCCCAGCCCCAGAAATCGCCTGCGCCGAACTTGCAGTCAAGTCCGCGGCGTTTAAGCTCGTTGCCGATTCTTGTGCAGAGCTTATGATGCCAAACGAGGAAGGCTATGCTGAGGGTAAGCGGGCCGACGATGAAAACCAACAGCCAGTAGTTCATGGTTTTCTGACCGTCATAGCGGCTGCATACGACGTTCGTCTCTTCGGAGATGTGGGCAAAAACGACAAGCGAGTAGATACCGAGGGTCAATATTGACAGGATGATGAATTTTGCGAGCCCTCTGTTTGTTCTGAGCTGGGAAACGGGAGCGGTGTTGTTGACGGGAGCGGTTACGTTGTTTGGATTTTCAGACATATTGTGACCTCCTTCAAAACCGTTGCGGATTATATGTTTTTCGATTTGAAACTGTCGGCTGCATCAAAATTCCTTTGCCGCGGAATAAATCCCCCTTTTTAAGCCCTACACCCATATAGCTTCAAGGTCAATATATCATGATTATAGAATCAAGTCAATAGATTTGAAGGCTTTTTGCCAAAAAGACGATATGCAAGAGGCGCGGTAATTTGATATATGAGCGTTTTTTATAATATAAAAAGAAAAATCCGTCGGCTTTGCAGTCAACGGATTTTTGCTTCGTTTTTACTTGCTCTGCAGACGGATAACCTCGCTGAGCCTTGACGAGCAGTCCTTGCAAACACGCTTGCCCGCGAACTCGAAGGTGTCGTCTGACGAGCCGCAGAAAATGCAGCGCGCGGCATATTTGCGGATGATTATCTGATCACCGTCCGCAAAGAGTTCCACCGCGTCTGCGTTGGGTTCAAGCGCCAGCCTGCGCCTGAAATCCTTCGGCAGCACGATGCGCCCGGTCTCGTCGATTTTTCTGACGATGCCCAATGATTCCATTTTTTTAACCTCCCGAATACTCTAAACCCTATTTCGACTATATTATACCATTTAATGGCAATACTGTCAATGATTGAGATAAAGTTTTAGAGAAATCGCCGTAAAAAGGCAAAACGGTTCGATAAACGAAAAATATTGTTTTTAAAAGCTTTGTTTTTCCGTCGGCGGTTGACATTCCCGGCTTTTTGAACCTATAATTATAGCAGTAAAAAAGTTAAGGTAAGGGATAAGCTTTGGAAAATATCAGGGAATTTATATTTGAAAACAAGCCGACAGCGAGCTGCCACGCATCAACTGTCCTGCCGCTTGCCGATGGCCGAGTCGTTGCCGCATGGTTTGCCGGCACCAAGGAGAGCGCGGACGATGTCGACATATTGACAAGCGTGCGCGGCGAGAACGGCTGGAGCGAGCCCGTGAGGGTCAGCGCGGACGTGAAGGTTCCGCACTGGAACCCCGTGCTCTTTGAGCGCGAGGACGGAAAAATCATGCTCTTTTTCAAGGTCGGCAAGAAGATACCGATGTGGAAAACATATTTTTCGCTCTCCGATAACGGAGTCGATTGGACTGAGCCCGCCGAGCTCGTGCCCGAAGATATCGGCGGCGGCAGAGGACCCGTCAAGAATAAGCCGATAAGGCTCGGAAGCGGCAGGGTAATAGCGCCCGCCTCGGATGAGAGAAACACGCTCTGGGTCTGCTTTGTTGATATCTCGGATGACGACTGCCGCACCTGGAAGCGGATGCGCACCGTGCCGACAAAGTCCCTGAGGGGCTTTTATGTTCCGATGATTCAGCCGACTCTGTGGCAGAGCGAGGACGGCGGCGTGCATATGCTGACAAGAACCTCGCGCGGCAGGATATACCGCAGCGATTCTTCCGATGAGGGCGAGACATGGTGTATGGCTTACCGCACGAAACTGCCCAATAACAACAGCGGCATCGACCTTGTCGGAGCCAAAAACGGGAAGCTTTACCTCGTGTGCAACCCGGTGAAGAAGAATTGGGGCAGCCGTTCGCCGCTCGATTTATTAGTCTCGGAAGACGGCGGAAAGACGTTCACCCGGCTCTTGCGCCTTGAGGACAGAGAGGGCGGCGAGTTCTCCTATCCCGCGATAACCGAGCGGGACGGAATATTGCACATAACCTATACCTACGACCGCGAGTATATCGCCTACAGACAGATAAAGCTGTGAAAAAACCCCGGAGCTTTTTGAAAACTCCGGGGTTATATTTTTTACTTCTCTATCAGGCTCTTGCCGGTCATCTGCGGAGGCTGCGGGAGATGCATTATCTCGAGCATGGTCGGTGCTATGTCGCCGAGCTTGCCGCCCTCGCGGAGCTTGCAGGGATAGCCGACAACAACGAACGGAACGGGGTTCGTCGTGTGCGGGGTGAAGGGCTTGCCGTCGTCGCCTATCATGCGGTCGGCGTTGCCGTGGTCCGCTGTGATGAGCGTTACGCCGCCCTTGGACGCTACAAGGTCAACAAGTCTGCCCACGCAGGCGTCAACAGCCTCAACAGCCTTAACGGCCGCGTCGAACACGCCGGTGTGACCGACCATGTCGCAGTTTGCGAAGTTGAGGATTATCGCGTCGTAGATGTCCTCGTTTATCTTCTCAACGAGCGTGTCGGTGACTTCATATGCGCTCATCTCGGGCTTGAGGTCATAGGTCGCAACGTCGGGGGAGTCGATGAGGATTCTGTCCTCGCCTTTATAGACTGTCTCTTCGCCACCGTTGAAGAAGAACGTGACATGGGCGTACTTTGTGAACTCGGCGATTCTCAGTTGGCGAAGTCCCGCCTTGCTGAACACCTCGCCCAGAGGCATGTCTATTCTCTCGGGCTTGAAAGCCACTTCGACGTTGGGCATATCCGCGTCATACTGGGTCATGCAGACATAAAAGACCTTCGGCTCCTTCTCGCGCTTGAAGCCGTCGAAAGCGGGGTCAACAAAGGCTCTTGTTATCTCTCGCGCTCTGTCGGGGCGGAAGTTGAAGAAAATAATGCTGTCGCCGTCCTTGACGGGCTCGGCATCCTTGCTCACGCACGGGACGATAAACTCATCCGTCACGCCGTCCGAATAGGACTTCTCCATCATCTTTGCCGCGTCGTCGAATTTCGGAGCGTCAAGGCTCGTCATGGCGCGGTAGGTCTTTTCGACTCTGTCATACTTGCGCTCTCTGTCCATGGCGTAATAGCGTCCCTCGACGGTAGCTATCTTGCCTACGCCTATCTCCTTCATCTTCTGCTCAAGCTCCTCGATGAAGCCCTTGCCGGAGGTCGTGGAGACGTCGCGTCCGTCCATAAGGCAGTGGACAAAAACTTTCTCTATGCCGAAATCCTTAGCCATCTTAATCAGCGCATAGAGGTGGGTGTTGTGGCTGTGCACGCCGCCGTTTGAGAGCAGACCCGCAAGGTGGAGCGCGGAGCCGTTCTTTTTGCAGTTCTCCATGGCGTCGACGAGAGCGGGATTCTTGAAGAACGAGCCGTCCTCGATAGCCTTTGTTATGCGCACGAGCTCCTGATACACAACGCGGCCGGCGCCTATATTGGTGTGACCGACCTCGCTGTTGCCCATCTGTCCGTCGGGCAGACCGACATCAAGACCCGATGCGCCGATATATGTCATCGGATTTTCCGCGAATATTCTGTCAAGATTCGGTTTCTTCGCCGCGGCTATGGCGTTGCCGTAGGAGTCGGGGTTATTGCCGAAGCCGTCCATGATGCAAAGAAGCACAGGCTTTTTACTCATTTTAACTTTCCTTTCAATTACCGCCGGTGCGGCGTATGACCGACCGGCGGCAAAGCTTGTTTATTTTGCGCTTGCGGCGTTGACTATAGCGGTGAACTTCTCGGCTACGAGCGAAGCTCCGCCGATAAGGCCGCCGTCAACATCGGGCTGAGCGAGCAGCTCCGCGGCGTTCTTGTCGTTCATCGAGCCGCCGTACTGGACAACAACTGCGTCCGCGGCGTCCTTGCCGTAAAGTCTCTCGATAAGAGAGCGGATAACGGCGCAGACCTCGTTGGCCTGCTCGGGAGTTGCGGTCTCGCCCGTGCCGATAGCCCAGACGGGCTCATAGGCGATGACGATGTTCTTGAGCTCCTCTGCGGATACTCCGCCGAGAGCTATCTCGGTCTGCGCGCAGACTATCTGAGAGGTTATGCCGTCCTTGCGCTCGGAGAGAACCTCGCCCACGCAGAGGATGACCTTGAGGCCCTCGTTGAGAGCTGCTCTGACGCGGTTGCGGACAGTGACGTCGGTCTCGCCGAAGTACTGTCTGCGCTCGCTGTGGCCGATGATAACATAGGGTACGCCTGCGGCCTTGAGCATTTTCGCGCTGACTTCGCCTGTGAAAGCGCCCTTCTCCGCCCAGTGGCAGTTCTCCGCGCCTATCTGTATGTTGCTGCCCTTTGCGGCCTCAAGAGCCGCATAGAGATCGATGTAGGGGACACAGCAGACTACCTCGCAGTCGGCGTCCTTGACAAGGGGCTTGAGAGCCTCTATGAGAGCGGTAGCCTCGGCGGGGGTGTTGTTCATTTTCCAGTTGCCCGCGATAACGGGTTTTCTGAGCTGCTTATTCATGCTGAAACTTCCTTTCTTCCTGAAAAATCCCGCGGGTTTGCCGCCCGCGGGCTGAAAATTGCGGATAATTATTTATCGTTGAGCGCAGCGATGCCGGGCAGCTCCTTACCCTCGAGGAACTCGAGAGACGCGCCGCCGCCGGTGGAGATATGGCTCATCTTGTCGGCGAAGCCGAGCTTCTGAACAGCCGCAGCGGAGTCGCCGCCGCCGATGATGGAGATAGCGCCGCTGTCGGCAACCGCGGTTGCAACGGCAATGGTGCCGCCTGCGAAGTGATCCCACTCGGAGACGCCCATCGGGCCGTTCCAGATAACGGTTCCGCTGCCCTTTATGGCGTTTGCGAACAGCTCGCGGGTCTTGGGGCCGATGTCCATGCCCATCCAGCCGTCCGGGAACTCGTCGGAGTTAATGGTCTTGTACTCGGCGTTCTCTGCGAACTCGTTGCTGATAACATTGTCAACGGGGAGAAGGAACTTAACGCCCTTATCCTCTGCCTTCTTCATCATTTCCTTGGCAAGCTCGACCTTGTCGGCCTCAAACAGGGAGGTGCCGACATGATAGCCCTTGGCGACGAAGAAAGTATAGGCCATGCCGCCGCCGACGATGAGCACGTCGACCTTGTCGAGAAGATTGTTGATAACGCCGATTTTATCGGATACCTTTGCACCGCCGAGGATAGCGACGAGGGGTCTCTTCGGATTCTCGAGAGCGCCGCCCATGAACTCGATCTCCTTCTGAATGAGGAAGCCGCAGACTGCCGGCAGATAGTCGGCAACGCCTGTTGTGGAGGAGTGAGCTCTGTGAGCCGAGCCGAAAGCGTCATTTACATAGATGTCCGCAAGGGAGGCGAGAGCCTTCGAGAATGCGGGGTCGTTCTTGGTCTCTTCCGCGTGGAAGCGGACGTTTTCAAGGAGCATGACTTCGCCGTCCTTGAGGTTTGCGGCAAGCTCTTTTGCGCTGTCGCCGATAACATCCTTAGCCATCTTGACATCCTGACCGAGAAGCTCGGAAAGTCTTGCGGCTACGGGAGCAAGGGAGAACTCGGGCTTGAACTCGCCCTTCGGTCTGCCCAGATGTGAGCAAAGGATGACCTTTGCGTGATGATCGATAAGATATTTGATAGTGGGAAGGGAGGCAACGATTCTCTTGTCGGAGGTGATTTTGCCGTCCTGAAGCGGAACGTTGAAATCGCAGCGTACCAGCACTCTCTTGCCGGAAACGTCGATATCCTTAACTGACTTTTTGTTAAGTGCGCTCATTTTGATCGTCCTTTCAAAAGTTGGATTTGCAGCTTTTTACGCTTGCACCACTCATTATTTTATAACATAAATGTGAATAATTCAAGTATTTGTATGTATGATACCGCGCAAAAAGCTCAATTATCCCAAAATTTTTATCTTGTCTTTAAGAAGTCGGTTTTTCTTGACTTTATAAAGCTTATCTGATAAACTATTGTGCGTTGAAAAGTACATATGCCTCCTTAGTTAAATGGATATAACAGCCCCCTCCTAAGGGGCAGTTGAGGGTTCGATTCCCCCAGGGGGTGCCATGGAAAAAGCAGCCTAACGGCTGCTTTTTTCAATGAAGCGCACCTGCGGTGCATGAAAAATGAAGTATGGCTTCGCCATATGAAGTTTGGCGGCGTCACGCCGAAAGCCTTGATTTTTCAAGGTTTTCGGCGTTACTTTTTTTGTCGGGTGTCCTTGTATTTCTGCTCGGCTTCTTTACAGTGAACCTTCCGTTTTACTTAGGTTGCGGACTCCCCATCCCTTGAAAATCTTGCGAATCAAATTAGCAAGAAAACCCCGTTTTTGCTAATGAAAATCGACTTTCTGTTAATCGCTCGAAAAAACTTGCTGAAATTTTTGCTAATTGAAAAGTGTGCTTATAATAGTTCGACCTTGTTTTATCCAGTACCTTTTAATCCCTTTGTTATGCAGTGTTATCCTATCTCAAACCGCACATTTCACAAAGAGCCTATCCTTATATATAATGTGTAGAATTTTTCATATTTATGTGGTATAATCAATTAGCTAAATCGGAATTTGACGAGGTAAGTAATTATGGATGTGTGCAGTTTTATTAAGGCTGTGTTGGCTCAAGATGAGAACACAATCAGAAGTTTTTTTCACAAAGATGCGTATGTGAATTGGCATTGTTCCAACGAGCACTTTACGGTCGATGAGTTCATTATTGCAAACTGTGAATATCCAGGTGATTGGGATGGAACAGTTGAACGAGTTGAAGTGATAGGCGATTTATTCATCACGGTAACAAAAGTTTATCCCCAGGATAGAAGTGTATATTTCCATGTGGTGTCATTCATAAGAACAGCAAATGATAAAATTACGTCAATGGATGAATACTGGGCTGATGATGGAAATCCTCCACAATGGAGAATAGATAAGCACATAGGCACACCAATTATATAAATTCAAGTTTAGCGAAGTGAGTAAAATAAATAAAACTCGGTAACAGACCGAGGTACAAGCGATTAAATAAAGGCATCTTGTGGGAATATAACCGTTTCCCTAAATCCGAGCCCCTTGCTAATTCCCATCTAATGAAACGGTCGAAAACGGGGTAAAATCAGCAGTAATTCCGTAACACAGCTTAACACTCCAAGTGCGAAAAAACCTTGAAAATACGGGATTCTCGGGTACAGGAAGTGACTCCACAACTGAGTTTCGAGGTCACTCCTAAGGGGCAGTTGAGGGTTCGATTCCCCCAGGGGGTGCCATGAAAAAAGCAGCCGCCGGGCTGCTTTTTTCAATGAAGCGCACATGCGGTGCATGAAGAATGAAGTATGGCTTCGCCATATGAAGTTTGGCGGCGTCACGCCGAAAGCCCGCCGGCTTTCGTGATATTATATTCGCCGGTTAAACTGCCGCAGGCAATATAACTATGCGAAGCATAATACCACTGTCCGAAGGATAATACAACTCGCCGTCAGGCGAATATAACTGAGGCGCACTTCATTACGGAGTGCGCCTCTCAGGCTGCTTTTTTCAATGAAGCGCACCTGCTGTGTATGAATAATGAAGTATGGCTTCGCCAAAGCCGAGTACATGGCTGTCGGGTTTCTTAACCCTCCGGGCAGGCAACGGATAACCTCATGCCGGTTTTGAGTCCGTTAATTAATAAAAAGCTCGACACGTCCTCGTACTCCGTCAAACGGCCTTAATTAATATAATAGATAATAACTTGCCCTCCTGCGGTTTTCTTCATTTTGACGCAGGAGGGCTTTTCTTATTTTCCGCTCTCGCCGTAGTTCGAGAGCACGCGGGCGGACGGGTCGTTGACATCGCAGCCCGCCCAAGACTTGTTGGGCATCCAGAAACCGACAATCATCTCGGATTTATCGGGATAGTACTTTTCGAATATCTCGCGGTAGAGCAGGGATTCTTTTGTAAACGGTTTCGCGTGGGTGTACTTTTCGCACTTCTCTTTAAACTCGTCCTCGGTGTAGAGCCCCTCGGCGTATTCCTTGAGGTAGTCCACCATAGAGTGACCCACCGCGTCGGAGAACGCAGCCTTTTCGCGGAAAAGAATGTCATGGGGCAGGTAGTCACCCTCAAAGGCGTGGCGGAGCAGATATTTGCCCTTGCCGTAGGTGTTCAGCTTTTTCTCGGGGTCGACGGACATAACATATTTCACAAAGTCGAGGTCGCCGAACGGCACGCGCGCTTCGAGCGAGTTTACGGATATGCAGCGGTCGGCGCGCAGAACGTCGTACATATGAAGCTCCCTGATTCTCTTCTGCGATTCCTTTTGGAATTCCTCCGCGCTCGGCGCAAAGTCGGTGTATTTGTAGCCGAACAGCTCGTCGGAGATTTCGCCCGTCAGAAGAACTCTTATGTCGGTGTTCTCGTGTATCCACTTGCACAGCAGATACATACCCATGCTCGCGCGGATAGTGGTGATATCGAATGTGCCGAGCATACGTATGACGCTCTCGAGCGAGTCCAAGACCTGCTCCTTTGTCATGATAACCTCGGTGTGGTCGCTGCCGATATAGTCGGCGACTTCTTTTGCATATTTGAGGTCTATGGCGTCCTCGCTCATGCCTATTGCAAAGGTGCGTATCGGCTTTTCGCTCTTTCTCGCCGCTATTGCGCAGACGAGGGAGGAGTCGAGTCCGCCGGAGAGCAGGAAGCCGACCTTGGCGTCCGCAACGAGCCTTTTGTCAACGCCCGCTATGAGCTTTTCGCGGATGTTTTTGCAAACCGTCTCGAGGTCGTCATGGCAGACCTTGTCGACCGCCGCTATGTCGCAGTACTGCACAAATGTGCCGTCCTTGTAATAATGTCCGGGCGGGAAGGGCATAACGCGCCTGCACATCCCGACGAGGTTTTTGGCCTCGCTTGCGAACATGATAATACCCTTTTCGTCGTAGCCGTAGTAGAGCGGGCGGATACCTATCGGGTCTCTCGCGGCGATGTACTTTTTCGCCTTGCCGTCATAGATGATGAGCGCAAACTCGGCGTCGAGCATTTTGAACATATCCGTGCCGTATTCGCGGTAGAGCGGGAGAAGTATCTCGCAGTCGGAGCCGCTTTTAAATGTATATTTCTTCGAGAGCTCCTCTTTTATCTTCTCGTAGCCGTAAATCTCGCCGTTGCAGACAACATAGCTGCCGTCCAGCTCGAACGGCTGCATCCCGTCGGGCGTCAGTCCCATTATCGCAAGGCGGTGAAAGCCGAGAAAGCCCTTGCCGGTGTCTATTATTCTGCTGTCGTCCGGGCCTCTCGAAACGGTCTTGTCAAAGCCCTCTTTAAAAGCCGAAAAGGCGGCGCAGCAGTCGCAGTAACCCATTATCGAACACATAATATCTTTCCTCTCGGTGAATTTAAGCATTCGATAGGGCAAGTGCTTTAACTCGCTGTGCCACCTATCTTTGTTCTCTTTTCGGCTTCGTAAAAAGCCTCGCCGCTGTAACGGTCGGCGTGTCCGGCGTACCTACTCGGTATACTTTCGGCTTGCAGCTCGTCGGGTGTTATTCGCGCGGAGCTTACTGCATGGCTCTCACCGTCCCATGCTCGCTTTGAGCGGTTTTCCGCGTTACTTCTCCCGACTCGGGCGCTTTTGTGTTTTTATATCCGTATTATTTTATTTTACGCTGAAGAGCAGGTCGCTGTAGGTCGGGAACGGCCAGAACTCCTTTGCGGTTATCGCCTCTGCCTCGTCGCAGACGGCGCGAAGGCTGTCCATCTTGCCGAGGATAACGTCTCGAATGTCGTTCGCCGCCTCTGTCACGTCCTCGATAGCCTGGAACTTCTCTATCTCGGCTTCGAGGTCATCCGTCGCGTCGGCGATAGAGTCGGAGAGCTCGGAGAGCTTCGTGACTGTAGCGGTCTCGTATTTGCAGGGGAGTCCCGCAACTGCCGCTTTCTTTGCGGCTAAAGTATCCGCGAGCGACTTCGTGTATTTCTCGACTGCGGGAAGAATCTCTTTCTTTGCCATGTCAACCATGGTCAGAGCTTCGATGTTGACGGTCTTGGAGTAGTTCTCGAGCAGTATCTCATAGCGGCTGTGAAGCTCTGCGGGGGAGAATATCCTGTGAGACGTGAGCATCTTCACATTCTTCTCGGAGAGCATGGCGGGCATCGCATCCGGGGTGGTGCGCAGGTTCAAAAGTCCGCGCTTTTCAGTTGCTTCCTTTATCCACGCGTCGTCGTAGCCGTTGCCGTTGAAGATAATCTTCTTGTGATCCTTTATCGTCTTCTTTATCATCTTGTGCAGGGCTATCTCGAAGTTGTCGGCGTTTTCGAGGCGGTCGGCATATATCTTCAGAGACTCCGCGACTGCGGCGTTTAACATGATGTTTGCGCAGGCTATGCTGTTCGATGAGCCGAGCATACGGAACTCGAATTTGTTGCCGGTGAAGGCAAAGGGCGAGGTGCGGTTGCGGTCGGTTGTGTCGCGGGTGAACTTCGGCAGAACGTGAACGCCGAGCTTCATCATTGTCTTTTCGCTGCCGCTGTAGGGCGCATCGTTCTCTATGGCGTCGAGAACGGCGGTCAGCTCGTCGCCGAGGAACATCGAGACGACTGCGGGCGGAGCTTCGTTTGCGCCGAGCCTGTGGTCGTTGCCGGCGGTGGCGACGGAGAGACGCAGCAGATCCTGATAGTCGTCAACAGCCTTTATAACGGCGCAGAGGAACAGCAAAAACTGTGCGTTCTCGTAGGGGGTCTCGCCGGGGGTGAGGAGGTTTACTCCCGTATCCGTGGCCAGCGACCAGTTGTTGTGCTTGCCCGAGCCGTTGACTCCGGCGAACGGCTTCTCGTGGAGCAGGCAGACAAGCCCGTGCTTCGCGGCAACCTTCTGCATTATCTCCATGGTCAGCTGGTTGTGGTCGGTGGCGATGTTTGTTGTGGTGTAGATGGGCGCCAGCTCATGCTGAGAGGGCGCAACCTCGTTGTGCTCGGTCTTTGCGAGAATGCCGAGCTTCCAGAGCTCCTCGTTGAGGTCGGCCATGTATGCCGCGACTCTCGGCTTGATAACTCCGAAATAGTGGTCGTCCATCTCCTGACCCTTGGGCGCCTTTGCGCCGAAGAGCGTGCGTCCGCAGAAAACCAGATCCTTGCGCTTTTCATAGAGCGCCTTGTCAACGAGAAAATATTCCTGCTCGGGGCCGACGGAGGTGCGCACGCATTTTACGTCGGTGTTGCCGAAAAGTCTGAGTATGCGCAGAGCCTGCTTGTTGAGTGCCTGCATGGAACGGAGCAGGGGCGTTTTCTTGTCGAGCGCCTCGCCGCCGTAGGAGCAGAACGCCGTGGGGATGCAGAGAGTCTTGTCTTTTATAAATGCGTAGGAGGTGGGGTCCCACGCGGTGTAGCCGCGGGCTTCAAAGGTTGCTCTGAGTCCGCCGGAGGGGAAGGACGATGCGTCCGGCTCGCCTTTTATCAGCTCCTTGCCCGAGAACTCCATGATAACGCGCCCGTCGGAGGCGGGGGTAATGAAGCTGTCGTGCTTCTCGGCGGTTATGCCGGTCAGGGGCTGGAACCAGTGGGTGAAATGGGTCGCGCCGCGCTCAACGGCCCAGTCCTTCATCGCGGCGGCAACTGCGTTGGCGACGTCATTATTGAGACTCGCTCCTTCGTCAATGGTCTTCTTGAGAGACTGGTAAACATCGGCGGAAAGCATGGCTTTCATCATTCTGTCGTCAAAAACGAGACTTCCGAAATAGTCGGATACTGTGCTCATAAGTTAGCGCTCCTTTTTCATATTTTAAGGCGAAAAACAAAAAACGGCGTCAATGAACCCACGGGTTCAAAGACGCCATTGCCTTTATGCGCTGAATTATACGCGCGCCGAAAAGGATTGTCAAGGAATTTTCGGAGATTTTTTCAATTTTGTGCAAACAGCCGCAACGAAGGCTTTTTGAAAAACGAAATTATGAGCAAATTGCATCCGCCATTTTGAAAAATACGCCCGCCGTTTCCTGTCGGCACGAAAATTTTCGGCGCCGCTTACACTTCGGAAAATAAAACGGAAGCATACAAATATATTCAATTGACACGGAACCTTTGATGTGATAAAATACGCCGTAATGAGCAAAGGCGTTCATTCTGCGGGGGCAGGTGTCCCCGTCGGTAAGTGCCTTTGCTTTTTTCTTTTTTTGAACCGATTGGCTCGCATTTTGTTCTGTTTTGCGGACAGTTGATTGCGTTGACATATTTTTCGGTTCGGAAGCGCCCGCTTTTAGTACAGAATACTATAGAAGTTAAGGGGGAAGGTGTGATATAATATGCTGTAACGAACTGCGCGTACAACCGTCAAGTGAAAAGTTACATATTTAAAAATACGGAGGGATATTAATGACAAAGTATATCTTTGTGACCGGAGGAGTCGTCTCCGGCCTCGGAAAGGGAATAACCGCGGCGTCGCTCGGACGAATTCTCAAAGCGCGCGGGCTCAAGGTTGCGGCGCAGAAGCTCGACCCCTATATCAACGTTGATCCGGGTACCATGAGTCCCTATCAGCACGGCGAGGTCTACGTCACGGAGGACGGCGCGGAGACCGACCTTGACCTCGGCCACTACGAGCGTTTTATCGACGAGGACCTCAACAAGTATTCGAACCTCACCACCGGCAAGGTGTATTGGAACGTGCTCAACAAGGAGCGCCGCGGCGAGTATCTCGGCTCGACTGTTCAGGTCATACCCCATATAACAAATGAAATAAAGGATTTCGTATACCGTGTCGGCAAGAAAACCGATGCCGACGTGGTCATCACTGAGATCGGCGGCACTATAGGTGACATTGAATCCCAGCCTTTCCTCGAAGCTGTAAGACAGATTTCTCTCGAGGTAGGGCGGGAAAACAGCCTCTTTATCCATGTCACTCTGGTGCCGTTTTTGCGTGGATCGGACGAGCATAAGTCGAAGCCCACTCAGCACTCCGTAAAGGAGCTTCAGGGCATGGGCATAAATCCGAATATAATCGTCCTGCGTTGCGACGAGCCGCTCGAGGACGCTATATTTAAAAAGATATCGCTTTTCTGCAACGTAAAGCCCGACTGCGTTATCGAGAACATCACCCTGCCGTACCTCTACGAGGCACCGCTTATGCTCGAAAGGTCGAACTTCTCGGCGGTCGTCTGCCGCGAGCTGGGTATCGACGCTCCCGAGCCGGATCTCGACGAGTGGACGGAGCTTGTCTACCGCATAAAGAATCGCGAAAAGGAAGTCAAAATCGGACTTGTCGGCAAATATGTTCAGCTTCACGATGCGTATCTGTCCGTAGCCGAGGCGCTGCGCCACGCGGGCTATACGCTCAATACACACATCCGAATCGACTGGATCGATTCTGAGACTCTGACCGAGGCGAACTACGAGAGCAAGCTCTCGCATTTGGACGGGATAATCGTTCCCGGCGGCTTCGGCGGCAGAGGAATAGAGGGCATGATCCTTGCGGCGAAATATGCCCGGGAGAACCACGTTCCCTATTTCGGAATCTGCCTTGGAATGCAGATAGCGGTTATAGAATATGCCCGCGATGTTGCGGGGATAGAGGACGCTCACTCGGGCGAGTTCGATGAGCTCTGCAAGCACAAGGTCATTGACTTTATGCCCGGTCAGAGCGATAATATAGACAAGGGCGGCACGCTGCGTCTGGGCGCATATCCCTGTGTCATAAAGCCCGGCACGACCATGGAGCGCTGCTACGGAAAGACCGAAATTTCCGAGCGCCACCGCCACCGCTACGAGTTCAACAACGATTACCGTGAGATACTCACGGAAAACGGTCTGACTCTCTCGGGCCTTTCGCCCGACGGCAGGCTCGTTGAAACGGTTGAGCTAACCGACCGTCCGTTCTATGTCGGAGTGCAGTATCATCCGGAGTTCAAATCCCGTCCCAACAAGGCACACCCGCTGTTCAAAGGCTTTATAGCGGCAGCGCTTAAAAAATCTGAGATCGGAGAATAATAGTCTATGTCAAATTTGCATGAAGAGTGCGGCGTTTTCGGAGTCTATTCACCCAAGCCCGGCCCCGTGGCTGATCTCGCCTACTACGGCCTCTACGCTTTGCAGCACAGAGGGCAGGAGAGCAGCGGCATAGTCGTCAACGACGACGGCGTGTTTACCTCGCGCAAGGATATGGGCGTTGTCAACGAAGTCTTTTCGCGCGACGATCTGTTGAAGTTCCCGCAGGGCACCATGGCTGTCGCTCATGCGCGCTACGGCACCACGGGCAACAACAGCAGAGCAAACTGCCAGCCCATTGAGGTCAACCACCAAAAGGGCAAAATGGCACTTGCCCACAACGGAAATCTCAGCAACGCCTATGAGCTTCGCAGCGAGCTCGAGCTCGACGGCGCTATCTTCCACTCGACGAGCGACACCGAGATAATCGCCTATATTGTCACGCAGGCGCGTCTTAAAAGCCCCTCTATAGAAAAGGCGCTGAGCAGTGCGATGAGCAGGCTTGAGGGCGCATATTCCCTCGTGCTTATGTCCGCCGCAAAGCTGCTCGCGGCGCGTGACCCCTACGGCTTCCGCCCGCTGTGCTACGGCAAAACGCTCGACGGCACCTATGTCGTGGCGTCCGAGAGCTGCGCCCTCTCCGCGGTCGGCGCAAAATTCGAGCGCGACATACTGCCTGGCGAGATACTCATCTTCGATGAAAACGGAGTGCGTTCAAACAGGGATCACTGCGGCGAAAAGCCGAGGCGCTCATGCATTTTTGAATATATCTATTTTGCAAGACCTGACTCCGTCATTGACGGTGTATCCGTCCACGCGGCGCGCAAAAACGCCGGCGCGATACTCTCAAGGACTCATCCCGTCGACGCGGATGTCGTCATGGGCGTCCCCGATTCGGGAATAGATGCCGCTCTGGGCTATGCCGAGGCCTCGGGAATACCCTACGGCATGGGCTTCATAAAAAACAAGTACATAGGCAGAACCTTTATCGCACCCGGTCAGGAGAAGAGGATAGACCTGGTCAGGATAAAGCTCAGCGCGATAGGCGAGTCCGTAAAGGACAAGAGAATCGTGCTCATAGATGACTCGATAGTACGCGGCACGACGAGCGGCCAGATAGTCAACCTCCTGCGCGAGGCGGGAGCGAAAGAGGTGCATATGCGTATCTCCTCGCCGCCGTTCCTCTATCCGTGCTACTACGGCACGGACATCGATTCGTGCGAGAACCTCATCGCCTGCCACCACTCCGTTGAGGAGATAGCCGACATAATCGGTGCGGATTCCCTCGGATATCTGCCGGAGTCCGAGCTTAAAAATATTGTCGGCGGCTGCGAGTTCTGCAGCGCGTGCTTCAACGGAAAGTATCCGACAGCCGTTCCGGATGTTACCACCAAAGACCGCTTTGAGGGCAAGCTCTCCCAGCGGAATAAATAAAAACAAGAAGAGTGAAAGGAAACTGCGATATGGAAAAGTTGTATGAAGGAAAGAGCAAGATCGTTTACAGCTCGGAGGAGCCCGGTACCTGCATAATCAAGTACAAGGACACCGCCACGGCCGGAAACGGCGTAAAGAAGGAGGATCTTCCCGGAAAAGGAAAGCTCAACGCGGAGATCTCCAACATCATCTTCGATTACCTCATGAAAAACGGAGTCAAAACTCACCTTATCAAAGTCATAGACGAAACCACGGTTCTCGCAAAAAAAGCGGAGATCGTCATGGTCGAGGTCATAGTCAGAAACATCGCAGCGGGAAGCTTTTCAAAGAAATACGGCGTACCGGAGGGCTCGCCCCTGAAGAATACGGTCGTTGAGTTCAGCTACAAGAGCGACGAGCTCGGCGATCCGATGATAAACGACAGCCAGATAACCGCCATAGGCCTTGCCACTCAGGAGGAGCTCGATGAGCTCAGAGCCATGTCCAAGCGCATAAACGAGCTTATGGTTGAGCTGTTTGCAAAGGGCGGCGTGCGCCTTGTCGACTTCAAGCTCGAGTTCGGCCGCACCGACGAGGGACTTGTCCTGTGCGACGAGATATCCCCCGACTCCTGCCGCCTCTGGGATATGGAGACAAACAAAAAGCTCGACAAGGACAGATTCCGCCGCGACCTCGGCGATGTTCTCGGCGGCTACAGAGATGTGCTCGAAAGACTTAAAAGCTCTATCTGATAAATCAAGGAGTGTATTTTTAAATGAGACTCATAGACCGCAAGATCGTCCTTGAGGACGGCAGCGAGTACTACGGATACGGCTTCGGCAGCTATACCGACAGAGTGTGCGAAATAGTTTTCAACACCTCCATGGTCGGCTATCAGGAGATAGTCTCCGACCCGTCGTATACTGATCAGATGGTCGTTATGACATATCCGCTTATAGGAAATTACGGAATAACCGACGATGATTTTGAGTGCAAAAACCCGAGCCTCGGCGGTCTTATCGTGTATGACTACAACGATATGCCCTCAAACTTCAGATACACAAAGACGCTCTCTGAGCTGCTGGAGGAGAACGGGATTCCCGGAATCTCCGGCGTTGACACGAGAAAGCTCACGCGCAGCATACGCGACCTGGGCTCGCGCCGCGTGCTCATAACCTCGCCCGATATTCCGGCGGAGGTCGCGGTTGAGATAATCAAAAATACTGCGGTCGCCCACGATGCTGTCAGCCGCGTCAGCTGCAAAAAGCGCTGGTATTCGCGCACCTCGAACCCGCAGTTTAACGTCGTAGCCATTGACTGCGGCATGAAGCTCAATATCGTGCGCAGCTTAAATAAATTCGGCTGCAACGTCGTTGTCGTACCCTATGACACGCCGGCCGAGGAGATAGAGTTCATGAAGCCCGACGGAGTGTTCCTCTCGAACGGTCCCGGTGACCCCGAGGACGTGACCCCGGTCATAGAGACGGTAAAGGCGCTGCGCGGCAAATATCCGATATTCGGCATCTGCCTCGGACATCAGATGATATCCCTCGCCTACGGCGCAAAGACATATAAGCTCAAGTTCGGTCACCGCGGCGGAAACCACCCGGTTATGAACCTCGACACGAATAAGATAGAGATAACCTCGCAGAACCACAGCTACGCCGTTGACCCGAAGTCGGTCGAGGGCACGGGGCTCGAAATTACGCACATAAACCTTCTCGACAACACCGTTGAGGGAGTCAGATGCGAGAAGGATCTTGTGTTCAGCGTGCAGTATCATCCCGAGAGCGCCCCCGGTCCGCAGGACAGCAGCTATCTGTTCGGTCAGTTTATCGACTGTATGAAGGAGGCGAAGGGACGTGCCTAAGAGAACTGATATAAAAAAGGTGCTCGTTATCGGCTCGGGCCCGATAGTCATCGGTCAGGCGGCCGAATTCGACTATGCGGGAACTCAGGCGTGCCTCGCCCTGCGTGAGGAGGGCTACGAGGTCGTGCTTGCGAACTCGAACCCCGCTACGATAATGACAGACACCACAATAGCCGATAAGGTCTATATGGAGCCGCTGACGCTCGAATATCTCGCGCGTATCTGCCGCTATGAGCGCCCGGACGCGATAGTCCCCGGCATCGGCGGTCAGACGGGACTGAACCTCGCCATGCAGCTCGCCAAAAAAGGCGTGCTCAAGGAGTGCGAAATAGAACTGCTCGGCACCGACGCGGACAGCATAGAGCGCGCAGAGGACAGAGAGCTGTTCAAGGAGCTGTGCGAGAGCATAGGTGAGCCGATTGTTCCCTCGCAGATAACCTACAGCATAGAAGAGGGACTTGAGGCGGCGGAGAAGATAGGCTATCCCGTTATCCTGCGCCCCGCATTCACCCTCGGCGGCACGGGCGGCGGCTTCGCCTACGACCCCGACGAGATGCGCGACATGATGAAGAACGCCCTTGCGCTCTCTCCCGTGCATCAGGTGCTCGTCGAAAAGAGCATAAAGGGCTACAAAGAGATAGAATACGAGGTGATACGCGACGCCAACGACACCGCTATCACCGTCTGTAATATGGAAAACCTTGACCCCGTCGGCATACACACCGGCGACTCGGTAGTTGTCGCGCCCAGTCAGACGCTGACCAACAAGGAATATCATATGCTCAGGGATTCGGCATTAAAGATTATCCGCGCTCTCGGCGTAAAGGGAGGCTGCAACGTCCAGTTTGCGCTCGACCCGCATTCGTTCCGCTACTATGTCATAGAAGTAAACCCGAGAGTTTCGCGCTCCTCCGCCCTCGCTTCAAAGGCGAGCGGATATCCGATAGCGCGCGTCTCGGCGAAGATAGCGGTAGGCATGAACCTGCATGAGATACAGCTTGCCAATACCCCGGCCAGCTTCGAGCCCTCGCTCGACTATGTCGTGACCAAGATGCCGCGCTTCCCGTTTGACAAGTTCCCCGCCGCGCACAACACGCTTTCGACCCAGATGAAGGCGACGGGCGAGGTCATGAGCGTCGGACGCAGCTTCGAGGAGAGCCTGCTCAAGGCGATACGCTCGCTCGAAGAGGGCAAGAATCACCTGCATATGGAGAAGTTCGACTCGTCGAGGATGAGCATTGACGAGCTGCTCGAATATATAAAAGAGGGTACTGACGACCGAATATATGCAATATCCCAGCTGATGTGGATGGGCGTTGACCCGTCGATTATCTGCGATATAACGCATATCGATATGTTTTTCCTCGACAAGATAAAGAAGATAGTCGATTTCGAGAAGGAGATGGAGGGGAATCCCGACTCCGATATTCTTCTGCGCGAGGCGAAGCGTCTCGGCTTCTCCGACTCATATATAGCCGAGCTTTGGAAAAGGAGCGAGGACGAGATATATGAGCGCAGATGCAATGAGAATATCTTCCCGACCTATAAGATGATCGACACCTGCGCGAGCGAGTTTGACAGCTATGTGCCCTATTTCTACTCGACCTACGCGAGCGAGAACGAGTCCGTAGTATCGGATAAAAAGAAGATAATCGTTTTGGGCTCTGGCCCCATTCGAATAGGGCAGGGTGTTGAGTTCGACTATTCTACCGTCCACGCCGTCCACGCTATCCGCGAGCTCGGCTATGAGGCGATAGTTATCAACAATAACCCCGAGACGGTTTCTACAGACTACACCACTGCCGACAAGCTCTATTTCGAGCCCCTGACGACAGAGGATGTCATGAATATAGTCAACCTCGAAAAGCCGGAGGGCGTTATAGCCACTCTCGGCGGTCAGACCGCCGTCAACCTTGCCGCTTCGCTTGCAAAGCGCGGAGTGAAGATAATCGGCACGGACTGCGACGCTATAGAGCGCGCGGAGAACAGAGACGCGTTTGACGCGGTTATAAAATCCCTCGGCATTCCGAACCCGAAGGGCGAGGCGGTCACGGATATCGAAACAGGCGCGGCTGTTGCCGCCCGTATCGGCTACCCCGTCCTCGTGCGCCCGAGCTTCGTGCTCGGCGGCAGGGCTATGGAGATAGTGGCGAACGAGGAGATGCTCAGAAAGTATCTCAGAAATGCCGTTGATGTCGATGAGGATAAGCCCGTGCTTATTGACAAATATGTCATGGGCAAGGAGGTCGAGATAGACGCCATCTGCGACGGCACCGAGGTGTTTATCCCTGGCATAATGGAGCTCGTCGAGCGTACCGGTGTCCACTCGGGCGACAGCACGAGCGTATATCCGCCTTTCTCAATCTCGCAAAAGGTCAGAGACACGATAGCCGAATACACCACGAAGCTCGGTCTCGGCATAGGCATAGTCGGACTGTTCAATATACAGTTTATAGTTGACGGCGACGACAACGTCTATGTTATCGAGGTCAATCCCCGCGCATCGAGAAGCGTGCCGTTTCTTTCGAAGTCCACCGACTGCAACCTTGTTCGCATAGCGACAAAGGTCATGCTCGGTCAGAGCCTGCGCGAGCAGGGTATAACCGATATGCGCCTGCCCGACGGCAAACGCTGGTATGTCAAAGCGCCCGCCTTCTCGTTCGAGAAGCTGACCGGTATGGACGCATATCTCTCGCCCGAGATGAAGTCCACAGGCGAAGCGATAGGCTACGACAAGCGCCTCAACAGAGCGCTCTACAAGGCGCTCCAGGCGTCCGGAGTCAAGATGAAGGAATACGGCACGGTCATAGTTACCCTTGCCGATGAGGACAAGGAGGAGGCTCTGCCGCTTGTCGAGCGGTTCTACCATTTCGGCTTCAACATCGAGGCGACCGCCGGAACTGCGGCGTTCCTCAAGAAGCACGGTATACGCACCCGCGTTCGCGGCAAGCTCAGCGAGGGCAGCACGGAAATCCTCGACTCCATAAGAGCGGGCTATGTCAGCTATGTTATCAACACGCGTGCGGTTCTCTCCGGCTCTCATTTTGAGGACGGAGTTGAGATACGCCGCTGCGCCGTTCAAAACGGAGTGACGATTTTTACATCGCTTGATACTGTAAAGATAGTCCTTGACGTCCTCGAGGAGATAACCCCCGAGATATCGACCATAAACGGCGACGGCGAAAACTGATTGCATCAACCCTTATATCTATAGTGAAAGACCTCCCCTAAGCGGGAGGCCTTTTGCGTTATAAAAATTTTCGGTATTAGAGAGGAACCTGATTTCCCTTTCGGCTTTCATATACAAAATATATTAGCAAGATTTTCACTCCGTCTGCAACAAAAAACGGGAGACACTCCTTCGAATGTCTCCCGTTTATTCATGCTTTTATCGGGTATCCCGATTATTTCATAGCCTCTTCGACTGCAACGGCGCAGGCGACGGTCGCGCCGACCATCGGGTTGTTGCCCATGCCGATAAGACCCATCATCTCGACGTGCGCCGGAACGGAGGAGGAACCTGCGAACTGGGCGTCGGAGTGCATACGGCCCATGGTGTCGGTCATGCCGTAGCTGGAGGGGCCTGCCGCCATGTTGTCGGGGTGCAGGGTGCGGCCCGTGCCGCCGCCGGAAGCGACGGAGAAATAGTTGACGCCGTTCTCGACGCACCACTTCTTGTAGGTGCCTGCAACCGGATGCTGGAAGCGGGTCGGGTTGGTGGAGTTTCCGGTGATGGAAACTCCGACGTTCTCAAGCTTCATGATAGCCACGCCCTCGGGAACGTTGTCTGCGCCGTAGCACTTGACGTCGGCTCTCGGGCCGTTGGAATAAGCCTTCTTCTCGGTGACGGTGACAGTCTCCGAATAGGGGTCAAACTCCGTCTTGCAGTATGTGAAGCCGTTTATGCGGGAGATTATCATAGCGGCATCCTTGCCGAGGCCGTTGAGGATAACTCTCAGGGGCTTTGTTCTGACCTTGTTCGCGTTGAGGGCTATTTTGATAGCGCCCTCTGCTGCGGCGAAGCTCTCATGACCTGCGAGGAAGCAGAAGCACTCCGTCTCCTCGGAGAGGAGCATCTTTCCGAGGTTGCCGTGGCCGAGGCCGACCTTGCGGTTTTCGGCGACGGAGCCGGGAATGCAGAAGGACTGGAGACCGATGCCGATTGCGGCAGCGGCGTCCGCAGCCTTGACAGCGCCGCTCTTTATTGCGATGGCGCAGCCGACGGTGTATGCCCAAACAGCGTTATCGAAGCAGATGGGCTGGGTACCTCTGACGATCTTGTCGCAGTCGATGCCCTTTGCAAGAGTTATATCTTTGCACTCCTCGATGGAGGAAATGCCGTACTCAGCGAGAACGGAATTGATTTTGTCAACTCTTCTCTCATAGTTTTCAAATAATGCCATTGTCCGTATCCTCCTTACTCTTTGCGCGGGTCGATATACTTGGCGGCCTCGGCGAATCTGCCGTAGGTGCCTACCGACTTGTCGTATGCGGTCTGAGCGTCGTCGCCCTTCTTGATGAAGTCGGTCATCTTGCCCAGAGACACGAACTCGTAGCCTATAACCTGATCGTCCTCGTCGAGAGCCATTCTGGTGACATAGCCCTCTGCCATCTCAAGATAGCGCACGCCCTTGTATCTTGTGCCGTACATTGTGCCGACCTGCGAACGAAGTCCCTTGCCGAGGTCCTCGAGTCCCGCGCCGACATTAAGTCCGTCATCCGAGAAAGCGGACTGGGAGCGGCCGTAGACTATCTGAAGGAACAGCTCGCGCATAGCGGTGTTGATAGCGTCGCAGACGAGGTCGGTGTTCAGAGCCTCGAGAATGGTCTTGCCGGGGAGGATCTCACTGGCCATAGCGGCGGAGTGGGTCATGCCCGAGCAGCCGATGGTCTCAACGAGAGCTTCCTCGATAATGCCCTCCTTGATGTTGAGCGAGAGCTTGCAGGCGCCCTGCTGAGGAGCGCACCAGCCCACACCGTGGGTGAAGCCGGAGATGTCCTTTATCTCATAAGCCTTTATCCATTTGCCCTCTTCGGGAATGGGAGCAGGACCGTGGTTCGGACCCTTTTTGACAATACACATATTCTCTACTTCTTGAGTATAATTCATACACGTAGTCTCCTTTCGTTTTGTGTATCCCGTACGGAGCTATTATATCAAAAAATTACAAGCGTATCAATTACTTGGGACAAGGTTTTTTGAATTTTTAGCTTTGTGACAATCGTTCGGGGCTTTTTCGGTCAAAAATTATTTATTTTAGTCGCAATCCCGCCGCCGCGGTTGTCAATGCGGGGCGTTTATGGTATACTGGAAAGCGGAAAGGGGGAGCTAAAGTGAAGCTCTATATCAAGCAAAAGGTCTTTTCGCTGACCTCGAGATTCACCGTCAAGGATGAGAACGGGGACGACAGATATTTTGTTGAGGGTGAGTTCTTCTCTCTGCGCGGAAGGCTGCATATTTTAAACGCGCAGGGCGAGGAGATAGGGCAGATATACAGCCGCCTTTGGACTTTTTTGCCGCGCTTTATACTCGAGATAGGCGGCGAGGAGATAGCGGAGATAGTCAAGGAGTTCTCGTTTTTCCGCCCCGTATATTCGCTCGAAAATACCGACCTTCGCGTTGAGGGCGACTTCTGGGCGCACGAATATTCCCTCTACGACGGGGACAGGAACATTATGAACATCCACAAGGAATGGTTCACCTGGGGCGACAGCTACGAGCTCGATATTTTAGACCCGAAATATGAGCTGATATCGCTCGGCATAGTCTTAGCAATAGATAAAGCCATGGCCGCGGCAAACACCGCATCCTCGGCATCGACTTAAAGGAGAAAAAATGAAGGATTATCATATTTTTGCAAATCACGCCCATGTTTTTCCCGAGGAGGCAAAACCGGGCTGCGGAATAGACTCGCTCAAAGCGCTCATGGACGAGTGCTCTATAGAGCGGGCGGTCTGCTTCGCGCCGTTTCCGTCGCAGTATGAAGATTATAATATGCCCGGCGACTGTATAAGCTGGCTTGCGGACGCGATAAAGGGCGACGAGTCCCTTGTCGGCTTCGGCACGGTGGACTTTGATTCGGGCGATATAAAGGCTCAGGTCAACAGAATCGCAGACTTCGGCTTCAGGGGCATAAAGCTCCATCCGGCATATCAGGAGTTCAATATCATGGGCGACAAGGCGTGCGAGGTCTATTCCGCTGCGCAGGAGCGCGGGCTTTTTCTGTCGTTCCACACGGGGCTGCACTGGCACCGCATAGCGGACTACCGGCCGCTGCTCTTCGATGAGGTCGCATGGAACTTCCCGCGCCTTAAATTCAGCATGGAGCACGTCGGCGGCTATCACTTCTTCCGCGAGGCGCTCGCCGTTATCTGCAACAACCATCACCGCGCGAGCGACCCGAGGCGCGTATATGCGGGTCTGACGAGCATTATGCCGGACGACAACGGTCTGCCGGATTACTGGACTTTGACCGATGACGAGCTTTTGACGCTCATTCATCAGGGGGACGACGACTGCGCGATATTCGGGCTCGACTTCCCGTATAAAAAAGCCGGCTACGCAAAGGCGCTGATAAACAGGATACTCGCTCTCGACATCTCCGAGGAGGCGAAAGAGGGGATCCTCGGAAAAAATCTCGAGCACGCGCTCGGCATGGACTGAAAACGGAGAAACATATGCTTATAGTTACCGCAAACTGCAAAAACACATTTGACTCATATCTTAAATATGTCCACTACACGGACGGCAAGCGCAGAAGGACGCGCTTCTCGGGCGCTACGGGCTGGCTTATTATCGCCTGCGCCGCAGCGGTCACAGTCAGCTTCGTAAAAATCGGCGGCAACATCTTTCTCTATGTTGTAAGCGCCGTGCTCCTCATCTGCGCGGCGGCATATCTTTATATCCAGTATCTTGCGCCGTACAGGGCATTTAAAAAGCTCGACAAGTCGTTTCTTGCCGAGCAGGAATTTGATTTTTACGAGGACAAATTGGAGCTCATCGAGCACGGCGAAAAGCGCATAAAGCGCGTCATACCGTATTCGAAGATACAGAAGGTCTGCGAGACGAAGCACGCTTTTTATATTTATATCGCCGCAGACAGCGCGTTTATTCTGACGAAAACCGCACTTAGCTCATCGTCTGTAGAACGCCTGAGGAATCTGTTTAAAGATAAGGGAATAAAGATAGAGGAATAACAAAAATAAAAATCAGCTCCCTGCAAAATTTTCCGCGGGGAGCTGATTTGTTATATATTTTTTACACTATTCCCTGCGCCATCATCGCGTCGGCGACCTTGAGGAAGCCCGCGATATTCGCGCCGACAACGAAGTTGTCCTCGTAGCCGTATTCCTTTGCGGCGGTCGCCATATTGTGATATATATTTATCATAATATTGTTGAGCTGGTGATCGACCTTTTCAAACGGCCAGCTGACGCGCGCGCTGTTCTGGCTCATCTCGAGCGCGGAGGTCGCGACGCCGCCCGCGTTTGCCGCCTTGCCGGGGGCAAAGAGTATCTTGTTCTGCAGGAACACCTCGGTCGCCTCTGCGGTCGAGGGCATATTCGCTCCCTCGCCGACTGCGATGCAGCCGTTCTTTATAAGCTCCTTTGCGTCCTCAGCTCCGAGCTCGTTCTGCGTGGCGCACGGCAGAGCTATGTCGCAGGGCACGCCCCAGACCTTTTTGCCCTCGTAGAACGTCGCATTCGGGCGCTCCTTGGCGTATTCGCTTATCCTTGCGCGGCGAACCTCTTTTATCTGCTTGAGCGTCGCAACGTCGATGCCGTCCGGGTCATATACAAAGCCGCTCGAATCGCTCGCAGTTACCACCTTTCCGCCGAGGCTCAGAGCCTTCTCTATGGCGTAGGTTGCGACGTTGCCCGAGCCGGAGATGACGATCGTCTTGCCCTCGATCGAGTTCGCGTGATTCTTGAGCATCTCCTCAACGAGATATACAAGCCCGTAGCCCGTTGCCTCTGTTCTCGCGAGCGAGCCGCCGAACGAGAGTCCCTTGCCCGTGAGCACGCCCTCGTACTGACCCGTTATTCTCTTATACTGACCGAACATATAGCCGATTTCGCGTCCGCCGACTCCGATATCGCCCGCGGGAACGTCGGTGTTCGGGCCTATGACGCGGTAGAGCGCGGTCATAAAGCTCTGGCAGAAGCGCATTATCTCCATCTCGCTCTTGCCCTTGGGGTTGAAGTCCGAGCCGCCCTTGCCGCCGCCGATGGGAAGTCCCGTAAGCGAGTTTTTGAATATCTGCTCGAAGCCGAGGAATTTTATAATGCTCATGTTGACCGAGGGGTGGAAGCGCAGACCGCCCTTGTAGGGGCCTATTGCGCTGTTGAACTGAACGCGGTAGCCGCGGTTCGTGTGAACCTTGCCTGCATCGTCCGCCCACGAGATGCGGAAGACCGTAGCTCTCTCCGGCTCGACGAGCCTTTCGAGCAGCGCCCAATCCTGATATGTTTTGTTCGCCTCTACAACCGGGCGAATGGAATCAAGAACCTCCGTTGCCGCCTGAACAAACTCGGGCTGAGTCGAGTTCTTCTGCCTGACGTTAAGTATCATGTCATCAATGTAGCTCACAATATCACTCCCAAAACGAATTGCGGCAAAATATATATTTTAACCGATTGCGATTATTTTAATATACCTCGTTTCAAAATGCAAGAAAATTTTAAAAAATTTCAAAATTTCAGAAAAACAGTGCGAAATTAGCTGTACTTAGGTACAAAAATGCAACTCAAATAAATTTTCATTCAAATTTACTGCATGAATCAGATATAATTTAAAGCCGATGAGACAAACCGTCAATTTTTTAGTGGGTTTTACGCGGGCACTTGAACAAATTAAAACAAACACCGCGCTATCGTTGAAAGTTTATGTTGATTGTGCCGAGAGGCGTTGATTCGTCTTTTTTTAGGCATTTTTTCTCCGTTCGGCGGCAGACTCGGGCGAAGAAAAATTTTAATGCGCCCGACGCAGTTTGCGGCAAAAAAATTGTATCGCAGTCCGATTTTTGCGCATGAAAAAAGCGGCGCCGAAGCACCGCCTTAAAAATGAACTTTACGTCTCGTCGAACATTCCGAAGCCCGCGACCTCGCTCACAGGGACGGAGAACACCACTGCGCCCGCGTCCGTATCCGTGCCGGCGCGGGTCATTATCGAGCGCATAATGTCCGCCTTTTGCTCCTTGCGCGCCACTATAAGTATGACCTCTTTCTCTTTGGCTATCGAGACGCCGAAGAACTTTTCGCTCTCGGGCGAAGTCGTGCCTCTGCCGTGGAGCACGGTGCCGCCCATCGCGCCCGCGGCGCGCGCCGCGTTCATGACGGCGTCGGTGCGCCCCTCGTTGGCTATTGCGACTATCAGCTCATATGAAAAATTGAAATCGGGCGTGTATCGGGCATCCTGCCGCCCGTCGTTGAGATATGCCAAAGTCTTTCCTCCTCCGACGCTTTTTATGGGCACCGCCCATGCGATGCCGTGACCGGGCACGCCTATATAGAGCGTGCGGCGCAGTCTTTTCATGTATTCCTTCGTCTTTTCCTCGCTCGCTACGGAAAATACAATCCATTTTTCCGTCGAGTCTATGCCGAGCAGCTCGCGCATACTCTGCACTGCCGTCCCGCGCCCGTGCAGGGCTATCGGTATCGGCATGGCAAGCTCGGTGCAGATATCAACGAGCTTCTGCAGAGCCTCGGGGTTTATGACCGTCATTATGTAATTCAACCTGTCTGCACCTCCCAGAGCTCGATAATCTCATCGTCGGCAAAGGTCTCGACCTTTTCTTCGGGCTTCCTGCGTCTCTCATATATCACGCCGACTGCCTGAATGGAGATAAGCGGCATCATTGCGACTATCGCCACAACGCCGAACGCGTCGCTCAACGGATCGCCTCCGAGCGTTTTTGACGCGCCTATCATAAACTGAAGCATGAATGTAGCCGTCATCGGACCCGACGCAACGCCGCCCGAGTCAAAGGCTATTGCCGTGTAGATATCCGGCACGAAGAACGAGAGAATAATGGCGATAAGGTAGCCGGGGACAAGGAACCACATGACGGAGATTCCCGTTATGACCCTTATCATCGATATGCCCATCGCGGCGGCGATAGCGACGGAGAGGCTGTATTTTATGACCTTTCCGGGTATGGCGCCCGCGCTGACCTCTTCTATTTGCTTTTCGAGCACGGTAACGGCCGGCTCTGCGGAGATGATGAACCAGCCCAGGAGCATGGACAGCGGGATGAGCAGATATTTCATGCCGCCCTCGGCAAGCTTTGCGCCGAGCACCGCGCCGAGCGACGAGAAGCCGACGTTGACTCCCGTCAGGAACAGCACGAGACCGATATAGGTGTAGACGACGCCTATGGTTATCCTTGCGACCTCACGCTTTGAAAGGCGCAGAGAGAAGAGCTGGAATATATAGAACATGGCGATTATCGGCAGCAGAGCCACCGCCATCTCCTTCATATATGAAGGCAGGGCGGTGAGATAGGCGCGGCCTATTTCGCCCGTGCTCGAATACGCCGCCGAGCTTATGTCAACGACTCCGCCTCCGTCCGGATAGAAAAATCCGAGCAGGAGAACCGCCAAAATGGGGCCTATCGAGCAGAGCGCAACGAGACCGAAGCTGTCCGACTCGGCCTTTTCGTCACTTCGTATTTTAGAGACGCCGACGCCCAGCGCGAGGATGAACGGCACGGTCATAGGCCCTGTCGTAACGCCGCCGGAGTCAAACGCTATGCCGAGAAAATCGGGCTTTGAAAACGCCGCCAAAATAAAAATAACGGCATAAAAACCTATCAGCAGCCAGCGCAGGCGAACGCCAGTCAGGATTCTCGCCATGCATACGCACAGGAAGAAGCCGACTCCCACGCCGACCGTCACGAGCAGTACGGTATTGTTTATGTGCGGCACCGTCTGCGCGAGCACCTGAAGATCGGGCTCAGCTATCGTCACGGCGAAGCCGAGAATGAAGCTGACTGTAATTATCAGCGGCAGAGAGCGGGATTTTGTCATCGCCGTGCCGATTTTGCTGCCTATGGGCGTCATTGAGGTCTCGGCTCCGAGGGAGAAGAATCCCATGCCGATTATGACAAAAAATGCGCCGACCAAAAAGCTCAAAAACAGATCCGTCTCTATCGGCGAGACGCTGAAGCACAGCAGCACGACTATAACGAATATCGGCAGAACCGAAACGGCGGATTCACGAACCTTTTCGAGAATCAGGTTGTGGTGATTGGTGATTTTTGCGTTTGCAATAATGTGTTGCTCCTTTCTTCCCCGGTCAACCTTTCGGGTATGTGCGGATGCCCGTCCCTTTCGGTCGGTTGACAAGCATTTTAGATTATTTATATATATATTAAGCTCTGTATATTGTACTGTTATTATGTTAATATTATTTTAACTTAACGGGAACATTTTGTCAATAAATATCACCAAGTGTGACCGCCGAACTTTTGACAAACTTTGTCACGGCGAAAAAATCATAAAAACGCAGCAGCCTGAAAATAATAAGGATGCAAACGCAAACAAAGTCTTAAAAAGTAAGGGGTGTAAAGTAAATGGCTAAGAGTTCGAGCAAGGGCGTTGTCCCCGAGGCGCGTGACGCGCTTGACCGCTTTAAGATGGAGGCCGCCTCCGAGGTGGGCGTCAATCTCAAGCAGGGCTACAACGGCGATCTGACCTCCCGCGAGGCCGGTTCCGTCGGCGGACAGATGGTCAAGAAGATGATCGAAGCTTACGAGCAGGGCATGAAATAACTTTCGGTCCGATAAATCGAGGGACTGCACAGCGTGCAGCCCCTCGAACTGTTATATATTCAGTTTTTTCTTCTGCATTCGAAGCAGCGCCAGCCGCCGTCGGCGTGCCGCGCGATGATTTCAAATCCGTTTTCGGCGAATGCGTCAATGACTTCCTGCTCGCGTATGTCGATTATGCCGGAGGTGATGAACACGGCGTTGTCCGCCATGAACTCGGGTACCGTCTTGCAGAACATGATTATAATGTCTGCGACGATGTTGGCGACTACTATATCGAACGTGCCGCTGACCTTGTCTGCGAGGTCGCCGTGGATGAATTTCAGGCGATCGCCGTCAAAGCCGTTCATTTTGCCGTTTTCCTCTGCAGTCTTGACCGCGAGCTCGTCTATGTCAACGCCCGTTGCGCTCTCCGCGCCGAGCAGGAGAGAGGCTATAGCGAGTATGCCGCTCCCGCAGCCGACGTCGAGCACTCTTTCGCCGCCCTTTATGTTTTTTTCGAGAGCCTCGAGGCAGAGGCGTGTCGTCTCGTGACTGCCCGTGCCGAATGCGAGCCCGGGCTCGAGGTGGAGCACCGCGCGCCCGTCCGCATCATACTCATCCTCCCAGGTCGGGCGTATGAGCAGGCGTTCGCCTATTTTTATCGGGTGGAAATACTGCTTCCAGTTGTTCTCCCAGTCGGCGTTTTTGCAGGGGGTCAGGTCTATCTCGTTCTCTATTCCCGCCGCCGCGAGCCGTTCGGTCAAAAAGGCGGCAGCCTCCTGCGGGTGATCCTGCGGGTCGATATAGATGTGTACAATGCCCTTCGTCCTGTCCTTTGCGAGCAGCTCCTCATCTATGAGGTCGATGTGGGCTATCTCCATAGCCTCGCGCTCAAGGTCGCTGTAATCCTCTATATATATGCCGTAGGGCACGACCATATTGGCTATGTCGCCCGCGGTGTCGATATCCTTTGTGTCCACGGTTATCTTTATTTCTGTCCAGTCCATAGGCTCTCCTCTTATTTTATCAGCTCGGCCTTGAAATCGGCATGATTGCGGTCATGGTTATAGAGCTTGCGGTTGTCGAGCGCCCACTGGCGGGGGGTGAACTCACCCGGCTCAACGGCTCTGCAGGCCTGCTCTATCTCGTATATTTTCGCGTCGAGCGTGTCGAGCGAGGAGAGTATCTCGGCCTCGAGGAACATCGGGCGCACCGCCGCGCCGAATTCCGGCTCGCCGTGGTGCGAGATTATCATGTGCTCGACGAGCATCAGCGTGTTTTCGCTTATGCCGAGCTTCTTTCCGCATCTGTCAACCGCCATCGCTCCGCGCACGAGATGACCCACCAGATTGCCGTCTGTGGTGTAGCCCGAGGCTATGCCGGTCTGCGCGACGTCAAATTCCTCGGTCTTTGCGATGTCGTGAAGCATGACGCCCGCAAAGAGCAAATCCCTGTCGATAAACGGATATATGTCCGCCACGCCCTGAGCCATACGCAGGATAGAGAGCGTGTGGTAGAGCAGCCCGCCGCGTATAGCGTGGTGCAGCCTGAACGCAGCCGGCCAGTAAAGCAGCTTTTCTTTATATTCGTTGAGCAGCTCGGTGACGAGAGCCTTGAGCTCCGAATCCTTGAAGCTCAAGGCGGCTTTCATAAGCTCGTCGAACATAGCCTCGCCCGAAAAGCCCGCCGAGGGGACGAAGTCCTCTATGCGCACGCCGTCCGCCTCCGTGACCTTGCGTATGCGCTCTATTCTGAGCTGCTGCGAGTCGTTGAACGGCTGAACGGTGCCGCGAACCTTTATCAGGTCATTGGCGGAAAATTCGCCGTGCAGCTCCTCTTTGTAGTCCCAAAGCTTTGCGTTTATCTCCCCGTCGGGGTCGGCGAGGGTGAGGTCGAGATAGGGCACGCCCTTTGCCGTCATCTTGCGGTCGACCGTCTTTATCAGGCAGAAGCCCTCGACGCCGCCGTTTTTATTGAATTGAGTAAAATTCATATTAAAGCCTCCGTTTGTTTGTCGTGATAAGTATAACATACGGCGGCGCGAAATACAACGAAATAAAGCGTCCGCGTGTCCGAGATTTTACTCTCTGTTAACATTTGAACGCCCAGCGCCTATTGACAAAACGGCGAAAAAGTGCGACAATATATACAGCAATCTCAGGGGCGGGGTGAAATTCCCCACCGGCGGTGACGGCGAAGAGCCCAAGCCCGCGAGCCGCGAAAGCGGTTGATTCGGTGTGATTCCGAAGCCGACGGTACAGTCCGGATGGAAGAGGATGCGAAGAATGCATTTGCGCCCCGCTGTAAGCGGGGCTTTTGCTTTTTCATCTTCCCGGTTGCAAAAATAAAGAGAGGAAGATACTCATGAAAAAAAGTTCAAGACAGAACCTGCGGAAGATAACGGTGATGGCGATGCTCGCGGCGGTGGCCGTGGTGTCCGTTTATTTCATCAAATTCCCGCTCTTGCCCTCCGCGCCGTTTCTCGAATACGACATTGCGGACGTACCCGTGCTCATAGGCACCATGCTGTTCGGCCCGTCTGCGGGACTTGTTATCCTGCTCATCACCTCGGCGATTCAGGCCATTACCGTCAGCTCATCGAGCCACATTATAGGCTTTATCATGCACTTCTGCGCGTCGGGCGTGCTGGTTATAGCCGCGGGTCTGATGTATAAAAAAATCGGCGGCAAAAAAGGCATGGCGGCGGGACTTGCGGTCGGCTCCGTTTTGATGACGCTCGTCATGATACCGCTCAACCTCATCTTTACCGGAATCTTCATGGGCACCGGTGTTGAGGCGGTTGTCAAAATGCTCATCCCCGCGATAATCCCGTTTAACCTCATAAAAGCCGGACTCAATTCCGTGCTCACGTTCCTGCTGTTTATCCCGGTGAGCAAGATATATGCGAAGATAAGCACGGAGTGAAAATGCCAGACACTTAACTGCTATCCGTAATATGCAAAGACGCCTCGGATGTTTGTCCGGGGCGTCAGTTCTGTTAGAAAATTTTACACGGCACTTG
>DPOR01000001.1 GCA_003538135.1 Oscillospiraceae bacterium
CGTCTCTCAAGTGCTCGACTATATTACCACTCTCAGCCTTTTTTGTCAACACCTTTTTTCAACTTTTTTGACCTTTTTCCTAACTTCTCTTACACTTATCCGGGCGTTTCGCGTCGAATATACAAGATAGGTGCCGACGGGGCACGATAAGCTCCGTCGGCACTATATAATGTATAGGGTTATTTTAACTTTTTGAACATTATTACGCCGGTCACGGCAGCCGCGGCGAGTGAAATCGCCGCCGTTAAAATCTTATATTCTTTGCTCACTGCTCATCCTTCTTTCCGTGTTCCGCAAGCAGACGCTGCTTTTCGTCCCAGAGCTTCTGCGAGAGGTCGACATAGTAGTTATGAGGATTGTCAAATCTCAAAACCTCATCCCAAAGGGTGTCTATCTGCTCGGCGCAGTACTTTTTCACCTCATCGAGCGGCGGGAACTTGTAGACGCACTCGCCATCCTTGAAGAGCTGGACGGTGAGCGGCTTTGCAACATAGTTTTCGACAATCTTTCTCTTCCATGTGAAATCGGGGTCGAATATCTCATAGGGCTTTGTATCGTCGATTACCTCATTGTTGAGGGTCACGAGGTCGGCTATAGCCTTGCCGGTCTCGCGGTCAAAGAGTCTCCACGGCCTTTTGAAGCAGGGAGTTGTTATCTTCGCCACATTGTCGCTTATCTTTATTCTCGGGTATATCTTGCCGTCCTTCTCAACGGCGCAGAGCTTGTACACTCCGCCGAGGACGGGGCTCGAGGACGCGGTTATGAGCCTCTCGCCGACGCCGAAGGAATCGACCTTTGCGCCCTGGCTTATCATATCTCTGATAAGATATTCGTCGAGAGAGTTGGAGGCGACTATCGTGCAGTCCTCAAAGCCTGCATCGTCGAGCATTTTGCGCGCCTTGCGCGAGAGGTATGCGATATCGCCGCTGTCGAATCTTATGCCCTTGGGTCTGCAGCCTCTGGGCAGAAGCTCGCGCTTGAATGCCTCAATGGCGTTGGGCACGCCGGATTTCAATGCGTTAT
This sequence comes from Oscillospiraceae bacterium, assembly GCA_003538135.1. Lineage (GTDB taxonomy): Bacteria > Bacillota > Clostridia > Oscillospirales > Acutalibacteraceae > CAG-177. The sequence continues at coordinate 1,024 of DPOR01000001.1, forward strand.
AGGTATCGACGAGCAGGACGCAGTTGTCCGGGTATTCCCTCGCATAGGCGCAGAAAGCCTCGAGCTCGGTATCGAAGAGCTGAACCCAGCTGTGCGCCATGGTGCCGAGCGCCGGCACACCGAACATGATATCCGAAACGGCGCAGGCGGTTCCGGCGCAGCCGCCGATATATGCGGCACGCGCACCGTATATTGCGGCATCAAAGCCCTGTGCGCGGCGGGAGCCGAACTCCATTATCGGTCTGCCCTGCGCGGCGCGGACTATTCTGTTTGCTTTTGTGGCAATGAGGCTCTGATGGTTGATGCAGAGGAGCACCATTGTCTCCACGAACTGAGCCTGCATTATCGGGCCTTTGACGGTAACTATCGGCTCGCCGGGGAATATCGGAGTACCCTCCGGGACAGCATAAACATCGCAGCTGAATTTAAAATCGGCGAGGTAATCGAGAAACTCCTCGGAGAAGCCTCTGCCGCGCAGATATTCGATATCCTCGGGCGTAAATTCCAGCCCCTTGAGGTATTCGCACAGCTGCTCGACGCCGGCCATGATGACATATCCGCCGCCGTCGGGCACCTTGCGGAAGAACATATCGAAGTACGCGACAGCATCCCCCATGCCGTTTTTGAGATAGCCGTTTGCCATCGTCATCTCATAGAAATCGACGAGCATCGTCAGATTTCTGCCTTTTAACGAGTTGAATGAATCCATTTGAAAGAGTCCTTTCGTTTTTTCGCTTTATCGTTTACAAAAAAAATATTTTTTATTTTTTTCGGTTAAAGTCCCGGCAAGAGACGTTCTTAATAATTGCCGAAATCGTCGCAGTCTTTATTTTTTACGGAATTTGCGCGTTTTTTCGTAAATAGTTGATTTTTTCGGCAAAAAGTCTTTGTTTTTTCTAAAATTTAGGAGATTTGACAAAATGTTTTTAAATTGTAAACAATTTATAATTCCTAAGAAAAAAGTATTGCATTGTAATTTTTCATATGATATAATAAAGCCGGTAAAAGTCGAAGCCGCGAAAATCGGCAGAGCTTTACTATTTACCGCCTAAATAGCAGGCGGGAGAATATAGGAGGTAGGAGTTATGAGAATCAGAAAGCAGGCGCTCGGAGACAGAAACATTGTCGGAGCTAAAATCGAGCAGAAGAGAAAGAGCATGGGTATGAAGCAGAAGGATCTGCTGACTCAGCTCCAGATCAAGGGCATCGACCTCAACGCATCGGGTCTTTCAAAGCTCGAAGGTCAGCTTCGCTATGTTACTGATTTTGAGCTCAAGGCCATCTCGGAAGTTCTCGGTATGTCTTACGAGGAGCTTCTCGGCTAAGAAACACCTTTCTGAAAGAAAGAACTGTATTTCGGTACAGTTCTTTCTTTTTTGCTCATTTTTACTCATTTTTATTTTTTCGAGTTGAGGCGGACAACATATGCCACCGCTTCGCAGATAACGGATATCGACACGAAAACGCACATGGTTATCAGCGACCAGCGCAGATTGAGGCGGCCGAGCTGATTGAAATCGTAAAGCGCCTCAAGGAAGATGAGAAACACCGCCGCCTCTGCGGAGAGCAGTGCGGGGATATGTATCCCCTTTGCTATCTTTTTGGATATCAGCCCCGTAGTCAGCGCGACCATAGCGCATATCACGACGCAAATCGGCACTGCGTAGCTGTAATACCAGCTGATAAGCCCCTGCATTTTGGCGATATAGAGAAGATAGAGCGCGAGCACGACGAAGCAGATGCCCGCCGTTACGGGCGCAGGAGTCACGCGCAGAACGGGGAGAACAAGGAACACCCACGCTACGGCAATAGCGCCGAGGACATAGCCCGCCCAGAATTTATCGCCGGGGTTCAAGATATTTATGACGGTGCATATCATTGCCGGGAACACCATGAGCGCCGAGAATATCACGGCGTAGCTCCTTGCGGTTTTTGTCGCTTTTGCAAAGTGGAGTTTCTGTTTTGCGCGGGGCTCGGCCTTTTTATCGGCGCGCTCACACGCGCCGCAATTCGGGCATATGCCGGTTTTCTCGTCAACAACAGCTCCGCATTTTGTGCAGAACATCGCGGCACCTCTTTTCAAGTGTATAATATTGTTGTATACTATTTTATAATATCACAAAACAGCGAAAAAAACAATCCCGAGGGGGCTACAAAATGAAAATACTGATAGACGCGGACGGCTGTCCCGTAGTCGACCTATGCATAAAAGCCGCGAAAAGGCACGGGATCGAATGCCTCATACTCTGCGACACCGCGCACATATTCGAGCGCGAGGGCGCAAGAACCGTCACCGTCTCGAAGGGCGCGGACAGCGTTGACTTCAAAACAGTAAACCTGCTCGAGCGCGGAGACATCGTGGTCACCCAGGATTACGGACTCGCGGCGATGTGCCTTGCACGCGGAGCAAGGGCGCTCAACCAGAACGGATTGATATACACCTCCGACAACATCGACGCGCTGCTGAACTCACGCTATGAAGCAAAGAAAATCCGCATGGCGGGCGGCAGAACAAAGGGCCCGCAGAAGCGCAGGCCGGAGCAAAACGAGGAATTTGAAAAGGCGATTGAAAAGATTATCGGATAGAGCAGAGAGAGGAAGCGGGAGTTGCGGCGCGGTTGCAAGCGTTCACCCGCGAAAATTACAGCAGCTAACGTATACTGAACCGTGTAGAGGCGGATATCATCCGCCCGCGGTTTATGCAGTGACGACAGCAGGCGACTAAGCTCGCCTCTATGGTCTGTGTTTGACGTTGAAAATTATCAAACACCGCACATCGGAAAGATGAAACAAACGACCCAATAAACCCCGATAAGCGAGTTTTCAATAGCCGCGCCGCAGTGGTAGAAACTAATTGAGAACTGCGAGGGAACGGCGTACTTTGTACGCCGCACGAGCCCGCACTCGTTCAAGCTCCAGCGCGTTTGCGGGCGAATGTGCCGAGCTGCCTATTGAGTAACACAAGCTATGTACTGCGGCGCGGCGTTCGCGGGGTCTCGGGGCGAAGCCCTGAGTTTGCTTTTCTTTTGCAGGCGTTTTCTTTTTCAAATAAAAAGAAAATGCCGAAACGCTGTGAAAGATAAAATATTTCGTTAAGGTAGGTAGCGAAGGTAGTGGGTATAAATTTTATATTATAATATCGTGCCGCCTACGGCGTCAGCGGTGCGTCGAGTCGCCGCACCCTACAAGGAGGACATTGATAAACAAAACAGTCTATGCAAGGAGGCAAATCCGAATATATAGCAAACAACTATAGCAACCAACAAAAGCCAAGCAGAAAAATGCTGCTTGGCTTTCTTTATTTTCTTTAACTGTTTTACGAGCGCCGCCGACGGACGGATATTTTTTTACAGCAGGCAGATGCCCTGCGCTCTGAACGCATCCACTGTCTCCTGCGACCAGGTGGAGGCCTGAACCTCGCCGATATGCGCCTTTCTCAGGAAGAACATACACATACGCGACTGGCCTATGCCGCCGCCCATAGTCAGCGGAAGATTGCCGTTGAGCAGGTCGCGCTGGAACGGGAGCTTTGCGCGTTCGGGGCAGCCTCTCTCCTCGAGCTGAGCGGCCAACGACTCGGCATTGACGCGAATGCCCATGCTCGACAGCTCATATGCCATATCGAGCAGAGGATAATATACGACGATATCGCCGTTGAGACTCCAGTCGTCATAGTCAGGCGCGCGTCCGTCGTGGATTTCGCCGGAGCGGAGCTTGCCGCCTATCTGCATGATAAACACCGCACCCTTGTCGCGGGCGATTTCATTCTCACGCTGCTTTGGGGTGAGGTCGGGATACATATCCTCGAGCTCCTGCGTGGTGATAAAATATATCTCGTCGGGCAGGAACTTGCCGACAATGTCATATTCCTCGGCTATATACGTCTCCGTATGGCGCAGGCTTCTGTAAATGGCGCGGACGGCTCTCTTGAGGGAATCGACGTTGCGTTGCTCGGGAGTTATTATCTTCTCCCAATCCCACTGGTCGACAAAGACGGAGTGGATATTATCCGTATCCTCGTCGCGGCGTATGGCGTTCATGTCGGCATAGAGACCCTCACCGGGCTTGAAGCCGTAGTCCTTGAGGGCGCGGCGCTTCCACTTTGCGAGCGACTGGACTATTTCAACATCGCAGTCCATATCCTTTATGTCGAACGCCACAGGGCGCTCAACGCCGTTCAATGTATCGTTGAGTCCGGAATCCGAGCGCACGAAAAGCGGCGCGGAGACGCGGGTCAGGTTGAGCTGAATTGCGAGATCCCTCTCAAAGAAATCCTTGACCTTCTTGATAGCCACCTGAGTCTGCCTGATATCAAGCAGGGGCTTATATCCTGCCGGAAGATAGCTTGAATCCATGTCATCACATCCCAAAAATAAAACTAATATATATAATATCATTATATCGCGCCTTGTGCAATAAAAATTTTGCACATTAAAGTTAAAAAGGGCGGATACGGCCGTGCGGCAGTCTTTGGCAGGGTGAATTTCATTGAAAAAAGCGCCTGCATTGCAAGTGCTTTTGTATTTGAAAACGACGATGAAAACGACGATTTCAAATACAAAAGAAAAGAACGATGAGTGAAAAGTGAAAAGAACAAAGAAACGGCAATCTTCTTTCGAAAATTGCCGTTTCTTCTTGGCGCAGAAGGAGAGACTCGAACTCTCGCGCCGGTTTCCCGACCTACGCCCTTAGCAGGGGCGCCTCGTCACCAACTTGAGTACTTCTGCATGGTAACTTATATTATAAAGTTTTGTTGTTGTCGCTGGCGGAGAGAGTGGGATTCGAACCCACGGTACGTTGCCGTACGACGGTTTTCAAGACCGTTCCGTTATAACCGCTTCGGTATCTCTCCATAAAGCGTAAGTTATTCTAACACAAATCAAATGCCTTGTCAACGCTTTTGTGTGAATTTTATTTTCCGATATCCTGTCTGAGCAAGGCTTCAAGGCTCACTCCGAGGGTGTCGGCTATCACGATAACCTCGATGTCCGTCACAAAGCGTTTACCGCACTCGATGCGCTGAACGGCGTTTTTGTCTATATCGAGCCCCGCGAGCTGAAATGCATCGGCGAGCTGCCGCTGCGAAAGCTCCATATTTTTGCGCAGAACGGCTATATTTTTTCCGCAGACATTGTTAAGCCCGTCTTTTGCTTTGTTGATAAACATAAAAAAGCCTCCGAGACATTCAGTGCTTGTCAATAAGGCTATTATATGTTATGATTAGATAAATATTGACATTCACTAAATGTCACGGTTAAGAGGCGAAATTATATGTTCAAAAAAAAAACAAGTCCGAAAAGTACAACAACAAGAAATCTCGTCAGAGGAAACTAAAAGCCTTTGAGATCTCAGCGTTTGTAATGATGCTTCTGTCTCTCTTTGCGGGAATGGCTTTTCTTGCTTCGGGTTGTTTTTCTTTTCTTCGCTCGGGAAATTCATCCTCTTTCCTTTTCTGCTCGGTATTCGCTCTTGCATTTTTTATATTTGCCGTCTTTTTCTTGTTATTTTCACTAATTTGATCAATAAACAACTTCCCTAATGTAGCAATTTGTGATATGATTATCGCATACCGAACGACGGAGGGAATATATGAACGCAAAAGAACTGCTCGGCAGGCTCTGCGAAAATGCAATATGCGGCGAAAGTTCCGTTTACAACTGCGGCGACGGCGCGCATATGCGGCTTATAAAAGGCGCGGCGGAATCGGATTTTTCAAAAATCTGCGGCGAGTGCGAAAAGCTCGGCTATACGATTTTTCAGCGCAACGATCTCGAAGAAAACAGACACGCATCATATCACGGGGATATGCTCATCCACATATATTTCTGCCCGTCGGAAAAAAGCCTGCGCGTCATATGCGACCCGTTCTCGGCTCGGTTCGAGTGCGAGGAGCCGAAATATGAGAGAAGGTGCGGCAGCGCTCTTTGGCAGTTTGAAAACGACCACTCGTATATTGACTGCGGGATGTGCTATATCCTGCGCTGCGCGGACAACAGCTTTTTTATTATAGACAGCGGGCATTTTCTTCAGCCCAACGACCACAAGAGGATATACCGCTTTCTGCGCGAGCGCACGCCCGACGGCGAGCGGACGGTTATTTCAGGCTGGTTTTTCAGCCACGCGCACGACGACCATGTGAGCCAATTTGTCGATTTTATCCGCGAATACGGCTCGGCGGTCGAAATCGAAAGGCTCTATTACAACGACGCACCCATAGACCACCGCGACAGCATGAGCTGGGGCGAGTCCAACAAGAAATATATAAGGCGGTTTGAGGACTGCGCCCGTTCCTGCAATATTCCCGCCGTGAAGCTCCACACGGGGCAGCGGTTCTTCGTGCGTAACCTTCGCTTTGACGTGCTCTGCACTCAGGAGGACGTTTGGCCTCAAAGTCTCGAAAACTTCAACAACACCTCGTGCGTGCTCGCGCTTGAGGCAGACGGGACGAGGATAATATTCCCCGGCGACGCCGCAGATGTCGAGAGCGACATAATGACGGCGCGCTACACAGAAAAAACGCTCGGCTGCGACATCATGCAGCAGTCCCACCACGGGCACAGCGGCGCTTCGCCCGAGTTCTACCGCAGAGCTGACGCAAAGACAGTAATATTTCCGATAACAAAAATAAAATTCGACGAGGAATATCCGAAGCAGGAGGCGAACAGGGTCGCCTGCTCTATAGCCGAGGAGTATTTCATAGCCTCCGACGGCACGGTTGAATTCCCCCTGCCCTACTCGGTCGGCAGCGCGAAAGTTTATCCCGACGAAACCTTTGAAAACTTCGCCGCGATAAAAATGCTCTGGGGCTACGACTACCCCGAAGAATACAAGAAACAGCTGTTTGAGGATTTTTTAAGGCGCGGAGGCCTGCCCTCTCTCGGAGAGGCAGAGGCATAACACGAAGCTCCCGAACGCTTTGCCGAAAAATAAAACCGCAACGGAGGATAATATACAATGATAAATTTTGACAGCAAGAACAGGATATTCAAGCTTGACACTCCCAATTCGAGCTATGTTATCGGAGTCGTCGACTTCGACCAGCTCGTCAATTTATATTACGGCAGCAAGATAGCCGACACCGAGGGGCTTGAGGCACGTTCGTTTCGTCCGCGCTGCGCGTCGTTCAGCCCGCTGACCAATGAGCACTATACCGACTCGCACGATTTTTCGCCCGACTGCGCGCCCATGGAATACGGCTGCAACGGCTGCGGAGATTTCAGGGTGAGCGCGTTATCAATAAAAAATGCGGACGGCAACACCGTCACTGATATGCGCTATGAGGGGCACAGGATATACGCGGGCAAGCCGTCCGCCGAGCCCCTGCCGTCTGTTTACCTCAACAGCGAAAGCGAGGCGGACACACTCGAAATCTATATGGCGGACAGAGTGACCGATATTCGCGTCACGCTCATATATACCGTATTCAACGCGCTCGATGCAATCATACGCAGCGCAAAAATCGAGAACGCATCGCAGAAGCCTGCGGATATCGAACGCGCGATGAGCCTGTGCGTCGACCTGCCGAGCATGGATTACGACCTCATAACTCTCTACGGCAGACATGCCAAGGAGCGCTCCGAGGAGCGCCGCCCGCTCGCCCACGGACTTCAGGGAATTGCGAGCAAGCGCGGAGTTTCGAGCCACTGTCAAAACCCGTTTGCGGCTCTCGTCTCCGAAAATGCCGACGAGGACAGCGGCGAGGCCTACGGCTTCAATCTCGTTTACAGCGGCAACTTCGAGTTCTGCGCCGAATGCGACTTCTCGGGCACCTCGCGCATAGTCATGGGCATAAACCCCAATGACTTCTCCTGGCGTCTTGAGCCCGGCGAGAGCTTTATGACTCCCGAGGCGGTTATCGTCTATTCGAACGCGGGCATAGGCGAGATGAGCCGCACATATCACAGGCTCTATAACAACAATCTCGTCTGCGGCAAATGGAAAACCGCAAAGCGTCCCCTGCTGATAAACAGCTGGGAGGCGGCATATTTTGATTTTGATACGGAAAAGCTCGTCTCCTTCGCCGAGCGTGCAAAGGAGCTCGGCATGGATATGCTCGTCATGGACGACGGCTGGTTCGGCGAGCGCAACGACGATCGCAGCTCCCTGGGCGACTGGTTCGTAAACGAGAGCAAACTCAAGGGCGGCTTGGGCGAGCTTATAGACAGAGTAAACGCTCTCGGACTGAAATTCGGAATATGGTACGAGCCGGAGATGATCTCCCCCGACTCGGAGCTGTTCCGCGCCCACCCCGACTGGTGCGTCCATGTTCCGAACCGCAAGCCCTGCATAGGCAGGCATCAGTATGTTCTCGATATGTCCCGAAAGGATGTGCGCGACAACATTTTCGACCAGATGTACTCCGTGCTCTCGAAATATAAAATAGACTATATCAAATGGGACTTTAACCGCAATATTTCCGACGCGGGCTCCGCTCTGCTCCCCGCGGACAGGCAGGGCGAGTTCTTCCACCGCTTCATTCTCGGCACATATGAGCTAATGGGCAGGATACGCGACGCGTTCCCCGATATGCTCTTTGAAAACTGCTCGGGCGGCGGCGGGCGCTTCGACCCCGCCATGCTCGCATTCTCTCAGCAGATCTGGGCGAGCGACAACACCGACCCAATAGAGCGGCTGACGATTCAGTTCGGCACCTCGATGTGCTACCCCGCCTCGACTATGGGCGCTCACGTCTCCGCCTGCGACAGGACGGATTACAAAGTAAAGGGCGACGTCGCGCTCTGGGGCACGTTCGGCTACGAGCTTGACCCGAATGAGCTGAGCGCAGAGGAGCGCGGGCAGGTAAAAAAGCAGGTTGACGAATACCGCAAATACTATGACCTCATTCACTCGGGCGACCTCTATCGGCTCAAAAGCCCCTACGAGGACGGATATCGCTGCGCGTGGAGCTTTGTCGCGCAGGACAAGAGCGAGGCTCTTGCGACGGTCGTAACCATGCGCGCGCCCGAAGTGCCGTTCTTCATTCTCAGATTCAAGGGTCTCGACCCCGAAAAGCGCTACATCTGCGACTTCGACGGGAGAGTTTACTCCGGCTCCAATCTCATGAACGCCGGACTCAATCTGACCCGCTCCACCGCAAAAACTTATTCGAGCGTCAAGATATATCTCAAGGAGGAAGAATAACATGAAAAAGAAGCTTCTCAGATTCGTTTCGCTCGCGCTCGCTTCATTTGTGCTCGGCGGCATAAGCACCTGCGCCTTTGCCGAAGAATCGGAGAGTGAAATCGACGGGTCGAACTGGATGAGCGCGATAAAGCCGGATGTGCCGATAACAGCCATAAATATGCCCGGCACGCATGACAGCTCGACGAAGTATGTTGACATCAGTCCGATATTCAAGACACAGGACGGTTCCGTCTCGGAGCAGCTCTACCGCGGCGCACGCTACTTTGATATGCGCTTCGAGCTTCAAAAGGATAAAAGGCTGGTTGCCGTTCACTCGGCGGCCTCCTGCCGAAAGGCTTACGGCGTAAAAGCCGAGAAGCTCACGGCGGCGGACGCCGTTAAGATGTGCGCCGACTTTTTGAAGAAGAATCCCGGCGAGACCGTGCTTTTCCAGCTCAAGGAGGGAAACGGCAAGACGGGCACGGTTTTCTTCGACGCCTTCTACGAGCAGTGCATAAAGGGTCAAGAGGATATATGGTTTCTCGAAAACCGTATTCCAACCCTCGGTGAGGTGCGCGGCAAGATAGTTCTCCTGCGCGTTGTCAAAGCCGACCGCTCGAAGTTCGACGATCAGAACAGCGGCCTCGATTTCGGCGCATATCCGCACGTCCCCGTAAAAGAGGTCATAAACTTCATATCGGGCAGCATGAAAAAAGCCTCGACGGGCAAAACCTATTCGCACCTCTATGTTCAGGATTCGTATAAGCTCGGCGGCAGCAAAAAATGGCAGGCAGTCACAACATTCCTCGAATCCGAGTTAGACCCCGAGAACTTCAACATATGCCTGTCAAGCTGCGTCGGACTGGGGCTGCCGCTGATGAACTCGAGAATAATCAACCACAGACTCAAAAAGTACGACTTCAAGGACGGCAAGACATACGGAATAATCGCTATGGACTTTGTCCCCGAGGACGTTTGCAGGAACATATACATGACAAATTCCGCAATAATGACCGAGACACCGAACGCTGCCACCGAATATTCGGAGCGAACTTCGTTCACCTTTCTTGGGCGCACGTTCTTCGTCCTGCGCAGCCTGCTGTTCGGCATCGTCCATGCCGTGAGCTTTATTGCGAACTTGTTCTACCGTTAAAATTCAATATTGACACTTCTCGCTATACCGCGGCAAAAGCTTGTGTTTTTTGCCGCGGTATTTTTGACAGATTTTTTATATGTGAAAATATAAAATAATAATTGTGTCAAAACAGCCCGCACAGGTTTTCGTCGCGGCGCAATATCTAAAAGAGAAGTGAAAAAAATGGAGAAATCAAGGATAAACTCGGACAAGCTCAAATTCATAGATGAAGAAAAGCGCGGGAAGCTCATTCACGCGTTTAAATGCGTTTTTTCGTGCGCCGCCGGGCTGCTGCTCGCGCACGCAAAAATTTTCGGCAGACTGTCCCCTCTCGCGCTCGCTTTTTCCGCGGCGGCGGTTCAGCCCTACGCCCTTGCGGCGGCGGTCGGCTCGCTCTCGGGCTATCTGCTGTCCTTTTCGGGCACGGAGGGAATAAGATACATGGCGTGCGTCGCGGGAACAGCGCTGATAAATTTTTCCGTCAACCGTCTGCGCGGCGAGGACTGCGTGCGGCACACGGCTCCCGTCTCCGCCGCGCTGTGCTGTGCGTCTACGGGCATGGCCGTGCTGCTCGTCGAGGGCTTCACGCTAAACGGCGTTGTGGGCTTTCTCTCCGACTGCATTCTCGCGGGCGGGATGACATATTTTTTCTCGCGTTCCCTCCGTCTTACGGAGCACAAAAATAAATCAAACGCTCTCGGCAGGCACGATATAATCTGCATCGCCGTCTCCTGCTGCGCGGCGCTGACCGCCTTCGCCCGGCTCAATATACTGAACTTCCGTCCCGCCGGGACTGCGGCGGCTCTCGCCGTCATGCTGCTGTGCTTCGCCCTGCGCGAATCGGGCGGCGCAATAGGCGGAATCTGCTCGGGCACGGCTCTCGCGGCGGCTTGCGGCGATCCCTCTTTGGGTGCCGTATACGCGGCTGCGGGGCTCTGTGCCGGGCTGTTCTCGAAATTCGGTCAGTTCGGTATTTCGGCGGCATTTATCTGCATCTGCGGAATAAGCGCGGTTATCTCCCCGAGCCCGCAGGCGGTGGCAGCTATCGCCGAGAGCGCGGCGGCGGCTCTGATTTTCGTGCTCATACCGCGTGCAAGGCTCGAAAAGCTGCGGGAAAAGCTGAGCCCCGCGCAGGAATATGCGCCCGACGGCGAGCGAGGGGAGCTGTGCCGCCGCCTCAACGACGCGGAGAGTGCGCTCGAGGGCGTAGGACGATGCATCGAACGGGCGGGCAAGAGAATAGACTCCGTGCGCCCGGACGGGGCGGAGATAATGACCGCGAGGGTCAAGCAGAGCGTCTGCGCCGGGTGCGGGAAGTGCGCCGGAAAGAGAGAAAAGCTCCGAGAGCGAGCTTTTTCGGACGCGATAAAAATACTGCGCGAGGAAAATCATATAACTTCGGAGGAATTGGGCGCGGAGTTCTGCGCCGAATGTCCGAAGTCTTACGCTGTAGCCGAAAGCTTCAACCGAATTTTTGCGGGCAGCGTTGCATCGGCTTGCGCGGCGCAAAAGACAAACCAGCTCCGCCGTGCCGTTGCGGACAGCTTCGGCGCGATGGCCGATATCATAGGCGAAATCGCCGCGCAGACGGCAAGGAGCGAAATGTTCCTCCCCGCGCAGACCTCCTGCGCCGTTGACGTGCTCGGCGAACTCGGATTGAATATTATCTCCGCCTGCTGCAAAAGAGACTGCGAGGGACATATTAAGCTCACGGTGAAAGCAGCGGAGCTGCCGGAAAACTCCGTCCTGCGAAAAGCCGCCGATACGCTCTCTCAAGAGCTCGGAGCGGCTTTGGCTCTCCCCGCCATACGCGACACAGAGGGCGGAGTCGAGCTGACCTTCGGCGAAAAGCCGCGCTTCTGCTTTGAAATAGGCTCCGATCAGCGCCCCGCCTCGGACGACGGGGACTGCGGCGACTGCTGCGACTGCGTGGGGCTCGAGGACGGGCGGAATGTGATAATTTTGAGCGACGGCATGGGGACGGGCAGGCGCGCCGCCGTCGATTCCGCTATGGCGACTGACCTTTTCGCTTCGCTCATCTGTTCGGGACTCTCCTGCGAGGCGGCGCTCAGAACCGTCAACACCGCGCTCATAGCAAAGAGCGAGGACGAGAGCCTTGCAACGCTTGACATAGCGTCGCTCGACCCCTACTCGGGCGAGATAAGCTTCTTCAAGGCCGGCGCCGCGCCGTGCTTCATAAAGCGTGCGGGGCGCACGGCGATACTCGAGCTGCCGTCGCTCCCGGCGGGAATACTCAGCCGCATAGGTTTTTCAACGGCGGGCACCGAGCTGCGCGAGGGCGACACGGTGGTTATGATATCGGACGGCGTGGCTGCGGACGGCAGCGAGTGGATATTAAAGCTCCTGCGCTCCTGGCGGGGGGACGCTCAGGGGCTCGCCGAGGAGCTGACCGCCGCCGCACTGAGCCGCCGCAAAGGAAAAAAATCCGACGATATGACCGCGATATGCGTGCGGGTTCACGGCGCCGACCGAATCGGGAATTGACAAAGCCTGCGGCATAATATATAATATTTGCGAAAACAAATTGGAGGTATAAATTATGATTTTAGCAGCTGTCGGTAAGAACGGCACAGGCAAGGATTTCTTCCTTGATTATGTTGCTCAGAAGTACGGCTTCCCGATGATTTCCATCGGCGACGTTGTCCGCGAGCTCGCAACCAAGGACGGCCTTGAGCTGACCCGCGACAATCTTCACGCCACCAGCAAGAAGTACATGGGCGAATTCGGCCAGACCTTCTTCCCCGAGATGATAGTCAAGAAGATAAAGGAGTCGGACGCTCCGAACTACCTTGTTTCCGGCATTCGTCCGCCCTCGGATATAGAGATTTTCCGCAAGGCCTTCGGCGAGGATTTCATCCTTGTTGACGTTGTTATCAGCGACGACGAGGTTCGTTATCAGAGAATGATAGCCCGCGGCTCCGAGCGCGACGGCAAGAGCGTTGAGAAGCTCCGCGAGAACGATCTCCATGAGGAGGAGATCTTCCACACCAGCGAGAGCGAGAAGATGGCGAACTATGTCATCAAGAACGACGGCGGCGTTGAGGATTTCTACGCGGCAGTCGACAATTTCTATGAGACCGTTCTCAAGCCGAAGCTCGGCTGATCAGCTGATTCAAAAGCATAAAGCGTCCTCCGTATGGCACCATACGGAGGACGCTTTTTTATATATAAAAGTAAAAAGTCCGCACAGCATAAGCTGTACAGACTTTTCCGATGTAAAGATTGATTACTGCTGGGGAGCTCCAACAGGGCAAGCATCTGCGCAGGAACCGCACTCGGTGCAGAGATCCGCGTTGATCTCATACTTGCCGTCGCCCTCGGAAATAGCTCCTACGGGGCACTCAGCCTCGCAAGCGCCGCAGGAAATGCAATCGTCGCTGATATGATAAGCCATTAGTCAATCCTCCTTAATCAATTTATCTGTCAGCAATCGGCGGAGAATCTCCGCATATGCTGTATAATCATTGTAACACATTATATTGAAAAATCAAGAGTAAATTATGCCCGTATTTATTCTATTCCCTTGAGAGCCTCAAGCTCGGAGCGTTCAACCTTGATTTTGCCGTCCTTTATGGTCTTTACCTCGCGGCGGCCGAACGCGTGCGGCGCGGCATCGGGGCAGCGGTCGAGCCTGACCTTGAGCTGGCCGGAGAGGAGGTTCACCTCGACTACCGTTCCCCTGCCCTCGGGAGTCTCGACGAGAGCGCCCTGCTTCGGGGTTATCTTCAGAAGATACTCGTAGTTGTCCTGCTCGTATTTCAGGCAGCACATGAGCCTGCCGCAGGTGCCGCTTATCTTGACCGGATTGAGTGAGAGACCCTGCTCCTTGGCCATCTTTATCGACACCGGCTGGAAGTCGCCTATAAACGTGCTGCAGCAGAACGGTCTGCCGCACATACCCAGACCGCCGAGCATCTTCGAGCCGTCGCGCACGCCTATCTGCCTGAGCTCTATTCTCGTGCGGAACACGCGGGCAAGATCCTTGACAAGCTCGCGGAAATCGACTCTGACGTCGGAGGTATAATAGAAGAGTATCTTCTTGCCGTCAAAGGCGTATTCGACATTGACGAGCTTCATCATGTCAAGCCCGTGATCGGCTATCTTCTGAAGGCAGATATCAAAAGCCTCCTGCTCCTTTTTGCGGTTCTCCTCGACTGTCTTGAGATCCTCGTCCGTCGCGCGACGCACCACGGACTTCAGGGGCTTGACTATCTCCTCGTCGCTGACCTCGCTGTTTTCGAGCGCCACTTCGCCGCACTCCATTCCGCGAACAGTCTCGACGATAACATAATCGCCCTTTTCGAATTTATTGTCGAGAGGGTCGAAATAATAGACCTTTCCGACTTCTCTGAATTTAACTCCTATGACCTGAGCCATATATTCCATCCTTTCATCTGCCCGACGCACGGCGCAGCTCGGCGCACATACGGGTAATGAGCAGAGTGTAATTTTCGTTTCTTTCAAATGCTGCCGCGAGTCCGTCTATACAGGTTATAATTCGCATGAGATTCGCCGTGGTTATATTAACGGCGAGCTTTTGCGCCGTGTCTCTATACTCCTCGGGCGCTTCGGCTCCGGATTTTATCAGCACCGCAGCGCGGAAAAATTCCGGCAGAACCTGCAAGGCGGCTCTGAACAGCGTCTTATCCTTTTCAAATGCCGCCGTCGCCGCGAGCAGGGGATATTCGTTAGCCTCCGGCACGGCCGCCGCCACAGCCCTCGCGGCGTCCAAAACGCCGCTGTCCACTCGCCTGCCGCCGCCCTGCGAAAACACGGCACAGCGGGAGAGGACGGTCTGCAAAAACACGTTTCTGTCATCCGTCAGCAGCAGAAAGCACACGCCCTCCGGCGGCTCCTCGAGCACCTTGAGCAGTGCATTCTGCGCGGGGACGAGCATATTCTGCGCGTCCTTCAGGATATACACCTTTCTGTCCGCCTCGTTTGCGACTATGTAGGCATCCGAGCGCAGCTCACGGACGGTTTCAATCTTGAAATTATCCGTTTTGGGGTCGGGCTCGAATATTTTTATATCGGGATGCAAATCGGAGAGTGCCTTGAGACAGTTTATGCATCTGCCGCAGGGCTTGCCCTCCCCCGAGCACACCAGCGCGGCGGCGAGGGTCTTTGCGGTCTGCATAAGGCGTTCGCCGTCCTCATCCTCGAGTATCGCGGCATGGGGAAAACGCCCTGAGTTCACTGAAGAACTCAGAGCCTTTTTCAACGGCTCCGATATTTGCAAAGATTCAAATCCCATATATTCTCCGGCGTTACAGCTTATAAAAATCCGCCATGTTCACAACGAACACGGTCGCTCCGCCGATCGCCACCTGAACGGGCAGGGTGACGAAGCTCTCCGCATTGTAGGCGGGGGCGGCGCTCATGAGCTGAGTGCGTCTGGAGCAGTTTTCCCTGAGTATCTCCATGACGTCGTCAACGCGGCTGTCCTCAACGCCTATGAGCAGGGTGACGTTGCCCGCGCTTAAAAAGCCGCCCGTTGTCGACAGCTTTGTTGCGTCAAAGCCGGCCTTTGTCAGCTCGCTTAATACATCGTACGAGTCGTCGTTGCTGATTATCGCAATGATGAGTTTCATCGGAAAGGCTCCTTTCTGTTTTACTTGCATATCTTACTCAATAATATTATAAAACATCTTCGGCTATTTTACAACTTTTATATTGAAAATACCGTATCTGCGAAGCGCCTTGATTTCCCTTTCGCCGAGTATCTCCCCCGGCATAGCGGCGGGAATGGCGGGCGGGCACGGGCAATACGCCTCGGCAGCCGTCCGTCCGAGGGCAAAATCGATATCAATATATTCGCATTCCGCGAGCAGCGCTTCGCGCGGAGTCATGGCTGTCTGCGGCAAAAATGCGTTGACCCCCGCAGGCTTTTTGCCGCTCGGCGCGGCTTTTGAAAATATCGATTTCAGCGCTTCGTCGAGCCTGTCGAAGTCCCTGTCCGTGTTCATGACGGAGGGGATGAGAATTATCTTTCCGAGCCCCGCATATTCGGGCTCGATTCCGTGCCCGCGCAGCAGCTCGCCGACATCCTCGCCGTCAAAGCCGAAACGCCGAACATCAAAGGCTATGCGCGTCGGGTCGCAGTCTCCCTCGGGCAGAGTTAATCCCAACGAGCGGCAGAGCTCCGCGGTCCTTTGCACGCGGCGGCTCAGGCGGACAAATTCGCCCGCGTTATTCTCCAGCCAATCACGCGCAAGGTCTAAGGATATCATTATCGGATAGGACGGGCTCGTCGAGCCGAAAAGAGCCATTGCGCGGCGTATCTCCGGCACAAAGCTTTCGTCGCCTATCTGAAGCCACGCGCCGCCCGTTAGGACGGGCAGAGTTTTATGCGCGCTCTCCGCGCTCATCGAAGCGCCGAGGGCGAGCGGAGAGATATCCTTTTCCAAAAATTTAAGATGCGCTCCGTGGGCGCAGTCGACAAGCAGCGGCACGCCGAACTCGCGCGCCGCGTCCGCTATCGCGCCGATATCGGAGAGCACCCCGAAGTAGTCGGGTGAGGTCAGATACACAGCTTTTGCGCCGGGCGTTTTTTCGAGCGCACGGCGGACATTCTCAGCCGTTATGCGCCCCGAGAACAGCTCTCCCGCGCTGTCGTCCGGCAGAACCCAGACGGGCTCTATGCCGAGCAGGGACATGGCGTTTATCGCGCTGCGGTGAACAACGCGCCCGCAGACGACCTTTCCGCCTCTCGGCGCGGCGGCTCTGAGCATGGCCTGAATGCAGAGCGTGCAGCCCCCGGCGCTCATAAACGTCGCCGCAGAGCCGAACAGCTTTTGCGCCTGCGCCTCCGCGAGAGCCGTTACGCCCTCGCCGTCAAAGAGGCTGCCGGTGTCCGGTATCTCCGTTATATCAAAGTCCTGTATACTCCCGAGCGCGGAGAAATTCCCCTTGTGCGCGGGCATATGCATACTGACCTTTTGCTTTTTTGCGTGCGCCTTAACGGCTTCGAAAAGCGGAGCAGACATTTTTCACCTCAAAGTTTCGCTTCGTTGAGCATTATTCCGCCGGGCACTATGTCTATCATGCCGTAGTGCCCGTCGCGTATGCTGCCGGGGTTCATTATATAGAGCCCGTCATCATATGCGGTAACGCTCGAGTGGGTATGGCCGTATAATACTATGTCGGCACCCTCCTGCCTTGCGCGGCAAATAAGCTCGTCCGTGCCGTACTTGACGTGCTCGGTATGGCCGTGGGTGCAGTAAATTTTCTTGCCGCCGAGAGTCACCACCCGCATGAGCGGCAGCTTTGAGGAAAAGTCGCAGTTGCCGGCGACTCTTATCATGCTCGGCAGACTGCGGCAATAGCTCTCGAGCATTTCGATGTCGCTCTCTCCGTCGCCGAGAAAAATCAAAGCTTCCGCCTCGGGATGAGCTTCAACGGCATCGAGTATGCGCGAGGGCATACCGTGAGAATCGGAAATAACAAGTATCCGCATTGTTTCGCCCCGTTTTCGGACTTCAAGTCCGCATAATGACCGCACGCCGGCAGGTTCTATGCGCCGTATGCGTGCATAAGTTTATTATATATGAAAAAAGGTGGTTTTGCAATGAGCAATATTAACGGCAGCGGGAACATGACTCCCGAACAGCTTATGGCGCTCGCCGGCAGTCTCGGCGGCAAGGGCTCCCCCGACCCCGAAAAGGCGGCGGCCGCGCTGTCAAAACAGCTGAGCGAGGAAAAGCGGCAGAGGCTAAACGAGGTTCTGAACGACAAATCGGCTCTCGAAAAGCTGCTGCAAAGTCCGGAGGCACAGAGGCTGATGAAGAAATTCGGAGTAAACGGCAAGGGGTAAGCTATGGACAACATCGGCGACATACTCTCCTCTTTAAGCGACGACGACATGAAGGCGCTCGGCGACGCGGCGCGCAGCCTGCTCGGCTCGGCGGAGCAGGAGCAGGAGGGCGGCGGGCAGGGCTTTTCTTTAGACCCGACCGCAATGGCGAAGATAGCGCAGATAATGGGCGCGATGAACCGCCGCGACAGCCGCTGCGACCTCATAGCCGCTCTGCGTCCGCTTTTAAGCGAGCCGCGCCGCCGCAGAGCCGACGACGCCATGCAGCTGATAAAGCTCATTGACCTTTTGCCGATGATAGAGGAACTCGGGAGGAAATAGGTATGCCCGCATATACGGAAAACGAGCTGCGGCGAATGCGCGAGAGAGCTATAGCCAGCGCAAAGGAGATGCAAAAGCGCGCGGCCATAAAAGAAAGCGGCGCACAGTGCAAAAATCCCGAGCCGCCGAAAACACCGGAACCGCAGAAGCCGCAAAATCCGCCCGCGCCCCCCGTTGACGACGATAAGCTGCTTCTGCTTTCGCTTATTATAATCCTCGCGGCGGACGGCGCGGATATGCTGCTGATATTCGCTCTTATGTATATCCTGATGTAATTTCCCCGACATATTGAAAAAGCCTCCGTTTTAGGTTAGAATATGAGTAATATAACAAAACGGAGGAACGCATATGACATATTCATATAAAACTCACGGCACCTGCTCAAGGCGAATCGACTTTGATCTCGACGACGACAACACCGTTCACAATGTCCGCTTCACGGGCGGCTGCAACGGCAACCTCTCGGGTATATCCTCGATAGTCGAGGGCATGAACGCCGAGGACGTTATCGACAGGTTCGACGGCATACGCTGCGGCTTCAAGCAGACCTCGTGCCCCGATCAGTTCGCAACAGCACTTCGCAAGGCACTCGAAGAGAAAAACGGCAAATAACAAAACAGCAGGAGCGCATCGGATATCCGATGCGCTCCCGCCGTCATTTGGAAAGGCAATAACTATTTTGGAGGATAGTAATCGCAAGTGGTTGGTTATTTTGTGTAGTCGCTCTTGTAGTTCGTGTGCTTGGCGACGTGGTGCGGGCACGATGTCCAGAGCTGCTGCGCCTCGCCCGCCCAATTGGCGGCATATTCGACGCATTTTCCGCACAGGTGCTCAGCCGACTCGGGCGACTCAAGGTCGGTCGACTTTGCGCCGGTCTCCCTCACCATCTTCTCGAGCAGCTCGGGATTTTCGAGCATCGGGCACGGGCGCAGATGGTTGTTGTTGAAGGGCTGATTGTCTCTGTAGGCCATAAACAGCGGCTGCTTGAGCGCATCAAGCAGGCTCATGTCGCGGATATTCGCGCCCGAATAGTGGATGAACACGCAGGGCTCGACATCGCCGTTGGCGTTGATGTGGCAGTAGTTTCTGCCGCCCGCTATGCATCCGCCGACGAACTCGCCGTCGTTCTGGAAGTCCATGGCAAATATGGGCTTTCCGCCCTCCATGGCGCGAATCTCGCGCACGCGGTGATACATATATTCTCTCTGCTCGACTGTCGGCAGCAAATCGACCGAGGCCGAATTTCCGACGGGCATATAGTGGAAATACCAGGTGAAGCGGCAGCCCTTGTCGATTATCATATCCAGGAACTCGTCGGAGGTGACGGTCTCGATATTATTCCTCGTGTAGCAGATGGACGTGCCGAAAATCAGGCCGTGCTTTTTGAGCATATCCATGGCAGCCATGACGCTTTGGAAATCGCCCTCGCCGCGGCGCATATCATTGACCTCTTCAAAGCCCTCGAGGCTTATCGAAAGAGTCAGGTTTCCCACGCGCTCCATATCGCGGCAGAACTCCTCATCGACAAGCGTGGCATTTGTAAAGGCGTTGAACTCGCAGTCGCTGTGCTTCTCGCAGAGCTTTATGATATCCTTCTTGCGCACAAGCGGTTCGCCGCCCGTATACATATAGAAGTATACTCCGAGCTCCTTGCCCTGAGTTATAATGCTGTCAAGCTCATCGTAAGTAAGATTCAGCTTATGGCCGTATTCGGCTGCCCAGCAGCCGGTGCAGTGCAGGTTGCAGGCGCTCGTGGGGTCGATAAGTATCGTCCACGGGATATTGCACTGCTCTTTTTCGCGCATCTTTCTTATTTTCTTCGTGCCGCAGAGTCCGGCCTCGTAGCCGAAGTTCAGGGCAGCGGTTTTAATAACATTGGGGCTGACCTCGTCGAGTATACGGTTGACATAAATCATCCATTTGCTGTTCGGGTCGTCGATTATTTTTCTGGCGCCTTCATAAGACGAGCGCGGCATTGCATCGCCCATGAATTTCTCCGCAAGATCCACAATGGAGTGAAACGCCTTGTTTCTGTCCTTATCTGTCTGTTTGAGTACGGCATCGGCAGCAACGGAAAAAGCCGCTCTTCCGGTTTTGTGGGTTAAGGAAGCCACTTTTGACACTGTCCTTTCGCTGTAAATAAAACCGACAGACTTGGCAGAATTTGTAAGGAATAAGGGAAAAGATGGAAAAGAGGGACTGCCGCGTCCGTCGGTCTTTGGATATATTATAACAATCCCGGTTATTTTTTCACACGGTCAAAATTTCTGTTTTGTGCCAAAAAATCTCACCTTTCGGAAAGTGTCGTATTTTTGGACACTTCTCCGTTTTTGTCCTCAAAAAAGACTGCGAACCGCAGGAAACTCCTGCAGTTCGCAGTCTTTTAAGCTTCTGATTTTATTTTTTGAATATCTTCTTGTACCACGGAAGCGACTCGGTGGTGTCGGTTGCGGTTGTAGAGGTGCTGCTGTTTGAAGCAATAGGCGCAGTCTGATAGATGAACATGACGTTAGACTCGGTGCCGGGGGTCTTCTCGGTATAGATATCGTAGGTCGTGCCGTAGGAGATCATCGCCTGGAGCTTCGCTATCAGGTCATCGGCATCCTCGGCGAGCACGCCGTACTTTTGAAGCTTGCCCGCATAGTTGCCGGAATCGATGCTGTCGATAAGGTCGTTGAGCTTCTGAACATTTTCCTTGCTCATAAGCTTGGCGAGTCCGTCTATGAGCTCCTGATTGTCGTCAATGGTCTTCTGTATCTCGGAGAGCTGCTCGAGGGTCTTGGGCAGGTTGTTTATTGCCTTCTGAACCTCGGGGTCGGACATATCCTTTGAGAACTCCTGAATAATAGGCAGGACATCGTTCATGTTCTCTGCTATCTCGGGCAGGTTCTTGAAGAACTTCTGGAGCACGGGGTTGTTGAGCAGGGTTATGACTTCCTTGAGCTCATTGGGGTCAAGGCTGTTGAAGAGCTTCTTGAACTTTGCGATGTTCTCTTCGGTCATATACTTGGGCAGTATCTCAAAAAGAACGCGGTTGTTCTGATAGAGCTCGACTGCCTCGTTAATGGTGCTGACAAGCTCGTTTATCTTCGTCTTGTCGGTCATAAGGCTCGTGATAACCTTATTGGGATCCATTGAGTTGAGCGCCTTTTCGAGCTCCTTGAGCTGGCCGAGAGTGGTCTGGAGGTCATCGAGGCTGTCGGGCATCTTGAACTCCGTGCCGAGCATGGACAGCGGTACGGCCGCAAAGTACATATTGCCGAGCGAAAAGTTCTCGACGTACGCCGAAAGGGTGAACTCCGTGGCGAAGTTCAAATCCTCTATATTGAGCTTGTCGAGGCCGAGGGTCTCGTTGATTCCGGGCATACTGACGACGAGCGCTATCTGCTTTGTACCGTCGCCGATGAGCTTGCCGTTTGTCAGGGTCATATTCCGGAACTGACCCTCGGGCAGAACCATGCCGCCCACTACTGCGATGGGGTTGTAGATTTTAACATTCTTGCCGTTTATCTTCTCTGTTTTGTAGAGATTGTTTTCAACGGATATCTTTATCTCGACCTTGCCGCTCTTGCCGGAAATCTTCTTGGCGGACATCTCTTTGCCGTCGAGGAAATATTTGATGTCTATCTTTACGGGCAGCTCCTTATTGCTCTTGCCGCTGTAATAGAGGTCGGTGGTGTCCATATGCCAGGTGATTCCGCCGTTTTCGCTGACGGGCTTTATATTGCTTTTGACATTGGTTATATTCTTCAGCGAGCTTGTGTCGCTGACCTTGACCTGACCCTTGTCGGTGTGGAGCCAGTCGGTGACGGTTATATCCTTGACCTTTCCGCCGTTGTCCATGTTGACATAGACGGTCTCGCTCTTTTTGACGGAGCCGGGGATGTCGGTATAGTATACGGGCGCAGACTGCTCGTCGCCGGATGCCGAAGTGGTGTCGCCGTTATCGCCCGTGCTCTTGCAAGCGCCCATGGTGAGTATGCTCGCCGCGAGGGTGAGGCAAAGCGCCGATTTGAGAATAAAGTTTTTCTTCATTTTTATTGCCCTCCTTATTCAAGCCTTGGCCTTGCGGCTCTTGCGCTCCTTTTTAACGCGGGGAGCACGCCAGCCGACGGATGTTTTATTGATAATGCCTTCGCAGATTGTGAGTATGCCGGGGAGCATAACCATAATGACGAATGCACTGATAACGGAGCCTCTTGCGAGCATGAGGCACACGCCCTTGACTATATCGATATCGCAGATGCAGTAGACTCCGAAGGTTGCGCTGAAGAACACGAGCGCGCTCTGGAAGATAGATTTGCTCGACTCCTGCGCGGCTGTTTTGATAGCCTTGAGCTTATCGCCGCTCTTCTGAAGCTCTTCTCTGAATCTCGTGGTCATGAGTATCGCGTAGTCGACCGTTGCGCCCAGCTGCACGCAGCTTATAATGGTCGGCGCTATGAAGCATATCGTCGTACCCGTCAGAGTCGAGATGCTGATGTTGACCCAAATGGCAAGTTCTATGGACGCTACAAGTATCAGCGGTATCGTCAGAGACTTGAATACTATCGCAACAAGGATGAATATTGCAAGCATTGATATGGCTCCGGTGACTATGAAGTCCTTCTCGGCAACCGATATCAAATCTTTTGTCAAAACGCCTTCGCCCGTCAGTATTCCGCCCTCGTCGTATTTCTTGACTATCGAGGTTATCTTATCTATCTGCGCGTTCTCCTCGTCGGTTGCCGCCGAGTAGGAGGAGTTGAGCATCATGAGCTGCTTTCCGTCCTGGACGCATATCTCCTTTATGGAATCGGGGAGCATGGCGTTGGGAATTGCCGTGCCGATGAAGCTGTTGAGTGAGAGGACATTGGTGACGCCCTCGACCTCGTTCAGCTCGCTCGTCAGAGCGTTTATATTTGCCTCGCTTATCTTGTCGTCAAGGATGATGAAGTGGGTCGTCGCCATGTTGAAATCCTTCTTCATCGTGTTAAGCGCGGATATCGAGGGCAGATCCTGCGGTATCGCCTTATCCATATTGTAATACTTCTTGACGTTGTTCTGCAGGAAATAGGCGGGGATAAAGAGCACCAGGAAGATTATCGCCATGACTCTTCTGTGCTTTATCGCAAAGTCGCTCAGCTTGTTGAACTTCGGCGCGAGGCTCTTGTGGCGCGTCTTTTCGATAACCTTGTCGAGCATGAGTATCAGCGCGGGCAGGAAGGTGACGACGGTTATAACGCCGAGGATAACGCCCTTCGCCATGACAAGGCCCATGTCCTTGCCGAGCGTGAAGCTCATGAAGCACAGCGCAAGGAAGCCGAAAACGGTGGTCAGCGAGCTGCCCATGAGGGAGGTAAAAGTCGAGTCTATCGCCGCCGCCATGGCGTCTCTGTTTGTGTCGTGGCGCTTCTTCTCCTCCTCGAATCTGTCCATGAGGAAGACCGAGTAGTCGACCGTGACGCCGAGCTGCAGGATAGCGGCGATACTCTTTGTTATGAATGATATCTCGCCGAAGATTATATTCGTGCCCATGTTATATATGACCGCGGTTCCCAGCGCCGCAAGCAGCACGAACGGGAGCACCCACGAGGTCATCGTAAACGACAGGGCTATGAGCGCTAAGGCGATGGCTATCACAACATAGAGCGGAGCCTGGCTGTTTGTCAGGTCTTTGGTATCGACGGTTATCGCCGAAAGACCGCTCAGGAGCATATTCTTGTTCATTATCTTGCGTATGGAGGCTATTGCGTCCATGGTTATCTGGGAGGAGCCGGAGTTCGCATACTGAACCATTATCAGCGTCGAGCTGCCGTCCTGCGAATAGAACACATTGGTGAGCACCTCGGGAAGTATCTCCTTGGGGATAGTCACATCCGCTATGTCGGTAGCGCCGATAACATTGCTGACACCCTTGACCTTGCGTATCTGCTCCTCAAGCTTTTGGATATCCTTGGGCTCCGTGTCCTTGACTATAATGAACGAACTTGCCGAGTTGTGGAAAGTCTCGTCGAGTATCTGTTCGCCCTGCACGGATTCGAGATTTTCGGGCAGATATGACAGTATGTCATAATTGACGCCCGTCAGAAAATATCCGATTATTGACGGGATTATCAGTATAAGGCAAACTATCAGAACAGTTTTGGGATGATAAGCTATCCACTTGGCTAACTTTTTAGATATCATAATCCCTCTCCTCCTTATTGGCTAAAAGTTTATTGACAAGACGCTGCATACCGTGCTTTATCTCGTCGAGCTTATACGGCTCGCCGTGAACCGCACCGTCGCAGCTTACGGATGTGAGCATCGAAACCAACATATATATGTTCATCTCGCTCTCATATTCGGTATAGCCATGCGCAAGAAAAAGCTTTACAAGGCTGCCGTAAGCGTCCTTGAGCTCGGCCTCCCTGCCCTTGAGCATCATGCGGTAGCAGGAGGACACGCGATCTCTGACAAGCGGCAAAAACGCTTTGTTCTCCTCGATATACACAAAAACGTTATCGAGAAAGGTATTCACCCGCTCCGCGTCGTCCGTCTGCCGCCCCGCAAAATGCTGCCGCGTTTTAAAGAGCGCGGAGTTGACGCATTCGGCGAGCTTTTTCAAAAAGAGCTGATCCATAAGCTCGTATTTATCTTTGAAATAGAGATAAAACGTACCCTTTGCAACGCCTGCCAGCTTGACGACCTCGTCTATCGTCGGGGGCTTGAGCGCACTGCCGCTCGTAAAGAGCGAATGCGCGGCATCCATAAGCTTCGAGCGCTTCTCGTTCTTGTTTTCCTCAACCGTCGGCATAGGCTCGCCTCCTTACTGACTGTCGGTCACTTTCTTTTGCGTGTGATACTTTACTACAAAAATGACTGTTAGTCAATCGAAAAAAGCAAATTTTCATTTTTTGTTCACAAATCTCTACCTCTTGATTATTATACCCAAAATTTCAGAGGTGTTTTTGTGCAATTTGCATGGAGATTCGACCGTTTCCGCACCCAAACAGGCTCGGCGTGGATTTTCTGCTCAAAATAAAGACCGCCGCGCGGCAAGAGTTTTTCGGCTTTCGCTGCGCGGCGGCAGGCTGTTTTTTTATGTGCTTTATTTGTCGAAGAAAACGACCTTGTTCTCGGTTCCGCTCTCGAATATCGCGTCAACGAGCTTGAGCAGTCTGCGCTGCTGGTCGTGGGTTATAAGCTGTTTTTCTTCTCCGCGGAGAGTAGCAAAAACATTCTCGTAGAACTGCGTCCACCTCGAGTCGACCTCGGGCAGGCTGTAGCGCTTTATGGTATCGTCGGTTCTCGGAGCCATGGTCTTAGTCAGCCCCACGCCCGCAAGTATCGGCACCGCGTCGCGGTTCTCCCAATCGGAGACCTTGACTATCTCGCCGTTTACCTCCCAGTCGTTTATAACCGCCGAGCCGTTCTCGCCGAGTATATACCAGCGGGGAAGCTCTATAAAGTTGCTCGTAGTGACCTCGACATACATCGACAGGTCGCCCTCGAAGATGAGCGTGGCTCTGAAGCCGTCGTCGCACTCCTCGTTGGTGACGTTTGTGAGCTCCGCATAGACGGAGATAAGCTTTCTGCCCTCGCCGATGCACAGAGCCTGATCGAGCAGGTGGATGCCCCAATCGAGCACCATGCCGCCGCCGTGCACCTTCTGATTGCGCCAGTCGCCGGGGATGCCGCGAGAGCCCTGAACACGGGACTCTATGCGAAACACCCGACCCAGCTCGTTGTCGTCAAGAATCTTTCTGACACACTTGTAGTCCGGGTCCCAGCGTCTGTTCTGGTGGACGGTGAAAAGCTTGCCGTATTTTTCGGACGCGGCTATCATCTCCTCGAGCTCTTCGCGGCTGAGCGCCACGGGCTTCTCGGAGATAACGTTCTTGCCTGCCGCCATGGCGGCTATGACTATCTCCTTATGCACGTCGTTGGGCGTTGCAACGGTAACGAGGTCAATTCTGTCGTCCGCGAGCAGCTCCTCGCGCGAGGAGAAGGCGTGAATACCGTCGGCCTCGGCCGCGGCGCATCTCTCGGGCTTGATATCATAGATGCCTATGAGCTCCGCGGTGTCCTTGAAATCCTTGACGCAGGTCGATGCGTGCCAGCTGCCCATTCCGCCGTAGCCTATAACGGCAAAGCCTATTTTCTTACTTTTATCCATTGTTTTGTATACTCCCGATATAAAAATATTTCGCAAAAAAGCTTATCACACCCACCACATATCGCCGGTGTTCTGGGTTATAAGAACGTCCTTGAGGAAGTCTACAGCCTTTGAAAGACCCTCGTCCTGGCTCATGAGGGAGTCCTCATGCTCTATGCTTATGGCGTAGTCGTAGCCGACCATGCGCAGGTTGGAGGTCATGTCCTTCCAATATGCGTAGTCGTTGCCGTAGCCGACGGAGCGGAATATCCACGAGCGGTGGATCTCGTCCGCATAGGGCTTAGTGTCGAGCACGCCGTTGACGGCGGTGTTATATTTGTCTATCTTCGTGTCCTTGGCGTGGAAATGGAAGATAGCGTCGCCGAGCGCTCTTATGCAGGCGATGGGATCCATGCCCTGCCAGATGAGGTGGCTCGGATCGAAGTTTGCGCCGAGCTCGGGGCCGACGGCCTCGCGTATTTTGAGCATACTCTCGGTGTTGTAGACGCAGAAGCCGGGATGAAGCTCGAAGGCTATCTTGTCAACGCCGTGTTCCTTGGCGAAGGCGACGGTCTTTGTCCAATAGGGAATGAGAACCTCGTTCCACTGCCACTCGAGTATCTCGGAGAAGTCATTCGGCCAGGGGCAGACGACCCAGTTGGGATATTTCGAATTTTCCGAGTCGCCGGGGCAGCCGGAGAAGGTGTTTATCTGATGAATGCCGAGCTTTTCGGCGAGAAGAATCGTGTTCTTTATCGTTCTGTCGAAGTCGGCTGCTATGGCCTTGTTCGGGTGGATGGGGTTGCCGTGACAGCTGAGCGCGCTTATTTCAAGGCCGCTGTCGGCGACGGTGGACTTAAAGGTGCTCAGAGCCGAGGGGTCGGCGAGCAGGGTGTCGGGGTCGGCGTGGGAGTTGCCGGGGTAGCCGCCGCAGCCTATCTCGACCATCTCAAGACCTTTGGATTTGAAATAACCGAGTGCCTCTTCGAGCGGAAGATTGCCTAAAAGGCAGGTGAATACGCCTAACTTCATTTTTTATCTCTCCTTTAAAAATCAGATGATGGATTTAAGATATTTTATGCTCCTGCCGATGTCGTCAAGACCGTTCGGCACGGGGTCATCGTTTTCAACTATCAGCCATTCCAAGCCTATCTCCTTTGCGGCGCGGACAACCTCGCGGATATCGCACTCGCCCTCGCCGAGAGCCTTGGGAGTGTGGCCTATTCCGTCCTTGACATGGAGCTGAGCTATCCTGTCGCGGTTTTCGGTGATGAGCTTGTAGTTATCCCGGCCGGCGACGAAGCTCCAATAGGTGTCTATCTCGAGATGAGCGGCTTTCTTCAGCTCATCAAACGGGATAACGCCGTCGGAAATCGGATCGAACTCCGAGCAATGGTTGTGATAATAGACGCTCATGCCGATTTTTGCCGCCCGCTCGTCCGCCGCTTTCAGCTCGGCGCAGGTCGCCTTGAGCTCCTCGGGAGTCTCGTGGTCGGCGCCGCCCATGCCCATGGTTTTCATGCCGAGAGTGCGGCAAAACGCCGCTGTTTCGTCGAAGTTTTCGGGCGAGTAGCTCTCAATGGCGATGTGCGTACCGACGGCGACGAGCCCGGCGGAGTCGAGCGCCGCGCGCAGAGTCTCCGCATCAACGCCGAAATATCCGGCAAATTCAACGCCGTCATAGCCGAGAGCCTTTATCTTCGGGAGAATGGCAAGAAGCTCCTCGCCGCTACCCTTTATAATGTCTCGAAGGCTGTAAAGCTGAACTGCAATTTTCATATTTTTCACTCCTGTCGGGGATTAATTTAAAGGCCGATTATCGCCGCACACAAACCGCCGCAGAGATACGCAAAGGAGCAAAAGGCTCGCTATATGCGTGATATGATTCAACGTATTTTGAGTAAGATTGCGTGCAGCGGCTGTGCCGCGAGGGGCGCAGTGTATGTCGATACTCAAGCCCCTCGCGGGGCAGTCAATGTGCGTGATATGATTCAACGCATTTTGAGTAAGATTGCGTGCAGTGTGAGTTTTTTGCGACTGCCGCGTATCGAGATACGCAAAGGAGCAAAAGGCTCGCAATGTGCGTGATATTACTCAAAATAAAAAGGTTTGCCTTGCTTGGCGGATTCATATATTCCTTCGAGTATCTGCGTTACAACGAGTGCCTGCTCCGGCTTGGTGCTGACCTCGGTGTCGTTGATGATAGCATCGATAAAGGCGCGGGCTTCAAGCTCGGAGGGGTCGTCGGTCGCGCCCTCGAAGAATGCGGCTCCGCCGGCCTCAAAGTTCGGAGTCTCGATGCACTGGCGACCGTACTTGACATAGTTCAAGTGAAGTCCGCCGCGCATATCCGCGCCCGCCTTGTCGCCGCAGAGATATGTGACGGCCTCGTTGGGGTCGGCAATATTAAGAGCCCAGCTCGCTTCGACGGAGATAGTCGCGCCGTTTTCCATGGTGACGAAACCGAAGGCCGAATCCTCGACAGTGTACTGCGCGGGATCCCATTCGCCCCATGCGTTGCCGGAGCGCTTCTGATCCCCGAGCTTTTTGTAGACGTTGCCGACTACCATCTTGGGCTTGTAGTTGTTCATCATCCAAAGGGTGAGGTCGAGCGCGTGGGTGCCGATATCAATAAGCGGACCGCCGCCCTGCTCATACTCGTTGAGGAAAACGCCCCAGGTCGGAACCGCTCTGCGGCGCAGGGCGATGGCGCGGCCGTAATAAATATCGCCGAGGTCGCCGTTGTCGCACGCCTCCTTGAGATAGAGCGAATCAGCTCTCCAGCGCTGCTGATAGCCGATAGTCAGCTTCTTGCCGGTGCGCTGCGCGGTCTCGTACATCTTCTTTGCCTCGGCATAGGTCTTTGCCATGGGCTTTTCGCACATAACGTGCTTGCCCGCCTCGAGCGCATCCACCGTTATAAACGAATGCGAGCGGTTGGGGGTGCAGACATGGACGCTCTCTATGCTCTCATCCTCGAGCAGTTCTCTGTAATCGGTATAGACCTTTGCGCCCTCGACGCCAAACTCCTTTGCGGCCTTTACCGCTCTCTCCTCGATGATATCGCAGAAAGCGACCATCTCGGCCTCTTCGATCTTTTTAAGTGCGGGCATATGCTTGCCGTTGGCGATGCCGCCGCAGCCGATAATGCCTATTCTTACCTTTCTTTCCATATTGCCTCTCCTGTCCTTTATTCCGTATATTTAAGGTATATTAATATATCCCTTCTTTATCAGTTTAATTATAAACAATTGGATAAATAGTTCAAGGATAACCGCCGATTCTTTCGCCGCGAGAATGACGAAATTTCAGCCGCATATTTGGGCAAAGTACACAAAAGACAAAAAACACTTTCCGGGAAAATGTCGCACGGGACTAAACTCTTAACAAAAACAATTTTGATTATTAAGACTCTGTTCACAGGGGCTTAACAAAACTCGGGTATCATATAGTTGCACACAAGGGCAGGGAGCCGCACCCTGCAGTGTGCGGTGCCTGAGTTCGTCAGGCATCACCCCTCCTCAAACCAGATGCTAAAAGTTGCATCGAACCCCTCATTACGAAAGGGCGCTCGCCGAAAGGCGGGCGTCTTTTCGTTTTTATTTTTCATAAATTTTGCCTTGCGCATAAAGCGCGGCGGCACGGTCAAAAATAGGAATGAAAAAACACCGTGACACCGCACGCGGAGAAACGAGGCAGATATGATAGACAATTCATTCAACAAAAAGAGCTTTTTAAAATCAAAAGGAATATACGTCCTCGCGGCGCTGTGCATTCTTGCGGCGGGCGCGGGAGTCTGGGGCGCCGTGCACGTATCCAAAGCGCCGAGCAAGGTCGACACCTCCGAGCAGTCCTCAAGGCAATACAATATAGACTATCTCGTCCCGTCGGAGACGCCGACGCAGGCGAACAACCCCGTAAAGAACGTCCCCGACGACAGAACCACCGCCCCGGCGCAGACGACAAAGGAGAACGACGGCAAAAATACACCCTACACCGGCAGCTATGCCCTGCCGATGGGCACGGACATCCGCAAGGATTACAGCGCGGACGAGATGGTGAAGAACAAGACTACGAACGACTGGAGAGTTCACAACGGCATAGATTTCGGCGGCGCAAAGGGCAACGACGTTATCGCCATACAAAACGGGCGCGTCACCAAAGTCTATTCCGACCCGCTCTGGGGCAACGTGGTTGAGATAGACCACGGAAAGGGGCTTGTGGCGCGGTACTGCGGGCTTGCGGACAAAAATCTGCCCAAGGAGGGCGACGAGGTGGAGCAGTTTGACTGCATAGGCACTTTGGGCACCGTCCCCGTCGAGGCGGCGGACGGGACACACCTGCACTTCACCGTGGCCGTAAACGGCAAGACGGCAGACCCGCTCGAGGTGATGAACAAATTGGGCTCGGGAGACAGCCAAAAGACGAAAGCGGATTCGGGCGAATGAGTGCCCGACGCAATCAGCGGCAGCGGGGCGCCGCAGCCGCCGACTCTATAATTAACAGCAATTCAAAAATCGGCATTATTCTTATGCTCATTCTGCCGGG
Source organism: Oscillospiraceae bacterium (assembly GCA_003538135.1). Taxonomy (GTDB): domain Bacteria; phylum Bacillota; class Clostridia; order Oscillospirales; family Acutalibacteraceae; genus CAG-177. The sequence goes on from DPOR01000001.1 coordinate 32,104, forward strand.
TCTGCGAATAAACGCAGATCCGGTTTGTCTATTCTAACTCAAAAATACATATAAAAATTATCTCATTTGCTCATTGATTTTTGGTCATATTAGTTATATAATAGTCACGCCTAAGATATATTTCACTCGCACAGAGTAGAGAAAGGATTGAAACGAGTCATGAGTAAGAAAATCAAGGCTTTGCTCGCCGTTGTGCTCTGCGCGGCGATGCTTATAGCCGCGGCGTCGCCCGCTTTTGCGGCAGTCGACGACAACGGTGTTCTGCGCTTCAACAAGGACGGAAAGCTCAAGATAATGCAGATTTCCGACACGCAGGATATCGACATACCGAGAGAAGCCATGATAATGTTCATGGAAAAAGCTCTCGACGCAGAGAAGCCCGACCTCGTCGTATTTACAGGCGACCAGATAGCGGGCGGCAAAATCAAGACCGCAGAGGGAGTCTATGCCGGAATAAAGGCGATACTCAAGCCCGTTACGGACAGAGGTATCCCCTTCACCTTCGTTTTCGGCAACCACGATACCGATGAGGGCTGCCCCGTCAGCCGCGACGAGCAGTTCGCATATTATCAGACGCTCCCCGGCTGCCTCGCATATGACGCAGACCCCGAGCTTTACGGCAGCGGCACGCACAACCTGCCTATCTACGCCTCCAAGGGAAACGACATAAAGTTCAACCTTTGGCTCTTTGATTCGAACGACTATGACAGAGAAAACGGCGGCTACGACTATGTCCATCAGGATCAGATAGACTGGTATGTAAAAACCAGCGAGGAGCTCGAGAAAAAGGCGGGTCATCCCGTTCCCTCCATCGCGTTCCAGCATATTATAGTTCCCGAGGTTGCTGAGCTCCTCGTTGACTCCCCGTTCAAGGGCGAGACCGCGATAACCAAGAAGCTCAACGGACAGAACAAGCTCCTCATGCTCAAGCCCGGCAAAACCACCGGCACGATGCTCGAGTTCCCCTGCCCGTCGGATACAAACTCCGGTGAGTTCGCGGCATGGAAGTCGCGCGGCGATGTCATTGCGGCGTCCTTCGGCCACGACCACATCAACAACTTCATCGGCAACGTTGACGGAATCGACCTCATCATGTGCCCCGGCGTTACCTTCGAGTCCTACGGCAGATACATATCGAGAGCCGTGCGTATCTTCGAGCTCGATGAGAACGATCCGTGGAGCTACAACACTCACCTCTACAAGTACACCGACGCTTTCGGCTGGGGACTTTACAGCTGGTACATCGGCGCGAAGTACGGCAAGTCGCCCGCCATGTGGATTCCGATAATCCTCACGGCAGTGCTCGGCGTTGCAGCCGGAGTCGGCACTATCGTTCTGATGAACAACATCATCATCGGTGCAACGGTCACGGCGGGAGTTATAGCGCTGATTTATTTCATAACGCATTCTCAGCAATAACGCCGTAATAATTTAAACAGACAGTCCCCCGCGGATATTCTCTGCGGGGGATTTTTCTGCATTGTAACTCTGCGCGCCTCAAAATTTCTTTGGTGCAAATACACAAATTGAATTGTGTATTTTTGTAATTTGTAACAAAAATGTATAATGTTCTCGCAAGATATTATAATGTTGGCAATTTGTGTTAGCATTGTGTTACGATAAGTTCTCAGCTAAAACTTTTATAAAAAATATCATTTCTGCAAAGGAGGAGATTCCGACGGTTTAGTTTACGGAAGCAAAACATATAGAACGCATGATTAGAACACATAATATAATAACACAGAAGGAGACTCGGTGTTATGAAAAGATTGATAAGCTTAGCTCTTTGCCTCGTCCTTATGCTGTCCCTCGCCGCCTGCGGCTCGAACAAAATGCGCTCCGATTACATATTGAATTTCGACACAGGCGACTCCTACGCCTTTACAAGCAAATATCCGGATTTTCATGTATTTCGCGGCGACATAAAGCTCAAAAGTAAATACGGGGATGTTTCGATAACCCTTTGCTATTACAACGACTTGGGATTCAACATAACATACTCCCTCAAAACGACAACGGCTCAAGCCGATAAAATCGAGGCAATGGCAAACGACGAAAATCACAGCCTGTATGCCAAAGTAACTCTCGGCAAAAAAGAATTGCCTATAGACGGCTACGGGTATTTTATTCGCGAGAGGGGCGCTCCTTATCCTTATCCCAATCCCAACGGAGGTTCCGTCACATTTGACCTTAGCTCAAGCTACAGCTACACCAAAAGGGTAAAGGCGGACAAAATACACTTTGAGTTTCTTGATGTTTCAACGGATATTCCGCTCTCCACAGTCAAGGGAGAACCCATTGACTCCGAGCGCGGTCAGGAATACTTAGAGCAGATGACCTCGACATATGTGGTAACGCAGTCGTGGAACAAGTGACTCTCTGCCGAAAATATAAACCGAATAGATAATATAATAAAGCAGTCCCCCGCGGAACGAATCTGCGGGGGATTCTTTCATCGCGGTTCTGCGCGTCTCAAAATTTCTTTGGTGCAAATACACAAATCGAATTATACATTTTTGTAATTTGTAACAAAAATGTATAATATTTCTTTAAGCTAATTAAATCGGTTGCTTTTTAAGTTACTATATTCCTGTAACACATTCCAATTTTTATTTGATATGGGTTATAAAAATTGGAAAGGAGGCTTTTATTGCTTTTTATACAAATTTGCGCTTGATCAAATTTAACGCTCCGCTAAGGTGGTTTTATTATGAAAAAACAGTCCGCCGTCAAGATAGTCCTTTATATACTCTACATTCTGAGCGGCGCATATACCGCTTTCGGTATTTTCAAATATTCATACCCGCCCACCGCGGTTCGCGAGGCCGTGACGGGCTTTTTCGGCAAACTCGGCGTGGATATCGGGGTTACCGGCTCCGAAATAATATACCACTTCTTTTGTCTTGCCTTTGCTGCCGCATCGGTGCTCGCACTTTTTTTCCTGCTCAGAAAAGAAGCCGAAACAAAAGGAATGTTTATCTCGGGCGCGGTCGTGCTGCTGTTTATGGTGCTGTATTTATTGAGTTACCTTATAACAAACAAATATATGCACATCTTTGAGTTTATAGGATATGTAATTTCATATCTCACTTTCGCCGTAATCTGCGGGAGAAAGGTATTTAAAAGAAGCGATAAATAAATCCAAATATTAAACGCGCCGCCGCAGAGAATATCTGCGGCGGCGCTGTTGTTTGTAATGTTTGTTTTATTTCGCTTTTTCAAGCTCGCTTGCGGGGACTATTGCACCCTCGCCGGCGTTGAAGCGAATCGTGACAGTGTCGTTTCTGTTGAGGATAACGGCGGTTGTCGACTTGGAAGCGGCTATCGAATAATAGACGTCGCCGCCCTCGAGCTTGATATAATAATATGTCTCGCCCGAGATGACCTGGGTGCGGATATCGGCTATCTTGCCGTTGACGGTCTGCACCTTCGGCTCGGAGCCGCCCTGTGCGTCGGGATTATCCGCAGGGTCAACTACCTGGTTCGCGTCGATATCGACATTGATACCGTTCGCCTTGAGCTGGTCGACATACTTCGCAAGGCACTCGGCAAGGGTCTTGCCGTAAACCTTTATCTTCGTGTACTGCTTGACGTTGATGAGCGCGTAGCTCTGAATGATCTGAGAGCCGTCGTCTCTGACGTCCTTGAGAGCCATGAAGTAGGTCGGCTCGCCGTCGATATTGAGCAGCAGCGGGAACGTTGCCGTGTAGCCTGCCGCCTTTATCTCATCAAGACCCTCTGCGGAAGCCTGCGCCGACTGCTCCTTTGCGCCCGCGACCGAATAATAGACGGCCTCCTTGGTGCGCTGGTTTATCATAATAAAGCCGGTTATCGACTGGTCGTTGGTGACGGAGGTAACGCCCGTGTACATATAGACATCGTCGTTCTGGGCGATGTAGCTGTAATCCTCGGTGGTGACGTAGACATCCTCCTGACCGAGAATCGAGTTCCAGAAGCCCTTCTGATATCTGCCGTAGTAATTGTACTGCTCGACGAGAAGGTCGGAGTCATAGACTCTGTCGATCCACTGATACTTGGCATCGCTCTTGACCGTCTCTATCGGCACATATTCGCACTTGCCGTCAATTGCGTTGACGATAACGATTCCCTTGACGTCGGTTCCGCCGAACAGGCCGATGGTCTTATCGACTCTCGCGCAGATCCAATAGGGATTGCCCTCATCGTCGATTTCAAACGAGCTCGAGCCGAACATATAGGTCGGATACTTCATTCTCAGATGGCGCTTGAGAAGTCTGCCGAAGTGCTCGGCGGGCGAATACTTGATGCCCGAATCGAGCTCCTTGAGGGTGGTGACTTCGTTCGCCATGTCTATAATGATATAGCCGGGCAGACCCTCGGTGCGGTTTGTGAGCCACTTGATGATATTGGAATACTGGAGCGGAACAACCCTGACGGGCGTGCCCTTGTAGTTTATCTGCGTGTAGAGCGGATAGACCGAGAACTGCGAGACATAGCCCTTTTCCGCCAGCTTACCGAGCGCTCTGGGCGCAAGAGTGGCCGCAACGCCCTCGTCAAGCTTCGGGATGTTGCTGAAGGACTCCGCGTCCTGCTTGTCTATCTCATCGGCGAAGTTGCTGTCGGTGCGGACATCGATTATCCTACTGTAAGCCGAGGCTCTGAAGAACGGGCAGGAGACGAGATAGCCTATGCCCACCGTAAGCGCGATAACGCCGACAATAACGCCGGGGACTATCAGCTGACGCTTGAAATACGGCATATATTCGGGTCTTTTGAACACGTTCGTGAACAGCGCCGAAAACAGCGCATAGGACGCGACGATTATCGCAAGAAAACCGTAGAACTCATATGCCTTGAAGTTGAGGGGCGGCAGCATTATATAAAATGCAATGGCCGCGGTTACCAGCGAGCAAAGCACGCTCAAAACTATCTTGAGCGCCGCTTTATCGGGAGGTATAACTATCTCCTTGGGGCCGCCTTTTTTTGAAAAATCCACTTTAATGGGATCCATTGATTCATCTCCTTTTAATAAAAGTGTTACATTGAATCATTATACAGTATTATTGACATAAATACAAGAACTATTTTCACTCATTCCGTCTTTTTGCATAAATCGACAATATTATTCCCTTTAGCTTTGACTTTAATCGCTGTAAATGGTATTATTAGGTTAATCTTTGTCCGATTTTTTCAAGAGGAGGAAATCACAATGTACCCTGATTTTTTTGACAGCGCCAAGCTCGTCGCACAGTATGACCCGGAAGTGGCGGACGCCATGGATCTCGAGCTCGGCAGGCAGAGACGCAACATCGAGCTTATCGCCTCGGAGAACTTCGTCTCCCCCGCCGTTATGGCGGCAATGGGCAGCGTGCTGACCAACAAATACGCCGAGGGTTATCCCGGCAAGCGTTATTACGGAGGCTGCGAATTCGTTGACATCGTTGAAAATCTCGCTATCGAGCGCGCAAAAAAGCTCTTCGGCGCGGACTGCGCCAACGTTCAGCCGCACTCGGGCGCGCAGGCTAACATGGCCGCTTATTCCGCGCTCATAAATCCCGGCGACACTGTCATGGGCATGAGCCTCGCCCACGGCGGACATCTGACCCACGGCTCGCCCGTCAACGCGAGCGGCAAGCTCTACAAGTTCGTGCCCTACGGCGTGAACGACGATGGCTATATCGACTATGACGAGCTTGAAAAGACCGCCAAGGAGGTCTGCCCGAAGCTTATCGTCGCGGGCGCATCCGCTTATCCGCGCGTTATCGACTTCGAGCGCATCGGCGCTATAGCAAAATCGGTCGGCGCATATTTCATGGTAGACATGGCGCACATCGCTGGACTCGTCGCGGCGGGACTTCATCCCTCGCCCGTGCCCTATGCCGACGTTGTCACAACAACCACGCACAAGACCCTCAGAGGCCCCCGCGGCGGACTCATACTCTCCAAGGCTGAGCTCGGCGCAGCTATAAACAAGGCTATTTTCCCCGGCAACCAGGGCGGTCCGCTCATGCACGTTATCGCGGGTAAGGCCGTCTGCTTCGGCGAAGCTCTCAAGCCCGAGTTCAAGGACTATCAGCAGAGACTTCTCAACAACTGCAAGGCTCTTGCCGAGTCTCTGGCAAAGCGCGGAGTCAACCTCGTCTCCGGCGGCACCGACAACCACCTCATACTCCTCGACCTGCGCTCGCTCGGCGTAACGGGCAAGGATCTCGAGAAGAGACTCGACGAAGTCAACATCACGGCGAACAAGAACGCCATACCCAACGACCCCGAGACCCCGTTTGTCACAAGCGGTCTGCGCCTCGGAACGGCGGCCGCCACGACAAGAGGTCTTGACGAGAGCGACATGGACAAAATCGCAGAGTTCGTCTACCTCGCGGCAACTGACTTCGAAAACAGCGCGGACACTATCCGCGCGGGAGTCGCCGCAATTTGCGCAGCGCATCCGCTCTACGAATAAAAAAAACGAACACACAAGAACGGCGCGGCTTTTACGGTCGCGCCGTTTGGCTTTTATTAAAGATATCGACATCGGTTGATAAATCGGAAATTGACGAGCTCACCGAGCCTTTGAAGCGGATGTCGGTGAGAATTAATTATAAATTCAATTTTCTCAAGTATAAATGTTTCTGTTGCATCAATCCGCCTTTCGATATTTTCAAAGCTAAACTCCTCACATAAATATGCGATACGGGTTCTCCCGAAAAATACTTTTCAAGATACATATGTCTGACAACGCAATATAAATGCTCAGGCAACACATTTATTTTCGACATGCTTTCGACAGCAAATCCCGCTTCTCCGTATATCGGATATTCATCCGTCTTAATAATATCTGTTTGTTTTTAGTTCATAAAACGCGATTGTAAACTTCCTCAAGTTTATCTCTCATCCGATTGTCCTCACAAATTGAGATTGGGAGAGCTGCGTATGCGACTCTCTCCCGCTTCGGCGGGCAAGCCGAGTCCGGAGCCTAATCGGCGTTTTGGCATTCGGACTTTAAAAATGTTAACTGAAATTAAACTATATTCCCTTTTTCTTTAAACTTCGCTTTTAGGCTATTGTTAAATGGCGCGGGGTAGGGTATAATTTAATAAGAATTTTAAGCGGAACGGTGAAGATATGGAATATAATCCTCAATACAATACTCAATATAACAGCGGCGGCGCGCAGGGCGGATACGGATATCAGCCCGATCCGTCGGATACGCTCAGAATAATGCGGCGCGAAAAGCGTCAGATAAGAAAGCTCGGCAACATAAGCGGACTGGGCATACTTCTTTTCGCCCTGTTTCAGTTTGTCGGCGCGGGAATACTGTTTCTTTTGAATCTCTTTGACGACTACGCAAACAGCACCGACCGCGGCTATGCCATAGGCGTAATGATGTCGGTTTTCTGCATATTTGTTCCGTTTTTCCTGACGAGCCTTCTGCTCAAGGATAAGCGCCAACAGTGTCTGAATTTCGGCAAGCCCTATGATATGCGCCTCATGTTTTTGGCCGTGCCCGTGGGCTTGATGATCTGCATGATAGGCAACTACGCCACCAACTTCCTCTCGACCTTTGTCGAGACCACAACAGGCATAACCTTTGAATACCCCGACTCGCCCACCCCGACCTCGCCTTTGGGTATCGCGATGTACCTGCTCCAGCTCGCGGTCGTCCCGGCTCTCGTTGAGGAGTATGCGCTTCGCGGCGTTGTCATGATGCCCGCGCGCAAGTTCGGCAATTGGTTCGCCGTTCTCGTCTCCTCCGCGCTGTTCGGAATGATGCACGGCAACCTCGTCCAGGCGCCGTTTGCGTTCATTGTCGGCATAGGTATAGGCTATTTCGTGATAGTTACCGGCTCTATGTGGACGGGCGTGATGATACATTTCTGCAACAACTTCTTCTCCGGCGTCATTTCGATTCTCTACGAGTTCATGCCCGAAAAGACGGTGGATATCATCTATTATATCTGTGTCGCGGTGTTCTTTGCGGCGGGCATAATCTGCCTTGTTCTCTTCAGAACCAGAGCGCGCAAGCAGAATATTTCCGTGAAATTCAAAAAGCCGCGCACCGCTCTTTCCCGCGGCGAGCGCACGGCGGCATATTTCATAAACATCCCGATGATACTCTCTATCATCTATCTGCTCTATACGACATATACTTTTATAACATGGCCTTCGTAAACGGGGAGTGGAAGAATGACTGACAGAGAGCTTATGCAGGCGGCGATAGCGCTTGCAAGAGAGGCCGCGGCGGACGGCGAAGTGCCCGTCGGCGCGGTGGTAGCCAAAGACGGAGAGATAGTCTCCGTCGGGCGAAACAGGCGCGAAAAGGACAAAAACGCCCTCGCCCACGCCGAGATAGAGGCGATAGACAAAGCGTGCAGAGCGCTCGGCGGCTGGCGGCTCTGGCAATGCGAGCTGTTTGTGACGCTCGAACCGTGCCCGATGTGCGCCGGGGCGATAATAAACTCGCGCATAAAGCGCGTGGTGTTCGGGGCATATGACCCGAAGGCGGGCTCATGCGGGTCGATAAACAATCTGTTCGACTTTCCGTATAATCACTCGCCCGAGATTGAGGGCGGCTTCATGCAGGACGAATGTGCCCTTCTTTTAAAGCGGTTTTTCTCGGACTTGCGAAAGACAAAATAATTCCCCGAAAGGGCTGAAAAATATGGCAATAAAGGATCTTGCCGAAATCGTCAAAAAATTTACACAGAAAGATAAATTCAAGCCCTCTGCGGCGCAGGTTATCAGGACGGCCAAAAACCCGCCCGCACCCGCGCAGGACGAGGACGTTTCTGCACCGTCTGCGGGTGAGCGCATACATTTTCTGAACACCGGGCGCTCGGACTGCATTCTTATTCAGAGCGGAAATCATTTTGCCCTCATAGACTGCGGCGACGCGGAGCACGCAAAGCACACGGCGCGCTATCTCAAGGAGACCGCGGGCGGGAGAATAGACCTCGAATTCGTGGCAGTGACTCATCTCCATTCCGGCCATGTCGGCGGGCTCGAGACACTCCTTGACGACGGGGATATCACAATAGGCAAGATATATTTAAAGCCGTTTATCGGCACGAATCTTGCGCAGTGGGACAAGTGCGTCCATGACGGCGACGCGCTGTATCAATCGCTCAACAAAAAGGCGCAGAGCATGAATATCCCGGTTATCGACTGCGTGCCGGACGAGCCGTTTGCGCTGGGGAATTGGGCGCTTCGCTTCTTCAACACCGAGCCCGACTCGTATCACAAGAACATCTGCGAGAACGACAACTCGCTCGCGTTGCTTGCCGAGCAGGGCTGCAGGCGCATTCTTCTCGCGGGCGATATGATAAACGACACGGGCGACCTTGTTCGCCTTGCAAACGCCGTCGGACGGGTCGATGCGCTGAAGGTTCCCTGCCACGGCGAACGCGCCGTTCCTCAGGAGGCGCTCGACAAGCTGCGTCCCGATACTTTGATAATTACGAACCGCCTCGCCGAAATTTCGGACGATGTGCTCGTCGGCATTATGTCGGCATTCGGGCGCAGAGCTTATTCGACCTCGGACAGCGGCGGAATAGCCCTCACTCTCGCTCCCGGCGGGCTTGAGGTCAGCCGAGAGATACAGCTTCGGGAGACAGTATAATTTAATTAAAAGCCAAAACCGCGCAGGCAGATATATTCTGTCTGCGCGGTTGATTTTTTCGCGGTGTTTTTCGTGTCCGTCGGAATGGCGATATCGCTGTCTCTCAAATTACGCAGCTTATACGCGAAACCTCAAAAATATGCAAAAGGACGCGGCGAAAAAACCGCGTCCTTTCTCTTTGCTTTATGGGTTTATTTTTTGCCCTTTTTCTCTGCTGCGCCGTGACAGGAGCCGGACATGGCGCAGTGGGCACAGTTGCAACCGCAGGAGGATTTGCCCTTTTTCTTATTTTTTACGAGGCTGAATATTATCAGCGCCACGATAACGGCAAGTACGAGGCTTATTATAACGGTTGCGATATTGTTTGATAACCATGCAAGCATTTCGGAAGACTCCTTTCACAGCGTATAGCTTGGTTTATTTTGTGACCTTTACATCGGATGCGAGCTTTGTGGCCTCTTTGTAGGGGCGCACGAGCATGAAGATTATCAGGGCGAGGAACGCGAACGCGAACACAAGGCTCACTATATCGACCGCGCCGTGAATGTTTCCGGTGAAGAGATTGCCGAACTGGTTTATCATCAGGGAGACGACATATGCGAAGCCGCACTGATAGCCTATTGCAAACCAGGTCCACTTAGCGCTGTTCATCTCGCGCTTGATAGCGCCGATAGCCGCGAAGCAGGGGGCGCACAGGAGATTAAAGACGAGGAACGAATAGGCGGTCAGACCCGTAAACGCCTTGGCAAGGGTTGCATAAACATTGCCCTCCGCACCGTAGAGGATGCCCATAGTGCCGACTATGTTCTCCTTTGCGACAAGGCCGGTTATCGAGGCGACGGCAGCCTGCCAGTTGCCCCAGCCGAGCGGGATGAATATCCAGGCGATGGCCGAGCCGACCTTTGCGAGCAGGGATTCGTCAAGCTGATCCTCCGCGAGCATTCCGAAATGTCCGTCGACGAAGCCGAAGTAAGAGGTGAACCAGACAACGATAGTTGAAAGAAGGATGATCGTACCTGCCTTCTTGATGAAGGACCAGCCGCGCTCCCACATGGAGCGGAGGACGTTTTTAAGCGTCGGCCAGTGGTAGGCGGGCAGCTCCATAACGAACGGAGCGGGATCGCCCGAGAACATCTTTGTCTTTTTGAGCATGATGCCCGAGCATATAATCGCCGCCATGCCGATGAAATAGGCGGAGGTCGAGACCAGCGCCGAGCCGCCGAAGAGGGCGCCCGCTATCATGGCGATAAACGGAACCTTTGCGCCGCAGGGGATGAAGGTTGTTGTCATTATTGTCATACGGCGGTCGCGCTCGTTTTCTATGGTACGCGAAGCCATGATTCCGGGAACGCCGCAGCCCGTGCCGATAAGCATGGGGATAAAGGACTTTCCGGAGAGACCGAACTTGCGGAATATACGGTCAAGGACGAACGCTATACGCGCCATGTAGCCGCAGGCCTCAAGGAACGCGAGGAGCAGGAACAAAACGAGCATCTGGGGCACGAAGCCGAGCACCGCGCCCACGCCCGCTACGATACCGTCGTTGATGAGACCGCTGAGCCAGTCGGCCGCGCCCGCCTTTTCAAGTCCGTTGCCTATAAGCACCGGGATTCCGGGCACCCACACTCCGTAGGCGGCGGGGTCGGGCTCGTCGAAGCCCTTGTTTTCGAGGTACTTGACGGCGTCAACATAGCTCATCGCCACGGTTGCCTCTTTTTCGGCCTTTGAGAGGTTCTCGGGAACTGCCGAATAGTAGGCGGTCAGGGTGTTTACGGCGAGGGTCTCCTCGTCCTCAACATCGATTGTCGCCGTATTTGCCGAGGGCTTAAACGCTTTCATCTCGGAGAGCGCTTTGTCCGCGTCGAAATCCTCCGCGCCGAAGTCAATGCCCGTGAAGGCGCCGACGGCTTGGGTGGCGGCGGTGTAGTTGTCCGCGTCGGTCGAGTAGGACTTCGAGCCGATGCCCAGCAGGTGCCAGCCGTCGCCGAACACGCCGTCGTTCATCCAGTCGGTCGCAAACGAGCCGACGGAGACCATGGAGATATAGTAGACGAGGAACATAATGGCCGCAAATATCGGCAGTCCGAGCCAGCGGTTAGTGACCACCTTGTCGATTTTATCGGAGGTCGAAAGCTTGCCGACGTTCTTCTTTTTGTAGCAGGCCTTGATTATCGAGGCGATATAGACATATCTCTCATTGGTGATAATCGACTCCGCGTCGTCGTCCATCTCTTTTTCGACCTCTTTAATGTCGCCCTCGATGTGCTCAAGGGTCGCCTTGTCGAGGTTGAGCTTTGCAAGCACCTTGTCGTCGCGCTCAAAAATCTTTATGGCGTACCATCTCTGCTGCTCCTCGGGGAGTCCGTGGACGGCGGCCTCTTCAATGTGCGCGAGAGCGTGCTCGACGGAGCCCTCAAAGGTGTGCATCGGGAGGGTCTTTGTGTTCTTCGCCGCCTCGATTGCCGCCTCGGCCGCAGTCATGACTCCGTCGCCTTTTAACGCGGATATCTCGACTATTTTGCAGCCGAGCTGACGGGAGAGCTCCTCAACATTTATCTTGTCGCCGTTTTTCTTGACAACGTCCATCATGTTGATCGCTATAACAACGGGGATGCCGAGCTCGGTCAGCTGGGTGGTGAGATAGAGGTTTCTCTCGAGGTTCGTGCCGTCGATTATGTTGAGTATGGCGTCGGGGCGCTCGTCTATGAGATAATTTCGCGCCACGACCTCCTCAAGTGTGTAGGGCGAGAGCGAGTATATGCCGGGGAGATCGGTTATTACAACGCCGTCGTGTTTTTTGAGCTTTCCTTCTTTTTTCTCAACCGTAACGCCCGGCCAGTTTCCTACGAACTGATTCGAGCCGGTGAGAGCGTTGAACAGTGTGGTTTTACCGCTGTTGGGGTTACCCGCAAGAGCAATACGCAAATCCATTTTGACAGCCTCTCTTTCTTTAAAGTAATCTGAGCTCAGGTCTTATTCGACCTCAATCATGTCGGCGTCGGCCTTTCGCAGCGAGAGTTCATAGCCGCGCACCGTAATCTCCACGGGATCGCCGAGAGGTGCGACCTTTCGGATATAGACCTCCACGCCCCTGGTAAGTCCCATGTCCATGATTCGACGCTTGGTTGCGCCCTCTCCGTGGAGCTTTACGACCTTGACGGTCTCGCCTATTTTAGCTTGCCTCAGTGTTTTCATTACCCGTATCCTCCTTTTTCAATATTAGTCTCGGAGGTGCCGCAGCCGACGGGCGCAGCACCGTATGAACCGCGCAAAAGCGCCGTCATATCATGATTTTTTTCGCCATCTCTTCGCTTATCGCGACGCGCGACTCCTTGACGTTGACTATGACGTTTCCGCCCAGAGCGTTGACCACCGTGACCGTGCCGCCGACAACGAAGCCGAGATTTTCGAGATGCTGTTTTATCTCGGGGCTTCCGCCTATCTTTCTGATAATGTTTTCTTCGCCTATCTGTGCGAGCATCAAAGGCATCATGCCGAGAACCTCTTTTCACTTTGTTTTCTTAATTAGCTAAGGCTAACCGAACAGCCTTAAAAATAGTTAGCGCTCGCTAACCGTGATATATGTTACGCCCGCGGAACACATCTGTCAAGGGATTTTTTCGTTTTTTTTGCCGCGAAACACAATTTCGGCGACATACACAAACAATTAGCCTTTGCTAACTGCCTGCTTTGGATATTTCACACATATAGCGAGACCTTGATTTTTTTTTTGGTAAGTGATATCATAAAATTACTATACACTGCACGGGAGGAAAAAATATGCACCTTCAGGAATCGGGCGAAATGTATCTCGAAACTATATATGTGCTTTCAAAAAACGGCGTTGTGCGCTCGCTCGACGTCGCGGAATATATGGGCTTTTCAAAGCCGAGCGTCAGCCGCGCCGTGGGGCTTTTGAAGCAGGGCGGCTATCTTATCATGGACAGGGACGGCTCTCTGACCCTCACCGAGGAGGGGCTCGGCGTGGCGAAGAAAATATATGAGCGCCACACCCTGCTCTCTGATTTTCTCGTCCGCCTCGGCGTTGACAAAAATACGGCGGCGGAGGATGCGTGCAAGATAGAGCACGACATCAGCGACGAGTCGTTCGCCGCGATAAAGAGGCACGTAAAAACCGGCACAGGGCTGAAATAGCCGAAAAAGATACGGGGATTTTTCGAAAGGAGAATCGCCGTGGCTGTACAGGTATATAACTTCCGAGTGACATATGAGGAATGCGGCAACCGCATATGGCGGGACATCGCGGCGTCGTCGAATTACACGCTTGCCGACTTGGGCTGCGCCATCCTCGCAGCCTTCGGCACTCTCGCGTATCATCTTTTTGAAATGAGCTTTAAGGGAGAGACAGACCTCATCCGCGAGGGATACGAGGAGTGCCGAGACGGATATTAACGGATTTTGCCGGAGGTGCAATTTGGAGTTGTCAATGCCTTTGTGCCAATAATAACATCCCCCGCTCCCGATTTGCAAAGCACCTGCATCTCCGCGCCGCTCATTCGGCTTGCGTATCCGCCCGTGCGCCTGCACAGGAAACTTAATTATTGTTGTCCTCAGCACCAAACATAGCAAAAATCCGCCGTATCGATTGATACGGCGGATAATTTTATTATATGAGTTTAGCTTATACTCCGAACTGGCTGGCGTAAAGCTCTCGGTAGAAGCCGTTTGCCGCAAGGAGCTGTTCGTGCGTGCCCTGCTCGACTATAGTGCCGTCGTTCATCACGAGGATAACGTCGGCGTCGCGTATGGTCGAGAGTCTGTGGGCTATGACGAAGCTCGTTCGGCCGTTCATCAGCGCGTTCATCGCCTTTTGGATGTGCACCTCCGTGCGCGTGTCAACGGAGCTCGTCGCCTCGTCGAGTATGAGCACGGACGGATTTGCGAGAATCGCGCGGGCTATAGTCAGAAGCTGACGCTGACCCTGCGAGATATTTTCGCCGTTCTCCTCGAGCATGGTCTCATACCCGTCGGGCAGAGTGCTTATGAAGTGGTGAACCCTTGCGGCCTTCGCCGCGCCGATGACCTCCTCGCGTGAGCAGCCCTTACGTCCGTAGGCGATATTCTCCATTATCGTGCCCTCAAACAGCCATGTGTCCTGGAGCACCATGCCGAATACGCTGCGCAGATTTTCGCGCGGGATAGAGCGGATATCGTGCCCGTCGAGAAGAATTTCGCCTCGGTTTACGTCGTAGAAGCGCATGAGCAGGTTGACAAATGTGGTCTTGCCCGCTCCCGTCGGCCCCACTATCGCAACGAGCTGACCCGGCTCGACTTTAAGATTCATATTTTCGATAAGCGGCGCGTCGGGGGAATAGCTGAAGCAGACATCCCTGAACTCGACCTCGCCGCGGGGCTCTTCAATGCGCGTATCGTAGCAGTCCGCGCACTCGTCGGGCTCGTCTAGCAGCTTGAATACGCGCTCCGCACTCGCGAGGGAGGACTGGAGGTTGTTGGCAATATTGCCTATGCTGACAAGCGGCTGCATGAAGAGCTTCGAATAGGTGAAGAAGGTCGTTATGTCGCCGAGCGTGAACGTGCCCTTCAGGACATAGACGCTGCCTATGACGCAGATGAGCACATAGGCTATGTTGCTGACAAAGTTCATTATCGGACCGATTATACCGGAGATGAACTGCGCCTTGTAGCCGGCCTTTGCGAGGCTGACGTTGATATCGTCGAACTCGTCTATCGCCTGCTTTTCGTGGTCAAAGACCTTTATGAGCGTATGGCCGGTGTACATCTCCTCGATGTGTCCGTTTATGTTGCCCGTCTCGTCCCACTGGCGGCGGAAATAGCGCTTTGAGCGCTTCGAGATGAGCGAAATTACAAGCAGGCTCGGCGGTAAAACGGAGAGCGTGATGAGGGTCAGCTGCCAGCTGACATAGAACATCAGCGCGAGCATTCCGAGAAAGCTTACCGCGGAGGTTATTATCTGAATGAGGTTGTTTTGCAGGGTGTTGCTGATATTGTCGATATCGTTCATCATCTTGCTGAGGATATCGCCCTTTGAGTGCGAGTCGATATAGCTCAGCGGCAGATGGGTAAGCTTATCGTTGACCCTGTCGCGCAAATCGCGCACGACGGACTGAGTTATGCCCGCCATGACATAGTGCTGAATATAGCTCAGCAGCGCGCTCAGGCCGTAGATGCCGAGAATTGTCAGCAGGATTTTCTGTATCTTCGAAAAATCGAGGCTGCCGCCCGAAAGCTTGATATCCGCCTGCTCCTTTATCGCATCGACTATGTCGCCGAGGAACAGCGGCCCCGTGACGGTCAGCACCGTGCCGATAACGCCCGCTATGAGCACGACTGTCAGGCCGGGGACAAAGGGCTTGAGCAGCGGCGTAAAGCGCGAGACGGCCCCCTTGAAATTCTTCGGCTTCTCGCCGGGACGGCGGTTTTCGCCGGAATATTCTTTATATTTTCTTCTCGCCGATGACGTGCGCTTTCTTTTCAGAGGTGATTTTCTGCTCATGCGAGTTCCTCCTTTGAAAGCTGAGATTGTGCTATTTCGCGGTAGACCGTGCAGGTTTCGAGCAGCTCGCGGTGAGTGCCTATGCCCGCAACCTTGCCCTCATCGAGCACGATTATGCGGCTCGCGTCGATTATCGTTCCGACTCTCTGGGCTACGATTATCTTCGTTATATCCGGCATCCGCTCGCGCAGAGCCCTGCGGAGCTTCGCGTCGGTCGAGAAGTCGAGAGCCGAAAAGCTGTCGTCGAAAACATATATTTCGGCCTTTCTTATCAGCACTCGCGCTATTGCAAGCCGCTGGCGCTGACCGCCCGAGAGGTTTTTGCCGTTTTGCGAAAGCTCGCTGTCGAGTCCGTCCGGCATGGCTCTGACGAAGTCGGCGGCCTGGGCGGTCTCGAGCGCCTCCCACATCTCCTCCTCCGTGGCGTCGGGCTTGCCCATGCGCAGGTTGTCGGCAACGGTGCCGCTGAACAAAAACGCGCTCTGCGGGATGAAGCCTATCTTTTCGTGGAGCGTCTGCATGGACATATTCTTTATCTCCACGCCGTCAATCAAGATTCTGCCGCCCGAGACATCGTAGAATCGTGGTATCAGGTTGACGAGCGTCGATTTTCCCGAGCCCGTCGAGCCGATAACGGCAGTAGTCTCGCCCGGCATGGTCTTAAACGAGATGCGCGAGAGTATCGGCGAATCCGCGCCCGGATAGCTGAAGCTCACGCAGTCGAATTCGAGCTCGCTGCGGCGCTCGGGGTCGGGGGTTATCGGGTGCTCCGTCTCCTTTATCATCGGAACCAAGTCGAGCACCTCGTTGATTCTCTTTGCCGATATCTCGGCCTTCGGGAGCATGACAAACAGCGACGCCGCCATGGAGACCGCGTAAATTATCATTATCATATAAACCATGAACGCCTGGAGATCGCCGACGGTGTTGGATATCTGCGCGCTGTCCGCAACGGCGTCGAGCGCGTCTATCTGGTCGGCGGCCATCTTCAGCAGAATTGCAACCAAGACGTAGCAGAGAAGCGTTGCGAGCGGGATAAGAAACGCGAAGATGCGGTTTATCTTGAGCATGAGCCCCGTCAAATCGTAGTTTGCCTTGCGGAATCGCCCGTCCTCATACTCGGAGCGGTTGAAGGCACGGATGACGCGGATACCGCTGAGCTTTTCGCGCAGGATGAGGTTCAGGCGGTCGGTCTTTTTCTGTGCCTTGTCGAACATGGGCATGACCTGCTTTGCGACAAAGAGCGCTATGACAAGAATTATCGGAATGGCTATGAACATGACTGTCGAGAGGCGCTTGTTCAGCGTGAACGCCATAACAGCGCCGCCGACCATGACTATAGGCGCGCTGATAATAATGCGTATCATCATCAGCACCATGTCCTGTATCTGGCGGATATCGTTCGTCGTTCGGGTTATCAGCGAGGGCGTTCCTATCTTGTCGATGTCGCACTGGCTCAGTGACTCGACCTTGACGAATATCGCGCGGCGAAGCGAGAGCCCGAAGCAGGCGGAGACCTTCGACGAATAGTAACTGCCCGCAACAGCCGCTCCTATCGCTATGGCGGAGAGCGCGGCCATGGCGCCGCCCAAAAGCCGAACGAGGCCTATGCGCCCGTCGTCGATGCCGGTGTTTATCATCATAGCCATCATCGCGGGCAAAATGAGCTGCATGAGGTTATTAAACAGCGAGAAAAACAGCGCCGCCACAGTAGCTCCCATATACGGTTTTAAGAATTTAACTATCTTAGTCACTGGCAGGGATACCTCCGTCCGTCACAAAAAAGGGACATACTTATAGCTTATTTTATCATTTAAATATGAACGGTTCAATAACTTTGGTAAACTTTAGGCGACAAATTGAATATATATTGCACGGACTCAATAAAAAGGGGCGAAAATATGGACTTGTATTCTATGAGCGCCGCAGAAGCGGTTGAAAAGCTCGGCAGCGAGACGGACAGGGGCTTGAGCTCCCGCGAGGCGGAGAAGAGGCTCGGCAGGGACGGCGAAAACCTGCTGCGCGGCAAAAAGAAGAAGAGCCTTGCGGCGGAGTTTTTCGAGCAGTTCAAGGACTTCACGGTAATAGTGCTGCTGATAGCGAGCGGCGTGTCGTTTGCAACCTCCTTTCTGGAGGAACGCGGCGACTTCGCCGACCCGATAATGATACTGATAATAGTTATATTGAATGCCGCCGTCGGAGTTATCCAGCAGAGGCGTGCGGAGCATTCGCTCGAGGCGCTCAAAAATATGTCCGCGCCGACCGCCGCGGTCATAAGAGACGGCAAGGAGACAATAATTCCCGCGTCAAAGCTCGTTCGGGGGGACATTATAGAAGTGCGGGCGGGTGATTTAGTCCCCGCGGACGCGCGGCTGATAACCTCACACTCCCTCTTTGCGCAGGAGAGCGCACTGACGGGAGAGTCCGTGCCGTGCGAAAAGGACGCGAGGACAGCAGTCAAAAAGGGCAGCGAGCAGGCAGAAATAAAAAATATGATATTCTCGTCTACCGTCATAACCGCAGGTCACGCCCGAGCCGTAGTGACCGAGACGGGCATGGACACGGCGGTAGGAAAAATAGCGCATCTTCTCAACACCGAGGATGAACCGACAACGCCTCTTCAAATAAAGCTCGCAAAGATAGGCAAGGCGCTCGGCATAGGCGCGCTCTCGGTCTGTGCGCTGATATTCATGCTGAGCATACTGCGCGGCATGGGCGTGCTCAGCGCGTTCATGCTCTCCGTAAGTCTCGCCGTCGCGGCGATACCGGAGGGGCTTCCGGCGGTGGTCACGGTAGTTCTCTCGCTCGGCGTGCAGAGGATGGCGAAGAGCAACGCCGTCATACGCCGCCTGCCCGCGGTCGAGACGCTCGGCGCGGCTACATATATCTGCTCCGACAAGACGGGGACGCTGACGCAGAATAAGATGACCGTCACCGCCGCCTGCTCTGCGTCGGATGAAATCCCGCTGACGGGAGACGCGGCGAAAAAGCTTTTTGCTCTCGCCGCGCTCTGCTGCGACGCAAAGCATACGGGCAGGGGCGAGGTCTCCGGAGAGCCGACGGAGGCGGCGATAGTCGCGGCGGCAGAGAGGTCGGGCACGGACACCGAAAAGCTCCGCCGAAAAATGCCGCGAACAGACGAAATCCCGTTCTCGTCCGAGCGAAAAATGATGTCTGTCGCAATAAAAGACGGGGATAAAGCAATAACAGTCGCAAAGGGTGCGCCCGACGTGCTGATAAAGCACTGCACCGACATAATATTAAACGGCAGAAAAATCCCCATGACTTCGGCTCTGCGCGAAAAAATACTGAGCCTTAATTCCTCGCTCGCCGACCGCGCGCTCAGAGTGATAGCGGTTGCGGCGGGCGATACGAAAAACGGAAAACCCGACGAGACGGGGCTTGCCTTCTGCGGGCTCATAGGCATGGAGGATCCGCCGCGCAAGGAGGCATATGAGGCGGTAAAAACCTGCCGCCGCGCGGGTATAACTCCGGTCATGATAACCGGGGATCACGCGGGGACGGCCTGCGCCACGGCAAAAAAGCTCGGCATACTCTCGCGCTCCGGCGAATGCCTAACGGGGGCACAGATAGACAAAATGGGCGAAAGCGAGTTCGCTCAAGCCGTGCGCACCTGCCGCGTATATGCGCGGGTAACGCCCGAGCACAAGGTGCGGATAGTCAAGGCTCTGCGCGCCCACGGCGAGATAGTCGCCATGACAGGCGACGGGGTAAACGACGCGCCCGCCCTCAAGGCCGCCGACATCGGCTGCGCCATGGGCAAGGGCGGCACGCAGGTGGCGCAGAACGCCGCCGACATGATTCTGACCGACGACAATTTCGC
This sequence comes from Oscillospiraceae bacterium, assembly GCA_003538135.1. Taxonomy (GTDB): domain Bacteria; phylum Bacillota; class Clostridia; order Oscillospirales; family Acutalibacteraceae; genus CAG-177. The sequence continues at coordinate 52,039 of DPOR01000001.1, forward strand.
AACTATAGTCAAGGCAGTCGCCGGGGGGCGCGGGATATACGACAACATCCGCCGCGCGATACACTATCTGCTCGGCTGCAATATCGGCGAGATACTCTGCGTCTTTGCGGCGACGCTCTTCGGAATGCCCGCGCCGCTTCTGCCGATACAGCTCCTCTTTATAAATCTCGTCACCGACTCGCTCCCCGCCCTCGCGCTCGGCGCGGAGATGCCCGACAGCCGCGTTATGCAACGTCCCCCGCGCGACAGCGCCAAGAGCTTTTTCGCCGACCGCACGGGACTCGACATAGCCCTCGAGGGAATGCTGATAGGCGCGCTGAGCCTGTTTGCGTTCGTCGCGGGCAACTCGCTGTTCAAAAACTCCTGCGTCGAGCTCGGACGCACCATGGCTTTCGCCGCGCAGAGTCTCTGCGAGATAGCTCACTCGTTCAATATGCGCTCGCGCCGCTCGGTTTTCAGCATCGGCATCTTCTCGAACCGAAAGCTCACCGTCTGCGCGGCTCTGTGCGCCGCACTCCAGCTGACAGTCATGACCGTCCCGCCGCTCGCGGCGCTGTTTAACGTGTCCGCACTCACCCCCGTCGAATGGCTGACGGTAGCCGCCCTCGCCATTTCCCCCATAGCGTTCTCTGAGCTCGGAAAGGCAGTCGGAGGGAAACGGGAAACGGAGTAAGTAAAAAAACAGGCTGCGCGGCAATTTCTTCAAGCGGGGAAACTGTTGCGAAATCACAAAGCTCATATAAATCAATCAGCAGCATATCCCCGCAAAGTCCGATTTTTCTTGTCCGCAGCTTTAAACAAGCTGCAAAAAATCCTACCCAACAAAAAACATGGGTAGGATTAATGCTTTATAATAACTTTTATCGGCTTATGCTTTTATTTTTCGAAGAAAAACTTTTTTGCCGCCAGAGCGGCGGGACCGATGAAGCTGTGCTTGCCGTCGAGCGGCGAGAGCCTGATATAGCCTTTTCCGAAGCCGGGATAATACTTTGCGCACCGCTTAGCGAAGAGCTCGAATATATTGCTTTCGAACATATAGCCGAACGCCACAACGCTGTCCGGTGCAATGACCGTCGCCGCATTCGTGACCGCCTTTGCAAGGCTGTCCGCGCACCGCTCAAGCTCCGACTTTACAGCGCCGTCGCTCTTTGCCGCCGAGAGTATCAGCCTTATATCTATCCTGTCCGCATCGCCGTCGGTCATCTTGAACAGCGTCGGAGTCGCTTTCTCGGAGTACACCGCCCTTATGCGGTTTATAACCGCAGGCGCCGAGACCTCCGTTTCGAGACAGCCCCTGCGCCCGCAGCGGCATTTTTCGCCGTTCGGGTCGACTATGTAGTGACCTATCTCGGACGAGCCGCTGTCCGTCCCGTTTAAGACCTCGCCGTTTATGACTATCGCCGAGCCGACGCCCGGCCCCCATTTCACGAACAGTATGTTATCCGCGCTGTGCTCCCTGTCAAATATCAGCGAGGCGAGCGCAAACGCCTTGACATTGTTATCGACGCAGACGGGAAGCCCCGTCTCGTCCTCCAATATTTTCTTTATATTTATCCCCGGACGCCATACGCCGTAGCTGCCGGTCGTTTTTCCGCTCAAGCTGTCCGCGCCGCCGACTATTCCGACTCCCGCGCCGATAAGCTCCGCGCCGTCGGTCGGGTTGTTTTTTATAAGCCTGCGGCAGCTCTCTCCGACTGCGCGCAGAAAGTCCTCGGGCTTTGTGTCTCTCGGAAGCGTCGTGTATTCGCCGACTGTCTCCTCTCCGCCGAGGGTGCATATTCCGCAGTAATAGCCGCCTGCGTCTATGCTCACGGCGAGGACTGCAAATCGAGAGGAGTTTAGGGACAGGATTATCTTTCTCCTGCCCGCTCCCGCGCCGTCCGAGAAGCCGCATTCGCTGACCGCGCCCTCCGCTATAAGCTCGGCGCAAATCTTGCTGACCGCAGCGGGGGTAAGCCCGAGCGAATCCGCAATATCCTTGCGGCTCATGCTCTTTCTGCCGTTGAGCAGATAGAGCACAGACGCTCTGTTTGCATTTTTTATACGGCTCATGTTAAATCCCGTGTAGTCCATAGCGCCGCCTCCTCCATGTATTATTATACTACATTTCGCGCACCTATCAAATTATTTTATAAACAAGAGCGCTCCCGATACTATCAGCAGGATATATGTTATCTTCATAAACAGCCCGCGGCTCATCTTTTTGCACAGCAGGCTGCCGATGAACATCGCCGCAAAAAGTATGACGGCGGATATGCAAAACAGTAAAAGCATATTCTTGCTCCACAGTCCGGCTCTTATGTCGTCTGTTAAAATTATTCCGTTGAGGACTATCCAACACGCGGAGAGCGTGGTGCGAAACTCCTGCTTGTCACTGACCTTGCCCGTCATATACGAGACGAGAAGCGGACCGCCGCAGACGAACAATCCGTGCGTCACTCCCGCCGCAATAAGCAGAACGGCGGACACGGCTTTTCCGTGGCTGTGCCCGCCGCCTTTTTTCAGAAATGTTTTGTATATGCCGGATACGGCGGTCAGGATAACCACCGCCCCGAGCATGATATACATCACCCGCTCTCTGCCCGCCAAGACACTGCGCAAGGCAAAGCCCGCGAGCATACCGAGGGACATCACGGCGACAATTTTTAAAAATTCTTTTTTGTTGACGCTCTTTCTGTTCGCGGCGACTATATATATACCCGAGAGCAAACCGAGGGCGTTTAGTATCGGCTTTGCGGTGTCGAACCCGACGAGCATAACACTCGGCGGCATAGCGAGCATGGTCCCCGCAAAGCCGGTTATCCCTTGGATGATGTTAGTCAAAAACACCACCAAGAGAAAAAGTATCTTCTTTACCATATCAGTATTCGTTTATCTCCATGCCGAGCATCTCGGCGAGAGCGCACAGTTCATGCTTCACATCGCCGTATATAACAACGAAATGCGGCTCCCAGCCGTCTCTGACGCTGTTCATTATGAGCTCGCGAGCGTCCGAATCCGTTTTCACCGCGGCGCTCGTGCCGTAAAACTGCTTGGGCTTATCGAGCGCACTGCCCGAGGCGACAAAAAATCTGAAGCTCCCGTCCGGCTTTTTGCCGACTCTGAACACCGTGACTCTGTCGCAGGGCATACAGCCGAACTCCATTGTAGGGCCTATTTTTCTGTTGCAGTGGACTCCGACGCAAGCGCCCGTATCCCTGCGGGCAAGCGAGCACGCCGCCGTTCCGCAGTGCCAGAATGTGACCGTGTTCTCCTTTTCGTCGAGCGATACGGGGTCGCCGAAGAACACGCTCTTTTTGCTAAGGCGCATACCGATAAACATCGACAGCGCGCCGTATGTGTCGGCCTCGCACGCGGCGGCAACGCCCATGTCGTTGAGCATGGCGAGCACCGCGCAGACGGGCGTGCCGAACGAGGTAAAGAAATCCGGCCAGCATCTCGATGAGAGAGCGCCTATCCCGTTTGTCTTTACATATTCGTCATAGGCTCTGTAAAGCCGCGCAAAATCGAGTGCGTGCTTCTCCGGGGTGTTTTCAAGCCCGTTCATGCACCCTGCGGCTCTGTCGAGATACTCGCGCGCCTCGCCGTCCGAATATGCAAGTGCCTTTTCTATAAGCTCGCGCGCCTCAATCGATTCGAGCGTCACGCCGAAATTTTTCAATATCTCAGCATCGAGTGCCCTGCCGAAGCCGAAGCCCTGCGGGGTATGCCCGACGCTCGCCATTTTAAGACTCTTCAGCTCTTTCCGGACCTGCGCCGCGCGGATATATGCGCCGATTTCGGCTATCACGCTCTCCTCCTCGGGCGAGCCGAACACATAGCCGAACTGCTCTTTGCGGAAATATTTTATCGTGTTCGCAGCAGAAAAAGCGCCGGTCAGGGAATTCAGTCTCAAGCGTCCGCCGTCTATGACCGGCTCTCTGAGCGTCCAGAGCAATATGGGGCAGTCAAATCTTTTGAGCACCTCGCAAGCATACGCCGAGTTTGCAAAGGTTATGTTTTGGAGCACAATAAGGTCGGGCGAAAGCCCGTCGAGAAACGCCGTCAGCTTGTCAACGGACAAGAGCATCTCCTCGGGGCATACCGCGTCCGCGCAGAGCGAGCGCAGCATCTTTTTAGATTTTTCAAACTGTTCCCCCGCGCTGACCAGCTCGAAGGTCGGCACGCCTATGGGGACATACGCAAGCTTGAAATCGCTCATTTCATCAGTTCCTTTATTTATAGAATAGTTCTTTGTTTTCGCCGATAACGCCAGGGTGTGCCCCCTGCTTTATCAGCGGCTCGCGCTCCGGATGGGCTATGACCCACTTGTTTCTTTGGAGCAGCAGCACGGACTCCGGGTCGGCGTTCGTTTTTTTATATTCGAGCGGCGTGTTTGTGCCTCGGGAGAGGATGACTATATCCTTAAAGCCCTCGTCACACACGCGGCAGGGCGAGAGGTGCAGAGTAGTCTGATACATCTCTATCGCCGTGCCCGCAGGCACGAAAAACACCTGAGCGCTGCGGATATCGTAGGTGTTGTCCCTGATATCCCAGACGTGACCGAGCACGAGCATAAACGGCGTCACGGCGTAGTTTATCTCCGAGCATTTGTGATACTCGAAACCGTTATAGGTCGTGTTCCTGCCGTTGCAAAAGCCTATCTGCACGGGCATCGAGCCGTAGAGCGTGTTTTCGATATCGGACTTAAGCTCCGATTCCTCAAGCTCCGGCACGCTCGGGACATAAATATTCCCGCTCTCGGGGATATCGGTTTTCTTGAGCATATATTCGTCCGCCCGCGAAAAGTCGCAGCCCTCGATCACCCTGCCGTAGGGCGCAAAGGCGGGGTCAAAGACCGAGAGCACCGGCACATCGTTGACGGCGTTTAAAATTTCAAGCATATTATTCACCGCTGACCACCTTGTAAGTAGCGCGGAAATCCTCCTTGCCGAGTCCCGCCGCCATGCCTTTGTCGTAGACTGCCTTGGCGTTTTCCATGCCCGGCATGGGGAAATTCGCCTCGGCGCTCAGCCGCTCGCAGATACCGAGATCCTTGTGCATATTTTCGAGCGAGAATGCGGTAGTCCAGTTCTCGTTTTTTATGTTCTGCGCCTGACCGTCGAGATAGAAATTCTGTCCGCCGCCGTAGGAAATCGCAAGGGCGAAATCATCTACCGATATGCCCTCTCTCCTTGCGAGCGCGAGAGTTTCGTTGACTCCGTTTTGAATCTGCGCTACGAGCGTATTGTGGCAGATTTTCATCACGAGCCCCATACCGTTTTTGCCCATGCGGATAATATTGCTGCCCATATAGGCTAAAATCGGGCGGATCTTTTCAAACGTCTCCTCATCCGAGCCGACGTAAATTCCGAGCGTGCCGCTTTCGGCGGCGGGTCTCGACTTGACTACCGGTGCATCCGCGAAGCGAGCACCGGCCGCCTTTACCTTCTCCGATATTTCAACGGACACGGCGGGGTCTATGGTGCTCATATCAATGCAGGTTTTTGTACAGTCCAAGGCGGGCAGAACAGCCTCGTAGACCGAGCGCGAATGCTCGGATTTCGGAACCATGGTTATTATTACGTCGCTCTTTTCGGCGAGCTCCGCGCTGTCGGCGCAGGCGAAGCCTCCGAGGGCGGCGAGCTTTTCGACCTTTTCGCCGTCGAGGTCATACAGAAAAACCTTGCCGTCATGCTTTTTTACTATGTTGGCGCACATGGCCTCGCCCATTATGCCGAGGCCTATGAATCCTATATTCATTTTTGCCACCTCACTCCGTCACTGTGTTGTCCCATGCGTCTGTGAAAATTCCGAGACCCTGTACGGTGTAGGCGTGCTTTATGCTCTCGAGATACACATCGAGTCCGCAGGTCACTATATCGGCGCCCGCCGTTGCACAGTCGACAAACTGCTTGGGCGTTCTTATCGCGGCGCAGATTATCTGCGTCTTGCCGTAGAAACCGTAATTCTTATATATCTTCACTATGTCGGCGATATACTGCCTGCAATCCTCGCCGTTCGCCTCTTTCCAGCCGATGAACGGCGAGACGAACAGAGAGCCGTTTTTCGCCGCCCATATGGACTGTGCGGCAGAGAAAACGAGGGTGAGATTAGTTCTGATACCCTTATTTTCGAGCCTGCGCGCGGCGGTCACGCCCGCCTCGGTGCAGGGTATCTTTATGACGAAGTTCGGCGACATTGCGGCTATTTTTTCAGCCTCTTTTATCATTTCCTCGGCGTCGTCGAGATGGGGATTTATTTCAACCGAAACGGGGAAATTTTCATAGCCCTCTATCCCCTCGTCCCTGACCCACTGCGCGAGCTCGGCTATGACGGTCAAAAACGGCTTGCCGCTGTTCATGATATGCTTCGGATTGGTTGTCACGCCGTCTATGCCGAAGGTGTTGTATGCAAATTTTATCTCGTCTATCTTTGCGCTGTCGAGAAAATATTTCATGATATATCGCTCCTTTTATTCTTCTGTTTTTTCCTGATGTTTATTTTCATTCAACTGCTGAAGTCTTTTCTTCGTCAGTGGATAGAACACTCCGAGAGAAAGAGCCATGAGCAGGCACATGAGCGCGGGCAGCGCCGTTGAAACGCTGTAAAGCTTGTCAACGGCTTGGGAGGTAAGGTTCTTCGCGTCATAGCCTATGAGGGTCAGAACTCCCGTGCCGAGAACGCCGGCTATGGTCTGGCCGAGCTTTCTCGTAAACGAGAAGAAAGCGTAAGACGTACCCTCGTCGCGCTGACCGGAGAGCGTCTCCTGATAGTCTATAACATCCGTCACAAGCGCCCAGACCTCAAGCACGAAGAAGGTCATGCCGAGCCCCGAGAGGAAGCAGAATATGAAGAACACAACGACGCTCTTTGTGCCTATGAGCCACAGTACGAGGTTTGCTATAAATGCCCCCGCCATGCCGACGGCGCACGCCTCTTTTTTGCCGAAACGGCGGACTATCTTTTGAAGAACGGGCAGCAGCAGCGCCATGGGCAGATAGGTGAAAACCGTGACGAGCGAATAGAGCTCGGGCTTCTTGAAATAGTTGAGGAACAGGTAGTGATAGGTCGTCTGAGTATACTGCTGAACGGCTATCAAAAGCATTGACGCTATGCACAGAGCGATGAACGGTCTGTTCTTGAAAAGCGACCTGACTGTTTTGCTGACCCTGACTTTTTTCTCGGTCGGCTTTGCCACAACGCGCTCGGTGGTCATCTTGTAGCAGAGCTGATAGACGAGTATGCTCAACGCCGCCAATACGGCAACGCCTATGAGCAGCTTGCTGCCGTCGAGGACTCTCTCGCCCGTTGCGGCAACCGTCGAATATACAAACAGGGGCAGAAGTATCTGTCCCGGCAGACCGCCGAAGCCCGCGCCTATCGAGCGGAACATCGACAGAGACGAGCGCTCGAGCTCATCGGTAGTTATGACGGATGCCATGGAGCCGTAGGGTATATTTACTATGGTATAGAGCATTCCGTAACCGATATAGGTTATGTAGGCAAAGGCGAGATACTGTCCCTCGCTGAGCCCCGGTATTTTGACGAACATCAGCACGCCGAAAATAGCGAGCGGGGTCGAGAACCAGCGCAGATACGGGCGGAACTTGCCGTTCTTGCCGGGTCTGCGGGAATCGACAACCGCGCCCCACATCGGGTCGTTTATCGCGTCCCATATCCTCGCTATCAGAAAGAGCATGGTTATCTTCTTTGGGTCGATATACAGTACGTTCGTATAGAACACCTGCAGGAACGAGCCGACGAGCGCGAAGGTCATAAGACCCGCCGCGTCGCCGAGGGCATAGCCTATTTTGTCTCTGATTCCTATGCCGTAGGTTTTGTTTTGCAGTGTTGCGGGCGTCGCTGCCATTGTTAAGCCTCCTTGAGTTTTTCAAATATTTCGGAGTATTCGCTGTTTTTTCTGTAGAATACGGGCACGGTGCCTATCGGCGCGTCTATTTCGGCGCAGCCCCTGCCGTATTCTTTGCCGTTCCAAATGCTTATCCACCTGTCGTCGGGGAAGTAAACCTCCCTGCTCTTTGCGCCCTCCCTTATTATCGGAGCAACGAGCAAATCGCGCCCGAGCAGATATTCCGTGCTCTCCTTTCGCTCGCGCTCACCGTCATAGTGATAGAACAGCGGGCGCGTCACGGGTATGCCCCGCTCGGCGTTGAGCGCCGTCATATCAATGAGATAGGGCTTGAGCGCGCGGTGGATGCGCGAAAACTTAGCGTGGTGGGCGAGCACCTGCTCATTCGCGTCGAACTGCGCGTTGAGATCCGGGTTCGAGCCCTCGTGCGAACGCATGAGCGGGCTGAAGGCGTTCATCTCCGCCCAGCGCATGAAAAGCTCCGGGTTTCTGCGCATCTTTGCGAAGGTGGTGTATCCGCCGATGTCGCTGTGGGTCAGTCCGAAGCCGCACATCGAAAGCGAGAGCGATGCGGGAATGACCGACGGCAGACCGAAATCGACCGTCCAGTCCGTATGCTGATCCCCCGCCCACATGAGGGTGGAGTATTTAACGGTATCCGTATATCCGGCGCGGGTAAAGAAGAAAATCTCGCCCAGCTTTCCCGTCTCCTCGAGAGCCTCGCGGTTGACCTTAGCCCAGCGCGCAGGCCATGAGTTATGCACCTTTTCGGCATTTTCGCCGCTGAAAAGCACGCAGTCGGTAGGCAGATATTCGCCGAAGTCCGCCATCCAGCCGTCGAGCCCGAAGTCTATCATATTCTTCTTTATCACGCTCTTTATCCACTCATACGCCTCGGGATTGGTCAGATCCACCATGGCGGCGGGGAAGGTCGTTATCTTGACGAGATAGTCGTTCCCCTGCGCGTCCTTGACGCAGTAGCCCTGCTTCGCGGCATAGGCGTAGAGCGGTTTCTCTATAGCTAAAAACGGATTTATGTAGCCCAAAAAGCGCACTCCGCGCTCCTTTAGCTCCCAGATTTTCTTGTCAAGCTCGGGATAGCGCTCGCTGTCCCACTCCCAGTTCCACTGGAGCTGCTTGCCGAACGCGGTGACGCGCCTGCCCTCCCAGTCCTGGCACCAGACGCCCGCAACCGCAGTGCCGTGCTCCGCGGCCTTTTCGAGCTTGTCGTACACCGTCTGCGTGCCGCCCTGAATGCCGAGTATCGCGCCGTCATATGCCCATTCGGGGAGCTCGGGCTGTCTGCCGAGCAGTGTTCCGAGCTTTTCCGACAGCTCCTCAAAGCTCTCGGCAATGCCGATATAAATCGGGCAGACGCTGTTTATTCTTATCTCGTGAAACTGCTTTTTGCGAAAGTCAAACTCGGCATAGTCCGTTGTGTCGCAGTGGACAAAATATTTTTTCGAGGACACAAAGGTCGGCTGCGCGTAATAGGTCTCGTAGTTTGAATAGCGCTGCTTGCGGTCGACTGCCTTTATGTTCAAGGAGGATTTGATTATCTTGCGCGCTATCTGCCCGGCGTTTATGTGCTCGGCGACCCACACCCTCTGCCGCTTGCCGCGCAAGTCAAATTCGGCGAAGGTCTCTCCGCCGCCGTAGACGGACTCGTCCGGAGACGCGGGAAGCCTGAAAGCAAGGCGGTTGTAATTGCCGCCGTCGAGAACGCGCGGGGTGAATTTCAATATGCCGTTATCCTCCGTCAAGGAAACCGCGAGCACCGCGCCGCCGTTTTTGCTCGATAGCTCAAGCTCCGCACCGCCGTCGCCGTCTTTAACGTGCGAGAGAAAGAGCCTTGTTTCACTCAGCTTTTTCTGCCGTATTTTGAAGCTTCCACGGCTCATACGGTAGCTCGGCTTCACCTCGCCTACGCTGACAAACAAGGTGTCGGCATTAAGCTCGATCGACCTGCCGCCGGGCGTTTCTATAAGCAGAGCGCCGCCCTTTGACCGAAATTTCATTTGCATTCCCCTTTCGCCCGTATAAGCTGCGGGCAATTAGTTAATCGTGTTAATTAATTACATATATATTTTACTCCCGATTCGAGGCAATGTCAACAGTTTATATAGACAATCACTATAAAATTTAAATAAAGCGCGGAATAAATTGACGCACAAAAAAAACGGCCACACAGCGCTAAAACCGTGTGACCGTATTTTTAAATTGTATCAGTCAAAAACCAAGCTTCGACCTTCAACTTATTTTGCAAGCGGCATGGGAATTCTGGAAATGAACTCCTTGAGGAATCTCGCAACTCTGAGTACAGTCTTGAGAATCTCGGCAACCTTTCCGTCTACGAACGGAGGAAGCGGGAATGCCTTGCTGAGAAGAGTATCAAGAATGGAGCTGAGCGCGGCAACGATTCCGATGATATCGGATGCCTTTATAGCTGCAATGAGATCTCTGTAATCGGTATCGGTGATGCCGAGAACCTTGCTCAGGTAGTTGTAGATGATCATCTGATTGTTATCATCCTCGAGAACTCTCTTGAGATAATCAAGGATAGCGCCGAAAACAACAGCCTTGTCGCCGTTGAGCTCAACATCGTAGCCGCCTTCGGAGCCGCTTTCAACAGCTCTTGCGGTAGCCATGCCCGCGAGCTTATCGAAGCCTATTTCGGGAAGCTTCAGACCGTTAAGGTTAGCCGCAAGACCCTTAACAAGGGTGTCGAGGCCGGGCATCTTGAGGCCGAATGCGGCTGCCATCGGATTTGCTTCAACAGCCTTTGCGAATACATCATAGCTTGCTGCGAAATCGGGGAGCACGTCTGTGATGTAATAGAGGGGATTCTTTGCAAAAGCCTCAACAGCGTCTGCCACATAGCCTGCAAGTATTTCCATGGTCTTGCCGCCGTCAAATCCGGAGGCCGCTGCGTACTCGCCGAAGGAGAGCATCTTGCCGACATGAAGGGACTCGACAAGCGGAATGATAGCGCCGCTGTACAGGTCGGGGGACATTGCACAGGCGAGAGAAATAACTCCGCCGAAGTTAGCCGAGAAAGCACCGAGAGCCTTAACGAAGGAATCTCTGTCTTTTACACCGAAGGGAACGGTGCCGAGAGTCTCCCAAGTCTTCTTTTCTTCCTTAGCCTTGGTGATATATTCATATGCCTCCGGGAACTGAGCCTTAACACCGGGGAAGTCAATGGAGTCAAACTTTGTGTTGGTAACGCCCGCAAGCTTTGCGGAAATCACAGTTACGGTCTCGTCGCTGTAAAACGTGCCCTTGAGGTTTTTCTCGGCGACGATCTGAGCCAAAAGGCTGTTTATCTTCTTCATCTGGAAGTTGACGACCGCATCGGGCGTATTTTTCCAATACACGCCGGAATAGTCAACCTTGGCGGCGTTGAATGCCTCGGCGGCTGCCGCTGCATCGTCCTGCGTTGCCGCGGAAGCGACAATAGCCATTGATGAGAAAATAATAAGAACACTCAATAATACTGCTATTATTTTTTTCATAATGTGAGTTCTCCCTCTCTATAGTTGTTTTTGCTAAAAAGTGTTCTGCCGTTCAAAAAAATGCTAATGTACGGTTTCCCTCCTTTCTTTGCTTAAAAATGAAGCATTGACATTTTTCCGGCACAGCAAAACCTTCAATAAACACAACGGTAATCGGCACTTTTGCGCCCGAGTCGTTATGTCTTTCCCCCTTGCGGCAAATCGCTCGGACTTGCCCTTTCTGTCTGCATATTAGCATAAGGCCTTGAGCCTGTCAAGGGATTCCGACGAAATAATAAGCCTTTGTTCTTTCTTATTAGGTTTGCTGTCGTACTCGCGTCGCATTACTTGCATATATCGAACAAAATCGCAAAAATCCCCTCGTCTCGGTCTGTTTCCGATTGTTTGTTTTCTAAGCAAATTTGCGCCTGTTATTTGGATATAAACGAATATTTTTGGTGATATCGGGCTTTATGCGCAAAAATATTCGGCATCTGCGGCCGCTGTTTTCATTGCTCATGAGACGGCTTATGCCTCTTCAAAATGCCTAAAAGGCAAAAGCCGCCGTCTGTTGACAGCGACTTAGCGGTCGTTAAGTTGCATTTTCTCCGAGAAGTTTCGGACAAGTTACGCAGTATTCGGCGTCGGTTCTTGTCGGCACATTGAAGTCTTATTTTACATATATGTTGTAAAGCTTTTCGTATAGGTATTGCAGAGCATTGCTTTCAGAGGGAAAACCGATGCAGCCATATTCTTTTCCCCTTTCCCGGGAAAAAACTTCCCAGCACAGTTGATTTTTTCTAATGTTATAGCCATCGTTCGTACTGCTATCAAAAGAAACGATTTCCGGCGGTATTTCGTTTTCTTTTAGACGTGCAATAAACTCATTTCTGTTCATCTCTCATTCTCCAAATATTTTTAATATACCATCAGCAAGCAATTGGTCAAGTGAACTTTGACACGTTGTTGTTACAAGCAACTTGCTATGTACCAGCAAGCATCGCCATTGTGGTACCACGGCCCTTATCAGGAGTATTCCTGAAACCTTTATTCGGTTGGAGTATCCCCACAAACTGTCCTTTTGCCCCAAAAAGCGATGCTTGCTGAGATAATGCACTACATCTTATTTGCAATATCAAATATTTTCCATCATCATTTCTCATGCGGCACAATTTGAATTGATCCACTTTGTGAAGCAACACCTTACACTCACATTAACTTATATATGTGCAGCTGTGATTTTTTCACTTGGTCATAAGCAACAACAAAATGCTATTATCGGCAGATGCGTAGGATACTTGAGTTATATCCGAGACATTGACATACGCGATACCATCATCGCATCCGTATTCATCTATCTGCCTTACAGTACATATTTTCTCATTAACCGCTGTAACTTGACCAATCACCGAATCAACACCACTGTCCAACAGCTCAACAGAAATCGGCTTTTCCGTTCTTAACGCTTCCAGCATTATTGAAAACAGCGCATTTCCATTTTCAAAATCTATCGGAGTCTCTGAAATCAAATCGTCGAAATTCGGACATAGTTTTTTCATTTTTTCATCATACTGTCCGTCCATCTCAACATAAGTAATACAGCTAATCTTTTTTACCAAAATACCGTCATTTTCTCCATTTGGAGTGAGCATATACAGAGCGAAAAACTCATTGTCAATAAAAATTATACGTCCGTATAAGAACTTTGAAATTTCCGAATCGCAAGTATAGACACATACATTCTTTTTCAATGTCATAGCTAATTTTAATATTTCTATCATAATTGCCTCCAAAATATGATTTATCAACTTATTTCCTCTAAAACTTCAAAAATGTAGATCAGCGGAATAATTGCAATGTCATCAACTACCCCTATCCCAGTGATATCGTCTGCAAGTATAAAAAATATAGATGTGGTCACGGCCACTGTTATAACACACGTTGTTACTCATGTCATATCCGTACTCGGCGTCATAGATGCGCTTTTTGCTGCCGTTGAACACGCTCTGTCGAACAAGTCTGCCTGTTAAATCATAAGCATACATGAAACGCTGGTTGTTGACAAGGTCCTCATGCGAATACATGTTTCCTAAATTCAATCATGCATTTTAAGCGCTTTTTGTTTTAGTCGTACTAAAAAGTAAAGAATCCCTCAGTCCATTCCGGCTTATCTATTTCATATTCGTCAATGGAGAACCCATCAGGGTAGTTAATAAATTCCGGATTCTCACGATACTCCGACAGACTTTTTTCTGCATTTTCATAGGTTGAATAATACCCGAGATCCGATACATTGTCATACTCGCCGTCAAAATATTCATGCGCCAAATAAAACACAGACCCCCTAAATTCGCCTATTGAACCGTTAAAGTCGTCCGTGTCGGCATACACTATCTCTTCTTGAAAATCGTTCGGGAAATCCTTAAAGCCCGGTTTTTGCAAGTAACAATTGATTATATCCCTGCACTTTTGTTTAGAGGAAAAAAATCCCAGCAATTTTGTGCAGTATACTTTTTCATTTGTATCTGCGGAAAATTCAATAAATCTTTTGTGAACCAATTTATATACCTTTTTCATTAAATCACCCCATCACTTATAGCCTTTGTCGCGCTGTAGCCACTTTTTAATTTTGCTATAGCGTCATAGGAATATGTTGCAATCTTTATGCATATCACCTCATATTTATGACTATTTTGTCAATATGAGGATGTATCCAATGATGCTAGCAACTTTGTTGCCATAAAGATACTCAATATATAAAGAAGTATCTTACATCACAACAAATGAATCAAATACCTGATAAGACTAACTATCATGCCACAAAAAGCTATCGCTCCCAAGCCAAGTCCCACATACATCCTAACCTTCAGAAGATAGTAACCCTCTTCTCCAACATTTTTTTCGTTTAAAAAATCGCCCTTAAACTTATATACCGAAATACCGTCTGCCAGAAGACATGCACTCACAAAAAAATATCCACTAATATACTGTGCCAGATCATTCGCATATGTTACGATCAAAAACGTTAGGATGAATGCTACCGGCCATGCTATCAAATCAACGCCCAAAGCTTTTAAACTTATTTTTGTATAATCACTCATTTTCTTCATATTTTCAACTCCTATAGATTCTAAAAAGATCCGCCAGAACCGCCATGCCTTGCTCCGCTACTGGACTTATGTGCTTTTGAGCCCTTTGTTTTTTTGATTTTTATGTCCTTTCTTCGTTTTGTTGTCCTCTTTAGCAGACCTTAATAAAACTGTCTCCTCCGTCTTAGGTGATATGAGATGCATATCATATCCCCATCCCACACCTAAAGTACAAGCAAGATACATATCAATAACATAATGTTCGAATTTTGTATTGTACTTGCTTGATTCCCATCCGACCTCTTGGCATTACATCAAAGTCCCGATAGAAATGATGCAGGTCAAATATAAGATTTTATCCCATTCTCCTTGAAGAATGTCAAATCCGCTTTTGTAACATCTACCGCAAACGCAATCTTTTCATGTGAAATTGTTGCGAACCACAATTTGCCATTTCGATAGAAGCAAATATCTTCGGGAATATCGTTATCTATAGGCAAAAAAACATTGGGCATTAGCAAAAGTTGTTTACGGCTTTCCTTGCAACAACGGCAAACCACCATAATTTGATGCCTCATATAACCTAAAAAATTGACAAGCCAATCTTTTCTTTCAAAAATATAGTTTTCTACAAACGGTTGTAATTGTACACCATAATTAAAATCGGGAGGCAATTGTGAATAAGGTCTTTTTATAACAGCAGTAACGGAAAATCGGTCTGAATTTTTTACTAAATAGTCTACAACTACCGATTCTTCTTTAACAATATCATCATAATTCAAATATATTCTATCAGACATAAAACATATGTCCTCCTGTTCTTTTGCCTCTTCGAGTTGCATGGTAATGTTTCCAGTAGCCTACTCCTCCATGTAAATAAGGCTTAAGATTTTCATCGCTTTTCTCTGCTATGATTACGGCACAACCTTCCCATACATTTTTATTATACTTTGGTGTTAACGGTTGTATAAACGGAATGATTGTTTCCGTATTTCTTGCTAATGATATTCCTTTGGATTGAATTTCAGAAGGCATATGCCAATCGAGCATATCCATAATTTCTGCAATATCTGCCATTTTAACACCCTCCGTCCCATTTAATGACGACTGAAATTATGAAATGCTGATGAAAAATATTCAGACAGAACAGGAACATTAGAACAAATGCCGTCTGCTTTGCGATCGAAATTTTCACAGCAACATAATTTTCTTGACATAGCCGAGAGGTTTTCAATTTGAAAGCCCCTTGTCCTGCTTAAATAAATTTTTCAAAGTTTTAATCATTTCAGTACCTCCTTCTTCTATCCTACATAAGGCTTCATCAATTCAAAATAAATATTAGTGGAATGGAAACAAAGTCTTTTTGGAATTAAAACTTCACTCTTAATCCAAGCCCACATAAACTTCTCCGCCGTCATTCCATTATATTTAACAAATCCAAGGAGAGCGAACGGAGCAGCTCCAAAAATACACATCCATGACACGGTCTCCGTTCCTACATACGGTCTCAGCAAAAAATATATTCCTACCGCTACACCGCAAGCCAATATGGAAAAAATGAACTGTCTTAAAGACAGTCCAAAGAACATTGCTTCTGTGTAATTTCTGATTTCCCTGTTAATTTTAACTTCCAAAATAACACCTCCTATGTATTCGGGAATAAAAACCGTTCTTCGTTTCAAGAAACTTTTCACTCTAAGTTTGAGTAAAATTGTCTTCTATATTAAAGCATCACAATACACTTGTCTTTAGCAAGAATAAAGGCGCAGCCGTAATATTCTTAATTTACGATACCAGTGAATATACATTATAATCCCATCATCTCCCGGATAATGCGGTCACTCATCTTTACACTACCTACAAGAATTAGCATATTAAATATCAGCTCACCAATATAACTCCACACCTGTGTAACTGCTGCCACACTATCATCTACTACCGGTGGAGAAGAAGCAAAAAGAGAGAATATAATGCATGCCAGGGCAATAGCAGCCCCCTCTAAACAAACGGCACAGTAACTTCTTATAAATGATTTGCCCACATTCTGTGATGGTTCTCCGGCAAAGGTAGACAGAGGAATTGGCGCAAGTGCTGTATACATATAAAGCTTAAAAAATCGTCCATACACGGTCATAATCAGAATAAATGACATCACCATGATAAACAGTCCACCAATAAGCGTTACTGCCCATAACGGAATAGATTCAAAGAAACTACAATTTTCAATCGCAGTTACCATTTCTGTCGGCAAAACTGTTTTCTGAGTCTCGCTAAATCCCGCCGTGCCCATAATTGTCGATATAGCTCCCTGCGCAATATCAAATAATGAAAGCATTAGCTCCATTCCATAAGTAATTGCCCCCTTTGCAAGAGCAAAACGAACAAACAACTTCATTGCATGTTCCGGCTTTTTGACATCCGTAAATGATCCGCAAGTCTTTACCACTCCGGCAACGAAGAACAAAACAAGAAGGGCAAGCCCTATAGACTGCACCGCACCATTAATGTCAACAATTACGTCCCATATCTTGCCGCCTCTAAAGCTTTGCGGAGTCATAGTAATAAGCGCCCATATTTCGGATAATTTATCGTTCCATGTTTCAAGTGCATTTTCAAGATTTTGTACAATCCAATTGTCGCTCAAATAAAAGCACCTCCTTCTATAGAATCAGGAGTACATCTAAAAGATGTGCTCCTGTAGTTAAAATATCAGCTTGTTATGAGGTTCAGTATTTCTTTCGCAAAAGTGATGATAACTCCACCCGCAAGAGTAAGGAATCCGTTTGCTCGCTGAGATGGATCATGGGACTTCAGGGAAAGTCCCACCTGAACAACACCAAAGCCAAGCAAAATAAGACCTACTGCACGAATTAATCCAAAAATAAATCCGGACAGATTATTAATAACCACAATCGGATCATTTGCCGCAAATGCCGTAACTGAAGCACCAAATATAAGTGTCGCAATAACAACAACCATACAATAGAGTCGGTAGCATTTTTTGATCTTACCAGATATAGAAAGTTTGGTAGTATGTTCTTTCGTTTTCTTAATGATATTCATATTAATTGCCTCCATAATTTCAAAAATTATTTCGGGCTAAAGTCCTCATCGGACAGTAGCTCATAAGTGGTTTCCAGTACCTCCGTATCCGGCAGAGTATCGGGATCGAGGTACTGCACCTCAATGGTCGCAACATTACTTGTGACCTTGCCGTGCTGATAGACGCCGCCTTTTCCATCGGCAGTCAGGTCAACGGCAGGGTGCTTGAGAATGTCGTATTTTAAGTCCATCACGGGGAGTTCCCCTCGGATGAACAGAATGGCGTAGCGGTTATCAAGCATACGAACCTCATCGGGAGTTAGAAGCTCTCGACCGCTGATCTGATAGTTGGTGGAATAGTTTCCGCTTCGCCCGGAACTCTTTCCGTAAGTGTTCGTGTCGATGGTTTCCTTGCCCAGCAATTCGCTCACATATTTGTGGGTGGATTGCTCGTTGCCGCCCAAGTAGAGGAACTCATCGCAGTTGCCGACGATGGATTCCCACTGCTTTTCAAACAGTGCCTTGAGCTGTGCCAAGTTCTGAAGAATGATGGACACAAACACGCCACGGGCACGCATAACGGAAAGGATCTTATCGAAGTCGTCCGGCAGACTGACATTGGCGAACTCGTCCATTAGGAAGTGAACGGGAATCGGCAGTGCGCCGCCGTGAATATGGTCAGCGGAAAAGAAAAGCTGCTGAAATAGCTGGGTATAAAGGATGCTGACCAAGAAATTGAAGCTCGAATCGTTGTCCGGGATAATAGCGAACAGTGCCACTTTCTTTTCGCCCATAGAGGCAAGGTCAAGCTCATCGGTACAGGTCAGTGCCGCCAAGCTCTCCAAGTTGAACTTTTCAAGCCTTGCGGCAAGGGTGATCTGAATGGATTTCAGGGTCTTTGCCGAACCGGTGTGGTAAGACCGATAGTATTTCAGAGCGATGTGGTCGGGTCTGTCCAACTCCAAATCGGCAAACAGACAGTCCAGCGGTGAAGGTCGTGGATCTTCCTCATTGTCGATGGAAGCAGCTTGTAGCATCTCCATAACCATTGCAAAGTTCTGCTCATCCTCCGGTGCTTCGTAGTGAAGATAGTAGACGAGAGCAGACAGCAGCATTGAAGCTGAGGTATCCCAAAAAGGGTCGTTACTTTGTGACCCCTTTGGCGTTGTGCTCTTGAACAGATTTGTAACAAGCCGTTGCACATCGTTGTCTGAATGAAGATAGACAAACGGGTTGTAGCAGTGGCTCTTTTCCATTGAAATCAGGTCGAGAACTCTGATCTTGTAGCCCTTTTTCTCCAGCAGATTTCCCACATCACGGACGATCTCGCCCTTCGGGTCAAGAATCACGAAGCT
>DPOR01000006.1 GCA_003538135.1 Oscillospiraceae bacterium
TTGCCGGAGACATCGTCTGCAAGGGCTGCTGCGAGAGCATCTCTGGTCTCGGCAGTGTATCTTGCTTCGTAGCCATCCTCGGCCTGCTTCGCCTGAGCCGTTGCGACTGCCGCGTTGTAAGCGGTGTAGTCAGCGCCGTCCTCTGTCCACTTAGCAACGACTGTTACATCGTGTGCGGGCATGGTCTCGGGAAGCTCAGGTTCCCAACCTGCGAAGGTGTAGTGCTCCTTGACGGGGTCTGCTACGGAAACAGCCGCGCCATAGTAGAAGGTATACGCAACGCCTTCAGCGGTAAGGGTGTACTGGTTACGGCTGTAGAATACCTTGAGGACAAGGCTTCCGTCTGCCGCGATCTCGCCGGAAAGAACGCTCTGCTCATTGTCAACCGTGAAGCCCTCGCGGGTCTCGGGGACGAATGTTGCGGTAGAACCGGTGGTTCCGGTGAGAGTATCAGAGGTAGGCTCGCCGTAAACGCCGTCGGTGCCCATTACATAGGTATTGACGGTATAAGCGGTGTCACCTGCCGCTGTGAACACTGCCTCGAAGGTAGCGTCTGCGGTACCCATAACGCCGACGGAGGGTCTCCAACCTGCGAAGGTGTAGCCTTCCTTGGTGGGATCCGCGGGGGCGACGATCTGCTCGCCGACCTTAGTCGGAACCTTAGCATACTCTACGCCGTCAACGTTGAATATCGCGTTGTAGGTCATCAGCTCGAGAGCTGCGACTGCGTTATTGATAGCGGTTGTTGCCGCATCAACAACACCCTGCTCGGAATAAAGCTTGCCGGAGACATCGACTGCGAGAGCTTCCGCGAGAGCATTTCTGCTCGCCTCGGTGTATCTTGCTGCGTAGTCGGACTCGGCCTGCTTTGCATGGGCTGCTGCGACTGCCGCGTTGTAAGCGGTGTAGTCAGCGCCGTTCTCACTCCACTGGGAAACGAGAGTCAGATCCTCTGCAGGCATGGTGGCGGGAACCGCGGGGCTCCAGCCGGCGAAGGTGTAGCCCTCTCTGGGAGCCGGATCGGCTATCTCGAGAGCTGCGCCGAAGTAAACATCGGACTCTGCGCCGTCAACAGTAAGCTTATACTGGTTACGGCTGTAGTAGACCTTAAGGGTAAGGCTGCTGTCTGCCGCGACTATGCCGGAAAGGACGCTGTTGTCAGCAACCGTGAAGCCCTCGCGGGCGTCGGGAGTAAGAGTTACCTCTTCGCCCGTGGTTGCGGGAACGTTCTTTGTTTCGGCAGCGCCGTACTCGCCGTCAAGACCCATGACATAGGTCTCAACCGTGTAGGAGACTTCGCCTGCGGAGAACTTGGCGTTGAAGGAAACATCCTCAAGACCCATGACTCCGACTTCGGGATCCCAACCTGTGAAGACATAGCCCGTCTTGGTGGGATTTTCGGGCTTAGCGATCTGCTCGCCGACCTTCGCCTGAACGGTTGCATGAACAGCGCCGTCAACATAGAAGGTAGCGGTGTAGGTCATAAGCTCGAGACCTGCGACTGCGTCGTTGATAGCCTTGGTGGCTGCATCGACAACACCCTGCTCGGAGTACTTCTTGCCGGAGACGTCCTCTGAGAGAGCGTCGGCAAGAGCCTTTCTCGTGGCCTCGGTGTATTTCTTGTCGTAGTTCTCTTCGCCCTGCTTGGCCTGAGCCGCTGCGACTGCCGCATTGTAAGCGGTGTAGTCGGCATCGTTCTCGTTCCACTGGGAAACGAGGGTCAGGTTCTCTGCGGGCATGGTGGCGGGAATATCCATATTCCAGCCTGCGAAGGTGTAGCCCTCTCTGGCTGCCGGCTCGGCAACGTTAAGAGCTGCGCCGTAGTAAACGTCTGTCTCCACGCCGTCAACAGAAAGCTTGTACTGGTTACGGCTGTAGTAGACCTTAAGAACAAGGCTGCCGTCCGCAAGGACTGTGCCGGAAAGGACACTGTTGTCAGCAACCGTGAAGCCCTCGCGGGTCTCGGGGGTTACGGAAACAGTCTCGCCGGTAGTAGCAGACTTATCCTCGATAGCAGCGTCGCCGTAGTTACCGTCAAGACCCATGACATAGGTCTCAACCTTGTAGCCGACGGTGCCTGCCGAGAACTTAGCGTCAAATCTAACATCCTCGACACCCATGACTCCGACTTCGGGGTTCCAACCTGTGAAGGTGTAGCCTTCCTTGGTGGGAGCTTCGGGGGCGACGATCTGAGCGCCAACCTCTGTGGCGACGGTACGATAAAGCTCATTGTCAACATAGAAGTTTGCGTTGTAGGTCATGAGTTTAAGACCCGCAACAGCGGCGTTTATCTTCGCTGTCTGAGCGTCAACAACGTCCTGCTCGCTGAGCTTCTTGCCGGAGACGTCGACTTCAAGTTCGGCATCAAGGGCAGCTCTGGTGTCGGCAGTGTACTTCTTGTCGTAGTCGGCCTCTGCCTTCTTGGCGTTGGCGGCTGCGACAGCTATATTGTACTCGTCGTAGTTTGCGGGAAGCTCTGCCCACTTAGCCGTAAGAACAACATTGTTCGCGGGCATGGTGGCGGGAACTTCCTCCTCCCAACCGGCAAATGTGAATCCGGCCTTTTCGGGAGTGGGAGCGGAAACAGTAGCTCCGTAATAATATGTATCGGGCGCGAGGTCCGTATTAGCATATGTTACGGTGTACTGGTTACGCGAATAGTAAATGCTGAGGACAAGAGAACCGTCAGCGGCGATAGTGCCGGTAAGGACGCTCTTCGCAGAATCGAGCGAGAAGCCCTCTGCGGGAACTGCGTCGGCGGTTATGTCGGCGGTCGAACCGGTCTCGCCGGCACCCTGATAGGTGCTGTCGGGAGCTGACGGATAAGCGCCGGTGGTGTCCATATTATAAACATTTACAGTATACTTTGTATCCGTGTTGTTTGCGAACACTGCCTCGAAGGTAGCGTCGGTGTCAAACGTTGCGGGTACATTGCCCCAGCCGACGAAGTGCATTCCGACAGGTGCGTCGGGCGCTGCAATCGTGCTGAGATCAACGGGATCGCCCTGGTTGCCGGTAAGAACCGCATGAGTTACACCGTTCACGGTGAAGGTGAAGGTAACGGTCGTTACTTCGGCTGCGATAAGGCGCTTCCAGTTGTAGATAAGGTTGTTCATTGTCTCTCTGACCTGCGTGCGCTTGGTCGTGGAGGCATTGAACGAAGTGGAAACATTCTGCGCGTAGGCAAATGCCTGCGAGTATGCTTCCCATCTCTCCGCGTCATACTTGGAAGCATCGGCGGGGTTGATGGTGCACATTGCTATAGCCGCGTCGAGATGCGTCTTAACAGCGTCAAGCTTTATGAGTCTGGGACCCCAAAGCGCTATCTGCTGCTCTGCATAAGCAACATCGACGGAGGATATAGTGGGTGCTTTCCACGTAGCAATCGCGGTCTCCCACGCTGCATGAGCCTTCTGCCAATCTGCATACTTCTTATTATAAGTAGCAAGCTGGCACTCGTTGGCGCCCTCGCCGGGATGCTCGGGAGCAACCGGCTCCTCGGGAGCCTTGGTCGAGTTATAGAGATTCATCGCGCGGTTTCTGGCATCCTTCCAGCCGTTCCAGGAGACGGAATTAAAATCATCGTAACCGAAGAAGTTATATCCCTGATCCCAGTAGACGGAGCCTTCCGGATTGGGTGCGCCCTGGACTGTCTCAACGGCGGTCTTGAGCGAATCAACGGAAGCAGAAACCAGCTTTGCATCAAGAGCCTCGGCAGCTGCGGTCAATCTCGTGGAGATCGTCTGATAGGCTGCGAGATAAGAGGCATTGCTGAAGTTAGCTTTCAGCTTGGGTCTGAGAGAATAGTTGGCGGCTGCTATAAGAGCTGCCTGATACTCTGCCCACTCTGCGTCCGCATCTGCGCTGTAGTTAGCGCGCTGACGCTGCTCGCCGGAATACTGGCTGTACTTGGCAGGAACCTCATAGTCATTGTAGACAAAGATCGAGGCAGAGCCGCTAACCGTACCGGTTTTACCGCCGATAGAAGCCGTTCTTGTTCCTTTAACGGAATAATCAATCGTATATGTTCCGTCGGCAAGCGCTGTTCTGTCTGCTCCTGCTTTTGCCTCCCAAAGGATTTCGGTTATATTAGTGTTTTCGTTTTCCGTTTCACCCGAGAAGCCTACATCTTTAAAGAATGTTCCGCTATTGTTCTTAAACGTGGATGCATTCTGAGTATAAGTAGATTTCGTCAGATGTCCGGCATCCTTAACTCTGTTGATTCTTACACGGACGCTGTCGATTTTATTAAGAGCCTCATTCTGGTTGATAAATCCGGCGCGAGGCTTAACAAGTCTCAATTTTCCGGTAATCGTCTCAATGTCCTTGGGCTCAGAATCGTCCTGAGTATCGGAACTGTAATAAGTATAGTACGAAGCGTAAAGCGGAGTAGTGCCTGTGAGCGATTCGCCGTTCTCGGTGAGGATAAAGTAGCCGACCGTGAGGACGACGGTGGTATCCGTTGCACCGGGCTTGGACACGGCGATGTCCTTGGAGAATCCGCCGTTGATTATATCGCCGGCCTTAACACCGGAGACTCCGACATTGGTTCCGTTGCCCGCCATATTATAGGCAGTCGCCGAAACGCTCGCAATTCTATACTTATAGAGAGCGTCCTGAGTGAAGTTGCCGTTCTTGTCAGTGTAGCCTCTGTTTATACCCTTGGATCCGTTGTAGATCGTAACGGTGTAAGCATCGGATGCTCTGGTCGGACCGGTAAACTTCATCTGGCCGAACTTGGATTTATCCGCCAGACCCATTACCTGGGCCACGATATTGACGATAGGCGGAACAAGTTTGCCCTTGTTGCCGTTAAGAGAGCTGATAAGGTTCTCAACGATGTTGGCAAGCTCATTGTTCTTCACTATGGCGTCGAGTGAGTCATAGTACTTCGTCGTAATCGTTCCGGGGATAATCGCGTTGAGGATGTCCGTGACAAGTCTTACGATGCTCTTCTTGACAGTCTGCTTGGCGAATGCGCCGTTCTGATTTCTCTCGAAGAGGTCGGTAAGGCAGGTCAGATCCTGGTTAAGGATCAATCCGTTAAGGACAGAATAAACGACATCCTTTAAGATGGTCTCACTGCCGCTGTCAGCAAATTTTGCGGGAAGAAGTGATTTGTCTAACAGCTTGAAGATGATATCATCGAGTGCTTTCCATCCGTTAGATGTATCAACCGTCGTGTCGGGAAGGAGACCTGTGTAGAACTGCGGGTCAGCTTTAAGCCACTGAACGGCAGTAGTCAACATGCTCTCGAATCCGGAACCGTAATTGAGCGCCTCTTTGAGGCTGCCCGCATTAAGGTCGATACCGGGGTTGACATTGTAAGCAACATAATCCGCAAGCATATCAAGAATACCGTCAATGGTCTTGGGATAATTGCTGTAATCTCTTTCGGGAAGGAACTGAGCCATGAGCTGCTTAACAGCCTCCCATGTAACTCCGACAACAGTCGTAACATCCTCGGGGATGTACATATAGCCGACTGATGCGTTAATGACCGAGCGAGCAATGTAAGCAATAAGCTCCTCCTTGCTCATAGCATCGATCTCTTCCGGTGTTGCGATATGCTTCTGCCAATCCGGGAAGAAGTAACCGCCGGCCTTCTTGAGAACAAATCTCGCAACCGAGACTACGTTGTCGGTGAGCTTGGAGTTGTCTCCGTCTACCCAGCCGGTGTAGCCCTTCAGAAGTCCGTTGACAATCTGTCCTGCGATGTTATTAAGTTCGCCGATTAATGTTTTGCCCGCGGGGACAGTATAAGTCTGAACCTGATAACCTGTGTTGAACAGATCGGCAAGAGTGCCCGTCTCATCGCAGCGAATCTGCATCTCGAGCCACGGAATAACCTGCTCGTTGAGCATCGGGACAGCCATATCATTATAAGCCGTCTGAAGCAGATCCTCAATGAAGTCATAGGTTGACTTTGTCGAATTGAGGTCAACGAGATTCCTGACGCTTTCGGGAATTATCGGTACGCCTGCGAGAGCATTCTGAATGATGGTCTGAAGCATCGTATCGACAGTCGTGCTGCTGTTGTATGCCGTATTCGGATACGCAAGACCCCAGAGAAGCTCTCTGAGCATGACTTCGATATTCAGATCGACCTTGACGAACGAGTTGGCAACACCAAGGCTGACGCCGCCGTCTCGTCTCTGCTTACCGATACCGCCGAGAACAACCTTCTTGATGATCGGGTTGTTGTCCGCAAGGAACTGCAAAAGCGAGTTGATAACCGCTACATCGGTTCCGTTGCTTCGACGTGCGTCCTTTATTGCGGAAACCTTGACATGTTTCAGGTCGCCGGCCAGATTAAGAATGGCTCCGTTGCTGTCGATGAGCTTATAGACACTCGAAAGAGCATTGTCTATAGACGTCGCATCAAGCTTACCGAGAATCGAAAGATCCATCGTGATGTTCTCTTTGGCAAGCGCCTCATCGGCATAGTCAAGCAACATAGACGCATACTGCTCTGTGGTCAGAACCGCAGAATCGGTAAAGTCGTACTTTGTCAGCTTGCCATCCTTGTAAGAATCGTACTTGTACGCGCTCGCCGCGGCGGTTGCCGAGGACAAGATGAGCAGCGAAGCAAGGATGACTGCCAACAAGCGTTTCATTTTCTTCAAAAATTACACCTCCATTTAAAAATTTCACCATATATTGAGCATCCCGTCTCCCGCAAATTGACGGAACACATTGGCGACAGAATAATTGCTCTGCTCGGGCAATGCAAAGCAAGAGGGTATAACTATCCCCTCATGTAAAGAATACCCCTTTGCGCCGCAGCTTGTCAACAAGTTTAAATATTTTTAATTATTTTTGTGCGTTATGCACAAAAGAAAGGCGGAAAATTATAGGTGATAACCGATACACTTTTATCGAAACTGTCGGAAAACGTCATTTTCATTACATTTTCCGATTAAAAATGCCGCGTTATTTATTCACAAGAACAATAGTTTGATTTTTTGTGGGTAATGTTGCACAAAAATTCATTATGTTTTAGAAAAATAAGGCTGATTTTTCGATTGAATAGCTTTAAAAGAAATATAAAAGGCTCTATATGCCGCTGTTGAATCAAAAATATGATTTTGCGGGTATGTTTCTTTTATATATCCGCTATGCGAAAGGCGTATATATATAATGTATGGTAACAGGGTGCCGCGGCAGTGATTTATTGAGTTGAGGCGGGGAAAAACAAGGCTGGACCTGCGCGATTTTGGGGTATAAAATTTTCACCTACTACCTTCGCTACCTACCTTAACGAAATATTTTATCTTTCACAGCGTTTCGGCATTTTCTTTTTATTTGAAAAAGAAAACGCCTGCAAAAGAAAAGCAAACTGTGCCCGCAAGAAGGCAAGCAAGTACCGCTTAAAAGCAAGTCTTTTTGCGCCATGCTGCGAAAAAACCGCTTGAAATGCGAAAGCATTTCTGCGCGTCTTTTTCTTGCCTGTCATCAAAAATTCAATGCTTTTAAGTGCAAGCAATTTTGCTATGCAAAACCGACACTTGCTCACCTTCTTGCGGGCGGCTTCGCCCCGAGGCCCCGCGAACGCCGCGCCGCAGTACATAGCTTGTGCTGCTCAGTAGGCAGCTCGGCACATTCGCCCGTAAACTCGCTTCGCTCAAACAGTACGGTCTCGTGCGGCTTGCTTTGCAAGCCGTTCCCTCGCATTTCTCAGATAACCGTTCCACTGCGGCGCGGCTATTGGAGGCTTGTTCCTCGAGGTTTATAAAGTCGCTTGCTTTACCTTTTTTGTGACCTGCAATGATTTACAAATTATAACGTCAAGATCAAACTTGCGGCGGTGCGTCGAGTCGCCGCACCCTACAAGGACGTTAAGAAACAAAGCAGTCTATGCAAAGGGGTAAATCCGTGCAATAACCCCTCAGTCTCGGCTTCACCGATATTAATTTTGCGAAAATTCGGATGACAAGGTGCGGGCTGATACAAAAAATCAGCCGTAAAGTTGTTGTACTTTACGGCTGAAAGCTGTACTTTTTTCACTTTTTCCCACGGCATGCGGCGATTATGCTCAGCGCCGAGCACGCGGCCGCCGCTATCGCCGCCGCGGCAACGAGCTTTTTGACTGCATCAAGTCTATGCATCGAGGTCAGAGCGAAGCTCAAAAATTTAAGGCTGTTTGAAACGCACTGCACAGTATCCATTGCTATCCCCTTTCAGTTTGTCAGCAGGACGGCATGGGCTATCGACGGCACGGTTTCGCCCTGCAGAGGCGAGACGGCCGAGAGCAGTGCGCCCGTGCCGACAAAGAGCACTCTTCCGAGCCTGCCCGCGCGCAGCTCGTCAACTATATGCGAGCAGACCACCGCCGCGCTGCATCCGCAGCCCGAACCGCCGGAGTTCACATCCTGCTCATCGAGCCGATATAGCATAAGTCCGCAGTCCTTGTGGCGGGTCGTGATATCGATATGCTCCTGCTTCAGCATGAGCTCGCACAGGAGCGTTGAGCCGACATAGCCGAGGTCGCCCGTGAGAATCAGATCAAAATCCTCCGGCTGCGTTTTTGTGTCCCGCAGAAAGGCTGCTATCGTCGAGCACGCCGCGGGCGCCATCGCCGCGCCCATGTTGTTCGCGTCCTTCACTCCGTAGTCGGTTATCCTGCCGAAGGCGACGGCCTCGATATGCGGCGATGCGGCTTCGCCTATCACGGCGCAGCCCGCCGCCGTCGCCGTCCACTGGGCTGTCGGCGGGCGCTGACCTCCGTATTCGAGCGGCGTGCGAAACTGCTTCTCCGCCGAGCAGAAATGCGACGAGGTCGCGGCGGCGGCGATCCGTGCCGCACCCGAATCCACGCTCAGCGCCGCCAGAGCCAGCGACAGCGCCATGGTCGAGCACGCGCCGTAAAGCCCGACAAACGGTATGCCGAGGTCGCGCGCGCAGAACGCCGAGCCGCTGCATTGGCTGAGCAGATCCCCCGCCATGAGCAGATCGATATCGGCGGCTGTCATGCCCGATTTTTCAATCGCCTTTATCACCGCGCGCTGCTGCAATGCACTCTCCGCCTGCTCCCAAGTCTCCTTGCCCAACGTGCCGTCGGCTATGACCTCGTCGAAGCACCCGCCCAGAGGGCCGTCCCCCTCCTTGCTGCCGACTATTGCGGCGGATGCGATTATACCCGGACGGCTTTTGAATTTCAGTGTATACTCCCCTATTCTCTCCGTCATCCGCTCACCCCGCAATTTTCTGCGCGATATAATATATCACGCCGTAGACTGCCGCCGCCGCGCTGCCGTAGACTATAACCGGGCCCGCAACCTTGAACATATTAGCGCCCGTGCCCAAAATTCTGCCCTCGCTGCGAAACTCCATGGCGGGCGAAACGACCGCGTTTGCAAAGCCCGTTATCGGCACGAGCGTTCCCGCGCCCGCGTGACGGGCTATTTTATCGAACACGCCCAGAGCCGTCAGCGCGGCGGCAATGACAATGAGCGTGCACGGCACAAGGCTCGACACGGTTTTTTCGTCTGCGCCGAGAGACTCATAGAGCATGGAAAAGCCCTCGCCTATCGCGCAGATGAGCCCGCCTGTCAAAAACGCCTTCAGAAGATTCATCAGCTTCGGACTCGGCGGCGAGGCGCGCTTCGTCATTTTTTCATATTCCTTTCC
The DNA here is from genome assembly GCA_003538135.1 of Oscillospiraceae bacterium. Classification (GTDB taxonomy): domain Bacteria; phylum Bacillota; class Clostridia; order Oscillospirales; family Acutalibacteraceae; genus CAG-177. The sequence continues at coordinate 9,631 of DPOR01000006.1, forward strand.
GGACAGCGACATCATCTCATCTCCTCGCGTCTATTTTCTGCAAGCGCGAAAGAAATATACCGCCGCTAAAATAATTTACAAATGGTGACTTGACTTAATGAGTAATATTGCGATAAAATTATAAAAAACACTTGAGGAGCTTTGCTATGCCGCATCTTATCGAAGTCAAGGACGCATACAAAATATACAATCCCGGCGAAAACGAGGTTCACGCGCTCGACGGAGTCTCCCTGACCGTTGACCGCGGGGAATTTCTGATGATAGTCGGTCACTCCGGCTCGGGCAAATCGACGCTGATGAATATGCTCGGTCTGCTCGATATCTGCACGAGCGGCGAATATCTCATCGACGGCAAGAATGTTTCAAACCTGACGGACGATGAGCTCTCGGAGATACGCAACAAGGAAATCGGCTTTATCTTCCAGGGCTTCAACCTCATTCCGAGCCTCACGGCAAAAGGCAACGTCGAGCTTCCGCTGATTTACAGGGGCGTCAAAAAGGAGGAGCGCGAAAAGCTCTCCGTTGACGCGCTGCGCAGAGTCGGACTCGAAAAGCGAATGAACCACCTGCCCTCGCAGATGTCCGGCGGTCAGCAGCAGCGAGTTGCGATAGCCCGCGCGGTGGCCGCGCGTCCGCCGATAATCCTCGCAGACGAGCCGACCGGAAACCTTGACTCGCACTCCGGCAAGGAGGTCATGAAAATACTCCACGAGCTCAACGACGAGGGGCGCACGATAATCTTAATCACCCACGACAACGAAATCGCCGAAGAGGGCACGCGCGTTGTCAGGATATCGGACGGAAAGATAATCGAGGATCGCCCGAGCAACAGAGTATAAGCATTGGGGCATTGCCCTGCCCGTAAAGCAGCAGATCCTACCCACGTTTTTGTTGGGTAGGATTTGTTTTTTATATTGTGCGTTATTCGTCCGACAAACAGGGATGTGGCGAGCAGCTGCAAGAGGTAAACCGCAGGAGCAAACTTTGTTCCCCCGCAAAATACAACGGCTAACATATATTGAATCGCGTATGAGCGAATATTATCTGTCCGCGGTTTATATGGTAATTTACGGCTTTCCTAAATTCGCAGAACACGAAAAAACGGATGAGGACATTTGCCAAAAGGTAAAGCAAGCGACTTTATAAAACCCGATGAACAAGTTTCCAATAGCCGCGCCGCAGTGGTAGAAGCTATCTGAGAACTGCGAGGGAACGGCGTACTTTGTACGCCGCACGAGCCCGTACTGTTTGAGCGAAGCGCGTTTACGGGCGAATGTGCCGAGCTGCCTACTGAGAAGAGTAAGCTTTGTACTGCGGCGCGGCGTTCGCGAGGTCTCGGGGCGAAGCCCTGAGTTTGCTTTTCTTTTGCAGGCGTTTTCTTTTTCAAATAAAAAGAAAATGCCGAAACGCTGTAGAAGACAAAATATTTCGTTAAGGTAGGTAGCGAAGGTAGTTGGCAAAAAATTTATAGTATAACATCGTGACACTAACACGTCAAAGGGTCGTCGAGTCGCCGACCCCTACAAAGAAGCAAAGCTTTTCGCAATTTCCTTGTAGGGGTGAGCTTAGCTCACCTGCTGTAGTCACTGCATAAGCCGCGGGCAGATAATATCCGCCCCTACAGTGCATCTCTTGCAACTCCCCCGCAAAGCTCAATTTGTTATTACATCACATTACATACTTGCACACTGCTTACTCATCGCTTTGGGCATGAAAAAAGGACTGCCTATAAGACAGTCCTGATTTTCAATTCATCAGAGAACGTAGATTCGAACGCCTCTGTAGCCCCATGCACAGCACTCCTCATATGTGTTCATATAGAGGTCTACAGTGCAGGAATTTCTCTTTGCAAATCCGCCGGTATCGGCCGCTATGCAGTAGCCGTAGACGAACTTGCCGTCAAGCGAGACGATATAGAGCTCGGTGCCGTAAGGGAACTGCTTGGGGTTGACCGCGATGTGTCCGGGCATCGGCTTGCGTCCGGATGCCGTTCCCGTGCCGCCGTAATATGCGGTTGCGGTGCCGTCAACTATCTTCTTGTAGTTCTTGGGTACGCCGTTCGCGTTCAGCTGAACTCTCGAGGGAACCTTGAGCTCGGATATCGGCGTATGGGTCTTGAGCTTGATGCTCTTGACGCGCTTAACTCTGCCCTTGAGGATGACCTCGGTCACCATCTGCTTGGTCACTTCTTCGTTGACGGTCTCGGACGAGTCGAGGTCGCCGTTGACATATTTGTCCTTATAGGTGACCTTTTTTTCGCCGTCGACACCCTTAACGGAGACCTTTGTCTGGTCAACGTAGAGGTCGGGGGTTCTCTTTGTAACCGTGTCAAACGGAACCTTGACGGTCTCGGTGCGCTCTTTATACTCAATACGAAGAACGCTTATCTCCATGCCGTTTGTGAGCTCACTGTCAAGTGCGGGGTCGGTCTCGTCATTTTCGCCGAGCTTTATGCCCGCGCGGGCAACAGCATCCTTGACTGTGCCGGAGGCTATCTGGACATCGTTTGACTTTCCGTCCGCTATGACCGTAACGCCGAACGAACGCTTTATCTCGAGGGTCTTATCGCTGCTGACGAACTCACCGTCGGCGAGATTTGTCTCGTCGAACTTGCCAAGAGTCAAGCCGTGCTTCTCGAGCATCTGCGCCGCAGGGCCGGCGCCGTTGAGGTAAAACTCCTCGCCCTTGTCGATAACTTTAATAACCTGCGCGCGAAGAACAGTCACCGTACAATTCGTGCCCGCCTCAAAAGAGGATGAGTCGAGATAATCATATTTGCCGAGTGACAGTGTATCAGCGTTATCTTCAATGAATTTTTCAACTGAGTCTGCGCGGGTCGAAACTGTGTAGGCCGTTTTGCCTGCCTCGTTTACGGTAACCTTATAGGTTGCCGCAGCCGCAAACGCGGTCACCGTCACAACGGAGACGATAATCGCCAGGGCTGAAACCGTTGCCAGAACTTTACGTTTTGACAGATTTCTCACGGGCAGTTTGGCAAAGAAAGCCTTGATATGCTCTAACATTGGGTAATACTCCTTTGTTCTTTGCTTTGGATTCCGTGGGTATACTGAGCCGTTGCTTGAACGACTTTTGCTATTATATTGACACAATCGGCATTTGTCAAATTTTTTTCGCCTTTTGTTTTGTGCAAATTGCACAGCGGCGCCGACAAATTAACTTCGATAACGCTCAAAGTGTGGCGCTGAGTCTTGAAATAACTCGCTAAAATGGGAAAAAATGGCTAAACTTTTGTGAAAAGTTCAAAAAGTTACAAATGGTTACAAATCTATGAAAAAGCGTAACAAAATCGCTGCTTTGTTGGCTTTGAAGAATCATTTTGCGTTGTATTAGCTCCACTTGATATGATTCGGAATCGCGGTTTAAAGCATGACATTGCAGAAAGCAATTAAAAGCCGTAAATCTTTCAGCTTTACAGAAAATTACTTTCAAAAATGAAGTAAAAACTGTAAAGTAAAAAGCTTTACAGCTGTTCTCTGTTTTCCGTCACACCGACGAAGCTTTCAAGCGACATTTTTCGACGGATTTTTGCCGCCAAAACGCCCTATATATAAAAGGTATACAAAAAGCGGCTATGCACGCTTATTATTACGCACATATAGGCATTATACAAGTGATTTTTAGCGTGAAATATAAAAAAACAGCCTCGCCGAAGCAAAGCTGTAATTTTAAAAATTCAGGCAGATTACTGCTCGACAGCGTAAACGCTGACTTTCTTGCGATCCTTGCCCATTCTCTCGAACTTGACGTTGCCGTCGATGAGAGCGAAGAGGGTGTCATCAGAACCCTTGCCGACGTTGTTGCCGGGATGAATGTGGGTTCCGCGCTGTCTGACAAGGACATTGCCTGCGAGAACGAACTGACCGTCGCCTCTCTTGACACCGAGTCTCTTGGCCTCGGAATCACGGCCGTTCTTGGTCGATCCGCCGCCCTTCTTATGTGCGAAAAGCTGAATATTTATCTTGAGCATTGTGTTACACCTCCGTAATGACTTTGATCTTTTTCGGGTACTGCTTTGAAAGCTCCGTCAGATGCAGCTTCAGTCCGTCGAGAACCGCCGCTGCCGAGGTATCGTCCGCGTTGACGGAGAACCTGAAGTGCCCGTCCTGCTCGGAGATATCGGCGTGAACATCGATAACATCGGTGACGGTATTGGCCGCCATATACACCGCGGACGAGACCGCCGCGCAAACAATATCACTGCCGGCGTTGCCGCCCGCATGACCGGTTATCTCAAATCCCCTGCCGCTCTCGCTTTCAAAAAATACCGCTCTTATCATTGGTTAAGCGTTGATAGCGGAAATTTCCACCTTGGTGTAGGGCTGTCTGTGGCCGAGCTTGCGCTTCTCGTTCTTCTTGGGCTTGTAGGTGAAGACGGTAATCTTCTTGGCCTTGCCGTTCTTGAGAACCTTAGCCGTAACAGTAGCTCCTGCAACAGTGGGGGTACCGACAACGACGCCGTCATCCTTGCCGACGACCATAACCTTGTCAAAAACGACTTCCTGCTCAGGCTCAACGTCCAGCTTCTCGATGAATACGACATCGCCGGCCTGAACCTTATACTGCTTTCCGCCGGTTTCGATAATTGCGTACATCAATATTTACCTTCCTTTTTTCAAGACTCGCTATGTGCGGGCGGGATAATCCTCTTCATAGTGCAAAGCACAGCCCGAGATATGCGGCATAGGTGATTATATCATATACAGCACCCGATTGTCAAATATTACGGCAAAGTTTTTTGCGTTTTTGCGCTGTTTTTTGCAGTAAAAAGCTCCCCGGCGCAAAACCGGAGAGCCAAATACTTATTACTGTTCCTCGCTGTTGTCATAAGGGGGCTGAAGATCGTCCTCATCGGGCATAACAAGCGCCATTATGACATAGACAAGAATCCCCGGGAATCCCGTAGTGAAGAGAGAGAGCAGCACAAAAAGCAGCCTGACTACAGTCACATCCATGTTGAGATACTCGGCAAGACCCGCGCAGACGCCGCAGATCTTCTTTTCGCTTGTTTTTTTATAAAGTTTCTTTTCCGACGCCATAAAAATCGTCCTTTCCAAAATGAGTTATTGCGATATCCGCAAAAGCGGTGTTATCCTATATTGTTCTGATGCGCCGCAGCCTCTGCGGTGTTTCGCATGAGCAGTGCGACAGTCATCGGGCCCACGCCGCCCGGCACGGGCGTTATTGCGCCGGCTATTTTGCTGACGCTTTCAAAATCGACATCGCCGCAGAGCTTGCCGTTTTCGTCCCTGTTCATGCCGACATCTATGACCGCCGCGCCGGGCTTTACCATATCCGCGGTTATCATTTTCGCCCTGCCGACCGCCGCGATGAGTATATCGGCGTTCGAGGTGAACGAGGCGAGATTCTCGGTCTTAGAATGGCAGACGGTGACGGTGGAGTTCTCTCTGAGCATGAGCATTGCCATGGGCTTGCCGACAATGTTGCTCCTGCCGACGATAACGCAGTTTTTGCCCGCCGTCTCGATTTTCTCGTGATGCAGCATCTCGACTATGCCCGCCGGAGTGCAGGGCAGAAACACGCTGCCGCCCGTCACTACCGCGCCGACATTCTGCGGATGGAAGCAGTCAACGTCCTTTTCGGGCGAGATGCGGCGGATAAGCTCGTCTGAGTCGATGTGCTCGGGCACGGGGAGCTGGCAGAGTATGCCGCTGACCGAGCTGTCCCGATTGAGCTTGTCGATGAGCTCGATAAGCTCTTCCTGCGCAGTCTGCGCGGGAAGTGCAAATTCGAGCGACTTTATACCGACCTTTTCGCAGCTCTTCTTTTTGTTGTTGACATACACCCTCGAGGCGGGGTCGTCTCCGACGATTATGACCGCAAGGCACGGCTCAACGCCGCGGCTTTTCAGATATTCCACGCGCTCGCGTACCGAGTCGAGCACCTCTGCGGAAATAAGCTTTCCGTCTATCAGCTTTGCCATCTTATCCACTCTTTCCAATTGATTTATTCCGTTTTTCCGCTGTCTTCGTGCTTCTCCTCTTCGGGAGTCTTCTCGATTTTTTCTTCGGGCTCTTTTTCGGGAGCTTCTTCGGAAACCTCCTCGGACTTCTCCGCGGAAGTCTCCTCGGTCTGCGCCTGCATAGCGGCGGCCTCGTCCGCAAGACGCTCCTTCTTGGTCTTTACGGCGTCCTCCGGGAAGTAATCCACGCCCTCAATGGGCTTGGGATGCTTCGTGTATTTGACTGTGAACACTATATACAGCACAAAGCAGACGAGCATAAGCACGCCCGAGACTACCTGAGAAACTCTTATAGTCGTGTGTGCGATATAGAGGCTGTCGGTTCTGAAGCCCTCGATTATCATTCTGCCCAGCCCGTACCACGCGCCGTAGCCGAGGAAAAGCTGACCGCTGAATTTTCTGAACTTCTTATAGATAACATAGAGGATGAGGAATCCGATGAGGCACCACAGCGACTCATAGAGGAAGGTCGGATGAACGGGCTTATTCGGATCCATGGTTATGCCCTTTTCCGCGAGCAGCTGACTGTCCTGAATTATCGTCGCCGCTATCTTTTTGCTCCACATTCCCCACGGGGCGTCGGTATTCGTGCCGAAGGCCTCCTGATTCATGAAGTTGCCCCAGCGTCCGATTCCCTGACCGATAAGCAGGCTGATGCCGCCCATATCAAGTAGGTTAAGAATATTTATCTTTCTGACCTTGCAGACTATGAACGCGGCGATGAGTCCGCCGATTATTCCGCCGTATATGGCGAGACCGCCCTGCCAGATCTGCGGTATCTCCGCCGGATGGAGCTTATAATAGTCCCACTGGAATATAACATAGTACGCACGCGCACCGATTATTCCCGCGAGAGTGCCGTAGATGAGCACATCAAGCATCTTATCGAGGCTTATGCGCCACTTGTAGGCCATTCTGCCGCCGAAGAGCGCGGCGAGTATAAAGCCGAAGGCGATAATGACTCCGTAGAACTTGATGCTTATCTCGTTTCCGAAGAGCGAGAACTCAACGAGGGTCGACGGGATGTTGAATCCCCTCTTGATCCATGTGAAATAGACGGTTGTGAAATCGGACATATACATCATCCTCTCATTTTAAGATGTAAAGCTGATTAGCTTTACAGGTTTTGTATCATTGAAATATCAGGCTCGGTCGTTTCAAGTCTTGTTTTTTAGCGCTAAACCCGATATTTTTCAACGCTTTTCGCAGTTTGAACAAACGGAATCGAAAGTCGTCAAATCTTCTGTGTAAAGTTATATAACTTTACACAGTTTGTCAGCTTTGGCAAGTCAAATTCCGCTTATTCGGCCGCAGCTGCGATTATTTTTCTGAGCGTATCCACGCCCTCGCCGGTCTGCGATGAGAACGGAACAGTCTCGTAATCCGGGAAGTCGGCAAGCTCGGTTTTGAACGCCTCAAGGCGCTGTGCGCGCTCGGTTTTGTTGAGCTTGTCTATCTTCGTCAGAGCGATAACGGTTCTGTATCCACCGGACTTCAGGAAGTTCAGCATATCGTAGTCATCCTTGCTCGGCTTGTGGCGCGAGTCTATAAGCTGAACGACGAGCGTTATATTGCGTTCGGAGCCGAAAAAGCCCTCCATGAGCTCCGCCCAACGCAGCTTCTCGCTCTTTGCCGCCTTGGCGTAGCCGTAGCCCGGGAGATCGACAAAATTCACCTTGTCACCCTTAAAAAAGTTGACGGTGACAGTCTTTCCCGGTACAGAGCTGACGCGGGCAAGATTCTTGCGGTTAAAAAGCTTGTTGATAAGCGACGACTTGCCGACATTCGAGCGTCCCGAAAAAACTATTTCGGGCTCCGAGAATCTCTTGAGCTGAGAAGATGTGCCGTAAGAGCGGTCGAATTCAATGATATCAAATCTCATAAAAACCTCACTGAGTGACGCGGCTTCTGCGTCCGCCTGTTTTATCGTGCGCCGGGATGTCGGCGCGCTTGCTGTCCTTTTTGGCATCGTGTTCTTCAACGACCTCGGCGGGTCTGTCCACGGGGATGAGCGCGATGCTCAGCACCTCGTCAACATTGCTGACGGGGATAAACTCAACATTCGCCTTCACCGCGTCATCGACCTCGTCCAAATCGGGCACGTTGGCCTTGGGGATAATGACGGTCTTTACGCCGCGTATGTAGGCCGCCATGGACTTCTCCTTGAGTCCGCCTATCGGCAGGACTCTGCCGCGCAGGGTGACTTCGCCGGTCATTGCAACATCACGTCTGACGGGCGTGTCGGTGAGCGCGGAGACGAGGGCCGTTGTCATAGTGACGCCCGCAGACGGGCCGTCCTTCGGAACCGCTCCCTCGGGGCAATGGATATGGATATCCTTATTTTTATAGAATTTGCTGTCTATTCCGAGCGCGTCGGCGCGGGAGCGGACATAGGACATCGCCGCATGGGCGCTCTCCTTCATAACGTCGCCCAGAGAGCCCGTGAGCTCGAGCTTGCCCGTGCCGTCGAGCACCGCAGCCTCAACCTCGAGCAGCTCACCGCCGACGGAGGTCCACGCAAGTCCGTTGACTACGCCTACCTCGTCGGAATCCCTGAGACGCTCCTCTTTAAACTTCGGGTTGCCGAGCAGAGCCAAAAGGTCGCTCTCCTTGACGCTTATCTTCTCCTCGCCCTCGGCTATGCGTTTGGCGGCCTTGCGGCAGACGGAGGCTATGAGCTGTTCGAGCCTTCTGACGCCCGCCTCGCGGGTGTAGCCGTCAATCATATTTCTTATTGCGCCGTCCGTAAAGCGGAGCTGACGTGCCGTGAGCCCGTGCTTCTTGAGCTGCTTGGGAACGAGATGCTTTTTGGCGATATGGAACTTCTCCTCCGCAGTGTAGCTGCCCAATTCAATGACCTCCATGCGGTCATAGAGCGGCGCGGGGATATCGGACGCGACATTCGCCGTGGTTATAAACAGCACCTTGCTCAGGTCATAGGGAATCTCAAGATAATTGTCCCTGAAAGCAAAGTTCTGTTCCGAATCGAGCACTTCGAGCAGCGCGGAGGACGGGTCGCCCTTGTAGTCGCTGCCGAGCTTGTCGACCTCATCGAGGAGGATCAGCGGATTTGAGCTGCCCGCCTGCTGTATCGCGGCAATTATTCTGCCGGGCATAGAGCCTATGTAGGTCTTTCTGTGGCCGCGTATCTCCGCCTCGTCATGGACGCCGCCGAGGGATATGCGGGCATATTTTCTGCCCATGGCGCGGGCAACCGACTTTGCAACCGAGGTCTTGCCGACTCCGGGAGGGCCGACAAGGCAGATTATCTGACCACCGACATCGGGAGCTAAAGAGCGCACGGCCATGAATTCGAGTATACGCTCCTTGACCTTTTTGAGCCCGTAGTGATCCGCCTCAAGTATCTTGTTGGCGCGGGCGAGGTCGAGGTTATCCTTTGTATATTTTCCCCAGGGCAGGTCGAGGCAGGTTTCGAGATAGTTCCTGCTCACCGCCGCCTCGGGCGACTGAACCGCATAGCGCTCGAGCCTGTCGCACTCGCGCAGAAGCTTCTCTTTCGAAGCGTCGTCAACGGGCAGAGCCGCAATTTTATCGCGGAACTCCTGAATCTCCTCCTCGGGAGATACGCCGTTGTTGAGCTGCGATGAGATGACCTTCAGCTGCTCGCGCAGATAGTATTCGCGCTGGCTGTCGTCCATCTGCTTTTGAACCATCTCCTGAATCTCGTCCTCATATTCGAGCAGACGGGACTCCTTGAGCAGGAGCACACAGAGCTTTTCAAGGCGCTTTATCGGGTCGAGCTCCTCTAAGACGGACTGCCTGTCCGGAAGCTCGAGGGCGATGTTGCCGGCGATGAAATCCGCCATATCGCCCGGATGGTCAAAGCCGAGCACGGAGAGAATAATATCCGGCGAGAGCTGGGGCGCACTCTGCGCATAGCCCTCGAAGATGCTCTTCGCGCTTCTTATGAGCGCCTGACCGTATTCGTTTTCTATATCATATTTGCGTATCGCGCAGGCTCTTATCGCGCCGACAAGATGCGGCTCGGTCGAGACTATGCCGTTGAGACGCGCGCGGTACATACCCTTGACCGACACGCGCACTATCATCTCGCCGTCAACCGGGAGCTTCGCAACGTGCGAAACGGTCGCAACAACGCCGAGCTTATAGAGGTCGTTGAAATCAGGGTCGTCTGTCATTATATCTTTTTGTGCGGTGAGAAAAATTCTCCTGTCGCCGTCAAGCGCCGCCTTCAGCGCCGCCATTGACTTTTCTCTGCCGACATCGAAATGTACCTGCATACCGGGGAACACTACGAGTCCGCGCAGTGCGACGGTCGGCATAAGCAGAGCCGCAGATTCAAATTTATCTTCCATAATATATCTTCCTTTTTCGTTGATTGCCGCCTTAATGCGGCTTTCCCCCGTCTTTACAGTAAACCTGTTGTCGGTTTATTATACTTCATCTTGCCCGCTCCGTCAACCGACAGAGTCGAAAGGAATGTGTAAAATAAGGGACATCGGGCGGGTTTTTCCGATATAAAAACGTGACCGGAGCGGTGCGTGCCGTTCCGGTCCGAGAATTTATTTCTTCTTTTTGCCAAAGAATCCGCGCTTCTCATCAGGGGTGACATCGCTGTAGCCCATGGTATCCTTGAAGTTTTTGAGTGCCTCGCGCTGAGGCGCGGTCAGATCCTTCGGGACTTCGACGATAATACGGATGTACTGATCGCCTCTGCCGTGCGAGTTGAGATACTGAACGCCCTTGCCCTTGAGGGACATGACGGTGCCGGGCTGAGTGCCGGCGGGCAGGTCAAACTTGACCTTGCCGTCAATGGTAGGCACCATGATGCTGTCGCCCAGAGCCGCCTGGACGAAGTTTACCTTGCAGTCGTACCAGATGTTATAGCCCTCGCGTTCAAAGAACGGATGCGGTCTGACAAATACGGACACATGGAGATCTCCGGAGGGACCTCCGTTCGAGCCCATGCTGCCCTCGCCGCGCACGGAAATAACCTGTCTGTCGTCTATGCCGGCAGGGATATTCACCTCAAGCTCGCGGCGCTTGGACACACGTCCGCCGCCGCGGCACTTCTGACACGGCTTCTCGACTATCTTGCCCTTGCCGCCGCACCTGGTACAGGTCTTAGTGGTTGAAATAACACCGAACGGTGTTCTCTGCTGAACATTCACCTGACCTCTGCCGCCGCAGTCGGGGCAGGTCTTGACGCTTGAGCCCGGCTGAGCACCCGAGCCGCCGCAGTCGGAGCAGGTCTCGATACGGTGTATCTCCACCTTGCGCTTGCAGCCTTTAGCCGCCTCTTCAAATGAAATCGTGACGCGCGCCTGAACATCGTCGCCGCGTCTGGGCGCGTTGGGGTCGGAGCGTCCGCCGCCGAAGCCGCCGAAGCCGCCGCCTCCTCCGAAGAAGCTGCCGAAAATATCGCCCAAATCGAAGTCAACGCCGCCGGAGCCCGTGCCCCAGCCGCCTGCGCCGCCGCCCGCGCCGAAGTTGGGATCGACGCCGGCATGGCCGAACTGGTCGTACCTGCCGCGCTTATCCTTATCGGAGAGCACCTCGTAGGCCTCGTTGACCTCCTTGAATTTCGCCTCGGCGTCAGCGTTGCCGGGGTTGAGATCGGGATGATACTGCTTCGCCTTCTGACGGTATGCTTTTTTTATCTCGTCCTCAGTGGCATTTTTGCTGACCCCGAGCACCTCGTAAAAATCTCTTTTATCTGCCAAGGGAAATTACTCCTTTATACTTACAATGTACTGTTGAGGGACTGCAACGCAATCCCTCAGCCAAATATACTTTTTGCAACAAATTGCAACAAAAATTGCTTCGTGGCACCGTAATTCTGCCCCTAACCTGTGTGTCACAACACTTACCGTATTGTGCCGCTTACGCGGCATCGGGTCGTCGAGTCGCCGACCCCTACAAGCGTGCACCGCCTGAACTGCGAGAAATTGTGCAGAGCAAGGCGTGGGGTTCTGCGGGCAAAGGAGCACACTTTGTGTACGTGACCAAGTTCTCAGGTTCTCACAACGCCGTATCGCGCGGAATTACGCATTGCCGGCTTAGTCGTTGTCTTCGGGGACGTCGGTATAATTCGCCTCAGTGTATCCCGCATCGCTGCCGGGCTGAGCGCCGTCGGCACCCTGCTGAGCCTGAGCCTGCTCTGCGGCAGCCTTGTAGACCTTCTCGGAAATCTCGTAGAACTTAGAGGTGAGCTCCTCCTGACGGGACTTGATGAGGTTGATATCCTCGCCCTTGAGGGCTTCCTTGAGGGCATCGATCTTGTCGTTGATGTCCTTCTTGTCGTCCTCGGAGAACTTGTCGCCGTCCTCGCTGACGAGCTTCTCGCACTGATAGACCATCTGATCTGCGCCGTTTCTGATATCAACTTCCTCGCGGCGCTGCTTATCCTCCTCGGCGAACTTCTCGGCCTCGTCAACAGCCTTCTGGATATCCTCCTTGGACATATTGGACGAGGAGGTGATGGAGATCGACTGCTCCTTGCCGGTGCCCAGATCCTTAGCGGAGACATGGACTATGCCGTTTGCGTCGATATCGAAGGTGACTTCGATCTGCGGAACACCTCTGCGTGCGGGCATGATGCCGTCGAGGTGGAACACGCCGAGGGTCTTGTTATCCTTAGCGAAATCTCTCTCGCCCTGAAGAACGTGGACTTCAACGGAGGGCTGATTGTCAACCGCGGTGGAGAAAATCTGACTCTTCTTGACGGGGATGGTGGTGTTTCTGTCGATAATCTTGGTGTTTATGCCGCCCATAGTCTCGATACCGAGTGACAGCGGGGTAACATCGAGAAGAAGCAGTCCCTTGACATCGCCTGCAAGGACGCCGCCCTGGATAGCCGCGCCGATAGCGACGCACTCGTCGGGGTTGATGCCCTTGAAGGGCTCGATGCCTGTATATTTCTTAACGGCTTCCTGAACTGCAGGGATACGGGACGAGCCGCCGACCATAAGGATCTTGTGAAGCTCGGAAGTCTTGAGGCCGGAGTCCGAGATAGCCTGGCGAACGGGGCCCATTGTCGCTTCGACGAGGTCTGCGGTGAGCTCGTTGAACTTAGCTCTGGTGAGGGTCATCTCAAGGTTGAGCGGAGTGCCGTCGGATTTCATTCCGATGAAGGGCAGGTTGATGGTGGAGGTGGTGACGTTGGAAAGCTCAATCTTCGCCTTCTCGGCAGCCTCCTTCAGTCTCTGCATGGCCATCTTATCGCCGCGCAGGTCAACGCCCTCGCTCTTCTTGAACTCGTCGGCTATCCAATCGATAACTCTCTGGTCAAAATCGTCGCCGCCGAGGCGGTTGTTACCGGCAGTTGCAAGAACCTCCTGAACGCCGTCGCCCATCTCGATGATGGAAACATCGAAGGTGCCGCCGCCGAGGTCATAAACCATGACCTTCTGATCATTCTCTTTGTCTATGCCGTAAGCAAGAGCAGCCGCCGTGGGTTCATTGATTATTCTCTTGACCTCAAGGCCCGCTATCTTGCCCGCGTCCTTAGTCGCCTGACGCTGGGAGTCGGTGAAGTAAGCGGGAACGGTGATAACAGCCTCCGTGACCTTCTCGCCGAGATAGGCCTCTGCGTCGGTCTTGAGCTTCTGAAGAATCATCGCGGAAATTTCCTGAGGGGTGTACTTTTTGTCGTCAATCTTAACTTTGTAATCGGAACCCATCTGTCTCTTGATGGAGGAGACGGTTCTGTCGGGATTTGTGATAGCCTGACGCTTTGCGACCTGGCCGACAAGTCTCTCGCCGGTCTTGCCGAATGCGACGACGGAAGGCGTTGTTCTTGCGCCCTCGGCGTTGGGGATAACGACGGGCTCGCCGCCCTCGATAACCGCTACACATGAATTTGTTGTACCTAAGTCAATACCTATAACCTTTGACATAATAAATTACCTCCGAAGTAATGAATAGTTTAATTTATATTCCAAAAATGCCTTGCGGCATCAGTTGGCAACCTGAACGACTGCGGGTCTTATGACCGTGTCGCCGAGCTTATAGCCCTTTGTGAAAACCTTGACGATAACATTCTCGCCGACGTTCTCGTCCTCGGTGTGCATAACAGCCGAGTGGATATTCGGGTCGAACGCATCGCCCTCTGCGCCGAACGCCTCGATATTGAGTGTTTTCAGGATATCGATGAACTGCCTGTATATCTGCTCGACTCCCTGACGGTAGCTGTCGGCGTCGGCCTCGGCGTTCAAAGCGGCGCGTTCAAAATTATCTATGACCGGGAGAAGCTTCTCGACGACGTCCGTTTTCGAGCGAACCTTTATGTCGTCCTTCTCGCGCAGCGAACGCTTGCGGAAGTTATCATATTCCGCAGCGAGGCGCAGGAAGTTGTCGGCACTCTCCTTGACTGACTGCTGAGCTTTTTCGAGCTCCTTTTCGAGCTCGGCTATGCGGTCGGCCTGTGCGTTTTTCTTCGAGGACTTCGAGGCTTTCTTTTCAGCCTTCTTCGTATCCTCCGCCGGAGCGGTTTCGGCTTTGTTCTCCTCCGCCTGCTCGGGCTTTTTCGTGCTCTCGCTCATTGGTGTTACATTCCTTTCGTTACTCTTCAAGTGCCTTTTCCATTGTTTTGCTTATGCACTGAGAAATATATTTAAGACCGGGAACCAGTCTGCGGTAGTCCATTCTTGTCGGCCCGATAATGCCTATAGAACCGGCGCTGTCCTCGCCGACGGTATATCTCGCAAGGATGACGCTCGAATTGTCGAGCTGAACGAAACCGTTCTCTCTGCCTATCCTTATTTCGAGTTCGCCCTTCATGCTGTCTGCAAGGGTTCTCAGCGGAGCTCCGCGGCTCAAAAACTCGAGCAGCTCGTATGCTCTGCCTGCATACTCTCTGTGGTGCAGCAGATTCGACTGACCGGAGAGAAAGACGTGCGGCTGAGCGGCGTTCTGCGAAAGCTCGGCGACTGCCGAGAGCATCGGGAACATCGCAAGCGACTCCATTCCGAGCCGCGCCGCTATCGATTGGAGATAAGCGGGAGTGAGCGCGCTGACGGGCACTCCTATGAGCATGGCCTGCGCGACATTGTAGAAGGTCTCGCAGACCGTTGTGTCTATCGGGGAATCGAGCCTGAAGAGCTTGCTTCTTAAAATTCCGTTGCTCGCCAAGAGCACTATCATCGCGGTGTGCGGCGATATGGGAACAAGCTCGACGCGCTTTATCTTCGTGTTCTCGCCCGAGGGGGTCGTCATGACGGCGGCGCACTCGGTGAGATAGGCAAGCGCCTCGCCCGCGTGCCTCAAAAGGCTTTCGGGGTCGCCGTTTGCATTTCCGATACCCGCGTCTATGAGCCTGCGCGATTCGTCGCTGAGCTCGCTCTCGGGGACGAGGTTATCGACATAGTAGCGGTAGCCCTCGCCTGTGGGGACGCGACCCGCCGAGGTGTGCGGCTGATCGAGCAGCCCGAGATAGCCGAGATCCGCCATCTCGTTTCGCACGGTGGCGGAGGAAACGGACATATCGAGAGAATCGAGCAGAGTCTTTGAGCCGACGGGCTCGCCGGTCTTTATATACTGCTCGACAACTGCTGCAAGAATTTTCTCTTTTCTCTCGCTCAGTTCCATCTGTCTCTGCCTTTCGTTTTGTTCATTAGCACTCTCAATGTCCGAGTGCTAACTTACAATTCATACTATACAACTCCTTGCAGATTTTGTCAACAATTTATTTGTAAACACTTTGTGAACTCCGCATTGACATAGAAAAAATCTACGATATAATAAGTATATGCACGAAAAAAGCAAAATCCGAGGAGCATACGCATGAAATACAATTATATTATATTCGACCTCGACGGCACTCTGTTGAACACGCTCGACGACCTGCGGGACAGCACTAACTACGCCCTGCGCCGCTTCGGCTTTCCCGAGCGCACGACGGACGAGGTCAGACGCTTTGTCGGCAACGGCGTTGCAAGGCTCATACACTTAGCCGTTCCCGAGGGCACGGACGAAAAAACGGAGGCCGACTGCCTTGCGGTGTTCAAGGCGCACTACAAAGATAATATGACCAACAAAACAGCCCCTTACCCGGGGATAATCGAGCTGCTCAAAAAGCTGCGCGAGCGCGGGGTCAAAATCGCCGTTGTGTCGAACAAGTTCGAGCCGGCGGTAATCGGGCTGTGCGAGGATTATTTCAAAAGCTTAATTGACGCCGCAGTCGGTCAGACGGAGGACAGGCAGAAAAAGCCCGCTCCCGACGGCGTTTTATACGCGATGAAGCTGCTCGGCGCGAACCCTGCCGAGACAGTCTATTCCGGCGATTCCGAGGTCGATGTTGTGACGGCGAGAAACTCAGGATTGCCGTGCATAGGCGTGTCGTGGGGGTTCCGCGACAGAAAGGTGCTCGTTGACGGCGGCGCTTCTTATATCGCCGACAGTGCGGAAGATATATTGAGTATTATGGAATAACGGCTTTTGTGGGAGGGGAAACAATGTCCGAATCTATTTACGAATTTTTATGGTATGTCAACAACATAATGCTCGCTCTGCTTCAGGGCGGCTTTCTTTGGTATAACCTGACACCGAAATTTAATAAACACCTTGTCTTTTTGATAACCACCGTTCCGTTTGTATTTTTGGTTGTCTCGCAGAAATTCGTGACCTTTGTTGCCCCGTCGTTTCTGGTTCTGCTTCCGCTCGCGTATTATTTCATTTGCGCGGCGGTGCTCTACAAGGACAAGTTCCGAACGAAGGCATTTGTGTCGATAGCAATTTTTGCGTTGGAATCCAGCTTCACCGCCGTTGTGGCTTCGATGTTAAATCTGTTTGGAATAGGCAGCAACGACCCTGAGGCCAATCTGGTTCTCACGCCGTTTCTGCTCGTGTACACAGTGATTTTCCTTGTGTTTACATATTTCAGAAAGCGAAAGCTTGAGGGCGGGGCGATAAAACCGACTTCGATGCTCGCATTTATCATCTTTCCGCTGAGTCAAATGCTGCTGCTCGACACCTGCATGATCCTGTTAAATCACTTCGATTGGGCGGGCGAAAACAGCCCTCTCTCCCTTTTTAAAGACCGCGATCGCACAACAATAATAGTTTTTGCCGTCGTCGCAATTTTCAGTATCGCCGCGGACGTCATACTTTTCTATGTTATGAACCGCTCTTCGCAGAGCGAAAAGCTGCGCGAGGCGCTGAAGATGCAGGAATATCAGAACAGCGTCAACCTCGAATACTACAAGAATGTCGAGCAAAACAGCGTTGAGGCGAGAAAGATACGTCACGACCTCGCCAACATGGTGCAGACCGCCTGCGAGATAATGGAGAACGGTACGGACAGCGATAAGGAGTCCGCAAAGAAGATGCTCTCTCAGCTCAAAACAGAGGTTGCGGACATAAAAATAGAGCGTTTCTGCCAAAACACGCTCGTAAATGCGATAGCCTCGAACAAGGCCGCGGAATGCAGAAAAAACGAAATCGATTTCGACTTTGACCTGCGCGTTCCGGAGACTCTCGACATAGAAGAAATAGATATATGCAAGGCTTACGTCAACATTTTCGACAACGCGATAAACGCGGCGAAGGCAATCGACGGGAAAAGATATGTAAAGATAAAGAGCTTTATAGACGAGAGCGACGGGATGCTCTACATAACCGGCGAAAACAATGTGGCTCCGGACTATGAGGACAAGAAAAAGAGCCGCACGGGCGAGCACGGCTACGGATTGAGGATTCTCAGAGACACCGCCGAAAAATACGGCGGACGACTTGTGACCGACGACAAGGGTGACACCTTTACAGTCGTCATGACGATGCGCGCGGCCGCGGGCAGCCCGAAAAACTGATTCCGGCGCGGAAAACAAATAAAAAAAGAAGGTCATAATCGCAGCAACCGCTCGAATTATGACCTTTGAATTTTTCTTCAGCTCTGCATTAAAATGCAGTCCCTCTTATTTCGGAATGAACCAGAAAAGGTGCTCAAGAATAAATCTTACATACTCAAAGTACGCTTCTAAAATTCTCTGGATGATCTCCATTACTTTTCCCTCCTCGTTAAATTTAAGCGATTCCGAAAATCAGCTTTATAAGCTCTATTATCGGGCCTATAGTAACCCAATAAAGCGCCTTGCCCGACCACTCGAGTGCCTTAAGCAACAGTTCCAATGCCGCTTCCATTTCGTCCCCTCCCTTCGCATTGTAAGATTGACTTATAACTGCATTTATAGTATAATCTCTACGCTTTGTTGCGTCAATCAACAAAAATTTACGATTTGTGCGCAACTGAACAAATCGGGGCTTTTTTGTTCAGTTGACAACCTACGGAGGCAAAGATTTCATGGAAAACCGCCGCATTTTAATAACAAAGCAGCTGCTTTGCGAGAGCTTCATTTCACTGCTCAAGCAAAAGCCCATAGACAAAATTTCGGTAACGGAACTCTGCCAAGCAGCCAACGTCAACAGAGGGTCTTTCTATGCCCACTATGCCGATGTTTACGACCTTTTGGGTCAAATAGAAGGCATTGTCTACGAGCGTCTCTGCGATGCCGTAAGAAACTGCAACTACACAAAAAGCGACTTCCCCCGGATAAACAAAATAATAGAGACCGTGGAGGCTGAGCGTTCATTTTGCAACGCACTGTTCGGCAAATACGGCAGCAAGCAGTTTTTGGACGAATGCTGCGAAATAAACCGCCGCGACATAACAGACGAGTGGAGACAAAAATTCCCCGACCTTGACGACCTGACCTTAAACACAACATACACCTTTATGGTCAAGGGCTCCCTGGGCATAATCGAGGAATGGGTCAACAACGATTTTTCGCAGCCCGCCGACTTCATTTCGCTTTCAATATGCGATATGTACGCCGCCGTTCTTGCTAAGCTTGACGGTATGCAGAAAAGCGTTGCCGCCAAAAAATAAATCACAGACAGGTCAAAAAGCAAAAGCTGTAAATTACCGATCGCCGCAGGGCAGGTAATTTACAGCTTTGTTTGTTTTGTCTGTCAATCGTCGTCGAGCTTGAGAACCGCCATAAACGCCTCTTGCGGCACTTCGACCGTGCCGAACTGGCGCATACGCTTCTTGCCCTCCTTCTGCTTTTCGAGCAGCTTCTTCTTTCGGGTTATGTCGCCGCCGTAGCACTTGGCAAGAACGTCTTTTCTCATCGCCTTGACAGTCTCGCGGGCGATGACCTTACCGCCGATGGCTATCTGAATCGGAATCTCAAACAGCTGGCGTGGGATGTTGTCCTTGAGCTTTTCGGCTATCTTTCTTGCGCGCCCATACGCCTTGTCGGAGTGGATAATAAACGAGAGCGCGTCGATTATCTCGCCGTTTAAGAGAACGTCGAGCTTTACGAGGTTCGAGCGGCGGTAATCGGTTATCTCATAGTCAAACGACGCATAGCCGCGGGTGCGCGACTTGAGAGAATCAAAGAAATCGTAGATTATCTCGTTGAGCGGCAGCTCATAGAGGATGTCCACGCGGTCGGAGGCGATATAGGTCATGTTCTTGAACACGCCGCGGCGCTCCTGGCACAAGTCCATTATCGCGCCGACATATTCGGGCGGCGAATAGATATGCGCGTTGGTGAACGGCTCCTCGCTGTAATCGATATTGACGGGGTCGGGATAGTGAGTCGGGTTATCGATTTCGATAACGCTGCCGTCGGTCAGGTGTATCTTATATATGACACTCGGAACGGTGGTCACGAGGTCGAGGTCGTATTCGCGCTCAAGGCGCTCCTGGATTATCTCGAGGTGGAGCAGACCCAAAAAGCCGCAGCGGAAGCCAAAGCCGAGCGCGCCGGAGGTCTCCGGCTCATATGAGAGCGAGGCATCGTTGAGCTGGAGCTTTTCGAGCGCGTCGCGCAGGTTCTCGTAGTCTGCGCCGTCGGCGGGATATACGCCGCAGAAAACCATCGGGTTCACCTTGCGGTAGCCTGCAAGCGGCTCTTTTGCGGGGTTCTCCGCGGTCGTCACGGTGTCGCCGACGCGGGCGTCGCTGACAGTCTTTATCGAGGCGGTAATATATCCGACCTCGCCCGAGGTCAGCTCTTCGGCAGGCTCCATGCTCGTAGCGCGCATATAGCCGACCTCGACAACGGTAAACTGTGCGCCGGTCGCCATCATGCGCATGGTGTCGCCCGCCTTAATCCTGCCCTCTTTTATTCGCACG
Source organism: Oscillospiraceae bacterium (assembly GCA_003538135.1). Classification (GTDB taxonomy): domain Bacteria; phylum Bacillota; class Clostridia; order Oscillospirales; family Acutalibacteraceae; genus CAG-177. Next base: position 29,754 of record DPOR01000006.1, read on the forward strand.
TAGACGATAACGCCCTTGTAGCTGTCATAGACAGAGTCGAAGATAAGCGCTCTGAGCGGCAAAGTATCGTCGGTCTCGGGCGCGGGGATATCCAGAACTATGCGTTCGAGCACGGCCTCGACATTTTCACCCGTCTTTGCCGAGACGCGCGGGGCATTCGAGCAGTCGAGTCCGATTATCTTCTCAACCTCCTCGGCAACTCTGTCGGGGTCGGCTGCGGGCAGGTCAATTTTATTGATAACGGGGACTATCTCGAGGTCGTGGTCGAGCGCCAAATAGGTGTTTGCCAGCGTCTGCGCCTCGATGCCCTGCGACGCGTCGATTATGAGCACCGCACCCTCGCACGCGGCAAGGGAGCGCGAGACCTCATAGTTGAAATCGACGTGGCCGGGAGTGTCGATGAGATTGAGCTCATAGACCTCGCCGTCGCTCGCGGTGTAGTCCATCTTGACCGCGTGCGCCTTTATTGTTATTCCGCGCTCGCGCTCAAGATCCATATTGTCGAGAATCTGGGCGGTCATATCGCGCTTCGCCACGGAGTCGGTCAGCTCGAGGAGTCTGTCCGCAAGGGTCGATTTGCCGTGGTCGATGTGCGCTATAATGCTGAAATTTCTGATGTTTTCTTTCTTCGTAGACAATTCTTTGATCCTTTCGTGGGTCTTTAGTCAAGCTCGGCAAAAAGAGTATCCGCAGACGGTCTGCCTATCCACATATCGCCGAAGCTCTGACCCGCTATTTCCTCGCAGCGCTTTATCTGCTCGGGGGTCAGAGTGCATCTGCCCGTCTCCTTCTTCTCTTTTATCGCCTCGATTATCATCTTGTGATCCTCTCGGGTCATCTTATAGGTGAACACGCAGACATAGACAAGGGCGACAAAGATGAGCGGCAGTATGCAGTAAGTCAGTCTCAGGCCGAATATACCCTTGGCGGTCTGCTCGAGGGCGTTCGCATTCTCCGCGCCCGTGCGCAGGCCGAAGCCGTTGAGAATGAAGCCGGTGAACGCACTCATAAGTCCGTTTATGGTCTTTTTGATGAGCGTATTAAACGTCGAGATAACGCCCTCGCGGCGGCGGCCCGTTATCATCTCGTCAACATCCGTAACATCGGGCTGGATATTGGTGGCGGTGAAGCCGGGGCCGGAGAAGCCGAAATTATAGAGGAATATAGCAATAATAATGACCCAAAGCGGGGTGTTCTTGTTGATGAAAAGGTTCATTATAAGTCCGGCGGCCATAATCGGAGTTAAAATCTTTCCGCACAGCTGCTTGCCCTTTTTCATCGTCATAAGATAATTTATCGGGAAGCCCGACGCCTCGGATGCGCCCGCAATCGATTGCAGGGTATTGAAATAGCCGAAGCGCTGGGCGATATATCTGATGAAATACTGGTTGGAGTTCGCATAGAAGCCCTTTGCCATGGTATACATCGAGTTCAGTGCAAAATAGCGTCTGAACGCCTTGTTGCGGAACACCTGCTTATACTCCTCGATAAGCATTGTCGCGTTAAAGGGCGGCAGCTTCATATCGAGCGAGCTCGGCTCCTTCGTGCATTTGAAGGTCACGAGCAGGGGCAGCGAGAACCACAGGCACAAAATCGCGCCGAAGAACATAAACTTCGGTCTTGAAGCGGCGGACATCTCCATGTTCGTAAAGCCGAGCGACAGCGACACGAGCAGGAAGGAAGTGACCATGCCCACGGAGTTCATTATATACTGCACCGAGTTATACTGCGTGCGCAGCGAATACTCGGGCGCGACAACGGGCAGCATGGCAACATGGGGCACGGTGACGAGAGTCAGCGCCGTGTTATAGAGCATATAGGCGAGCATATAGTAGAGCATTGTCGCAGTCGTGTTGCCGGTAGCCGAGATGCCGAACGAAGTCCACAGGCAGAAATACGAAACCGCTATCGGAACAAAGCCCCAGAGCAGATATCTTCTGTGCCTGCCGTATTTCGAGCGGGTGCGGTCGGTTATGATGCCCATGACGGGGTCTGTGACCGCGTCCCAGATATGAGCCATTGCAATGACCATTCCGGCCTGGTCGGGTCTGAGCTTTTCGACCTCGGTCAAAAATGACAGAAAATAGAGCGAGATGATGTACGAGCCGCCGCCGAAAAGTATGCTTGCGAAATTGTAGCCCACCATGGGGCCTATCTTTCCGAAGAACGACGATATCTTTGAGTCCTTTTTACTCACTGTTTTCCCCTCTTTGCTTTGTTTTATATAATATAGCCGCTATTATAACAATATAATTTTACAGTAAAACCCGGATTTGTCAATACGATGTTGAAAAAGCGTCGATCGGATAAAAAAATATTTTTTATCAAAGACCCGACGAAAAATTTTATTGTTCTTTTTATATCGATATTCCGTTACTGTTTATGTTTTTCGGCGTTTTGTCCGCACTATTTTCGGCAAAATGCACAGACAAAATCCGCCTTGCGGAATAACGCACAAAAAGGCGGGCGGACAAGCGGTCAAAATCTCTTTTGCGCGCCTTGACTTTTGGCATTTTTTAGATTATCATATGCTGGAATGAATAATAGGGGAGAAAGCACTTATGCTAAACAATACCGAAAAAACAATGGAAAAAATCGTCGCCCTGTGCAAGAACAGAGGCTTTATTTTTGCCGGAAGCGACATCTACGGCGGTCTTGCGAACACCTGGGACTACGGTCCGCTGGGCGCGAGAATGAAAAACAACGTCAAGGACACCTGGCGCAAAAGATTCATTCAGGAGCGCAGAAACAGCTACGAGGTTGACGCGGACATTCTCATGCACCCGAGAGTCTGGGAGGCGAGCGGACACATCGCCAGCTTCTCCGACCCGCTGCTCGACTGCAAGGAATGCAAAATGCGCCACAGAGCCGATACTCTCATCGAGAATTTCGACCCCAACGCCCATCCCGACAGCATGACCAAGGAGGAGATGTTTGAGTTCATTAAGGCTCACTCCATCCCCTGCCCCCACTGCGGCAAGCACAACTTCACGGACATAAGAGAGTTCAACCTCATGTTCCAGACCTACCGCGGAGTCACCAACGACGCCAAGAGCATAATCTATCTGCGTCCCGAAAACGCGCAGGGCGAATATGTAAACTTCCTCAACGTCCAGCGCTCGATGAGAGCGAAGCTGCCCTTCAGCATCGGTCAGATAGGCAAGGCGTTCAGAAACGAGATAACCCCCGGCAACTTCACCTTCAGAACCATCGAGTTCGAGCAGATGGAGTTCCAGACCTTCTGCAAGAAGGGCTCCGACAACGAGCTCTATGACTACTTCAAGCAGTTCGGCAAGAAGTATTTTGAGGATCTCGGCATAGCTCCCGAGCATCTGCGCTTCCACGACCATGAGAAGCTCGCTCACTACGCCAAGGCCGCGTGCGACATAGAGTTCCTCTTCCCGTTCGGCTGGGGCGAGATAAACGGTACCCACAACAGAACGGACTTCGACCTGACGAGACATCAGGAATACAGCGGTCAGAAAATGGACTACCTCGATCCCGAGACAAACGAGAAGTTCATTCCCTATATAATAGAATCCACCTACGGACTCGACAGAACCGTGCTCGCGCTGCTGTGCGAAGCGTATGACGAGGAAGTTATCGACGCAGAGAAGAACGACACCCGCGTGGTGCTCCATCTCTCCCCCGTCGTCGCGCCCTACAAGGCCGCGGTACTTCCCCTGTCGAAGAAGCTGTCCGGCGAGGCTGTCAGGATTTGTGACGAGCTTAGCCGCAAATTCATGGTCGACTTCGACGAGACCGGCTCCATCGGCAAGCGCTATCGCCGCCAGGACGAGATCGGCACTCCGCTTTGCATCACCTTTGACTTCGACTCCGTCGAGGATCACTGCGTGACCGTGCGCGACCGCGACACGATGAAGCAGGAGCGTATTGCGATAGACGAGCTTGAAAGCTACATCGCCTCGCGCATCGAGTTCTGATTTTTAAGCAAGTTTACAAATTTCAAAGGAGAGCGAAACACATGAAAGTAAATTTCACCGAGACTGTCCTTCGAGACGCGAATCAGTCGCTTATTGCGACCCGTATGCCCTTTGAGGCTTTCGAGGGAATACTGCCGGAGCTTGACAAGGCCGGCTACTATTCGCTCGAGTGCTGGGGCGGCGCCACGTTCGACTCCTGCCTGCGTTATCTCAACGAAGACCCGTGGGAGCGCCTGCGCAAGATTCGCAAGGCCTGCCCGAACACCAAGCTTCAGATGCTCCTCAGAGGTCAGAATCTTCTGGGCTATAAGCATTATCCCGACGATGTCGTCCGTCTTTTCGTCAGAAAGAGCGTTGAAAACGGTATCGACATCATCCGCATATTTGACGCCCTCAACGACCTGAGAAACATCGAAACGGCAGTTGACGAGACTGTTAAGTGCGGCGCTCACGCATCCGGCACCATTTGCTACACCACCAGCCCCATCCACAACATCGAAAGCTACATCAAGCTCGCAAAAGACCTCGAGAGCATGGGCGTTCAGTCCGTCTGCATAAAGGACATGGCGGGCATCATGGATCCCCAGAGCGCTTACGATCTTGTCAAGGGCATAAAGGAGAATATATCGCTCCCCGTTATCGTCCACACTCACTCGACCACAGGCCTCGGCCCCGTGACCCTGCAGAAGGCCGTTGAAGCCGGCGCGGATGTTATCGACACCGCTATCTCCTGCTTCTCAAACGGCACCTCTCAGCCGCCCACAGAGACTATGGCCTACATTTTCGAGAAAGAGGGCTACGAAGTCCCGCTCGATATGGGCACGCTCAAGAAAATCAACGATTTCTTCAAGCCCGTTCGCAACGACGCTCTCAAGAGCGGATTGCTCAACCCCGTCGTTTTGACAACTCAGACCGACGCTCTCAACTATCAGATTCCCGGCGGAATGCTCTCGAACCTTGTCGCTCAGCTGACAGCGCAGAAGAAGCTTGACAAGCTCGATGAAGTTCTCGCGGAAACCCCGAGAGTCCGCGAGGATCTCGGCTATCCTCCGCTCGTCACCCCCATGAGCCAGATGGTCGGCGTTCAGGCGACCGCAAACGTGCTCGCGGGTGAGAGATACAAGAACATCTCCAAGGAAGTTAAGAACTATATCAAGGGCGAATACGGCAAGGCTCCCGGCAAGATAAACGAGGAGCTGCAGAAGAAGGTTCTCGGCGACGAGAAGCCGATAACCTGCCGCTATGCGGACCTGCTTGAGCCCGGTCTCCCGGCTGCAAGAGAGTATCTCGGCGACAGAGCGACCTGCGACGAGGATGTTCTCTCTTATATAGCCTTCCCGACACAGGCGGAAGCGTTCTTCGACAAGCGCGACGAGAGAAAGAAGAACACTTTCAAATATAAGATAGAGAGACTCGACTGAGCCTCGGCAGAAAGGAATGGTTTTATCAATGTTTGATAACTTTGACATGGGTATGCCTCTGGGTGAAAAGCTTATTTTCGCTCTTCAGGTCTCACTCTTCGGAATCCTTATGGTATTCTTGCTGCTTATCATCCTTGCCGTGCTTATCATGATAATCTCCCGCGTTGTCAGACTCGGCGAGAATATCGCGGCCAAGAAAGGCAAGAAAAATGCCGATTCCGATGCTCCCGCACCCGCGCAGCAGGCCGCCGCTGCCGGAACTCCCCTGCCCGGCACACAGTCGCAGGGCACATTAGACCTTGACGGCGTTGACGAGCCGACCGCTGCGGTCATTATGGCAATAGTCAGCGACGAGAGCGGAGTCCCGCTCAACAGACTGCTGTTCAAATCCATAAAGAAGATAGACTGATGCGGCTCTCGCCGACAACTGAAAGGAATTGTAATCATGAAATATGTTGTTACATTAAACGGCAAAAACTATGAGGTCGAGGTCGAGGAGACCGACGCCGTTATAACCGCTGTTACCGACGCCGCTCCCGCGGCTCCCGCAGCTCCCGCAGCTGCCGCACCCGTCGCCCCCGCAGCAGCTCCCGCCCCTGCCGCCGCTCCCGCAGCTGCCGCAGAGGGTCAGAAGGTTCTCTCTCCCATGCCCGGCACGATACTGAGCGTCAACGTCAACGTAGGCTCTTCCGTAAAGGCCGGAGATATACTCCTCATTCTTGAGGCTATGAAGATGGAAAACGAAATAGTCGCTCCCTGCGACGGCACTGTCAGACAGCTCACCGTCCAGAAGGGCTCGACCGTCGCTACGGACGCACTGCTCGCCGTAGTCGGCTAAGGGGGATAGTAAATGGACATACTCGGAATCTTAAAAGGCTTCTGGGAGAGCTCGGGTCTCGCCGTGCTCACCTGGAGAGAGGGCGTAATGATCCTCGTGTCGTTCGTCCTGCTCTATCTGGCCATTGCCAAAAAATTCGAACCTCTTCTGCTCCTTCCCATCGCGTTCGGTATCCTGCTTGCAAACCTGCCCGGCGCAGGTCTTATGGATGACCCGACCGGCATTATCGACCCGCTGAGTACAACAATACGGGAGGGCGCGCACTGGTATGACATCGGAATCCTGCGCCTGATATATGCGGGCGTCAAGAGCAGTATCTTCCCGTGCCTTATCTTCATGGGCGTCGGAGCGATGACCGACTTCGGTCCCCTGCTCGCAAACCCGATGAGCCTGCTGCTCGGCGCCGCCGCACAGCTCGGCATCTATGTTGCTTTTACTATCGCTATCCTGCTCGGCTTCACCCCGCAGGAGGCTGCCGCTATCGGCATCATCGGCGGCGCGGACGGCCCGACGGCTATATTCCTCGCCTCGAAGCTTGCGGCTCACCTGCTCGCACCGATAGCAGTTGCGGCATATTCGTATATGGCTCTTATCCCGATTATTCAGCCGCCCATCATGAAGCTTCTTACCACAAAGAAGGAGCGCGCAGTCGAGATGAAGCAGCTCAGAACCGTCAGCAAGACAGAGAAGATTATCTTCCCCGTCGTCGTGCTTGTCATCTGCGCTTTCATGCTTCCCTCCGTCGCTCCGCTTATCGGTATGTTCATGCTCGGCAACCTGTTCAGAGAGAGCGGCGTTGTTGAAAGACTCAGCGACACCGCGCAGAACGCTCTGACCAATATCGTCACCATCATGCTCGGCGTCACCGTCGGCGCAACGGCGAACGGTCAGACCTTCCTGTCGAAGCAGACCATATTCATCATCATCCTCGGTCTGACGGCATTCTGCTTCTCGACCGCAGGCGGCGTGCTTCTCGGCAAGATCATGTACCTCGTCACCAAGGGCAAGGTCAACCCCCTCATCGGCTCCGCCGGCGTCTCCGCCGTTCCCATGGCGGCGCGCGTTTCGCAGGTTGAGGGACGCAAGGCCAACCCGACGAACTTCCTGCTCATGCACGCAATGGGTCCGAACGTCGCGGGCGTTATCGGCTCGGCTGTTGCCGCCGGTTTCCTGCTCCTGCTGTTCGGCAAATAATTAAAGCTGTAAAAAAATCCGGCAGTCCCGTTTTCATGCGGAACTGCCGGTATTTTTTTGTGTTTTAAGCATTGCGCTTTTTGGCAAGTTGCCGACCGAGGAAATACAGCGCATAGACAAGCACTATTCGCAGAGGCTCGAATATGAGGGCGGAATCGGGCATATTTTCGAGCATCGTTTCGCTTCTGAACAGCTTTTCGGCTATCAGCCCGTAGGCGGGATAGAGGGACGCGCAGTAGCCGTAGAGCAGAGGATATACGACAACGAGCGAGAGTATCAGATAGCCGGAGAAGCCGAAAAGAAAGCTTCTGTCATTTAGAAAACGGCTCATCAAAAACGCGCCCGCGAGCGAAAGTGCGATCCATATGACAGAAAGCACTATAGATGCGGTAGTTATCTCCCCGTGCTCGCCCTGCGGGTCGGCGGAATAGCTGAAGCCGAAAAAGCAGAAGTCAACGACTGCGCCAAAAATCGCTATCAGTATACCCAGCCGCATTTCACGGTCGGTTATCTCTTTTTTCGTGCGTTTCTTTTTCATACCTGCCTCCTTTCAACTCCATAGTATCAGATTTTTTTGCGCCGTCAATATTTTTGATAAAGATTATCTCTTTGTTTATTCCTTTTTCACAGTCCGTTCATCAAATCGGCACACTTCTCAAAAAACATTGACTAAAGCCGCAAAATTTAATATAATATAACATTGTAGCCGCCCGAGAGGAGGGAGATCATGTCAGCACCGTTGGCGCAGAGAATGCGCCCGCAGACTATCGACGATATCGTCGGTCAAAAACATCTGCTCGGCGAGGGAAAGCCGCTGAGAAATATTATACTTTCGGGCGAACTGCCGAACATGGTCTTTTACGGTCCGTCCGGAGTAGGCAAGACTACGCTTGCGAGTATCATAGCAAAGACGACCGACCGGCACCTTGTCAAATTAAACGGCACGACCGCCTCGACAGCCGACATAAAGGACGTTGTTGCAAAGCTCAATACCTTTGTAGCGCCCAACGGGATCCTGCTCTATCTCGACGAGATTCAGTATTTCAACAAAAAGCAGCAGCAGACGCTGCTCGAATACATAGAAAACGGCGACATAACGCTTATAGCGTCAACGACCGAGAACCCGTATTTTTATATTTACAACGCGATTCTCAGCCGCTCGACCGTGTTTGAGTTCAAATTTGTCTCAGCCGAGGATGTCATTCCCGCAGTAAAGCGCGCGTTCGACTATATAGGCAACGAGCGGCACGAGATATATGATATAGAGGACGGAGTCATTGAACACATTTCAAACGCCTGCGGCGGCGACGTCAGAAAGGCGATAAACTCCGTTGAGCTCTGCGTGCTCTCCTCGCCCGCCGACGAAAACGGCGTTTGCAAAATCACGCTCCGGCGCGCGCAGGAGCTGACCCAGCACAGCGCAATGCGCTACGACCGCGAGGGCGACGAGCACTACGACATAATCTCCGCATATCAGAAGTCGATGCGCGGCTCGGACCCGAACGCGGCTCTCCACTACCTGGCGAGACTGCTCGAGGCGGGCGACCTTGTCAGCGCGTGCCGCAGGCTGATGGTCTGCGCGTGCGAGGATGTGGGACTCGCCTACCCTCAGATAATACCGATAGTAAAAGCCGCAGTTGACGCGGCCAATATGCTCGGACTGCCCGAGGCAAGGATACCGCTTGCGGATGCGGTAGTGCTTGTGGCGACGAGTCCGAAATCGAATTCCGCCTATAACGGGATAAACGCCGCGATGGCCGATGTGCAGAAAGGCCGCACGGGTCCCGTTCCGAGGCAATTACAGAATGTCCACTGCGACGGCGAGGATAACCCGAACAAGGGACAGTTCTATCTCTATCCGCATTCATACCGCAACCACTGGACGCCGCAGCAGTATCTGCCGGACGCCATAAAGGACACGGTATACTACGAGTTCGGCGACAACCGAAACGAACGTACCGCAGGGGAATATTGGGAAAAGGTGAAAAAAGCAGCGCAAAAGTAAACTCTGCCGCGATGCGGCAAAAAGAAAGGATATCTGTTTATGTTCATCCCAATTCTCTCCGTCATAACGGCGGTATTTGCGACGCTCACAATTCTGCTGCGCCGCAAGGGAAAATCGTTCGAGGGTATGCTCTGCAAGTTCATATCGAGCTTCGGATTCATGTCCATGGCCTTTATCGGCTTCTGCTACCGCATTGACGAGGCGGACAAAGTGCTCCATCCGTTTTATTTCTGCCTCGTGGCGTTCGGGCTGCTGTTCGGACTCGGCGGCGATGTTTTGCTCGGCATAAAGGAAATAGCGCCGAAATACAAAACCAGGCTCATCGCCCTCGGAACATTCGCATTTTTAATCGGTCATTTCTTCTATCTCGCGTCCTTCTACATGGCTTATCCGAGATTTTCGATAATCCCGTACATAGCGGCTGTTATCATAACCGCAATAACGGCAGTGATAATGAAAGCCGTCAAGATGAAGCTTGACAGCAAAATGTTCGCTCTGAGCGTATTCTATTTCTTCGTCATCGCGCTTTGCGCCTGCGTATCGGGCTATATGCTCTATCTCACGCGCTCGCTGACTTTCCTTATAGCCACCGTCGCGTCGGTGATATTCGTAATCAGCGACTCGGTGCTCGCGTTTGTCTATTTCACGCCCGTGAAAAGAAAGAACCCGCTCGTCACAATAGAGCTTGCAACCTACTACACCGGTCAGATTCTTATGGCGTCAACGGTGTACTTGATGAAATAACGCATATAAAAACAAAAATCGCTCCCATGAGAGGCGCACTCCGTAAGGAAGTGCGCCTCAGTTATATTCGCCCGACAGTGAGTTGTATTGTACTTCGGACAGTGATATTATGCTTCGCATAGTTATATTGCCTGCGGCGGTTTAACCGGCGAATATAATATCACGAAAGCCGGCAGGCTTTCATATCACTTTCCGAAAGGAAAATATCACTCCGGACAAAGCCCGGAATATCACTTTTGTCCATAGGCACATCGAGCTTCGGATTTTGTTACCAAAAGCCCTTATGAATCTTTTTTGGGATAGTACAAAAAGAAGGCGGCACAAATTTTGTGCTGCCTTCTTCCTTATGAAGCCTCTCTTGAAACGGCGTCCTTTTATTACTCTTTTTCTTCCTTCTGTCTCTTGATGACCTTCAGGCGCGAGAAATCCTCGCGTTCTTTTTCTTCAAGAGCCTCGGTGATATATTTTATCGTCTCGGTGAACTGCGGGATCATGATATTATCGAGCGCATTGGCGCGCTTCTGCGTTTTCTTTATCGCGTCGGCAAGGCGATAGACGCTGTTCTCTATCTCCGCAAGCTCTGCGGTCATACGCTTGACCTGCGCGAAGCTCAGATATGCTTCGTCAAGCTGGGAGTTGGTCGAGTTGAGCCCGTAATACATATCGAGCTTCTCCTCGCCGAGCGTAACAACCGGCAGCTCAACGCCCATGACGCTGCGAAGGTCAATATCAAGCGACTCGTCTATCGGTATCGCCTGCGCGAACTCAGCACACATACCGAGCGTGACGTTCGCACGCTGGAGCGCGAGATAGGCCTTTGAATAAGTCTCGTCTATATCCCGCTGAATCTTCGACGCCTTGTCTATGAGCTGCATCATCTCGTGCACGAGTATATTTCTTTTGCGGTCGAGCAGATCATAGCCGAGCTTGGCGAGATCCAGCGACTTCTTCGTGCTCATCAGATTGCTTTTTGTCGGGAACACCTGTGCCATGACGCTCTCCCCCTTTCTTTACTGCTGTGCGGGCTTGTAGTGCTCCTTGAGAACGTCCTCATCAACACGGTCGAGCTCGGATTCGGGCAGCATGGAGAGCAGCTCCCAGCCGAGGTCGAGTGTTTGGTCTATCGTTCTATTCTCATCGTAGCCCTGATTTATAAATTTCTCCTCAAACGCTCTGCCGAACTCCATAAGGCGCTTATCCGACGCGGAGAGCTCATCCTCGCCTATGACGGACGCAAGCGCCTTGGCATCCTGCACCTTTGCATAGGACGCGAAGAGCTGGTTTGCGAGCATACTGTGGTCGGAGCGCGTGTAGCCCTCACCTATGCCGTCCTTCATCAGACGCGACAGCGACGGCAGAACGCTGACGGGCGGATAAATGCCCTTGTAGTCGAGTCCCCTGTCAAGCACTATCTGACCCTCGGTTATATAGCCCGTAAGGTCGGGGATGGGGTGCGTGATATCGTCGTTTGGCATGGTGAGAATCGGTATCTGAGTGACAGAGCCCTTCTTGCCCTCGACTATTCCCGCGCGCTCATAGAGCGACGCCAAATCGGAATAGAGGTAGCCGGGGAAACCCTTTCTGCCGGGAATCTCGCCCTTTGACGAGCTGAATTCACGCAGAGCCTCGGCATATGAAGTCATATCGGTGAGGATAACGAGCGTCTGCTTGCCCAAATCGAATGCGAGATACTCGGCGGCGGTCAGGGCACAGCGGGGTGTTATGATACGCTCGATTATCGGGTCGTTAGAGAGGTTCATGAACATGGTGACGCGGTTCATGACGTTGGCGTTTTCAAACGAGGTGCGGAAATATTCCGCGACGTCGTTCTTGACGCCCATGGCGGCGAAAACAATTGCGAAATCGTCGCCGTCGGCAACGTTCGCCTGGCGGACTATCTGAACGGCGAGCTCGTTATGCTTCATGCCCGAGCCCGAGAATATCGGGAGCTTCTGGCCTCTGATAAGCGTTGCGAGCGCGTCTATAGAGGATATGCCGGTGTTTATATAATTTCGCGGATAAACACGCGAAACGGGGTTTATGGGCGAGCCGTTGACATCGCGGCGGCACTCGGGATATATCTCGCCGAGGCCGTCTATCGGTCTGCCGAGGCCGTCGAAAACTCTGCCGAGAATCTCGGGCGACAGCGGCATCTCCATGGGTCTGCCGGAGAGCACGGTCGTGCTGTTGCTCATTGATATTCCGCGCGTTCCCTCAAAGACCTGAATGACCACAAGCTCGCCGTCTATCTTGACTATACGCCCCGCACGCGAGGTGCCGTCATCAAGTCTGAGCTCGACCATTTCCTCGTAGCTCGCGCCCTTGACGCCGTCAAGCACTACGAGCGAACCGTTTATTTGATTTAAACCGATGTGTTCAAAAATCATAGCTGTTTAAATCCTTCCTTGCCTTCAGAATAAGCGGGCTCAGCGCAGAAGCGGAGCGAGCGCTTTGTCTATCTCGGTGCGGTAACCGTCAAACATATCGAGTCTGTCGTTGGGCACATCGTACTTTATCTTGACGAGCTTATCGAACAGACCGAGCTTCGTTATCTTGGAAATCGGCACCTGCTTTGCGACTACCTCGCGGCATTTGTGATAGAGATAGAGGATAATTTCCATCATCTTCATCTGCTTTGCCAGAGGAACATAGGTGTCCTCCTTATGGAACGCATTCTGCTGCAGGAAGCCGACTCTGATGACCCTTGCCACTTCCATGACAAGCTTCTGGTCGTCGGGCAGAACGTCCGCGCCGATGAGCTTGACAATCTCCATAAGGCTGTTTTCCTCGAGCAGAATCGAGCACAGCTCGTCGCGGTAGTTCATGAATTCCGGTCCCGCGTTGTCATAGTACCACGCGGACAGGTCATTCACATATTCGGAATAGCTCGTGTTCCAATTTATCGCGGGATAGTGACGCGCATAGGCGAGCGACTTGTCAAGCGCCCAGAAGCAGCGGGTGAAGCGCTTTGTGTTCTGGGTAACGGGCTCCGAAAAGTCAGAGCCCTGCGGCGATACGGCGCCGATTATCGTTATTGAGCCCTCCGTGCCGTTTAGATTCTTGACATAGCCTGCGCGCTCGTAGAACTCGGAAAGTCTCGACGGCAGATAAGCCGGAAAGCCCTCGTCGGCGGGCATCTCCTCAAGGCGTCCGGATATCTCACGAAGAGCCTCCGCCCAACGGGATGTGGAATCCGCCATAATAGCTGTGTGATAGCCCATGTCGCGGTAATACTCGGCGAGGGTTATACCGGTGTATATGGACGCTTCACGCGCGGCGACGGGCATATTAGAGGTGTTCGCTATGAGCACCGTTCTGTCCGTCAGGGGCTTGCCCGTGCGCGGGTCGGATATCTCGCCGAACTCTTTAAGAGCCTGGGTCATCTCGTTGCCGCGCTCGCCGCAGCCGACATATATGATGATATCCGCGTCGCACCACTTTGCAAGCTGATGCTGCGTCATGGTTTTGCCCGTTCCGAAGCCGCCGGGTATTGCCGCCGCGCCGCCCTTTGCTATCGGGAAGAGCGTATCTATGACACGCTGACCGGTTATCAGCGGACGCTGCGCGGGCAGTCTGCGGCTGACGGGGCGCGGGATTCGGATAGGCCAGCGCTGGCAGAGCGTCAGCTCATGAGCGTTGCCTTTTTTGTCCTTTAAAGTAACTATCGTATCGTTTATTTTATATTTTCCGTCGGGCTTGACTTCCGTAACCTCTCCCTCAAGTCCGGGCGGAACCATAAATCTGTGCTTGACAACAGGCGTTTCGGGGCATTCGCCGTAGATGTCGCCGCCCTTGAGCCTGTCGCCGGGCTTGACGAGCATATTGACCTGCCACTCGCGCTCCTCGTCGAGAGCACTCTCGGCGCAGCCCTTTGATATGAACGCGCCGTTGTGCTCGGCAATAGCCGAAAGCGGACGCTCGATTCCGTCAAATATATTTCTGATTATTCCGGGGCCGAGGGTGGCGAACATTGCGCCGCCGGTAGCATAGACCGGCTCGCCGGGCTTGAGCCCGGTCGTCTCCTCGTAGACCTGAATGGTGGTGAGCTCCTTATCAAGGCGTATGACCTCGCCGACAAGACGCTTCTCGCCGACATAGACCATCTCCATCATGCTCAGTCCCGTCTCGCCCTTTACCGTAACGACGGGGCCGTTTATTCCGTATATAACATTATTTTCGGACAAGCCGTTCACCTCCGACCGTTAAAGTATTACTGACATTCCCGAATTTTCGAGGAACCACTCGCGCTGCGCCTCAAGGCGCGTGTCGAGCGTATCGTCAGCTACGGTGCTGCCGCCGGCAACTCCGGCGCGGCATCCGCCTATAGTTATTTCGTCGCAGCTCTCGACCCTGCAGGCTCTGCCGAAAGCTCTTTTTATCTCATCCGCAAAGCGCATATCGGCGGGACGGACATAGACCGTTACGTCTCCCTGCGGGAAAACGGCGGCGAAGCCTGCCGCGCTCCTTTTGAGAAACTCCGCGTAGCCGTCGGACTCTGTAAAGCTCAGCAGCTTGTCACGCGCATCGCCGAAAACTCCGTCCGTAATGGCGCTGCGCTTGTCGGTCAGACGGGCGCGCTGACGGGTTCTCTCATCGGCGACGGTACGGTTGAACTCCTGCTCCTTGAGCATACGCTCGCGCTCTATTCTCGCCTGAGCCTGGGAATGCGCCTTCGCCTTTGCCTTTTCAAGGCCGCTGTCAACCGTCTCGCGAGTCTTGCGGGTCAGCTCCTCATGGCGCTCCTCGGCGTCCTTTGTTATGGCGTCAAAAAACTTTGCGGCTCTCTCTTCCTGATTGAGCATTGGTCAAACACCTCAAATCTTTATGCCGATAGTGTCGCGCACATAGCGCGTAATGGAGTCGCTCCCCTGTGAACCGTGGCGGTCGGGGATCTCGACTATCAGGGGCTTATCGTAGCTGCGCTTTGTCTGCGTTATAAAATCCTCGCACAGCTCGCAAAGGCGGTGCGTGATGAGAATGATACCTACCTGCTCATCGGCAAGGCAGCGGTTGACCGCGTCCTCGACCGCCTGAGCGTCGTGCACAAGCTCGCCTTCTATACCCGCAAGGCGCATTCCGACAAGCGTATCGGCATTGTCGCTTATCAAATAAAAACGCATGGCTTTTGTTCCTTTCAACGCAGTGTAAAGCTGCTGCGCTTTACACTAATGCTCCTCAGCCTCGGAGCGTCAGACCTTGTTGAGGATAAGGATGGAGATAACGACACCATAAAGGGCTATCGACTCGCCGAGGGCGACGAAGATAAGAGCCTTACCGAAAGCCTTGGGATCCTCGCTCGTTGCGGCGATAGCTGCGGGAGCGCCGGCGGCAACTGCGATACCGCCGCCGATACCGGCAAGACCGGTAACAAGACCTGCGGCAAGAAGTCCGAGGCCCTTGGAGTTATCCTTGGCGGAAGACTCAGTGCTCTCGGCCGCCGTGTCGGAAGCCTGCGCGGCGGTGGTGTCCGCCGGAGCTGCGGCCTTGTCCTCGCTGCCGGTTGCGAAAGCGCCCATGGCACAGCCCGCGACGAGCAGAAGCATAACGACGAAGGTGGCCGCGTTCATGCGAAGGCTCTTCCTGACGCTCTGACCCTCAGAGTGCTTCTTCATTGTGTATACTACGGATGCGAGAAGCACCGCTGCGGGAACTACGATCATAACGGAA
This sequence comes from Oscillospiraceae bacterium, assembly GCA_003538135.1. Taxonomy (GTDB): domain Bacteria; phylum Bacillota; class Clostridia; order Oscillospirales; family Acutalibacteraceae; genus CAG-177. Next base: position 45,567 of record DPOR01000006.1, read on the forward strand.
TAAAAAAGAGTTGTCATTTTACTTTACCTCCGATTAGTCTTTATTTGCTAAAGCCTTTTTGGCCTTTTTACCGGCAATTTTTGTTTTTATATTCGACTGAGCCTGCTCAAGCTTTGCGGGTGTGAACGCCCTGCCGCCGCCCTCATAGAAGCGGCTGAACATCTCGTAGAACTCCAGACGCAAGCCCTGAATGCCCGAGAGCAGACCCTCAAGGGCGATGACGATGATATTGCCTATGATGATAACGGGGATGTTGCTGCCGTTACCGCCGAGGGTGAACACGACCATCATCATGCTGGCATGGACTATAACAAACGCGCCGACACGAAGGAAGGACACGGTGTTGCTGAAATAGGACAGGACATATTCGATAAGCTCGAACAGGTTCTGGAGCAGAAAGTCAACGACGCTGTCGGGCTTCCAGTCCGGATGCTTGTCTATAATACCTATCGGTATCTCCTTTAAGTAGAGCAAAACGGCGCATACGCCCATAATACCGAACAGGACGCTGTTCGGAAGCACCTTCGGGCCGTTCATAAACGCTACGCAGAACGCAACGCCCGCCAAATAGAACACTATTCCGACAAGTCCGTTGTTGCTGAATATCGCCTCGCCTATCTTCTTATGCTTGAGGCAGGATACGACATTCAGGAGCATCGCGGTCACAACAAGGACAACGCCTATGCCTATGGCGACTATCAGGACGGTGTTTATCGAGTCCATAACGCTCAGCGGCTTTGAGGCCATACCCAGCGCATGGTAGACGGGGTCAAGCATATCCTCATAGCCGAACACGGAGCCGAACACGAAGCCGAACACCGCGCTCGAAAGTCCGCACGGGATAAGAATACGCGCAAGGGACATCTTCTTTATCTTCCAGCCGAGGATACCGAGCAGGAAGAGCACAAGTCCCTGACCGAGGTCGCCGAACATGATGCCGAACAGCAGCGTATATGTTATTGCGACGAAGCCCGTGACATCGATATCCGAATATGACGGCAGGCCGTACATATCGACGAAGAATTCATAGGGCTTGAATATCAGTGGGTTCCTGAGCTTTACGGGCGGGGTCTTTGAGCTCTTGTCGGGGTCGTTCTCCTCGACCTCGACGTGCGGAATGGCCTCCGCTTTTTTCTCGAACTCCTTTGAAACGTGGGCGGGTACCCACCCGACATAGAAGAAATATTTATTGTGGCACGCGGCATAGCGGCGAAGCTCAAAGACGGTATTTAAATCGACGAGCTTCGTGTATATCTCGTTGCAGCGTTTGCGGTTCTCTTTCCAGAGCGCCGCGGCGCGCTCGTCAAGCTGCTTTAAGTCGCCCTCGATAATCTCGATATTGCTCTTGAGCTGATCTATTACCTGCTCAACGGTACCGACTGCCGAGGGAACCTGGAGACGCTCGAAATTGAGTCCCGCAAAAATGCTGTCGACCTCGTCGACGCGCTCTCTTGGCGCGCAGTAGACGCCCCAATAGTCTGTCGCATCGGTCGAGCACGGGATGAAGAGCACATAGGGGTCGTCGTCATAGGCGACAAGCTTTTCGTAGCTCTCTTTGGGCATATGACCGAAGCGGGTTTTGATGAACTTACAGTTGAACAGCTCATCGAGTCCGACATCGAAGCCCGTGAAATGCTCATATTTTGCAATGCCGTTTCGGCACTGTTCGAGCTGATCCTCAAGCTCCTTGTACTCGTCGTGCAGCGCGGAGAGGTTTTTGTCAAGCTCGTCGATATAGGCGCTGGTCTTGTCATCGAGCTCGATATCGCGCGAGCGGTCGCCGACTATCGTCGGGTCGGGAGCGGAATCGTTCTCGCGGATAAGCTCCTCTATTTTTTGCAGCATCGGCGCATACGGGTTCTCCTCGCTGAGAGTCAGATAACCCATTGACGCAGACATATACTGCGTTGCCTGCTCGGGCTGGAACGAGCCGTCCAAGCAGCAGGTCGAAATGAAATTGTTAAGTTTATCGAGCGGACCCGTAACTTTAACAAGCTTCATTTTTGCAACTGCCAAGGTTTATCACCGTCCTTTTAAACTCTTGAAACACATTCAGTCGCCCACGCCTAACAAAAGTCGGCTTATTTCTTCGGGCGGAATATTATATCTTATACCCTCAATAATGTGGGTCAGATTTTCTGCTTCATTCTCCGCGAGCGCAACATAACTCATCATCACAACGCTCGGGTAGGTCGAAAAACGCACAAGGCTCTTTGCGCGGTCATATCTGAGCTTTGCGCTCACCTGCTCAACGGAGAGGTCGCCGCGCTCGGCAAAGGCGGCATACGCCGTGCCCTTGAGCGTCTTGAGAGCCTCTTCGGCGTTCGGCGCTTTCATAAAGCCCGTGAGCTCCTTTTCTCCGAGCGTTCCGCCCGGCAGGAGCATGGTCAAAAGCACGCTCTGCGGCATATTCGTGAGTCTCTTGAGCCTGTAGAGCGAGACGATGTTTTCGGCGTCCGTATCGAACGCGTACATTGCGTCAAGCTCCTTGCGCGCCTTGCCGCTGTAGTTCTTTTTGATAAGCGCCTCGGCCTGCGAACGGAGATATTTGTTGAGCGCCAGCTCCATGCCGAAATAATCGGGTCTGCCGGCCGAGACAAACGGGGCGAGCACGGCCTTATATGGCGAGCCCTCGACCGCCGCCAACAGCAAATCGGCGTTTGTCGCAGTCTCGAGCGCCGCGGCGTTCAGCTCCGAATGGCGCATGAAAAAGTCCGGCACCTTGGCGAGATTGTTCTCCGGGTGGCGGCTGTTCAGATATCGCACCGAATGCAGCAGCATATCGACGTCGGAGAGCGTAACGAAGTATTTGTAGAAGCCGTCGCCGATTGACTTTTCGTATCTGCAAAGGGAGGCGAAGTTATTTAAAAGGTGCTCTCTGAGCAGTATCTCTATCTGCCGACGTCTTACGGAGCCCATGGTCACGCCCTCGAATGCGTCGGCGTAGGCCGTGTGAGCTTTAAGATAAGCCGCCGCCTCGTTGACCGTGCGGCAGGCGAGCAAATCGGTGTAGTTCTGCGCGGTAAGGCGTTTGCCGTACATAGCACGAGCCTTGGCGAGCACTGCGTTTGCGGCGGACGAAACTGTCATACGGCACACTTCCTTTCAAAAAAATCTTATCAGTCGGCGTTAACCGCTCTGTCTGCAAGCACCTGCGCCCATTTTGCGCGGTTCTGTTCGCTCTGCACGTCAAGCGCATCGGACACGGCACAGGCTTTTTTATCTATCGCGGCAAGAGCTTCTTTCAGCTTCGCGTCATACTCCGAAGCGGTCTTTGCTATCTCGCTGTCGGCGCGCTCCTGCTCCTCGGCCTGCAGCTTCTTTGCCTGCTCCGCAAGCTCGGAATCGGCTCTGTCAAAGAACTCCTGCTCCTCCATGGTGCGCTTTCTCGCGCGCTTATCCATATCGACTATCGTTTTAATGATGCTGTCCATTGCTGCACCTCTTTTTTCGACTGTTTCGGCATACCTATTATATATGCCTTTTACGCATCTTTCAGCTACTAAATTATATCACCCACGATGCAAAAGGCAATATGCAAAAATGATAAACTATCGACAATTTTTAATTTATTTTTTGTACCGTGGCATAGAAATTTAATAAACATTTCAAACTTGTAACAAAAAGTTTCACCCGTTAAATTCCGAGCGGAAAACAACCCCTCCGAATTGCTTTCGAAGGGGTCTGAACTTTATTTTTTAATTTTATCCTCGATGAAAATTCTTATCTTCTCGGCTACAAACGCACCGAGAGCAAAGGTGCGTGAATGATAGAATTTCATAAACTTTTGGCCGGGCTCGGTTCTGAAAATCCAAAGCGCCCAATCGGGGACGGGCTTATCGACTCTGCCGCTGTAGCGAAGCTCGAACGGCTGCGAATAGGTCACGCCGCCGCTGCCCTTCATTTGGAAGCGAATGTAACAGCCGAGCTCATCCTCGTAATCGTTGAGGTCGATCGTGTTGCCCGTGGCTATGACCTTGCCGTCGGCTATCCACTCGATAACCTCGCAGTCACGGTCGGGGTCTGCGGTAACGGTTATCGTGTTCTCCTTTTTATTCACCCTGATGTCGGTCACGAGTGGCACGTTTCCGTCGCCCTCAAATTCGCCGATGCCGTCGGTGGTCTTGTGATATCTGCTCGCGGCGAAGAAATTGCCGTCCTTCATCGCTTTTTTGACTGCATTTTCGTTGTTCTCCGGCAGGACGAAGAGCTCAAACGATCTGCCGACCTCGTTGAGCTTTTCGGAGTCGTCGTCGGCAAAAGCCCAGATATTTCTGCCCTTGGGGATAACGACCTGAAGCAGCTCATCCCAGAGCGCACGGTCGCCGCGGGTCACTCTGTCCGTGCTGTTGACTATCTCCATGCCGAGGCAGCTCGGGCAGTCGATGAATATGCCCGCAAAATAGGCTATATATACATTCCAGTGTGAGCGCTGCGGGAATCTTCCGGAATCGACCCAGTCGCCGACATGGTTGAGCACGGAATAACCGCCCGCCTTTTCTATCTCCTCGGGCGCGGTTCTGTAGTCGTTTTCTATTCCCCACTCGCCCTGACCGTAGGTGGTGAAATAGCCGTTGACATGGGTCTTGGAGATGACCGCCATATTGCACTCTATTCCGCCACGGATATCCGTCATGCCTCTGCCGCCGCGGTCAAGTCCCTTTGTGATGCGCTCGTAGTTCTCCTTGCTCATCGGATAGACTTTTCTAAAGCCGTTGAATATGCCGTTGGTCTTTCTCTTTTCCGTCCAGCCGTTTGTGATAACGCCGTGGTCGGTCATGGCGAGAATGTCGTAGTCGGCCTTGTAATATGCCTCTACCATCTCGTCTAAGGTCGGCTCGCCGTCGCTCGCGTCGCAGTGGGTGTGGAGATTCGCCTTGTAGGTTTTCCACTCGCTCCAATCGACCTGCTCATAGGGATTAACTATAGTATAATCCGTCTCCTTTTCTCCGAGCGCAAACGCCGCCGGGAACGCGGTGAAGAGCAAAACGAGGGCGAGAGCCGCAGACAGAATACGCTTGAAATTCTTTTTCATTGCTTTATTCTCCTTAAAAATCAATACGGGTCAAAGAATCGGTCAAAGACATTGTAGCCGAGGAAGAAGAGTTTGAACGCCCAAATAATGGGGTTGAACCTGAAGCAGGTCCTGTCGAGCACCGTGACCGTGGTGCGCAGTAAAGTAGAAATATCGTGAGTTTTCGGAACTCTGACTTTTCCGAAGTCCTCGCCGTCTCTGCTTATCACGAAGGGCTGGGAGTAGCATATGCCGTTGTCGCCCGTGATATAGAATCTGACATAGAGATACGGCGTGTCTAGCAGGTCGTCCGCGCGGAGATCGAGCGTCGCCTTGCCGTCCGATATGCCTGTCTCGCGCCTGATGACGTTGCAGTTTGAGACCCAGGTTATCGAATTGAAATTCTCGCCCTCGATGCTTATCGTGTCGTTTTCGTCGTCAACCGTAACGCGGGTGACAAGCGGTGTGTCGTCGCGCAGATAAGCTTCGGTCTCCATAAGCTTCTCCCCGTCGAAGCCGGGAATCTCCTCCATTCCGTTCAGCTCGACGCCGTTTGAATAGTGGGAGACCGCGAAGCACCAGCCGTTCTCCATGCCCTTGCGGAAGCTCTCGTTTGTGAGCTCGGGCAGCACCATCATTGTATATGCGTCGTTGAGCGAACGTACATTGTGCGAATCCGCGAACGCGAAGCCCCACGGGACAACGCCGTTGGGTATCGTCTTTTGGAGTATCTGATCGTAGAGTATGCGGTCGCAGCGGGTATGCTCGTCGGTGGCGCTGTTTATGCCCATGCCGACGCTCGAGCCTTTATTATCAAGGAAGATGCGCGCAAACTTGTTGACATAGTATTCGTCTATTTTCTGCCCGACGTGCTCGGCGCTGTCCTTGTCGGGATAGACATATTCGCCGACGTGCGAGAGCATGGATATTCCGCCCTTGCGGTTGACGCCCTTTGACGGGGTCTCGTAGTCGCCGTAAACTCCGGCGAGCCCCTGACCGTAGTCCGCAAAGTAGCCGGTCAGGTGGCAGTCGCACTTGGGGGTCGCCATGTTGAGCTCTATGCCCTGCGGGATATCGAGCATTCCGTTTTTGTGGGTTCTCGTCGCCGACGCGGCTGTACCCGCAGTGTAAGCCTCATATTCGGCGGCGGTCAGCGGGTATATGGGCGCGAGCTTCGTGCGCTCGTATTTTACGAGCCTCAGCAGCGGCACGAGCTGCGGCTTTTTATCCCATCCCCGGTTTATTGTGCCGTGGTCGGTGACGGCGAGGATATCGTAGTTGAGGTCATAGTGCTTCTCAACCACCTCGCGGATAGGCAGATATCCGTCGCTCGCGTTGCTGTGGGTGTGCAGCTGAGCCTTGTAAATTCCCCAGCTGTCCCAGTCTACTTCGGCGTAAGGGTCGGTTATCTCGTAGCTTACCTCCGCCGGAGCAGTCCCATTCCCCTGCGCAAAAGCAAAGAACGCGAGAGCCGGCGCCGCGACAAGCAGGCAGAGCAGCAGCGAAAGGGTGCGTTTAAACATCGTCATTCCTCCTCAAAAAGTTTTTATTTCACAATAACAGTTTAAATCATTCGGTATATCAAGTCAACAAAATTAATAAAAATTATTAGCTAAAGATTTATTTTTTATTTATTTTTTCTGCGAAGTTCGTTATTTTTCCGTCAAATGTGACATTTTCGACAAATTTCTGTTGACTTATTTTTCAAATTTTGATATACTCGACTTGCGAGTTGAGCGAACGGAATTATTCCGCGGACTCTCCACCGGGAAAGAAAAAACTAAAAAGAAAGGGAAAAACAATGAAAAGAAAACTTATTTCCGCCGTTGCGCTCATCCTGTGCGCGACAATGCTGCTCTTCTGCGGCTGCAAATCAAAGAAGAACAACGACGATTCAACATCCCCCTCCGAGAGCGGAGCGGCAGTTGACGCCATAACCGACGAGAGCACCGAGCCCTCAACGGAGGGAACAACGGAGCCCGAAAAGAAAGAGTCCACTCCCGATGCCATAAAGAAAGTTACGGACAGCACAAAGAAGCCCGGCAAGGTCAACACCACAACCCCCGCCGTCAAAAAAGACGAGTGGAAAAAAGCGGGCAAATACACCTGCGGCAAAAACCTCGCGGCAGGCGAATACTATATTAAACCCGACAGCAAAAAATGCAGCGTAATCCTGACGGACGGCAAGCATTTTGGCAAAGATGAGATAGTCGAGTTCGAGGTTCTTCCTTTCGGACTGTTTGTCACCATGAAGCCCGGCTACACGCTCGAGGTCAAGAACGGCAAGTTCATCGCCGCTTCCGCCGTTGAAAAGATGGGCGGCAAAAACGGCGTATATGAAATCGGCACCTACAGAGTCGGCATAGATATTCCCGCCGGCGAGCACCTTCTCGGCAACGCAGACGGCGTAGAGCTTATGGTTCTCTCGACAACCGATTACTTTGATGAGGACGGCGAGACCCTGACTGTTTTCGGGCCCCATCCCGCATATGTCTCTCTTCAAAAGGGTCAGCGCGTGATGTTCCTCGATGACACTACACTTGATATCAAGGCTCCCGCCGCCAACAGTGACGGCAGCTTCAATCCCGGAATGTACAAGGTCGGCAAGGATATCAAGCCCGGCAAGTATAAGCTCGTTCCCACGGACGCCGAAAACGGATATATTGTTTATTACGATCTGCAATACATTGATCTCTCGGTAGCCGATTCTGCCGAAAATCTCGGCAAGGATAAAGTAATCGAGCTTGCAAGCGGACGCTATATTGAATTTGCAGGCTTAAAGCTCGTTCCGTATGTCGAGCCCAAACCCACGGAGCCTTCAAGTGAAACCTCAAGCGAAACCTCAAGCGAATCTTCAAGTGAGACTTCAAGTGAATCCGGTTCCGATAAGGATAAAGACAAGGATAACGATGCGGACACTCCTAAAAATAACGAAGCCGGCGACAACAATGTCGGCGATAACAAAAATTAACCAATAATTAAAACCGAGGAAGGGTCGCGAAACTCGCCCCTTCCTTTTTTCGACAGTGTGGGCTTAAATATTTTAATTCAGTATAATAAAAACGCAGAAACACAAAAAATAATTTTATGAAAGGACGAAAACGATGAAAAAGCTGATTTCCGCAATGCTCTGCCTTGCCATACTCGTCGGAGTTTTGGCGTTCGCAGGCTGTAAGCAGAAGAACAATGACGAGACAACAGCCCCGCCGAATACCGATGCTGCAATCGACAATATAGTCGGTGACGACACCGAGCCCGCGCTCGAGGATACCACGCAGTCCGCGCAGCCCGGTCAGCCGGTACAGCCCGCAAAACCCGCGCAGCAGGTACAGCCCACAAAACCGGCAAGCAAAAAGCCCGTTGCAACAACCCAGAAACCCGAACAGGCCGTTAAGCCCACACCCTCAAAACCGACCATACCTAAGCCCGATGTCAAAGAGGACAATTGGAAGCCGGCCGGCACATATCTCTGCAACAGAGACATTGCCGCCGATACATACTATATCCGTCCCAGCAAAAAAGATGTCAGCGGTACCGTCACCGTCACTGACGGCAAAAACACCACAAAGCTTTCCCTGTCCTACGGACTGTTTGTACAGGTCAAAAAGGGATACACTCTCACAGTTACAAACGGCGAGTTCCTCTTAGCGGATGATGTCGGCAGCATGAAACCCTCGGACGGAGTATACGAAAGAGGCGTTTACAGAATCGGCAAAGATATCGATGAGGGCGAATACATTATAGGTGAATTCGGAAACGCCGATTTCAGCGTTTTAAATTCCGTAGATTTCCTTCCCAGAAACAGCTATGCGGTTAATTATGAGAATTATCGTTTTTATATCAGCCTGAAAAACGATCCTAACTCGCTCACGCCCTACTACATAGTTTTTAATCAAAAAACCAAAGTTATCAGCGCGAAAGATCGTACCGGCAGCCAAGATCAGGACGCAAAGAAATACGGAGAAGGAACATATTTAGTCGGTGACGGCAAAAACGGTGAAGAAATAAAGCCCGGTAAATATACGCTCAAACGTACAAAAGATAAAAACGGATATTCATACGGAACCGCTCATCTTACATTTGCCAAGCCCATAGGCGAGTTGAATGTCACAAGTGACACAATAACTATCGACCTCAAAGACGGACAATATATCTCTTTCAAAGGCTTTGAGCTCGTAGAGTATGTCGAGCCAGCACCCGGCGGTGAAGGTACAGGCGGTGAAGGTACCGGCGGCGAAGGCGCAGGTAGCGAAGGCGCAGGTAGCGAAGGTACCGGCGGCGAAGGTTCCGGTAACGCAGATACTTAAGTAAAAAACTAAACAACAGCGAAACCCGAGGAAGGGCCGCAAAACGCGGCTCTTCTTTTTTGCCCGTGTTGACTGAGAAGTTTAAGTTTGTTATAATAAACGCAGCGGAAAGCCCGCAATAAGTTCACGAAAGGGAAAAAAGATGAAAAAGCTCATATCTGTAATACTGTGCTTCGCCGTGCTCGTCGGAGTTCTGGCATTCGCAGGCTGCAAGAAAAACAACGACGGTCAGGACACGACCGCAGACGGCTCAACAGCGGCTCCCGCAGTCAGCACCGAGCCCGAAACCTCTACGGCAGAATCAACAACAACGAAGCCCGCAGCCAAGCCGGCTCAGGCTCAGGTTTCTCCCGCGCCGACGACCGGGGCACATATAGTCACCCTCCCCGCCGCAAGTGCAACCGAGAAGCCCAACGCCGCCAGCTCAACCGGCTGGAACGGCACCGGCACCTACAAAGTCGGCAGCGGCAGCGGTCAGCTCAGGCCCGGCGAGTACTATATCGTCAAGAACTCGTCAAAATCCTCTGTTTACGTTTGGAACGGCAAGATGAAAGACGACAGCGGTGAGCCCCTCGCCTGCGAGATAACCCTCGACGGCAAGACACACACGCTTGTTACGGTTGAGAGCGGCTATGTGCTCTATATCAGCGGCTGCAAATTCATCAGCGCATCCGTCGAACACCCCAAGGCAGTCAACGGCAAGTATGCCCCCGGAACCTACAAGATAGGCAGAGATATTCCGAAGGATGAATACATTGTCAAGAGAATCTCCGGTCTCTACTGCGGACTCGGCTTCAAAAAGAGTATCGACCCCTATGTGCAAAACGTCGCAAACGATTTTGAGATGTTTGATGTTTCTACCTACTACACCCTTTCAAAGGACGGATATGTCGAAATCACGGGCTGCGAGTTCTATGACGCCGACTCATGCAGCATGGCTTCCATCGGCTGCGACGGCACAACCCCCGCGATGTACAAGGTAGGCAAGGATATCAAGGCCGGCACATATACGATAACCCCGGACGGCAGCGGCAAGAGTTACTACGCGGTCGCCTCAAGCCCGGAGGCCGTCGAGCCCGCGCAGCTTAAAAAAGCAACCAATGTTACAGTCTCCGACGGTGAATATGTCTATTTCTTCAGAGCCACGATGAAGTACTGCAAGAACCCGAACTCAGGGCTTGACCCCGACGCGACCCTGCCTCAGGAGTAAAAATCCGTTTGACAAAACAGCAGAAGGACATCGGAATTAATTTCCGGTGTCCTTTTTGAGTTTGAGATTATGCCGATGCACCGTCGAACGCACGTCTGCGGATATTGGGAAAGATTGATAAATCGGGGGTTGTGGGGGTAAAAAACCGCCATCAGGCAAACAAATTTAATATTGCAAATTGACATAATCGTGCAGGGCGGATATTATTCGCCCGCAGGTTTTGCAGTGATTTACGGCTTTCTTAAATTCGCAGAACACAAAAATCCTGCCCTCGGGATTCCTTGGGCAGGATTTGCTTTTATGGCTCCGTGCGCTTTGCGCAGGGATATTTTATCTGATATACGGAAGCGGGTTGACCGTGTTTCCGTTTATGATTATCTCGAAATGGAGATGCGGGCCGGTGACGTTGCCGGTGCTGCCGACTCGCGCTATCGCCTGTCCCGCGCTGACACGCTGTCCGACGCTGACGGAGATAGAGCCTGCGAGGCAGTGGGCGTATCTTGTCTTGACTCCGCCGCCGTGGTTGATGACGATGCAGTGACCGTAGCCCGAATTGCTTCGGCGCACGCTCTCGACCGTTCCGTCGAGGGACGCGACTATTACCGCTCCCGTCGAGCCGCCGCCGGGAAGAGTGAGATCAACGCCTGTGTGGAAGTCGCTGTAACCGCGCAGGGTTCTCCAGCCGTAAGGCGAGCTGACATATGTGCACGCCGGTGCGGGCCACACAAATCCGCGCCCGGAAACCTGGATATTATAACCGCCGCTGACGCGCGTCGATCTCGTGCCTATGAGCTTTTTCTCGGTCACGGGCTCTCTCGTCCTGACGCGGGAAATCTCCTGCGACGATACACGCTGCCCGTCGATATATGTCACGAGCTCGGTCACGGTATCCTCGCCCTTTACACCCTTGCGGGTGACGCGGCTGGTGCCCTTGAACATCGAGGCGTCGTTGGTCTTTTCGACATCATAATCAACCTCGACTTTTCTTGTCTCGGTTTTCATGACCTTGACGCGGACATAGTTGACCTCGTTCGCAACCGTCAGCACATCGCCGGTATGTATATATTCGCCTATGTCGGGGTTAAGCGCCATAAACTGCTTTTCCGTAAGGCCGTTTGCAACCGCTATACCGTATATGGTGTCTCCGTCCTTGACGGTGTATGTCTTTTTCGCCACCTTGGTCTGTTCAAGCTGCTTTTTGAGCTTTGACGCATCCCACATGGTTTTCGGGTCATCGGGGTAGAGGCCCTGAACATACTCGACCTTCTCTACGAAATCGACAAAGCTGTTGCTGTCCGTCACCTGATACCTGTCGAGAATCGCGTTGAACACGCTCGAAGCGTCCGTCTCGTTCTTGACCGAACAGATGAAATCATCGTCGATATAAATTCCGCAGGCGTTTGTAACATTGCTCTCGGAATTTTCGATTATTCTGTCGCAGAGTATCGAGGAATCGACAAGCTTGTTGAGGCTCACGAGCGAGAGCTCATAGCTCGGTTCCTCAAGCTCAACGGAGAAATCTGACTTTGTCGTGGTCATTCTCTCTTTCGCCGCGCTCTGCGCCTCGTTATAAACCGACTCGTCGGAGATATAGCCGAGCTCCTTGTTGTCATAGCTGACCTTGAGCGCAAACGTAACGCTGCTCCAGTAGTTGACGGTAATCACAAATGCGAGCACCGCAGCCACAGGCAGAACGACATTCGCTATGGTTCTAAACATCTGAGTATGGGTAGCGAAGGCTTTTTTCACATAGTGCCCGAGAATCGGAAACAGAGTTTTCGGGTTATGCCTGCTGCGCTTGATATAGTGCATGGCGGAGCGCACATCGCGTCGGAAGTCCTTGACCTGGTCTACGAACGTATGCGAAATAATATAGACGAACTTCTTGAAGCCGAGCCAAAGGAAACGGAAAATATACCCGAAAAATCCGACAATTGTTCTGCCGAGCTTCTTGGGTCCCGTGAGCAGCTTTTTAAAGGATGTTCCGACGGCAAGTCCGAGCGCCGTTATTGCGGCATACAGCGCTGCCGAGGCATCGCCCTTTTGAGCCTTCGCCTTTTTCTTCGACGGCTTGCCCTCTTCGCTCTGCTGCGCCTCGGGCTCTTCGGCGGAGTCTGTTTCTGTTTCGATTTCGTCCGCCTCAATCATGACATTTTCGTCCTCGGCAGAGTCCGAGTCATCCTCTTCAACCTGACCTCCCGCCTTCTTCATGGCCGCTCTTGTGCGCCTGTCGAGAGTCTTTTCGTATGTGGCAAGGATATCGTCATAGTCGCTGTCAACGTCTATCTTCTCAAAAAAATCGTATTTCTCGATTTCACTTATTCTGTTTTCAGACTCGCTCCCGTCCTTTACGGGCGGCTTCGAGCTGTTCAAATCAGGATTGGCTGCACTGCCTTTTTTCTTCTTAGACATTGCTCCGCCTCCTTAAAAAGATTACAAAATAATTACAAATATTATAACGCCGCAGAGAGTATTTTACAAGTCTTTTGAAGAAATATATTGTTAACAATGCTTGGATACCGCAACAGCCGTTGCATAAAAAGCATAGAAAAATGAGCCGCCGTAAGGCAGCTCATTATTTCACACGGGATAATTATTTCTTGTCCTCGGTCATGTTGAAGCGCTTCTTGAAGCGGTCAACGCGTCCGCCGGTATCGACGAGCTTCTGCTTGCCGGTGAAGAACGGATGGCACTTCGAGCAAATATCGACACGGAGATCTTTCTTTGTGGATGAGGTATGGATGACCTCGCCGCAAGCGCAACGGACCTCTGTGGGCTCGTACTTAGGATGGATTCCTTCCTTCATTATTGTCACCTCTTTCGGATTATCTGCATATAACTTTATCTTTAAGCTTAGCAAACGAAATTTTATCATACACGGGGCAAAAATGCAAGCCCTTTTTTCATATTTTTTAATCCGTTCCGACTTTAACCGCCGAATTCATATAAAAAGAGTACAGAAGCGTCTCCTTGACGGGCATTTCGAGCGCCTGTGAGAGCGCCTCGCGGTATATCTCAAGCTGAGCGGAATACCGTTCGAGCAGCTCCTCGGCGTTGACTCCCGTGTCGGTCTTGTAATCGACAATGACCAGCTTTCCGTCCTCGACAAAAACGCAGTCGGCGATGCCCTGGACGACAATTTTTTCCTCCGCCGCGCCGTCTTTGAGCTCGGGATAGAAGAAGTCCGCCGAAAACAGCGCCGCAAACTTTTTCTCGCGCATCACGCTGTCGGAGGCGAATATACGCCCCGCGAGCGGCGACGCAAAGAACCGCCTCACCGCGCCGACATTCACAGCCTTGCCCTCGTCCTTCGAGAGGAATCCGCTTTCAACGAGTCTGTCGAGCTCTGCGCTTATATTATCCCTCGCCGCAGTGTAGTTCGAAAACTGCATGAATTTATGCGTGGCTGTGCCGCGCTGAGCCGGAGTCAGTCCGCCCGCACTCATAAACGCGGGGCGCGACGAGGCGAAGTATTCGCGGTTTATGCCGCGCTCCGAGCCGTCCGATGCGGCGCGCTTCGCGGGCACGGACGAGAGCACCGAGCGCGGGTCGGAATAGTCGAGCCTGGCACGGACTTCTTCATAGAAAACAGGATCCGCGCGCAGCTCGCTCCTCTCCTCTTCCTTTTTTAAAACGGACTGCGAATCGCTCACCGCAACCTTTAGCTTAAACTTATCTTTATCGGAATTGAGCACGGGCACATCTATGCCCGCGAGCTTTCTCAGCTCCTCCGCGGACGGGTGGCGCATTAGCGCCGTGAGCACCAGATCGGAGAAATTGTTCATTCTCAGCACCGCAAACGGGTTCGCCTTCTCCCCTATTCCGCACTCGACCGCAACCTTCGCAAAGCTCTTTTCCGGATTCGGAACCGAGGTTACCATAATAAGATTTTCCTTCGCTCTCGTCAGCGCAACATAGAGCACGCGCAGCTCCTCGCTGCGCCCCATGCGCTCCGACATGATGACCGCCGCACGGCGCGGGGCGGTGTCATAGACGCTTATGCCGTCCTCCGTGCGCCGCTTCATGCCGAGACCCGCATAGGAGTTTATGAGCACCGAATCGCTGTTGTCCCGCTCGTTGAATTTATGCTGCATATCGGCGAGAATGCATATGGGAAATTCGAGTCCCTTGCTCTGGTGAACGGTCATTATTCGCACTATATCCGCGTTTTCGGACGGGCGCGCCGCCGTAGCAAGGTCGCCGCTCGTGCGCGCAACCTTATCTATAAAACGTATAAAGCCGCTGAGTCCGAGATTTCCCGCCGCCTCGTATTTTTCGGCATAGTCGCAGAGAAGGCTCACGTTTAGCCTGCGGCGTTCGCCGTCCGGCATGGCGCTGACAACGGCGTCGAAGCCCGTCTCCTCGCACACTCTGCGGACAAGCTCTCCCGCGCTGAGCGTCAGCGACAGCCTGCGCAGGGAATCGATTTTTTTAAGAAATGCCGCAGCCCTTTCGCTGCCCTCGCCCGCCGCCGCTGCAACGCTGCGGTAGAGCGGTTCCGTCTCGCCCGCGCCGAGCCGCTCTTTCGCCGAGGCGCGGATATCCGCAAGCTCGCCCGCGCTGAAGCCGAACAGCGGAGAGAGCATGACAGCCGCGAGCGGTATGTCCTGCACGGGATTGTCGAGCACACGCAGGAGAGAGAGTATAAAGCTTATCTCGGCGGCCTCGAAAAAGCCGCCCGTATCGGGAGAAAAGGCCGGTATGCCGCGCTCGGCGAGCGCGTTGACATACGCCTGAGAAACATTCTTTGCCGTGCGCAGAAGAATGCAGAAATCGCCGTAGGTCGCGGGACGCAAGGCGCCGCTCTTTGTCAGAGTAATCGAGCCGCTTTGGACGGTTTTCCCGATATAGTCCGCGATATAATCCGCCTGCGCCTTTAGCGTATCGGCTCTGTTGCCCGAGTCCGTCACTATATGCAGCTCGCAGTCCGGGATATCGCGCTCGGGGTACTCCGCCGCGGCATTGAGAGCCTCGGAGTCGTCATATTCGAGCTCGCCCGCTCCTACGCTCATAAGCTGACGGAAGATATAATTGACGCAAGAGGTGACTCCCCTGCGGCTTCTGAAATTCGAGCCGAGGGTGATACCCATGGGATATTTCCCGCTCTCAAAGCTGTTGGTCAAGGCGCGGCGGCGCAGGAAAATCTCCGGCATCGCCTGGCGGAATCTGTATATGCTCTGCTTGACGTCGCCGACTGTGAAAAGGTTATTCTCATCGGCGGACAAGGCTCTGAATATCAAATCCTGCGCCTCGTTTATATCCTGATACTCGTCAACAAGTATTTCAACATAATGTTCGGAAAGCTCACGCGCAAGGTCGGTCTTTTTATAGCCGCCCCTGCCGTCGGAGACTGCGAGCAGATTGAGCGCCCGGTGCAGGATATCCGAGAAGTCCGCGCAGTTGAGCCTGTCCTTCTCCGCGGAATACTCCCTGCCGAACTGCTTGACGAGCCCTATGAGTTTCGTCACCGGGCCGCTCAGCAGCCGCACATCCTCGGCGTGCTCCGCCGACGAGACGCACATAATATCCGGAACTTTTTTGATAAGATCCTTGAGTTTTTTGCGCGCGGTCGTGACCGCATTTTTCGCCTCGCTGTCATAGCCCTTGGGCACACGGCCGAGGCTCATATATTTAACGCTTCCGAATGCCTCAAGCGTATCGTCCCAGTCGGTGTGAAGCCGTTCCAAAAGCTCCTTATACATATTGATGTCGCTGCACACCGCCTCGCCGTATGCCGAGAGCACCGTCTCGTCGGAGGTCATGAGCTTCAGCATTTCCGAGCTTGAGGATATGCAGTAGTTGAGCATATCGGAGATATATTCCTTTATTATATCCCCCCAGCGGCTGCTGTCTATGTCACTGTCGGCATATTCCTCTATAAGCGAGTCGAGCCACAGCTCCGGGAACGGGTATGCGGTCGATATATCGTACATTCTTAATATCAGCTGCGCGAAGTCGTCGTCGCTGCTGCCGGTGGAAATCATATCGCTGAGCTGCAAAAAACTGCCGTCGGTATCCTCCTCGTATGCCCGCTCGAGCATTGCCTCACAGACGTCGTTTTTCATTATGACCGCCGTCTCGTTATCGAGCACGGAGTAGTCCGGAGATATGCCGAGCGAGTGAAAATTTTCGCGCACAAGGTCGTTGCAGAAGCTGTCGATAGTGCATATCTTCGCAAAGGGCAGGAGCATATATTGGCGGCGCAGATGCTTGTCCGCCGGATTCTCCGAGAGGCGCTTGAGTATCGCCGTGCCTATCTTCTCGCGCATCTGCGCTGTGGCGGCGCGGGTGAAGGTGACTATCAGCAGATCCTCCGCCGAGCAGGGATTTTCTTTGTCCGTCAGGCGGCGGATAACGCGCTCGACGAGCACCGCAGTCTTGCCCGAACCGGCTGCCGCGCTGACAAGCACAGAGCCTTTACGGCACTCTATCGCGTGTTTCTGGTCAGTCGTCCAGTTAATTCCCATTTCTCCGCCTCCTCTCTGAGCTCAAGCTTGTCGTTTAATTCTCTTACAGGCATATTGCTCTCGTGCGTGCAGATGTTCCAATACTCGCATTTCGAGCATATATCGTTGTAGCGATTTCCCTGCGCGGGAAGCGCGGGAATAGAGCCGTTATGCAGCTCTTCGCCCATGCTCACAAGGTTTTCGTCGACTTTGTCCCAGAGCGCCGAGAGCTCGAAGAGCTCCATTGCGTTTCCCTTTATTTTGCCGTCCTTGTCTATACTTGCGGGGATATACACGCCGTTTCCGTCATGCTCCATGGCGACTATGACACCCGCGTTTTTGAGCACGAAGCCCTGCATCTTTTTGTCTTTCGGGCCGCCCTGTTTGCTGAGGTCTTTGCCGCGCTCAGCTGTAAAGGCGGACGCCTTTGCGGGCATATAGAGCACACCCGCCGGCGCTGCGTCGCCGTAGAGCGCTTTTCCGTTATTCACGAGCGTAAAAAGATAGATAAGCATCTGCATATTAAGGCCGTTAATAACATCGGAAACGGCGAAAATTTTGCCCGACGACTTGTAATCTATAACTCTTATATACGCCTCTCCGTCTACAGTTGCGAAGTCTACCCTGTCCACCTTGCCGGAGATGTTGATATATCCGCCGGAGGGCATCTTCAGCTTGTAGGGCTTGACCGCGCCGTCATGCGATATGTCGAGCTCGAGGTCGACGGGATAAAAGTCGCTGTTTCTGAACTCGTCCGCAAGCCTTGCGGCGACTGCGTCTATGCTGCGCGCGAGACGCTCATAGAGATAGAGGAATCTCTTTGACCTCTGCGAGCGGTCAAGGTAGCGTTCGAGATAGGCGTTTAAATACTCGCCTATTTTTTCATAGCGCTCGCCGTCGTCGAGCTCGCAGAGCTCCTGCGCGGTAAATTCGCGGAGCAGACGTTCGAGCACAAAATGTATGACCGTGCCCTTTTGAAGCGGATCGAAGGTCGCGCTCTTGTTCTCCTTGAGCTTGAGTCCGTAGCGGCAGTAGTAGGAGAACGGGCAGCGGTAATAGGTCTCGGCTCTCGAGGGCGAGATATTCATATTCATGCCGAAAAGGCGCGAAGCCGTCTCGCGGCTGTCTATATTGAACGTTCGCTCGGCGGCAGCTCCGTCGAGCGACGCAAGTCTGCCCGAATAGTCGGCGTCCTGCGCAAAATATTTTCTCAGCGACTCGTAGAGCTCGCCGCCGCGGCGCATCAGTGCCGCCGTCAGCTCAAATGCTGGGGCTTTTCCCTCGACGAGGTCGAGCTTGTCGGCGGTCATGGTGTCCGTCCGGCTTGCAAGCGGGAAGTGCTCGCGTATAAAGGTGACTATTTCCGACTCGCTGAGCTCCTCGCCCTGCGCACTCTTAGACGGGAAGCTGACCGTCAGCTTCTCCTTTGCGCAGCAGCACGCGGTGTAGGCTATGAAGCGCTCCTCGGCCACTCTGTCCTCGCCGTATATCGCGGTCTCCATGCCCGCCTGCGCGAGACGTTCGCGCTCGTCGGCGTTGAGCATTCCGCCCTGAGTCGGATTCAGCGGCAACTTTCCCGCATTTGCTCCGAGGACGAACACGGCCTTGGGCGCTATAGGTCTTATCCTCTGCGCCGAGCCTATAGTCACCTCCTCCAAGGAATGCGGTATCTCGCCGAGGGTGACGGTGGAGAGCATGAGGTCAAAGAGACGGGCAAAGCGCGCCGCCTTTACGGGAGCGCCGCCGAGCGTCTGCGCCGCGACATCGAGCAGCGAGCAGAGGGTATCCCAGAGCCGCTCCGTCTCGAGCGCGAGCACGCTCTCGCCCGAATCCTCAAGATAAATCGCAAGCTCCTTGAGTCTCTGCGCCGTGTCGAGCTCGCACAGCAGCTCAAACACAGCCTTTGCGCAGCCCCCGCCGTCGTTATTTTTAAGCTTGCTTCTGAACCTCGCAAACGGCTCAACCGCTTTTTCGCGAAGGGCGTTCAGCCTTTCGAGCTCCGCCGAGGCGCTTTCGGTCATCTCGCCGAAGCCGTCGGGACTCGACTCCCATTTTTTCAGCCAGCCCGAGCCGTTTATCTGCCAAAGGTAAGTATAATTCTCAATGTCCGAGACTTCGTCCGCCTCAAGCGGGCAGAGTCCGGTTTTCAGAGCGCGCAGGACGCTGTCCGTATCAAAGCCCGTGTCGGCTATCTTCAGCGCGGCGCGGACGAGCGTCATCAGCGGCTGATTAATAACGGGCTGCCGCCTGTCCTCGAACACGGGCACACCGCATTTCGCAAGGGCGGTCATCATCGGGCGGATATAGGACTTGTCGTCACGCACTATAACGGCAATATCGCGGCTGCGGTATTCGCCGGTTCGAAGCATTTTCTTTATCTGCGCCGCGATAAAGGCGCACTCGCTGCGGATATCGGGCGCCGCGACCACCGCTATGCTCCCGCACTCGCCCTCGAACACGTCCGCCTCGGGGCTCAGGAAATCCTTTGCGAGAGCATCGAGCGCGGCGTCACTGTTCGGCTCATTGACGGTGACGGGCTTTGCGCAAGGCACGTCGACGCTGTTTGCGATTTTAATAAGCTTTTTCGCGGTGTTCTTCGTATGATAAAATATATCGTCGCTGCCTACATCCGTAAGGTCGGGCGCGTTCAGCGCGACACAGACATCGTCCGCTTGAGTGAGTATTTTTCCGATAATACCGAACTCCTGCGCGGTAAAGCCGCGGAAGGAGTCGAAAAACACCGTTTTGTTTTTGAAATACCCGCTCTCCGCGAGCTTGTCCTTGAGGCGGGTCAGCATACGGCTGTCGTCAAGCCAGCCGTCCGAAACAAACGAGTCATAGACCGAAAAAACCAGCGAAATGTCGCCGAGCTTGTCCTTTAAAAGTCCCTCTTCCATGTTGTTCATGGCGCTGACGATATCCTCGGAGGATATCGCACATTGGCAGAATTCCTCGCTGAGCACGAGCAGCTCGCGCACCACGGCAGGGCTGTCCGCGCTGCGGGCATAGACCGTCAGCTTATCGGCGCACTGCTCGAGGGCGCGGCTCATAAGAAGTATTTTCCCCGCCTCGTTGAGACGTTTGCCCTTATCCCAGCCGACAGAATTAAACACGGTATTAGCAAGGCGCGTAAAGCTCAGCACCTCGACGCGCTGAGCGTCGGCAGTCCCGAGCCGCTCGAGCACTATGCGCTCCGCGGCAAAGGAATACTGTTCTGGCACTATCAGCACCGCCTCGCCGCCCGACGACGCGAGCGCCGCCACGGCGTCATAGAGATACCCCGCGGTACCGCCCACCGAGGGCGAAAGAATCAGTCGCAGCATTTTATCCCTCCGTCAAACAGATTTCACATAAAGATTATATCACATATCCCGAGTTTTGCTATACCATATTTAGTACATTGATATTGTATATCCGAAAACTCTCTGCTATAATGTTACTGAAAAAATTACAAGGCGGTGTGCATATTGAAAATATCAACTCAGACGGATGTCATTTTTCCCGCCTTCGGCATTGACGAGGGCATGAAAATATTCAGGGAGGCGGGCTTTGACGCGCTCGACTTCTCCATGTTCTATATGAACAGCTCGCGTGAGAGCGAGCTCGGGCTTATGAGCGAGGATGAGCTTGTCGGCACGCTCAGGCAGACGAGCGAAAAATATTCCCTCCCGTTCAATCAGGCGCACGCCCCGTTCCCGAGCTATCGATTCGACAACGAGGAATACAATAATTTTGTCTATGAAAAGCTGAAGCTCTCTATCCGCGTCGCGGGCAAAATAGGCGCAGAGCAGATAATCGTCCATCCGACCGCCTGTCCGGACGGGGTGGATCAAAAGCAGTTCAACATCGATTTCTATAATTCACTCAAGCCTCTTTGCGAGGAGTTCGGGATAAAAATAGCGCTCGAGAATATGTTCGGCCACGACGACCGCCGCCATGTCATGCTCGCAAATGTGTGCAGCTACGGCGAGCAGCTCGCCGAATACTATGACGCGCTCGACCCGAGATATTTCACGGTCTGCCTCGACCTCGGCCACAGCGGCCTTGTCGGCGACGACGCGGCGCACGCAATAAGAGCGCTCGGCCACAGGAGGCTCACGGCTCTGCACGTTCACGACAACAACTATATGGAGGATCTGCATATGCCGCCCTTCACCTGCAAGCTCGACTGGAAAGCGATAGCTCAGGCGCTGCATGACATAAACTACACGGGCGATGTCACCCTCGAGGACGACGGATTCATCGCAAAACTGCCGAAACGCGCCCTCATAAACGGCACACGCCTCGCCGCAGACCTCGCGTCCGAGCTGCGCGACATGATAGCTCTGTAATAATTATATTTAAAAGCCGCATTCACCCGGATGCGGCTTTTTCTTGCAATAACAAATAGAGTATGATATAGTTATATTTAATATACATATGCGTAAAACGCAACTGGAGGAATCATTTTGACTACCGGAAGTTGGGTGCAGATAGTATGCCTTGTTCTGCTCATACTGTTCTCGGCATTTTTCTCGGCATCCGAAACCGCTTTCACTTCCCTCAACAAGATAAGACTCAAGACCATGGCGGACGACGGCAACAAGAAGGCCGCCAACGCATACAAGATGGGCGAGAACTACGACAAGCTGCTCTCCACCGTACTTGTCGGAAACAATATTGTCAACATCACGGCGTCATCCGTGGCGACGGTGCTTTTCATCAGGCTCATAAACGAGAGCAAGGGTCCGACGGTCTCGACGATAATAATGACCGTGCTCCTGCTCATCTTCGGCGAGGTTACGCCGAAGACGCTCGCCAAAGAGATGCCCGAAAAATACGCGATGTTCGCGACACCGTTCCTGAGGGCACTCACAGTTATATTAACCCCTGCCGTGGCGTTCTTCATGCTCTGGAAGAAGCTTCTGAGCAAGATCTTCAAATTCAAGAAGGACGACACAATAACCGGCGACGAGCTTTTGAATATCGTTGACGAAGCGGAGTCCGGCGGCGGACTCGACGAGGACGAGAGCGACCTTATCCGCTCGGCCATCTCCTTTTACGAGTGCCCCGTCGGCGATATTCTGACCCCGCGCGTTGACGTTATCGCCGTCTCAAAGGATGACAGCGTCGAAAAGATAGCCTCGGTGTTCAACGACTCCGGCTTCTCGCGCCTGCCCGTATATTCCGACGACACGGACGATATAATCGGCTTTATTCACATCAGAGACTTCAACAAATATGTGCTCACCGGGAAGCAGCCGATATCCTCGATAATCAAAAAGACCGTCTACATAGCAAAGCAGATGCAGATAAGCGAGCTGCTAAAGCTCATGCAGCAGAAAAAGACGCATATGGCGGTTGTCGCGGACGAATTCGGCGGCACGCTCGGAATAGTCACCATGGAGGACATACTCGAAGAGCTTGTCGGCGAGATATGGGATGAGAACGACGAAGTAGTCGAGGAGTTTTCGCCGCAGCCCGACGGCACGGTGAAGATACTCGGCAGCGCGCAGCTCGACAAGATGTTTGAATATTTCGACCTCGAGGAGGACGAGGATTCCGAATCGGTGTCCGTAGGCGGCTGGGTGCTCGAGCAGCTCGGCAAAATGGCCGAGGTCGGCGACACGTTTAAATACAAAAATCTTTCCGTCCTCGTCACCGACGTAGAGCAGCGCAGAGTTATGGAGATTTCGGTAACGGTCAAAGAGCCGGAGGAAGAGAAAGAGGAAAAGGACAAAAAAGAGGACTGACGGATAAAAATATGCGGGACTGCCGCATTCGGATGCGAAAAACTTTTTCTTTGTCACCATCTGTAAAAATCAACTTAAAATCAAAGCCGCAATTTGCATTGTCTGCTGCAAATTGCGGCTCTGTTGTTTGCTCCTAACTGCCCTATTCGTCTCCGAAGATTCCGTCGTGCGCCGTCTGCGCGGCGCTTAACTCCATGTTGCAGCGCAGAAGATAGAACGGAACGGTATTTATCAGCTTATCTGCAAAGTCGAGATATTTCTGTCTCAGCTCGCCGCGATCCTCGGGAATCGTCAGCTGATAAAACATTCGCCGCATCTTTTCGCCGTTATCCTCAATTTTTTCTATGCTGTTGACAAGGGCTCTTTCTATAAAGCACAGGGCTTCGACGGGTACCGTTTTGTTGCAGCCCCATTTTTCTTTTCCGCACCATGGGGTGCCTGCGCCGAAAAGCCTTCCGTCACGGAAAAGGAAAAGCGGCTTGTCGCCGTTGACGCATTCGACCCTATCGCCGAACAGACGGCTCCAAAGCTTTATATGCGTGCTTTTTCCGATACCGCTGGGCGCTGCAAAGGCAACCCCGCGGCCGTCAAAGGAAATCAGCGCCGCATGAAAAACCGCGGCATCATAATTGAAAACCTCATCATAAATGCATTCGCTTATGGCGAGCACTTCAAGATAATCGTCGGAAAAGACTTCGGAGAAGCCCGGAAAATAATTTCTGAGCTTCTCCTTGTGTTCTTCGGAAGCCCTTACGCAAAACATAGGGGCAGCCTCGGTGAGATACTCCCTGCACATAGTCTCAACGAGGCTGTGTTTGCAGGAAATACCTACCGTTAAATCTGCAATTTTTGCAGTGAACTCCATTAGTGGAAATCGCCTACATGCTCGAGCTTGCCGGAATCCCGGACAAACTCGAATCCGGAATCCTCTGCCGGAGCGTTTGGCTCTGCGGGAGCCGTAGTATCGGGCTCCGGCTTGGGCTCGGGCTTAATGCCGCCGACTATCTTGTCGATGATGCCCTTAATTGCATTTGCAATCTTCTTGAAGAAGCTGCCGATTGCGCTGCCGACGCTTGCAGATTCGGCCTTCTCGGCTGCCGGAGCAGCGGAAGCAACAGCCGCAAGCGCAGTCAAGCCGAGAGCAAGCACGAGTATAACGGCAAGAACTCTTTTGAGTGTTTTCTTCATTTTATTCTGCTCCTTTCTCAGTTATCCAGATCGCCGACATCTGCTTTTCCTTTTGTTCTCTGTGCCTCTCTTGCAGTGTCTATATGCTGGGAATCAAGACCGATGCCCATTCTGACAGCAGCAAGGTCAAAGCAGATAATCTCTGCAAGAGGCTTCTCATAATTCTTGTTTTTCATTATACCTCTCCCCCCTTTAATTATTATCGGCTGCGATAAGCTGCTCGACGCTGTAGGCTCTGGACTCGCCGTAATAGTAGCTGTAGTGAGTGTTGCCGGAAAAATCGGTAACCTCGACGCAGGGCGTTACATAGATAACCTTGGAGGTGTCGCCCGTATAAGTCTGAGTCTCGGAATTATATGTAATGCCGGTATCGATATCGACCCACATAATGCCGAGGAAGCTGGGATCGCCGAACTTGTTGTGGTGGTTCTTTCCGACGTTCCACTGCGTCCATGCGTCGCCGGCGAAGGCGCTGTTGTTGCCGGGGACATAGTTCCAGGTATCAAGGGTGACCTTCTTATTGGTGGCGTTGCTGATAAGCTTCTTGGTTATACGAGCCTCGAACGGAGTACCGTTCTGAGTCGTGGTCTTATAGCCGCCCTCAAGGGTGGGGGTGGCGTTGGTATAAGAAGCGACGAAGGTGGGCTTGTTGAAATAAAGCTCAGTGCCGTCGGCTGCGGCATGCCTGCTGGGCTGAACATTCTGAAGGTCGGTCATGTAACCGCCGAGAAGCGCCGCAACCCTGATATAAACCTTGCCGTCTTTGCCGATAAGGAGCGCTCCCTTGGTGACGGAAATATCCTGTCTTGCGGCGGCAAGCTCGGACCTGGTATACCACTTTGCGGTATAGGCCGGAACAGACTGATGCAGCTCGTTGTCGTTCCAGGTCAGAAGGTTGTCTGCCGTAAAGGGGTGCCGGAATTTGGGATCGTTCGGATCGTTATCTGCGTCGCCCGGATTCAGGGGATTCATGAAATTAAGCGGTGGAATGGTTCTGTGACCGTAAGGGGCATAGAACTCCCAGCCCTTGAAGTAGAGGTCGGTATACTCCTCGCCGGTGCTCACGTTGTAAGCCACGGAGGTCTCGCCTGCTGTGGAGATGAAATTGCCGTCCTTGTTCTTGAGGGCGCCGATCCAGCCGCTCTTATAGAGGTCATAATTAGGTCTGTTGAGTGGCGCGATAAAGGGAACGGTGTTTCCCTTTTCAAATGTAAGAGGAGTGCTGTTGCGATCGAGTCTCCAATTGATATTCTTATGTTCTCCGTCATAATCGGTGTGCGCATAATAGTGAATATCGGCCTCGTTATAGTTCTTCATAACATAGCCCTTATACTGTCCGTTGGCATATGCATTTGTTTTAGCGCCGAAGAGAAGATAAGTGGGCGTCTCATATACTGCGCCGGAAAGCGAGCTGTTAGCGTTAACCGTGGTCTTCGTGGGACTGTAGATAACCGCATAGTCCGGCGCCGGATTGTTGACTGTGCCGCCGTTAGCGCCGTTATCCCAGAAGAACTGGACATCGGTCTGCTGCGGAGTGTAGTTTCCGCGATAATCGCCGAAAACGCTGACGAAGCCGGAATAAGCCTTTGTGCCTTGGGTGGGAAGCTTCGCCTTTATTCCGACAGGCCGGTCTTGCTGACCGCCTATGACATTGACGCCGATCTTCGACTCATGCGCCGGAGCTGCAAGAGAGATAAAGGAGTCTTTGTGGACATAATTACTGGCGGCATCCAAGGTCAGGCAGACATCGTCCTGGGATATGCAATCATTAACGAAGTTTGTGGAAACAAGATCCCAGTTATCGTAAATCCAGACCTGCTCGCCGATATTCAGCGCCGTCTCGGCTTCTCTGCCGTCAATAAAAACTCCCGCTCCGTTGGTGAAAACCTTGCGGTCTTTCGCCGAGGTATAAACGCCGTAGAGCCAGGTATCGTTTGTACTTGTGCTTTTACTGGTTTTCGGTGTAACTCTTGCGCCGTTTATGGTATCGCCCGCCTCATAGGGCTCGCCTGTGTCGGGGTTGATAGTTTCGTTCGTATTGTTCGGGTTGACATAGATGACCTTGCCGGTATCAGGATCCCGCAGAACAGTCTCGACCACAAATCTTGATTCCTTCGTGTAGTCCGCCTGCTGGAAACGCGAGAAGCTGTTGCCGGTGATAACCGCATGTCTGAGGTTTGCGGTTCCGCGGACATAAAGACCCGCACCCGATGCATCTCCCCAACCGCCGTTGGGCAAATATGTTCCGCTCATATTGTTTGCAATTATCGGGAAGTTGTCCAGATCGCTCATGTCCTGAATGTTGTCGGGCCCGCACATATTGAGCACGCCGCCCTTATGGACAAAAATGCCGCCGCCGTTACTTTTGGGGATGTCTTCTCCGCTTCCTTTCTTCGTCTGTCTTGAGTAGGTGGAGTTATTCTCTATCCTTCCGCCGGTAAAGTTCATGACGCAGTTGGTGTCAATAAAGACACCGCCGCCGCGGGCACGTGTTCCGTCCGCCTTGTTTCCGTGGTAAGCACGCGCGACATTATGGGAAATCTTTCCGCCGGACATATTGAAAGTCGCCCCGTCTTTAACGCAGACGCCGCCGCCCTCGCCATAACGGACATAGCCGTCGTTTGACGCGGTAAACAGCTCGTAGTTTTCTCCGATCCATACAAAGTTATCGCGGATGTTGCCGCCTTCAAAGTTAAAGACCGCATTGGGGCCTCTGACAAGAACGCCTCCGCCGCCGACTCTGTTCATCGCGGGAGCCTTTTCAAGTCTCAATGTTCGCACATTGTCTCTGACCTTTAAAGCATATACGGATTTTCCATCGCCGGTTTTATACGGGAGTCTGCCGTCATGACCGTTGTCAAGACCGAAAGCGTCAAGATAGCTGCCCGTTCCGCCGGAAATGGAGCCTGTCTGACCGCTTGATGTGTCCTTGACGGTAAGCTGTCCTTTAACGGTAATGACCGAAGCCGTCTGAGTGGCGTCGATAATCTTGCCTATCGGGAATTTGCTGTTGGCACTGCCGCTTGCCGTCAGCGGCTTAGAGGTATCCTCTGGGTCCGGGATTTTTCCGTCAAGCCCATTGCCGCGGGTCTTGTAGTCATCGCTCATCTTCAGGGCATGACCGTTGAGGTCAAGCGAAACATATGCTCCCTCGGGAATCGTGATGACGGTATTATCATAGCTTCTCGGTATGCCGTCTACGCGA
Organism: Oscillospiraceae bacterium; assembly: GCA_003538135.1. Lineage (GTDB taxonomy): Bacteria > Bacillota > Clostridia > Oscillospirales > Acutalibacteraceae > CAG-177. The sequence goes on from DPOR01000006.1 coordinate 72,669, forward strand.
AAACCTCCCGCCGCATAGCCTATCCAGGCTCTCGCCAGAATCGAGATGCCGCCCTGGGCTTCGGTTGTGTATTTGTCGGTGCCCTTCACGACAAGGCAATAGAACAGCGGAATCTCGATATCCGCATCAAGCCTGAGCTGGATTGGCTTTTTGTCGGAATATCCGTTCGCGTTGGTCGCACTTTTAATGTGTGCGTGCAGGGCATCAAGATTTGTTACCGATATCACAGCATTTCGATTAGCTGCGGCCTCAATGCTTTCCGCAAGCACACCGGCAGCAGGAATCATTGCCGTTGCAACGAGTATTGTGGCAACGAGCAGCGACACCATCTTGCCGACTTTTCTCTTCTTCATAAATATCACCTCTCAAAATATGTTTCTTCTTGCCTTTTAGCAATTCATTGTTTCGATGTCTTACCCGCATATTCGGGTTATTGACACAGCCCTCTATATAAACCGCAGTCAAAACGAAATCGGCAAAGCACCTCCTCAATCTAAGAACTTTTCAACCGCGAAATCAAAGGCAGATTATTCTTCCGAGCCGGCGCCCTTGCATCTTGCTGCGGGCAAAACCGCGAGCCTTTCCGTCATAGGGGTACAAAAAAAGGCAGAACGCAAACGTGCTCTGCCTTAAAGCATGATAAAACTGTTAAATTGCCGGGCGAACCTAAAAAATCAAGGCGTGACAAAAAAGCGGTAACGCACCGCTCAAAAAACGTATCTGTCCTCGTATGCATCGTCATTGTCGCGTCCTCGCCTTTCCTGTTTTTGTCACCTCGGTGTTTTTTAAAATAAGTGCAATAACTCAATTTACATTACCATTATACAAAGTATATCATTGTTTTTTGACTTTTTCAAGTGTTCAAGACATATTTTTTAAAATTTTTTCAATTTTTTTGAATTTCGGGTGTTCGGGTAACGGAAAACAGGTAATATGGGCTATGAACTATGCTGATTTCGAAATACGGCGAGCGGAACAAACGAAAATGCGAAAACTCCTGACTCCCACGCCTAAAGTTGAGGCGGGAGAACAACGGCTTTTATCGTAGCGCGTGCGCGAAATCGGAGTTAGAGATGATGATTTTTGCCGCGTTATAAAAATAAACCCCAAGGCTCCTCCGACGGGGTCTTGGGGTTCAACACATTTTTTGATTCTTTTTACATTGTACTTGCAAGCCCTATCCACAGCGGCATGGTCACTATCGAAATAAAGCTGACTATTGCGACCGTCTGGGACGCAAGCCCCGTATCCTTGTTGTACTTCGCCGCAAAGACGACCGTTATGTTTGCGGGCGGTGCGCTCGCCGCGATTATCATGGCGGTCAGCAGCGCTCCCGTTATGCCGCAGAGCCTGAAAACACCGAGGCAGACAAGCGGTATCACCCCGAGCTTTATCAGCGCTACGCAGAGTATCCTCCACTCCCTGAGCGCGGATTTTATCTTTGCGTTCGAGAGATATGTGCCGAAAATCAGCATCGCCACAGGCGTGTTGAGCGCCGCCAAATAGTCTATAGGCGCGCCTATTACATTGGGCAGATTAATTTTCAGCAGATACAGCGGCAGGCCGATAACGAGCGAGATGGTGCCCGGGTTTATAAGGATATTCTTGACGTTGAACTTCGTCTTTTCGCCCGTCTCGGAGCGCGACATCATCCAGATGCCGTGGGTAAAAGAGAACAGGTGGAACATCATTATGACGACCGAGCCGTAGAACACGCCCTCGTCGCCGAGCACGGCATAGGCGAGCGGCAGAGCCATATACCCGCAGTTGCCGTAGACGCTCGAATATTTGAATATAGCTGCCTTGCCTATAGGCGATTTGTTGAACACGGCGGAGCTGACCGCCACGCCTATCAGGTGTATCCCTGCGCCGCACGCCGCGGCTATCGCAAGGCGCGTAGCCGACTCGCGGCTGAACTCCATGGAGATAAACGACTGCACTATCTTTGCGGGGGTTATGATATAGAACATCAAGTCCGTGCAGAGACGAGCCGCCTTCTCCGTGAACAGCTTCGTCCTGTCGGCTATAAAGCCGACGGCGACAAGGATATACAGTATCGCCACCTGCTCGGCAGCTATCAGAAAATTATCTAAAAACATCAGCTCTCTGTATTTTCGTCCGCCGCGGCGGTCTGTGTGTCTTTCTCGCCGAAGGTGAGTCTCGTCAGAAGCAGCGCGCAGATAAACACCGCCGCGCCGAGGTCGCACCACTCTATGGGCGACTGGCTGCAGAGCACATAGCTCTTGCCGACAAGGGTCATTATAAACCGCGGCAGGAAGCAGAGCACGGAAAACAGCATGGCGGGCAGTCCGTAGCCGACGAGCTTCCAGTCAAACTTGTCGTTCCCGACCTTGGAGTTGAGCTGGGAGAACGCCATGAGAAACGCCATGAGAAACACGCACATGAACAGCTCATAGAGAAGCTCGGAGACGTTGAGGAAGTTTATGGTACGCATGAAGCGGTGCATGAGCCTGAATATGCACCAGAGCACGGGGAACAGCGCCATAAGCTTCGATTCCGAAGCGTTTGACTTGCCCTTTAAATGCCCGTAGCCGAAGAGGACGAAGAACACCGCCGACACAATTGCGCAGAAGCCCTCGAGCCCCCTCGAAACAAGCCCCGTTTTGAGATACTGAACCGACTCCGTGCCGTACATAATGGCGCTGTCCGTAGCCGTATCAAAGACGGTTTTATACTGCATAACGGCGTCTATTATCAGCGTCAGAGCGAACATAAAAGCCGCTATTGCGAGCCCTGTCGAACCGAACTTCTCGGTAGAATAGGATATCTTTTTCCTGTTTACTATCGCGATAATCAAAAACGCTGCCGAGGCTGCGGCAAGCAGGATATACGACACCCATATGCTCGGGCTGCCGCCTTTATAGAAGCCCGTTCCGGGCTCGAGCAGACCGGAGGCAAACTGATAGCAGCGCACCGGAACAAGCACCAGAAGCACCGCTGCGAGAGCCAGCAGCATGGTTTTAAGCATTGAGACTTTTTTGTTTTTCGGCATTGTATCAAGTCCTAAAAATTAATTTTATCTTTATCAGGCGCGCTCGTCGCTGGGGATATACTTGAGCTCGCCGGGATAACTGTCAAGTCTTTCGTCGAGCCTTACATATTTGCGCTGGGCGCACACGCTCTTGTATGCCGGACGGATTATCTTGCCGCCGGTCATCAGCTCCTCCATTCTGTGCGCCGACCAACCCGCAACGCGGGCAACGGTGAACAGCGGGGTGAACAGATCCTCGGGAATGCCGAGCAGCTTGTAGACAAGACCCGAATAGAGGTCGACGTTTGCACACATGACCTTTTTGTCTCCGCGCAGCTCCTCGAGTATATTCGGAGTGAGCGTCTCGATAAGCTCAAGGAGCTTGAACTCGTCCTCGAGCTCGGTATTCTCCGCAAATTTTCTGGCGTGTTCCTTGAGTATAACGGCGCGGGGGTCGGAGAGGGTGTAGACCGCGTGACCCATACCGTAGATGAGTCCCGAGCCGTCGCCCGCCTCTTTCCTGAGTATCTTTTTGAGAAAATCGGCAACCTGATCGGCGTCGGTGATGTCCTCGACGCCCTGCTTGATATATTCGACCATCTCGGCGACTTTTATATTCGCGCCGCCGTGCTTGGGTCCCTTGAGCGAGCCGATGCCCGCAGAGATAGCGGAATATGTGTCCGTGCCGCTCGAGGTGAGCACACGGGTGGCGAAGGTCGAGTTGTTGCCGCCGCCGTGCTCCGCGTGAAGCATGAGGCAGATGTCAAGCATATGCGCTTCTTCTGGGGTGAACTTTTTATCCGCTCTTATCGAGTAGAGAACCGACTCCGCAGTGCTCAGCGTCTTATCTACCGGGTGGAGATACATACTCTCGTGATAGAAATTGCGGCGCTTGACCTGATAGGCATAGCTCATTATCATGGGCACCTGCGCGAGCAGCTGAATCGACTGGCGAAGGACGTTCTCGACCGAGGTGTCATCCGGGTTCTCGTCATATGAATAAAGCGCAAGCACGCTTCTCGAAAGCTTGTTCATGATATTGTGCGAGGGGGCCTTCATTATCATGTCCTCAATGAACTCGTTGGGGAGCTCGCGGCTCTCGGCGAGGACGTTTTTGAATATTTCAAGGCGTCTTTTTGAAGGCAGAGTTCCGAAAAGGAGCAGCCATACGACCTCCTCAAAGCCGAAGCGTCCCTCCTGCTCGCAGCCGCTGATTATTTCGCGCACGTCGATTCCTCGGTAGATAAGTCTGCCGTCTATCGGGACGCGCTCGCCGTCGCTGACATAGTAGCCCTGGACGTTACATATCTTTGTAAGTCCCGCCATAACTCCGGTACCGTCCGAATTTCTCAGACCGCGCTTGACCTGAAAACGGTCAAAATAGGCAGGATTTATCTTGTTATACTTGCCTATTTCTTCGCATAAGCTGTTAAGGGAATCCTGATCGATAGAGGATATATAATCTGTCATGCGTTAGACTCCTTTCCTGTTCTGTCTATAAATAATGTATTAGAGTATAATTTTACACCAAAACGGCACTAAAAGTCAAGTTTGCCGAGGGTCGGGAGGTAAAAAGCTTTGAAAAATACGGGATTTATTTTAATTATTTTGGTCGCGGTTATGTTCATCTGCCCGCTCGCCGCAACGGGAGGGGCAAAAGAAGAAAAAAGCGGCACCGTCAAAATTACGAAAGCGGACTCGCAGGACGGCGGAGAATCGATACTCGTTCTCTCGTCGTCGACAAAGAAGATAAACGAAATCGATATGTTCGAGTATGTCGTCGGCGCGGTAGCGGCGGAGATGCCGCCCACCTATCACTCGCAGGCTCTGCGCGCGCAGGCCGCCGTATGCTATACATATGCAGTAAAGAAGCGTTCAAGTCCCGACCCCTCGCTCGGCGGCGCAGACATAACCGACGACAGCGCCGTGCATCAGGGCTATTTGGATGCGGCGGCGCGAAAAGAAAAATGGGGCGACAAATACGAGACCTACGAAAAGAAAATCGAGGAGGCGGTTAAGGACGTTTTCGGCAAGGTGATAACCTATGACGGAGAAACAATAACCGCGGCGTTCCACGCGATAAGCTGCGGACAGACCTTCTCCGCAGAGGAGGTCTGGGGCAAGGATGTCCCCTACCTAAAGAGCGTCACGAGCGCGGGCGACAAGCTCTCGCCCGATTACTCCTCGGCGCTGACGCTGACAGAGGACGAATTCAAAAAGGCGTTCGCGGGCTCGGGCGCGGAGCTCGGCGGCGACTGCAAAAAATGGGTAGGCGAAATAAAGAAAACGGACAGCGGTTATATCTCCCTCGCCGTCATAGGCAAAAAAGAATTCACGGGCGCACAGGTGCGCGAAATATTGGGGCTGCGCAGCGCGTGCTTTGAGATAAAATGCTCGGACGGTGAATTTAAAATAACCGTTCGCGGCTACGGGCACGGGGTCGGCATGAGCCAATACGGCGCCGACTATATGGCGCGTCAGGGCTCGGATTGGCAGGAGATAATCAAACACTACTACACCGGAGCGGAGATAAAATAAAAATCGGGGCTTTCCCGAAAGAGAAAGCCCCGAAGCCGACAGATAAAAAATCAGCTCTGCTCGATATTGCCGTTATAATATATTCTGTAGTTGAATTTTCCGATATATTTACCGAAATAATACAGCCTCAGCACGGCGGTATTTCCGCTCACATCATCTGAAATTGACATATGGCTCGAATTGCTCCCGTGGCGCACATAATTCAGGCTTGTTATTTCAGAGATTCTGTCTGTCGGAGAATACATTCCTTTCACGACAACCTGCAAAGTGCAGATAATCTTTCCGTCTTTATCTGTAATATGGTTGATAAATGTTTTTGTCTTTGTTTTATCGGTAATCGACAAGGGTTCGGTTTCTTCGTTTTCGCCGAGGCCTTCAACAACCGTGCAGGTATATCCGTCGCACAAATCCATTATTTCGCCGATTATGATATCTTTTCCTTCGGCATAAACGGTTTCGTCCGCCGCCACCCCTCCGTATTTTGAAGCTTCGGCACTTGCGCACAAGGCAAATGAAACACACAGCAGCAGAGCAGTTAACATACTTACAATCTTTTTCATCCGAAAGCCTCCTTGGAATTTTTATTGCCGATTCTTCCCGGCAATTATATTCTACGGTATTATTTTCTTAATGTCAACTATTTTCCGAAAATTTTCTCATATAAATTTCGAAAACGTGATTTTGTTCATAGAAATCGGCATCCGTGAAAGCTATGCGGATGCCGAAGTTTTATTTTTCAGTTCACGCCTTTTTTAGCCGCAGCCTGCATGACCTTATTGGCTATCGGCGCCGCCGCGCTGATACCCTCGCCGCCGTGCTCGACAACGACGACGACTGCCAGCGGGAGATCCTCACGCTCGGAGAATGCGACAAACCATGAGTGAGGCTCGCCGTCCGAGACCTGCGCGGTGCCGGTCTTTCCGCCGAGCTGAAGCCCGGGGAACCTGCCCTCACCGTAGTGAGTAGTGACGTTTGTTCTGAGCATATTTTTTATTGTGTTCGCAACGCTCGAATCGAGATATTTGAGCGTTGGCGCAGTAAGCGAACCGAAGGAGCTGTTATTTTTCAGGAGCTTGGGTGCGGGTGCGCTGCCGCCGTTTGCTATAGCGCCCATCATGGTGAGCATCTGGCAGGGATTGGCAAGAGTCTGATACTGACCTATGCCCGCCCAGCCGCGGTCGACGCTGACCGCATCCTTGAGGGTGAAATAGCTCTTGGTGACATTTATTCCGTCTACCGTTATGCGCTTGTTGAAGCCGACCTGCTCGGCGGTCTTTGTCAGCGCGTCGTTGCCGAGCTCCTCGGCAATGCAGGCGAAGGTGCTGTTGCAGGATTTGCTCAGCGCCTGCTGGAAATTGACCTTTCCGTGGACGGAGTTGCACTTGACGATACCCGTCGAGGTCTTGTACTGACCGGTGCAGGTAAAGGTGCGCGAATTTATATCGGGTATATTTTCTATAGCGCTTATCGCCGTGACTATCTTAAAGGTCGAGCCGGGAGTGAACACGCCGGAGAGGAAGCGGTTCAGATATATCGCCTCGTATTTCCCCGTGGTGTCGCTGTCGATATCGGTGGGCTTGTAATACGGGTCATAGGTCGGAGTCGAGACCATGCAGAGAATCTCGCCCGTCTTGTAGTTATATACGCCCACCGCGCCCTTTCTGCCGTTCAAGGCGTTATACGCCGTGACGCAGAGGTCGGCATCTATAGTCAGGGTTATGTCGTTGCCCGCTCCGTTTCTCTTCAGGTCGTATACACCGTTTAAGAAGCTGTAGCCCGTGAGCTCGCCGCGGAACGCGCTGTGCGCTCCGGTTGAGATAAAGCCCTCGAGGTCGCCGACCGTGTGGAGGGTGGCGCGGCGCACGGTGCTGCTCGAGTTATATTTTCTCTCGCCGTCTACCGTCTGAGCCAGCACCTTGCCGTTGCGGTCATAAATGGTACCCGCCGCAACTATCTGACCCGATGAATATATATGCTTATTGGCGCGCTTGAACACCCATGCTTCGGCGTTGATGCCGAAGGTCGCCGCAAGGACTATTACGCCCGCAAGGAAAAGTGCCACGAGCGCAAACATGAGCTTTGAGCGTCTTGCTATGCCTTTCATTTAATCAGTCCTTTCTGCGGCTCAGGCCTCGGCCTCGAGATAATATTTCGAGCCTATCCAGGTGCGGTTATCCGCCGCCTTTATAAACGCTATCAGCGCCCAACAGCATATCGCGCTCGAACCGCCTCGGCTGATAAACGGAAGGGTGACGCCTGTCAGGGGCAGAAGATCCGTGACGCCGAAAACATTGAGTCCCGTCTGGAAGAGCATGAGGCAGCCGGCCGCTATACCCGATATGGCATAGAACGCCGAGCGTGCGCCGCTCGCGCAGCGGATGCTGTGGAACGCTATGAACATAATGCAGAGGATAACCAGGATACCGATGATGATACCCCACTCCTCGCAGATCATGCCGAACACAAGATCCTCCGTCGCCGCGGGGACTTCTTTCAGCTTTCCGTCCCCTATTCCGACTCCGAGCAGGCCGCCGCTGACGCTGTAAATGAGCACGCGCGTCTGCTGATAGCCCTTGCCGTACATATCGTCCCAGACATGGCGGTAGGTTGCGAAGCGAGCCATGACAAAATCGGAGCGGATAAGCACCACAAGTCCCGCCGCCATTGCCGCGCCGACGCACAGGAGCACTATCGTGCGGAAGTCACCCGAGCGCATAAAGGCGAGGACTATGAACGTGACGAAGAATATAAGCGCCGCGCCGAGGTCGCGCATGAGGAAGAGCAGAGCCACGCACACGACGCAGAAGATTATATATTTTGTAAGTGAGCGCGTTGTCTGAAGTTTTTCGAGAGTCGCCGCGCCGACAAAGACAAACGCGACCTTTACAAACTCCGAGGGCTGAATCGACATTCCGCCGATACTGAGCCAGTTGAAAGCGCCCTTTATGTTGCGCGCAAGAATGAGCGTCAGGACGAGCAGCCCCACCGCCGCCACGGCCATGGGCGTTCTCATAAACATGGCTCTGTCGACATTCGATATGAGCCAGAGCAGGGCGACATAGCAGAATATGCCGAGCATATCCGCTATAAACTGCGTCTTGAGAAGCTCCTTGTTCGCTCCGGCAACCGTGACAAGCCCTATGCCGGTCAGGAAAAACGCCATCATTTCGAGCGCGGGGTCGGCACGCTTTCGCGCTATAGACATCGCAACAAAATACACCCACTCGACAGCGAGATACGCGCCGAAGAAGATGAGACATTCCGTATCCGGAGTGCCGTTGCCGTCAAAGACGACCTGAGCCATTGAAATTATCTGAAACAGCGTGAGCAAAATCAGCGCGGGGAGCCACCATTTTGTTCTCTTCATTGCCTTTTTCATGCGCTCGCCTCCCCCGTTGATCTGAATGTGAGCGTGCTGCCGCAGATATTGATGGTGTCGCCGTCGTTAAGCTGCGTCATGCGCCTGACGGGTCTGCCGTTGAGCAGAGTGCCGTAGGCGGAATCCATGTCCGTAACGCTCCATTTGCCCGTTCCGTCGTCGAACACGAGCATGGCGTGGCGCGCCGAGACATTCTGCCTCTTGAGCTTTATCTGCACGTCGTCGCCGCTGCCTATCATGCAGGTTATAAGGCCGTCTATTCTATACGCGCTGCCGGTCTTTTCATCTATTATATAGTCCGCGTGAACATCCTCGGGCGCGGTATATTCGGCGGTCTCCTGCTCGCCGACCGCTTCGGGAGCCCGCTCGGGCTCTATGGCCGAGTTCTCCACAAATACAAACACCGCGTTGCCGAAAACTATCGTGTCCCCGTCCGCAAGGGCGCGGGGCTTGTCTATCTTTTCGGCGTTTATATATGTGCCCGTCTTTGAGCGCGTATCGGCCACGCGCCAGACATTTTTATGCTTTGAAAGCACCGCATGAAAGCGCGAGACGGTGCTGTAGCCCAGCACGATATCGCAGGCCTTGCTCCGCCCGACGGACACCTCATAGCCCGACAGCGGCAGGCGGTCGCCGTTTGCCTCGTTGACAAGATATCCGGTGACGCCTATCTTCTTGTTGCCCTTCAGCAGAGAGGGCACGCAGAACGCCGCGACAAGCAGCGCGAGCACGGGCATTATCCACCGCGCCGCATCGCCGAATATGAGAGAGATATCTATATCCATGAGTCCACCTCCGATAAATATAACGATTGACAAAAAGATATTCCTGATGTAATTTTACTTTTTTCGCTCTCAAAAGTCAACCGCGCGCCCGTACTTAGTTCGTTCATATTTTGGCGATACCCTTGATTTTATCCGCAATATACTGTATTCTATTGATAAGGCATAAAAAGCAAACCGAATGTCAAAAAATATTCTCAAAGGGATGATGATAAAAATGAAAAAGGCTATTCTCTGTATTCTCATGTGTCTTGTGCTCATGCTGAGCTTTGCTGCCTGCAAAAACAAGGACGGCAGCTCAGACACCACCGTCCCCGACACCACGGAGGGCACCACCTCGAGCCTTGAGGACATAATGAGCGCCCTCAGCGGTCTTGATTCAACCGACCCCTCGTCCGCCGATACAACCGAGGCCACCGAGCCCGTGACAATGCCGAAGGGTCATGAGATAAAGGACAACGGCGCGAAGAAGGACATCAAAAAGACCCGCTTCTACACCTATTTCCAGAAGAACTCAAAGCGCGATTCCTACACCATGACCGCGACCTGCTCCTCCAATATGCAGGGCGCCTCCGTCAATATGCCCCTGACGATGGTCAAATCAGGCAAAAAAGCCTATATGAGCATGAAGGCTCCCTTGGGCAACGGCGTAGCCATGACAATGTCGTTTATTTCGGACGGCCAGAAGTTCTATATGGTGTTCCCCGAGGCCAGAATGTATCTCGCCCTTGACGCAAGCGAGGCGGGCGACGTCAACGAGGCTATGGGCTCGCTTTCCGCGATAGACTTCGAGGGCATGGAATATGTCAAGACCTCCGAGGTCAAGGCTGACGGCAAGAAATATATCTGCGAGGAATATAAGAGCAACGACAGCACGATAAAATGCTACTTCTACGGCGACGAGCTCGTCAAGATGGAGATACTCAGCAGCGAGGGCGTGCTCGTCTGCGACGACATCAAGTTCTCCTCAAAGGTCGATGAGAGCCTGTTCAAGGTGCCTGCGGGCTACACAGACATATCTGCCGCTTACGGCACGGGCGGCGGATTTCCGGGGCTTGTAAAATGAGTGTAACTAACAAAAACGTGATAATAACCGGAGCTGCCGGCGGCATAGGCCGTGCGGCGGCTCTTGCATTTGCAAAAAACGGCTTCGGCGTTTTGATAAACTACCGCACCGCAAAGGACGCTGCCGAAAAGCTCTGCGAGGAGATAAACTCTCAGGGCGGCAGGGCGGTTCGCTTCAAGGCCGACGTGAGCGTGCGCGGCGACGTTGACGAAATGACGGACTTCGCCCGCAGGGAGCTGGGCGCGATAGGCGTGCTCGTAAACAATGCCGGAATAGCTCAGCAGAAGATGTTCTGCGACATCACCGAGCAGGATTTCGACCGCATGATGGGTGTCACCGTCAAGGGCGCGTTCAACTGCACCCAGGCGGCTCTGCCCGACATGGTGCACGACAAGAACGGCAAAATAATCAACGTCTCATCCATGTGGGGCGTGTCCGGCGCGTCCTGCGAAGTGCACTACTCCGCCGCAAAGTCCGCGCTCATAGGGCTGACGAAAGCTCTCGCGCGCGAGCTTGCTCCGTCAAACATTCAGGTCAACTGCATAGCCCCCGGCGTTATAGATACCGACATGAATGCGTCTTTGGGCTCCGAGACGCTTGAGCTTCTGAAAGAAGAATCACCGATGGGACGCTTCGGCACGCCCGAGGAGGTGGCGCGGCTCATGCTCTTCCTCGCCGGCGACGGCTCCGACTTCATAACGGGTCAGACTATAGGAATTGACGGCGCGTTCATCTGATGCACATTGTGTATGATTTTTTTCACACATTTTTATAGTTTCTGTATAATTCTTCTTGATTTCTGCTTTTTTTTATGTTAAAATTAATTGAAATGTACGCAAACAAAGCCGCGAGGGGTTATTTCGCGGCAACAAAATCTGTTTGGAGGAAACGATATGGCTAATTGCCCGAAGTGCGGCGCACATCTTAAAGTTTCGGATTGGCGTCCCACCTGCCCTCACTGCGGCATCAATCTCATCTACTACGGAATGGAGGAGCGGCTGCTCGAGGACGCCGATAAGGCAGAGAGCGAACACGCCGTATTCCAGAAGAAGCTTGACAGACTCAAGGCTTCGTTTATCGGGTCTCCCCTCACAATAGTCAGAATAATACTCAGCATACTGCCGATAGGAGCGCTCATGCTTCCTCTTGCGAACGTCTCCTTCTGGGGGCCGTTCTTCGAGAAGAACGTGTCCGTCAACGCCATAACGATTTATAATACCGTCTCGGCGCTTGACTTTGACGCACTGTTCAAGTTTATCGGCTCAAGCTTTTTCGGGAACACATTCCTGCTCTACTTTATATCGCTCGTGACCGTTCTGCTCGCGGCAGTGCTCATCCTTGTCAGCCTCATTTTGCTCACGATGGCCTGCTCCAAGCACGGCAAGTCCCGCAACATTATCCTCAACAGCATTATGATAGTGCTCGCGACGACCTCTGTAATTTGTTTTGACCTTTTCTCGAAGAAGCTCGCCATGTTCTTCCCCAACATATTCAGCGGTTCGATAGGTGTCGGCGCATATGTGTTCCTCGGAACGCTCGTAGCGCTACTCGTCATCAACATCGTCATCGCCAAGGTCGGCGTTAAGGTCAAGTATACCGAGACGTTCATCGGAGGTATTCCGTCCGATGAGTACTTCGAGTATGTCAAGCAGGGCATGAGCACCCGCGCTATCAGAAAGATGATGGCGGAAATCGACGCGAACAACAAGGTCGAGCTCGCTATGAAGGCGAAGGAGGAGGCCGAAAAGCTCGAAGCGGAAGCCGACAAGCTCTCCGCAGAGGCAAAGGCCGCCGAAGCCGCAGGCGATTCCGATGCGGGTCACAAGACTCAGCTCGCCGCCCAGGCAGTCGACGCCGCCGCGAAGAAGGCCATGGAGGCCGCGGATCTCGCAAGAGAGGCTACCGCCGCCGTGGAATCCCTCAAGCAGTTCAACGAGCCCGGCTCGGACGCCGAGGAGAAGGAGACTGTCTCCGCAGACAAGAAATAAAACGGACTGCCGCACTCGACGCAGACCGAACGGCAATAATAAAGAAGGTCACAATTCACAGTTATCCTGCGGATTGTGGCCTTTGTTTTTCATCGCTTTTCGCTCTTTTAAGCACCTTTTTTGCCCGCTCGCCTTGCTTTTACGGATTCGGGTCGCAAAGTAATTCTGCTTTTTATGCAGCGGCTCATTATTTTTATAACCGATTGCAACCGCGTGCATTTTATGCTAAAATTTACGGAGTATCTTTCGGAGGTGGCAAGTTGTATTTATCGGCTGAAAAACTCAGGAGCGGCGCTCTGCTCGCCCCTATGGCGGGCGTCGCGGACAGAGCTATGCGTGAGCTTTGCATGGGTTTCGGCGCTATCGGCTGTATCGGCGAAATGGCGAGCTCAAAGGGAATAAGCATGAACGACCGCAAGACCTCCGAGCTGCTGAGTCTGAGCGAAGCCGAGCGCCCGGCGGGAGTTCAGATATTCGGCGACGTGCCCGAGATAATGGCAAAGTCCATTGAGACCTGCATGAAATATTCGCCCGACTTCATTGACATAAATATGGGCTGTCCCGCGCCTAAGGTCGCGGGAAACGGCGGCGGAAGCGCGCTGATGAAGCGCCCGGAGCTCGCCGCGGAGATAGTCGCGCGGTGCGTGGAGGTCTCCCCCGTGCCGATAACCGTAAAAATGCGCGCCGGATGGGATGAAGACAGCATCAACGCCCCGGAATTGGCCGTGCTCTGCGAGCAGGCAGGCGCTGCGGCGATAACCGTACACGGCAGGACGCGCAAGCAGATGTATGCGCCGCCTGTAGACCTCGAGGTTATAGCCGAGGTTAAAAGGCGCGTCGGCATTCCCGTCATCGGCAACGGCGACATATCAGACGGCAAGAGCGCCGCGGAGATGTTCGAGAAAACCCGCTGCGACGGAATAATGGTCGGGCGCGGCGCGCTCGGCAGGCCGTGGGTGTTCGGTCAGATAAACGAGTTTTTAAAGAGCGGAACAGTCCTCCCCGACCCGCCGGTTAAAGAGCGCATGGATATTATGCTCAGGCACATCAGCGCGCTGATTGCCAACAAGGGCGATTATATCGGGATTCGAGAGGCGCGCAAGCACTCGTCGTGGTATGTCCGCGACCTGCGCGGGGCGGCGGCATTCCGCCGCGAGCTCGGCAATCTCGAAAGCTTCGCTCAGCTCGAAGCGATAGCAAAAAAAGTTATCGAATCAACCGAAGAATAAAATGGAAACCGCCGAAGAGTTTTTTGCTCTCCGGCGGTTCCCAAACCCCAATCTCCTATATACCTTTCCGTGCCTATTACACGGACCACAATTATTATAACACCGAAGCTATCATTCAGTCAACATATTTAATGATATTATTGAAAATATCCGATAAAAAAACAAAGGTCACAGTCCGCGGCATAGGTCGCGAATTATGACCTTTTTTATTTTTGCTTTCGGTCTGCGCCGAAACGACAGCCCGCGATTTTATGTTATCTGTTGAAGCTGTCGAGTATTATGCTGAACTCGTCGTCTGGATTTATCTCGGCAGGTCTCTTTGCAATATACGGAGCCTCTTCTTTCTTCGGCTCCTCGTGAACCTCGGGCTTCACGGGCTGAGTGATGCTCGTCTGAACATACTCGGTCTGCGCCGGGGCGGGAGCTTCGACCTTGGTCTTGGGCTGCTCCTCGGGATAAACTGCGGACTTCGGCTTATCCTCAAAGCCCGTAGCGATAACGGTTATCATCATCTCGTCATCCATGTTCTCGTCGAACGCAATGCCCCATGTGATATCCGCGTCGGGATGCGCCTGCTCGGTTATGAGCTCGGCTGCGCCCTCGATATCCTCAAGGTCTACATCGGGAGCCGCGGTGAAGCTGATAATAACTCCCTTTGCGCCCGCAATCGAGGTCTCAAGCAGCGGGCTCGAAATAGAGCCCCTTGCGGCCTCGGCTGCCTTGTCCTTTCCGGAGGCCTTGGCAAAGCCCATGTGAGCGTAGCCCGCGTCCCTCATAATAGCGGTGACATCCGCAAAATCGAGGTTGACGAAGCCGGGAACCTTTATAAGCTCGGAAATGCTCTTGACACCGTGGAGCAGAACCTCGTCCGCCATCTCAAAAGCCTCGGCAAAAGACATCTTCTGGCCGTTGTTCATAGCCTTGAGCTGCTCGTTGGGAATGACAATAAGGCTGTCAACATTCTCGGCGAGGTTCTCTATGCCGCGCTGAGCCTGAAGCTGCTTCTTTCTGCCCTCAAATTTGAAAGGACGGGTGACAACGCCGACTGTAAGTATGCCCATATCCTTGGCGATGCGGGCAATTATGGGAGCTGCGCCCGTGCCCGTTCCGCCGCCCATGCCGGCAGTAATGAATATCATATCAGTACCCTTGAGCGCGTCGGAGATAACGTCGCGGCTCTCCTCGGCAGATTTCTCGCCGATTTCGGGTCGGCCGCCTGCGCCCTGACCCTTTGTCAGCTTCTCGCCGATCTGAATCTTATGCGTTGCGCGGGAATGATTGAGTATCTGCTTGTCCGTATTGACAGCAATAAACTCAGCGCCGAGCACGCCGCTGTCGACCATACGGTTGACGGCGTTTCCGCCGCCTCCGCCGACGCCTATAACTTTTATCTGCGTGGTTATCTCGCAGTCATTATCGAGTTCAAACGCCATTTCGTAACCCCCAAACTGAATATATAAAAACGGTTAGTTTTCAGATAGATTAATTTTAGCATACATTCATAGAAAAGACAAGTAAAAAATCTAAAATAAGCTTTTGACTATTCTACTGCCTGCTCGGCCGATATTTCCGTCGTCTGCCCCTCCGATGCGGGCTCAGGTTTACTGTCGGGTCTGAAATAAGCCCTGTCCGCCACGGAAGCGTCGAGCGTGCCGCGCTCGGTCGAATCGACCCTGTCCTCGTTTGCTATAGCGCCCGCCGACAGCTTGAGCTTGTCCGAAATATTCGCAAAAGCGCCGAGCTTTATCGTTATTCTGCCGTCATATATGAGCGAAAGCGCGGCGGGGTCGCTTACATCCGCGCCGGTTATCTTGCCCTTGAGACTCGTTTTCTCGGCCTCGGCCATGAGCTTTTTATAGGTATCGAGCGGCGACTCCTCCCCTTCCTTTACGTCAAAGCCTATCACGCTTCCGACTTCGAAAACCGCGGCCTTCGGCAGCTTTATCTTCTGCGCCGCCGTCTTGGGCTCCGAGTCCAAAAGCTCTACTACCTTGTATTTTGTATCGGTCAGCGCCCATGTGCCGTCGACGCAGACTCCGTAGAACACCTTAGCCTGCTTGTATTCTATCGACACCGTATGCGGCAGCTTGCGCTTTATTGTCACGCTCTCGATATACGGCAGCGTCTTTGTTATCCTGTCCTCTGCCTTGTTGAGGTTTATCCACATCAGGCAGTCGCCGACATCTATTCCGGACGCATTCACTATCTCGTCTTTGCTGTATCTGCCCTCGCCGCCGAGAGAGAAGCCCTCCACGCGAAACAGCACGACGCTGCCGATGAGCGCGGCTACTGCGAGCACGACTATCACAACGGGCAGAGCAACAATGGCTATTCGAATGCGTCGGCCGCGCCTCGCCTTCTTGCTCAGTTTTTTCTTTTTCGGCTTCTGAGTTTTTTGCTGCTGCCTGTTTTTATCTCCCATGCGTGGGGCACCTCTTTTCAGCTTTCTCGTCGGATATCCGCCCCGAGCGAGCGGAGCGTTTTTTCCATATCCTGCCAGCCCCTGTCAATAAGGCGGACATTCTCTATTGTCGTACTGCCCTGCGCCGCCAAGCCTGCTACGGCAAGAGCCGCGCCCGCTCTCAAATCCGCGGCGCACACGCACGCGCCGTTGAGCGTATCGACTCCCTTTATCACCGCTACCTTGCCCTCGGTCATTATATCCGCGCCGAGACGGCAGAGCTCGCGCACATGGCGGTATCTGTTTTCAAAAATATTTTCTATCACAACGCTTGTGCCGTGCGCCACACTGAGCATCGCCATGACCGCCGCCTGGGAATCGGTCGGAAAGCCGGGATACGGCATTGTCCGCACGGTCCGGGCGCTGCGCAGACGCTCGGGCGCTCTGATATGTACGCTGTTTTCGTCGCAGTCGATTTTACAGCCCGCCTGCTCGAACACGGGTATGACCGGAGTTATGTGCTCGGCGCGGGTATCGACTATTCGCACATCGCCGCCCGTCACCGCCGCTGCCGCCATATAGGTTGA
Organism: Oscillospiraceae bacterium; assembly: GCA_003538135.1. Taxonomy (GTDB): domain Bacteria; phylum Bacillota; class Clostridia; order Oscillospirales; family Acutalibacteraceae; genus CAG-177. Next base: position 89,631 of record DPOR01000006.1, read on the forward strand.
AGCGATTATGCGGTCCGGTATCACGGTATGCTCGGCGGAATGCAGCTTTTTAACTCCGCAGACGGTTATTTCCCCGCTGTCCGCGCCGAATATCCTCGCCCCGCAGGAATTGAGAAAATCCGCAAGGTCGGCTATCTCCGGCTCACGCGCCGCGTTAAGTATGACCGTCTCGCCCTCGGCGCAAGCCGCGGCAATGAGTATGTTTTCGGTAGCTCCGACGCTCGGGAAGGATAGGGTTATCTTCTCTCCGTGAAGCCCGTCGGGGCAGCTGCATGAGAGCACACCGCCCTCGGTGCCTATCTCCGCGCCCATAAGGCGCAGAGAGGACAGGTGAAGATCAATCGGGCGCAGACCTATCTCACAGCCGCCGGGCGCGGATATCTCCGCCATGCCGAGACGGGCGAGCAGGGGCGACAAAAAAATAACGGACGAACGCATCTCGCACATAAGCTCGCGCGGCACATCGCAGCGGCAGATGCCCGTGGCGTCGACAGTGACGGCGCCGCCCTCGCGCCACACCCTGCAGCCGATAAAGCGCAAAATTTTTATCGCGGCGTCAACATCGGAAAGGCGCGGGCAGTTTTTGATAACGCTCACGCCGTCAACGCTCGCGGCGGCGGCCAAAAGCGGCAGCGCGCTGTTTTTTGCGCCCTGAAGCCGCACCTCGCCCGAGAGTCTTTTCTTCCCCGATATCCTCACCGTTTCCATTTTCGCACCCCGCGCACTCAATTAATAACTGCGTGCCATCATATGCGAAAATGAATTTTTCTGTTACCCGACCACCTTGCAAAGGCAGTCATATATGCGTTTTGCCGCATCTCTGACGCACATTTCGCGGGCGTTTTCGCCCATTTTATCAAGCGCCGCGCGGTCGGAAAGGAGTTTTTCGACCTCCTCGACCAGCTTCTCGCCCGTCAGGTTTTTCTCCTCGATAACCACCGCCGCGTTCTTTTCGACGAGGGTCATCGCGTTGTGATACTGATGATTCTCCGCAACGTACGGCGAGGGAATGAGTATCGACGGCTTGCCGAGCGCCTCTATCTCCGAGAGAGTCGATGCGCCGGCGCGGTTGATAAACAGGTCGCACGCCGCCATGCAGCGGGACATATCGTCTATGTATTCTCTTATCGTCACATTCTCGAATTTATCCGGGTCGACCCCGCGCTTTTTAAGCTCGTCCGCGACCCATGTGCCGCTGTGACCCGTGGCGTGAATGAAGCAGCAGTCGCCCTTTGGGGCGCGCTCGGCTATGAGCTCGACCATCGCCTTGTTTATCGGCTCCGCTCCAAGGCTTCCGCCGGAGGAGAGTATGAGCGGACGGCTGTCAACACCCAGCTCGAGGCGGCTCTTCTCTTTGTCCGCCGTAAAGAATTCGGCGCGAACGGGAAGCCCCGTCAGCACGCAGGGGTTCTTAGGCTCGAGATATTTCTCCGCCGCCATGCTCGTGAGCATCACCGCATCAACCTGCTTGGCGAGCGCCTTGTTTGTGACGCCCGGATAGGCGTTCTGCTCGTGGATAGCCGTAGGCACGCCGAGCTTCGCCGCCATACGGATAACGGGCCCGCTGACATAGCCGCCGAAGCCTATGGCGAGGTCGGGATTAAAATCTTTGATTATCTTTTTAGCCTGCGAGGACGACTTGAACATCTTCGAGACGGTTTTTATATTATGGATTATACCCGCCGGACTCATGTCGCGGCGAAAGCCGCTGATATCTATCATCTTTATAGGATAGCCCGCCTGCGGGACGAGCCTTGCTTCCATTTTGTCCGCCGTGCCGACAAAGAGAATTTCGGCGGTCGGATCCTGCGAGCGGATATATCCGGCAACAGAGAGAGCCGGGTTGATGTGGCCGCCCGTTCCGCCTGCGGCGATAAGAATTCTTTTGGCTTTTAGCATATTGACTCCTCCGTTGTCTTATATTTTTTCTATCTTTGCGCCCCGCGAGACGCTCAGCACAACGCCCATCTCTATGAGCAATATCCACAGCGATGTGCCGCCGTAGCTGAAGAACGGGAGACTGATTCCGGTATTCGGTATGAGGTCGGTGACAACCGCGATATTCAGCGCCGCCTGGAGTCCGACCTGAACGGCTATACCCATGACGAGCAGGGACGCGAACATGTCCTTGGTGCGCATGGCGATATCGAAAGCGCGCTTGATAAGGAGCACGAACAGCACAATAACAATCAGTGCGCCGACAAGACCCATCTCCTCGCAGAATATCGAGAAGATGAAGTCGTTCTGCGGCTCCGAAACATACATGTGCTTCTGACGCGAATTTCCGAGCCCGACGCCGAAAAGACCGCCCGAGCCTATGGCGTAGAGGGAGTTGTTGGTCTGCCAACGGGCGTCGCCGGGGTCATAGCTCTTGTCAAGCCATGCGATTATTCTCACCGCCGCATATTCGGGCATCTTATTTCTGAAAACGACCATGAGCACCGCGCCGCCGACAATGCAGGCTATAACGAGCGGATACCACCTTTTGTCTATGCCGCCGAGATAGGTCATGACTATGCCGAGCAGTCCGACCAATATCGTTGCGGAAACGTGCTTTTCGAGGGCGATAAGCCCGCACATAACGCCGACGACTATCATATAAAGGAACATCATTTTCCAGTCCGTGCATATGGCTTTCTGCCGTCTGTCCATGCTCCACGCGCAGTACATTATAAGCGCAATCTTTGCAAACTCGGACGGCTGGAACAGGTTCTTGCCGCCGATAACGAGCCAGCGCTTGAAATCGCCGTCGCCGTGAAAAATAAGCACGAGAACAAGAAAGAAAAACGCGACGGTTATCGCGAAAAACGACAGATCTTTGAATACCCTATAATTTATTCTCGACACCAAGAACATCAGCACAACGCCGGTTACGGCAAAGATCAGCTGACGTTCTATATAATAATACGCATTGCCTTTATGTCTGTTTATGGCGTTGATATAGCTCGCCGAGAACAGGGCTATCAGTCCGATAATGAGCAGGATGACGACGAGCAGGAAGAACTTTGTATCTATCTTCCCGAAAGCCAGCACTTCTCGCTTGCCGCGCCTTTTGATGCTGCTCGGGGTGTATCTGTAAAACGGATAGTACTGCCTGAACAGCTTGCGCGCAGGAGATATCCCCGTATTCTCTTTTCTTGCTCTCCCGCTTTCCGCGGGCTTAGCCTTTCCCTTTGATTCTGTCATCCCGATCCCCCTTTCGTCTGCGTCTGTTTTTTAAATTGCGTAGCCGCCGAAATACATCAGCGCTATTGCCGCCGCTCCGCCGACGGCGTTGACTATCGAAAACACGGCGACTATCTTCTTCTCGCTCCAGCCGCTCATCTCAAAGTGATGATGTATGGGCGCCATCTTGAAGATACGCTTTCCGTGAGTAATTTTGAAATAACCTATCTGCAAAACATCCGACGCGCCCTCTATAACATATATTATACCCGTCAGAAGCAGAATAAGCGGGCAGTTGAGCGCATATGCAATGGCGACGACCATGCCGCCCAGGAACATCGAGCCGGTGTCGCCCATGAACACCTTTGCGGGGTTGTGGTTCCAGACAAGGAAGCCTATGCAGCCGCCAACGAGCACGCTCGCCATGAGCGAGACGCCGAAAAATTTATGCATATAGGCAATAATACACATTGAGATGCCGAAGGTCACCGTGACGCTCGAGCAGAGTCCGTCGATGCCGTCGGTAAAGTTGACCGCATTTATCGCGGCATAAATGACGGCAAAGCCGAAAACCCAGAAGAATATGCCCATCTGAACATTTCCGACGAACGGGATGAACATATAGGGCTTGTTGCCCATGCTCATATAGAGCGAGGTGAGATAGGCCGCTATAACGAATATTTGCAGCAGGGTTTTCTGCTTCTCGGTCAGACCGAGGTTGCGCTTTTTGACGACCTTTATATAGTCGTCGGCAAAGCCGATGAGCGCTACGCCCAGGGCAAAGATAATGCCGCTGTAAAACTTCGTATAAAGCTCCGCCGCCGGCGCGCCCGTTGCGCTGCTTGCAACGATATTTCCGCCGACAAGCTTGTCGGTAACAACGGTCACCGCGAATGCGGCTATCGTGCCTAAAATAAACATTATGCCGCCCATAGTCGGCGTGCCCTGCTTTTTCTCGTGCCACTTCGGGCCTATATCAAGGATAGTCTGCCCGAAATGGAGCTTTCTCAGCCACGGAATTACGGCAAATCCGAGCAGCGCGGTGACGAGCACCGCGGCGGCCAGACCCATTATCAATGCTGCGATAGTGTTCATGGTTTTTTCCTCCCTGTATCGTGCGGAAGTCCGAGAATTTCTCTGACGGTCTCCCGTTCGTCAAGCGGCAATTTTTCGCCGCAGATAAGCTGGTATTTTTCGTGTCCTTTGCCCGCGAGCAGGACTGTATCGCCGGGCTTTGCAAGGCTCAGCGCGAGCGCCGTTGCCCTGCGTCTGTCCTCTTCAATGAACAGACCGCGGCGCTTTTTGTCCGTGCCCTTCAGTATATCGCCGATTATCCTCATCGGCTCCTCCGAGCGCGGATTGTCGCTCGTGACTATTACGGTGTCGGCATATTTGCACGCGGCGGCTCCCATGAGCGGGCGCTTCGTTTTGTCCCTGTCGCCGCCGCAGCCGAAAAGGACAATGAGCTTTCCGCGGCAGGACGGGCGCAGAGCCCGCAGCACCTGCTCGAGCCCGTCGGGCGTGTGAGCATAGTCTATTATAACGCTGTAGGGCGTGCCGCACTCAACGCGTTCAAGCCGTCCGCAGACGCCCTTTGACCTTGCGAGCGACTGCGCGGCGCTTCGCGGGTCAACGCCCAAATTTATCGCGCAGACGGCCGCGGCCATGGCGTTTGAGACGCTGAAAAGACCGGGCGACGCGAAATTTATATGTTCTATCCGCCCTTTTGAGACAAGCTCAAAGCTGACTCCCTCGGGCAGCAGCGAGATGTTTTTTGCCGTATAATCGGCGCAGTCGAGAACGGTCGAAAACGTGACGTTTTTTCCGCTTGACGCTGCAATTATCTCATCGGCGCGCGGGTCGTCGAGGTTGACCGCCGACACTTCGGAATGCTCAAAGAGCTTTTTCTTCGCCGCAAGATAATTTTCAAATGTGCCGTGGTAGTCGAGGTGGTCGCGCGTGATATTTGTAAACACCGCCGCGTCGAAAGCTATCCCCTCTAATCGTCCCTGCGCCAACGCCTGAGACGAGGCCTCCGCAACGCAGGCTTCGCAGCCGCTTAAAACGGCGCGGGAGAGCAGCGAATAGAGCTCCGGCGGCTTCGGCGTAGTCAGCCCGCTCGGCAGGCTTTCCTCTCCGAGGCGATTGCACACCGTCCCCGTGAGCAGGGTTTTTATGCCCGAATCCGAAAGAATGTTTCTGATAAGGGTCGTTACCGTCGTTTTTCCGTTCGTGCCCGTGACGCCTATCATCCTGAGCTTTCGCTCCGGGTGCCCGCAAAGAGCCGCACAGAGCCTCGCATAGGCGGCGCGGGAATCGGCGACATTGAGCTCGTTTTCAAGTCCGAGTCTCTCCTGCGTCACAACAGCCGCCGCGCCCGAGGCGAGAGCCTCCGCCGCCGCTGTATGACCGTCAAAGCTTCTGTGTCGGATGCACACGAACAGTGCTCCGGGTCTTACAAGTCTGCTGTCATCGGTGACAAATTTTATATCGAAATCGTTTTTTATGCTTCCTTCAAATTCAACCTCCCGCAGCAGTTCGGAAAGTCTCATCTAAAAGCTCCTTTATCAGCCCGGAGAATCGGCCACGCCGGTATTCGATTTGAAATACACCGTGACCGTCGTGCCGTAGTCAACGCTCTCGCCCTTTGCTACACTCTGTCCGTAGGAAACGAGCTCGGAATTGACGAGGGTGTTGCCGGATATCTTGACGTTTATGCCCGCGGCCGCCGCAATGCGGTTGACCTGGGTTATCGAAAGCCCCGTTAAATCGGGAACCTTGGTCTTTTTTTCAACGGGTCCGCCCTCGGTGTAGAGCACGACTATGCCGCCCTTGGGCACGCTCTGATATGCGCCGGGGAGCTGACTTACGACCTTGTCGCCGTTGCCTACGACTCTGCAGTTGAAGCCCGCCGAACGCAGCTCGGAGGAGACCTCCGAAACACTCTTGCCGACGTAGTTCGAAACCGTCGTGTCGAGCTTTGCAAGCTCGCTCTCGGTATACTGCGGCTCGACGTTCAGATATTTGAGCGTCTTTTCCATGACCTGCGCCGCGACGGGAGCGGCTATCTGACCGCCCTGTATCTGACCGCCGTGCGGCTCGTCAATGATAATAATTATCGCAACCTTCGGGTCGTCCGCGGGAGCAAAGCAGCCGTAGGACGCAACGTGCTCGCCCGACTTGCCGAGCTTCTGCGATGTACCGGTCTTGCCAGCGACGCGGTAGCCGATAACATAGCCGTTTTTCGCCGTACCTTCGTTGACGACTCGGCGCATCATCTCGGCGACCTTTGCGGAGGTCTCCTCGCTTATCACCTGGCGTCTGACCGTAGGCTGAGTCTCGCTGACCACGTTGCCGTTGTCGTCGAGCACCTTTGCAACGACATAGGGCTTCATCAGCTTTCCGCCGTTTGCTATGGCGGAGAGCGCCGTCACCATCTGAATGGGCGTGACCTGGAACGACTGACCGAAGGACGAGCTCGCAAGGTCGATAAGAGTCATGCCCTCGTGGGCGTGATAGGTGACTCCCGCCTTGGGCTGAGTCTCGGCGGGGAGGTCTATGCCCGTCTTTTCCGTGAAGCCGAATGCTTCAAAATATTTATAGAAGTTATCAACGCCGAGGCGCTGACCCATGGTTATGAAATATGAGTTGCAGGAGCGCTTGAGTCCGCCGACCATATCGAGCGTGCCGTGAACCGTGTGCGCGTTGCAGTGGTAGGTCTGGGTCAGAACCCTTATGCCGCCCGCCACGCAATCGACCTTTGTCGACTGATCCGCAACGCCCTGGTCGAGCGCCGCCGACGCGGTTATCGTCTTGAAAACCGAGCCGGGCTCATAGGTGCTGCTGACATTCTGGTTTCTGACATTGTTATAGAAAACATTGAGCTTTGCGTTCGTTCTGTCCTCTTCCTGACCCTTCTTTTTCTCCTCCTCCGTCGGGGTCTTTCCCGACTCCTCGTACTTCGCGGCGCGAAGCTCCTGAAGGCGCTTATACTCCTCCTCTACCTCTGCCTCGTCCGTCTCGCGCGGATTGTTCGGGTCATAGTCGCCCATAGTCGCCATACCGAGTATCGCGCCGGTGTTGACATCCATAACTATGCCGTTTGCGTAGGCGCACTTATTGTCGATATACGCCTGCCTCAACGCGTCCTCAAGATAGCGCTGAATATTGGAGTTGACTGTCAGCTGGAGCTTTTGACCGTTTGACGCATCGTAAAGAGTCTCATATTGGAGCGGCATCGCTCTGCCGTAGGCATCCTTTGCCGTGACCTTTCTGCCGGGTATGCCCGAAAGAATATTGTTATAGTAGAGCTCGACGCCCGCCTGACCGTTGCCCTCGGAATTTGTGTAGCCGATGATATGGCTCGCAAGGTTTCCGTTGGGATAATAGCGCTTGACGTCCGGGTCTATGCCGACCATGGAGCTGCCGTAGGCATACTGCTTCTTTCCGTCTTTTACGTATTCGTACTTTTTCTTTTTTATCTCGACTACTTTTTCTTTTCTGTCATATTCAACCTGCTTTGCTATGACCAGATACCTGTACTTTGTCATCTGCAGCTTTTTCATCAGGCTGTCGCCGTTTATCCCGAGCGTCTCGCTCAAATCGAGGCAGAGCTGAGCGCGAACGGTATCGTCCGGTACGCTGTAGGGGTCGATATACACGAGCCACACCGATGCGCTCTGGGCGAGGACATTGCCCTCCGAGTCATATATCGTGCCGCGCTGAGCCGGTATGGCGGTATCATAGAGCTGATTCTCCTCCGCCTTGCCCTTGTAATAATCGGCTCGAATTATCTGGATAAAAAACAGATTACCGATGCAGACAAGAAAAACTACGGCAATACATATAAATGTTCTTTTTGCGCGCCTGTCTTTTTCTTTTTTAGGCGTTGTTTTTCGCATATCTTCACCCTTTCACCGCTCGGTAAAAAACCTTCTTAAAATGCCCGAAAAGGGCAGACCGCGATCCGCCCTTTTCAACGCAGCGCAAGCACATAATTATATGCCGTGCGATGCCCGTACTATTCTCCTGCTTTTGTGCTGCCGTCCCCGTCATAAACAACGGAATCGGAACCGTTGACGGTTATGTAGTTTATCTGCGAACGGGTGCCCTTGACCATGCCCAATCTGTTCGTCGCATAGTCGATGATAGCGTCCGTACCCATTTTCTGAGTCAGTCTGCTCTGAAGGTCGACCGTTCTGCTCTGCTCCTCGGAGATACTCGTCTGTATCCTCGCCGCCTCCTGAGCAAGAACGGTAAGCCGCGAACGCGAATACATATTCATTCCCAGAAGCATGAACATAACAACCGCCACGCTTAAAATTACCGCGATGCGCCTGTTGATTGCTTTTGCCTCTGCTTTTAGCTGCGCCTTTGTCTTTTTGGGCGCTTCCACTACACGCTGCGGTCCTACCGGAGCGCTTTTTCTTTTCGGCGCGGGCATAGCCTGCTGAGGCTCGAACAGTTCGAATCTGTAAGCCTGAGTGCCGTTGAGCTCTGTTGCCATAGTTACCGTCCTTTCTCTGTAACTTTTCCCGTTTATACTAAATAGTTATCTGATTTTCTCTATTACACGAAGCCTTGCGCTTCTGCTGCGCGGATTCCGTTCGAGCTCCTCTCTGCTCGGAGCCAATGCCTTTTGGGGCAGCCTGCCCCGGCTCTTTCTTCCGCAGACGCACACCGGAAACTCCGGCGGGCATATGCAGCCCTCGCAGAGGGAGGCAAAGGTCTGCTTTACCGCTCTGTCCTCGAGCGAATGGAAGGTTATTATCGCGAGCCTGCCGCCGACTTTGAGCGAGTCGAACATATCGCTTATCGCCCCGTCGAGCCCGTCAAGCTCACCGTTCACATAAATTCGCAGCGCCTGGAAGGTGCGCCTCGCGGGGTGGCCTCCCTCGCGGCGCGCCGCCGCCGGGATAGAGCTTTTGATTATCTCGGCGAGTTCCAGTGTTGTTTCTATCGGCTTTTCTTCCCTCGCGCGGACTATCCCCGCCGCTATGCGCGGAGCGAACCTGTCCTCGCCGTATCTGTAGATGATATCCTGCAGCTCGCGCTGCGAAAGCGAATTGACCGCGTCCGCCGCGCTCATGCCCTGCATGGACATCCTCATGTCGAGCGGCGCGTCCGCGTGGAACGAAAATCCGCGCGCTGCGTCGTCGAGCTGATGCGAGCTCACTCCGAGGTCGGCGAGAATCCCGTCGGCGCCCTCGTCGGTGAACCGAGAAAGTATAGTCTTTATGTTAAAAAAGTTGTCGTTTACTATGCTGACATTCTCTCTGCCCTCAAAGCGCTCGGTGAGTGTCGCTATCGCTTCGGGGTCGCGGTCAACGGCGATAAGCCTGCCGTTTTCCGAGAGCCTGTCCAATATCGCGTTCGAGTGGCCGCCGCCGCCTGCGGTGCAGTCCGCGTACAGCCCGTCCGGCTTTATGTCGAGCGCATCAATCGACTCGTTGAAAAGTACGGGAATATGTTTGAAATCCATGCTGTGCCGCCCTCCGCATTAAAGCTGAACGTTCTTTGCGAATCTCTCGATTTCCGCCATATTCTCCGCGCACTTCTCATCCCATACTGCGGGATTCCATATCTCCACGCGGTTGCCGACTCCGGCTATCAGCGCCTCTTTTTCGAGGTGCGCCGCCGCACAGTGTTCAGCCGAGAGGGTTATTCTGCCCTGCTTGTCGGGCACGGCGCATCTCTTCGAGCTGCTCGCTATACGCTCGGCAAAGGCGCGGGCGTAGCCGCTGTCGCTTACGGCACGGAGATTTTCAAAGTATCTGTCCCACTCCTCGAGGGTATAGATGATAATGCAGTCGCTGCTGCCGGGCGGAGTGCATACGACAAATTCCGCGCCGAGCTTGCTGCGGAATTCCGCGGGAATAAACACTCGGTTCTTCTGGTCGAGCGTATGTATAAAAAATCCGCCGAAATCAGTTTTTCCCATGCGCTCGCCCCCTTTGTCATAATTTTAGGTGTTTAGTTCCACCACTCGAGTGCACTTATCCACCTTTAGTCACCTACATTATAAAGCAAAAGTTTCTTGTGTGCAATAGTTTAGAGCCATTTTTTACACTTTGATTTCAAAAACTTTTTAAAAAATAGAAAGAAATCCGGCGCGGTACACAATATCTTGTATACCGCGCCGGAGCGTTTAAGTTTTTTAAAATTTTATCTCAAAGCTTACCAGATATTTTTTTCTGCTATGTCAAGCTTTGCGCTGTCTACGAACTCGCCGATACGTACAGCTCCGATATCGCCCTCGCCGCGTTTTCTGACGCTGACCGTGCCGCTCTCGACCTCTTTTTCGCCGATGATGAGCATATAGGGAATCTTGTGGAGCTGAGCTTCACGAATCTTGTAGCCGATCTTCTCGCTGCGGGTGTCAACGCTGACTCTGAGTCCCTCCATATCGAGCTGCTTGCAGACGTCCTGTGCATAGTCGTGGAACTTGTCTGATATCGGCAGAATTCTCACCTGCTCGGGAGCGAGCCACAGCGGGAACGCGCCGGCGAAGTGCTCGGTGATAACGCCGATAAAGCGCTCGATAGAGCCGAGAACAACGCGGTGAATCATGACCGGGCGATGCTTCTCGCCGTCCGCGCCGGTGTATTCAAGCTCAAAGCGCTCGGGCAGCTGCATATCGAGCTGTATGGTGCCGCACTGCCATGTTCTTCCGAGGGAGTCAGAGAGGTGGAAATCGAGCTTCGGACCGTAGAACGCGCCGTCGCCCTCATTGATAACAAAGTCCTTGCCCATCTCGGTGACTGCCGCCTTGAGGGTCTCCGTGGCAAAATCCCAATCCTTCTCGTCACCCATATGATCCTCGGGCATGGTCGAGACTTCGATCTGATAGGTAAGACCGAACACGGAATATACCTCGTCAAACAGGCGGACAACGCCCTTTATCTCGTCCTTCATCTGATCCCATGTCATGAAGATATGCGCGTCGTCCTGAGTGAAGCAGCGCACGCGGAACAGGCCGTGAAGCGCGCCGGACAGCTCATGGCGGTGAACCAGACCGAGCTCGCCCATTCTAAGGGGCAGGTCGCGGTAGGAGTGGGGCTGAAGCTTATAGACGAGCATTCCGCCGGGGCAGTTCATCGGCTTTATCGCAAAGTCGGTGTCGTCTATAACGGTGGTGTACATATTCTCCTTGTAGTGATCCCAATGGCCGCTGCGCTCCCAGAGCGAACGGTTGAGCATCATGGGAGTGGATATCTCGACATAGCCGTAGCGCTTATGAACCTCGCGCCAGTAGTCGATAAGGGTATTTCTGAGAACCATGCCGTTGGGCAGGAAGAACGGGAAACCGGGGCCTTCATCCATAATGGTGAACAGTCCGAGCTCCTTGCCGAGCTTTCTGTGGTCGCGCTTCTTCGCCTCCTCGAGCATGGTGAGGTAGTTGTCAAGATCCTCTTTCTTCGTGAAAGCGGTTCCGTAGATTCTCTGGAGCATCTTATTGTCCGAGTCGCCGCGCCAATAAGCGCCGGTGCAGGAGGTCAGCTTGAAAGCCTTGACGCGCGAGGTGTCGGGGACATGAGGTCCCGCGCAGAGCTCGTCAAACTCGCCCTGACGGAAGAACGATATCTTCTCGCCCTTGCCCGCGTGCTCCTTGATAAGCTCGACCTTATATATCTCGCCCTTCTTCTCCATCAGTTCGATAGCCTCTTTGGGGTCAAGCTCATATCTTTCGAGCGGCAGAGCCTCCTTGACTATCTTCTTCATCTCCGCCTCGATTTTCTCGAGAACCTCGGGGGTGAACGGCACATCGACGTCGAAATCGTAATAGAAGCCGTTGTCAATGGCGGGGCCTATCGCAAGCTTCGCCTCAGGATAGAGGCGTTTGACCGCCTGAGCGAGAACGTGGGAGGCGGTGTGTCTGAGCGCACGCTTTCCGTCGTCATCGTCAAAGGTAAGTATTTCGAGCTTGCAGTCCTTGTCAATGGGGGTGCGCAGGTCTTTAACCTCGCCGTCTATGCGGCAGACGCACGCCGCCTTATAGAGTCCCATACCGAGGCTCTTCGCCACCTCCATGGCGGTTATGCCGTTGTCAAACTCCTTTACGACTCCGCCCTTGAGTTCAATGTTTACCATAAAAATTTCTCCTTTCTGCTTCGGGCAAAGGCCCGTCTCAGGGATGAAAAAAGCTCCACCCCCGTAAAATTTACAGGGGTGAAGCGAATGCTCCACGGTTCCACCCGGTTTGCGGCTCACGCCGCCACTCATGCGACCTTAACGCGGTCATACGTCGCAGCCTATCCCCTCGGGGCTTCGGTGCGCACTCGGCAGCGGTAACACATTCCGTATCGACGCCCGCGCTCTCAGCCAACGGCGCGCGGCTCTCTTTGAGGACATTCGGAACACATCTTCTGCCTCACGGCTTTAACATTATTATTTTATCATCAAATGCCGAAAAGTCAATACTTTTATTTGAGACTTCAAAACAACTTTATTTACGGAGTTTTCTTCGGTTTCCTGAATTTTTTGTACCATGTGTCGCAATAACACCTTGACATTTCGCCCGTTTAAGGTTATTATACATAATAATGGTAGTATTATGTGCCAAGCTATACTCCATATTGTTATTTTACTGAGTTTTACAATAATCAAAATTTTTATTCGGGAGGTGTTATTCGTTTGGAAGTTTGGAAAATTATTCTTATAGCCGCCGCGGTCGGCGCCGCATTCGGCGTTGTCGGTTTTATTCTCGGCGGTTTACATAGGAAGAGAGTTGCCGAAGCCGCAATAGGTTCAGCTACAAAAGAAGCGAACCGCATAGTCAGCGAAGCCATGACTCAGGCTGAGGCCAAAAAGAAAGAAGCTATCCTTGAGGCCAAGGATGAGATTCACAAGCAGAGAAGCGAAAACGAAAAAGAGCTGCGCGAGAGGCGCAACGAGGTTCAGCGCCAGGAGCGCAGAATCATTCAGAAGGAAGAGAGTCTCGACAAAAAAATCGAAAATCTCGAAAAGAAGGATGAGTCCCTCAGCCGCAAGATAAAGGATGCGGACGACAGACTCGCCGAGGCGGAGAGCCTCAAGAGAAGTCAGCTCGATGTGCTCGAGAAAATCTCGGGCTACAGCAGAGAGCAGGCTAAGGAATACCTGCTCCAAAACCTTGAAAACGATCTTGTTCACGAAAAGGCCGTCAAGGTGCTCGAATATCAGCAGCGCACCAAGGACGAGGCCGACACAATAGCAAGAGAAATTATCGGCACCGCCATTCAGCGCTGCGCCGCAGACCATACGGCGGAGACCACCGTTTCCGTTGTCGCTCTGCCCAACGACGAGATGAAGGGCCGCATAATCGGACGCGAGGGCAGAAATGTCCGCACGCTCGAGACTATAACCGGCGTCGATCTGATAATCGACGACACGCCCGAGGCAATAACCGTTTCGAGCTTTGATCCGGTTCGCCGCGAGGTCGCGCGTCTGACGCTCGAAAAGCTCATATCGGACGGCAGAATTCATCCCGCCCGCATTGAGGAGATGTACGAAAAGGCTCGCCGCGAGGTTGACGCAACCATCAAGCAGACCGGTGAGCGCGCGCTCATCGACGCAGGCGTCAACGGAGTGCATCCCGAACTCGTCAAGCTCCTCGGCAAGCTCAGATACAGAACGAGCTACGGCCAGAACGTACTCAACCATTCGCTCGAGGTTTCATATATTGCAGGTCTCATGGCGGCGGAACTTGGCGCCGACGTCAAGCTTGCAAAGAGAGCCGGCCTTCTCCACGATATCGGCAAGGCGCTCGACCACGAGATGGACGGCTCGCACGTTGAGCTGGGCGTTGAGGCCGCGAAGAAATACCGCGAGAGCGAGGGCGTTGTCCACGCCATTCAGGCTCACCACGGAGACGTTGAGGCAAAGACGCTTGTCGCCTGCCTCGTTCAGGCCGCCGACGCTGTTTCGGCTTCCCGCCCCGGCGCAAGACGCGAGAATGTTCAGAACTACATCAAGCGCCTTGAAAAGCTCGAAAGCATCGCCTCCTCGTTTGAGGGCGTTGAGCGTTCGTTCGCTATTCAGGCCGGTCGCGAGGTTCGCATAATGGTCAAGCCCGAGGTCGTCAACGACGAGAAGATGGTTCTCATCGCCCGCGACATAGTCAAGAAGATTGAAGACGAGCTTGAATATCCCGGTCAGATAAAGGTCAACCTTATCAGGGAGAGCAGAGTCAGCGACTACGCAAAATAAGCAAAAAAGCTGGGGTTGTCGCATTTAGATGCAGAAACCGTTTTCTTCACCCCGAAGCTGTATATAGATACCGCGAGCGGGTGAAAAAACGGTTAAAAAAGAAAAATGCAACCATACAATTTTGCATTTCAGCATTTTTCTTTTTGTTCTGCGCTAAATGCAACAGCCCCTTTTTGAGAGGAAAATCGGAATGAACATACTTCTTATAGGCGACATTGTCGGAACGCAGGGCTGCGACTTTTTGCGCTCGGTGCTCCCCGGCTTCAAGAAGCTTGAAGGCATAGACGCTGTTATAGCAAACGGCGAAAATGCGGCGCCCGGAAACGGCATAACCTCCTCTGCCGCCGAGCACATTTTTTCAAGCGGCGTCGACTTCATAACCACGGGCAATCACGCGTTCAGGCGCAGCGAGGTGTATCGTTTTCTCGACGAGCGTAGCGACATAATCCGCCCCGCAAACGTCGGCTCCTCCTGCCCCGGCAAGGGCGTCGGGGTTATCGACATGGGCAGGGTGCGCATCGGCGTTATAAACCTTCTCGGGCGCGCTTATATAAACGGTTCGGACAATCCGTTTTCCTACATTGACCCTCTCATGAAGGAGATAGACGACTGCAAAATAAAGATAGTCGATATCCACGCCGAGTCAACGGCGGAGAAGCTCGCCCTGGGCTTTTACCTCGACGGAAGAGCGACCGCCGTTGTCGGCACGCACACCCACGTTCAGACGGCGGACGAAAAAATCCTGCCCGGCGGCACGGCATATATAACAGACCTCGGCATGACTGGTCCCGAGCTCTCCGTGCTCGGCGTGCGCCCCGAGGCCTCGATATCATGGCTCAAGACCGGACTGCCCACACGCTTTGAGATAAGCGACGGCGCCTGCATGATGTGCGGCGTTATAATCGACGCTGACGAAAAAACGGGCAAGGCTAGAAGCATAGAGAGAGTCTGCGTAAGGTGAGGGGATAAAAATGCTTAAAGAGATAAGACGCGCAAGGCAGGACGACTGCCCGAAAATACTTGAGCTGCTCGAATATATCTGCGCTCTGCACAGCGGGATAAGACCCGACCTGTTCAAGGCGGGGAAGTCGAAATACGACGGCGAGAGCCTCAAAAAGCTTCTAACGGACGAGAGCCGCCTAATCTTTGTCGCCGCGGACGAAAACGACCGTGTGCTCGGATATATTTTCTGTATTATAATCGACCACTCCGCCGACTCCGCACGCTGTCCTAACACGGAGCTCTATATCAACAACCTGTGCGTTGACGAAAATTTCAGGCGCGAGGGCATAGGCGACGCACTGTTTCAAAAGGCGCTTTCGACCGCACAAAAGCTCGGCTGCCACAACCTGACATTGAACGTCTGGGAGGGCAACGACAGCGCACTGCGTTTCTATGAAAAGCACGGCATGAAAATTCAAAAGCGCGAGCTGGAAATAGTGCTCGACTGAACACGAACAGCAAAAAGCTTCGCAGTCCGATTCAAAAAAACTTGAGTCGGACTGTTTTTTATTTTATTCCCCGAAATAGCTTTTATCTCTTGAATATCGGGCGGTTATTTGTTATCATTGCCTTGTTAAAATACCTTTTTAAAGGACGGTGCCAACATGAAATTTCCAATAGGCGTTATTATTGACAGCTTTCGCACGGATATCCCGACGGCGGTCGGAAAGGCAGCCAAGGTCGGTGCGCAGGGCATTCAGGTCTATGCCACCAGCGGCGAGATGTCGCCAGAGGAGCTTGTCGGCTCGAAGCGTGCGGATTTCCGCAGGCTCGTTGAGGACAACGGGCTCGTCATCTCCGCCCTCTGCGGCGACCTCGGCGGAGGCTTCGGCAACAGGGACGAAAACGGGTGGAGAGTCGAGAAGTCGAAGAGGATAATCGAGCTTGCAAAGGAGCTCGGCACGGATATCGTCACGACACACATCGGCGTTGTTCCCGAGGACAGCGGACACGAGCGATACAAGATAATGCAGGATGCGTGCTTTGAGCTCTCCCGCTTCGCGGACAGCCTCGACGCCCATTTCGCCATTGAGACGGGACCCGAGACCTCGGCGACGCTCAAGAAGTTTCTTGACTCGCTCGGCTCTACCGGCGTCGCGGTCAACCTCGACCCCGCGAACCTTGTCATGGTCACGGGCGACGACCCCGCAAAGGCGGTCTACAACCTGCGCGACTACATAGTTCACACCCATGCCAAGGACGGCGTTCAGATATTCTACAGGGATCCCGAGATAGTCTACGGCATAAAAAAAGACCCGCTCGTCACAGGCAGCTCGTTTAAAGAAGTGCCGCTCGGCGAGGGCAGCGTCAAGTGGGATGAATATCTCGCCGCACTCGACGATATCGGCTACAAGGGCTTCCTGACAATAGAGCGAGAAGTCGGCGACGACCCCGAAAAGGATATCGGAAACGCCGTCAGCTTCCTCAAGGGATACATGGACTGAGGTGAAAAAATATGAAAACCTGCGTCAGCAGCTACAGCTTTCAGCCTATGCTTTCGAGCGGGGAAATAACCCAGCTTCAGCTCATAGGCAAGGTCAAGGAAATGGGCTTTGACGGAATCGAATTTATCGACCTCCTGCCCGAAAACGGAATGTCCGTCGAGGACTACGCCAAGCGCCTGCGCGACGAGAGCGAAAAAACGGGGCTGCCGATAGTCAACTACACCATCGGCGCGGAGCTTCTCAACCGCCCGCTCGACGAGGAGTGCGAACGCCTGTTCAAGCAGGTGGACATAGCGGAAATACTCGGCGCTTCCGGAATGCGCCACGATGCGACAGGCGGCTATAATGCGCCCCTTAGCGCTTACTGCGGGTTTGAGCAGGCTCTGCCCACCCTCGTTGAGGGCTGCCGCAGAGTGACCGAATATGCCGCAGAGAAGGGCATCTCGACTATGGTTGAGAACCACGGCTTTTTTGCGCAGGACAGCGACCGCGTCGAAAAGCTCGTCACGGGAGTCGCAAACCCCAATTTCGGTCTGCTCGTTGACATAGGCAACTTTGCCTGCGCCGACGACCCCTCCGACAAGGCGGTGGGCAGAGTCGCAAAATACGCAAAGCACGTTCACGCCAAGGATTTCCACATCAAGAGCGGCTCGGAGCCCGACCCCGGACGCGGATTCTTCCGCAGCAGAGCCGGAAATTATCTGCGCGGCGCGGTGATAGGCCACGGCAATATCCCCGTAGCACAGTGCATGGGCATACTCAGGCGCGCGGGCTATGACAAATATGTCAGCATCGAGTTTGAGGGCATAGAGCAGCCGCTCACGGGCATTGAAATAGGTCTTGAAAATCTCAAGAGATTCATAGCCGAGGCAAAATAAAAGCGAACATGGGCTGTCGCGTTCGGCGCAGACCAAAGAATAAGAAAACAAAGGTCGTATTTCACACGCTTGACAATGTGGAATATGACCTTTATTTTTTCGCTTATTGCTCTTTTAAGCCTCTTTTTATTTTTCGTACCGTTCACCGAATACCGACTCAAGATGGGATATCCACTTTTCGAGCGCATCGCGGGTGAACTCCCGCATCGCTGTTTCATAGAGAGCAAAGCCTTTTTTGTCGATCTCGCCGAGATAGCGGAGCGATTTTTTCGGCCCGTAACAGTATCTGCCGATTATGTCGAAATAAATTTCGAGACTGTCCACGAGCACCCAATGCCACCGAAATAAGCCCTCGGCATCATTCCGCCCGCTCCTTACGAGCATTTTTCTGCACCACTCGACCTCGTGCCGCAGCTCGTCCCTGTCTTTCTTGGGTGCGCCGTCGATAAACCCGCGTACCCTGTCCTTTATGCTTTGGCCGAGAGAATCGGTATCAATGATTATCACACCGTCGAACACTGCGATATACTTCTCCGGGTCATAGTCGCCCGAAAAATTCTCCACAGGATAGCAAAACACATCGAGCGGCGTGCCGTCAATAACCGTGCTGTCATGGCATTCGCGCCCGTTATAGATCAGAAGCGCATCATAGTCGCTGTCCGCGTTCGCCGAGCCGTCGGCAAACGAACCGTAGGAGATCAGCACCGACGGCGAATACTTATCGACAAGATACCGTATTATTTTTTCCGCTGCGTCCATTTTGCGCCTCCGTTCATTTTTTCTAAGTATAACAGAAATCCTCGACAGAGTCCACATAAATATACCCCGAAAGCCCTGCCGCTTCCGGGGTGCACTTTTATTCATTTTCAGCCGATTCGGGCTCGTTCCGTTCGACAAAAACAAATTCGCCGTTTTCCGCTTTGCAGAGATATTTTTTGCCGACTGTCACCTTGCCCTCGAGCATCTGCTCCGAGAGCTTATCTTCGATCTCCCTCTGAATGACGCGCTTGAGCGGTCTTGCGCCGTAGACGGGGTCAAAGCCCGCGTCTGCCGTCTTTTCTACCGCCGATTCGTCGAAGGTCAGGGCTATGCCGAGCTGTCTCACGCGCCCCGAGAGTGTCTCGAGCAGCCTGCGCGCTATCTCCGATATATCGCTTTTTTCGAGCGAGTGAAAGACCGTTATATCATCGACGCGGTTTAAAAACTCCGGTCTGAACGTGTTCTTGAGCTCCCCGGTCACGAGCTCGCGCACGCGGTCGTAGCTCGGGACATTGCCGCGCTCCGAAGAGAAGCCGAGAGCCTTTCCGCTGCCCGAAATGAGCTTCGCGCCGACATTCGAGGTCATTATAATAATGCAGTTTTTGAAGTCGACCCTGCGCCCCTGCGAATCGGTCAGTATGCCGTCGTCAAGTATTTGGAGCAGCATATTGAAAACATCCGGGTGCGCCTTTTCGATCTCATCAAAAAGTATGACGCTGTACGGTCTGCGGCGCACCTTTTCCGTCAGCTGACCGCCCTCGTCATAGCCGATATAGCCGGGCGGCGAACCGACAAGCCGCGATACCGTATGCTTCTCCATATATTCGGACATATCGAGCCTTATCATCGCGTTCTCGTCGCCGAAAAGCGAAGAAGCGAGCGCTTTGCATATTTCCGTTTTGCCGACTCCCGTAGGGCCGAGAAAGATGAACGAGCCCGTCGGACGCTTCGGGTCTTTAAGTCCGACTCTGCCGCGCCTTATCGCCCTTGCGACCGCGGAGACCGCCTCATCCTGGCCGACTATTCTGCGGTGCAGCTCATCCTCGAGCCGCAGCAGGCGCTCACTCTCCGCGCTTGTCAGCTGCGAGACGGGTATCCCCGTCCACGCGCAGACTATTTCGGCTATATTATCTTCGGTCACCTCGCCTATTTTTTCGCTCGATTTCTCGCGCCAGCTGTGCTTTGCGCGCTCCAATTTATCGCTGAGCTTTCTTTGCTCGTCGCGTATCTGCGCGGCTCGCTCGAACTCCTGAGAGTTCACGGCCGAATCCTTTTCCTCGGCGAGGGTGCGAAGCTTCTCCTCCATATCCCTGAGCTCGGGCGGTACGGTAAATGCGCCGAGCCTGACGCGCGACGCCGCCTCGTCTATCAGGTCTATCGCCTTGTCGGGCAGATACCTGTCGCCGATATAGCGCACCGACATTTTCACCGCCGCTTCAATAGCGCCGTCGGTTATTTTCACCTTGTGGTGCGCCTCGTATTTGTCGCGTATGCCCTTGAGTATCGCCACTGCCTCATCCTCGCTCGGTTCGCCGACCGTGACGGGCTGGAAGCGGCGTTCGAGCGCGGCATCCTTTTCTATGTGCTTGCGGTATTCCTCGAGCGTCGTCGCGCCTATCACCTGCAGCTCGCCGCGGGCAAGCGCGGGCTTTAAAATATTCGCGGCGTCCACCGCGCCCTCCGCCGAGCCTGCGCCTATGAGCGTGTGCAGCTCGTCGATAAAGAGAATGACATCCCCCGCCCTTGAGACCTCCTCTATGGCGGATTTTACGCGCTCCTCGAAGTCGCCTCTGTACTTTGTGCCGGCGACCATACCGGTGAGGTCTAAAGAAACTATGCGCTTGCCCTTGAGCGGCTCCGGCACTTCACTCGTGGCGATTTTCAGCGCAAGCCCCTCGGCGATAGCCGTCTTTCCGACTCCCGGCTCACCTATCAGACATGGGTTGTTCTTCGTCCTGCGCGACAAAATCTGAACGACGCGCTCTATCTCCTTCTGCCTGCCTATTACCGGATCTATCCTGCCCGCCGCGGCAAACGAGGTCAGATCGCGCCCATAGCGGTTGAGGGTCTGTGTGTCCGCCCTGCCGACCGGCTTTTTGACGGAATCCGACTTCTCCGAGTCCCTGTCGGGAGCAGAGCCGAACACCTTCAAAAGCTCCTGCAAAATCTCCTGCGGCGAAACGCCGAGCCGGGTCATAACGGCAGTCGCCGCGCTCGAGCCCTCCTTTATCACAGAGATAAGCAGATGCTCCGTGCCGACGTAGCTGTGCCCCATATCGCGGGCCTGAAGCATGGCATTTTCAATGATATTCTTGCACCTGGGCGTAAAATCGCCGGGAGTCAGCACCGTCGGCACGCCGAATCCGATACTGTTTCTGACAGCGTCCTCGACCTTGCCGACGGTAAGTTTTTTGTTTGTCAAAACGGTGTAAGCCACTCCGCCGTTTTGCTCTAAAAGTCCGAGCAGAAGATGCTCGCTGCCGATATAGGTGTGCCCCATGTTCTCCGCATATTCGATAGCGGCGTTCAGCACATCATTGGCTTTCTGCGTAAAGCCGGTAAACTTATACATATTATCATTCCTTTCCGCATGACCGTACAATAGAGATTATTGCCGGAAAATCGAAAGAGAATCGGAAGATATATGTTTTTATATATGTTTATCGGCTGTGTTTTAGGACAGCGCCTCGCGCACCGCGTCGGCTCTCAGGCAATCCCTCTGCCGCGCGTCGATATGCTTGCCGTTCGCCGCGCTTATCGTGGCGGGCTGCATATTGACGAGCAGCTCGTTGAGCTTTTCTATGGGTATATTGAGGATTCCCCTTGCCGAGCCGAGGCGCACCAGGGATATGAGATCCATCATCTCGTCGCATGTCAGCACGCGCGCACTCTGCAAAATTCCGAGTGCCCTGTATATTTTATCCTGCATGGCTATATCGGCGCACATACGCTCCGCCGCCGCGCGTTCCTGCGTGACAAGCTGACGGGTTATCGACTGGAGATTTTCAATCGCCGCCTGCTCGGTTATGCCGAGAGTTATCTGGTTGCTGAGCTGATAGATATCGCCGCGCGACTCTCTGCCCTCGCCGTATGCCCCGCGCAGAGAGAGCCCTAATTTTGAAATTGTCGAGCTGAGCACCGAGAGCTGACCGCTTCTTCTGAGCGCGGGCAGATGCAGCATGACGGAGGCTCGCATGGCAGTGCCGAGATTCGTCGGGCACTGGGTCAGATAGCCGAGTCTCTCATCGAACGCAAAATTAAGCTTTTTATCGAGTGCGGAGTCTATTTTATCGGCGAGAACATAGCAGTCCATGAGAGCAAGTCCCGATTTCATAACCTGAACGCGGATATGATCCTCCTCGCAGAGCATTATGCCCACTGTCTCATCCTCCGTGAGCATGAGCGCCCTGCCCTCGCGCACGGAAGCGAACTCCGGGCTTATCAGATGCCGCTCGGCGAGCGATATCGCCTGCTCACGGCTGAGCGAATCCATTGTCACATAGTGAAGTCCCAGCTCGGGCACGCATGAGAGCAAGGTGTCGCGCACCTTTTCGTTGACCTTTATTTTGCCCGCCGTGTCGAGGCGGCACGGGAACGGATATTCCTCAAGGTTGCGCGCAAGACGCACGCGTGTGCTCAGGACGATATCGCCCTGTTCGCCCTTGTCTACATACCATTTACTCATTTTCGGCACCCCCTTCAAGCTCCTTTATTCTGTCGCGAAGCTGCGCCGCAAGCTCGAAGTTCTGCGCGGCAACCGCCTCGTCCATCTGCTTTTTAAGCTCTTCTCTCTCGTCGGTTTTTGCCTCTTCCTCGCTGACAGGCTCGGCAGTCGAGGCTATCTTTCCGCTGTGGCGTATCTGGCCGTGAATGCGCTGTAGCGAGGGCTTGAGCTCGTTATAGAACACCTTGTAGCATTCGGCGCAGCCGACCCTGCCCTCGCGGACTATATCGTTGAACGACGAGCCGCATTTCGGGCAGCGCACCACCTTTCTCGGCGCACCGAGCGAATGAACGGCATCGCCGAAGAAATTTCCGAAAAGCCCGGCAACGTCGAAGCCGAAGCCCGAAAACGCATCGCCGTAGCCGAGATGCTCGGCGCAGTCGGAGCAGAGATGACGCTCGGCTGTGTCGCCGTTTATGACCTGCTTTATGTGAGTTGTCGCCTCATTTTTTCCACAGTTTTGACAAAGCATATTTTTTCCTCCCTTTATCCGTTTCTGCCCATTTCAACGAGCAGCAGCTGTTTAAATACCGACGCTCTGACGGCGTCCCTGTCCCCGGCGGCGGCCGGGCGCAGAGCGTTGTCCGACACGGCGCTGAGCATCAGCACGGCGGCGTGCTTATCAATGACGCCCGCGCCGACAAGCTCCGCCAGATGCGCGCGAGCCGTGCGCTCGTCGAGCCTGCCGCCCACGGCGTTGACCGCGTGCATGACCTTTTGATTCGGCTCCATCGCAGCGCGCCTTATTCTTATATAGCCTCCGCCGCCCCTGCGGCTCTCGACGATATAGCCCTGCTCCGGAGTAAAGCGCGACGCGATAACATAGTTTATCTGGCTCGGAACGCAGCCCACCGTCTGCGCCAGCTCGTTGCGCTGTATCTCGACCGTTCCGCCGTTTCCGAGCATCTCGAGTATCATGCCCGTTATCTGACTGCTCAAGCTCATCTCAGACACCTCTTTTCTGTCTTTGACTTTCTTTGACCTTCGATTATATTATAAGCCCGCCGTGAATCGCGGTCAAAAGTCAGGGAAAGTCAAATTTATCCCCTTTGCCTCATTATTTTAATTTATCGCGTTCATGCTCGCTTTTGCCGAGCTTATCTCCCGTTTTCTCCGCTTTTCTGCCGCGCGGCTCAAGTCGGTTTAAATAGCGGCAATAGGCAGTATATTCATCCGAAAACGCTAATTCCTCGCAGAATATATCGCTCTCATCGTAGCTCTGCACCTCTCCGTTCTTATCAAACAGCATACCCGACACCTCCGGTTACTTAGTTTACGCCGAAGAAAAGAAAATTATGTTTGCCCCGAAAAGTGTAACCGTCAAACGCGGCGCGTCATAATATATTGATGAAAGCGGTGCTCGCCTAAAACCGCGGCACTCTTTCTTAGTAACTGAAGAGGAGGCAAAACGATGGGTTGCTCAAACAACTGGTGCATTTTCCTTATCATCATCCTTCTGCTCTGTGACACGGGCTGCGGCTGCAATAATGGCGTTGCCAGAGCTTCGGACTGCGGATGCGGCTGCAACAACGGCTGCGGCTGCTGACGGTTCGTAAGACCGCTCAAAAGTAAAAAAAGACCGCCTTGCCAAACGCAAGGCGGTCAAACTTATGCGATTCCTGAGAAAGGTCAGGCAACTCTGTTGCCCTTTTTGCCGGGGGTCGGAGAGACAGTCTCGGGCTCGAACGCAGTCTTGGCTGCGCTGCGACGCTGAGCGGTCTTTTTCTCCTTGACAAAATGAGCCTTCGTGTACTTGTTGGTGCAGAGGAAGTGAGCGATCTTCTTGGCAAGAGCAGTCTCAAGCTTATCCTCAAAATCGATCAGCTTCTTCTCAAACACAAAGCCGGTTATTATAAGGGCCGCAACGGCAACTTCGAGAATCGAAACAATTATGAATGTACTTGTCATTTTTGCTTCCTCCTTACGGAAAAAATCGGAACATTTGTTCTTTCTGTCTTTAATTATAGCACAAATATTCGGTTTGTCAACACAAATGTTCGATTTTTTTGAAGATTCGCGCCGATTCGCGCAGGGTATAATCTCCTACGATTGGATTATATCACAATATATGGCAAATGTCAACGGAAAAACCACAACAAATTGAAGAAAGCATGAAATAAAAATTCAATGCAAAATGACAAAAAATTTTTTAAAACAGTCGTTTTTTGTTCGATTTCGGGCGATTTACCGGGCGGTGAGCAAATCTCTGACCTCATTGTACAATTTTTCGGTCGCCGCTTCCGGACTCATATCCGCCGGCGAAAAAGCCTTGCCGAAAACAATTTTCAGCCCGCCCTTTCTCTCGTACTCTCCGGTTATCGCAAACGGCACTATTACGGCGCCGCCTCTTTGGGCAATGGCAACGGCGCCGGGCTTAAACGGCAATAAGAGCGCGTCCGTTTTGTTGCGCGTGCCCTCCGGGAAGATTCCGACGGCGCCGCCCTTTTTCAGAATTTTTATCGCGCTTCTGACTGCGGCGGCATCGAAGCCGTCGCGGTTGACGGGTATGCAGCCCGCCCATCTGAAAAGCGGGGCAAGCGCACCGTCAAAATACTCGCGCTTGGCCATATAGTTGACAACTCGCTTTGTCGCTAAAAACACCAAAAACTGATCGCTTATATTTTTATGATTTCCGGCGATTACAACCGCGCCGTCCTTCGGAATGTTTTCCGCGCCGATAATTGTCGGCGAAAAGCGCAGTCTGAAGCCCGGCTTTATAAAAGCTGTTATTACTTTGAATCCCCTATCGTTATCTTTTCCCATTTTCGAGTCCCTCTCTCACCGTATTTTCGAGCTCGTGTCCTATTGACGCGGCATCTCTTTCCGCCGTTTCTATCGCCGGATAAAACTCTATCTCCACACGCCTGCCGATTACGGTATATTTCCCCTTTATCGCAAACGGGACAAGCGCTGCGTGGCTTCTCGCCGCCATTCTCGCGGCGCCGGGCTTAAACGGCATGACAGTTTCCTTCGTCCGGTTGAAGCTGCCCTCCGGAAAGATGCCGATGATTCCGCCGGCCTCAAGCACCTTTTGAGCCTCGCTCAAGGCGGAGGCATCGCGGATGCGCCTGTTGACGGGAATAGTGCCCAGGGCTCGGAAAAATCCGCCTGCGGCGCCGCGGAACAGCTCATCCTTCGCCATAAAATGAACCTGACGCCACAGGCACGTAGCCAGCAAAACGCAGTCGAGGTTGCTCTTGTGATTACCCGCAAAGATAATCGCGCCGCTCTTCGGGATATTGTCCCTGCCTCTCACCTTCGGATGAAAGAGGAGACGGAACAGCGGCCAGATGAACACATAAAGGAACCTGTAAAAAAACACCATGAATCACCTACTTTTATTTTCTCTTTTTTTAAACTAACAATATGCATAAATATACATATTGCGAATGAACTGTATTATTTATAAATTTTATTTACAAACTGTTTATAATATAGCCAAAAGACGTTAAAAAATATACAAAAACTCTCAATTCCCTTTTGACAAGCAAAAATATTTGCTGTTATAATTTAAACGTAAGGAGACAAGCAATTGTCTTATTAAGGGAGAAGGGAGGACATCGCACATGTTAGCAACTATCTTTGAGATGATCGAAAAGATTCTTGGTTTTGCCGGCGCTTCTTTCGACGCACAGGCTATCGTCAAGGCTATCTTTGATGCTATTCTCGGCCTTTTCAAATAAGATAAGTACCGTTGAGTTTTATGTCATCTTAGATTGACTTCTTTTTTGAAAATTGACTCCTTTTTGGCAGAGCAGGCAGCCGTCAGCTGTCTGCTTTGTCTTTTATATCGACCGACCTTGAAGCTTTTCGACACATAGATTATTATTCATGAGCAAAGTAACGAAAAAATTATTTCCGCCGATGCTGATTTTGCCGATTTGACTATTGCCGCGAAAGAAAAAATGTGCTAATATTTCATTAATTTCCGCAAGAATAAAAGGAGGCAAAAATAATGGAATTCATCACAACGCTCATTCACCAAATAGTCGAGCTTTTTGCGAAGCTTCAGGCGGGCGGCCAGGAAGCGGCAGAGCTTTTTCAGGCTTTTCTGAAGTTTGTCGGCGACATTCTCAGATTCCTCGAAGAGCACGGTTTGAGCAAACAGATAGTTGACGCCGTTTTTCAACTCATCCTCAAGATTTTCGGAGCTGCTTAAAGAAAACAGAAACCTGTCGTATCATTCGGTGCGGCAGATTTTTATTGCCTTTAATGACGTCTTGTGTTAATATAAATTGAAAAATAAATTCACCGAGGAGTGATCAAATGCTTTCAAAGACTCCGCCCATGGGTTTCAACACTTGGAACACATTCGGCGAAAACATCAACGAGCAGATAATCAAGGAGACCGCCGACAAGATGGTTGAGCTCGGCCTGCGCGACTGCGGGTATGAGTACCTCGTCATCGACGACTGCTGGAGCAAGCGCGAGCGCGACCCGCAGACGGGAAAAATCGTCCCGGACGAGGAGAAGTTTCCCAACGGAATGAAGGCTGTCAGCGATTATGTCCACAGCAAGGGGCTCAAGTTCGGTATGTATTCCTGCGCCGGAACGCGCACCTGCGCAGACTATCCGGGCAGCTTCGACCACGAATATCTCGACGCGGAGACCTTTGCCGAGTACGGCGTTGACTTTCTGAAATACGACTTCTGCTACAAGCCCGACAGCGCAAACGGTCCCCTGCTCTACAGAAAAATGGGTATGGCGCTCAAGGCCTGCGGACGCGAGATACTTTTCTCCGCCTGCAACTGGGGCAACGACGAGGTCAGCCGCTGGATTCGCTCGGCGGGCGCGCATATGTACCGCTCGACCGGCGACATAAACGACAGCTTCCGCTCGTTCGCCGATATCGCATTGAGCCAGGTGGATAACCTTGCATATTCGGCTCCCGGCTGCTTCAACGATATTGATATGCTCACCGTGGGAATGTACGGCAAAGGAAATGTCGGCTCTGTAGGCTGCACGGACATCGACTACAAGACGCAGTTTGCGCTCTGGTGTATGTTCTCGTCCCCGCTGATGCTCGGCGGCGACCTGAGAAAGCTTAACGATTTCTGCCTTGACCTCATTAAAAACGAGCGTCTTATCAGAATAAATCAGGACGAGGAGTCCCGCCCGGCTTTTGTCGCAACGGAGAGCTGGAACGACAAGATTGCCTTCGCCAAGCTCCTCTCCAACGATGAGATTGCCCTTCTTTTCGTCAACTTCAGCGAGAGCAAGTGCGGTGTGCCGCTCTATTTCGAGAACTTGGGCATAACTGCCGCCTCCGGCTACGGGCTTGAGATGACCGACGCGTTCACAGGCGAGTGCATCGGAGTCAAGAAGGAGTTCATGCAGATTCATCTCGAGGCGCATGACTGCGCCTGCTACATCTGCAAGCTGAAGAAATGACCTACTGCATCAAATGCTCAAAGCCTCTGACTAATGACGACATCGGCTTTCACCGCAAGATGATAAACCGCGGCGCTCGTGAGTGTATGTGCATAGAGTGCCTGTGCGAGCATTTCGGGCTGAGCGTCGAAAAGGCACACGAAATGATTGAGCGGTTCCGTCAGTCGGGCTGCACACTGTTTAAATAGAAGAGGATCCGCCGCTGTAAAATAACCGGCAGCGGATCTTTTTTTGCTGTTATTTCTGGAAGGGCTTGACTATATAATAGAGTATCAGCTCAACTGCGTCAACGAAGTTTGCGCCGAATTTGGTCAAGCTATCTTTAGCGCGCTCTGCACCCGAGCCGCCTGTCCAGTCGAGCGGATCGGAGATAAGGAGTATCTTAAACGTAGTCTGAGCTGTAACACCCGCATAGTCGCCCATGCCGGTGACAGTAACGGTAGCCGTACCCTTTTCAACGTTGTCGGAGAAAGCGACGGTGTAGTCAACACCCTCGGTCAGGGTTCTGTCGAGGCACTTGACGGAGACTTCCGGAGTTATCTCGGAGCCGGTACGCTTCTGCGACGGGATATGAGCTATCGTGAAGCCTTCGTTCTTGAGGGTGAGGGTTTCAGCAAGGAACGGAGTTCTTATGTTGATGAACTCGCGGATATACTCTATCTCTCCGTTATACTGATTGATTATTGCGGCAAGATCCGTTGTTCCATATGTATTCCAGCGTATTGCGTTCATTACCGCAGAGCTGCGAATGCTGTTTGCAAAATTGTCAAATGTGGAGGCCATAATCCTCTGCACAGCCGGAACGAAATTGCTCTTCATCTGTTCTTCGACGGACTCCGCGAATTCCGCGTGTCTGTAAGCAAGGGCAAAAACGTTGGGTGTAGCCTTAACGTCGTTGCTGCCCATGAGCGAATCATAGAACAGGTTTCTAATCTTTGCGTGGATATTCTTGGGATCGGTCAAATCCACTCCGTCTCTCGCGCCGTGGGCATTGCCGAGACACTCGTCGAAATCCCAAATCGGGCCTGCTGCCAGCTTGCTGTCAAGATCCTTGTAGAAGAAGGCGCTCGACAGGCCGACATCCCAGTTGCTTGACCACTCCTGAATAAAATATGCTCTCGCAAAGGATGTTACGTCGATATAATCCGACATTTTTTTGCCGAGATCGTTATATCCGTCGCTGCTGTATAATGCGTCTTCGAACTCCTGCCAGTAGCGGCTGATATATTCAACCTGCGCCTGCGAAGCGTATTCGGGCGATTTTATAACAACGCTCTGCGACTTTTTGGTTACAAATCCGCTTGCCTCGGCCTCATATCTCTCGCTGAAATCCAACTCAAGAAGATATCCGCCGGTGATATTTTCGGGATTGTTGGGAATATCATACCACTTCTGAGTATTCTCAAGATATCCGCTGAATCTTGTGCGGACGCCGAGAGGCGAGAAGGTTGACAGATCCACTCCGCCGTTCGCATCCTCTGTAGCTTCTTCCAAATCAAAGATGTCAACGCGGTTCTTGTTTATCTCGACTTTTTCGGTGATGAGATAAACGCCCTGATATTCGCCGTTAATATAGAGGTCTATACTTCTGCAATCCGGGCTCTCTTTCATGCCGATTTCACCGCCGAGGGTATAAACCAGCTGGTTTCTGAGAAGGCTGTTTTCGCCGTGGTTTGCAATCAGGCACCAGCTTTTTGCTTTTTCCATGCCGAAAAGCTTTGCTTTGGAGCCGAGCTTGATGTTGTAGGGCTTTTTCGGATAGCCCCAGGTTGAGTTGCCTCTGCCCTTCATTGAAGCGAGCTCTGCATCATAGTCAACCTTGCCATTTGAGTTAATGGCGAGCATGGTGCAGCCTTTTTCCTTGTGGGACTTGTCGGCGTGGATTCTATCGAGTCCGCCCTCTGGGGTGTTGATAAACATTGTCGGGAGCTTGCTCGAATTGAGGAACACTACCGTGTACTTCGCATCGCCGACGGTAAGAACAAACTCGCCGCCGTTTGCGAACGCTCTTGTCTGTGCGCCGTTTTCGAGCTTGACTCCGTCACACATAACGTCGTCTGCCGCAGT
>DPOR01000017.1:0-7413 GCA_003538135.1 Oscillospiraceae bacterium
AAGCCACGGTTCACGTTTTTCTGTGAACCGCGGCTCTGTTATTTTGCTCTTTGCTCTGCGCCGAATGCGGCAGTCCCTTATTCGGCTTTTTTGACTTCCTCTTTGTTGTTGTTCTTCTTCTTGGTGTTACCGAGCACAATATTCGTGAAGATTCCGAGAAGAAGTGCGCAGGCGATGGAGGTTATCGTGACCTTGCCGAAGGAGACGGTCAGGCCGCCGATGCCGGCGATGAGGATGACGGAGACGACAAAGAGGTTTTTGTTATCCTCAAGGTCTATCTTCTGAATCATCTTCAGACCGCTGACGGCGATGAAGCCGTAGAGCGAGATGCACACGCCGCCCATGACGCAGGAGGGAATCGATGCAAGGAAGGTTGCAAAGGGTGAAAGGAAAGCGATGATTATCGCAAGCACTGCGGTGCAGACGATAGTTGCAACGGAAGCGTTGCCGGAGATAGCCACGCAGGCTATCGACTCGCCGTAGGTGGTGTTCGGTGCGCCGCCGAAGAATGCGCCTACCATCGAGCCGATACCGTCGCCGAGCAGGGTTCTGTGGAGGCCGGGATCAACGAGGAGATCTTTTTCAACGATGGAGGAGATGTTCTTGTGGTCGGCTATGTGCTCCGCGAAAACAACGAATGCAACAGGGACATAAGCCACCGCAACAGCCGCTATATAAGAGCCGCTGAGCTCGCCGAAGGCGCCGAATGCCTCAAAGAAGGTGAAATCGGGCACTGCAAAGAAGGTCTTGACTCCCACGCCGCCCGCAACGAGTGCGCTAAAGCCGCTGAAGTCGATAACTTTAAGAGCGTCGTTGTTTGTAGCTACACCGACAACTGTAAAGATTGCCGCAACCGCATAGCCGGTGACGATACCGATGATGAACGGGATGAGCTTAACCATCTTCTTGCCGAAGACGGAGCAGAACATGGTCACAAAGAGAGTGACAAGTCCGCAGGCAATGGCGATATAGACGCTTGCCGTAGGCTCGCCGCCCACTGTGTAGGAGCCCTTCTGCAGGTCGCCGATAGCGTTGCCGGCGAGCGAAAGTCCTATAATTGCGACTGTGGGTCCGATAACGGCGGCAGGCATGAGCCTGTTTATCCAGTTGACGCCGGAGATTTTAACCGCTATTGCGAGGACGACATAGACGAGACCCGCAAAAACAGCGCCGAGAATCAGGCCGAGATAGCCGAGTGCGACGGTTGTTGCGCCCGCGAAAGCGGCTGCCATTGAGCCGAGGAAAGCGAAAGAGGAGCCGAGGAAAACGGGGCTCTTGGCCTTCGTGAAGAGAACATATATAAGGGTGCCCGCGCCCGCTCCGAAGAGCGCCGCAACTGTGCTCATCTGCACATTGCCGCAGTCATATACACCCGAGGTTATCATGGGAACCGCGATGGTAGCCGCCATAATTGCAAGCAGCTGCTGGAACGCAAAGACGATAAGCTTGCCGAACTTCGGCTTGTCTTTGATACCGTAAATCAATTTCATACTTTTGACCTCCTCAAATTTTGCCTGTCTATACTTAACACAGTCACGGCGAGCCGCTTCTGCGTCAAAGTCTTATTTGCCGTATATCGAGACGCTTGTCTCATCGTCGAACGGCGGAATCTTCACGACGACAACCTCACTGCGCGAGGTTGGAACATTCTTGCCCACATAGTCGGCGACTATGGGAAGCTCCCTGTGTCCCCTGTCGACGAGCGTTGCAAACTGTATCTTTGCGGGGCGGCCGAGGGAGATTATCGCGTCCATGGCGGCTCTCGCCGTTCTGCCGGTGTAGAGCACATCGTCAACCATAACGACCGTCTTTCCCTCAACGGAGAAGTCAAGCTTGCCGGAGTTCACCTTGGGCTGGCTCGAGCTCTCGCTCAAATCGTCCCTGTAGAGCGTGATATCAAGGTAGCCCTTCTGCGTTTTTACGCCGAGGCTCTCTATTCTTGAGGCGAGGATATCGGCAAGCGGAGCGCCTCTGCGCATTATACCGACAAGGCATATCTCATCCGCGTCGCCGTTGCGCTCGATTATCTCGTGCGATATCCGCGCGAGGGCGCGGTTGACAGCAGCGCTGTCCATGATATAGGCCTTGAACTCCATCTTCTCACCCCCGGGGCATAAAAAATACGACTCTGTCTCACCGACAAAATCGCACAAAAACACGCGGATATCCCCTATCCGCACTGAATATGACCATCTTGTCGGCATCTCTGTACCGCTCTTAAAGATTTTTTGCTGTGAATACTATATCACATTGTCACCGCGTTGTAAATACCCAAAGCTCACTTTTTCAACTTTTTTCGCAATCAGAGCTTACAAAAATGTAATAGGCTCGGGGCGTAATGTAAGACTTTATCATTGAGAAACCGGCCGTCATTTGATATAATACAATCGACCGGAGGGATATAAATGAAAAGCAATAAAAGAAAAAGCAGAAAGCTGCGCATTGCGCTCGGAATATGCATACCGCTCGCGCTGATTATCGCGGCAGCGCTTACCGTTGTTGCGAAATACGGGCCTGACTTCGGCCTGTATCTCGTCCCGCCGTCGGTCGAGCGATACGGCAAGGACGCTCTTGCAACCATAGGCAAAAACGGGATATATTCGGGAAGCGACGAGTGGAAAAGCACTTACGAAGAATGTCTCAAGATGATAGAAAACGCCGAGAGCTATGAGGACACATACCCCGCGATTAAAAAGGCTCTTTCGGTTTGCGGCGGCAAGCACTCAATGCTCATGACAAAATCGGAGTCGCAGAGCACCTCCGACAGCTATGACGAGGTTCTGCCCACTGTATCGCTAAACGGCGATATCGCGGTAATAAAGCTGCCCGATTTTCTCGGCACTGCCGAAGCCGGGCGGAAATATGCAAAGGTCGCCGAGGATTTTATCCACGAAAACCGCGATAAAATAAAGGGGGTTGTGCTCGACCTGCGCGGCAACACCGGCGGTGACATGGGTCCGATGGCGACGGCTGTCTCGTCGCTGCTGCCAGACGGCGAGCTGATGTACTACCACTACCGCAGCTACGATGTCCCCGTCACGCTGAAGGACGGAGTTATAAGCAACGCGGGCACGGGCGGCAAGAGCCTCTACCCCGACGAAAAGCTGAAGGTCCCTGTCGCCATACTCACAGACGGCATGACTGCGAGCTCGGGCGAAGCTCTGACGCTCTGCTTCAGGGGGCTTGAAAAAGTGAAAACCTTCGGCGCTCCGACCGCCGGATACACGAGCGTCAATATGCTCTACAGTTTATACGACGGCGCGCAGCTTTACCTGACCGTCGCATTTGACAAGACACGAACAGGCGAGGTTTTCGAGGAGACGCGCATTGTGCCTGACGTCGTTACGGACTCCCCTCTCGAGGCGGCTCTCGAATGGCTCGGAGGCTGAAAATAAAATACAGCACCCTCCGTAAAAGCGCGGAGGGTGCGTAATTTAACAAGGCGAAAGGATCGGCACATCTGCGCCGACCCTTTTTATTTTTTGATTATTTTGCTTTCTTGTCTTCCTTTTTCTTGTGGAAAAGAATCTTATCCACGGGGAAATAGAGGAAGAACTGGAGAGCTGAGCAGACAGCGGTAGCTATAGTGAGCGAAAGACCGCTGTTCAGATGGAACTTCGAGGTGCAGAACTCGAAAACTACGGGGTTGAACCACGCAGAGAAGCAAACGAGAGCAAGGGTGAAGATTATGTATATGGGCAGGGTGATTGCGGTGTTCGAGCCCGAGTTGAAGGTTTTCTCCTTGTTGATGAAAAACGCGACTATCTGCGCAAGCAGGTTTGAGACGTTGAACGCGATAAAGAGCGCAAGTCCGCAGCGCTGACCCTCAATGACCGGATAGTTGAAAACAAACCAGTGGAACGCCTGCGTGCTGAGCGCCTTGATTGCGGGAATGTTGTAGAGAATTGCGAGCGACGAGACCTGGACAATGCAGGCACCGAGGCTGACAACGATAAATTTGACAAACTGCCAAAGTGTATTGATACCGGAGCCCTTTCCCTCTGCGGCCTTGTCGATTTTGTTTAATTTACCCATTTAGTTCACTCCTGTGATAAAAATTTCAATTAATTCTATCATAACGGACGGCATAAATCAATAAATCAGCCGTAATTTTTAAGCAAAGATTGTCAAAAAGGCGAATCAAAGCATTTGAAAGCAAAAAAAAGATCCCGTAGGAAAACCTACGGGATCAAGAAACGTCAATTACTCGATAATCTCGATGACAACGCCCGAGCCGACGGTACGGCCGCCTTCACGGATAGCGAAGCGGAGACCCTCTTCGATAGCGATGGGAGCGATAAGCTCAACAGTCATATCGATGTTATCGCCGGGCATGCACATCTCAACGCCTGCGGGCAGGGAGATGATGCCGGTAACGTCAGTAGTTCTGAAATAGAACTGAGGACGATAGTTGTTGAAGAACGGAGTGTGACGGCCGCCCTCGTCCTTAGTAAGGACGTAAACCTGGCCGACAAACTTGGTGTGGGGATGAATGGTGCCGGGCTTAGCAAGAACCTGGCCGCGCTCGATATCGGTTCTCTGAACACCGCGAAGAAGAGCGCCGATGTTGTCGCCGGCCTCTGCATAATCGAGGGTCTTGCGGAACATCTCGATACCAGTGCAGACAGTCTTACCCTTCTCTTCCTTGAGACCAACGATCTCAAGCTCGTCGCCGGTTCTGAGCTGTCCACGCTCAACTCTGCCGGTAGCAACGGTGCCGCGGCCGGTGATGGTGAAGACATCCTCAACAGGCATAAGGAAAGGCAGGTCAGCCTTACGGTCGGGAGTGGGGATATAGGTGTCAACAGCGTTCATGAGCTCCCAGATGCAAGCAAGCTCGGGGGCGTCGGGATCGTTGCCGCTGTACTCAAGAGCCTTAAGAGCAGAGCCCTTGATGATCGGGGTGTCGTCGCCGGGGAAGCCGTACTCGTTAAGAGTATCGCGGATCTCCATCTCAACAAGCTCAAGGAGCTCGGGATCGTCAACCTGGTCAACCTTGTTCATGAAAACGATGATATAAGGCACGCCGACCTGACGGGCAAGGAGAAGGTGCTCCTTGGTCTGAGCCATGGGGCCGTCGGTAGCAGCTATAACAAGGATAGCGCCGTCCATCTGAGCAGCACCGGTGATCATGTTCTTGATATAGTCAGCATGGCCGGGGCAATCAACATGAGCATAGTGACGGGTAGCAGTCTCATACTCAACGTGAGCGGTGTTGATTGTGATACCGCGCTCTCTCTCCTCGGGAGCCTTATCGATGTTAGCGTAATCAACAAACTCGGCCTCGCCCTTCATAGCGAGAGTCTTGGTGATAGCAGCGGTAAGAGTGGTCTTACCATGGTCGACGTGACCAATGGTACCAATGTTTACATGGGGCTTAGTTCTTTCGAATTTAGCTTTTGCCATTTGGAATTTCCTCCCTTTGATTGGTTAAATAATTGTCTATGCATCTGCATAAAACTATTCTATCAATTTACACCTGAAAATTCAAGTGCTTTTTAAAAATTACTTGTCGTTGACGACGGCCTCGGCAATGGACTTCGGAACCTCGGCGTAGTGGCTGGGCTCCATGACATACTGGCCGCGTCCCTGCGTCTTGGAACGAAGGGTGGTTGCGTAGCCGAACATATTCGACAGCGGGATGAATGCATTTATCTGCACCGCACCCGTGCGCATCTCGGTGCCTTCGATCTGTCCGCGGCGGGCGTTGACATCGCCGATAACATCGCCCATATAGTCCTCGGGGACAATAATAGCGACCTTCATGATGGGCTCCATAAGCACAGGAGCCGCCTTCTTCATCGCATCCTTGAACGCCATGGAACCGGCGATCTTGAACGCCATTTCGGAGGAGTCGACCTCGTGATAAGATCCGTCATAAAGAGTGACTTTGACATCGACAACGTTGAAGCCTGCGAGAACGCCCGACTGCATTGCGCCCTTGATACCGGCCTCTGCGGGTCCGATATACTCCTTCGGGATAGCTCCGCCGACGACCTCGTTGACGAACTCGTAGCCCTTCTCGGGGTTGGGCTCGATGCGGATCTTGACGTGACCGTACTGTCCGCGGCCGCCCGACTGACGCGAATACTTGGTATCGCTCTCTGCGGGTTTGGTGATGGTCTCGCGGTATGCGACCTGGGGTTTACCGACATTAGCCTCGACCTTGAACTCACGAAGAAGTCTGTCAACGATTATCTCAAGGTGAAGCTCGCCCATGCCGGCGATGATGGTCTGACCCGTCTCTTCATCGGTGTAGCACTTGAAGGTCGGATCCTCTTCGGCGAGCTTTGCAAGCGCGATAGCCATCTTCTCCTGGCCGGCCTTGGTCTTGGGCTCGATAGCGACCCTGATAACGGGATCGGGGAACTCCATGGACTCAAGGATGATGGGAGCCTTGGCGTCGCAGAGCGTGTCGCCGGTGGTGGTGTTCTTAAGACCGATAGTCGCAGCGATATCTCCGGCGTAAACGCAGTCGATATCCTTTCTGTGGTTGGAGTGCATCTGCAGGATTCTTCCCAGACGCTCGTTGCAGTCCTTGGTAGCATTGTAAACAGTGCTGCCGGTGGTGACTGTGCCCGAATAAACTCTGAAGAAGCAGAGCTTACCGACGAAGGGATCGGTCGCGATCTTGAAAGCAAGAGCTGCGAACGGCTCGGAATCCGAAGAATGACGGAACTCCTCTTCACCGGTCTCGGGGTTCGTGCCCTTTATCGACGGGACATCCGTCGGAGCGGGCATGTAATCAACAATAGCGTCAAGCAGCTGCTGAACACCCTTGTTGCGGTAAGAAGTACCGCAGCATACGGGAACCATCTTGTTTGCGATAGTAGACTTGCGGATGCAGGTCTTTATCTCATCAATTGTGAGCTCCTCGCCGCCGAGATACTTCTCGAGCAGCTCGTCATCCTGTTCGGCGACGTGCTCAACGAGCTCATCGTGGTACTTCTGAGCAAGTTCCTTCATGTTCTCGGGAATCTCCTCGACTCTTACGTCGAGACCCTTGTCGTCATAGTAGACATCAGCCTGCATTTCAACAAGGTCGATAATTCCCTTGAAGTCTGCTTCAGCACCTATGGGGAGCTGGATCGGAACTGCGTTACACTTCAGGCGCTCCTTCATCATGTCGATAACATTATAGAAATCAGCTCCCATAATGTCCATCTTATTGACATAGACCATTCTCGGAACCTGGTACTTGTCCGCCTGTCTCCAGACAGTTTCGGACTGAGGCTCAACGCCGCCCTTTGCGCAAAGAACGGTAACCGAACCGTCCAGAACACGCAGAGAACGCTCAACCTCAACGGTGAAGTCCACGTGACCGGGAGTGTCGATGATGTTGATTCGGTGGTTCTTCCAGAAGCAGGTAGTCGCAGCGGAGGTGATTGTTATACCTCTCTCCTGCTCCTGCTC
>DPOR01000017.1:7605-213675 GCA_003538135.1 Oscillospiraceae bacterium
TGCTCCATCCAGTCCATTGTCGCGGCACCATCGTGAGTCTCGCCTATTTTATGAGTTTTTCCCGTATAGAACAGGATACGCTCAGTTGTTGTTGTTTTTCCGGCGTCAATATGCGCCATAATACCAATGTTTCTGGTCATTTCAAGAGAAACCTGTCTTGGCATAACAACCTCCGAATAAAAGTAGAATTAAAATCGCGGTTAAGCGCAGATTACCATCTGAAATGTGCAAACGCCTTGTTGGCCTCTGCCATCTTGTGGGTATCCTCGCGCTTCTTGAATGCCGAACCGGTCGAGTTGACGGCATCGATAATCTCGTTTGCGAGTCTCTCCTTCATCGTTCTCTCGGAACGCTGACGGGAATAAAGGGTTATCCAGCGCAGACCGAGGGTCTGTCTTCTCTCCGGACGAACCTCCATGGGAACCTGGTAGGTTGCACCGCCGACTCGACGAGCTTTGACTTCGAGAACGGGCATAACATTCTCCATGGCGGCCTCAAAAACCTCAAGCGGTTCCTTGCCGGTCTTCTCACGGATAATGTCGAAAGCCTCGTAAACGATCTTCTGAGCGACGCCCTTCTTACCGTCTATCATGACGTTGTTGATAAGGCGTGTTACGAGCTTTGAGTTGTAAAGCGGATCGGGCAAAACGTCACGTTTTGCTATCTTGCCTCTTCTTGGCACTTCGCTTCCCTCCTTCATAGTAATGATATCATAGGTACTCGAGTGACAAAACTCTCGTGGTGTCAATGGGAGGCATATGTTTCAATGCACTCTCGCATTGGAGTAATCACCTGCAAGAAGATTCTGTCTCTTAAGCTTTCCGCACTGCGCGGAATTACTTTTTGGCAGCCTTCGGACGCTTGGCGCCGTACTTTGAACGGGCCTGCATTCTGCCGTTGACGCCCTGTGTATCGAGCGTTCCGCGTACGATATGGTAACGTACACCGGGAAGGTCCTTAACACGGCCGCCGCGGATGAGAACAACCGAGTGCTCCTGGAGGTTATGACCGACGCCCGGGATATAGGCAGAAACCTCTATACCGTTGGAAAGACGAACTCTGGCGATCTTTCTCAGTGCCGAGTTGGGCTTCTTGGGGGTGGTGGTCTTAACCGCTGTGCAAACACCGCGCTTCTGCGGAGAAGCAGTGTCGGTCATGATGTTCTTCTTGGAGTTGAGACCCTTCAAAAGCGCGGGGGCTTTGGGTTTCTTATCAAGAGTTTCTCTTCCGTTTCTCACAAGCTGATTAAACGTTGGCAAGCAGTACATCTCCTTTCTGAAATTTATATATGAAATCCGCGCTCGGGGGCATAATTATCCCAAAGCACAAGACATCACAATTAAGAATTATAACTCCGAGCACCTTATTTGTCAACCTTTTCGGTTCGTCAAATGACAAAATATTAGGCGTTTATCGGTGAATTATATATGATTTTTGTCCAATAAACGCAGTGCACAGAGTCACCGCTGCCGGAGTCCGCCGCAAAAGCGGCAAACTCCGGCTCGTGATTGCTTATTATTCTGCTTCTTCTCTGTTCTCCGCCTCTTCGAGCTTCTCGGCAAGATCGCTGAAGATGCCCGTGGTGGGAAGCACCTGAACATCGCTGTAGCACTTCATGCCGGTACCCGACGGCAGGAGCTTGCCGATAATGACATTCTCCTTGAGGCCGAGCAGCGGATCGCTCTTGCCCTTGATGGCGGCGTCGGTGAGGACTCTTGTGGTCTCCTGGAAGGACGCTGCCGAGAGGAAGGACTCGGTTGCGAGGGAGGCCTTTGTGATACCCATGAGCACGGGCATACACTGAGCCTCTGCGAGCTCCTCGCCTGTTGCCTCGGCCTTGGCGGCAACGCGTGCGTTCTCCGCCTTGAACTCGAGCTTGTCAACAACGGCGCCGGGCAGGAAGGAGGTTGCACCGGGATCGGTTATCTTGACCTTCTTCATCATCTGACGGACGATGACCTCGATGTGCTTATCGTTGACATCAACACCCTGCATACGGTAGGTTCTCTGAACCTCGCGGATGAGGTAATCGTGAACGGCCTCGACGCCGAGGACCGAAAGGATATCGTGCGGGTTGAGAGCACCCTCGGTGATGGTGTCACCCTTGTTGATGTGATCGCCGGGCTCAACCTTGACGCGCATACCGTAGTGGATGGGATATGCCTTCTCCTCGAGAGTCTCGGGGTCGGTGACGATGATGTTCCTGACCTTCTTTATCTCGCGCTCGGAGACGGTACCGGAAATCTCACTGATAAGAGCGAGGCTCTTGGGCTTTCTCGCCTCGAACAGCTCCTCGACTCTGGGAAGACCTTCCGTGATATCGGACTGATCCTTCGCACCGCCGGTGTGGAACGTTCTCATCGTCAGCTGTGTACCGGGCTCGCCTATGGACTGAGCCGCGATAATACCGACTGCTTCGCCGACCGTAACAGGCTCGCCCGTCGCAAGGTTGGCGCCGTAGCACTTGATGCACACACCGTGCTCGGACTGGCAGGAGAGCAGCGAACGAATCTTTATCTTTGCAAGGCTGCCCTCGGGCTCTTCGCCCGCGGCTACCTTCTTGTCGTGGTACTCGTATACCTTGTCGGCAACGCGCTTTGCGTCGTCCTCGCTCATCATCTTATCCTTGCTCATGATAAGTTCGCCCGTCTCCTCATCGACAAAGTCGTTGAGCAGATAGCGGCCGGTAAGACGCTCTGTGAGGCTGACTATGCGGCGCTTTCCGTCGAAGATATCGTAGACATCCGAGCCCTCTGTGCAGCCGCAGTCCTCCTCGCGGATGATAACATCCTGGGAGACATCGACAAGCCTTCTGGTGAGGTAACCGGAGTCCGCGGTACGAAGTGCGGTATCGGCAAGACCTTTACGCGCACCGCGCGACGAGATGAAGTATTCGAGTATATTAAGACCTTCACGGTAGTTGGCTCTGATGGGAATCTCTATCGTCTTACCTGCCGTATTCGCGATAAGTCCGCGCATACCGGCAAGCTGACGCAGCTGGCTGTCGTTGCCTCGGGCACCGGAGTCAAGCATCATGTTGATCGGGTTATAGGGGTCAAAGTTCGCCTTGAGCTCTGCGGCAACTCTCTTTGTGCAGTCCTCCCAAGTCTCTATGACCATATTCGTGCGCTCCTCGTCGGAGAGAAGACCGTTCTCATAGTTATCCATGATCTCGGCGACATCTTTCTCGGCGTCGGCGATGAGCTCGCCCTTGCGCGGCGGTATGGTGGCGTCGCAGACGGCGACGGTGATACCGCTTCGGGTCGAATATTTATAGCCCTGAGCCTTGATTTTATCAAGCATTTCGGCAGCTATCGAGGTGCCGTGAATCTTTATGCACCTGTCGATAATTTCGCCGAGCTTCTTTTTATTGACGAGGAAGTCGACCTCAAGCTTGAAGTCGTTCTCCGGGTCGTTTCTGTCAACAAAGCCGAGATCCTGCGGGATAGGCCCGTTGAAGATAACGCGTCCCATGGTGGTGGAGACTATCTTTCTGACGGGCTTGCCGTCTATCTCCTTGGTCATGCGGATTTTGATTCTCGCATGGAGACCGACAGTGCCGTCCTCATAAGCCATGGTGGCCTCATCGACATCTCTGAACACCTTGCCCTCGCCGGGCTCGCCGGGCTTTTCAAGGGTGAGGTAGTAGGAGCCGAGAACCATATCCTGCGTGGGAACGGTAACGGGGCGTCCGTCGGAGGGCTTCAAGAGGTTGTTGGCGGCGAGCATAAGGAAGCGCGCCTCGGCCTGAGCCTCTGCGGAAAGCGGAACGTGAACCGCCATCTGGTCGCCGTCGAAGTCGGCGTTGAACGCGGTACAAACGAGGGGATGAAGCTTAATGGCTCTGCCCTCGACAAGTATGGGCTCGAAAGCCTGGATACCGAGTCTGTGAAGCGTGGGAGCGCGGTTGAGGAGCACGGGGTGATCCTTGATAACCACTTCGAGTGCGTCCCAAACTACGGGATTCTGACGCTCGACCATCTTTCTTGCGGACTTGACGTTGTTCGCCTTGCCCGTCTGAACAAGTCTCTTCATAACGAAGGGCTTGAACAGCTCAAGAGCCATCTCGGTCGGCAGACCGCACTGATAAATCTTCAGCTCGGGACCGACGACGATAACCGAACGGCCGGAATAGTCGACACGCTTACCGAGCAGGTTCTGTCTGAAGCGTCCCTGCTTACCTTTAAGCATATCGGAGAGCGACTTGAGCGCTCTGTTGTTCGGGCCGGTTACGGGTCTGCCGCGGCGGCCGTTGTCGATAAGAGCGTCAACGGCTTCCTGAAGCATACGCTTCTCGTTGCGGACTATTATCTCGGGTGCGCCGAGCTCAAGGAGCTTGCGCAGACGGTTGTTTCTGTTGATAACGCGGCGGTAAAGATCGTTGAGGTCGCTCGTTGCGAAGCGGCCGCCCTCGAGCTGAACCATGGGACGAAGCTCCGGCGGAATAACCGGGAGCACGTCGAGAATCATCCACTCGGGTCTGTTGCCGCTCTGTCTGAACGCCTCGACAACCTCAAGGCGCTTGAGAGCCTTGGCCTTCTTCTGACCGCTTGCGTTCTCTATCTCCTCGCGCAGCTGCGCGGAGAGCTGATCGAGGTCGATTTCGGCAAGGAGCTCCTTGATAGCCTCGGCGCCCATGCCCGCTCTGAAATCGTCCTCATACATCAGGCGATACTCGTCGTAATCCTTCTCGTCGAGAACCTGATACTTTTTAAGGTCCGTTGTGCCGGGATCGATGACGATATGCATGGCAAAGTAGAGAACCTTTTCGAGGTTGCGCGGAGATATATCGAGGATAAGACCCATTCTTGAGGGTATTCCCTTGAAATACCAGATATGGGAGACGGGAGCCGCAAGCTCTATGTGACCCATTCTCTCGCGGCGAACCTTGGAGCGGGTTATCTCGACTCCGCAGCGTTCGCATATCTTGCCCTTGTAACGGATTCTTTTATATTTACCGCAGTGGCACTCCCAGTCCTTCTGGGGTCCGAATATCCTTTCGCAGAACAGTCCGTCCTTTTCGGGCTTGAGTGTGCGGTAGTTGATGGTTTCGGGCTTCTTGACCTCACCGTAAGACCAGCTTCTGATCTTCTCGGGAGACGCAAGACCTATTTTTATGGATTCAAAGGTATTGTTTTCCATCCGTTGACTGCCCCTTTATAAAATATATTTTTAAGGTGACTGTTCTCAGTCGTCGTAGTCGTCAAGCTCGCCTTCGCTGTCGGAGAAAATGTCGCCGTCAAAGTAATCGTCTTCGTCCTCGGAGTCGTCTGCGAAGTCGGCATCGTCATCGTCGTCCTCGTCGGTATCGACATTGAAGATATCGCCCTCTTCGTTTTCTGTGCCGAAGCCCTCCGCAGTGCCTGCGTCGTTAGCGGAGGAGAACGCCTTATCGTCAGAAGGCGCAAAGCCGAGCTCCTCGTCGGTCTGCTTGAGGTCTATCTCCTCGCCGTCCGCGTCAAGAACGCTGACATCGAGGCAAAGGGACTGAAGCTCTTTGACAAGAACCTTGAACGACTCGGGAATACCGGGCTTGGGAACGTTGTTGCCCTTGACTATCGCCTCGTAGGTCTTGACACGGCCGACGACGTCGTCGGACTTGACGGTCAAAATCTCCTGGAGGGTGTAGGCAGCGCCGTAAGCCTCGAGAGCCCAGACTTCCATCTCACCGAAACGCTGGCCGCCGAACTGGGCTTTACCGCCGAGGGGCTGCTGCGTAACGAGCGAGTACGGGCCGGTGGAACGTGCGTGAATCTTATCGTCAACAAGGTGGAACAGCTTGAGGTAATACATGACGCCGACGGTGACGGGATTGTCAAACTGTCTGCCGGTGCGTCCGTCGTAAAGCACCGTCTTGCCGTCCTCTCTGAGTCCCGCCTGCTTGAGCGCTTCGCGGATATCCTCCTCGTGCGCGCCGTCAAAGACGGGGGTCTCTACCTTGTAGCCCAGATGCTTCGCGGCAAAGCCGAGATGCACCTCGAGCACCTGACCGATATTCATTCGGGAGGGAACGCCAAGGGGGTTGAGCACGATATCGAGCGGCGTGCCGTCCGGAAGGAAGGGCATATCCTCCTGAGAAAGTATTCTTGAAACAACACCCTTGTTGCCGTGGCGGCCTGCCATCTTATCGCCGACGGAGAGCTTACGCTTCTGGGCGATATAGCAGCGGACAACCTTGTTTACGCCGGGTGCGAGCTCATCGCTGTTCTCGCGGGTGAACTCTTCGACCTTGACGACAATGCCGTATTCGCCGTGGGAGACCTTGAGGGAGGTGT
The DNA here is from genome assembly GCA_003538135.1 of Oscillospiraceae bacterium. Taxonomy (GTDB): domain Bacteria; phylum Bacillota; class Clostridia; order Oscillospirales; family Acutalibacteraceae; genus CAG-177. The sequence continues at coordinate 13,881 of DPOR01000017.1, forward strand.
CTCTGACCTCCTTTGCCTTCTCGCCGAATATCGCGCGGAGAAGTCTCTCCTCGGCAGTCAGCTCGGTCTCGCCCTTGGGCGTTACCTTACCGACAAGGATATCGCCGGAGTGAACTTCGGCGCCGACGCGGATTATGCCGCGCTCGTCAAGGTTGCTCAGAAGGTCGTCGGAGACGTTCGGGATATCCCTTGTAATCTCCTCGGGTCCGAGCTTTGTATCTCTCGCCTCGATCTCGTGCTTCTCGATGTGAATCGAGGTGTAGACATCGTTGCGAACCATCTTTTCGTTGATGAGGACCGCGTCCTCGTAGTTGTAGCCCTCCCAAGTCATGAAGCCGACAAGGGCGTTCTTGCCGAGGGATATCTCGCCGTGATCCGTAGCGGGGCCGTCGGCTATAACATCGCCCTTCTCAACGCGCTGGTTGAGAGTGACTATCGGGCGCTGGTTGACGCAGGTGCCCTGGTTGGAGCGCATGAACTTGATTATATCGTAGTGGTCGAGAATGTTCTCGTCGCTGAGTATCTCTATCTGCTCCGCGTCGACCTTTGTGACGCGTCCGGAGTTCTTCGCAAGCACGACAACGCCGGAGTCGACAGCCGCCTTGTACTCCATACCGGTGCCGACAATCGGGCTCTCGGTCTTGAGCAGCGGAACCGCCTGCTTCTGCATGTTCGAGCCCATGAGGGCGCGGTTTGCGTCGTCGTTCTCGAGGAACGGGATCATGGAGGTTGCGACGGAGACGACCATCTTCGGAGAGACGTCCATATAGTCGACCTTCATGCGGTCGATCTCAAGGAAGCCGTCCCTGTGTCTTGCGTTGACTCTCTCGTGAACGAACCTGCCGTCCTCGTCGAGCGGCTCGTTTGCCTGAGCGACAATGAAATCGTCCTCGACGTCGGCAGTCATATACTCGACCTCGTCTGTGACGCAGCCGGTGGTCTTGTCAACCTTTCTGAACGGAGCCTCTATGAAGCCGTACTCGTTTATACGCGCGAAGGTCGCAAGATAGGAGATAAGTCCGACGTTGGAGCCTTCGGGAGTCTCAATGGGGCACATTCTGCCGTAATGCGAATAGTGAACGTCTCGAACCTCGAAGCCTGCACGGTCTCTCGAAAGACCGCCGGGGCCGAGGGCGGAAAGACGGCGCTTATGAGTAAGCTCGGCAAGCGGGTTTATCTGATCCATGAACTGCGACAGCGGCGAGGAGCCGAAGAACTCCTTTATCGCCATCATGACGGGGCGGATATTTATGAGAGCCTGGGGAGTGATGTTCTCCTCCTTCTCCTGCGCCTGAAGGGTCATTCTCTCGCGCACGACTCTCTCCATTCTCGACAGTCCGATTCTGAACTGGTTCTGGAGCAGCTCGCCCACGCAGCGGATACGTCTGTTGCCGAGGTGGTCGATATCGTCCGTTGTGCCTATCTTGTTTGCGAGGCAGTTGATATAGTTTATGGATGAGAAAATATCGTCGATTATGATGTGGTTCGGGATGAGGTCGTCGTGGCGGAGTCTGAGCTGCTCGAGAAGAGCCTCTTTATCGTCGCCGCACTCTTCGACTATCTCGTTGATGACCTGGAAGCGAACCTTCTCGTTGATGCCCGCTTCAAGGAGTTCCTCCCTGCTGACGGTCTCGGGCACATAGTCAACGGGATCGACCATGCCGTTGGAGATTATCTTGACCTTCTTGCCCTCGACGTCGGCTACCGCAACCATAACGCCTGCGCGCTCGATCTCCATAGCCTTGGCCTTGGTGACTATCTCGCCTGCCTCGGCAAGAATTTCACCGGTCAGCGGGGCAATGACGGGCTCGGCAAGCTTGCAGCCTGCAAGGCGGGCGGCAATGGCGAGCTTCTTATTATATTTGTATCTGCCGACGCGCGAGATATCGTATCTGCGCGGGTCGAAGAAGAGATTGTCAAGCAGCTGCTGGGCGGACTCGAGTGTAACGGGCTCGCCGGGACGCAGACGCTTAAAGACCTCCATGAGCGCTTCGCCCTGGTTCTTCGTCTCGTCTCTCTCTATCGTGGCTTCGATTCTCTCATCGTTGCCGAAGAACTCGCGGATCTCATCGTCCGTACCGAGTCCCAAAGCTCTGATGAAGGTGGTGATGAATATCTTTCTGTTCTTGTCTATTCTTACATAATAGACATCGTTTATGTCCGTCTCATACTCAAGCCATGCACCGCGGTTGGGGTTGATTGTGCTTGAGAACAGCTCGATACCTGTCTTGTCGTGGGTCATATCGAAATATACGCCCGGCGAACGGACAAGCTGGGAGACGATGACTCTCTCTGCGCCGTTGATAACAAAGGTGCCGCTGTCGGTCATGATGGGGAACTCGCCCATAAAGACCTCCGACTCCTTTATTGCACCCGTCTCCTTGTTGAGCAGACGCACAGTGACGCGCATGGGGGCTGCATAGGTAGCGTCGCGCTCCTTGCACTCCTGCACGGTGTGTTTAGTCTTCTCGTCAATGCGATAGTCGATAAAGGTCAGCACCCAGTTGCCTGTGTAATCGGTTATTTCCGCTATATCGCGGAACACCTCTTTGAGTCCGGTATCAAGAAACCATTTGTACGAGTTCTTCTGAACCTCGATGAGATTGGGCATCTCCATGACTTCTTCGATCTTGCCGAAGCTCATGCGCGTGGTCGTTCCTTTTTTGACGGGCTTAACATTCAGCATAGGCCAATTCACTCCGTTCTTTTTTCATCCGTTTCGTATTATCACCATCAATTGACGAAAGCAGATATCCCCTTTTTCGGGGCTATACACTTTTGTCAACCGACGGCTCGCGCAAGCTCTTTTGAAGAGCGTCGAAAAGCAATAATGAAGCGGTTTTCCGCGTTTCGGAAAAGCTATAATAAGCCCTTAGCCGAAAAGGCCGGGCACACAACGCTCCATTATAATTGTGCAGTTTTACATTTTACACTGAAACCCCCTGTTTGTCAAGAGCTCAACTGCCAAAAATAAGGACAATTTTAAACTTTTTACAATATTCTTCCGCATATGCCTTCCTACCCCCGCAGATTTGCTATTTTAAAGGTATATATAGACAAAAATCGGGGCAAAAAGGGAAGATAATACTGTCCCCGCTTTGACTTGCCACGCCGAATGTGCTATAATACACGGGATTTTTCAATGTATTCCGGAGGTAGAATAATGACAGGTATAGTTGACGCCGGCGGCGGAATGCGCGGTATATTTTCCGCGGGCATTTACGACCGTTTCATTGAAGAAGGAATTAATTTCGACGTGTGCATCGGCGTATCCGCGGGCAGCGCGAATCTTATCTCGTATGTTGCGGGGCACCATGATCGCCTCAGGCGCTTTTATATAAACTACGCCCGGCGCAAGCAGTACATGAGCTTTGACAATCTCATCCACAGCGGCTCTTACATCGGGCTCGACTATATCTATTCGACCCTGTCGAATGCCGACGGCGAGGACCCGCTGAACTATGACGCATATATAGAGAGTCCCACGGACTTCATAACCGTTGTCACCGACGGCGAGAGCGGAAAGCCCGTATACTTCCCGAAGGACAGCATAAAGCGCGACGATCTGACCGTCATAAAGGCCTCATGCTGCCTGCCCGCAATATGCAAGCCCGTTGTCATTGACGGCAGGGACAGCTTCGACGGCGGAATATCCGACCCTATCCCCTTCCAAAAAGCATTTGATATGGGCTGCGACAAGGTCGTTGTTGTCATATCAAAGCCTGTCGACTACCGCAAATCTCCGCAGAAGCATATGCCGATAATCAAGGCGGCGCTGAGCAAATACCCGAAGGTCTTTGACCGCATAGCGATAAGGCACGAGGTCTACAACCGCCAGCTCGAGCAGGCTATAAAGCTTCAGGAGGAGGGCAAGATAATCATCCTGGCTCCGCAGGACTGCCACGGTGTGAATACCCTGACCCGCGAGCCCGACTCTCTCGAAAAGCTCTACGAGGAGGGGCGCCGCTGCGCGGACGCTCACCTCGACGAAATCAAATCTCCGGGCGAGAGAACCGCATAATTACGGGCTTCGCCTTTTTACCGATGCAACATTCGCTTTTGATATGATGCGCAACTCGGCTCATTATTCTTTAAAAGCGTTAAAAAATAAAAAATTCAGAAAATCCCGAAAACAACTTTACTTTTTAGCGGAAACAGTGTAAAATAAAGAAAATCACGCGGTTAGTCCGCTGCACAGGGGTTGATGTCTTGGACAAGATAGATATTAAAATAATCGAATGTCTCAAGAAAAATGCAAGGGAAAACGCATCGGTGATAGGCTCGCAGGTCAATATGTCCGTCTCGGCGGTCATCGAGCGCATAAAGAAGCTTGAGGCCAACGGCATAATCAGGCAGTACACCGTTGTGCTCGACAGCAAGAAGCTCGGCATGGATATCACCGCGTTCATCTCCGTTAGCATGGAGCACCCGAAATACAACAACAACTTCAACGAATTTGTGAAAACGCACAAGCAGATAACCGAGTGTCACTACATAACCGGCGACTTCGACTTCCTGCTGAAGGTCAATACCGAGTCGACCGGCGGACTCGAAGCCCTGCTCAACGAGATAAAGAGCGCGGGCGGCGTATCGCTGACAAAGACGCTCGTCGTGCTCTCGACAGTCAAGGAGGACTACTCCGTAAACCTCGAATAAAAAAACAAAAAGCCTGCTCTCCGAAAGGAAAGCAGGTTATTTTTACAGGTCAGAGCGGCATCTTCGGGAAAAACAGCATTTTTAGCCATTCGACTGCGCGCCAAAATATTTTATCTGTCTTCTGCGACGCCTGAGCGTAAGACGCAAATTTGTCCGCCTTTACGAGCGTTCCGTCCTTTTCGACCAGCTCAATAAACACCGGGTGCGCCGGCGAGCCGCTGTTTGGCGAATGTATCGCCATGAGCAGTCTGCCGTCGTTTGAAGTGAATATCATCCCGTGACCGCCGTCAAGCTCGCCGCTCCTGCGTCTTTGATAGAGCGGGATGCCGTTAAAATGCCAATCGCCGCGGAGCTGTCCGCTCAGCGAAAAGAGCGAACCGACCGAATAGCCGAGCTTTGAGCCGCTCGACCAGAGCATTATGAGCGTTCCCTGCCGCGTCTTATAGAGAAACGGACCGTCGGTTATGTCGCTCGCCCAAACGCAGTCGTCGGCGCGGAACAGGGTTTCCGGCTCGGTGACAAAATGTGTCAGGTCGGGGCTGAGCTGAGCAAAGGATATGTCCCCCACCCCGTCGGGCATACTCGTCCACTCGTGGACAAAAACCATATAGGGCACTCCGTCCTCGACATAGAGCGTACCGTCGATGCTGTCCCAACCGTGCGGGGTGATGTGCCCGTCGCTTATCTCCTCAAAAGGTCCCAACGGGCTTGACGAGCGAAACACCGAAGTTCCCCTGTGCCCGGTCGAAGCGCTGCCGTATGATGCAAGGAGATAGTACTTGCCGTTATAGTAATGACATTCGGGCGCCCAGAAGCAGTTCACTCCGTCAAAGCCTTCCTTTGCCTCAAACACATTGACGGGACCGTACCACGTCTCAAGATCGAGGCTGACATAGCAGCCGTAGCCCGCAGCGGTTGATGCTCCCGTGCCGTACATATAATATATGCCGCCGCTCACCAAAACAAACGGGTCGCGGATAACGATGTCGCCGACATCGACACCGTGCGATGTGTCTATCCCGAGAGCGCTCAGGTCGTCGGTGCTTCCTTTTTCCTGTGCGTACGCGCCGGGTATAACAAGGCTCATAATTATAACAACTGCCGTCAACGCCGATAATAACCGTTTCATTCTGCAGTTCCTTTCTTTTTTCATTACAAAAAAACGCCCCGAAGAGAATTTCTTCGGAGCGTATTTTTACATCAGCTGCTCAATGACCGCCGAATAGAGGCTCTCGGGGTCGGCGAGTATCTTTTCTTTGACGCTTTGCGCCTGCTCCGTATCCGCGACATAGAGGGTCAGGGTCATAAGGTCGTTGAATATAAACTTGACATTACATCCGTTTTCAAGCGGAATTATCTCAACCGGCGTCTCCCTCATGCGGCGCTCCTGCTTTAAGAGCTCCTCCGCAGTTGCAAGCGCCTTTTCGCGCACGGCGCGGGGCAGCTCATCCTCAATGCTTGCCGCCGTCTTTCCCGCCTCGGTGAGGCTCAGCGGCTCATCGAGGCCGTCGGGGTTCTCCGGCTCGACGCTGCCGCCCTCTATAAGGCTTTCAAGCGCCTGGCTCGCCTCAAAATAATTCGCCAAACCCTCGCGCTGAATGACCTCCATCAGCTGGCGGCGTGACAGTCCCCGCTCGGTATTCTTGAGCAGGAAGGCTATCAGCACTTTTATTTCATTACGGTTGCGCAGTCCGCCCGGCTCAACGCCCGCGGAAAATGCATCGTATCCGTCCATATGATCTCCTGTTTTTATATGGGATTCTCTTACTTCTTCTTGCTGAAATCTATCGGTTCGATAGGCTTGCCGTAATACGCGGTAGTCTTGAACTCCTCGCTGATAAAGTTATCGCGGCTCCACGCTCTGCCCCAGAGATTCGCCCAGCCCTCGCAGTAGAGTTTATAATATGATACCCCTTCCTCCTTGCGCATTTTGACGAATCTGGGGGTATTGCACCAAATAAACGAGGGTATCGCTATCACAAAAGCCCAGACGGGGCCGAGCAGCAGCGACTGGATGGTGTGGCCGTACTCGTGTATGCGGGTATCGTGCACTCTGTCCGCCGGGCGGTCGGGATTCATGAAGATGAATATTCCGAGCGACACGCCGCCGAAATTATCGTGCGGGACATATGTAATAAACGCGTTGTTGAAGCGCTCGTGCTTATACTTTTTTCTCAGCGCCAAATAGCCGATTCCGCCGACAAGATTCTGCGGCAGAGCCCAGGTGAACTGAATCAAATAGAACAAAAATTTTTTCATCGTTATCCACTCCTTGCAAATTTCTTTATATTATATCACACAAAACACGGTGTGTAAAATACTTTCTCCGATTTTAAAGCTGCGCAGGCGGTTGAAGCTTTTAGGATTGTCGGCGACAAGGTGTTGAGCCGCACAGCAGCCCTGTCAATATTACCACTCGTCGTTTTCGTCGGCGAGCACGGCATAGGCGCAGCGCACTCCGTCAACGCCGGCGGACACTATTCCGCCCGCATATCCCGCGCCCTCGCCGCAGGGGTAAAGCCCGCGGATATTCGACTGATATATCTCGTCGCGCAGAATACGCACGGGAGAGGACGAGCGCGTCTCGGGAGCCGTGAACACGGCCTCGGGCATGGCGAAGCCCTTGAGCATTCTGTCCATCTTCAAAAGCGCGTCCGCGTAGGTGTCGGTCACCTTCTTCGGCAGTATCTTTCTCAGGTCGCCCATCACAACGCCCGTCGGACAGCTCGGATGAACCGCGCCCAAGCGTGTCGAGGGTCTGTCCGCAAGAAAATCGCCGACGAGCTGCGCCGGAGCGGTATAATCGCTGCCGCCCGCCAAAAATGCTGCGTGCTCTATCTTCCTCTGCATATCCATTCCCGCGAGCGGGTGGTCGCTGCCGAAATTCTCCGGCTCAATGCCGACGAGCAGCGCACTGTTCGAGTTCTCCGCGTCGCGTCCGTATTCGCTCATGCCGTTGACGACTATTCCGCCCTCCTCGCTCGCCGCGTTGACGACGGTGCCGCCCGGGCACATACAGAAAGTATAAGCTCCGCGTCCGTGCTCCGGGTGGCAGGCGAGCTTATAGTCCGCCGCGCCGAGAGCCGGATGTCCCGCGAAATCGCCGTACTGCGCGCGGTCGATGAACTCGCGCGGGTGCTCTATTCTCGCGCCCACGGAAAACGGCTTTTGCATCATCTTGACCCCGCGGGCATAGAGCGTCCTCACGGTGTCACGCGCAGAATGACCCGTGCACAGCAGCACGGTATCCGTCTCGATATCCTCGAAATGTCCGTTCTGCTCGGTCTTTACGCCGTGGATATAGCCGTTTGCGACTATTATATCCGTCATTTTGCAGTTGAATCTTATCTCTCCGCCGAGCGAGACTATCTCCTTACGGATATTGCGCACGACCTCGGCAAGGCGATCGGTGCCTATATGCGGCTTTGCCGACCAGCGTATCTCCTCCGGTGCGCCATGGTTTGCAAGCTCGTCTATCACAAAACGGCACAGCGGGTCTTTTATGCCCGTTGTCAGCTTGCCGTCCGAAAACGTGCCCGCGCCGCCCTCGCCGAACTGCACATTGGACTCCGTATTCAGCCTGCGCTCGTGCCAAAAGACTTGAACATCCTTCTGCCTGTCCTCAATATGCGCTCCGCGCTCTAAAATGAGCGGCTTGAAGCCCGCACGGGCAAGGGCAAGCCCCGAAAACATACCCGCTGGGCCGAAGCCGACTATGACGGGGCGCAGCTCGCTCGTGCGCTTTATTTCGGGTGGTGTAAAGCTGACTTCCTTTACAGTCTCAATGCCCGAGCCGCAGTGCCTGAGAATCGCGTTTTCGTCGCCGTCAACATCAACTTCTACGTTGTATACAAAGAAAATATTGTCTTTTTTGCGCGAATCGACCGCTTTTTTCGTCACTCTGAGAGTACGTATTCTGTTTTCGTCAAGGCGAAGAGCTTTACCCGCCGCGCGTCTGAGATCGTGCTCGTCCGCAGTCAGCGGAAGCTTTATCTGATTTATTTTAAGCATAGAATTTCTCCGTTAAATAGATTTTGCCGCGCTCTCTCCCGCGAGCAGGCCCGAAGCCCACGCCCATTGGAGGTTGAAGCCGCCGCAGCCGCCGTCAACGTCGAGCAGCTCCCCGGCGCAGAAAAGTCCGGGCACTTTTTTCGACTCGAGCGTCTTGCCGTCGAACTCTTTTATATTTATCCCGCCGCGCGTGACCTGCGCATTTTGAAAGCCCTTCGTGCCGTCGAAGGTCATCGGGAAGTTTTTCGCAGTGCGCGCGATTTTAATAAAGGCGTTTCTGCCGAGCGAGCGTACCTCGGCTTTCGAGTCTATGCCCGCCGTCTTTAAAACCGCCGTGCCGACTGCGCGCGGAAGAATGCCTATTAGCATATCCCCGCATTTCCCACGAAGCTCAAAAAGGAAGTCCGCCGTCTCCCGCTCCCCCATCGACGGGATAAGGTCGAGCGACGCTTTGACGGGCGAAGTCTTTGCCGCTTTTGCAATGTCAGCGCTTATCTCCATGGCGGCTATGCCCGAAAGCCCGTAGTCGGTAAAAAGCAGCTCGCCGCGCGACAATCGCCCCACGGCGCTTATCACCGCATCGTGGACGCGCATTCCCTTGAGCTGCCTCAATTGCCTGTCCGGTGAGGTCAGCTGGACGAGCGACGGATAGAGCTCTGTCACCGTGTGCCCGAGCGAGGAGAGGAGCTTATACCCGCTCCCGTCCGAGCCCTGCGACGGCGAGGCACAGCCGCCCGTGCAGACGATAATCTTTCGCGCCGTATACCTGCCGTTTATCAGGAAGCCGCCGTCTGTCAGCTCTATTTTTTCGCAATTGTTCTCGCATATGCTCTGCGCTCCGAGGCGCTCGGCCTCAAAGCGCAGGCAGTCGAGCACACTCGAAGCCGCATTGCTCATCGGGTAGACCCTGCCGCAGCTGTCGCTGTAGGTCAGGAGCCCGAGGCTCTTGAAGAACTCCAGAACGCGCTCCTCGCCGTATTTTGAAAATACCGAACGGGCAAACCCGCTGTTTGTGTAGGCGTGAGAATTTGCGTTTAGATTAGTAAGATTGCACCTGCCGTTTCCCGTGGCCAATATCTTCTTGCCGACGCGGGGCAGACGTTCGAGCATGGCGACGCCGAGCCGGGGTGCGGTGCGTTTTGCGTTTATCGCCGCCGCAAGCCCCGACGCTCCCGCGCCGATTATCAATATGTCAAAATTCTCTCTCATATCATTTTCCTTTGCTTTATATCAGAAGAGCTAAACGATATATCATAAAGCTCACTGTCCACGCCGTTATGAATTCAAAAATCAGAACCTTCGCGGTGCTTTTCGTCCCGAGCTCACGCCTCAGCGCCGCCACCGCCGCAACACACGGCATACTCAGCAGCGAAAAGCTCATAAACGCGCACGCCGCCTGCGGAGATATTATATCGCGCACGCTCTGCGCCGAGCCCATGAGTATACCGAGCGTGCTGACCGTAGTCTCCCGCGCAACAAGTCCGCTTATAAGCGCCACGCAGCAGCGCCAATCGCCAAGTCCGAGCGGGGAAAATATAAACGAAACAGCGCCGCCTATCCTGCCGAGCATACTGAGCCTCGCGTCGGCGGCATGATGAAAAGAAAAATCAAAATATCCGAGCGCCCAGATTATAACGCTCGCCGGAAAGAGCACCGCGCCCGCCTTTTTGAGAAATTCGCGCAGCCTGTCGCGCACATAGCGAAGCGCCGAGCTCACGCGCGGCAGACGGTATTCGGGCAGCTCAAAGATAAACGGCGGCTCGACGCCCTTGAAAACGGTTTTTTTGAGTATCAGCGAACCCGCGCAGGCGCAGGCTATGCCCAAAGAATAGACAAGTATCACGGCGAGCCAACGCACATTCGGGAAGAACGCCGAAATGAGCATGGCATAGACCGGCATTTTCGCGCTGCACGACATAAACGGTATCACAGCCGCGCATATCTTTTTTTCGCGCCCCGCGTGCAAGGTTCGCGTGCTCATCAGAGCGGGCACGGAGCATCCGAAGCCCATGAACAGCGGGAGAAACGACTTGCCGCCGAGCCCGAGCAGCCTCAGCGGATAATCCGCGATAAACGCGCCGCGCGCCATATACCCGCAGTCCTCGAGCAGACCGAGGAAGAAAAAGAGCAGGGCTATCTGCGGCAAAAAGGAGCACACGGAGCCCAATCCCGCGAGTATTCCGCCGCAGACCAAGTCTTTCACCCACTCGGACGCGCCGAGCGAGCCGAGAACGCTCATAAGGGCGGTTGAAAGAGCGCCGTTTATAAACGAGTCCGCCAGCTCGCCGAGCCTTGTACCGAGCGAACCGAAGGTGAGATAAAACACAAGGAGCACTGCCGACAAAAACAGCGGAACTGCCAGAAAGCGGTTGAGCAAAATTCTGTCCGCGCGGCTCGGAAATGTCTCTTTGCTCTGCTTTTTTCGCTCCAGCGTCTTTTCGCAGACGCGGTCGGTGAAGTTATATATATGCGAAACGGTCATAAGCTCGCGGTCGCAGTCCGCCGTCTCGTTCGATGATATCAGATTTTCGACAATCTGCGCTTCCCTCCGGGGGAGCAGGTCGCAGGCTGTTATATCCCCTAGCAAAAGCCGCAGAGTCTCAAGCAATACGGGTATATTTTTCTCCTTGCAGACGGGCGATATCAGCTTTGCTATGAGCTTTGCGCTGTCGGGTAGGAAGTCGTGGCGCGGACTTTTCGCTTTGTCCTTCAATGCGCCTTCACACGCCGAGAGCAGTTCGGTTGTCCCCGTATTTTCGGCCGCGCTCACGGGAACGGCTCTTATACCGAGCAGCTCGCCGAGGCGGGTGCAGTCGAGCCTGTCGCCGCGCTTTTTCAGCACATCGGTCATATTGAGAGCCGCAACAACGGGTATCTCCAACAGCTCAAGCTGAACAGTCAGATACAAGCTGCGCTCAAGGTCGTTCGAGTTTATGACATTGATTATCAGATCGGGGCGCTCATTTATAAGAAAGCCGAGCGCCGCATCCTCCTCGTCGGAGAGCGTGCGCAGGGAATATATCCCCGGCAAATCAAAAAGCTCTGCGCCGTGCAGGCTTTTCACCGTCCCCGAGCGCTTCTCTACCGTCACGCCCGGCCAGTTGCCGACATGGCAGTCCGAGCCGGTCAGGAGATTAAACAGCGTTGTCTTGCCGCAGTTCGGGTTGCCCGCCAAAGCTATGCGTATGCTCATTTTCGCACCGCCAGCCTTATACTCTTCGCCTGCGAGCGCCGAAGCCCTACCGTGCAGCCGCGCACCGTGACGGTCACGGGGTCGCCGAACGGAGACGAGACGCCCGCCGTCAGCAGAGCCCCCGGGGTAAGCCCCAAGTCGAGCAGGCGGCTGCGCCGGGCGCCGGAAACAAGAAGCTTTTCTATATACCCGCTCTCGCCGGGAGCGAGCCTGTCGGCAGTAGTTATCATACAGCCTCCGTTCTACCGCCCTTGACGGTAAAATTATATTCCCACACGCCCCGCTTGTCAACATCGGCGCTCGGGAGTGAATAATAATTGACTTCTCGCGCCGCAAGTGGTATTATTAGGCTGAGAGAAAATGAAAATGATGGGCGTTTTTTGGCATCCGTGCAATGGTTTTATTGTATCGGACAGGTTTTTTGTTTTCAAAAACGCCGCGGAAGTGACATAAAAATAAAGACAACTTTTTCAGGGAGTGAATTTGTTTGAAGGGTATCATTCTCGCCGGCGGGTCCGGCACGAGGCTCTATCCTCTGACTATGGTGACGAGCAAGCAGCTGCTGCCCGTATATGACAAGCCGATGATATACTATCCGCTGTCCACGCTCATGCTCGCGGGCATACGCGAAATACTCATAATCTCCACCATAGACGATACGCCCAAGTTCGAGCGTCTGCTCGGCGACGGAAGCCAGTTCGGCTTAAAGCTCTCCTACGCCGTTCAGCCCAAGCCCGAGGGACTCGCCCAGGCGTTCATTATAGGCGAGGACTTCATAGGCGATGACAGCGTCGCCATGGTGCTCGGCGACAATCTGTTCTACGGCAACGGTCTCGGCCATCTGCTCAGAGAGGCCGCAAAGCAGCAGAACAGGGCGACCATTTTCGGCTACTACGTCGAAAATCCGCAGAGCTTCGGCGTTGTTGAATTCGACGAGGACGGTGTGCCCGTCTCGATAGTCGAAAAGCCCAAGCATCCGAAGTCCAACTACGCGGTCACGGGACTCTATTTCTATGACAACAGAGTCGTCGAATACGCAAAATCCCTCAAACCCTCCAAGCGCGGCGAGCTTGAGATAACCGACATCAACAAGATATATCTCGAAAACGGCGATCTCGATATCCGCCTTATGGGCAGAGGTTTCGCGTGGCTCGACACGGGCACGGTCGACGCGCTGCTCGATGCGGCAAACTTCATCAAGACCGTTGAACGCCTCCAGGGCATAAAGATTTCCGCGCCCGAGGAGATAGCCTACAATATGCGCTGGATAAGCAAGCGCGCTCTGCTCGAGTCGGCGGAGAAATACGGCAAATCCTCCTACGGTCAGCATCTGCTCAGCGTTGCCGAGGGCAAAATTCTCTACACGAGCAACGACATCAGCGGCATCGGCGAGCGCCCGCGCTGGGGCACGGAAAACGAGTCGGAGAAGCATTAACGCCCGTAGCATTGTTATGAAAGGTCATGATGATATATGAAAAAAATTGAAACTCCGCTCGACGGCGCGTTTATTATCGAGCCGCAGGTTTTCGGAGATGTTCGCGGCTGGTTCTATGAGAGCTACTCGAAGCAGAAGATGCACGATATCGGCATAGATGTTGAATTCGTTCAGGACAACCGCTCCTTTTCGGCTCAGCAGGGCACACTCAGAGGACTGCACTGCCAGACCCCGCCCATGGCGCAGACGAAGCTTCTAACCTGCCTGCGAGGCAAAATTCTGGATGTCGCGGTTGACATAAGGCGCGGCTCGCCGACATATATGCAGTGGACGGCGGTCGAGCTCAGCGGCGAAAACAAGAAGATGTTCTTCATCCCCAAGGGCTTTTTGCACGGCTTCGTGACTCTGACTCCCGATGTTGAGGTCTCCTACAAGGTCGATGAATACTACGCCCCGAAAAACGACAGAAGCGTAAGATTCGACGACCCGGATATCGGAGTCGACTGGGGAGTTAAAGTACCGCTCCTCTCCGACAAGGATATGAACGCTCCCCTGCTCAAGGACAGCGACATTGAATTCGTCTATTAAAATAAAAATCAAAGCGGACGGGTAATTAATCCGTCCGCTTTTGCATTGCACCCGACAGAGGAAAATCTGCTCAAAAGCATTTTTTCTGTCGGGTGCAACGCTTTAGTTATATAGGAGATATGAAGATGTCGGTATTAAAATGTTGGAAACTTTTTCCTGTCCCCGTTTTATACGAGCGGATTATAGCACAGATTTTTATCCCTGTAAATACAGTGGGGTATGAACAGCGTTTTTCAGGGTATGAAATATTGCTACCACAAGAAAATTTCCTATTAAATATATAATATTTAAACAAAAAATCGAGAATTTTTAAAAAATAATTTACAATTCAACGAATATAATTGCAGAAAAGAACCACTTTCAAGATTAAAAATGCTACAATATCAATGTTGACGAATATAAGAGTTTTTGCTCATTCTCAAAAATTTCGAGAGAGGTGTAAACAGTGGAAAACGGTATTCTGAAATATCTGCTATTTATTGTTGCAGGTTATGTTTCGGGAAGTATCATGTACAGCTACCTTATTCCGAAGCTGTTCTGCGGAGTTGACATAGTCAAGGAGGGCGACGACCACAACCCCGGAATGACTAACGTCATGCGCTGCGTCAGTGTCAAGCTCGGCATACTCTGCCTTGTGCTCGACGTCGCAAAGGGCTTCGTTCCGGTGTTCCTCGCAAAAATGTATGTCCCCGATTACAGGCATATGCTCTTTGCGCTCATTATAGCGGCGCCCGTGCTCGGCCACGCGTTTACGCCCATACTTAAATTCAAAGGCGGAAAGGCTATCGCCACCTCCTACGGCGTCCTGCTCGCGCTCATTCCGGACAGCTTCATGGTTCTCAGAATGGCCGTCATAACCGCCATATTCAGCCTGATAATCATTGTAAAGCCCGATTCGCTCAGAGTCATCATTTCTATGTTCCTCTTTGCTGTCTGCAATTTCTTCTTCCACGACGTAACGTCGTTCGTCATCGGCTCGCTGATAGTCTCCGCCACGGTCATACTCAAGCACCTTATGAACTACGGCGACGAAAAGTTCAAGCTCAGCTTCCCCTTCCAGAAGAAACACAGCGAAAACAAAAACGCAAAGCAGGAGACGAAGCAGGAATAACCTGACCCCCAACAAAAAACATACCGGATGCAAAGCGAAAAACCTGCATCCGGTTATTTTTTTATTCTGCTCCGACGGCACGCTTGCGGTGCGAGGGATTGCGCTCAATGAGCGGAGGCACTCCGTTCTCAACGCAGCCCGAGGTTATCGCAACGCGCTCAATGCTCGGGTCGGACGGCACATCATACATGACCGGCTGAAGCACGGCCTCGATTATCGAGCGGAGTCCGCGCGCGCCCGTGCCCTTTTCGAGCGTCTTTTCGGCTATAGCCTCTAAAGCGCCCATATCAAAGTCGAGTTCGACACCGTCAAGCTCGAACAGCGCCTTATACTGCTTGGTTATAGCGTTCTTCGGCTCGGTGAGTATGCGCACGAGAGCGGTCTTGTCGAGCTCATCGAGAGAGGTGAGCACGGGAAGTCTGCCGACAAGCTCGGGGATTATGCCGAACTTGACGAGATCCTGATGCACCACCTGCGAGAGCAGGTCGCTCTTCTTGAGGTCGCTCTTGCTCTTTACGTCGGCGTTGAAGCCGAGAGCCGAACCGCCTATTCTCTTCTCGATGGTCTTCTCTATGCCGTCGAATGCGCCGCCGCAGATGAAGAGGATATTCGAGGTATCGACCTGAATGAACTCCTGCTGCGGGTGCTTTCTGCCGCCCTGGGGAGGAACGTTTGCTACAGTGCCCTCGATTATCTTGAGCAGTGCCTGCTGAACGCCCTCGCCGCTGACGTCTCGTGTTATCGACGGGTTCTCGGACTTTCTTGCAATCTTGTCGATTTCGTCGACATAGATTATGCCGCGCTCGGCGCGCTCTACGTCGTAATCCGCGGCCTGGATTATTCTGAGCAGGATGTTTTCGACATCCTCGCCGACATAACCCGCCTCGGTGAGCGTAGTCGCGTCCGCAATGGCGAACGGAACGTCCAAAATCTTGGCAAGTGTCTGCGCGAGCATAGTTTTACCGACGCCAGTGGGACCCAAAAGAATGATATTGCTCTTTTGAATCTCAACATCGGTGCTCTTCGCGCTGTTTATTCTCTTATAGTGGTTATAGACCGCGACACTCAGCGTTTTCTTCGCCTCGTCCTGACCTATAACATATTCGTCGAGCTTCTCTTTGATCTCATGGGGCTTGGGAAGCGGCTTGTCACTCGTGCGCGGTCCGCCCTTGCGGCGGGAGGAGCGCTTTTCGTCGGCCTCAATTATGTTGAGGCACTGCTCCACGCACTCGTTACAGATATATACCCCCGGACCGGCGATAAGCTTCTCGACCTGATCCTGTGTTTTTTGGCAGAAAGAACAGCGTACCGTTCTCTCCCTCCTATCATCATCACGCGGCATAACAGCCCTCCGGATTATCTCTTGTAAATTATTTTATCTGCAAGACCGTATTCGACGGCTTCCTCAGCCGTGAGGAAATTGTCGCGCTCGGTCTCGCGCTCAACAAACTCAATCGGTTTGCCCATATTCTCAGCTAAAATTCTGTTGAGTCTCTCTCTGGTCTTGAGGATGTGATCCGCGGCGATTTTAATCTCCGTGGCCTGACCCTGCGCGCCGCCGAGAGGCTGGTGGATCATGACTTCACTGTTGGGAAGTATAAGGCGCTTGCCCTTTGCGCCGGCGGCAAACAGGAACGCACCCATCGATGCCGCTATGCCCATACAGATAGTCGAGACATCGCACTTGATAAACTGCATGGTGTCGTATATCGCAAGACCTGCGGTAACGGAGCCGCCGGGGCTGTTGATATAAAGGCTTATGTCTTTTTCGGCGTCCTGACCCTCAAGGAAGAGCAGCTGCGCAACCACTACGCTCGCCGTTGCGTCGTTTATCTCGTCGGAGAGGACGATTATTCTGTCGCTGAGCAGGCGGGAATAAATATCGTATGAGCGCTCGCCTCTGCTGGTCTGTTCGATGACGTAAGGTACTAATGCCATTACTTTTTCCTCCTTTGTTGTCCGATGCAGGTGCCGTATGCTCGCGCCCGCCCGGCGAAGATGCCGGACGGGAGCATTACGGAATTAATTATAGTATCGTTTGGCGAAGATTATTCAGCGTCCTCTGTTTTCTTCTTCGCGGGAGCCTTCTTTGCGGCGGGCTTCTTCTCACCCTCTGCGTCGTCGGCCTTCTTTGCGGCAGGCTTCTTAGCTGCGGGCTTCTTGGCGGGAGCCTTCTTCTCGGCCTCGCCCTCGTCCTTCTTGGCGGCAGCCTTCTTAGCCGGAGCCTTCTTTGCCGCGGGCTTCTTCTCGCCCTCTGCGTCGTCGGCCTTCTTTGCGGCGGCCTTCTTAGCCGGAGCCTTCTTCGCTGCGGGCTTCTTGCCGGGCTTGAGAGCCTTTGCGTTGTCAACGACGAACTTGACTACCTTCTCCTTGAGCAGGTCTTCCTTGAGCAGATCCTCTGCTATGAGGCTCTTAATCTTCTCGACTTCCATGTTGTACATCTCGGCGAGCTTCTTGAACTCCTCCTCGATATCCTCGGCGCCGACTTCGATCTTCTCGAGCTCCGCTATCTTGTCAAGAGCAAGGCCGAGCTTGACCTGAGAGACAGCCTGCTCGCGCATGGAGCTCTCGAAAGCGTCCTTATCGGTACCCATGTAGGACAGATAGGTGTCAACATCTATACCCTGCTGAGCGAGTCTCTGGGCGAAGTTGTTGATGTTCTCCTCTTTCTGAGTGTCGAACATGACCTCGGGAATCTCAGCCTCGACATTGGCAACAAGCTCTTCCATGAGCTTTGCCTCGAACTCCTTATCGGCATCGGACTGTCTGTGCTCGAGCATATCGGCCTCGACGCCCTTCCTGAGCTCATCGACATTATCGTAATCGAGATCCTTTGCGAACTCATCGTCGAGCTCGGGGAGCTCCTTCATCTTTATCTCGTGGAGAGTGACCTTAAAGGTTGCATCCTTGCCGGCGAGCTCGGGTGTGTACTCCTCGGGGAACTTGACATTGACGTCGAAGCTCTCGCCCGCGTTGTGACCGATAACCTGATCCTCAAAGCCGGGGATAAACTGACCCGAACCGAGCTCAAGCTCGTAGCCGGAGCCCTTGCCGCCCTCAAAAGCCTTGCCGTCGACAAAGCCCTCGAAGTCGATAACCGCTATGTCGCCCTTGGCGGCGGCACGGTCCTCAACGGTGATGGTTCTCGCGTTGCGCTCTCTCATAGCATCGATGCGTGCATCGACCTCCTCGGGAGTGACGCTCGCTTCGGCCTTCTCGGCCTCAAGACCCTTGTAGGCCTTTACCTTGATATCATCGGGCTTAACGGTGACCTTCATTTCGAAGAGAACACCGTCCTCGCCGATCGACTTAACATTGACATCCTTCGGGCTGTCAACAGGCTCAATGCCCGCTTCCTTATAAGCCTCGGAAACAGCCTCGGGGAAAGCTATCTCAAGTGCATCCTCATAGAAGACGTCCTTGCCGTAGAATCTCTCGATAACGTTGAGGGGAGCCTTGCCCTTGCGGAAACCGGGGAGCGCTATCTGACCCTTGGCCTTGTTATAGGCCTTGAGGACAGCGGCCTTAAAGGGCTCTGCGCCGATCTCGATTTCCAGCGTATAAACGTTGGTGTCTGTTTTGTTTGATGATTTTAAACTCATTCGTTTTTCCTCCCATTATACAGGTAACTCTAAGATTATAGCAGAGATATATTAAAATTTCTACACTATTTTTCAGATTTTCTGCCAAAACAGGTATTTTTTCTCCGATTCCGTCGGAAAATCGGCTTTCCGTCGAAAATTACGGCTGTTTTTCGATAAGCTTGGGCAAAAATTCGAGGTAATCGCCGGATATCAGGGAAAAATTTATCCCGTCGCGCTCGCCCTCAAAGGCGCATTTCGTCGCAAACGAATGCAGATGCCCGTAGAAGCAGCGCTTTATTTTATACTCGACGAGGACATCATATATTTCGGGACATATCCTGTCCTGCGTTATCGGCGGATAGTGGAGAAACACCACCGGCTCACCGCCGAGCGCTATGCCTTTTTCTATCGAAGTGCGAAGCCGTCCCGCCTCGCGCAGGAGAACCTTTTTGTCCGCGTCCTCCTCCGCGTCGAAGAACCAGCCGCGAGTGCCGCAGACCGAAATATTCCCCACAAGCTTTGCGCTGTTATGCACTATGTCAATAGTCTCAAAGCCTTTTTCCCTGAAAAAATTTTCCATTTTTCTGGCGGTGTTCCACCAATAGTCGTGGTTGCCCTTCATGAGTATCTTTCTGCCGGGGAGCGACTCGAGAAAGGCAAAATCCTTCTCCGCGCCCTCGAGCGACATCGCCCACGACACATCGCCGGGGATAACCACGGTGTCGCCGTCCGTCACAACGGCCCGCCAATTTTTTTGGAGGCGCTGCACATAGTCGCTCCAGCCGTTGAAAATATCCATAGGCTTGTCCGCGGACAGGGAAAGATGCGTATCCGCAATTGCAAAAAGTGACATCGTGCTCTCCTTTTCTTTTTAATAATCGGGCCTTAATCAGGGCAAAATATTTTCAGCGGCATAAGCCGCAAAAACATTCGGAGGTAAACTGAAATGGATAAGGTCATCAAGGACATTCGCTGCAACGCCTGCAACTGCGTCCACCACGCGGACGACCACAAGTGCACCGCGGGTCACATCGAAATAGGCAACACGAGCGCCTGCTCGTGCCAGGACACGCTGTGCGCTACTTTTGAGCTTGACAACTCAAAGAAGCACTGCGGCTGCTGACGCGGGGAACGCCCCGCATTATATGCCGAGCAGCCTGAAAACAGCCTTCTCCATGCTGTCCCTGTCGCAGACATCCCTGAATCTCACGGGCTTATCCCTGAGGTCGGCGAGCTGCGGGGGGCAGCTTGTCTTTGTGACGCGGGCAAGCTCGCTCACAGTGGCAAACTCGTCCAGTCCCTCGGACGCGCCGGGCATGACCGCGTCAAGCACGCTGCGGCTGAACTTGAACGGATTTGCGGTCGAGTCGATAACGGCGGGAGTTTTGTCCCCCGTCTCTTTTTCGTATTTTTCATAGACGTTGACGCCCACGGCCGTATGCGTGTCGCACAGATAGCCGTAGTTTTCAAACGTCTCTCTTATTGTTTCTTTCGTGCCCTCGTCGTCGCAGCAGCCGGCACGGAAAACGGAGTTTATCGCACTCATGACGTTTTCTGGCATGGTGTACTTGCCTTTTTTCTTCAGGTCGTCCATCATCTCGCGCACGAACTCATCGGAATATCCGCTCGCAATGAACAGCAGGCGCTCGAGGTTGCTCGAAATGAGGATATCCATAGACGGAGACGAGGTGGTATAGAAGCTGCGGTTGACATCGTAAACGCCGCTCTCGAAGAAGTCGGTGAGCACGCGGTTTTTATTCGAAGCGCAGATAAGGCGGCCGACCGGCAGACCCATCTCGCGCGCATAGTAGGCGGCGAGGATGTTGCCGAAATTTCCCGTCGGGACGACGAAGTTTATCCTGTCGCCCGCCGATATTTTGCCCTGCTTGAGCATATCGCAGTAAGCGGAAAAATAATAGACTATCTGCGGCACAAGGCGACCCCAGTTAATGGAGTTCGCGGACGAAAACGCCATGCCGTGCTCGGCGAGCTTTTTGCCTATCTCTTTGTCGGTGAATATCGTCTTGACTCCGGTCTGTGCATCGTCGAAGTTGCCCTTTATCGCGCAGACGGAGACATTGCTGCCCTCCTGCGTGGTCATCTGAAGCTTCTGCATGGGGCTGACGCCCTCATCGGGATAGAACACGAGAATTTTCGTGCCCTCAACATCCTTGAAGCCTTCGAGAGCCGCCTTGCCCGTGTCGCCCGAGGTGGCGACAAGAATGACGGTTTCGCGCGTGCCGACGGTTTTCCTGACGGAGACTGTCATGAGCCTCGGGAGCATTTGAAGCGCCATGTCTTTAAAAGCGCAGGTGGGGCCGCGCCAGAGCTCGAGTATCTCCTCGCCCGCTCTGAGTTCGTGTATGGGCGCTATATCCTCGGAGGAAAACTTGTTGTCACCGTATGCGCCCTCGACGCAGTAGGCGAGCTCCTCGGGGGTGAAATCGGTA
This sequence comes from Oscillospiraceae bacterium, assembly GCA_003538135.1. Lineage (GTDB taxonomy): Bacteria > Bacillota > Clostridia > Oscillospirales > Acutalibacteraceae > CAG-177. The sequence goes on from DPOR01000017.1 coordinate 34,909, forward strand.
AGATACAGAGCGAGTACGCGCTTTGCGCGCTCGACATATGACATATCGGCCATGGCGGCAATATCCTCAAGGCTCAGCTTCGGTATCTCGACGGGGACAAAGAGTCCGCCGTCCGCGGAGATGCCCTGCGCTATCGCCCAGGCGGAGGTGACGCCAACATTTTTATCTCTTGTACTTGTGTATCTCATAGAGACCATCCTTCGCGTTAGATTACATTTTATTATAGCATAACGCGCTTTGGTTGTAAAACCCTTTCGAAGAAGTGCGCGGCGTTTTCAAAAAATATTTTTTTGCATATCTCCTCGGGTATTCCGTGCTCCTCGAGATAGACGCAGATGCTCGGTATCTTCTCTATTCCGCGAAGCTCCGGCTTTATTCTGCAGCCGTCATAGTCCGAGCCTATGCTGATAACGTCCTCGGCGCCCAGCGAGAGCATATGCTCCGTATGGCGCAGGAGCTCCTCTCTGCCGCCGTTTCCGCCGAGGAAGCGGTCATAGAAATTGAGTCCTATCAGTCCGCCGCGTTCAATGATAATTTTTATCTGCTCGTCGGTCAGCGAGCGCACCTCGTTATGAACGGCGCGCGCGTCCGAATGGCTTGCGATAAAAGGCGCGTCGCTGAATTCGCACAGGTCATAGAAGCTCCTGTCGCTCAAATGCGACACGTCGGTGACTATGCCCAACTTCTCCATTTTCGAGACAAGCTCCCTGCCCCAATCGGTAAGGCCGCCGCCCTCGTCGCAGCCGCCCGCGGCTCGGTTTTTGTGATTCCATGTGAGGGTTATGAGCCGCAGTCCGCGCTCATAGAGCTTTTCGAGGCGCTCGAGGCTGCCGACTCCGCGCGAGCTCTCCATGGCGAGCATAACGCCGCGCGAATGTCCGCGCACGTCCTCGGAAGAGAGTATCGGGAAAACGTCGCCTTTCTTTTTTAGCTCGTCAAAATAGAAATTACACGCCGAGTCGAAATACCCCTCGACGAGCGAATCGTCCATACTGTCGGGGACAAAGACGGCGAACACCTGATTCCAGCGCCCGAAGATGCTTCCGCGCTCAAAATCGATGTCGCGCTCATTCTTTAAAAGGCTGTCTCCGTCGTCCATGCACTCAGTAAGAGTATCGCAGTGCAAATCAAAAAAATCCATAAAATCACCCATAAAATAATATTGCCGACCGAAGCGAATATTACTCAGAAGCTGCTGTCAAACGCATTTTCTATATATTCGCACGAAATCGGCTCATTTTTCTTGCCTACCGTGACCTCCGCCACATCAAAGCGCGGCTGGAGGTCATAGCTGTTTTTCTGCATAAAAATCGAAGCGGTCTCGATTATCCTCTCCTGCTTTGCGTCTCCGACCGCCTCGCGCCCCGGAGCTATCGCGCCCAAGGAGCGGGTCTTGACCTCGGTGAACACCAAAAAGCCGTCCTTTTTTGCGATTATATCTATCTCGCCCAGACGGCAGCGGTAGTTTGCGGTTATTATCTCATAGCCGTTCTCGCGCATGAAGCGCGCCGCGTATATCTCGCCCCAAAGACCGGGCTTTTCCTTTTCGCTGAGCATATTACCACCCCTCCGGCAGCTTTTTGAGAAATGTCTTTCTGTGCACGGGTGATATGCCGAACTCACGTATCTTTTCGTAGTGCAGCTTTGTGCCGTAGCCCTTGTGCTTTTTGAAGCAGTATTCGGGATATTGCTCATCGAGAGAAAGCATATATCTGTCCCTGCTGACCTTAGCCATTATCGAGGCTGCGGCTATCGACGCGCTCAAGGAGTCGCCTTTGATAATAGCCTTCGACGGCACCGGCAGACCCGGCAGGCGATTTCCGTCCACAAACGCCGCCTGCGGACGCTCGGGCAGAGCATCGAAGGCGCGGCGCATGGCAAGAAAAGTCGCATTGAGGATATTTATCTCGTCTATCTCCTCGACGCTCGCGCTCGCGACGGCATAAACGGCGTGCTCCTTTATCTCATCAAAGAGCATATCGCGCTTTTTCTCGCTGAGCTTTTTCGAGTCGTTCAAGCCCTCTATAACATAGTCCCCGGGCAGTATCACGGCGGCGGCAAAGACGGGACCCGCAAGAGGTCCGCGCCCCGCCTCGTCTATTCCGCAGACGCACATAAATCCGTGCTCCGCGGCGGTTCTTTCATAATAATAGCGGTCGATTTCTTCAGCCATTTCAGCCCTCCAAAAATTCTTCGCTTACAACATCGCGCAGCAGCGAGTTGAGATAATCGAGACTGAAAGACGGCGTTGTCGAGCGCACTCCGTGGCGCGACGCAAGCGCGTCGGTATAATCGGCAAGGTTATAAACGCGAACATTGGAAAATCCCGAGTCATAGTGAGTGACCGTGCCCGTGAACCTCGCCGCAGTCACCTCGGTCGTGTTCTTTTGATAGTCCTTTGTGACGGTTATGTGCATCATGCCGCCGAGCATTCTCGGGCCTCTGTCCTGCGCGGAAATAAAGTTGCCGAGCGAATAGATGACGAGCACCTTTCTGCCGTCTGCGGCGGTCACATATTCGACGGGCTGAATGACATGGGGATGTGTGCCTATAATTATATCCGCGCCCCAATCGGCGAGCTTTTGAGCCAATTCGCGCTGGCGCTCCGTCGGCGTATGGGTATACTCCTCGCCCCAATGGACATTGACTATAGTCATATCGCTTATCTCGGACGCCGCCTTGACGCGCTTCTCTATTCTGTCCTCATCCGCACCGAGCATAAGTATCGTCTCGCTGCCCTCGGGCAGGCTCAAGCCGTTGGTGGGCTCCGTAAGCCCGACATAGGCGAACTTTATACCCTTGACGGTGTTAGTCGGATTTGTTTTGTAGTCCTCTTCGTCGAGATAAGCCCCGCAGAAAACAACATTTTTGCTTTTCCAGAACTTTATGGCGTTTCTCAGCCCGCTCTCGCCCTTATCGAGCGAGTGGTTGTTGGCGAGATTGAACACATCAAAGCCTATCTTCACCATCTCGTCACCGAGCTCCGTCGGAGAGTTGAAGCAGGGATAGGTACTCGGAGCCTTCTCGGGGTCGATTATAGTCTCCTGATTGATTATGCTTATATCGGCGCTTGCGACGGTGGAGGCGATATTTTTATAGGCATATGTAAAATCATAGCCGCCTGTTGTCGAGCGGGCGTGCGCCTGATTGTATATTACGCCGTGGATTAGATTGTCGCCCACGGCGAGAATGTTCACGCTGACAGGCTCGCGGGAGTCCGCAGTTGCGCTTTCGGAGGTGTTTTCCGCCTCTCCGCCGGCGGGCACCGCCTTTTGACAGGCGCAGAGCATGAGCAGCGCCGCAATAAGAGCTGTTACTCTGAGAATTGATTTCTTTTTCATGATATCCCTCTCTTTTTATATAATCAGTCGAGCGTTATTCTGCCCAATTTGCCCGCGCGGTACTCGTCGAGGAGCATGACCGCCGCGCGCTCCGTATCCGGCTCGCCGCCGCTTATCAGCATACCGCGCTTTCTCGCAAGCATTTCAAGGCGTTCAAATTCCTCGCTCTCCGGCGAAAATTCCAATTTATACCGTTCCTTTATCCGCTCGGGATAGTTTTCGTTCATTATCGTTAAAAACCGCGCCGCGATAAGCTCGATGTCGAGTATGGTATCCTTGACCGAGCCGATAAACGCAAGGCGCAGACCCACGTCCGGGTCGTCGAACTTCGGCCAGAGCACGCCGGGCGTGTCGAGCAGCTCGATGCCGTTTCCTATGCCGAACCACTGATTTTGGCGCGTGACTCCGGGCTTGTCCGCAACCTTTGCCTTGTTCTTGCCCGCCATGCGGTTGATAAACGAGGACTTTCCCGTGTTGGGTATGCCCACTACCATCAGACGAAGTGGCTTGCCCGCCATGCCCTTTTGAGCGTTCGCCTCGATTTTATCGGCGAGCATACGGCGGACGGTCGGCGCAAAGGCGTTTAAGCCCTTGCCCGAACGGCAGTCAACGGCAATAGCCGTCACGCCCTGCTTGCCGAGCTCGGATATCATGCGGCGCGTCGCGTTTTCGTCGGCGAGGTCGCACTTATTGAGAATGACCATGAGCGGCTTTTGTCCTATAAGCTCCGGCAGCTCGGGGTTGCGGCTGCTCACTGGCACACGCGCGTCAACTATCTCGACCACCGCATCAACGAGCGGCAGACTCTCTTTTATCTGTCTGCGCGTCCGAGCCATATGACCCGGAAACCACTGGACATAAAGATCTCCGTTTTCCAAAATTCTTCCTCCTTGGGACTGTATGCGCCCGTACTCCGTGCGCCGTATATAAATTGACTCTACTAAATGAGTATATCAAAAAAACTTTATCTTTACAAGCAAAAAACGCAGCCGAAGCTGCGTCTTAACTGCATATTGCCGAGCGGGCAGGATTATTTGCCCTCGTCCGGATGAAAATTATAGTAAACATCCCACTGACCGAACGGCATTATCCTGCCGATGACCTTGCCCATGATGTACTTCTCGTCGATAAATCCGACAACTCTCATGCGGCTGTCCGTCGAGTCATTTCTGTTGTCGCCCATAACAAAGAGCATACCCTCGGGCACGGTTGCGGGAAATTCTATATTGCCGCGGGAATATGTAGGCTCGAGCGTATATTTTTCGTCGAGCGCTTTGCCGTCGACATAGACTATACCCTTTTCGCTGTCTATATCCACCGTCTGACCGCCGACCGCTATAACGCGCTTTATCAGCGTCTTATGCATGGCGTTGGGCTGGGCGACGATAACTATATCGCCGTAATCAAATGAGCGCTTGAGCGAGCTTATCGCCACGGTATCGCCGTTATTGAGCGTCGGATTCATGGACGCGCCCGACACGACGAGCACGCGGGTAACGAAGGTAAAGACAATAGCTATCACCGCAACCGCCGACACAATGACGGAGACGATATCATAGATATTGCTTATAAGCTTCGGATTCTTCGGCTTTTTCGCAACGGGAGCCTGCTCCGCAACATTCGTTTGAAGCTCATTGTCTGTATTCATTTGAAGCTCATTATTTTCCTGCATAACAGTCCGCCTTCAAATCTAAAGCCTTGCGGCTCAGTTTTTTATTATTCCTATCTTATTAAACGGGTAGAACCTGAAAATCACCTTGCCGAGAACCTTGTTCTCATTGATAAGGCCGATATCGGTGGAGCGCGAATCTATGGAGTCGTTTCTGTTGTCTCCGAGGACAAACAGCTTGCCTTCGGGAACGGTAAGGGGAAATTTCATATCGTAGCTCAAATTTGTCGGCGTGCCGACATACGGCTCGACGAGCTCCTGACCGTTGACGCTGACGGTGCCTTTGTAGAAATCTATGTCCACCGTATCTCCGCCGACTGCGATAACGCGCTTTATTATCGACTCGTCCATGCGCGTTGCGTGGGAGATTATCACAACATCCCCGCGCCCGTAGCCCGAAATTTCGGGCAGGCACACGACTCTGTCGCCGCTGTTGAAGCTCGGAAGCATTGAGTTGCCGATAACCGCGGCAGGTCGCAACACGAGCGAGAACAACAGTATGAGGATAATGACCGCCGTTTCGAGCGTGGCAACCGCGTCATAGACGATTTTCCACTGCTTTCGGCAGCGCTCCGGTGTCTCCTCTGCTGCGTCCGTCTCCTGCGAGAGCGCGGCAGGATATTCAAATTTGAACCAATATTCCTCGACTCTGCGCATTGCCCTGCAAACCCCGTTTAAAGTGAAAAAAGGTGTAACAAATAAATGTTACACCCTCATTCGCACAATTATTTGACCTGGCTCTTAACTCTTGCGGCCTTACCGACTCTGTCTCTGAGGTAATAGAGCTTGCTTCTGCGAACCTTACCGCCTCTGATAAGCTCAACCTTAGCGACATTGGGTGAATGTACCGGGAAGACTCTCTCTACGCCGACGCCGTAGGAAACTCGGCGTACGGTGAAAGTCTCGGAAACGCCCGAGCCCTTGCGAGCAATAACCGTTCCCTCGAAAGCCTGAATTCTTTCTCTCTCGCCCTCGCGGATCTTAACGGAAACCTTTACGGTGTCGCCGATATTGATCTGGGGGATGTCGTCGCCTGTTTTAAGCGAGTCCTGTGCAATAACTTTGAGTGCGTCCATTTTATATTCCTCCGTTGATTTTCAGACGTTCGTAACAAATTAGATGAAAGAGGAGCGCCCGCTTTAATGTGGTGCGGTCATACCGCTTCGGCATTAAACCCCGTCATCGAAGTGTGACGGATAACAAATGCTTAGATATTTTAGCATAAAGTGCCCGACAATGCAAGTGTTTTTTGATTTTATTTTTCCGCTGGTAAATCGGCGCGTCTTTTGTGATTTCACCGCAAAAATTTATTTTTAGCTTAAAAATTCCAAAAAGCTATTGACAATACTTGTCGGATAGAGTAGAATGGCAGCCGAAATTTAATATTTCCTTATTAAGAGCGGCTGAGGGAACAGGCCCCGTGAAGCCCGGCAACCTGAAATTATTTAAGGTGCTAAATCCTGCGGTGCAGACCGAAAGATAAGGCCGGCGGCGGAAGAACTCCGCATCGCCCAGAAGTGCTTAGCGGTTTCGCCGAGCGCTTTTTTTATTGCCAGAAGGAGGACTAAACATGGCAAACTACTTTTTCACTTCCGAGTCCGTAACAGGCGGACATCCCGACAAAATCTGCGACCAGATCTCCGACGCGATTCTTGACGCCATACTCGCCGAGGATAAGAACGGCAGAGTCGCCTGCGAGTGCTGCTGCACTACCGGCGTTGTCATGATAATGGGCGAGATAACCACAAGCGCCAAAATTGACATTCCCTCGATAGCGCGTCAGGTTATCTGCGACATAGGCTACGACGGCCCCGAAAAGGGCTTCGACGGCAACACCTGCGCGATACTTACAACCATTGACAAGCAGTCGCCCGACATCGCTTTGGGCGTTGACAGACAGGGCGCCGGCGACCAGGGAATGATGTTCGGCTATGCCTGCCGCGAAACCCCGGAGCTCATGCCCATGCCCATATCGCTTGCGCATAAGCTTGCCGCTCAGCTGACCAAGGTTCGCGTTGACGGCACTCTCCCCTACCTCAGACCCGACGGAAAGACGCAGGTCACGGTCGAGTATTCCGAGGACGGCAAGCCGCAGAGAATCGAAGCGGTCGTCATATCGTCTCAGCACGCCGCATATATTGAGACCGAGACGCTCCGCCGCGATATCGAAAGAGCCGTTATCCGCGAGATAATCCCCGCCGATATGATGGACGAGAACACGAAGATATTCATCAACCCCACCGGACGCTTTGTTACCGGCGGCCCGCACGGCGACAGCGGTCTTACCGGCAGAAAGATAATCGTTGACACCTACGGCGGCTATTCACGCCACGGCGGCGGCGCATTCTCCGGCAAGGATCCGACAAAGGTTGACCGCTCCGCGGCATACGCCGCAAGATACATGGCGAAGAACATCGTTGCCGCAGGTCTTGCGGACAAGTGCGAGGTCGAGATAGCCTACGCCATTGGCGTTGACGAGCCCGTCTCCGTTTTTGTTGACAGCTTCGGCACGGGCGTTATCCCCGACTCCGAGATAGCGGACGCGGCAAACACGGTATTTGACCTTCGTCCCGCCGCTATAATAAAAGAGCTCGATCTTCTCCGTCCGATCTACCGTCAGGTAGCCGCCCTCGGCCATGTCGGCAGAACCGATATAGACCTGCCCTGGGAGCACACCGACAAGGTTGATGCGCTCAAGAGAGCCGCAGGCGTAAAATAACATAATATATATGTATGCAAACCGCCGCAGGGAATTTCCTTGCGGCGGTTGAATTTTTCGGATTCTAAGCATTCTCCCGTCCGGAGGAGAGTGTAAAGCTCGGCCTTTCCGGCAACCCCTCAGTCACTTCGTGACAGCTCCCCTGCAGGGGAGCTGGCTCGGCGAAGCCGAGACTGAGGGGTTCGCCAGCTCAATTAAAAACTCTGTTTCACAGCTTCTCCGCAAGCTCTGCTATGTCCCCGAGCTCGGCGCTGAGATCCAAAAGATAGCGGCGGGTGTTCTCGTCGCGCAGGAGGTATTCTCCGGCGCGGCGCACGGCTCTGTAAAATCGGCGGTCGATTTTATCGGGGGCAAAAAGCAGCGGACACATCCCCGCGCGCGGATCGGGCACGGGCACTATCACCGTCCCGTTTTCGCTCTCGAGTGCAAGCGGGAACAGCGGGAATATCCTGCACGCGAGCGGTCTTTTGCGCCTGTCGCATTCGCCGCGGCAGACAAGCACAGGCTCGCCGAAGTTGCCTTCGGATTTTTTTATTTCAAAATCCGCGCAGTCTTTAAACAGCTCTTCTTCGCCCGGAAACAGACCCATTCCGTCATTTTCATCGCCCGAGCAGCAGCGTGCCGAGCAGAGCCTGCCGCAGTTAAACGGCTTTAGCGGGGTCACGGCTTCAAGCTCGTCGAGCGCCTTTTCAAGCCCGCTTTCAAAGTCCGGTTTCATATTTCCACCCCTCCGAGCACCTCGCCTACCTTGCCGCAAATCAACAAATCGGCGCGAGAATCCGCCGAAGTCGGGCTCATATTTATCACAACAAGATGCTTTCCGTCAAAGTAATTCACAAGCCCCGCCGCGGGGTAGACGACCATGCTCGTCCCCGCGATTATCAGCGTGTCGGCGGAGGCTATCGCGTTGACTGCGCCGCGCACGGTTCTGTCGTCGAGTGCCTCCTCATATAGCACAACGTCGGGCTTTATTATCCCGCCGCAGGAGCAATGCGGCACGCCCTCGCTTTTTAGCATATAATCAATATCGTAGCTCTTTCCGCAGCGAGTGCAATAATTCCTGAGCACACTGCCGTGCAGTTCGAACACGTTTTTGCTCCCCGCCGCCTGATGCAGACCGTCAATATTCTGAGTCACAACGGCCGAGAGTATACCCTTTTCCTCCAGCTCGGCGAGCTTCTTATGCGCGGCGTTCGGCTTCGCCGAAACGGCATAGGACAGAATCTTATCGCGGTAGAAGCGATAGAAGTCCTCCGTCTTGCGCTCAAAAAAAGTATGACTGAGCATCTGCTCGGGCGGATAGTCGTATTTTTGATTGTAAAGTCCGTCCACGCTGCGGAAATCCGGTATCCCGCTCTCCGTCGAAACACCCGCTCCGCCGAAAAATACGAGCGAACGCGACTGCGATATTATCTGAGAAAGTTCGTTTTTCACATGTATCCCTCCGTTTCTCTCTGACATAATTATACCATTTTCCGCACAAAATCCAAATGTTTTTTACAGTCCGGACCGAAAAAATCCGCAATGTTTTTATAGAGATTCAACAAACTTCCGTTTTCGCGTGACTTTTTTGCGATTTTCTATTTACAAACGCTTTTTATGCTGTTATCATAGGAACAACAACTTGTGAGGTCATTACTATGGAGCTTTCAGCAAAACTGACAGCAAAATATTTCCCTTACTTTAGCTTTACCTATTTTTACGGTAAGGCTTATTTGCGTTTGACCGCAGACAGGGAAATGACAGCACAGAGCCGCGCATAAGGCGCACGGTATTCGGCAATCCCCCCGCAGTTAAACGCGGCGGGGATTTTTTATTTTATAAACTTTTACCGGAGGGAAAAAACAATGGTAGTTATTCTTAGAGAAAATTTCAACGAAGATCAGCGCGACAATCTTGTCAATTGGCTTGAAAGCCTCGGCATCACCGTCCACAGCAGCTTGGGCGCGCACAACACCGTGCTCGGACTTGTCGGCGACACTTCGGGCATAGACATCGATCTTATAAAGGCTCTCGATATCGTCGAGGATGTCAAGCGCATTCAGGAGCCTTACAAGAACGCGAACAGAAAGTTCCACCCCGAGGACACTGTGGTTGTCATAGACAAAGAGCAGGATATTAAAATCGGCGGCGGCAACTTCCAGATAATCGCAGGACCCTGCTCGGTCGAGTCGGAGGAGCAGGTCTGCAAAATTGCGCAGGCCGTCAAGAAAGCCGGCGCCACGCTGCTTCGCGGCGGCGCGTTCAAGCCCCGCACCTCACCCTACGCCTTCCAGGGACTTCGCGCGGAGGGTCTAAAGCTCCTGCTCGAGGCTAAGAAGCTGACGGGTATGCCGATAGTCACCGAAATTATGGACTTATCCCAGCTGCCGCTGTTCGACGAGGTTGACGTAATTCAGGTTGGCGCGCGCAATATGCAGAACTTCGAGCTGTTAAAGCAGCTCGGACACACGGACAAGCCCATTCTTCTCAAGCGCGGACTTGCAAACACCCTGCAGGAGCTGCTCATGAGCGCCGAATACATCATGGCGGGCGGCAACATGAATGTTATACTCTGCGAGCGCGGAATCAGAACCTTTGAGACCTACACCAGAAACACCCTCGATGTTTCCGCCGTTCCCGCTGTCAAGACGCTCTCGCATCTGCCGATAATAGTAGACCCCAGCCACGCCACCGGTATCTCGAGACTTGTAAAGCCCATGGCCTTTGCAGCCACCGCCGCCGGCGCGGACGGACTTATCATAGAGGTTCACAACGACCCCGAGCACGCGCTCTGCGACGGTCCGCAGTCGCTGACCCCCGAGGCGTTCGAGGATGTGGTCAAAGGCGTCAACAGCATACGCCCGTTCGCATATAAAATGTAAGGTTGCCAACAGTCTGTCGAAAGGATATAATAATTATGAAAACAGCGGTTATAGGGCTCGGACTCATAGGCGGGTCAATGGCTAAGGCATTCAAGGATAACACGGACAGCGAGGTTTTCGGCTTTGATATAAACGAGAGCGTTATGCTGAAGGCGAAGCTTGTCGGCGCTATAGACGAGGAGCTGACGGACGGCATTCTCGCGCAGTGCGACAGGATAATACTCGCGCTCTATCCCGAATCCACTGTAGAATTTCTTCGAAGCAAGGCGGATATAATCAAAAAGGGCGCGGTCGTTATAGACTGCTCGGGTGTAAAGCGGTATGTCTTTACACCTGCCCACGAGCTCGCAAAAGCTCACGGCTTTGAATTCATCGGCGGACACCCGATGGCGGGCGTGGAGAGATGGGGCTTTGACAGCTCGTTCGGTATGCTTTTCAACAACGCCTCGATGATTCTGACCCCGGACGGCGGGACGGATATCGCGCTGCTGCACGAGATAAAAAATATGTTTCTCTCGATAGGCTTCGGCAGCATAACCGTTGTCTCCCCCGAGCAGCATGACAGGATAATCGCCTACACCTCGCAGCTCGCGCACGTTGTGGCAAGCGCATATATAAAGAGTCCCACGGCTCTCGAGCACACGGGCATGAGCGCGGGCAGCTACAAGGACATGACGCGCGTAGCGTCGCTCAACTCCAAAATGTGGAGCGAGCTTTTTCTTGAAAACAGCGACAATCTTTTAAACGAAATAGACAATATTATAAATAATCTGAAGGAATACCGCGACGCGATAGCGGCCAACGACAGAGCCGAGCTTGAGAATTTGCTCGAGGACGGCACAAAGAGAAAGGCCGTCTGCGGATAAAACGGGAGGGAGCGCAATGCAGAGCGTAAAAGTCACGGCATCGACGCAATATGACATACTCATAGAGCGCGGAATACTGAAAAGAGCCGGAGAGCTTATAAAAGAATACACGGGCGCGCGCAGAGCGCTGCTGATAACCGACCGCACGGTGGACGGGCTGTATTCAAAGGCCGCGCTCGACTCGCTGAAAAGTGCGGGAATCGAGTGCGAAAAGTTCGTCTTTGAGGACGGCGAAGAGCACAAGAGCTTAAAGACCGTCGGCGACATTCTCTCGTTTGCGGCAGGCTTAAATCTCACGCGAAGCGACATATTCATAGCCCTCGGCGGCGGAATAGTCGGCGACGTAACGGGCTTTGCGGCGAGCACTTATCTTCGCGGGGTGCGATTCGTTCAGATACCCACCACTCTCCTGGCGGCGGTCGATTCCTCCGTGGGCGGCAAGACGGGTGTCAATCTCCCGGAGGGCAAAAATCTCGCCGGGGCATTTCACCAGCCGTCGCTCGTGCTCTGCGACCCCGACTGCTTTAATACGCTGAGCGACGCCCTCTTTGCGGACGGCGCGGCGGAGAGCATAAAATACGGAATAATCGCGGACGAAAGTCTCTTTGAAATTTTCGAGTTCGGCGACGTCAAGGGCAATATAGAAAATATCGTGCGCCGCTGTGTAGAGATAAAAAGCGATATAGTTTCGCGCGATGAGTTTGACCTCGGAGAGCGTCAGAAGCTCAATCTCGGTCACACGCTCGGCCATGCTATAGAACGGTGCAGCGATTTTGCCGTCTCGCACGGCCATGCGGTGGCGATAGGCACGGTTCGCGCCTGCCTCGCGGCGCAGAAGCTCGGAGTCTGCCAAGAAGATATCTCCGAGCGCGTAAAAAAAACTATGGAGCGAAACGGATTGCCCGTCTCGACGGACATTTCGGTGCATGAGCTTGCAAGCGTCATGCAGCGCGACAAGAAGCGCAGCTCGGCGGGGATAAATCTTATTCTGTCGACAAAAATAGGCGAATGTATCTTATATAATACAGACCCGAACGAGCTCGAAAGTATATATTCTCTCTGACGGAGGACGCCATGGATATCAGGATAACACCGGGAAAACTGCGGGGCTCTCTTGAGGCTCCGCCCTCGAAGTCGCACGCACACAGGCTGATGACGGCAACCGCTCTTGCGGGTGGCAAAATTTCCGAATCGCTCTGCACCTCGGAGGACACTCGCGCGACTTTCCGCTGCCTTAACGAGCTGCATGACGGCGGCGTTCTCGACTGCGGCGAGAGCGGAACGACTCTGCGCTTCCTGCTCCCCGTTGCCGCGGCGCTCGGAATAAACGCAAGGTTCATCGGGCGCGGCAGACTGCCCAAGCGCCCCATGTCGGCGCTCACCGATGCGCTCAGAGAAAACGGCGCGGTAATTTCCGCCGACAGGCTGCCGACAGAAATATCGGGGCAGCTTCATTCGGGCGTGTTCAGAGTACCCGGAAACATCAGCTCGCAGTTCATATCGGGGCTGCTTTTCGCCCTGCCTCTGCTCGACGGAGAGAGCGAAATAATAATCGAGGGCAGACGCGAGTCGGTCGGATATATCGACATGACTTTAGATGTGCTCAGAGATTTTTCCGTCTCTATAGAAGAAACTTCAAGCGGATATAAAATAAAAGCTCCGCAGAAATATATCGAGCCCGATTCACCGCGCGTTCAGGGCGACTGGTCAAACGCCGCGTTCTTCCTGTGCGCAGGCGCACTCGGCGGGGAAACGGAAATAACAGGACTGTCACTTGACAGCCGACAGAGCGACCGCGCCTTAACGGATATTTTAAAGGCCTTCGGCGCCGATATAAAATGCGGCAGCTCGGTTTCGGTTTGCAAAAGCGAGCTTTTCGGCATTACCGTAGATATTTCGCAGTGCCCCGATCTTTTCCCGACTCTCGCCGTGACGGCCTGCGCGGCTCACGGCGACACGGTGTTTACTAACGCCGCGCGGCTTCGAATAAAAGAGAGCGACCGCATAGAGGCGGTCGAAAAAATGATAACTTCACTCGGCGGTTTCGCCGAAAGCACGCCCGATTCCCTGACCGTTCATGGCACGGGCACTCTTGCGGGCGGCGAGGTCAATTCCTTCAACGATCACCGAATTGTCATGGCGGCGGCAGTCGCGGCTTGCATATGCGAAAGCCCCGTTGTCATAAGAGACGCGCAGGCGGTGAATAAATCCTATCCCGATTTCTTCGAGGACTATAAAAAGCTGGGAGGTAAGGCGGATGTCATCTGAATACGGACAGAACATAAAGCTCACGGTGTTCGGCGAATCGCACGCGAGCGCGGTTGGCGTTGTCATTGAGGGACTGCCCGCAGGCGAAGCGATAGACGAGGAGCGGATAATGAATTTCATGCGCCGCAGAATGGGCGGCAAGGCCTGGAGCACTCCGCGCAAGGAGGAGGACAGACCCGAATTTCTCTGCGGTCTGCTCGGCGGCAAAACTACGGGCGCGGCGCTCTGCGCGATAATAAGAAACGGCAACATCCGTCCCTCGGACTATGAAAACATGAAGAACGTCCCCCGCCCGTCCCATGCGGACTACCCTGCGTTCGTCAAATACGGCGGCGCGAACGACCGAAGCGGCGGCGGGCAGTTTTCGGGCAGGCTGACCGCTCCCCTTTGCGTCGCGGGCGCGATAAGCGAACAGATACTCGCACGAAAGGGCATAAATGTCGCCGCTCACCTCTCTCGCGCGGCGGGGATCGATGACACGCCTTTTGACCCCTGCGACCCGGACAACGGAATTTTTGAAAAGCTGAAAGCAAAGCTCTTCCCCACCATAGACGACACGGCGGGCGAAGAGATGATAAAGAAGATACTCGAGGCTAAGGAGTCGCTCGACTCCGTGGGCGGAATAGTCGAGTGCGCCGTAACGGGACTCGGTGCGGGGCTCGGCGATCCGATTTTCGGCTCGGCGGAGAGCCGCATATCGTCAATGATATTCGGCATTGGCGGCGTTCGCGGGATAGAGTTCGGCGCGGGATTTTCCGCGGCGGATATGACGGGAAGCGTCCACAACGACCCCTACTGCCTCATTGACAGCACCGTAAAAACGGTAACCAACAACCATGGCGGCATAATCGGCGGACTCACGAGCGGAATGCCGATAATCTTCAGGGCGGCATTCAAACCCACGCCGTCTATCGGTCTGCCGCAGAGAAGCGTTGACCTCGACTCGCTCGAGGAAACGCGCCTTGAAATAAGGGGCAGGCACGACCCGTGCATCGCGGTTCGCGCCGTTCCCTGCGTTGAAGCGGCGGCGGCAGTGACCGTTTTAGACATGGTGCTCGGCAAATAAACTCAAACGGAGATGGCAAAAATGGAACTCGCTGACTACAGAAAAGAGCTTGACGAAACAGATGCACAGCTGCTCGAGCTTTTTAAAAAGAGAATGAGCACAGTAAAAAATATTGCGGAATACAAAAAGGAAAACAATCTCCCCGTGCTCCAGCAGGGCAGAGAGCGTGAAATTCTGGCCGCTGCGGCGGCAGGCGCGGGAGAAGATCTTGAGGACTATGCCCGCACATTTTTCTCAACCCTCATGGATGTCAGCCGCTCTTATCAGGAGAGGCTGACCGCAAAAGGCGGCACTGTCTCCGACAACATAACCGAGGCGCTTCAAAACACTCCGCCGATTTTCCCAAAGCACGGCACCGTGGCCTGCCAAGGCGTTGAGGGCGCATACTCTCAGCTCGCCTGCGACAAGCTTTTTATCTCCCCGTCCGTCTCATATTTCAGGAATTTTGAGGGTGTGTTCGCCGCCGTAGAGCAGGGGCTCTGCGAATACGGCATTCTCCCTATCGAAAACAGCACCTACGGCACGGTAAACGAGGTCTATGACCTGATGAAAAACTACCGTTTCCACATAGTCAGAAGCATAAAGCTAAAGGTTGACCACTCACTGCTCGTGCTGCCGGGCACGGAGCTTTCGGATATAAAAGAGATTTTCTCGCATGAGCAGGCCATAGGCCAGTGCTCGGAATTTCTCAAGGCGCACCCGGAAATAAAAGTCACGGTATGCGGCAACACCGCTGCCGCGGCGAAGCTGCTGCGCGAGAGCGGCAGGCACGACGCCGCGTCGATTTCATCGGCCAACTGCGCAAATCTCTACGGGCTCAAGAAGCTCGATACACGGGTGCAGAACACCGACGGCAACTTCACGCGCTTTATCTGCATCTCCAAAAAAGCCATGATTTTCCCCGGTGCGGACAGGATAAGCCTCATGCTTTCACTGCCGCACAGACCCGGCGCGCTATATTCGCTCATCTCGAAGTTCTCCGTCCTCGGGCTCAACCTCACAAAGCTTGAGAGCCGCCCGATAGCCGACAGCGACTTTGAATTTATGTTCTATTTTGATATTGAAGCGTCCGTCTATTCCCCTGCCGTTCTCGCTCTGCTCGACGAGCTTTCAAGAGGCCCTGAGCAGTTCGTATTCCTCGGCAGCTACTCGGAGGTCTGAAATGAAGTGCGCACTCATAGGCGAAAAACTCGGTCACAGCTACTCGAAGCTAATTCACGAGGCCTTCGGTCTCTATTCGTATGAATTGGTGAGTCTGCCGAGAGACAGGGTCGGCGAGTTTATGGAAAACGGAGACTTTGACGCGTTCAACGTGACTATCCCTTATAAGCGCACGGTCATGCCCTACTGCTCATATATCAGCCCCGAGGCGCAGAAAATAGGCAGCGTCAACACAGTTATAAGAACGCAGGACGGACTGCACGGCTTTAACACCGACTATTTCGGCTTCAAGTCCATGGCTGCGCGCGCGGGCATTGATTTTGCGGACAAAAAGGTTGTTGTTTTAGGCAGCGGCGGCACCTCGTTGACTGCAAGAGCCGTGGCGGCGGACTGCGGCGCGGACAGGATAACCGTCGTCTCCCGCTCGGGCGAATACAACTATGAAAATCTCGAAAAGCTCTCCGACTGCGAGATTTTGATAAACACGACGCCCGTCGGAATGTATCCGAATAACGGCTGCTCGGCTGTAAAGCTCGACAGCTTTCCTCGGTGCGAGGCGGTGCTCGACGTGATATACAATCCCCTGCGCACCGAGCTTATCATGCAGGCGCTCGATCGCGGGATAAGCTGCTCGGGCGGGCTGTATATGCTTGTGGCGCAGGCGGCACAGAGCGCGAAATATTTCTGCTCCGCTGAGATAGGCGAAAAAGAAATCGAGCGCGTTTTCCGTTCGCTCGCGCTCGATGTGCAGAATGTTGTTCTCGTCGGTATGCCCGGCTGCGGCAAGACTACCGTGGCGGCGGCGCTCGAAGGGCTCACGGGTCGAAAGTCGGTCGACACGGATTCGCTCGTCGAAGAAGCGGCGGGAATGAGCGTGCCCGATATTTTCTCCGAATACGGCGAGGCACATTTCAGAGAGCTCGAAGCTCAGGCGATACGCAGCATAGCAAAAGAAAAAGGGCTGATAATCGCAACGGGCGGCGGTGCGGTGCTGAACCCCGAAAATGTCCGCGCCCTCAAGGGCAACGGGCGCATATATTATCTGAAAAGAGCGCTCGAACTGCTCTCGCTCGACGGCAGACCGCTCTCAAAGAGCCGCGAGGCTCTCGAGCGGATGTTTGTGACCCGCGACCCGATATATTCAAATTGCGCGGACGCGGAGATCCGCAACGATTCTTCCCCCGAGTCGGCTGCAAGAAGAATAGCGGACGACATGGCGGCATCGGATATATAAAAAGGAGCGCGCCCCTTGCGGAATGTAAAATTTTTCGGTCTTTAGTGAGAGTTCGCAAAGCAGTTAAACCGGCCTATGATTCACAGGTCGGTTTTTATGTTATTGCATTGCTGCCGCACAAAATCGCAGGTTGTACGGCAAACCGAAAGGCGTGTGGAAATACAAGTTTATCAGCTTGGCAAACAGGGATTTTGCAATCCATTTCAAGTGATACACCGTAGTGGCGAACAAAGTTCGCCCGCACGGTGTGCCTCTTGAAATGACTCTGCAAATCCCAATTTGTCTAATACTCTCACACGGCTTAAATTATACAACAAAAGTCCCGCAGCATCATATCTGTCGGGACTTAAAATAAATATACGCGTTGCGACCGGAAATTTTTATTTTTCCGACAGCTCTCTGAAGCTTTTCATCATGCCCTCGACACCTGCCGAGAAGGATGACGCGGTGTGTGCGCCGATGGAGAACATCTCCTGATAGTGGGCGTAGTCCTTGAAGAACAGCTTTTCCGCAAGCTTTCCGTAGCCTGCGAAGAACATACAGTAGTCGTTATCGGGGATAATATAGCCGAGTGCGTCGTTTGCAAGACCGAACACCGCAGTGTCGCCGCCGACAATATCGCAGATGCTCTTAAAATCGCTTGCCTCGCCCGTTATACTGTTTTCCGCGAGCATATCGCCGGTGCCGCTGACAAGTCCGGGCGTTATCTCTCCGGGCACGAGCACTGCTTTGAAATCTCCGCCGAGCTCGAGATATCCCGTCTCCGTTTCAAGCTCATATACCCCTTTTTCGGGTCTGGTCATATCGAAGCACGCGAAGCCGAGCTTGCCTATCATTTTTTCGAGCGGATTATCGACTCTGAGCGCAATCTTCTTATGCACCGAGGTAAGCTTAGGCTCGAGCTCGCGCTCCTTTGCCGAACCTCTGCCTATCCTCTCGACTGCGTCTTTATACGCTTCGCCGCTGTTTTCGGGCGAGAGCAGAGGGCTCTTCTCTATCTCGTCGCGCTCCTTTGTCATGGCTAACACGAGCTTTCCGAGGTCGCGTCCGAGAGCCTCCGTCTGGCGCGTAAAGTTCTCTTCTTTAACTCCGCCCGCAGCTCTTCTCGGGTATATTCCGTTGACTGCGGCGTTGAAGAAAATGAAGTTTTCGCCCGCTTCGTTTACCGTGCGCTCCATATAGAACGGAAAATCGGCGGAGAGCATATTGCCCTTGTTGCTCTTTATCTTCAAGCCGTTCGCATATGGGTGCGCGCCGAAGTTTGCCAGAACGGTCGGGCGGGAGGCCTTGTTATCGGGCACGAAGCGCAGGCGGTTGAGGCGCGGCGAATATTCGCGCGGCGGCCGCTTGGCAAAGAGAAAGTCTCTCATTCCGTACTCGTCGAGACTCATATCGTCATAGGGCTTCTCTTCCGAATCCGAATATTTTTCAAGCTTTTCAATGCTGTTCGTGCCTATCTGCGCCGCATAGAGCCGCCCCGGCTCCATATTTCCGACTGCCTCGGCAACCGCCTTTTTGGTTTTTCTGATTATGCGGTCGATAAATTCTCCGTCAACGCTCGGCTCGGGCTGCCCGCGGGAAATCAGCTTCGATATGTTTTTAAAAAATTTCTTTCCCGTCACGCTCCATATGCCCATGGTGTCTATCGAGCTGTGCGCGTGGGTGGAGAAAACATTTATATACCCCACGTTATCGGTTCGGCTGAATGAATCGAGCTCCCTGCGGATGCGCCGCACCGTGGTATTCGTAAGCCCTATGCAGTCAACGACGCAGAAAATCTCCGCAGCCTTCCCCTCGCCGTCGCTGAGCGCTATGACCCGCACCTTGATATCATCGAGCACTCCGCGCACCCTTCGCGGCGGCAGCGACAGGTTTCCGCCGATATAATATGCCTTTTCGCCGACATCGCGCGGCACTATGCTCTGCTCCGAAAAGCCGAGATACCAGCGATCTCCGGCGGTGTCCGCAATGCGCGCAACCGTCGGCTCCTCCTCTTTTGTTTTGCATTCTCCGAATGCCGGCGGCTCGGGCAGGAGCTTATTGAGTCCGCCTAAAAATGCGGTCATCCCGTTCTGCGCCCTGAACGCGCGCGCCGCGCCCTTTTTGAATTTTTCGTCAAAAGTGTACATATCGCACCTCCCGTACAGACAAAGCAATCCGCTTTATATTACATTTTATTTTGTTCTTATTTCGTTCCCTCTTTTTTGTCATTTTCCGAGCGGCACGGAGCATATGATTTCTGTGCCCGCTTTTCTTCCGTCTTTATAATACAATATTTAAAAAAATATCGCAACCCCGCTTATTCACGGTTCGTACAAATTTTCTTTACTTTGATTTAATGAATTTTTACTATTCAGTACACAATCCGATGGTATTATATAACCGTAGCGAGAGGGAAGGAAAGCCAAACGGCTACCAACTACGAAAGGACATCAGCAAGATGAAAAGCAAAAACTGTGTTCTTGTCTGTGTAACTCCGCAGAGCAAATGCGAACAGCTCATCCGCTCCGGCTCCGTCATAGCCAAGCAGTACGGAGTTCCGCTCGAGGTTCTCAGTGTATTCCATGAGAGGGACGGCGTAAGCCCCGATCCCGCGGTTCTTGAAGAGCTTTATGAATGTGCGAGGAGCGAAAACGCGCAAATGAGCGTATATTTTAACGACAGCCCCGCTATTCTCGCCGCGGTCATCGCCAAAAAGAAGGGCGCCGTTGATATCGTCACCGGCTTCCCCAAAGAGAGAAGCTCGCACTTCGTCTCCGCCCTGCACACCCTTGTGCCGGATATACAGATAAGCATGGTCGACGTTGACGACAACGGCAAAATTTACCGCATGATCCCTCAGGACGCCCAGCAGCACTATGAAATGGTAGGCGCTCAGGGTACATAAACAAGACAACTACAAACTTTTCCGGTTTTTTCATTGTTATTCTCCAAAAGCCAAGACAGCGAACAGAGCACTCTGTTCGCTGTCTTGGCTTTTTATTCAAATCAAATGTAAAGCCGTTTCACTTTACACCTCATTCACCGGTTCAACGCCTCTCTCGGCGGTTTTGCACAGGTGGACGCTCTTGACGAGTCCGCTGTTTTCGAGCTTGTCGCGGCATTTTTCGGCGTCGCTCTCCGACTCGAACAGGGCGAAAACGGTGGGGCCGCTTCCGCTCATCTGCGCAAGCGAGCTGCCGCAGCGGCGCATAATGCTCTTTATTCTCACGCGCTCCGGCACCTCTATCGTCTGCTCAAAGACGTTGCCCGCGTGACGGCATATGCCCTCGAAATCGCCGTTTGCGGCGGCGTCGAGCATACCGACCTTGTTCGGATGATATATATAGTTCGCGGAATCGAAATCCCCGTAGGCGCGCGCAGTCGAGACGCCCGTTGCGGGCTTTGCGAGCACGACAAAACAGCTTTTAAGCGGCGGAAGACAGGAGAGTATGCCGCCCGTGTGCTGGGAGAGCATGGTGCCGCCCGAGATGCAAAACGGCACGTCGCTGCCGATTTTAAGCCCGATATCGCAGAGCTTCTGCGTTCCCATATCGGTTTTAAAGAGCCTGTCCAGTCCGACGATAACTCCCGCGCCGTCCGCGCTCCCGCCGGCAAGCCCTGCTTCAAACGGGATATGCTTTTCAATATGTATGTCAACGCCCCTGCCGACGAGCCCCGCCTCTTCGAGGAAGGCCTGCGCCGCGCGGTAGGCTATGTTCTTGCTGTCCGTAGGCAAAGCGGGCTCTGAGCAGGTCAGGCGGATAATGCCCTCGCCGTTCTCGCTCACCGTCACGATATCCGCAAGCGAGACCGACTGCATAACCATAAACAGCGAGTGGTAACCGTTCGGCAGCTTTGCCAAAATATCAAGAAAGAGATTAATTTTTGCGTTTGCCCTGAGTTCTATCATGACTGCACCTCTCTTTTCACTCTATCGGAATCTGAACGGGCATACGGTTCTGGAACAGCGTCACGCAGTCAAAGCCGCTGCGCTGCGCTATCTCTATGGCGACATCTATCCCCGCGCCGATATCCTTTGCATAGTGGGCGTCCGAGCCGACGGTCACAAATTCGCCGCCGAGCTGCTTAAAGCGTCTGACAACAGTCTCCTCGGGCATGGTCGTGCCGAGCTTCTGTCTGAGTCCCGAGGTGTTTATTTCGAGAGCCTTTTCGTTTTCGACGAGCAGAGTCAGAATCTCATCAATTTTATCGGAAAACTTTGACATATCAACCTCTATGCCGTGCTCGCCGACGATGTATCTGAGCGGATAGGTCATATGCGCCAAGGTGTCGAACTTCGCCCAGCGCGAAAGCTTTATCAGCTCATCAAAATATCTGTTGAGCAGGTCGGTTATATCCCATTGAGAATAATCGAGATACATAAAATCCTGCTCGTCCTTAAAATTGTGCACCGAGCCTATGACCATATCATAGGGTAGGTTTGAAAGTATTTCCTCGGCGGTTTTTACATCGTACATCGGCTGACCGAGCTCAACTCCCGCGCACACGAGCAGCTTGCCGCAAAATGCCGAGCGCGCCTTTGTGACGTCTATAAACGACTGGAGCGCCACACGGTCATAGTGATCCCGTCTGTAAGCGTCCGCCTCGACATGGTCGGTAAAAGCTATCGCCCGAAGCCCCGCCATTTCTGCGCGTTCGCACATATACATTGCCGAATGATGACCGTCCGGTGAGTTGTCTGTATGAACATGAGTGTCGATTATTCTCTGCGGCATCGCTTTTCCTCCACGGTAATGACGGTTAAAGTATACAATATCATAACATATTTTTTCACTAAGTAACAGTATTAAATACAAAAAAATTCAAATTGTTCAACCGCTATTGAGGATACACATAAAATATGATAGAATATCTTGATACTGAATGTATACATACTATTCCGAAAAACGCACAGGAAAGGACGAATAAAATGAGAGCTGTAATGACTGTTACGGGCAAGGACATAATCGGTATTCTCGCCGAGGTATCCGGAAAATGCTCGGAGCTCAACGTGAATATAACCGAAGTGACGCAGAGCGTTTTGCAGGATCTTTTCTGCATGATAATGCTCGTTGACACGGGGAAGTGCTCCGTGCCGCTGTCCGAATTCTCCGATATAATGAGCCGCCTCGGTCAAGACCGCGGGCTCGATATCCATGTTATGCACGAGGCCGTTTTCGACTCGATGTATCATGTATAACCACGCACTTTCTGAGAGGAAGCTTTCACTATGATAAACACCAGAGACATTCTCGAAACGATACACATGATCGAGGATGAAAACTTAGATATACGCACAATCACCATGGGCATATCCCTGCTCGACTGCTGCTCGCAGGATATCGACGACTCCTGCCGCAGAGTCTACGACAAAATAGCGCGCAAGGCGGAAAAGCTTGTCAGAGTCGGCTGCGAGATTGAAAAGGAATACGGCGTGCCGATAATCAACAAACGCATCGCCGTCACCCCTATCGCCATGCTTGCGGCAGCGTCCGGCGGCGACCCCGTAAAATATGCGCTCACGCTCGAAAAGGCGGCGCAGGCCGTCGGAGTCAACTTCATCGGCGGCTACTCCGCGCTCGTTCAAAAGGGCTTTGCCCCCGGCGACGAGGCGCTTATCAAAAGCATACCCGAAGCCCTCGCGCGCACCGAGCACGTCTGCTCGAGTGTCAACATCGGCTCGACAAAAACCGGCATAAACATGGACGCTGTGGCGCTCATGGGCAAAATCATCAGAAAAACAGCCAAGCTCACCGCCGACAACAACTGCATCGGCGCGGCGAAGCTCGTCGTATTCTGCAACGCCCCCGAGGATAACCCGTTCATGGCGGGCGCATTCCACGGCCCCGGCGAGCCGGAGAGTGTGATAAATGTCGGCGTATCGGGTCCCGGCGTTGTCCGCTGCGCACTCAAGAAGATTCCTGACGGCAACCTCACCGACGTTGCCGACACGATAAAGAAAACCGCGTTCAAGATAACCCGTCTCGGCCAGCTCATCGCGAGCGAAGCCTCGCGCAGGCTCGACGTGCCGTTCGGCATAGTCGATCTCTCCCTCGCGCCAACGCCCGCAGTCGGCGACTCCGTGGCGCACATACTCGAGGAGATAGGGCTCGAGCAGTGCGGTGCCCACGGCACGACCGCAGCTCTGGCTCTGCTCAACGACGCCGTTAAAAAGGGCGGCACCATGGCATCCTCGCACGTCGGCGGTCTTTCCGGCGCTTTTATCCCCGTCACGGAGGACGCGGGAATGATAGACGCCGCACGCGCGGGCACACTGAAAATAGAGAAGCTTGAAGCGATGACGGCGGTCTGCTCCGTCGGCCTCGATATGATAGTCGTACCCGGCGACACAACGGCCGATGTGCTCTCTGCCGTTATCGCGGACGAGGCGGCAATAGGCATGGTAAACTCCAAGACGACGGCAGTGAGACTCATTCCCGCCATAGGCAAGAGCGCCGGCGAGGAGCTGAACTTCGGCGGACTGCTCGGCTCGGGTCCGATAATGCCGCTTAATACCGCTTCCCCCGCAAAAATGATTTCGCGCGGCGGGCGCATACCCGCTCCGCTCCAGAGCCTCAAGAACTGATAAAAAGGATGTTTTTTCAATGAAGGTACTAGTCACGGGCGCAAACGGACAGCTCGGCTACGATGTTATAAAGCGCCTGAACGCCCTCGGGGATGAGCCCGTGGGCGCGGACAGGGAAGAGTTCGACATAACGGACGAAAAGGCAACGGAGGAATATATTACCTCTCTTCGCCCCGACGCAGTCGTCCACTGCGCCGCCTATACCGCTGTGGACAAGGCCGAGGACGACCGCGACGCCTGCCGCAAGGTCAATGTTGACGGCACGCGAAACATCGCCCTCGCCTGCGAAAAAATCGGCGCGAAGCTCGTCTATATCAGCTCCGACTATGTTTTCGGCGGCAGCGGCACTCAGCCGCTCGAAACCGACGCTCCGAAAAATCCGCAGAATATCTACGGGATAACTAAGCTCGGCGGCGAAAAAGAGGCGGAGAAATGCAAAAAGCACTTTATCATACGCACCTCATGGGTGTTCGGAATAAACGGCGGAAACTTCGTAAAGACAATGCTGCGCCTTGCCGACTCGCACGACAGCCTGACGGTCGTTGACGACCAGACGGGCTCACCCACCTACACGCCCGACCTCGCAAGGCTCATCTGCGACATGATAAAGACCGAGAAATACGGCACATACCACGCCTCAAACGAGGGCTTCTGCACCTGGGCTCAGTTCGCAAAAGAGATAATGCGTCAGGCGGGAAAGACTGCCGAGATAGTCCCATGCACCACCGAGCAGTACCCCGCAAAGGCCAAGCGCCCAAAAAATTCGCGGCTTTCAAAGAAATGCCTCGACCACGCAGGCTTCGACCGTCTGCCCCCGTGGCAGGATGCGCTCGCAAGATTTCTCAAAGAGCTTGATTTAGTATAAGGTTTTATAGTATAATAACCAAATGGATAGACAGTCTTACTTCTTATTTTTGAAAGGAGGACTTTCCTTGATAAGACTTGAAAATCATCTCGGCGTTATCGAGATATCCCAGCCCTATTTTGCATCCCTTATCGGCAACGCCGCATCCTCTTGCTTCGGAGTTGCCGGCATGGCCAACAGCAACGTGCGCCAGGGTCTGCGTTCCGTCTTTAAAAAGAACAGTCACTTCGCCGACCAGGGCATCAATGTACGAAAGGACGGAGAGGGTCTTATTGTTGACCTGCACATTATAGTATCCTACGGGGTCAACATATCCGCCATATGCCAGAGCATCGTCAACAAGGTCAGATACACCGTTGAAGAGGCTACGGGGCTTGAAGTCCACGCCGTCAATGTCTATGTTGACGGAATGAAGAGCGAATAAAACCGATTTGCATCGACCGCACAGCGGCAATGCTTTTGGGGGAGGAAAATTAATGACAATCACAGGAGCACTTCTGCGCAACGCAATTATCTACGCGGCGCAATTAATCACTTCTCACCGCCAGGAGATAGACGCGCTCAACGTCTTTCCCGTGCCTGACGGCGACACCGGCACAAATATGTCCATGACAATAACCAACGCCGCACGCGAGGTCAGAGTCAAGGACGACAGCGAGAACGTTTCGGCTGTTGCAAGCTGCGTGGCTTCAGGTCTGCTGCGCGGAGCGAGAGGCAACTCCGGCGTTATACTTTCGCTCATTTTCCGCGGATTTTCCAAGGGACTCAAAGGGCTCGAAGAGGCTGACGGTGCAGCGATGGCCTCCGCACTCGAGCACGGCAGCTCCTCGGCCTACAAGGCGGTCATGAAGCCCACCGAGGGCACCATTCTCACGGTTATCCGCACGGCGTCCGAGTACGCAAGAAAAGCGGTAAACGACGGCGAGACGGACGCAGTAAAAGTATTCGATATCGGTCTTGAGGGCGCAAAGACCGCCCTTGCCGACACGCCGAACATCCTCCCCGTGCTCAAAAAGGCGGGCGTTGTTGACGCGGGCGGCAGCGGACTTGTCTGCATTTTCACCGCCATGTCCGACGTGTTCCACGGCAAGGAGGTCAATCTCGACGCCGAGGAAGCGGAAGAGGCAAAGAGCGAGGAAAAGGCGGACGATCATCCCGTGGACAACCGCTACACCTACTGCGCGGAGTTCATCTCCCGCCGCGATAACGACAGGGATATCCGCGAGCTGCGCGCCTATCTCGAAGCTATCGGCGAGTGTGTCTCCGTCACGGACGACGGCAGGGATATAACCGTTCATGTTCACACGAACGCACCCGGAAAGGCTATCCAAAAGGGCATTGAGTTCGGTCAGCTGACCAATATCAAGGTTGAGAATATGCATCAGGAGCATCAGAACGCCGCATGGGGCGCCGCTCCGAAAAATCAGCCCGAGCCGATGAAGATAGTCGAGCCGACAAAGCCGTTCGGCTATGTCGCAGTGGCGTCCGGCGAAGGTCTGTGCGAGCTGTTCTCCGAGCTCGGCGCGGATCAGATTGTCAGCGGCGGGCAGACGATGAACCCGAGTACCGACGATCTGCTCAAGGCGGTGCTCTCCACCCCCGCAGAGCACGTCTTTATCCTCCCCAATAACAAGAATATCATCATGGCGGCGGAGCAGGTCGATCCCCTGACCGACCGCGATGTGCGCGTACTGCACACAAAGACCATTCCGCAGGGCATTGCCGCTCTGCTCAATGTTGACGACTCGCTCTCCGCAGAAGAGAATCATCTGACGATGATGAAGGCAGCAGAAAAGGTTTCTACCGGTCTTGTCACCTTCGCCGCGCGCGACAGCTCGATTGACGGGCAGTCCGTCAGAGAGGGTCAGATACTCGGCATGGAAAACGGCAAGATAACCACTATAGAGTCGAACATCATTCAGGCGGCTTTCAAGGTCACAAAGCACCTGTTCAAGCGCGGAAGCTCTTCGCTTGTCACGCTCATCTACGGCAACGGCGCTTCCGAGGAGGACGCAGAGGAGCTCGCCTCCCTGCTGACCGCAAAGTTCGGCTCGGATATCGAAGTCTCCGTCATAAACGGAGGTCAGCCCGTCTATTATTTCATAATTTCGGTCGAATAAGATGAAGCTCGATACTGATATAAAATACTTAAAGGGCGTTGGCGAGAGGCGCGCCGCGATGCTGTCGCGGCTTGGCGTCTCTGATGTCAACGCCCTTGTGCGTCTCTATCCGAGAATATACGAGGATTGGAGTCAAATTAAAAGCATAAACGAGGCGCAGATAGGTGAGCTTTGCTGCATAAAGGGCATTGTCGGCTCACCCGTGCGCAAGAATCTTATCCGTAAAGGTCTGACGCTTTACAAGACGGAAATCACCGACGGCAGCGGCATAATGGGCATAACCATTTTCAACAGCCGCTTTGCGGCGGAAAAGCTCACCGCGGGCGACGAATTTCTGTTCTTCGGCAGGGTCGGCGGCAATCTCTACCGCAAGGAGATGAGCTCGCCCGAGATAGAGCCTGCCGAGGGCGCAGACAGGATAAGGCCGATATACCCGCAGACACACGGCTTAAACTCAAAGATGATAGAAAAGCTCGTGAAAACGGCGCTGACTCAGTGCAAAGATGAGCTTGTTGACCCCATACCGCTTTGGCTGCGCGAAAAATACTGCCTGATGAAGCTGCCGGACGCGCTTTGGAACATACATTTTCCGGAGAACCCCGACTATCTCGAGGAGGCGCGGCGCAGACTCATATTCGAAGAGCTGCTGATATTGCAGTTAGGGCTCGAAAAAATGCGCTCGCAGACGCAGAAAAATGCGGGCGCGGTTATAGAGAGAGATTTTAGCGACGAATATTTCTCGCTTCTCCCCTTCTCCCCGACCGGCGCGCAGCGCAGAGCGGTCAAGGAGGCCATGCGCGACATGATGAGCGGCAGGCAGATGAACCGCCTGCTCCAAGGTGACGTCGGCTCGGGCAAGACCGCAGTCGCCGCAGCGCTTGTCTATTCGGCGGCAAAAAATTCAATGCAGTCGGCGCTCATGGCGCCCACCGAGGTGCTCGCCGAGCAGCACTACAAGACTTTTTTAAAGCTGTTTGAGGGCTGCGGGATAAAAGTCGAGCTGCTAACCGGCTCGGACACTGCCGCTCAAAAAAGGAGAAAAAAAGAGGCTCTCAGGGCGGGCGATATAGACTTGCTCATAGGAACTCACGCCATAATCCAGTCGGACGTTGAATTTAAATCTCTCGCGCTCGTCATAACCGACGAGCAGCACCGCTTCGGCGTTGAGCAGAGAAACGCGCTGGGCGAAAAGGGCAAAAATCCGCACCTCTACGTCATGTCGGCAACGCCTATTCCGCGCACGCTTGCGCTGATAATTTACGGCGAATTGGACATTTCCGTGCTCGATGAGCTGCCGCCCGGCAGGCAGAAAATCGAGACATACGCCGTGACCTCCGAGCTTCGGCAAAGAGCATACAACTATGTCAAGAAGCATCTCGACGCGGGGCGGCAGGGCTATATAATCTGCCCGCTTGTCGACGGCGACGGGGACGATACGGAGCTTGCCTCCGCCGTAAAATATGCAGACGAGCTGCAGCACGGAGCTTTTCGCGGCTATACTGTCGGGCTTATGCACGGCAAGATGAAAAGTGCGGATAAAAAAGCGGTTATGCAATCGTTCTCCGAGGGCGAAACGCAGCTGCTCGTCTCGACAACGGTCATCGAGGTCGGAGTCGATGTGCCCAACGCCGTGATAATGGTTATAGAAAACGCCGAGCGGTTCGGGCTCTCTCAGCTGCATCAGCTCAGAGGGCGCATCGGGCGCGGGCAACATAAATCCACCTGCATTCTTATCACCGACGCGCAAAACGACACGGCGCAAAGGCGAATGAAGGTCATGGAGACTACAACGGACGGCTTCAAAATCGCGGACGAGGATCTCAAGCTGCGCGGTCCGGGCGAATTTTTCGGCTCGCGTCAGCACGGTCTGCCGGAGATGAAGATTGCCGATATGCTGAAGGACAGAGGCACGCTCGAGGAGACGCAGCGGGCGGCAAAGGAGATTATGGCGCGCGACCCGGAGCTTTCGTCTCCCGAGAACGCGGCCTTAAACAGCGAGATACAGCGGCTCTTCGACGCAGTCGGAAGCGCCGGAATGAACTGAAAAAATCGCGCTGCCTTTTAACGGAATATTCATAAAACAGAAAAGTCCCGACAGTGATATCTGCCGGGACTTTTGTTGTGTATACAGATTGATAAATTGAGATTTGCAGAGCAGCTGCAATTACAACTCCCCTGTATGGGAGGCGGCTCGGCGAAGCCGAGACTGAGGGGTTATTGCACGGATTCGCCGTTTTTCACGGCTGCTTAATTTTTCAATATCCCCCTTTGTAGGGTGCGGCGACTCGACGCACCGCTGCCGCCGTCGGCGGCACAGAGGGCAAGCCGCAAGCAGAAGGCGCATTACACGACACGGGCGAAATATACAGATTTCCAGTGACGCTAACGCGTCAAAGGGTCGTCGAGTCGCCGACCCCTACAAAGTGAATAGCCGCAAGCTACTGCAGAAACCGCGGGCGGATAATATCCGCCCCTACACGGTTCAATATTTGTCAGTCGCTGCATTTTGCGGGCGAACAAAGCTCACCTCTATGGTGTACCTCTTGCAACTGCTCTGCAAATCCCAATTACCCGAACAGATAAAGGGTGCCTTGCAATAACATAAAAACCGACCTATGAACCACAGGCCGGTTTAACTGTAAAAGCTGTACAAAGGTACTGCGAGCGGGCAAAAAAGCGACTTTCTGCGCCGAATATGCAACCTCTTTTCGGACTGTCGTAGTCGGATGCAGAAGGCGGTTTCTTTGCCCCGAAGCTGTACAAAGGTACTGCGAGCGGGCAAAAAAGCGACTTTCTGCGCCGAATATGGCAGTCTTTATTGGGGAAGATTTGAGAACATCTTTACATTGTCAAATGTGTATGTATACTTGCCGTCCTCAATGCCGTGGATTATCTCGCAGACCTTGTCGTTATAGGGGGTGGGCACGCCGTACTTTCTGCCGTAGGCGCAGACAACGCCGTTTATCGCGTCAACCTCGCACTTCTTGCCCTTTTCAAGGTCCTGGAGCATACTCGCCTTTAAGAGCCTGTGCTTCTTGATGCAAATCGGGATGAGCGCAAAGGATATCTTTTTCTTTATGCCGTTGCCCTTGTAGTCGAGGAGCTTCACTATATCCTTGCCCTGAACAGGCTCTATTTTTATGCCCGCAGCCGCGGCGACATCGATGCACTCCTTTATGAGATTCTGGCAGCAGACACGCGAGGTCTTGTTCTCCGCGGCGTCGCCGAAGGTGCCGCCGATAACGGCAGACATACCGCTGAACGCGGCGTTGATGAGCAGCTTCGACCAGCGCACGCCCATGAAATTATCTTCGACCTCAACGGGACACATCTTCTCAAGCAGCGCCTTCACCTGCATGAGCTTTTCGTCCTTTTGACCGTTCATTCTGCCGAGACCGAAGCTCATGCTGTCGGGCTCGCTCGTGAGCTCCGACACACCCTTGCCGTGGAGCGTTGCACCCCATGCGACGGTGCAGCCCATAGTCCTGTCCTCCCCGACAACCTCGGAGACGGAGAGCTCGGGCAGTCCGTTTTGAAGCGTGCAGACGATGCAGTCGTCGGTCATATTCTTCTGAAGCTTCTTTAAAACATTGACATTGTCGAGCTGCTTTGTCAGCAGGATTATCAGCTCGTATTTTTCGGTCATCTCGTCGGGAGTCAGCGCGTGGACGGGCACTGTCATATTGACGGTGCCGATTATCTTTGCGCCGTCTCTGTTGAGCGCCTCGACGTGCTCGCGGTTGCGCGTGATAAGATCGACATCCACGCCCGCCTTTGCGAGATATGCGCCGAGCACGGTGCCGAGCGACCCTGCGCCGTAAATTGCGGTTTTCATAGAAATCCCCTCTTTGATAAAATTTTATCGATATGATTATATCACGCAGAGCAGCGATTTACAAGAAAACTTTTCATTCCCTGCGGAGTGTATCCGCGAGGATTATTTTGATTTATCCCAATAGGGGTAATCGGTAAACACAAACTTTCCCTCCGCATTTTTCCCTGTCGGCAGCTTGACATAGATGATATCGTCAACCGAGCGTTTTCTTACGGCCATAACAACCGTGAAATTCCCGTTGCCGTCATCCTCGACGTGATGCATCCAGCTGTTATAGGAGACTTCGCCGTCGTTTTTCTTATATGCTACATATATGTTGTCGTTATGCTCTATCAAATCCCTGTCGGCGACAGCTTGGCTCAGTATTTTATCTGTAAGCTCCTCGGAAAAGACCTCTAAAAAATTTTTACGGACCTCTTCCATGGTGGTCACATACCGGTATTGGGGAAACATTGGAATATACTTTCTGAATCTTATTGTCACGGGCTTCTCCCCGGCGGAATACTCGCCCGCAAAATTCAGAGTCAGCCAGAGGCTTCGCGCCTTATCCGCCAAATCCCGCGCGTCGGTCTCATGCAGAATAGACCCGTCCTCGGGATAAAGCTCATACCCGTTTATGCCGTGCAGGCTTTCTATTATTGCTCGCTTGTCGCTCTCATAGGTCTCCCAAAGCGCCAGCGCGGCATCGGAAACTTTTTCCGGGTATGCGTTTATCCGATAATGGTCGCGCGCCGTAACAAACAGGGTGTTTTCGTCCGAAACAAGCCGCCCCACTTCCACTCTGCCCTTGTAGGAGTCCGAGGAATAGCCGTTGCCGGTATCGATTATAAAGAACGTGAGCTCATCGCCGTCCGTTTTATCGACGGAAAACGCCACCATGCCCTCCGAAAAACCGACGCTGACTACGCCTACCCAACTTTTGGGCAGCGAAATCGCATAGCTCCCTTCGGAAAACTCGGTGCTTCTTATTTTATTCGAGGTTATCAGCCTGTTAATCCCGGCTCTTAATGTTTGGTAATTTTTCGGGAAGTTGTTGCTCCCGCTCGCCTCAATCTCCGTTCCGTCCGCCAAGACAGCAGAAAAGCTCATCGAGCTTCCGTCAAGAACATCAGGGGGATTTGCGCCTCGGAAACCAACCCATTCATCTATTCTGCAATTTCCGAACAGGGCGCACACCTCGCGGTAGAGATTCTCGTCCCCGTCAACCGAGCGGATGACGTCGCGGGATTCGACAAAGCAGGACAGCTCGTTATCCCAGTCGTTCGAGCTCATATAATACTCAAGATGTACTCCGTCCTCTGTTTTGCAGCCCTCATACACGGCGTTCTGTGCCGAGCAGTTGTTCTCCGTCAGCTTAAAGCTTTTAAATTCCATAGGATCGCCTCCGTAGTCATTGTTCTGTTTCGATGAGCACGCGGGAAAAATCAGCAAAAGAATGCACACGAGTGCAAAAGAAATAAAGCGCCTTTTCATTTTCCTGTTACCTTTCCTTGATATGCCGCACTGCGCCAAAAGAGCAAGGGCTTCGGTTCTCTTATGTCCGTTATATTTTCTGTTCCGAACAAGTCACTCCTTTATAAGCTCATTTCTCAACATTAATTATATCACAACGCATTGATTTTTCAAGAAATAACCGAAAACTCGGAAGTTTGCCTCAAAAAAGCTGCCTGGCGCAAAAAGCCCTTCAAAAATGCAGAAAACTCCCGAACAGCAATGCTGCCCGGGAGCTGATATTCGTCTTGTAAGCGGTAAAAATTCAGCGCTTCGAGAACTGGGGTGCACGGCGAGCGCCCTTGAGACCGTACTTCTTTCTTTCGGTCATTCTCGGGTCTCTGGTCAGGAAGCCTGCCTTCTTGAGTGCAGGGCGAAGCTCTGCATCATACTGAAGGAGTGCTCTGGAAATACCGTGGCGGATAGCACCTGCCTGGCCGGTCACGCCGCCGCCGTTGACGCGGCAGATGACATCGAGCTTTTCGCCGGTGCCTGTAAGAGCGAGAGGCTGGCGGACGATGAGCTTAAGAGTCTCAAGGCCGAAATAATCGTCAATCTCTCTGTCGTTGATGATGATCTTGCCGGTGCCGGCATAAAGACGAACTCTGGCGACTGATTTCTTTCTGCGGCCTGTACCGTAGAAATAAGGAACTGAATCGTACATTATTTATTGCCTCCCTTCATTAAAGAGCCCACTCTTCGGGCTTCTGTGCTTCGTGCTTGTGCTCTGCGCCTCTGTAGACGCGGAGTCTGGTCAGAGCGGTGCGGCCCAGAGTATTGTCGGGCAGCATACCCTTGACTGCAAGCTCGACAGCGAACTCGGGCTTTGTCTTCATGAGGGTGCTGTACTTGACCTCTTTCATGTTGCCGATATAGCCGGTGTGATGATAATACATCTTCTGGTTGAGCTTGTTGCCGGTGAGGACAGCCTTCTCGGCATTGATGATGATCACATGGTCGCCGCAGTCGGCGTGAGGAGCGAATGTGGGCTTATGCTTGCCGCGAAGAAGGACGGCAGCCTGAACTGCCACCTTGCCGAGAGGCTTACCGGCAGCATCGATGACATACCACTTACGGGTTATGTCGCCCGCTTTGGGCATATAAGTTGACATACTTGTTACCTCCGATATTCTTAATGCTACGATATATTACCACATGAGCCTATGCTTGTCAAGCACTTTTTCTTAAAATTTTAATTTACGTTTTGCGTGCTCTGTTTTTCTCGCTTTTTCTCGCGTTTTCATATCATTTGCTCACTCACGATTTACGAAAAATTTATATACCGGAGCGAAAATCGCACGCTTCAGACTCAAATTGACATTGTCTGCGGCATGGTATATAATAAATGTATCACCCAAACCTACGGAGGCAGACATGAAGCAGGAAGATATTAGGCGCATGAACGAGCTCTACCACCTGTCGCAGGAGAGAGCGCTCGGCGAAGATGAGTTCGCCGAATGGGAGGAGCTCAAAAAGCGGTATGTCGCCGATTTTAAGGCGAATCTCACCGCGCAACTCGACAATACATATATAGTAGACGAAAAGGGCAACAAGCGCAAGCTCGAAAAGAAATCCGACGTCAAGTAATTGCGCGGATACAAAAGTGAAAGAGTGATATTATGTTTTGCAGAAAATGCGGAAAACAGCTCGACGACGGATTCAAGGTATGCCCGTACTGCGGCGAGCCGGTGAGCCTCGCGGAGAGCGACGCCATGCGCGCGGCTCAGGAGCAGCCGGCAGAAAAAGCCCAATCCTTATATAATAATACCCCCCTGCCCTCTCCCGCCCCCGAGCAGGCGGACGCAAGCGACGGCGCGTCGGACTCAAACGAAAACATAGGCGGCTGGAAGGCTCTCGGCTTCTTCCTCGGCTTCTTCGGCCCCGCGCTGTGGTTTTTGCCGCTCGTCAGCCTCGTGCTCTATTTTATATGGAAGGGCGACAAGCCCAAGGTCGCCAAGGGCATGGGTCAGTTCACGCTGATAGGTCTCGCGGTCGGCGCGGGTCTTGCGCTGATTATCGTTATTATCATAGGTGTGCTGTTCGCAATAACCGCATCGATGACCGTGTTCGAAATGATACGCAGCTTCTTCAACGGCTCGCTCAACGGAATAAACGACCTCATAAATAACATTCCGTTCATCGGCTGAGAACATAAAAATATTGAAACCGCCCGTGTTTTTCTGTCAGAAATCCGGGCGGTGTTTTTTGCGCGTTTTTGAATATATTCATTAATATTCACTCAATATTCAGTAGTTTTTCACTTGTTTTTGCTCGCAAGTCGTAAAGCTTTTCTCCTTGCTGATGTGGATAACTATGTGGATAATGTGGATAACTTTTGCGGTTTGATGAGAGTTTGGAATATATACGTAAAGCCAAAAGCTTTACAGTGCGTTTTTGATGCTGTCTGAGAAATATTCCATGTGAAATGCATATACAGTTTTTAACAAAAGAACCCGCCTGCAGGAAAACTTGCAGACGGGTTTTATGCATAAAATTTTACTCGAAAATTTTGTCTATTTTGCTACTTTCAGACGTTGGAGAGCGCCGCATCGAGATCGGCGATTATGTCATCCGCATTCTCCGTTCCGACGGAGAGCCTGACGAGATTTTCGTACACTCCGCAGTCGTCGAGCTCCTGCGCGGTGAGCTGGCGGTGAGTAGTGCTCGCAGGATGCAGGCAGCAGGTGCGGCTGTCCGCAACGTGGGTGACTATCGCAGCCAACTTGAGGGAGTCCATAAACCTGACTGCTTCCTCTCTGCCGCCCTTTATCCGCAGAGAAATAACTCCGCAAGTGCCGTTCGGCATATATTTTTGAGCGAGGTCATAATACTCGTCTCCCTCGAGTCCGGGGTAGCGGACGGACTCTATCTTCGGATGAGCCGCCAAAAACTTTGCAACCGTCAGAGCGTTCAAGCAGTGGCGCGGCATACGCAGATGCAGCGTCTCGAGTCCTATATTGAGCAGGAACGCGTTCATCGGGGACTGAATCGAGCCGAGGTCGCGCATGAGCTGGGTAGTGCACTTGGTTATGTACGCCGCCTTGCCGAACTGCTCGGTGTATATGACCCCGTGATATGACTCGTCGGGAGTAGTCAGCCCCGGGAACTTGTCGTTCTGAGTCCAGTCGAAGTTGCCGCTGTCAACTATGACTCCGCCGACACTCGTCGCGTGGCCGTCCAAATATTTCGTGGTCGAGTGGGTGACTATATCCGCGCCGAACTCAAACGGGCGGCAGTTTATGGGGGTCGGGAAGGTGTTGTCAACTATCAGCGGCACGCCGTGTGCGTGAGCAGCGCGCGCATATTTTTCAATGTCGAGCACAACGAGAGAGGGGTTCGATATAGTCTCGGCAAAAACGGCCTTTGTGTTCTCTTTAAACGCCGCGTTGAGCTCCTCTTCCGTAGCGTCGGGGCGGACAAAGGTGAAATCTATGCCGAGCTTTTTCATCGTGACGTTGAAAAGATTGAACGTTCCTCCGTAAATCGCGGACGCCGCGACAACATGATCGCCCGCGGAGCAGATATTGAAAACGGAGAAAAACGACGCCGCCTGACCGGACGAGGTAAGCATGGCGCCGACGCCGCCCTCAAGGTCGGCAATCTTTGCGGCGACGCAGTCGTTTGTGGGGTTCTGGAGTCGAGTGTAGAAATAGCCCGATTCCTGAAGGTCAAAGAGCCTGCCCATCTGCTCGCTCGACTCGTATTTGTAGGTAGTGCTCTGTACTATCGGCACAACACGCGGCTCGCCGTTTTTCGGCGTATAGCCGGACTGCACGCACTTTGTTTCTATGCTAAAGCCCATTTTTGTTTCCTCCTTCTGTCAGTCTTTAAGAAAATGACCCATAAGTTCGAAGCCTTCTTCAATGAAATTACCCGTCTCGGAGGCGGTTTTTTCATTTATACTCGAAACACCGCTGTCAAGTTCTTTGCCTTTACAGTAAATCAGATACGGCACGGGGTCTGAGGCGTGGGTGCGGGTCGCTATCGGGGTCGGGTGATCGGGCAGAACCATGACCTTATAATCGTCCTGAGTGTTAAGATAGTCAAGGATTATAGGCATTACACGGCTGTCAATAAGCTCAATCGCCTTGACCTTATTCTCGGGCTCGTTTCTGTGTCCGCACTCATCGGGAGCCTCAATATGAATATAGACAAGGTCTTGACCTTGACGCCATTCATCGACCGCGGCGTTCGCTTTGCCCTCAAAATTCGTGTCGATATAGCCTGTTGCGCCCTCGACCTCGGGGGTGTTCATGCCTGCGCAGATGCCTATGCCCTTGAGCAAATCGACGGCGGACACGATGCTGCCCTTTACTCCGTATTTCTCTTCAAAAGACGGCAGAGCCGGGCGGCTGCCCTCGCCCCAAAGCCATATCGAGTTTGCGGGGAGCTTGCCCTCGGCAATCCTTTTTTTGTTCACAGGGTGATCCTTCAGAATATCGTAGCTCTCGCGCATCATGGCTATGAGCTTTTCGGCGTTGGGCGAAGTTGAAAGATATTCGCCTATGACCCTGCCGGAGATGTCGTGCGGAGGGGTCATCTTGCCCAACTGCGTCGTGCCGTTATGCACTATCAGACAGTGGCGGTATGACACGCCGCTGTAAAAATCAAACTCGCTGCTGCCGAAATGCTGCTGCACGGTCTCGATTATCTGCGCAGCCTCCTCCGTGGAAATATCGCCGCCGGAGTAGTCGAGCATGGTCTTTGCGCCGTAATCCGTCTCGTCGCTCAGGGTGACAAGGTTGCAGCGCAGGGCAACGTCCGTATCGCTCATGTTGACTCCGATGCTCACCGCCTCAAGGGGCGAACGGCCGGTATAGCACTTCTTCGGGTCAAATCCGAGCACGCTCATATTTGCAACATCGCTGCCGGGCTTCAAGCCCTCGGCAACGGTTCTCACAAGTCCGACCTCGCCCTTTGACGCGAGTGTATCGATATTGGGCTTCTTCGCAACTTCCATCGGCGTCTTGCCGCCGAGAGCCTCGACGGGATAATCCGCCATTCCGTCGCAGAGCACTACAGCATATTTCATATATTTTCATCCTTTCAGAGAGTTTATGCAAAAGCGATGCATATAGGGCGCGGAAGTACGGTTAGCATATGCGTACTCGCCCGCCTTTGCTTTTCATTATATCATAAAGCATCAGCGCATTAAAGCGGAAATTGCGAAATAATATGCACCTGCGCAGCACAAAAAAGAGTGCAAAATGACGAAAATTTATTCGTCAAAATGCGCGTGCGGCATATAGTTTTAAAGAACACGGTGATATAATCAACTTAGAAATAACATTATATAGGAGGCATTAAAATGGCAAAAAAATTTTTCGCGGTTTTGCTCGTCTGTATGCTCGTTCTTATGAGCTTTTCGGCGTGCGGCACCAAAGCACCCGAAAACGACACAACCGCCCCGGAAAACACATCGGAAGCTGAAATCGAAGACGTACAAACGAGCACCGAGGAGTCTGAGTCAAGCTCCGAAACGGCTTTTGAGTCAACAGAGCCGAAGCCTGAGCAGGACACACAGAAACCGGCAGAGAACAAGCCTGCCGCATCCAAGCCCACGTCGAAACCGACGACAACGAAGAAGCCCGCCCAATCCGGCTCGGCAACCAAAGGCAAGCTTGAAATAAGTGCAAGCAGCGTCAAAAGCGTTGCGGGTGCAAAAGTGCTCAGGGCATGGAGGCTCAATGCAAACGGAGTCAATATCGAAATACACCGCATAGCTTACGGTCCGCAGATAACCCAAGCGTTTAAAAAGGCTAACGCGGACGGCGCTATAGATTATGACAAAACGGTAACTTACCAGCCGATTATAACTGTTGCGATAATCACCTGCTCTCCGGATCACATCGGCGTAGCATCAAGTCAAAAGCTGCTCGGTACCACAGTAGGTAAGGTCGAGGACATGGGCAGAAAGAGCGGCTCACTCATTGCAATAAACGGTGAGGCCGGCTCAACATATAAAAAAGGTGCTCCCACGATACGCAACGGCTCCGTCGAATCCACCGACGGACAAGGCCAGAAGCGACTGCTGATATACAAAAACGGCACATGGAAGGTCACGACGCTCACTAACGAAAACTGCAGAACATATATCTCACAGGGAGTTTACAATTCCCTGCGCTATCAGCGCCAGGTCATTACAAACGGCGCAGCCACCAACGAGCACGATACTTATTATCACAACCGTACTGTTTTCGCTCAGATATCCGAGAATAAATATATCATGGCTATCGGCGAATTCATGCCGCTTGACAATATGATGAAAGTTCTCATTGCATACGGAGCGAGAAACGCATTTCTTTTAAACGGCGGCAACTGCTCATCCATGTATGTCAAGGGCATAGGCAACACTACCGGCACAAGGGCAACGCAGCTCAAAAATCTAAACAAACCGTGCGTTATCGAGAGCGAGTTTTTCGCGGCGAACGGTATGCTCGGTCTCAACTCGGCCGGGAAGCAGAAGCTCGGCGGGCCTTGCAACGAGCTTGATATAGTATATGTAAAATAATCTTTTAGGAGGTGAGACGGTGAAAAAGGCTTTCAGGGCGGCTGTTGTCGCGGCCGCAATACTGTTTGCGCTGACCTTTATCGGGAGCGCAAAGCTGAAAGACGAATCGGCTCACCTGCTGTTTTCCTCGTCCGCCGATATAGGAGGCGGCACGGCGCGGGAAATCAGGCTCAAAAAAGGCGACCGCATCGCCTTGGGCTCATATCTCGGAGAGCCGATAATCTGGAGAGTCGTCGATACCGGAGACACCGCACTGCTCATGAGCGAAAAGGTGCTGTGCTTTAAAGCGTTCGACCCGTCGGAGGACGGCATAGGCAGCTCGGATTATTTCACCTCTCCCCTGCGCGCATGGCTCAACTCAAGGGACGGATTTTTAAGCACGGATAATTTTTCGGCAGCCGAGCTCGCGCTTATTTCGGCAGACAAAAACGGCGATACCGTATTTCTGCCGTCGAAGGATATGCTCAAAAATATAAGCGCTGCCGACCGACGAAAGAGCCCCACGGAGCAGTGCGTCAAAAATGACGCTTCGCGCTATTTCGTCCTGCGCAGATACTGCTGGTACTGGACGAGCTCGCCCGTTTCGACAAATCAGAGCAGCGTCACCGCCGTCACCACGACGGGCGGATTCTACAAGACGCTTGCGGCGGACGAGCTGTGCGGCGTGTGCCCGGCGATATATCTTCGCGCCGACACGCTCACGCTCTGCGGAAGCGGCGCCGCCGAAAATCCGTATGCATTGGCGGGAGGTGAGCAGAGATGAGAGAAAAGCTTAAAAAATTTTGCGAATCCCCCCGCTCGATAATCGCGGGATACTCCGCCGCAGTGCTGTTTTTCTGCACTGTGTTCACGCGGCTCATACTAAAGACCGACGACGGACATTTTCTCGGCATACTCCACCGCAGCGGCTTCACCGTCCCCGCCTGGCTTCATGAGCGATACACGACCGTTTCGGGGCGAATAGTCGGCGAATGGCTGATGATAAATTTCCTGCGCCTGCCGCTGATTTTCTGGAAGCTGTTTATAGCGGCGCTCATCATATATATAATGTGGTTCATCTGCCGCATCTCCGACTTTTTCGGAGAAAAAACAGATGCAAGACGGCGATATATCTTCGCCTGCGCCGTGCCTTTGGTAGTATTTCTGCCATGTCTCAACCCGTCTGTATTCTGGTTTGCGGGGTCGTTTACTTTTCTCGTCCCGTTTGCAGCCCTGCTTATCGCGGTAACTCCGCTGACTTTCGAGGTATTGGGCGAGCGAGTGCATCCCGCCGCCTATGCCGCCGCGGCAGTCGCCGCCGTTGTCGCGGCATCGCAGGAGCAGGCCTGTGCCGCAGTGCTCGCACTGCAGGTGATTCTGCTGATTTCCTCCGCGGTTCAAAGGAAGCTGAAAATTCTTCAATTCATCCCGCTTCTGACGGGCATGGCCTCCGGTGCGGTGCTGATTCTCTCGCCCGGTCTGCGCGGGCGCGGCGAGATGGAGGCAACTTCGGGCTTTGAAAAATTTGCGGAGATGAGCGTATTTCAAAAGCTGCTCTGCGGATTTTCAAACTACTTCGCCTTTTCGTTTTTCTTCTCGCTGATAACCGCTTCCGTCTTTCTTGTTCTTCTCTGCGCCTCGGTCCGCGAAGCATTCAACGGCTCACGAAAAGCAAAGAAGCTCTCGGCCGCTTTCGCCGCATTTGCTTTTGTGCTTTGTGTCGGAGTCAACGCCGCATATACCGCCGTCCGCCGCGTAACGCCAGACAAGGGCTTTGAAAAGATGTTCAAAAGCGGCAGCCTGCGCCCGCTCGAATCAGCGGTTATTGCGCTTTGCTTTGTTTTTCTCGGCTGTATTTTTGCGCTCATTGCGGCGCTCGTAAAGAAAAACAGAAGGCTCGGGCTCAC
The DNA here is from genome assembly GCA_003538135.1 of Oscillospiraceae bacterium. Classification (GTDB taxonomy): domain Bacteria; phylum Bacillota; class Clostridia; order Oscillospirales; family Acutalibacteraceae; genus CAG-177. The sequence goes on from DPOR01000017.1 coordinate 75,373, forward strand.
TGTCGGCGTGCTGTTCTGCGCCGCCGTCTGCTGCGCCGCCGTGCTCGGATTTTCTTCCTCCGTCTATGCCTCCGGGCAGCGTGTTTTCTACTTCACCGAGATGTTCACGCTCATAGCCTGCACCGTCATGTACTCTTCCCTCTCGGAGGGCAAGGCAAAAAAATTTGCCGGTTACACTGTACCGACGGCCGCATTTATCTTCTATATTGTCAATTGCTTCACCTATACTTTTCTTGAGATACCCATAATGGGCTAAATACTTTTGTAAAGCGATTAACTTTACAAGAAATCAGTCCGGCTTTTTGATACAAAAATTAAAGCTCCCCGCAAATCCGTTGATATATCTGCATATCACCGAACGCAAGGGAGCTTTTGTTATTTGATTTTATTAATATGTAAAGCTATATAGCTTGTCATCAATGTCCGTGCGGAACGACATCGATTTTATCGTGCTCCTCGCCGAGGTCGGCGCGCAGGAGCGCAAAGAACACTATCAAAAGCAATATATCCGCGCACCATATGGTCTTTCCGCCGAGATAACCGCAGATAAATGTGGACGCCACCGCGCCCGCTATAAACGAGCCTATCATCAAAAGATGGGCGAACATCTTGCCCCGCGCCTCTTTATTCCCGCTTCGAAGCCACTTGACAAGATTCGAGCCGACCTGACGGACATGGTTAGTGCAGAAGGTCGTTGCCATGGGTATCTTTTTTGCCTGGCGGAAGGTGTTGAACTGCATTGAGGCGATAAAGTTTACCGCCACCTGGCAGATCTGCGGGGGTGCGCTGTCCGGCACGAAGCCGAGAGCGAATATCCACGCCATCTCAAACGCCACGAATGCCGTGTCCCAACGGACGATCTTGCGGCGATTAATATGCTTCGGGAGAAATTCGGAGATAATTGTGCCGAGCAGGTAAGCCGAGGCGGGCAGGAGATAATAGAGCGCCTTGCGCCAATTGCCCTGACCGAGCTGAACCGCCATGAGCACGAAGTTTGCCGTCTGCGCGTTGCAGAACACTCCGCCCTTTTGAACATAGGTGTATGCGCCCAAAAATCCGCCGACCGCTATCATAACGGCAAATATCCAGAGCTTTTCGCATTCGAGAAGCTCTTTGTCTTTTTCGAGAGCTTTTTCTTTCATCGTTCACCACACCGTTTCTTTTGTACAACGCATAAGTTTAGCACTGTCGGGCGCTTATGTCAAGAAAACGAAATGCATTCAAAAATCTTGAAAAGCGGCGGTTTTCGTGATATTATCTAAGGTATTGTATACATTATATATCTCAATATATCTCAAGAGGAGAATAGCATGACAAAGCTTTTTAGGTATTTGAAAAAATACAGAAAAGAAAGCATTCTTGCGCCATTTTTCAAGCTCATCGAAGTGGCGTTTGAGCTGACCGTTCCGCTGATAGTCTCGAATATAATCGACGTCGGCATAGAAAACGGCGACAAGGGCTATATAGTCAAGCGCTGCCTGCTGCTCGGTCTGCTCGGCATTTTAGGACTTTGCAGCACGCTTGTGGCGCAGTATTTCTCGGCGAAGGCGTCCGTCGGATTCGCTACCGACATACGCCACGCGCTGTTCAGTCACATCGGAAAGCTCTCATACTCCCAACTCGACTCCCTCGGCGCGCCGACTCTCATAACCCGCCTGACGGGCGACATAAATCAGGTTCAGACGGGAACAAATCTCACTCTGCGCCTCGTGCTGCGCTCGCCGTTTGTCGTTTTCGGCGCGGTGATAATGGCGTTTACGGTTGACGCGAAGTCCTCGCTCGTGTTCGTCGTTGCGGTGCCCGCTCTCGCTGCGGTCGTGTTCGCGATTATGCTCGTGTGCATACCGATGTACCGCAAGGTTCAGCAGAAATTAGACGGGCTTTTGAGCAAGACCCGCGAAAACCTGCTCGGCACCCGCGTTGTCAGGGCGTTTTGCAAAGAGGATGAGGAAATCGAGGACTTTGACGCAAAAAACAAGGCTCTGACCGAGATGCAAACGGCGGTCGGCAGGATATCGGCGTTCATGAATCCCGCCACCTTCGTGCTCATCAATCTTGCGATAATCGCGCTGATATATATCGGCGCACTGCGCGTCGATTCGGGCGCAATATCGCGCGGCGCGGTCGTTGCGCTCTATAACTATATGTCGCAGATACTCGTTGAGCTGATAAAGCTCGCGAATCTGATCATCAGTGTCACAAAGGCGATTGCCTGCGGCAACCGCATACAGTCGGTGCTCGACATAGAGCCCGCCACCGTTCCCGGAACAGTTACCGAGGGCGACAAAAAATGCGAATACTCCGTTGAGTTTGACGGGGCGTGTCTCTCCTACAACGGGAGCGAGGAGTCCCTGCACAATATTGACCTCAAAATCCCGCGCGGCAGCACGGTAGGCGTCATCGGCTCCACGGGCTCCGGCAAGAGCTCGCTCGTCAACCTCATTCCGCGCTTCTACGATGTCACGGGCGGCTGCGTGCTCGTTGACGGAGTTGACGTGCGCGACTACGACACAAAGGCTCTGCGCTCTAAAATAGGCGTTGTCTCGCAGAAAAAAGCGCTGTTTTCGGGCAGCGTCAGGGATAATATCCGCTTCGGAAAGCAGGACGCTACGGACGAAGAGATATGGCAGGCGCTCGAAACTGCTCAGGCCAAGCAGATGATAGAAGAAAAGAGCGGGCAGCTCGATTTTGTCCTCGAGCAGGAGGGCAAAAACCTCTCGGGCGGTCAGCGGCAGAGAATGACGATAGCCCGAGCCTTGGTCAGAAAGCCCGAGGTGCTCATTCTTGATGACGCGGCGAGTGCGCTCGACTATGCCACCGGCGCGGCGCTAAACAAGGCTCTGCGAAACACCGACTTTGCACCGACCGTCATAACCGTCTCCCAGCGTGTTGCGGCTATACGCAATGCGGACACGATAGTCGTGCTCGACGAGGGCGAGATAGTAGGCATAGGCACGAACGACGAGCTGCTGCGCTCGTGCGAGGTATACAGGGAAATCTTCGATTCCCAGCTTGAAAAGGAGGATGCGTGACCGTGAAGAACAAAACCGTTTTCAAGCGCGTTATCGCGGTCATAGGCCGCTCCAAGCTGCTGCTGTTTCTCTCGCTCATCCTCTCCGTCGCAAGCGTTATTCTCTCGCTCTATATCCCCGTCCTCGCCGGACGCGCGATAGACGGAATAAAACTCAGCGGAGACGTTGATTTTGATGTAATAAAGACCTGCCTTTTCGGTATTCTCATCTGCGCCGCCGTAGGCGGTGTGCTCCAATGGGTGATGAATATAATAAACAACCGCATAGCCTACAACACCGTGCGCGACATCCGCTCGAAGGCATTTTCTCATATGCAGACCCTGCCCGTGGCATTCGCCGACTCCCACCCCTACGGCGACATCGTCAGCCGCATAACAGCGGACGCGGAGCAGTTCGCCGACGGACTCATATTAGGCTTCTCGCAGCTTTTCACCGGCCTTGTCACGATAGCGGTGACGCTCGTGTTCATGCTCACCATATCCCCGGCAATAACCCTCGCGGTCGTCGTGCTGACCCCGATATCGCTGTTCACGGCGCGTTTCATCGCAAGGCGCACCTATTCGATGTTTAAAAAGCAGTCCGAGACGCGCGGCGAGCAGACCGCGCTCATCAACGAGATGATACAGAATCAAAAGACCGTTCAGGCGTTTTCATATGAGGACAGGGCGGTTGAAAGATTTGACAAGAGCAACGAAAAGCTGCGCAAATATTCGCTCAAATCCATATTCTTCTCGTCGCTTACCAATCCGACGACCCGCTTTATCAACAATCTGATATACGCTGTAGTCGGGCTCATGGGCGGAATATTCGCCATCGGCGGCATGGTAACAGTCGGCGGCTTTGTCAGCTTCCTCGCCTACTCGAACCAATATACAAAGCCGTTCAACGAAATTTCCGGCGTTGTTACCGAGCTCCAAAATGCGCTTGCCTGCGCGGCAAGAATATTCGAGCTTATAGACGAGGAGTCGGAGACATCGGACGAGGACTGCTCGACACTCGACGGCCCCGAGGGGAGCGTTGAATTTGACGGCGTCCGCTTCTCCTACGACAAGAACAGGAAGCTCATCGACGGCTTCGATTTCTTCGCCCCGTCCGGCAAGACGATAGCCGTTGTCGGCCCGACCGGCTGCGGAAAAACCACGCTTATAAATCTTCTGCTCCGCTTCTATGATGTAGACGGCGGCAGCATAAAGGTTGACGGAAAGAACATAAACGGAATAACGCGTCACAGCCTCAGATATCATTTCGGCATGGTGCTCCAGGATACTTGGATAAAGAACGGCACCGTCCGCGAAAACATCGCGTTCGGCAAGCCCGACGCCACGGATGAGGAGATAATTGCCGCCGCAAAGGCCGCACGCGCACACAGCTTTATAAAGCGTCTCAAAGACGGCTACGACACGGTCATAGGCGACGATGACGGCCTCTCCGAGGGCGAACGCCAGCTGCTCTGCATAGCCCGCGTCATGCTCATGAAGCCGCCCATGCTCATTCTCGACGAGGCCACATCTTCGATAGACACCAGAACCGAATTAAAGGTTCAGGACGCATTCAACACGCTCATGCAGGGGCGCACCTCGTTTGTTGTGGCGCACAGGCTCTCGACCATACGCCACGCCGACTGCATACTTGTCATGAAGGACGGCAAGGTGGCCGAGCAGGGCACGCACGAGGAGCTGCTCGCGAAAAACGGATTTTATACAAAGCTCTATAACAGCCAGTTTGCGCAGTGAGCAAACCGGTCACATCGGCATCCGATAAACAGGGTGCCGATTTTCGTTTCCTTAACGACACTTGGAAACACGATGAATCTCATCATATATTAAAAATCCCCACCCGTTTTCTTAATCGCAGCAGCACATTTAATTGACTCGCGGAGCAAAATATATTAATATATATCAAAGGGAAAAGATACCCGCTCCGCTATGCGGACGAAAAGGAGATACTATGCTTAACATCAAAAATCTGACCAAAACCTACGGCGAGAAAAAGGCTGTTGACGACCTCACTCTGCACATCGCGCCCGGCGAGATATACGGCTTCATCGGGCACAACGGCGCGGGTAAGACCACAACGCTGAAATCCGTCGTGGGCATTCTGCAATTCGACGAGGGCGAGATAACGATAGACGGAATTTCTATCAAGGACGACCCGCTCGCCTGCAAGAAAATCATCGCCTATATACCCGACAATCCCGACCTCTACGAATATATGACGGGGATAAAATACCTGAACTTTATCGCGGATATTTTCGGCGTCGGCGCCGATGAGCGGCGCGAGCGCATACATAAATATGCCGATATGTTCGGGCTGACCGACGACCTCGCGCAGCCCATCTCCGCATATTCCCATGGCATGAAGCAGAAGCTTGCGATAATCTCCGCGTGGATACACGAGCCCAAGCTCATAATCATGGACGAGCCGTTCGTCGGCCTCGACCCAGCCGCCTCGCACCTGTTAAAGGGCATGATGCGCGAGGTGTGCAAATCGGGCGGCGCAATATTCTTCTCGACCCACGTTCTCGAGGTTGCCGAAAAGCTCTGCGACAAGGTTGCGATAATAAAGAACGGCAAGCTCATCCGCTCGGGCACCATGGAGGAGGTCAAGGGCGACTCCAGCCTTGAGAATGTGTTCCTCGAACTGGAGGGAGAAGAATGCTGAAAACGCTTCTTAAAAAACAGCTCCTTGAGCTGAACCGCAGCTTCTTTGTCAGCAGCAAGACCGGCAAGAGCAAGTCCTCTCGCTCCGCCGCATTCACTATAGTGCTGTTCGTTTTACTGATGGTCTTTGCTATCGGCGGAATATTCTTCTATATGTCATATATGATGCGCCCGCTGATAACCTTCGGCATGAGCTGGCTCTATTTCTCGATAATGGGTGCCACCGCCGCGCTTTTCGGCGTTTTCGGCAGCGTGTTCAACACATATTCGAGTCTCTACGACGCGAGGGACAATGATCTGCTGCTCTCCATGCCTATCCCCGTGCGGGATATCATGGCGGCGCGTCTGATAGGCGTATACCTCATGGGGCTTATGTATTCGGGCGTCGTCATTGCGCCCGCCGTCTGCGTATATTTTATTACAGCACGCCCCGGCATATCCGCCGTATGCACGGTTATAATGGCGATAGCCATCACCGCCGTTGTCCTCGTGCTGTCGTGCATACTCGGCTGGATCGTTGCAAAAATCGCGGTCAAGCTCAAAAACAAGAGCATAATAACCGTTATAGTTTCAATAGCGTTCCTCGGTGGCTACTACTATATCTACTTCAAGGCTAACGAGATAATCAGCGGAATCGTCGCAAACAGAGAGGCTATTGCCGCAAAGGTGCGTGCTTCCGCTTACCCGCTCTATATTTTCGGCAAGGCGCTCGCGGGCGAGGTGCTTCCGACCGTCATAATCTCGCTGCTTGTTATCGCCCTGCTCGCCGTGACATGGCTCATAATGTCGCACACATTCCTGAAGCTCGTCATAAGCAGCGGAAAGACGGAAAAGGCCGTCTACAAAGAAAAGGCGGTCAAGCGGCAAGGGGCTGACCGTGCGCTGCTGCGCCGCGAGATAAGCCGTTTTCTTTCGAGCCCCTCATATATGCTCAACTGCGCGCTCGGATCGCTGTTTTTGATAGCCGTCGGCATTTTTTCGCTGATAAGGGGCGCGTGGCTCGTTGATATTCTGACCCAATCGAATGAGAGTTTAGTAGAATATGCTCCCGCGCTTTCGTGTTTGGGCGTGTGCGTGCTGTCCTCAATGAATATAATCACCGCGCCCTCTATATCCCTTGAGGGCAAGAGCCTTTGGATAGCCCGCTCGCTCCCCGTCAGCTCGTGGCAGATACTCAAGGCAAAGCTCGGACTTCATTTGCTCTTTACCTGCGTCCCCGCGCTTATATGCAGTATCTGCTTCTGTATTGCCCTGGGCATCGATGTTATCGCCTCTGCGGCGGTTATAATCATCCCGCAGATATACACCCTCCTGTGCGCCGTTTCGGGGCTCAGAGTGAATCTCAGGATGCCTAACCTCAACTGGAGCAATGAGAGCGTGGCGGTCAAGCAAAGCCTCGGCGTCCTGCTCGCGATGTTCATCGGCTGGGCGTACGCTATCGTGCTTGTCGCTCTGTATATGCTTTCCGTGCAGCTGCTGCCGTCCGCTTTGGCGCCGATAATTCCTACTGTCTTTCTTGCGGTCACAGCCGCGATATCCGTCGCAAAGCTCAAGCGCAAGGGTATAAAAAGATTCGAGACACTTTAAGTAAAATCAGATATGAAAACAGCCGCGGTTTATATTGATCGCGGCTGCTGTTTTTTTGTATTTTACGGATTGCGTGCGGTCGTAAGCCGGCAAAAAACGTTCGTGATTCGAATAAGCCTTCATATAAAAATCAAACGGCAGACAAGCGTTGACCTGTCTGCCGTTATTCATTTAAGCTTATTTCTCAAGATTGGCCTTGAGGGTGTTGAGCTCATCGCTCAGAGCCTTGGGAAGTCTGTCGCCGAACTTCGAGTAGAACTCCTCGATGCCCTTTGCCTCGTCATCCCAGAGGGAGTTATCAACGCTCAGTATCTCCTTGAGCTGAGCCTCGCTGACCTCGTCCTCGATGCCCGCAAGGTTGATGTCCTCAGCTTTGGGAACGAAGCCGATAGCGGTCTCGTCTGCGTCAACCATGCCCTCGCAGCGCTTGATTATCCACTCAAGCACGCGCATATTGTCGCCGAAACCGGGCCACAGGAAGTTGCCGTCGTCGTCCTTGCGGAACCAGTTGACGTTGAAAATCTTCGGAGCCTTATCCTCGTCGAGGCCTGCGCCGATGTCGATCCAGTGCTGCCAATAATCGGCCATGTTGTAGCCGCAGAACGGAAGCATTGCCATGGGGTCGCGGCGAACAACGCCGACTGCGCCGGCTGCCGCAGCGGTAGTCTCGGAGGCCATTATCGAGCCGACGAACACGCCGTGATTCCAGCTTCTCGACTGATAAACCAGCGGAGCGAGCTTAGCTCTTCTGCCGCCGAAGACGATAGCGGAAATCGGAACGCCTGCCGGATTCTCAAACTCGGAGCTGATGCACGGGCAGTTGACTGCGGGAGCGGTGAAGCGGCTGTTCGGATGAGCGCCCTTCTCCTCGCTGGTCTTGCCGTTCCAGGGTCTGCCCTGCCAGTCAACGGCATTCTCGGGCGGATTCTTGTCGAGACCCTCCCACCAAACGGTGTTGTTGTCAAGATTATGAGCAACGTTTGTGAAGATGGTATTTTTTCTTGTCGCGGCAAGCGCGTTGGGATTGGACTTTTCGTTGGTGCCGGGAGCAACTCCGAAGAAGCCGTTCTCGGGGTTAATGGCATAAAGTCTGCCGTCCGGACCCTTTCTGATCCAGGAGATATCGTCGCCGACGCACCAGATCTTGTAGCCCTTGTTTCTGTATCCCTCGGGCGGGATAAGCATGGCAAGGTTGGTCTTGCCGCAGGCGGACGGGAATGCCGCGCAGATATACTTGACTTCGCCCTTCGGATTCTCAAGGCCGAGGATAAGCATATGCTCAGCCTGCCAGCCCTCTTTCCAGCCCTGATAAGAGGCTATGCGCAGAGCAAAGCACTTCTTGCCGAGCAGGACGTTTCCGCCGTAAGCGGAGTTGACGGAGATAATGGTGTTATCCTGCGGGAACTGGCAGATATAACGCTTCTCGGGGTCAATATCGCAGCTGCAGTGCAGACCGCGAACCCAGTCGTTGCTGTCTCCGAGGGTATCTATAACTTTCTTGCCGATTCTCGTCATGATAGCCATGTTGAGAACGACATAGATAGAATCCGTAAGCTCAATGCCTATCTTCGAGAAAGGCGAGCCGACAGGACCCATAGAATAAGGAATAACATACATTGTTCTGCCCTTATAGCTGTCCTTAGCTATATCATAGAGCATCTTATAGGCCTCGGCGGGATCCATCCAGTTGTTGGTCGGACCTGCCTGGTCTGCGCTCTCCGCGCAGATAAATGTGCGGTTTTCAACACGTGCGACATCGTTGGGCTTGGTTCTGTGGAGCAGGCATCCGGGGAGAAGATCCTCATTGAGCTTAATCATCTCGCCGGTCTTGCAGGCCTCTGCGCGCAGAGCGTCAAGCTGCTCCTCGCTGCCGTCGATCCACATGACTTTGTCGGGAGATACGAGAGCTATTTTCTCTTCGATCCAGTCGATTACTGTCTTGTTCTGCGTCAAATGTTTCATAAAATTTGACTCCTTTCGTCTAATCTATTAAGAAAGGTACCATCTTTACCCAGTATGTATTATACCCTAAAAAAGTCGGCTTTTCAATGTCTAAACTGTTAACATTCAGCTCTTTTTTGATAAATTTTTATCAATTTCATCAATAGGCATGGAAGCTCGGGCATTGAGGGTCAAGGGAGCGACATTTCCTGCCTTAAATTCGTAGTAGCCCTGGGCGCCCACCATGGCCGCATTGTCGCCGCAAAGGGAAATTTCGGGCATGAAAAGCGACCACGAATGAGCCTTGCATACCTCTTGCATTTCTGCTCTCAGACGCGAGTTTGCGGACACGCCGCCCGCCAATACTATCTTGTCAAAGCCGAGGTTCAGCGCCGCTTTTTCGGTGTTTTCGCGCAGACATCTGACGACTGCCTCGATATACGACGCGCCGAGGTCGGGCACGCTTATCTCCTCACCCTTTTGCTTGGCGTTATGGATTATATTGACAGCCGCCGTCTTGAGCCCGGAGAAACTGAAATCGTATTCGCTCCCGTCAACGTGCGGACGCGGAAGCTTATAGCTCTTCGGATCGCCGTTTTTCGACACCCTGTCGAGGTTCACACCGCCGGGGTAATCGAGTCCCATGGCACGCGCAGCCTTGTCCATGGCCTCGCCCGCCGCATCGTCACGCGTTCTGCCTATGACGTTAAAATCCGTATAGTCGCGCACCTCGATTATATGGCTGTGACCGCCCGAAACGACGAGCGCCAGAAACGGCGGCTCAAGGTCGGGGTGAGTTATATAGTTCGCCGCGATATGCGAGCGCAGATGGTGCACGGGCACGAGCGGCTTGTTCGCGGAGAACGCGAGTCCCTTTGCAAAATTCACGCCGACGAGCAGCGCACCTATCAGCCCGGGAGCATAGGTCACGGCTATTGCGTCAACGTCGCCGATCTTCATTTCCGCTCTGTCGAGAGCCTCGCCCACAACGCCGGATATCGCCTCCGCATGGCGCCTTGACGCTATCTCCGGCACAACTCCGCCGTAGAGTATATGCTCCTTTACCTGCGACGCTATGACGCTTGAAATAACGTGTCTGCCGTCCTCAACGACCGCCGCGGCGGTCTCGTCGCAGGAGGACTCGATTGCAAGTATCTTCATCTCATCAAAACCTCATCTGTCAAAAAACTTTGTCATTATCTCCGCATCCTCGCGCGGATCGGAGTAAAAATTCTTCCTTGTTCCGACCTGTTCAAAGCCGTGTTTTATATAGAGCGCCTTCGCGGGGGCGTTTGAAGCCCTGACCTCGAGCGTTATAAACGCGCAGCCGCGCTCCCTTGCGCCGCGTTCCGCCTCATCGAGCAGCCTTTCCGCTATTTTGCGGCGGCGAAACTCTTCGGACACGGCGACATTTGTTATATATGCCTCGCCCGCTATCTCCTGCACGCCGATGTAGCCGACGACTCTGCCGTCCGCTGCCGCACAGAGAAAATGAGCCTGACTGTTATCAAGCTCCTCTCTGAGCGACGCCTCGCTCCACGGATGCGAAAAGCATTCGCGCTCAAGCGACGCGACGCCGCCTATGTATTCCTCCGACATCGGAACCGTTTCAATTTCAAAAATATCCATCAGCTCCCGCTCTTTATCTTCTCGTAGAGTTCGGGCAATGCGCCGTTTATCTTCTTCGCGCACTCGCGGTAGACCTCGATATCGCAGCCGTAGGGGTCATCGACTCCGCCGGCGAGCACATATAATTTTTCGTCGGGTATCATGCGGTTTAAAGTTTCAAACTGCTCGTCGGTCATGCAGACTATCAAATCCGCCTTTCGCGCTATACTTCTCGTAAGCATCCGCGAGAGATGCTCCGAGATATCCACGCCGTATTCGAGCGCAACGCTCTGCGCATTGTCGCTTGCGGGGCGGTCGTCAAAGGTGGCAAGCCCCGCACTTGAGCAAACTATACCGCTCTCGCCCTTTTCCTCGAGCAGCTTTTTAAACATCCCCTCCGCCATCGGACTGCGGCAGATGTTGCCCGTACAAACAAAAACCAGATTCATATTTGCCTCCGTTTATCAGCCTTTTGCGTCATACCATGTGCGCCCGGAATGCACATCCGCAACGAGTCCGACGGAGAGCCTGGCCGCGTTCTCCATTTCCTCTTTAAGCAGCGCGCTCACGCGCTCCTTCTCGTTCTCCGGCGCTTCGACTATCAGCTCATCGTGCACCTGCATAATAAGCTTCGCCGCCAGGTTTTCGCGCTCAAGGCGTTCATAGACTCTTATCATGGCTATTTTTATTATATCGGCCGCCGTGCCCTGAATGGGCATATTTCGCGCCACGCGCTCGCCGAAAGCGCGTGTGTTGGCGTTCGACGCCGTAAGCTCGGGCAGATATCTGCGCCGCGCAAACATCGTCTCGGCATAGCCGTCCTTCTTCGCCTTTTCGACTACATCGTGCATATATTTGTCAACGCCCGAATAGTGCCTGAGATAACCCTTTATATATTCGTCCGCCTCGCTGCGGCTGACTCCGATATCTTTGGCGAGCGAGAACGCGCCGATACCGTAGACTATACCGAAATTGACCGCCTTTGCGCGGCTTCTCATCATCGGGGTGACAAGCTGCGGCGGCATATCGAACACCTCGGATGCGGTGACAGTATGGATATCCGTGTTGTCGTTGAACGCCTTTATCATATTTGCGTCGCCCGAAATATGGGCGAGCACGCGCAGCTCGATCTGCGAATAGTCCGCGTCAACGAGCACGCAGCCGGGGCGCGCAACAAAGAATTTGCGCATCTCGCGCCCGAGCGGCGAACGCACGGGGATATTCTGAAGATTCGGCTCGGCGGATGAAATCCTGCCCGTCCTCGTCTCGGTCTGATTGAGGGTCGAGCGTATGCGTCCGTCCTCTCCTATGACCTTGAGCAGACCGTCGCAATAGGTCGACCTCAGCTTTGAAAGCGTCCTGTATTCAAGGATATCGCGCACCGCGGGATGCTTGTTTTCGAGCGATTCAAGCACCTGCGCGTCGGTCGAATATCCGTTCTTTGTCTTTTTCTTTGCCGGCAGACCGAGCTTGTCAAAAAGCGCCTCGCCGAGCTGCTTGGGTGAATTCAAGTTGAACTCATAGCCGACGAGCGAATAAATCTCGCGCTCTATGTCGGCTATTCTCTCGCCGAGTCTGCTTCCGAATTCGGCTATGCCGTCGCGGTCGACGGCGAAGCCCGTCCGCTCCATTGACGAGAGTACACGGGCAAGCGGAAGCTCGATATCATAAAGCAGCTTCTGCTGACCGTTTTCCTCTATTTTTTTATTCATAGCCGCAAAGAGCCTGCGAAGCGATGCGGCGGCACAGTCGTTCTCATCGCCGCTCTCCGTAGGCACCGCCGCCGAATATTCGCCCGCAAGACGCAGAGCGTCATAGGACGAGGCGGATGGATTGAGAACATAGCCCTCAAGCTCCAAATCGCCGCACATATTCCTGCACAGCGCCGAGCAGCCCTGCGCAAACGAGTAGAGAGCTTTTATATTCGCCGTGTATTTCTTTATATTTCTGTCCTCAAGCAGCTTTACAAAAAACGGATAGAAGCCTTCGTTTTCGCAGTCGCACACGAGGACTTTATCCCCGAGGTCGAAGCGGCATTTTTCGCCGTCCCATAGAAAATAGCTCTCGCCGTCCGATTTAAGGCGCGTCATGAGCTGATCGAAATCATCCTCCGCGCAGACGGGCACGGGTTTCTCCTCGCTCCGAGGCTCGGAGGCTGCGCTCGATATCTCAAGGCCGAGGCGGTCTATGAGCTTAAACATCTCGAGGTCTGCGAGCATTCTTGTGACCTTGAAATTGTCGGGTGCCTTGAGCAAATAGCTCTGCGGGTCGCTGTCTATCGGAATATCGCAGTTTATCGTGCCGAGTTTCTTGCTCAAAAATGCCATATCCCTGTCTTTTTTCAGCTTGTCCCGCACGCCGGGCTTTATGTCTATCGTGTCAATATTGTCGTAGATATATTCAATCGAGCCGAAGCGGGCTATCAAATCGTCCGCCGTCTTTTCGCCTATTCCCGCAACGCCGGGGATATTGTCCGAGCTGTCGCCCATGAGGGCTTTTATATCAATGAGCTTTTCGGGCTCAACGCCGTATTTTTCGCGCACGGCCTCGGGCGTATATCTGTCGGTCACGGGTCTGCCCATCTTCGTCGCGGCAAGAAGAACGTTGACGCTCTCGGACACGAGCTGGAGACTGTCTCTGTCTCCCGTGGCTATCGTGCAGGCGGCGCTGCCGCTGTGGCGCGCGAGAGTGCCGAGGATATCGTCCGCCTCATAGCCGGGCTTCTCCACTATCGGCACACCCATGGCTTCAAGCAGCTCCTTGAGCACGGGCAGCTGCTGCGCGAGCTCGTCGGGCATACCCTTTCTTGTCGCCTTATAGCCGCCGTACATCTCGTGGCGAAATGTCGGCTGCTTTACATCGAATGCCACCGCCACCGCCTCGGGTCGGCACTCATCCTTGAGGCGCAGGAAGATATTCATAAAGCCGTAAATGGCGTTGGTGAATCTGCCGTCCTTCGTCGTGAGCACCTTTATGCCGTAAAACGCGCGGTTCAATATGCTGTTTCCGTCGATAACAAGAAAATTCATGTCAGCCTCCGTGCATCAAATCTCAGATATTATATTATACCACATAAGCTGCGGTTTGCATACTTTTTTATGCCCTTTTTCCCTTTATATAGACGCACCGAAGCTCGGTCAAATCGGACGAGAGGACAGTTAAGTCCGCGCGCTTGCCGAGCGCTATGCTGCCCGTCACGGAATCGACGCCTATGGCGCGGGCGGGATTTATTGTGCAGGATTTCACCGCCTGGCGCAGCGGCACTCCGAACGAGAGAATATTCTTAAACTCCGCAAAAATATTTGTGGTGCTCGCGGCTATCGTGCCGTCCGAGAGCAGCGCCTTGCCGCCTCTGACATATACCGTAGTGCCGCCCAGCTCGTATTCGCCGTCGCCGAGTCCCGAGGCACACATGGAATCGCTGACCGCAACGCTCCTGTCCTCGCCGAGTATCTTATAGAGCAGAGCGAGATAGGACGGGTGGATGTGCATTCCGTCGCTTATAAGCTCCGCCGTGGCATTCTCGGCTCTGAGCGCCGCCACTGCCGCGCCGGGCTTGCGGTTATATATCGGATCCATACCGTTTAGAAGATGCGTCGTGTGGGTTATTCCGTTTTTATAGCCGAGCTCCGCCTGTTCAAAAGTTGCGGCGGTATGCGCGGCGGATACGGTGCATATTTTTGCCGCTTCGCGCGCAAACTCAATCGCCCCGGGAAGCTCGGGCGCCAGCGACACGAGCCTTATCTTGCAGATTTTGTCGAGCTTTTTAAGCTCGTCTATGTCGGGCTCGCGCAGATATTCGGGATTCTGTGCGCCGCGCTTTGCATAGGAGAGGAACGGCCCCTCCATATTGATGCCGTGAATATAAGCGCCGCTCTCTTTGCCGATATACTCGGCCGCTCTCTCAAACGCCCGCTCTATCCTTTCATAGGGCAGGGTCATAGACGCGGGGCAGAAAGAGGTCACGCCGAAGCGTGCGAGCGTTTTCGACATTGTTTCGAGCGTGTCCGGCAGAGCGTCGGAGAAATCCGCCCCACCGCAGCCGTGAATATGTATGTCTATAAATCCGGGCAGAATAACGCTACCCGAGAGGTCGTGCTCCTCTGCGCCGCTTAAATTTTCACCTATCTCGACTATCAAACCGTCCTCAACGCGCAGGTCGGCGCGACGGAGATTAAAATCAAAATCAAATATATCCGCATTTTTCAGTATCATATTATATTCCCTCCGTTGCGGCAAAAGGGGCTGTTTCATATTGAGTCCAATACAAAACAGCCCCTTCGTTATTGATTGTTACTGATTACTCGTTATCGTCAATGAACTTAACGATATCACCGACAGTTCTGATATGATCGAGAACATCGTCGGGAACCTCGAGATTGAACTCTTCCTCGATGGACATCGAGAGATCGACAAGGTCAAGGCTGTCTGCGCCGAGATCGCCGGAAATAGATGCATCCTCGGTAACGAGATGGCTGTCTATCTCGAGCTGCTCGCAAATAATTTTCTGGACTCTTTCAAAAGTTGACATTTTTATTTCTCCTTATACTGTAATTTTAAAATCAACCTTTTGTTTTGAAGATTCGGAAATATCTTCCGCTTCTCTTCTCTATAGTATAGATATTATTAATATTATCGCCGTTTGTCAATACTTTATCTGTAAAAATTTTATTAACTTCGGAATAGTCAATTTGTTTTGACTCAAAAGCCGTGAATATCGCCGCGCGTAGGGGCAAAAATAAGCTTGAAAATAATTTTCGGGTGATTGTATGGATATATTTCTCAGCCTTTTGAAGGCGTTCGCGGTCGGCGGTGCCATATGCGCCGTCGGTCAGATAATAATGGATTTGACAAAGCTCACTCCCGGGCGCATACTCGTCTGCTTCGTCGTGGCGGGAGTCGCGCTCGGCGGGCTCGGAATATATGCGCCGATAGCAAAATGGGCGGGCGCGGGAGCCACCGTGCCGCTCACGGGCTTCGGCTTTGCCATGGTCAAGGGAGTCCGTGAGGCGATAGCAGAGAGAGGTGCACTCGGCATTCTCACGGGGCCGCTCAGCGCCTCGAGCGCGGGCATAACGGCGGCCGTTCTCTGTGGTCTTATCGCGTCGTTTGTCTCAAGGCCTAAGGAAAAATGAGAAAAATCACCTGCCATACGACAATGCGTGTAGCAGGTGAATTTTTTCTAAAATCAGTTGGCTGCGGGTGCGCAGGTATCGCAGCAGGAGCAGGAGACGTAATTCTCCGGCTCGTCAGCAACAGCCTTCTTCTTGTCTATAATCTTCTTGACTGCAAACGCCACACCGACAACAGCTGCTGCAACAGCGATGATGATAGCGACGATTTTGATTATCTTCTTGGCCTTGTCCATGGTTTCACCTCCTGTTCAAATTTTAACAATTATGATTATACGCTAAACATCCGAAAAAGTCAAACCATACCGAAAAAAATTAATAAATAAATAAAATATTACAACGCATTTAAAACGATGGGTAAAAAAATTAACGGTCATGGCAAAAGCCAGAACCGTTAACCGTTTTGTTTTGCAATTTTACGCCTCGTTGAGAAGCTTTGCAAGAGCGGACTTCTTGCGGGCAGCGTTGTTCTTATGAATAAGGCCCTTGGCTGCTGCCTGATCGACCTTCTTTATAGCTGCGTTAACAACTTCCTTCTTATCTGCCGCATTGGTCTCAGCAGCGGCGTGAGCCTTCTTTATGGCAGTCTTAAGGGCTGAATTGCGGGACTTGTTGCGTGCGGTCTTTGTCTTGTTGACGAGAACACGCTTCTTAGCTGACTTGATATTAGGCATTTTTGCACCTCCTTCATCATACAGTTAATTATCTTATCATAGACTTTGGCAAAATGCAAGAGAAAAAGAAAATTTTTTGCCTTTCGCGCTCTGCGAAAGCGAAACGGGGACGAAAAAAATGAACTTCAGAACAGACCTTGCACTCGAGGTGCGCGAAAATCTCGAGGGCGGCAAAATCGACGGCGTAGAATGCACGGAATTCAAAAGCGCGGGAGCGGAGATAACCCGCCTGAAAATCACGGACAGCCGCGGTGAGGCGGCTCTCGGCAAGCCCTGCGGAGAATATATAACGGTTCAGTCGCAGTCCTTTGCGCGCTCCTCACGCATAAGCGACGAGCTGACGGACGCCGTGGCGCGGGAGCTCTCCCGACTGCTGCCGAAAGACGGCACGGTGCTCGCGGCGGGGCTCGGCAACACGAATATAACGCCCGATGCGCTCGGCCCTAAATTCATAAGGGGCGTATTTGTGACAAGGCATCTGAAGCGCGAGCTATGCGAACAGTTGGGACTGGGCAGCCTGCGTCCCGTCGCGGCTATAGCACCCGGCGTACTCGGGCAGACGGGGGTCGAGACGGGCGAGCTTCTCTTGGGCGCCGTGAATGTGATAAAGCCCTGCGCCGTGATAGTCGTCGACGCACTCGCCGCACGCAAGCTCGGCAGGCTCGGCAGCACGGTTCAGATATCCGACAGCGGCATAATCCCGGGCTCGGGAGTCGGCAATTCCCGCGCCGAGATAAGCCGCAGGACGCTCGGCGTGCCTGTCATATCCGTGGGTGTGCCTACTGTTGTTGACGCGCAGACTCTCGCCCGCGACGTATCCGGGCAGCGCACGGAAAAAGCCGCAGCCGACACAAAAATGATGGTCACGCCCAAGGAAATCGACCTGCTTATAGAGCGCTGCTCGGGACTGCTCTCCTTGGCCGTCAACCGCGCTTTACAGCCGGAGCTGAGCATAAAAGACCTCGTTGAGCTCACGAACTGACAAATTCGGCGCGAATTGTTACAGAAATGTTACAATTTAATCTTTCTTTGTAACCATTTTGTATTTAACTGTAATCGTTTTGTGGTAGCTTTATCACCTCGCCCGGTATATACTATAGGTACAGTAGAAAAGAGAAACTACGAAACGGTTAAGGAGGAAACAAAAATGGTAATACAGGCATTAGGAATCATTTTGGTATTGGCAGTTGTTATGTCGGTTGCGGCAGTTGGCAGCTCGACCTCCGGCAGAACCGATCCGTAAAGGGGTCATCTGTGCGGCAAAACTAAAATTAATTACTCCTCGATTGTCGCCGCTTGTGCGGGCGGCGGCAAATCAGTTCCCCATCGCCCCCAGAGCTTCCGGTGCTCTGGGGGTTTCCCCTTTTGGCAAAAGTCCTCATCTGTTATTTTTTGTGTTCTACGGATTTAGGAAAGCCGTAAATTACCGCAAAAAACCGCGGGCGGATGATATCCGCCCCTACACGGTTCAATGTACGTCAGCCGCTGTATTTTTGAGGGCAAACAAGGTTTGCCCCTACGGTGCGCCTCTTGCAACGGCGCTGTAAAACCCCAATTTGCCAATATCTCATACGGCTTCGATTTATATAAAAAGTCCCGACAGGCATTATACTGTCGGGACTGAATCTGTTTTACAGACACTCTGCCTTATGGCGGCTCTGTCTTTTTTAATTTTACTCTGCGTCGTCGGCGTTTTCCCAGTTGTGCCAGACGTTCTGAACGTCGTCGTTATCCTCAAACATCTCGAGCATCTTGCTCATGTTCTTGATATCGTCCTCGTTCTCGAGTCTTGTGTAGCTCGAGGGAACATACTCGACTTCTGCAGAGAGGAATGTGTAGCCCTTCTTCTCAAGATCCTCGCATATGGCGGAGAAATCGGCGGGCTCTGTGCGGATATCAAAAACTCCGTCGTCGGTCAGGAAGTCAACGGCTCCTGCCTCGAGAGCATCCTCCATCAGCTTCTCCTCGTCAATATCGCCGTCATTCTCTATAACAATAACGCCCTGCTTCGAGAACATGAAGGAGACGCAGCCGCTCTGACCCATGTTGCCGCCGAACTTGTCGAAATAGTGGCGCATATCGCCGGCAGTCCTGTTGCGGTTATCCGTAAGCGTTTCAACTATAACGGCGATACCCGACGGACCGTAGCCCTCGTACATGATCTCCTCGTAGTTGTCCGCGTTGCCGTCGCCGGCAGCCTTCTTGATGATACGGTCTATGTTGTCGTTGGGAACGTTGTTCGCCTTGGCCTTGGAAATGATATCCTTGAGCTTCGAGTTCGACGCCGGGTCGGGGCCGCCCTCGCGTACCGCAACGGCTATCTCGCGGCCGATCTTCGTGAAGATCTTCGCGCGCTGGTTATCCGTTTTCTCTTTCTTTCTCTTGATGGTACTCCATTTTGAATGTCCTGACATATAAGCCGCGCCTTTGGCGCGTCCCTCCTTTGACTATCTGATAAAGCTTGTTTCTAACGGTTGATTATACAATAAAAGCTCGCAATCTGTCAAGTGCTACGCCCTTATTTGACTATCGCATCGACTGTTCTCTCGGCGCTTTTGCCGTCGAAAACGTCAAAATTGAACTCCCTGAATTTCTCCTGCCTGTCTTTTCCGAAATCTTCGCTCGCTATCATATCGAGCAGGCCGCCAAAGGTTTTCGCCGTTTTGCCCGGCACATAGTCCTCATAGCTGAAAAAGAACGAGCGCTCGCGCTCATATTCTTCAAGATCGAACGCATAGAAAAGGCAGGGCTTTTTGAGCAGGACAAAGTCCATGCATATCGAGGAATAGTCGGTTATCAGCAGGTCGCATATCCGGACAAGTTCGCCGACATCCGGGTATCCCGTCATATCTATTGCACTCTCGCCCGCGTCCACTTCGCCCGTATGCACCTGCGGATGCAGTCGGATAAGCAGAGCATATTCGTCGGAAAAGCGCTCTGAAAATTTTTGCGCATCGAAATTTTTCATTATCTCGCCGTCGCGCTTAGGGTCGTCGCGGAAGGTAGGGGCATAGAGCGCGAGCTTCTTTCCCCTGCACTGCGGATACTTTGCATCGAAATCCGTCCGGAGCTTTTCCGTGTCGCAAGGGGCAAAAAATCTGTCCGTCCGCGCGCTTCCCAAGGGCAGCACACGCTCCTCCGGCAGGTCAAACGCCTTGGCATAATACGGCACGACATTCTTCGACGAGCAAACCGCGTGGGTATAGCGCTTGCAGCAGCGCTTCTCAAGCTCCTCTATTTCGGGAGGCAGAGCCGAGCAGAGCCCGAAACGCTTGAACACGCCCTCGGCGTGCCAGAGCTGGACGACCTTCGTCTGCGGGCTGAGCTTAATATAGGCGAGGGGCATAAAATTGTCGTTTAAAAAGACATACTGCGCCGTTGCGAGGCGGTATGAGCTGACGAAAAAGAACCTGAACGCGCCCTTGATGAGCTTCGCGGGATTCTTTGAAAGCTCGATATCGCGGCGGGTTATGAGCTTTATGTCATAGCCTCCGCGCCTCTCAAGCTCCGCCTTGACCGCGCCGAGAGAATCGTTAAAATCGGCGTTGTGCGGAGATACCAAAGCCACCCTTCCCCTTTTGACAGGGAAAAGGCGGCATATTCTGAATATCACTGCGTAGATAGTATAAAACAGCTTTTTCATTATTTATCCCAATCGATAACGGTCTTGCCGAAGTTTCTCATATAATCGGCGTTGAATGCCTTATGGATATCCGGGATGCTGCGAACCTTGAACTCGTCGCCGATGAGGTTTTCGAGATAGTGGCCGACCTCCGGATGATCCTTGAAAATCTGCATGGTACGCAGGAAGTCGCTCCTGCCGCTGCGCGAAGAGCCGAAGAGATTGAGACCCTTTTCGAGCACCATTCTCGTGTTGATATCGACAAAGTTCTCGCTGACGCCCATGAGAGAAATGCTGCCCTCGGGCTCGATGAGGTCTATCATCTGATTTATCGCGGGTCTTGAGCCGGGGCCGCCGACACACTCGAATGCGTGGTCGATTGATACGCCCTCGGGCACCGCGTCAACATGGAAGGTCTCTTTCGCAAAGGTGAAGAAATTGAGCTTGTCCTCAAGCGTGCCGAAGATATAGAGCTCGGCCTCGGGATAGAGGTAATGCAGCATCAGGGCGGTTATGAAGCCGACGTTTCCGTCGCCCCATATGCCTATTCTGCGGCGGTTCACATTCGCAAACTTTTCAAAGCGCGATATGGACTGCACGCTGACGCTCACAAGCTCGGAGAACGACGCTACGCGCATATCGAAGCCGTCGGGCACCTTTACAAGGCGGTCGTGAGGCATCTGGATATAGTCGCGCATAAAGCCGTCATAGCCGCTCGAGCAGAAGTGACTCGAACGAAGATAGTTTTCCGCGATGACAGGATCCTTTTCGGTGGGCGTATTGGGGATGGGAATCAGCATATCGCCGACCGAAAATTCGCCGCTCGGGTCATATATGACCTCGGCAACGCACTCGTGAATAAGCGCCATGGGCAGCTTCTTCATCAGTATGTTGAGCTGGCGCAGTCCCTGATAATAGCGCTGATCGGCCTTGCATATTGACATCTTGACAGGACGGAGAATGACCTCGTTTTTCGAAAGGTCTATTTCTTTATACGCCGTGTCGATAAGCTTGGGCGCTATGAGCTGATATACTTCGTTTATCATTTTTCAACAACCCCCAGAAGTGCGTTTGCAACTTTGAGATCATAGGTGTAGGTTATTTTGATATTGAACACCTCGCCGTCAACAATGCGGACGGGCTTGTTTTTTATAGTGTAGATTTTACAAGCGTCCGTAAGCGTGTTCTTCTCGTCCTGCGTGAGGCTGTCAAGCACGCTCTCAAGCTCCTTGATTTTAAACGACTGCGGAGTCTGACCCTGATAGAGCTCGCTGCGGGTCGGGATGCTGCTGACGCTCATACCGTCCTCGCTGCGGACAATGGTATCCGTTGCGGGAATGACGGTATCGCACGCGCCGTATTTCTCGGCCGTCTCGATATTTTCCGATATTATCCTGTGGGTGACAAACGGACGAACCGCGTCATGAGTAACAATGACGCTGTCTGAGTCAATGTCAAAATTGTCATTGACAAACTTGAGCGCATTTTCGAGAGTTCCGTTTCTTGTCGCGCCGCCCTCGACTATGCTTATCTTCTCGGCTATTTCGGCGCCGAGATATTTTTTCACTATATCCCTTGTGTGGGCTATCCACGCCTTGGGGCAGAGGACTATTATACGGTCTATCCCGGGGTTGACGACAAACTTCTCTATCGTATGGACTATTATCGGCTTTGAGCCGAGCTGGAGATACTGCTTGGGCATATCTGCACTGCCCATTCTGCTGCCGATTCCGCCGGCAAAAATTGCTCCTATGACCATCTGAAAAACACCCTTTCTTTATTTTGTTCCCTTGACCATGCGGTCGTAGATATCGCAGACCTCGTCGCTCGTTCCGGAGGCAATCATCTTGCCGTGGTCGAGGATTATGGCCTTGTTGCAGAGTCTGCGCACCTGTTCTGTCGAGTGCGAGACAAAGAGCACCGTTACATTGTTTTCAAACATCGACATGACCCTTTTCTCGCTCTTTGCTCTGAAACGGGCATCGCCGACGGAGAGCACCTCGTCGAGGATAAGCACCTGCGGGTCAACCGCGGTTGCTATCGCAAAGCCGAGACGCGCGCGCATACCGGAGGAATAGTTCTTGACCGGTACATGCATAAAGTCCTTGAGCTCGGCAAACTCGACTATCTCATCGTAGCGCTCCTCGATGTACTTTCTCGAATAGCCCATCGTTGCGCCGTAGAGATAGACGTTTTCCTTGCCTGTATAGTTCATGTCAAAGCCCGCGCCGAGCTCGAGCAGAGGGGCGATAACTCCCCTTGTCGTGACCGTGCCCTTTGTGGGCTTGAGAACACCCGCAACGGTCTTTAAAAGGGTACTCTTTCCAGCTCCGTTGAAGCCGAGCACACCGAGTCTCTCGCCTCTTTCGATCTGGAAGTTGACATCGGTCAACGCCCAGAAATCGTCGTATTTGAGCTTGCGCGTGACAAGCTTTATGAAATATTCCTTGAGATTGTCTACCTTTTCCTGATTCTGAATGAATCTGATGCTGACATGATTTACGTCAACCATTACGTCGCCCATAATTACGCCCTCCCATCAGATGTGCAGGATGAAATCATCCTGCTTCTTGTAGAACACCAGCACGCCTATGAGCAGCATAACTATGCTGAAAACGGCCGAGTAGATTATATGATGCGGATTCATCGCCCTGCCGAAAAGCACACAGTCTCTGAACATCGAGACTATCGAGTAGAGCGGGTTCGCCATGAGCGCATACTGTGCATACTTGTTGGTTATGCGCAGGGTCTCCACATCATAGAATATGGGAGTCGCATAGAACAGCAGCATACAGAAAACCTCGTACATATACTCGACATCCTTGAAGAATACCTCCATGGTGCAAAGTATCATTCCCACGCCCACGCAGAGCACAAAGAGAATAATTATCGGCACAAAGGAGAGGAATATATACGGAGTCAGGCGCATGGCGGTGTCGGTGAATATCAGATAATAGCCCATAACAAAAACCAGCACCAGAAGCGAGATGAGGAATGTTATGAAGTTGGAGGTGACATTCGCCATGGGGTATATGTACTTCGGCACATACACCTTCTTTATGACCGACGCACTGTTTCTTATAGAGCGCATGGCGCGCTTGGTCGCCTGCGAATAGAACTCGTAGAGCAGACGGCCGCAGAGCAGGTACACGGGATAATTGAGAACCTTCGACTCATCATGTCCGAAGATATTTCCGAAGATGAACGCGAGCACGATCATCGTCAAAAGCGGCTGAAGGAATGTCCAGAACATACCGAGAACCGAGTTTCTGTACTGCAGCTTGATGTTCTTGCGAACTATTTCGCCGAAAAGAAAGCGGTACTTATAAAAGTTCTTGAAGTATTTCTTCACCCGAATCACCTCCACTTTCTCATATAGTAGAACATCGAACGGATATGGACGAACAGGAGCCTTAAATTATACTTTGACTCCCTCTCCCACTCGTGATAGACAACAACCTCGGGATCGAATACCGCACGGGCATATTTGCGCACGGTGCGGGTTATGTCGCTGTCCTCAAAATAGAGGAAATAGCCCTCGTCGAAGCCGCCGATTTTGCGGAACAGCTCCGTCCTTATCATGAAAAAGCAGCCGGATGCGTTTTCAATGTCAAAGGGCTTTGTATAGTCCTCGTCGAGCATTGCATATTCGCGCAGGAGCTTGCTCGGTTTTTCCTCGTTGCGCAAGCGGCTCGCGAAAAGATACTTTATTTTCGGGTCGCGCTTGCCGAGAATCTGCATACGCCCGTCGGGGAAGCATATTTTCGGGCCGAGCAGCCCGATATCCTCATGCTCCTCGAGATAATCCGCAAGCGCGGATATTGCGTCGTCCCTCACCGTGATATCCGGATTTATGACGACGTGGTACTTTGAATCAAGTCTGTCGATTATGAGATTATGACCCGCTCCGAAGCCGGTGTTTCCGGCGTTGCGGATAAGCTCAAGCTGCGGGTAGTTCTGCTCGATAAACTCGGGGGTGCCGTCGGTTGAGGAGTTGTCCACAACGTAGAGCTTAAAATCGGCACGGGTAAATTCGAGCAGAGAGTCAAGGGTCTTTTTGATAGAATGCATATTGTTGTGCGTCACTATGCATCCGGTGACCTTATATCTTCCCAATTTCACACCTCTTTAAATGCTGATGCAGGCTTTTCGTTCGGCGTCAGTCTGCGTTTTTAAAGCGCAATATGTCTCCTACCATGTGAATGCGCCAGGATAGCTTCTGAACGGCGGTGGTTTTGCCGCCCGTTACGTTGCCGCCGTGGCAGCGGTGCTTTATCAGCGGCTCATATATAAACTCAACCTTGCCCTTTAACTCGGCGTTGAGTCCTATCCACCAGTCGTGCATGGCGAGATCCTTCGGGAACGGCATGAACGCCGGCTCGAAATCGCGCCTGAACGCCATGCAGCAGCCCATGTATGAATTCTTCACGAAGTTTTTGACGAATCCCCTCTTCGAGCCGTTGAGACTGAAGAAGGACTCGTCTGTGACATTCAGTTCCCCGTCTGTCATCACGGCGTCATGCAGAATAACATCCGCGCCGTTTTCAAACGCTTTCATAACACGCTCAACCTTGTTCGGGAGCCATACGTCGTCCTGATCACACAGGAAGATAATATCCCCCGAACAGTTGAGAATAGCGTTTTCAAAATTTCTGCATACACCCTCGCCCGTGCCCTCGACATATCTTACGCGCGCGTCATATGCCGAATAGAACTCGACCGTCTCGCGGGTTCTGCCCGCGGGGTTGTCGTCGCTGACGACTATCTCGCCGTCCTCACCGAGCTGAGGGAGTATGGATTCTATCTGTTCTCCTATATATTTCTCGCCGTTATACGCGGCAAGAGCAACCGATATCTTCATATATCAATAGAGCTTTGCGCCCGCGGGGATGCGGTCGGAGACCATGAGAAGATTGAGTCTCTCCTCGCCCTCCTCCGAATGTACGGCGGACATCAGCATTCCGCACGAATCTATGCCCATCATGGGTCTGGGCGGCAGATTTGTTATGGCGATGCAGGTCTTTCCGACAAGCTCCTCGGGCTCGTAGTAGGCATGGATACCGCTTAAAATAACGCGGTCTGTACCGGAGCCGTCGTCGAGCACGAACTTGAGCAGCTTCTTGCTCTTGGGTACTGCGGTGCACTCCTTGACCTTGACTACTCTGAAGTCGGACTTGCTGAACGTCTCGAAATCGACAAAGTCCTTAAAAAGGGGCTCTATCTCGACCTTAGAGAAGTCTACTGTCTCGGGAGCTTCTTCCTCTTTTTCTTCAATCACGACCGTCTTCTTAGAAGCGTCGCCGTCGAGCGACTTCATCGTCGGGAAGAGCAGAACGTCGCGGATAGAGTAGCTGTCCGTCAGGAGCATGGCGAAGCGGTCGATGCCGATACCTATGCCGCCTGTCGGGGGCATACCGTATTCGAGAGCCATGAGGAAGTCCTCGTCGGTGTGGTTAGCCTCATCGTCGCCGGCGGCAAACAGCTCCTCCTGAGCCTCAAAGCGGCCGCGCTGGTCGATGGGGTCATTGAGCTCGGAGAAGGCGTTGGCCATCTCGCGGCAGGTTATGAACAGCTCGAAGCGCTCGGTATAATCCGGGTCATCGGGCTTTCTCTTTGCAAGCGGGGATATCTCAACCGGGTGCTCAGTAATAAAGGTCGGCTGAACGAGCTTCTCCTCGACATATTCCTCGAAGAAGAGGTTGAGCAGATCGCCCTTCTTATGTCTCTCCTCGAACTCTATGCCGCGCTCCTTTGCGAGCGAACGGGCGGTTTCCAGATCTATTTCCGCAAAGTCGACGCCGGAATATTTCTTGACGGCCTCGACCATCGTCATGCGGGCAAAGGGCTTTGAGAGGTCTATCTCCACGCCGTCATAGGTGACGACCGCGGTGCCGAGCACCTTGAGAGCGACGGTTCTGTAAAGCTCCTCGACAAGATCCATCATGCCGTGGAAGTCGGTATATGCCTGATAAATCTCAAGGAGGGTAAACTCGGGATTATGGCGCACGTCGAGTCCCTCGTTTCGGAAAACTCTGCCCATCTCGTAGACTCTCTCAAGTCCGCCGACTATGAGGCGCTTGAGGTAGAGCTCGAGGGATATGCGCAGGTTCAGATCCTCGTTGAGAGCGTTGTGGTGGGTCACAAACGGACGTGCGGCGGCGCCGCCCGCATTCTGAACAAGAATGGGCGTCTCGACCTCGATGAAGTCCTTGGAATCGAGATAGTTTCTTATCTCGCGGATTATCAGGCTTCTTTTTATAAATGTATCCTTGACGTCGGGGTTGACTATGAGGTCAAGGTAACGGCGGCGATAGCGGGTATCGGTATCGCGCAGACCGTGGAATTTTTCGGGCAGCGGGAGCAGTGACTTCGTCAGCAGGCGAAGTGCGGTTGCGTGGATGGATATCTCGCCCCTGCGGGTTTTGAACACCGTGCCGCGCACCTCGAGGATGTCGCCGATATCCCATTTCTTGAACTTTGCAAAGGTATCCTCGCCGACATCGTTTATACGCACATAGACCTGAATGCGGCCCGAGCGGTCACGGATATCGATGAAGTTCGCCTTGCCCATATCGCGCCTTGACATCATTCGTCCGCATATAGAGACCTCCTTGCCCTCCATAGCGTCGAAATTGTCGACTATTTCCTGTGCGTGGGCGGACTGATCCGCGGTCGTTATTTTGAACGGATCCTCCCCTGCGGCGCAAAGCTCGTTGAGCTTGTCCAGGCGAATCTGACGCAGGGCGTTTATGTCCTCCTGAGTCTCTTCGCTCTCTGCGGAGGCGGGGTTGGTGTTTATCTCATCCGGCATTTTTTTCACTCCTTGGATTTATGTGAGCTGTGCTTTTTTTACTTTGACTTTGCAATGCTGAGTATCTTGAGCTGGAGAACCTTTCCGGTAGGCAGCTGAACGTCAACGATATCGCCCTTGCGGTTGCCGATGAGTGACTTGCCTATGGGCGACTGGTCGGAGATTATGCCCTGAGCGGGATTCGACTCGCTGGGGCCGAGGATAGTGTACTCGCTCTTCTTGCCGTTCTCGACATTTTCGACCTTGACCTTCGAGCCGGGATGAACCACGCCCGCATTCAGGTTGTCCTCATCGAGGATGTTGGCGTTGCGGATATCGTTTTCAAGGCGGGCAATCTTTGCCTCGAGCTTCGCCTGCTCGTTCATCGCCTCGTCATACTCGGAGTTTTCGGAAAGGTCGCCGAAGGAACGCGCAACTTTTATACGCTCGGCTATCTCATCTCTGCCGGTGGTTTTGAGCTGCTCGAGCTCCTTCACCTTGGCATCGTAGCTCTCTTTTGTCAATACGATCTGCTTTTCCATTTTAAGGCCATCCTTCTTCCTTAAATTTTAAAAATTGATACGCCAAGCGCCTTTTCAGGCACTTATCCATAATATTGTTATTATATTCATTTTATCGCCTGTTGTCAATAGCCGACGGGGTTTCGGGGGAGCCTTATAAGCTCCGATGCGGCGCTGAGCGAAAGCGTTTTTCCGCCGTGATATATCTCGGAAAAATCAAGCTGCGAAAGGGAGTGGATACGGCTTATCAGGCACAGAGCGCCGGCAAATTCGATGGTGTTTATGCCTGCGGGCATAAGGCGCGCACAGGCGCTCGGGAGAATGAGCTTTCCCGCCGTGAAAATCTCGCCGCCGCAGATAAGTCTTTCGGGAGAAGAATCGAGGTCGATAACGGCTGCCGCCCGTCCGCTCTCGCCGAGCATGACCGCCGCGCCGAACTCATCCATGGCGCTCTCTATCGGGCGGGAATAGCCCTCGGGGCACGGGGTTGAGACGCGGATATCCGAAAACAACGGCACGGCAATGCCGAGCCTGCGCGCCGCAGAGGCGTTTTTGTCCTTTATCAGCAGCTCGCCGCGCACTCCGCAGCCGCACGCAGAGCGCAGAAGCGAGCACGCGGTGTTGAAGAAAACGAGCTTTTTGTAATCGGACAAATCCGGCTGCGATATTCCTCCGCCCGGCGCTGTACCCTCGGGCAGAAGCATACTCCCCGCGCACCTGCCCGCCGCAGCGTACACCGCCTCGCGGTTTATTTTTCCGCGCCGCCGCGCAGTTGTTATCTCGCGAAACGGCAGCCCGCCGTATACGCGCACATCACGCACACGCGGAGTTTTAAACAGCCGTCTGCGCCCGAAAAATCCCGCGCCGCTCTCAATAACGAGCACCGAAAACATACTACCACCGCCGAAAAACCTTTCTTACGGATATTATATGCCGCGGGGCGATGAAAATAGACAAAACAAAAAGCCACAATTCAGTCGTTCGCACTTTGAATCATGGCTCTTATATTCTGTTTGGCACCGAATACGGCTCTGCCGTATTACTCGGCGAAGCCTGACTCAACAAGCTTCACAAGCTCATCGACAGCCTGCTCCTCATCGGGGCCGCCTGCGATAATGCGTATCTGGGTATTGCCCATGATACCGAGGGAAAGCACGCCGAGAAGGCTCTTGGCGTTAACTCTGCGCTCGTCCTTCTCCACCCAAATGGAGGACTTGAACTCGTTAGCCTTCTGGATGAAAAAAGTTGCCGGACGCGCATGGAGTCCTACCTGATTCTGTACCATTACATCTTTAACATACATAATATATAATCTCCCACACACAAAATCAAAAATTTACCCTGCTGTTCATATATTATATCATAAAACTTGTCCCCGTCAACAATTTACTTGCGACTTTCAGCCTTAAAGACAATAATTCGTTGTCTGTCCCAAAGTTAAATTGGGGGGCGGGGGCTTTGTTGTGTATTTTGACCATACAAAGTGCAAGTTTTTAATGCAGGTTGCACATTAAATTAGCGCCTTTGAAATTCATTCACCGTTTTCCAAAGACGAGAGAAACGCTCGGTCTTTTCGGCTCAGCTCCGCTTTTTCGAGCATATCCGGTCTGCGCCTGTAGGTGCGCTCGAGGCTCCGTTCTCTGCGCCACTTTTCGATGTTCGCGTGGTGACCCGAGAGCAGAACGGGCGGCACCTCTTTTCCGTGCCACTCGACGGGGCGTGTGTACTGCGGATATTCGAGCAGAGAAGAAAAATGGCTCTCAAGCTCAAATGCGTCCTCGTTTGCGAGCACTCCGGGGAGCATTCGCGCCACGGCGTCCGCAAGCATAAGCGCCGGCAGCTCGCCGCCGGTGACAACAAAATCGCCTATTGAGATTTCCTCGTCCACTATCTCCTCGATAACGCGCTCGTCTATGCCCTCATAGTGACCGCAAAGCAGCGCAATATTGTCAAGCTTCGACAGCTCCACAACGCGCTTTTGGGTCAGTGTCTTTCCCTGCGGGGTCAGATATATGAGATGCGGGCGCGTGCCCGTGTCGCGGCAAAGGGACTCGTAGCAGTCGTATATCGGCTGCACCTGCATTATCATGCCCGTCCCGCCGCCGTAGGGCGAATCGTCCACTCGGTTGTGCTTGTCGAGCGTGTAGTCGCGGATATTGCGGCAGTTTATTTCAACACAGCCGCGCTCGCGCGCTCTGCCTATCACGCTCTCTCTGAGCACCTCGCAGCACATCTCCGGAAAGAGGGTAAGAATATCAATCCTCATCTGAAAACAGCCCTTTCAGCGGTGTTAACAGAACGACTCCGTTCTCTATGTCAACGCTCGACACAACATCGGGAATTGCGGGGATAAGCGTCTCGACCCCGTCGTCGTCCGTTATATGCCAGACGTCGTTTGCGCCTGTCTGACTGACGTCGGTAACGGTGCCGTAAGCTCGGCCGCTGTTTGCGTCCTCGGCGCGGCAGCCGATAAGCTCGGCTATGAACCAGTCGCCTTTTTTGAGGTGCGCGTCGCTGCGGCGCATATAGAGCACCTTGCCTCTGAGCGAGGCGGCTTTTTCGACAGTATCGCAGCCGTCAAGGCGCAGGAGCGCGATATTCCCGTGAGCACGTGCGCCGACGACGCCCGCGCTTTTTTCACCGTGTGCGTCGTAGTACAGTGTTTTGAACTTTTTAAAGAATTCGGGCGAATCGCACCACGGCTGAACGCGCAGTTCCCCGCGCACGCCGTGAGTGCCGACTATCTGCCCGATTTCAAGATAGTCCTTTATCATCAGTCTATCTCAACTGCGACCTTCTCATCGCAGCGTGTTGCGGCAGCGCGCATAACAGTGCGGATAGCCTTGGCTATTCTGCCCTGCTTGCCGATAACTCTGCCCATGTCGTTCTCGCTGACGTGGAGATGATAGACGATAATGCCCTCATCATCCGGCTCGTCAACGGTGACGGTGACCGCATCGGGCTCTTCAACGAGACCCTGAGCGATGGATATAAGTAAATCCTTCATTGTAATTTTCCTTTCATAGAAAAACAAAACTCCCCGCAGACTGCCGAGAGCCATGTTTTGCGCTGAGCGTTATCAGCCGATGACGCCGCTCTTCTTGAGGATGTCCTTAACGGTGTCGGTGGGCTGAGCGCCGTTAGCAATCCACTGCTTTGCCTTGTCTGCGTCGATCTTCACGTCGGCTGGAGTCTTGAGCGGATCATAGGTTCCGATTTCCTCGATGAATCTGCCGTCGCGGGGATATCTCGAATCAGCAACGACTATTCTGTAGAAGGGATTCTTCTTTGCGCCCATGCGGCGAAGTCTGATTTTAACTGCCATAATGATTGTACCTCCGAAAAATAATACAAAATTAATATATAATGTAAACCCTAAGGCTGACCTATAGGATAACATCCGTTTTTACATTCCGAAACTGCTCGGGTTGAAGCCCATACGGCGCATCTTTTTCTTTGAGCCCTTGCCGTTGAACTGCTTGAAGAGCTTCTGCATCTGCTTGTGCTGATTGAGAAGCCTGTTGACATCCTCGACCTTTTGGCCGCTGCCCGCGGCGATACGCCTCTTGCGGGAGGGGTTGATTATGTCGGGGTTCTCGCGCTCCTTCGGGGTCATCGAGCGGATGAGGGCCTGGAGACGATCGAACTGCTTCTCGTCAACGTCAACATCCTGAAGCTTTTTGCCCATGCCGGGGAGCATGGCAAGCGTGTCCTGAATCGAGCCCATCTTGCGAAGCTGGGTTATCTGATCGAGCAGGTCGTTGAGGTCGAACTTGTTCTTCCTTATCTTCTCCTCGAGCTCCGCCGCCTTCTTCTCGTCAATGGCGGTCTCCGCCTTTTCGATAAGCGAGAGCACGTCACCCATACCGAGGATTCTCGAAGCCATGCGGTCGGGGTGGAAGGTGTCGAGATCGCCGAGCTTTTCGCCTATACCGACGAACTTTATCGGCTTGCCCGTAACCGCGCGCGCGGAGAGCGCGGCGCCGCCCCTGGTGTCGCCGTCGAGCTTTGTCAAAATGAGTCCGTCAATGCCGAGCGTCTCGTTGAAGGTGGAGGCGACATTGACAGCGTCCTGACCGGTCATCGCGTCGACTACGAGAAGAATCTCGTGGGGACGAACCTCCGACTTTATACGCTTGAGCTCATCCATGAGCTGCTCGTCTATGTGCAAGCGACCTGCGGTATCGATGAGGACATAGTCGTTGCCCTCGTCCTTTGCAAGCGCGACCGCCTGTTTAGCTGTTTCAACGGGATCCTGCGTCCCCTTTTCAAAGACCGGCACGCCGACCTTTTCGCCGAGCACCTGAAGCTGCTTGATAGCCGCCGGGCGGTAGATATCGCACGCCACGAGCATCGGCCTGCTGCCGCGGTTCTTGAGCATGAGCGCAAGCTTGGCGCAGTGCGTTGTTTTACCTGCGCCCTGAAGTCCGCAGAGCATTATCACCGTCGGCGGGTGCGGCGCAGTGGCAAGGCGGGTCTTTGTGCCGCCCATGAGGTCGATTAATTCCTCGTTGACTATCTTTATGACCATCTGCGCGGGAGTGAGACTCTCCATAACATCCGCGCCTATGGCTCTCTCGGTTACCTTGGCGGTGAAATCCTTGGCGACCTTGTAGCTGACGTCCGCCTCAAGCAGAGCCATACGCACATCGCGCATCGCCGCGCGAACATCCGCCTCGTTGAGGCTGCCCTTGCTTTTAAGACGCTTGAACGCCGCTTCAAGACGTTCCGAAAGACCTTCAAATGCCAATGTTTTCACCTCTTAAATTAATAGTAACAGTTTTACCGTTTCGTGCCTATCCACGGTAAGACGGATTTTTTGCAGTCATATCCGCACAATCGAGCCTGTGTTTATATCGCGGGCGGATGATATCCGCCCCTACGGCGGTGACCGAGCGAACGGGTTCCTGCAACGCGGCTCCGGCGGATTTTTCCGCATCACATCACTCAGTCGAGGACTGTGCTGATTTCGCGGGCGGATGATATCCGCCCCTACAGTTGTGACTGAATTCACAGGTTCTCACAACGCAGCTCCGGCGGATTTTTCCGCAATCATATCACCGCAGTCATATCCGCACAATCGAGGACTGAGAAAAATTTGTCAGAGCAAGGCGCAGGGTTCCGGGTGCGAGGGCGCGTACTTTGTGTACGCAACCGAGCGAACGGGTTCCTGCAACGCAGCTATGGCAAACTTTTTCCGCAGTCCGATCACTCCATCAACGACATGGCGATGGCCTTAATCTTAACGGTATAATCATTCACCTCGCGCGACAGGCTGTGGTTGAGATTGTAGTCCCCTATCTCGCCGGCGCAGTCGATGATTTCGCTGAGTCCGTTGTGTATCTCGTCAAATTTCGAGGCGAGCTTGAGCTTCGATTCCATGTCAAGAAGCTGAGCCTCGGCGCGTTTTATGGCGTCGCGCACGCCCTGGCGGGTTATTCCCTCGTTTTCAGCGATCTCGGAGAGCGACAGGTCGTCGTTATAGTAATAGCCCAGAAAATCGCGCTGTTTTTCTGTCAGCATATCGCCGTAAAGATCGAGCAAAACCGCTATTTCCAGATTTTTTGCCACTTTGTTTTCTCCCCCTTTTCATAAGATCGCGTAAAGGCTAAACCCCTCTGTAAAGTCAAAACGCTTTACAGGGGGTTATTATACTAAAAATATCGTCGGCTGTCAAGCACATTTTTTCGCCGAAAGCGGACTTTTTTCAACATTCCGAATGTGGAAAAGCGGCGGAAAAACCCGAAGTGCGTTTTTCTGTCAACCGGTTGTGCCCGGGGCGGCAAAAGACAACAAAATGTGCCGTTTCTCGCCCGCCGATATGTGGAAAACCGTGTGGAAAACTTTTTTATTATTTGAGCTCGACTATCGTCACTCCGTCCTCGCCCTCGCCGTAGACTCCGAGCCTGAAGCGCTTGACATACGGCGACTTGCGCAAATATTGGTTGACGGCGCTCCTGAGCGCGCCCGTGCCCTTGCCGTGGACGACGGTGAACTCGCCGAGTCCCATGCGCAGCGTGTAATCAATATATCTGTCGAGCTCCATAATGCAGTCGTCGACAGTCAATCCTCGGACATCGAGGCGTGCGGAGGCATCCATGTTCATCTTGCTCTCGACTCCCGTGCGGCGAGCGCCGGAGTTGGGGCTGCGTTTTTTGGGCGCGTTCTCTATCAGACGCAAGTTCTTGAGCTTTACACGCGTCTTTGCGGCGCCCGCGAGAACCTCGACATTTCCGTTTCGATCAACGGGCGAGAGTACGGTTGCTTCCTTGCCGAGGTCCGCTATGAGCACGGCGTCGCCCTTTTTAAGCTCGCGCGGGAGGACATAGCCGTCATCCTCGACGCCCATCGCCACCACCGGATCAACCGCCTCGTCTATCGCGCCGAGTCCTTTACGCACAGCGGCGCGTGCGCGGCGTGCAAGGTCGGCGGCGTCCTTCGTCTTTTCCTTTTCTTTTTTTAGCCTGTCGAGCTCGTCGAGCAGGGCATAGCTCTCGCGCTTTGCCTGCTGAGTCAGCTTCGCCGCCTGCGCCTTTGCCTTTTCTATCTCCGCCTCGCGCAGGGAATCGACCTCGGCAAGCCGCTTTTCGGCGCGCTCCAGCTCGGCCTTGGCCTTTGCGGTCAGCTCTCTGGCGCGCTCGTGCTCCTCCTCCATGCGTCGGCGGTTTTCCTCGAGCTTGTCAACGACATCCTCGAAACGGACATTCTCGTTGTTGACAAGCTCCTTCGCCCTGTCCACAACGCCCATATCCATGCCCAGCCGCTCGCATATCGCAAGCGCGTTCGAGCGTCCGGGAACGCCGATAAGCAGCCGATAGGTCGGGCTTAAAGTTGCAACATTGAACTCACAGCAGCCGTTTTCGACGCGCGGGGTTTCGAGGGCGTAAGCTTTGAGCTCGGCGTAGTGCGTCGTCGCGGCTATCTTTGCGCCCTTGAAATGCAGACTCTCGAGCACAGCCATGGCAAGCGCCGCACCCTCAATGGGGTCTGTGCCCGCTCCAAGCTCGTCTATGAGCACGAGGCTGCGGTCGCCCGCCTGAGCCATGATATCTATTATATTGGTCATATGCGCGGAGAAGGTCGAGAGCGACTGCTCTATCGACTGCTCGTCGCCGATATCGGCGAGGACTTCGTCGAATACGGAGAGCCTGCTCCTGTCGCCCGCGGGTATCATAAGCCCGCACATCGCCATGAGCGTAAAGAGGCCGACCGTCTTTATCGACACCGTTTTGCCGCCAGTGTTGGGACCCGTTATAACGAGCGTATCGAAGTCCGTGCCGAGCCTTATATCTACGGGGACAACTTTATTTTTATCTATGAGCGGATGACGAGCGGCGCGAAGCTCTATCTCGCCGTCGGAGTTCAGCAGAGGCACCGTCGCGCCTATCGAATAGGCATACTGCGCCTTCGCAAAAATCACATTGAGCTCAACGGCGCACTCGTAGCTGTTCTTTATCCCCTGCTCGAACTCGCCGACCATCGCGGAGAGGGCCGCCAATATGCGCTCTATCTCGTCCTGTTCCTTTGAGCGCAGAACCTTTATCTCGTTATTTGCCTCGACTACCGGCATCGGCTCGATAAAAACGGTTGCGCCCGATGAGGAGGTATCGTGTACAAGTCCCTGCACATCGCCGCGGTGCTCCGCCTTGACGGGCACGACATAGCGGCCGTTGCGCTGGGTTATGATATTCTCCTGCATGAACTTCGAGTAGTGCGCGGAGTGGGTCATCTTATCGAGCTGGTCGCGCACCTTAGACTCCTGCACGCGAATCTTGCGCCTGATTTCAAAGAGCTCGGGCGAGGAGCTGTCCGCTATCTCCTCCTCGGAGATTATAGCGGAGGTTATTTTCGTCTCGAGATATTTGTTCGGCTGGAGCACCGAGAACAGCGGATCGAGCACCGTCTCGACTCCCGCGTTTGTGCTGCGCCACTGAGCGAGAGCGCGCACGGTTCTGAGCACCTCGGCAACATCAAGCAGCTCGCGCAGAGAGAGCGTACTGCCCGCGCCCGCACGCGCCGCGGCGTTGTTTACATTGCGAAGTCCGCCGAAGGACGGGCCGCCGAACCGCGCAAGAAGCATATGTGCGTCGCGGGTTCGGTTCATCTGCGCCTGCGCCAAATCGAGGTTGCTCTCCGGGCGCAGGCTCATCGCAAGCTCGCGCGCATCGGGGCAGGCGGTGAATTCCGCTAAGCGCGACAGTATTTTATCAAATTCCAAGGCCGTTAAATGGCGATTCATATTTTCGGGCATCTCTATTCCTCTCGTATGTTATGGCTTGTCTTACATTGATATAAACTTATCACATCTGCGCCGCCGTGTAAAGTGCAAAAAACAAAAAGACCCGACAAAAAGCCGAGTCTTTAAATGCTTCTAAGCTGTTTATCAGTCGCTCGTGTAGGGAAGGAGAGCAACGTGACGGGCACGCTTGATAGCGGTGGTAAGCTCTCTCTGATGAGCGGCGCAGTTGCCGGTGACTCTTCTGGGAAGAATCTTCGCTCTGTCGGAGATATACTTATGGAGCTTGGCGGTGTCCTTGTAATCTATGCACTCAACCTTATCGACGCAGAAAGCGCAAACCTTCTTGCGGCCCTTGCGGTTGGGTCTTCTGTCGTTTTTCTCATATGCCATGATGTTAACCTCCTCTTTGGCTAAGGTGGAAGCCGAAAGCCGTCCTGCGGCTCGGGCTTATTCATCGGGCGCAAAAGCCCGGTTCAAGTTTTTCTCAGAACGGGAGATCGTCGCTTATCGGGATCTCCTCGAAATCGTCCGCTCCGCCTGTGGCGAAGGACGCTGCGGGCTGGACGCGCGCGGGCTGATCGCCCTGGCGTGCTCCGCCTGTGCCCGTCTCTGCCTTTGAGCCGCAGAAGCTGACTTCGTCGGCGACAATTTCAAACGCGGTGCGCTTGTTGCCGTTCTTATCCTCGTAGTTGCGCTGCTGGATTCTGCCGCGAACGGCTATCATGGAGCCCTTCTGAAAATAGCGCGAGACGAACTCCGCAGTCTGTCTCCATGCGACTACGTTGATGAAATCGGTCTGTCTCTCTTCGCCTGCTTTGTAGCTGCGATCGACAGCGACGGAAAAGCTTGTAACGGAGAGACCCGAAGCCGTTGTACGCAGCTCGGGGGCGGCAGTGAGTCTGCCCATAATTATTGCAACATTAAGCATCTCTGTTTCCTCACTTTCTGACAATGAGTGAACGGAGAACACCGTCGGTTATACCGGCGACGCGGTAGAACTCCTCGGGGAACTCGGGGACAGCGCTGAAATTGAACAGAGCGTAGAATCCCTCGGGCTCATCGTTGATAGCGTAAGCGAGCTTGCGCTTGCCCCACTCATCAATGCTGTCCAGAGTGCCGTTCTGCTCAATGAGAGCCTTGAACTTCTCGATGAGAGCGGGTACGCCCTCCTCACCGTTCTTGACGGAGAAAACCATCATTGCTTCATAGCTGTTGTTTGCTGACATTCTTAAAGCACCTCCTTCTGGTCTTTTGGCTGCGGTTCTTCCGCAGCAAGGATTAGCCGCCTTTTTCCTGCGGCAATTAGTTATTTTAACAGTGTTTTGCGCTTTTGTCAACATATTTTTTTACATAAGTAAAGTCCGCTAAGTATTGTCAATCGGCTCTATTAGTGGTATATTTATATAAACAGGAATGAACGCAGGTGATTTTCATGACAAGCCCGGCAACCGAGAAAACCGCGCACAACAGACGCACGGCATACACGAAAACGGCTATCCGCCGCACATTCTTCGAGCTGCTCGAGGAAAAGGACTTCGACAGAATAAGCGTGCGCGAAATTTGTCAGCGCGCGGACATCAACCGAAGCACATTCTACCGTCACTATGACGACATAAACGCTCTGATGAACAGCATCGAGGCCGAGTTCGTCGCAGATATCGACAGGCAAATCGAGCGAATGGATCCCGATATCTTCGACGCGGTTCTGATCGGACTGTTCGATATCGTAAAAGACAACTCCGATCTTTGTTGCTACATGATGAAGTGCGGACCGCGAAAAGGCTTTATCAACTCCCTGTTTGTCAAGAATTACGACAGGACGCATATAAAGTGGAAGAAGTTCTTCCCCGAGATAACAGACAAGCAGTTCCGCTGGATGTATATTATGTTCTTCAACGGCATAACCGGCGTTATCGCGGAGTGGATAAACTCCGGATTCCGCGAGGATCCCGCGGCGATAGTCGCTTTCACCACAAGTATATATTTTAACGGCTTTAGAAAATATTTCTAATCTGTTTATAATTTTTGGCGGCACAAATCACTTTTTGTGTCGCTTTCTGCACACGTTTCCAAATACTGTTCCTTGTTTTTTAAGCTGATGACACTATATACTTTTATTAATGCGGAAATACCGCAACAATGAAAGGAGTCCTCAGAATGAAACAGTCGCTCACAGTCAGAAGAGCCGAGCACTTCGGCATAAACAGGAAGATAATCGCAAACATGACCGCGCAGAGCTGGCACGACATTCCCCATGTCGTCGTTACAAACGAGCCTGAGGCGTCCGAATTTCTGAAGGTTTTCAAAGAACTCAACGAAGGGCGCGCAAAGCAGGACAAGATCACGCTCAACGCAGTAATATTAAAGGTAATAACCGAGGCGCTCAAGAAGTGCCCCGCCATGAACGCACATATCGACTTCAAGCCGCGCCTTGTCCGAGGCTGCGTGACGGAGTTCGACGAGATAAACATATCCATGCCCATGCTCCTCGACTCGGGCGAGATGATGACGGTCAATCTGCACAATATGCAGGACAAGAGCCTGACGGATATCAGGGACACTCTCGCCGATGTTCAGCGCAGGGCGAAGAACTCGAATATGTCGCAGGTCATGTACGACGTATCCCTTAACGACACTCTTCAGGGGCTGGCAAAGGGAAAGCTCATTCAGACCGTCTCGCGCCTCATCGGCTCAAAGACGGGAAAATACAGAGTCAAGACGCTCTCCGGAAAGCAGAAGAAGGAATATTACGGCATTCCCGAGCGCGACAGGCTCACGAAGCACGACATTGAGCAGGGCACGATAACCGTATCGAACCTCGGTTCGCTCTACAAGGACTGGGACGGCATATGCGCTCTGCTTGAGATAATCCCGCCGCAGGTCGCCGCGATAGGCGTAGGCGCTCCGCGCGACACGGCTATTGCGAATCCCGACGGTACGGTAACGGTCGGCAAGAAGCTCGTTTTCACCGTCGTTTTCGACCACCGCGCGCTCGACATGGGCGATGTAGTCCCCTTCCTGAAGTCTATAGACGAGACTTTCAAGCACCCGGAAGTTATCAAGAAGTGGGTATAATCCCCGCCCGGCAGAATAAATGGCAATGAATCAGGAAAAGCGATACGTAAAGCATATTAGCTTTACATATCGCTTTTCTGTTATATCAGTCTAAGCAATACGGCTCTTTTGTGCAAAGGTCAATAATTTCAATGTCTTTTGAGCCGCTGCTGTTTAAATCTAAATACTATTACGCCGAACTGTAAAGTTATATCCCTTTACGCCAAAAATCACAAAACCGACCCGAAAAATTATATCTTCGAGTCGGTTTTATTATAAAATTCAGGCTATCTCTATCTCAAACGAAATCGTCAGCGACTTCTCCGCGCCGTTGCTGCCGTCCCATTTGAAAGTCGAGGTTCCCGCGCATTTTCCCGCGCCGTAGGGCACTGCGTCGGCGGTGCTGCTCATGCCGGAATTCATCTCGGCGGCGACGAGATACATATCCTGAACATAACTCTCCCCGCTCTTGACGATAAATTGACGTGTGGCATCCTCGGTCACTTCTATGGGATAATCTTTGTCGTAGAACGCTTTTCCGTCCTGCGTCAGAATTTTCGTGCGTATCTCGTAATGCTGCCGGTTATATATCGGGAGCGTTGAAACTATATCTTTTCCGCTGTTGTTCGTGACGGTCGCCGTAACATGCACTTCGCCGCCCGGCTTGACTTTCGGATTTTCGATATAAACTTTCAGCGTCACTCCGTCGAGAGTTTTTTCAATTGTCTGCAGAGCTGGACTCATTTTGGCGGTGCTTTCTGCCGAAGTGTTCTCCGGAACGGTCGTTCCCGCCGTCTCCGGCGTATCCCCGTTTCGGCACGCCGCAAAGCTCGTTATGAGCAGAACCGATATTAATATAATTATTGCTTTTTTCATATAGCTTTCGCCTCCGGGCATTTATTTTTTCCGCCCTGTTTTCCCCCGATTATCGAGTTTAACTAACCATCGGTATCACCGCCTGCTTTTTAATTGAAAGATTTTCCTACAACCAAATAATAACAAATGTCACAAGCATCGTCAACCTTTTTCGCAAATAAAATTTAACTATAAAAACACCCGAAGCTGTTTTTTCACAGCTCCGGGTGCTCGCACTTAATTATTTAGTTTACCTTCGTTTCGGTTATCTTCACTCCGGGCTCGATAACATCGATGCACTTGACCGGGCACGCCTCATGGCATTTGCCGCAGCCGACGCACTTGTCGTAATCGACCTTCGCGCAGAAGTTTTCGACCGTGACCGCGCCGTATTCGCAGGCCTTGACGCACTTCATGCAGCCGATGCAGCCCGCCTTGCAGTCTTTTCTGGTCTGCGCACCCTTGTCATGGTTCTTGCACATGACGGCAGCCTTTGTCTCATGCAGGGGCATAAGGTCAATTATGCCCTTGGGGCAGGTATTGACGCACATCTTGCAGGCATGGCACGCGAGCGGATTTATTCTCGCAACGCCCTCGCAGATATGAATGGCGTCATAGGGGCAGACCTCAACGCAGTCGCCGAAGCCGATGCAGCCGTAGACGCAATCTTTAGGGCCGCCGAAAAGCTGAGTTGCCATTTTGCAGCTCTTGACGCCGACATAGTTGAGCTTCGTGTCCGCGTTATGCTTGTTGCCCTGGCAGAGGACGACGGCGGTCATTGGGATGACATCGCCCGCCGCAAGGCCGGTTATCTTCGCAATGGCTTGGCTGACCTCCGCGCCGCCGGGCATACAGCGACCGGTATCTGTAGTCTTGCCCTCGGAGAGCGCGGCCGCATAGCCGGAGCAGCCGGAGAAGCCGCACGCGCCGCAGTTTGCGCCGGGCAGCGCCGCCTGAATCTCCTCGGCCTTTTCGTCGACCGGAACAGCCATGACCTTTGACGCAACGGCGAGACCGAGACCGGCTATAAGTCCGATGACGGAGACGACGACAACCGCAATTATAATAAGATGCATATTATCCCGTCCTTTCTCAACCGAATATGCCGTCGACAACGCCCGAGAATCCGAGGAAGGAGACCGAGGTAAGCGATGCGGCAATGAGCGTTATAGGCAGACCCTGCAGGAATTTCGGCACGTCGCAGCTCTCGAGGCGCTCTCTGACGCCCGCGAACATGACCATGGCGAGCATGAAGCCGAGTCCGCCGCCGAGCGAGCGCATCATCGACTGACCGAAATTGTAGTTGTTCTCAACGTTTATAAGCACGACGCCGAGCACCGCGCAGTTCGTTGTGATAAGCGGAAGATAGATACCCAGCGCGTTATAGAGGGAGGGTATATACTTCTTGAGGACTATCTCGACAAGCTGAACGAGAGCCGCTATGACGAGAATGAACACTATCGTCTGAAGGTATTCGAGGTCATTGGGAACGAGCAGCTTTGCGTTGATAGGATAGGTAACCGCGGTGGCGAGCAGCATAACGAATATAACCGCCGCGCTCATTCCGACTGCGGTATTGAGCTTCTTCGACACGCCGAGGAACGGGCAGATGCCGAGGAACTTTGCGAGAATAAAGTTTTCGGTAAGGATACCGGTGAGCAGAATCGAAAGCATTATTTTCATTTGTCATCGGCCTCCTTTTTGTCCTTCTTATCCTTGTTTTCTACCTCGCCGCGCAGCGAGCAGGACGCCGCCATCGGGCAGGCCTCGCAGCCCTTGAGCTCCGCCTTTGAAAGTCCCTTCTTGTCGGCGAGCTTGTTGGCGCAAGCCATGAGCAGACCGAACACGAAGAAGCCTCCGGGAGGCAGGATGAATATCAGCATGGGGCTGACGGAAGCCGGGATTATCTGGAGTCCGGCGATAGCGCCCGTGCCGAGCAGCTCTCTGACCGCACCCATGAGGAGCAGCGCCGCAGTGAAGCCGACGCCCATGCCCAGACCGTCAACGGCGGAGGCCGCAACGGAGTTCTTGCAGGCGAACGCCTCGGCTCTGCCGAGGATGATGCAGTTGACGACTATCAGCGGCAGGTAAACGCCGAGCTGAGCGTCGATCTGCGGAACGAACGCCTTGACGAGCATCTGGACTATTGTAACAAACGAAGCGATTATAACAATATAAGCGGGAATTCTGACCTTCTGCGGAATCACTTTTTTGAGCGCCGCAATAGCGATGTTCGAGCACACAAGGACTATCGAAGCCGCAACGCCCATGCCCAAAGCACTCTCGACCGAGGTCGAGACGGCGAGCGTCGGACAGGTGCCGAGTACCAGACGGAGAACGGGGTTCTCAACAAGAATGCCCTTGGTAAACTCCTGAAAAAGACTCTTTTTCTTTGCCATTTTTTACTCCGCCCCCTTCAAATTGGAATCGTAGTAGCTCAGCGCCTCATTGACTGCCGCAGTGACGGCCTTTGAGGTTATCGTGGCGCCGGTGAGCGCCTGTATCTCGTTGCCGGAAGCGCTGTTCTTGTTGACGGCGATGTCCTTGACCTTTCCCTTGAACTGGTTGAGGAAGCTGTCGTTCTGAGCTTTCATGCCCAGGCCTGCCGTCTCGTTGAGCTCAAGCGGCGAAATGCCGGTGACTGCGCCGTCTTTGTCTATGCCGGTCATTATCTTCACATCTCCGCCGTAGCCCTTGGAGACCGTGACGAAAACATAACCGACTTCATTGCCGTTTGCATCCTTGCCCACGGCGTAAGTGCCGCTGCCGTTTTTCATCTTCTGCGTCTCGCCGAACCCGGTCGCGGCGGGCAGAACCTTCTGCCTTGTTTCAACCTCGGTCTGCTCTGCGAGCTCCGCTATTTTCGGAGCCGTGACATTATTGGTGACGGCGAGAAGCGTTGTGGCAACGAGGCATATCAGAAAGAGCGCTACAGTCGGGATGGCAAATTCCTTGAAATTTTTCATGCCTTCTCAGCCCCCTTTTCTTTCTTTTCCTTCTTTTCCTTGACCGTGCCGAAGGGCTTCGGGGTGGTCAGGTTTTCTATATGGGGAACAAGTATATTCATAAGGATTATCGAGAACGAGACTCCCTCGGGAAGCGAGCCGAAAAGTCTGATGAACGAGGTCAGCAGGCCGCAGCCGATACCGAAGATTATCCTGCCCTTGAAGTTGATGGGCGAGGTGGTGTAGTCGGTAGCCATGAAGAACGCGCCGAGCATGAGGCCGCCGCTGAGCAGCTGATAGGCGACGAAACGGAAGTCGCCCTTGCCGGCTATGAGCATTATGACTGCGACGGTGCCGATAAACGAAAGCGGAATGGCGGGAGAAATTATCTTTCTTATCATCATATAGATTCCGCCGATTATAAGAGCCACCGCGCAGGTTTCGCCGAGGCTGCCGCCGCGTATGCCTATGAGCATATCAACGAGGCTCGGCAGCTCGTCGGAGAGCTCGCCGCCCTTTGTCATCATAGTCAGGGGAGTTGCCGCAGTGACCGCCTCCGCGCCCTTGTCGAGCCACGAGAGGGGCTTTATCCACGTTGTCATCGCAGTCGGGAACGAAACCATGAGTATGATTCTTCCGGTTATCGCGGGGTTGACGAAGTTCTGTCCGATACCGCCGAAGAGCTGCTTTACAACGACTATCGCAACAACAGAGCCGATAGCCGCCTGCCACAGCGGAATGGATACGGGCAGATTGAACGCGAGCAGAAGTCCGGTGACAACCGCGCTCAGGTCGCCGAGAGTGTTGCTGCGCTTCATGATTCTGCGCGACAGATACTCGGAGAGCATACAGGTGCCCACCGTTACGAGGCAGACGAGCAGAACGCGCGGGCCGAAGAGCCAAATTGACGCCGCGAGGGCGGGAATCAGCGCGATAATAACATTAAGCATTATTCCGCTGACTGTCTGAGCCGAGCGCACATGGGGTGACGCGCTGACTGTGAGTTTCTTTTCAGGCATTTTTGCTCTTCTCCTCTCTCAAAAGTTGTTTTGCAAGGCGCATATACTGGACGAGCGGCTTGGCCGCGGGGCAGGAATATGCACATGAGCCGCACTCCATGCAGACATTGACGCCGATTTTCTCGAGTCTTTCAACATCCTTTGCCTTCGTGTAGCGCTCAATGAGCGTGGGCATAAGGCTCAGCGGGCACGCAGCCGCGCATCTGCCGCAGCGGATGCAGTCGCGCTCCTTTTTCACCTTGGACGCATCGTCGGCAAAGGCGAGGATGGCGTTGTTCTGCTTGAGGACGGGTATATCGGTATTGATAACGGCAAGTCCCATCATCGGGCCGCCTGTTATTATCTTTCCGGGCTCGGCCTTGAAGCCGCCGCAGAAGTCGATTATCTCGCCGACGTTCATGCCTATGGGCACGCGCACGTTCTTGGGTTCGGCTATCGCGGAGCCGTCAACGGTCAGCGAGCGGCTGACGAGCGGCTTGCCGGACTTGAGATATCTTGCTATAAACGCTACCGAAGCGACATTCATAACTACGCAGCCGACATCGGCGGGCAGCTTTCCGGGCGGTACCTTTCGGCCCGTTGCGGAATAGACCATCATCTTCTCCGCGCCCTGGGGGTACTTCGATTTGAGCGTCATGAGGCGCACGACATTGTCGTCCTCAAGATCCTGATCGGCTATTCTCTTGAGCACCTTGAA
The DNA here is from genome assembly GCA_003538135.1 of Oscillospiraceae bacterium. Classification (GTDB taxonomy): domain Bacteria; phylum Bacillota; class Clostridia; order Oscillospirales; family Acutalibacteraceae; genus CAG-177. The sequence goes on from DPOR01000017.1 coordinate 119,749, forward strand.
CGCCTCGGGCTTATTATCCTCAGCCGCGATAACAACGCGCTTGAAGCCGAAAATCTCCTTTAAAGTATAGATACTCGAGAGGATATCCCACGAATTTTCGAGACACTCGCGGTAGTCTACCGTTATGTAGGGCTCGCACTCCGCGGCGTTGACTATGAGTGTGTCAACATTCTTGTCGGGCGGAATGCGGAGCTTAACATGGGTGGGGAAGCCCGCTCCGCCGAGTCCCACGAGACCCGAATCTCTGACAGCGCGCAGGAAGCTCTCCTTCCCCGTCACCGTCGGCGGCTCTATGCCGTCGAAAAGACGCATCTCGCCGTCGGACTCAATCTCGACCGCCTGAGTGATAACACCGTTTGCAAGCGTCGTCTGCTTGATGGCGCTGACAGTGCCGGAGATCGAGGCGTGGATAGGTGCGCTGACGAACTTGTCGCTGTCGCCCACTATCTGCCCGACCGAGACCTTGTCTCCCACTTTTACGGTGGGTGTGCACGGTACTCCAATGTGCTGCTGCATGGGCAGGAGCACTTTTTCGGGGACCGGAATTCTTACGACTTCACAGTCTGCGGTGTTCTTATTGTGGTTCACGTGCACGCCTCCGCGCACCTGCTTGACCGCTTTCAGAACACCGTCAAGTTTAACCGAGCTCATTTTTTCAACTCCTTATGATTATATTGCTGCTTCTTTATTATAAACCGAGTCTGCTTTTCGAGCGCCGGCATGACTATGCGCAGCACCGTTCCCGTTACAGTTCCGGTTATAAGCGAAAATATCAGCAGTGCCGGCGCATAGCCGAGCACGGCCTTTGTCCCCGTGAGCGCCGCCGCTGCGGCGAGCTGACCCGCGTTATGGCACACGGCGGCTATCACCGACGCGCCGAGCAGGCCGAAGGGGTCGGACTTTATTTTTGTCATCGCCCACATGGCGAGGGTACTGAGCACTCCGCCCGCAAGGCTCATAAAAAACGCCGTCGCGCCGCGGGTCGCCAGCGCAAAGAGCGCCTTGAAAACCGTTATGCACATCGCCTGCGGCAGACCGAAGGTGAGCACGGCGAACATCGTCACTATATTTGAAAATCCCGGCTTCGCTCCGGGCGGCAGAAACGGCAGGGCGGGAATGAGGCTCTCGAGAAACGAGAGCGCGATTGCCTGGGCGCAGAGGATGCCTAAAAGAGCCGTTTTTCTCGCTTTCATGGGCATATCCTCCCGGTCATGGCGTCGTGGCGCTTCTTCGAGCCCTCGAGCCTTATAACGACTCCTGCGGGCAGGCACGCGGCAGTATCGCCCGGGCGGGTGAGCTTGCCGGACTTCACACAGAGCTTGTCGCGGCATTCGGCGCTTTCAAACCAGACCGCGCCGTCCTTTATCTTTATCACAACTTCGGGGTCTGTCTCGGGAGTAACCGTCATATCGGTACCCCCGTCGAGCGGGACGCGGCAGTATTCCGCGCCGCCCGCATATATTACCGCCTCGGTCTTTCCCCCTGACGGCAGAAAGCGCCATATCAACAGAGCCGCGCCGACGCAGAGTATGACCGCTATCAGTGCGATATCGGCTTTTTTTATGAATCTGCGCTGCATCTGTCTCCCCCGTTATAAAAGTTTGAAGCCGTCCTTTTCGAGCTCAAAGCTGTCCGCAAGGGAGCCTGTGACCCTGACGCTCTTATCATTGAATACGAACACCGCGCGGGCGCCGTATTTTTCGAGCAGAGGCAGCGATTTTTCATATCCGAGCACGAAGCACGCCGTTGAAAGCGCGTCAGACAAAAATCCGTCGTCGCAAACGACCGTCACGCTGACAAGTCCGCTCTCTGCGGGATAACCCGTTTTCGGGTCGAGTATATGGTGATAGCGCACGCCGCCGCGCTCGAAATATCTCTCATAGCTGCCGGAGGTCGAGACACAGCAGGCGGGCAGAGTTAATCCGGCAAAGCTCTCCGCAGAGCTCTCGGAGAACGGGTCTCTTATCCCCACGGTGAATTTCTCGCCGTCGCCGTAAAGAAGTATACTCCCGCCGACGGAGACGACCGCCCGTTTTATCTTCGCTTTTTCGAGCACTCCGCGCACCTCGTCGCAGGCGATCCCCTTGCCCACCGAGCCGAGGTCCAGCACCGTGCCCGACGGTATTTTTATGCCGTTTTCGTTTATCTCTACGGCTGAATCCGTGCCGTTCAAGGCCGCGCTTATTTCGACTTTTTCGGGCACTCTCTCGTTTTCCGTGCCGAAGCCCCAGAGGTCGCTGAGCCCGCCGAGCAGAGGGTTAAACGCGCCGCCGCTGATTTTTCGCAGCTCCTCGCACCTTTCGAGAATATCCTCAAGCTTCTTTTCGGGGTCGTTTATCACTCCGCCCGCAGAGGACGAAAAGAGCGTCACCCGAACGCTCTGACCCGCCGCGTCGTTTATCTCGCTGACGGCGGAGGTTCCGATATGGCGCGAGAGGAGCTTATTTTCAAGCTCCGAGATGCAGGCGAAAACTTCTTTGCCCGCCATCTTTGCGTCCTTTCCCTCTATGTCCGCGCTGACGGCGGTGTTCATCATGGCGGACGAGGACGAGAACTCGCGGCTCTGCTTTACGCCGTCATATGCCACAAGACCGACCAAAACCGCAGCCACCGCACACAAAAGCACGGCAACCGGCTTCTTTGAGCTTTTTTTCATCGGTCTACCTCCGCAGCGAAAACTTAAAAATACCCATAACATATATATTTTACATTGTTTTTCCGCAAACTTCAAGAACTTAAAAAACGTCATTTCCGACGGCGCGGAAATATAGAAATATTTCTTTATCGATACAAAGATTGTTTTTTTGGCTCGATGTACAAAAAAATACAAAAATTTTATTAAAAGTTAATAAAATTTCGTCCTTTTTATGGTGACAGAACTAAGAAAATATGGTATAATCTAACAAAATATTTCGATAATATTATCAGTTATGACGAAAACATATTTTGCCGTAACAACAATATAACGCGATTTTCGGAGATAATTTATGTTTGAACAGTCAATCAGCGTCGACAGAATGGAGCAGGCGGTCAGCCTGTTCGGAAGTTTCGACGAAAACATCAGAATAATAGAAAAAGAGTTCGACGTGGACGTTGTCAGCCGCGGCTCGGAGATAAAGGTCACGGGCGAGGCGGAGAATGTCTCAAAGGGCGTGCGTGCGATAAACGGGCTTTTGATGCTCATCAACCGCGGCGAGGCGCTCAGCGACCAGAACGTCCGCTACGTCATCTCGCTTGTCAACGAGGGCAACGAGGATCAACTGCCGCAGATGACTGCGGACTGCATCTGCATCACCTCAAAGGGCAAGCCGGTCAAGCCGAAAACGCTCGGCCAGAAGAAATACATCGAGTCCATCCGCAAAAATACGGTCACTCTCGGAGTCGGCCCCGCCGGCACGGGCAAGACCTATTTAGCGGTTGCCATGGCGGTCACCGCCTTTCGCGCAAAGGAGGTCAACCGCATAATCCTCACCCGCCCCGCAGTCGAAGCGGGCGAGAAGCTCGGCTTCCTGCCCGGCGACCTGCAGCAGAAGGTTGACCCGTATCTGCGCCCGCTCTACGACGCTCTGTTCGATATGCTCGGCGCGGAGAGCTTTCAAAAGCAGCTCGAGCGCGGCAACATAGAAGTCGCGCCCCTCGCCTATATGCGCGGACGCACGCTTGACGACAGCTTCATTATCCTCGACGAGGCGCAGAACACCTCGGTTGAGCAGATGAAGATGTTTTTGACCCGTCTCGGCTTCAACTCGAAGATGGTGGTCACTGGCGATATAACCCAGATAGACCTGCCCGACGGCAGGCGCAGCGGTCTTGTCGACGCCGTAAAGGTTCTCAAGGATGTCGACGATATTCAAATAGTCAGGTTCAACGAGCGTGATGTGGTCAGACATAAGCTCGTTCAGGATATAATCAAAGCCTACGAAAAACATGAGGATGTGAAGAAGAAGAAATGAGAGGCAAGGTTAAAGTAATCATAACAAACGACCAGAATGAGGTCAAAATTCCTACGGGAGTAAGAATGCTCGTACGCCGCGCCTGTACCGCGGTACTGACCCTTGAAGAGTTCAACGATCCCGCCGAGATAAGCGTCCGCTTTGTGGACGACGAGGAAATACACAGGCTCAACCGCGAATACCGCGATACTGACAGGAGCACCGACGTGCTCTCATTCCCCTTAGGCGAAAACGGAGTATACGACACAAATCTCGACACGGGCGCAAAGATGCTCGGCGACATAGTTATTTCTATCCCCCACGCCGTCAACCAAGCAGAGCGCTTCGGACATACGCTTCAGCGCGAGATAGCTTTCCTCACCGTACATTCAATGCTCCACCTGCTCGGCTATGACCATGAAAAAGGCGGAATCGAGAGCGTGCGTATGCGCGAGAAGGAGGAGACCGTCTTAACTCAGCTCGGTCTGCCCAGAAGCGGAAGCTACTATATGGGTGACGAATAAATGAAAGGTCTGCTCAAGAGCTTTGCCTATGCGGGTTGCGGAATCGCCACCTGTATAAGGCAGGAGAGAAATATGCGCATACATCTTGTGTGCATGATATATATGTACTCCTACCTGCTCATCTACGACTTCTTTGAGGTCTCGCGTACTCAGTTTGCGATAATATTTATTGCCAACGCGATAGTTGTTATGGGCGAGCTGTTCAACACCGCTATAGAAGCGGTCGTTGACATGGCGGAGGAGAAGTTCAGCGAGAAGTACAACCGCCTTGCTAAAATATCGAAGGACACTGCGGCGGGAGCCGTGCTCGTCGGCGCGATATTCGCCGTATGCACGGGCATTGCCATACTCGGCCAGCCCGAGGCGTTCAAGGCAATGTTCGCCTACTATGCCGAAAAGCCCTATATGATAGCGGTGCTTGTGCTGAGCCTTGCGCTGAGCTTCGTATTCATATTCACGGGCTTTCATTTTAAGAAAAAGAACAAATAAACAAAATGACCGCTGACTGTCATATCAGCGGTCATCTATATAAGGAGAAGTTATGACTCAGACAAGAACTGCTTTCATTGCCATAGTCGGCTGCCCGAATGTCGGCAAGTCGTCGATACTCAACCGCCTACTCGGTCAGAAAATCGCCGTCGTGTCACCTAAGCCGCAGACTACGCGCACAAAGATAATGGGCGTGCTGACGGAGAATGACGTTCAGCTCGTTTTCACCGACACCCCCGGCTTCCATCGCCCGCGCACAAAGCTCGGCGAGAAGATGGTCAAGGCCGTCAGCGACAGCATCTCGGGCGTTGACGCCTGTCTCTTTGTCGTTGAGCCTTCGGGAGAGCTGCGCGACGCGGAAAAGGATCTTCTCGGCAAGTTTAAAAAAGAGAAAATGCCCGTAATTCTTGCCATAAATAAAATAGATTCGGTCAAGCAGAAGGAGTTGCTTATCGAGCGCATGGCGCAGTTCTCCGCGCTCTATGATTTCGAGGCAATAGTCCCCTGCTCCGCGCTCAAGGGCGACGGCTTCGGCGAGCTCAAGGACGAGCTCTTTAAGCAGTCTCAGCCCTCGCCGCATTTCTTTCCCGACGACACTCTGACCGACCAGCCCGAGCGTGTTATAGCGGCCGAGATAATCAGAGAAAAGCTCCTGAATCTCCTTGACGACGAGGTGCCGCACGGCGTGGCGGTCTGCATAGAGCGTATGCACGAGCGCGAGGACTCGGACATAACCGATATCGACGCGACTGTCTACTGCGAGCGCGAGAGCCACAAGGGTATAATAATCGGCAAAAAGGGCGAGATGCTCAAAAAAGTTTCTACAAGGGCGCGCGAGGATATGGAGCGCTTCTTCATGTGCAAAATCAATCTCCACTGCTGGGTCAAGGTTAAAGAGGGCTGGCGCAACAGAGAGGGACTTATCCGAAATTTCGGGCTTGACAACGAATAATTTTTCCTGTCATAAATCGCCGCGCGGTGAAAAAAATATTTTTACACTGCACGGAGGAGCGCTTGGCGCGTTTATGATAGATGAGAAGCTCGAACAAAAGCAATGTTCAAAATGCTTGGAACGAATTTAAGCTGAGCGGCAAGGTCGAGGATTATCTTCGATATGCCGAGATAAATACAGTCGGCGGAGGTGAAACGGCAAGTGCAGACGCAGACAGAGGGGCTGATAATCAAGTCCCGCGATATCAATGAAAACGACACCGTCGTTAAAATCCTGACGGGCGATTTGGGGCTTATCTCAGCCTTTGCAAACGGCACAAAGAGGGTCAAGAGCCGAACCGCGAGCGCCGCCGTCTCGCCCATGACTTACTCCCGCCTGACCCTCTACCGCGGGCGCGAGAGCTACATAATCGACGACGCAAAGGCCATAGATGTGTTTTTCGGCCTGCGCGAGGACATAGAAAGGCTGTCGCTCGCCAACTACTTCTGCGAGCTTGCGGGCGAGTTTTCGCCCGAAAACACCGAAGCTCACGAGTTTTTGAGCCTGACGCTCAATCTCCTGCATCTGCTGTCCGAGGACAAGCGCAGCGCGGACTTTCTAAAGCCCGTAGGCGAGCTGCGTATGCTCGCGCTTGCGGGCTATATGCCCGACCTCGTCGGCTGCCAAGCCTGCGGAAACGAGCTGCCCGACGAGCCTGTGTTCAGCCCGCGCCATGCGGGATTTTTCTGCCGCGACTGCGCCCCGGACGGCGAGGGAGAACCCGTAACGCCGGGAGTTATAAACGCCATGCGCCATATCTGCACCTGCGACGACCGTGCGCTGTTCGCGTTCCGTATGCCGGACAGCTCGCTGAAAATCCTCGGCGACATAACCGAGCAATACCTGCTTCTCCAGCTCGGGCACAAGCTGAGAACGCTGGATTTTTACAGGAGCATAAAGATGTGAGTGCGGGGTGAGGATATGCAGATCAAAGAAGCCATCGTTAAGCGGATAAAGAACATCTGCCTTGAGCGCGGTATAAAATATAACGAGCTCGCAACACGTTCCGGCGTTACGCCGTCAACAGTTTACAGTATGCTCGACCCGAGCCGCCGTGATCTGTCGGTTATAACTCTCAAAAAGCTCTGCGACGGGCTTGATATGACAATAACCGAGTTCTTTGACGACGACATATTCAAGACCCTCGAACAGGAAATTCAATAAAAACTTCAACCGGGCGGATATCCGTCCGGTTGTTTTCATCCCGCCGCGTCTCAGCTCGGCGCGGCGGTTTTAGTCGGGAAGTCGAAGCCCTGCATGAAGCCGTTGAGCTCGGTCGAGCAGACGTCTCCGCCTATCACCGCGCCCTCATAGACAAGTATATTCGCCTGCACAGTTCCGCTGTCCCCCTCGTAGCCGGGGTAGTTTTTTATGCTGTAGGTCCAACGCTTTGCGCGTTTGCCCGCATAGGGCGTCAGGTCGAGATTCTGCGCCTTTTGAATCTCGTTGTATTTCTCGTACCCCCTGTCGAACTCGGCGGGGATTATCACCTCGGCTACTTCAACGGGATCCTCCTCTATCTCCCAGCCGAACTGCGACAGAAACGCCGTGCGCTCCGAGGCATTCGACGCCTTCAGACTTATCGCGTTGTCCTTTACCGCGGGCTTTCCGCGGTTTATCAGCAGCACTATCGCCGCCGCCGCGAGCACCGCCGCGAACGCCGTCAAGGCAATTTTAAGCTTTGAGGATTTGACTGAAAATACGAACACGTTTCTTCGCCCCTTCGCGCTTATATCATGGATAATCAATATATATGCTTCTCTCTTCGGAATTATCACGGTTGACAAATCTTGTCAAAATGGTAATATAATAGTGTAATATATACCCGGCGCTGTGCCGTATATGGTCAACGCCGCATCCGGAGGCACTAAAGACATGAAAAAGCGCAGTCTCATCCCCTTTGCCGTCCTCGCCGCAGCTGCGGGCGCGGGAGCGGCAGTCGGCAGAAAGCTAAAGACCGATAAGGCTTTCCGCCGCGACTTTGACGACGCGGTGGGAAAGGGCATTCTCGCCGCCGTAGGCAAGCTGGCAGATAAACTCCCCGAGCCGAATTTCGGCGATATTTCCGACTATGAGAGCCGGGATTTTTATCCCGGACACAGTGAGTTTGCCACATCCGGCAAGCGCGGCGCAAGGTGGCGTCTCGGCTATGCGCGGCGCAGTCTCGTCCCCGACGACTATAATCAAAAGGAGTACTACATAGCGGGCTATCTCTCCTATCCCCCGAATATCATGAGCGGAGTTATCGACGACCAGGCGGTGCGCGTAATCTGCCTCGACGACTCGAGCGGGCGCGGGAGCGTCGTTTTCGCCGTTATCGACTGCGTCGGGATATCCGGCGCGGACATACGCCGCATACGCGCAAGGCTCGCCGACTTTGCAAAAGAAAACAATATCGTCTCCGTAAATATTTCATCTATCCACTGCCACAGCGCAATAGACACGCAGGGGCTTTGGGGAGACCTGCCCAAGATGCTCAAGAATAACGTCAGGGCGGTAAAGGACGGACGTTACGACGATATTATCTCCGGGCGCGACCCCGAGTTTATGGAAAATCTGTTTGAGAAAACTGCGGACGCGATAAAAGAGGCGTTTAATTCCATGCAGCGCGGAAAGCTCACCTATGTGCGCACCGACGCTATCGACTTCGCGCGCGACAAGCGCCCGCCCTATGTTTGGGACAGGGACATAGTCCGCCTGCGCTTCATCCCCGACAACGGCTCGGAAGAGACTGTAGCTGCGTTCATGGCGGCTCATCCGACCGCTTTAGGCGCGAAGAATACGAAGCTCAGCTCCGACTACATCTCCGCCATGGAGCAGGAGATAAACAAGGCGGGCAGGAACTTTATCTTTTTCCAGGGCGCGGAGCTTGCGATAGCTCAGCAGCGCGACTGCATAACCGAGCACGACGGCTCGGAGGGCTGGCAGGAATACGGCAGAACGATAGGGCGCTTTCTAAACTCTATCCCCGATGAACGGGAGAGGCGCGTTGCGACTTTTATAAATATCAGAAACCGCGAAATTTTCATTCCTGCGGACAATCCGATACTTATCGCCGCCGCAAAGACGGGACTTGTCAACAACACCGTTTTGCACGACGCGAAGGAGGAGTCCGGCTACTGCTTTGTCAGCGAAATAGGCTACGCGGAGATAGGCAGGGAGCTGTCTCTTGCGCTTATCCCCGGCGAGCTCGCGCCCGAGATTTTGCTCGGCGGAGCCTACGGCGCGGGCGAGAGTTTCAACCGCACAGCCTGGGAGTATCCGCCCATGCGCGACATGATCCCCGAGGGCAGAGAACTCAGCGTTATAGGTCTTTGCAACGACGCGACGGGATATATAATTCCCGACAACGACTACGGCAGCGTCATAGCGAAGGACCACTACGAGGAGGCGGTCTCGGCGGGAAGGCGCGCGGGGTCGACTGTAACCGAAGCTTTCGGAGAGCTTGTCAAAAGTCTCCGATAAAAATAAAATACAACGGAGGGAAACCCCATGCGCAAAAACATCCGGCGAATCTTCAGCATCATTCTTGCGGCGATACTGCTGCTCTGCGCGAGCCTGCCCGTTTTCGCAAAGAGCGAGAAATGCTCCTGCGGCACGCCGCCCGTAATCTACGTCGCGGCCTTGGGCAGCGCGAAGCTCTATCTTGACAAGGGCACGGAGAACGAGCGTCTGCTGTTCAGACCCGATACCGCCGCTTATCTGCGCCTTGCCGCACGTCTCGCCCCGGCAATAGCGCGCCTCGCCATAGACAAGAACTATGACGCTTTCGGCGACGCGCTCATCGACGGAGTCCGCGGCGTCTTCGGCGATTTGCAGATGGACGAAAACGGCGACTCCACAGACCGCGTGACCTCGGACGCCAAGCTGCCCGACAACCCCGACCACGGCGTTGACAAGAGCTACTATTTCGCCTACGATTTCCGTGAGGACCCGCTCACGGTCGCGGACAAGCTGCACGAATACATCGCCTGCGTAAAGAAGCTGACCGGACATGACACCGTGCTTCTTCGCGCCTCATCCATGGGCGGCGTTATGACCATGGCGTATTTCTACAAATACGGCACCGACGGCATAGACGCCTGCATATTCCAGTGCTGCCCCATACTCGGCACGCAGGTGGCGGGCGATCTGTTCACAAAGAAAATCGTCATTGACCCCGAAGCCCTCGTCCGTTACGCCTCGCAGCTGCCGACAGACGAGCAGTGGCAGTCCGACCTGCTCTGCATAGTGCTTGATATGCTGAACTACGCGGGTGTTTTCAAAGCCCTCGTCGGCGTTGCGGATAAGCTACTCGAAAATCTGACGGACAGGGTGTTTGAAGAGCTCATGTACCCCGTGTTCGGCTCGATGCCCGGAATATGGAGCTTCGTGACGGACGACGAATACGAGCAGGCGAAAAAGATGGCGTTCGACGAAAACACCTCGAAGCGTTTAATCTCCCGCCTCGACGAGTATCACTACAACGTCCAGTGCAAGGCGGGCGAGATACTGAACAGAGCTAAAAACAACGGCGTGAAAATAATGATAGTCGCGGGCTACAACAAGCAGCGCACGCCGCTCGTCGAGTCCTATATGTCAAACAGCGACGCGACGGTTGACACGAAATACGCCTCCGTCGGCGCTACGGTGGCAGACCTCGGCTCCGCTCTCCCCGAAGGCTATGTTCAGAAGAACGAGACGGGCGTTCACGACCACCTCTCGAAGGACGGCGTGATAGACGCATCGACCTGCCTCCTGCCCGAGAACACCTGGTTCATAAAGGATATGCTCCACTGCAAGATACACGACGGACACAAGGAGATGTACAACCTGTTCTTCTATTCGGACTCTGTAACAGATGTCTGGTCGAATGAAAAATATCCGCAGTTTTTACAAAATGACGTAAACGCAAAGACACTCACTCCCATAGGCACTCAGGCAAGACCCGCTGCATCGAACGGCGGTTCGGGCAGCTCGAAAGAGCCGCTGACCCCGCAGACCGGTTCGGCCTCATTTGCGGCGGTTATCCCGCTCCTGTTTGCCCTGCCCGCGGGAGTTGTTTCGAGGCGGCGCAAACGCTCATAAGAAAAAATGCAACAGCCGACGGCCATATGTTCCGCTGTCGGCTGTTTTTTCTTTAACAAGGCGAAAATATTTTGTAAAACCTACTTCTTCGCTCTTGAAATAGGCGCAAATAATGTATAAAATAAGCTTGTAATTATTATACGGAAAGGTCGTGCAAATATGGCAAGATTTCTCTATTCCGCCTTCTCCGACGAAGCCGCCGACAGCATTGACGGTCAGATAGCCGCCTGCAAGGCAAACGGCGTGACTCACATGGAGCTGCGCGGCGTTGACGGCAAGAACATCTCCGAGTTCTCCGTTGACGAGGCTAAGTCGCTCAAGGAAAAGCTTGACGCAAACGGTATGAAGGTCTCCTCCATAGGCTCCTACTACGGAAAAATCGAGATTACCGACGATTTCGAGCCCCATTTCGAGTGCTTCAAAAACACCGTCGAGGTCGCAAAGATACTCGAAGCGAAGTATATCCGCCTGTTCAGCTTCTATTTCACAAAGGGCGAGAGCTACAAAGAATACCGCTCCGAGGTCATGCGCAGAGTCAGAGCCATGGCCGAGTATTCAAAGGGACGCGGAGTCCTCTGCTGCCACGAGAACGAGCGCGGAATTTACGGTGATATCCCCGAGAGATGCCTTGACCTCCACAGGGAGCTGGGCGACGTCATCGGCGGAATCTTTGACCCCGCGAACTATATTCTCAACGGCGTTGAAATTCTTCCCGCATATGATTTGCTCGAGCCCTACATAACATATATGCACGTCAAGGACGCGATAGGCGCCGAGGAGACCGTGGTTCCCGCGGGCCAGGGCGACGCTCATTTTGACGAGCTCATCCGCCGCTTCAACAAAAAGGACGGCGAGAGATTCCTCTCCGTCGAGCCGCACCTCAAGGTGTTTGACGCTTTAAAGACCATAGAGCGCGACGACAGCCTCTCGCTGAAAATGGATAAGTTCACCTACCCCGACAACAACGCGTCCTTTGCCGCCGCGGTCGGCGGAATAAAGGAAGTTGTCGCAAGAGTTAAGACGCTGCGCTACGGCATAATCGGCATAGGCAACATGGGCTCGGCTCACTTGGGCTACTATCTCGACGGGCTTATCCCCGAGATGGTTCTCACGGCGATAGCCGATATCGATCCCGCAAAGCTTGAGCGCGCCGAGAAAAAGTGCCGCGAGAGAAGCTGCGAGATAAAATATTTCGACTCCGCCGAGGCTCTTATCGACTCGGGCGAGGTCGACGCGGTCATAGTCGCAACGCCGCACTACTCGCACCCGCCGATAGTCGAATACGGTCTGACCCACGGGGTTCACGTGCTCGGCGAAAAGCCCGCGGGCGTCTACACAAAGCGAGTTCGCGAGATGAACGAGGTCGCCGCAAAGAGCGACAAGGTGTTTGCGCTGATGTTCAATCAGAGGACGAATCCCATGTATATCAAGCTGCGCGAGATAGTGCAGAGCGGAGAATACGGCGGACTGCACCGCTTCAACTGGATAATCACCGACTGGTACCGCACGCAGGCATATTATAACTCCGGCGGATGGCGCGCCACCTGGAGCGGCGAGGGCGGCGGCGTGCTGCTCAACCAGTGCCCGCATCAGCTCGACCTGTGGCAGTGGATAACCGGTATGCCCGAATCCATTCAGGCGCAGTGCTCCATAGGCAAGTGGCACAATATCGAGGTCGAGGACGACGTGACTATATATGCCGAATATAAAAACGGCGCTACGGGCGTATTTATAACGACCACCGGCGACGCACCCGGCACAAACAGGCTCGAAATAACGCTCGACCGCGCAAAGTTGGTCTGCGAGAACGACAGCATAAGAGCCTATATTCTCGACGAGTCCATGACCGAGTTCAGCAGAACCGCCGAAGAGGGCTTCGCAAAGCCCGGCGGTCACTGGGAGGATATCGACTATGCCGACACGGACACCGAGCAGCACGTTGCGGTCACAAATGCGTTCGCGGCGCATATCCTGCACGGCACACCTCTCATCGCGCGCGGCGAGGAGGGCATAAACGGTCTGACCATCTCGAACGCGGCGCACCTGTCCTCATGGCTCGGCAGAAAAATCACGCTCCCGATAGACGAGGATCTGTTCTATGAGGAGCTTCAGAAGAAGATAGCCTCGTCCTGCGGCAAGAAGGAGCCCGTAAAGGAAGTTGTCGTTGAGGATATGTCCTCGACCTACGGCTCATAATCAATAAAAACAGAGGTAGACTATGAAGATATCTATTGTGGGCTGCGGCGGAATAAGCCGCACCCACATCGGGGCTGTCCGCGAAATACCGGGCGCCCGGATAATAAGCGTTGCGGACTGCATTCCCGAGCGCGCCCAAGCGGCGGCCGAGCAATGCGGCGCGAAGGCGTACACGAGCCTTGAGGCTATGCTCTCGGGCGAGAAGCCGGATATTTTGCATATCTGCACTCCGCACTGTCTCCATGTTCCCATGGCAGTTTACGCCATGGAGCGCGGAATAGACGTGCTGTGCGAAAAGCCCTGCGCCATGACGGAGGAGCAGCTCAAAGCGCTGCGCGACTGTCAGCACAGGACGGGACGGCAGTTTGGTGTCTGCTTTCAAAACAGGTATAACCGCTCGGTACGGTATCTTAAAGATATCATCGACTCGGGCCTGTACGGCAAGCTTATCGGCATGAGGGCTTTCGTCACATGGAAGCGCGACGCGGACTACTACGCGAGCGGCGACTGGCGCGGAAAAAAGGCCACCGAGGGCGGCGGAGTGCTGATAAATCAGGCTCTGCACACGCTCGACCTTATGAATATGCTCGGCGGCGGGGTAAAAGCCGTGACTGCCCACTGTTCAAACGACCACCTCAGGGGCATAATAGAGGTTGAGGACACGGTGAGCGTATTTGCGGAATTTTCGCGCGGCTTTCGCGGAGTTTTCTTTGCGACAACCGCAAACGCCGTCACCTCCCCAATAATACTCGAAGCAAACTTCGCCGACCGCTCCATACGCATAGAGGGCGACAGCGTGTTTGAGCAAAAGGACGGCAAGCTCACTCCCGTGCTCGACGCGGACAGCTTTGTTAACCACGGCAAAGCCTGCTGGGGCAGCGGCCACGCCGCGCTGATACGCGATTTCTATGAGTCCGTAACGAGCAAGCGCCCGTTTTCGATAGACGCGGACGAGAGCGGCAAGGCAATTGAGCTTCTGCTCGCCATATATAAAAGCGCGGAAAAGGACGAACGCATAGAGTTATAAAGAAGAAAGGGAAGATAAAAATGCAGATGACTTTTCGCTGGTTCGGCGACACTAAAGACACGGTATCGCTCGAACAGATAAGGCAGATACCGGGCGTCAAGGGCGTTGTCCCCGCACTGCACACCCTGCCCGCGGGCGAAGCATGGCCGCTCGATATGATAACGGACATGAAGAGAGAAATCGAGGCGTCGGGGCTTACTATGGAGTGCATAGAGAGCGTCAACGTCCACGAGGATATCAAGCTCGGCAACGAAAACGCGGACAGATATATAGACAACTATATCGAGTCCATTCGCAATCTCGGCAAGGCGGGCGTCAGAGTGATATGCTACAACTTCATGCCCGTTTTCGACTGGACGCGCACCGATCTTGCCATGGATATGGGCAACGGCGCTACCTGTCTTTCGTATAACGGCAAGCAGATAGAGGGCAAGAGCCCCGAGGATATGTTCCGCGAGATAGACGAGAACTCAAACGGCTACGCAATGCCCGGCTGGGAGACCGAGCGCATGGGCGAGATAAAGGAGCTGTTCAAAAAATACAAGGGCGTGACCGAGGACGACCTCGTTGAAAATCTCCGCCATTTTCTGCGCCGTATAACTCCCGTCTGCGAGGACTGCGGAGTTAAAATGGCTATTCATCCGGATGATCCGCCATGGGGCATATTCGGTCTGCCGAGGATAATCAAGAACACCGCCGACCTTGAGCGCCTGCTCTCGCTCGTTGACAGCGACATAAACGGCATCACCTTCTGCACGGGCTCGCTCGGCGCGTCTAAAGACAACGACCTGCCCGCGATGATAAGAAAATTCGGCGACAGGATATATTTCGCGCATCTGAGAAACGTTCTCAGGCGAGACGGCTGGTTCAACGAGACCTCCCACCTGTCCTCGGACGGCTCACTCGATATGTACGAGATAGTCAAAGCGCTCTACGAGAGCGGATTCGACGGCTATATCCGCCCCGATCACGGCAGAATGCTGTGGGGTGAAAAGGCGCGCCCCGGCTACGGCCTCTATGACCGTGCGCTCGGAGCGGCATATATAAACGGACTTTGGGAAGCCGTTTCAAAATCCGAAAGGAAAGGAAGATAACCATGATACACGAAAATCTCAACGGCCGCGTTGCGGTCATAACGGGCGGCGGCGGAGTGCTCTGCAGCGGCTTTGCAAAGGACCTTGCGGCTCAGGGCGTTAAGGTTGCGATACTCGACCTGCGTGAGGACGCGGCGAAGAAGGTCGCGGACGAGATAAACGCGGCGGGCGGCACAGCTCTTGCGGTCGGCTGCAACGTGCTCGAGAGCGAGAGCCTTGAGGCGGCGCGCGAGAAGATAAACGCCGAGCTCGGCTCATGCGATATCCTGATAAACGGCGCGGGCGGCAACTCCCCGCTCGGCACAACCACGAAGGACACGCTTGAGCTTGAGGACATAGCCCACAAGGCGGAGGGCGTAAAGACCTTCTTCGACCTCGACCCCAAGGGCATAGAGTTTGTTTTCAATCTCAACTTCCTCGGCACTCTGCTCACGACGCAATGCTTTGCAAAGGACATGGTGGAAAAAGAGAACGCAACTATTCTCAACATCTCCTCCATGAACGCCTACAGACCCCTCACGAGAATCCCCGCATATTCCGCGGCAAAGGCGGCTGTCTCGAACTTCACCCAGTTCATGGCCGTGCATTTTGCCGATGTCGGCATCAGAGTCAACGCCATTGCGCCCGGATTTTTCTCGACTAATCAGAACAAAACCTTGCTCTTCAACGAGGACGGCTCGCTCACCGCGCGTTCGAACAAGATAATCACCCACACTCCCCTGCGCCGCTTCGGCGTGCCGGAGGATCTGACGGGCGCTCTGCTGTTCCTCTGCGACGAGAGTCAGTCGGGCTTTATAACCGGCGTTATTCTCCCCGTTGACGGCGGATTCTCCGCTTATTCGGGAGTGTAAAAAAAGTTAAACCGTCCGTTTTGCGGATGACAAAAAATCCTACCCGAAAATGGGTAGGATTTTTTTATATACTCAGATTTGCGGCAGACGTCGGCACTCCGCCGCGGCTTCCCGACTTAACCACACAATAAACAGCCGCAACAGGGCAAGCTGCTGCGGCCGTCTGAGGTCTTATTAACGCCGATCGGGGTCGGGCGGTTTTTATATTGCTTCTTTTTCCGCGGCTTTCCCGTCCCCGTTTTTCACAGTAAAGGCTCTTGATATCGCCGCCATGGTGTGTCTGACTCTGCGCGCCATCTCGGCGGGCGGCTCGGGGTCGGGCTCGTTGAGCCAGCGTATCAGCGCGGACACAATGCCGTCGGCAATAAATGTGGCGAGAAACTCGGTGTCGTCCTCGCTGTCAAGCAAGTTCCCTATAAGCTCTCTGATTACCGGATGTATCTGCGTGCGGAAATAGTCTCTGAACGAATTCTGACCGGTCATCCGAAGCGCGTTGCGGTAAAACTCGCGGTCGGAATAGAAGTATTCGCAAATCTCTTCAAAATCGGCGATATGCCCCGGGCGATTGCGTATCTCGTTGAATTCCGTGTCAAATATCCAGTTGACAAGCTCATACTTATCGCAGAAATGGTAATAAAAGCTTTTGCGGTTCATTCCGCATTTTTCGCATATGTCTCCAACGCTTATCTTCGTCAACGGCTGAGTTTCCATCAGTTCCTTGAGCGACGAAGCGAGCGCCTTCTTCGTTATGAGCGAATCCGGCATATCCCCTATTTCCTCCCTTAGCTTTCCCTATCCGCTTTATTTTATCACAAAAGCCCCTGTGTTTCAACCCCCGCTATCCTCGCGCCGCCTATCACCTCATCGCCGATATAGAACGCCGCAAACTGCCCCGGAGTTACCGACCGCTGCGGCTCTGAGAATGTAACCCGCGCCGTATTCGGGGATTCAAATTCAATATGCGCCTGTGCGGCGGGCGCTCTGAATCTTATCTTTACAAGGCAGTCAACGCTGCCGCTCAGCTTCTCGCTTATTACATTTATTCCGTCAACGGCAAATTCTTTCGCATACTGCGCGCCGTCCTCGCCGAGGATAACGGCGTTTTTCTCCGGCACTATGCGCGTGACGAACATCGGGCGGCCGAACGCGCCGAGTCCCTTGCGCTGACCTACCGTGTAGTTCATTATGCCCCTGTGCCTACCGATGACATTGCCCTGTATATCGATAAAATCGCCCTCACCCATATCCTCAAAGCCGCGCGAGCGGATAAAAGAGGAATAGTCGTTGTCGGGGATAAAGCAGACCTCCTGGCTGTCCTTCTTCTGCGCGACGGGCAGAGAGAGTCTTTGCGCGATATCGCGTATGGCGCTCTTCTCCATTCCGTCTATCGGGAACATCGCATGACAGAGTTGAAATCCCGATAGCATACACAGAAAATAGCTCTGATCCTTGGCGCTCTGCGAGCGCATGAGCTTTGTCCGTCCGCCGCTCCTGTCGAGCGAGGCATAGTGACCCGTGGCAATATAATCGCCGCCGTTTGCAAGGGCGTAGTCGAGCATCGCGCCGAACTTTATCTCCCTGTTGCAGACTACGCACGGATTCGGAGTAGCGCCGCGCAGATATTCGGCGGAAAAATAGTCCATGACCTTATTCTTGAATTCGGCTCTGAGGTCGAGCACCCGATGCTCTATCCCGATAGCCCGCGCCACTCTCTGCGCGTCCTCTATGTCGCCGTCCGCGCCGTCGCCGGGCTTCAGGCGCAGAGTAACGCCCACGGTGTCGTATCCGCGCTCCTTGAGCAGAGCCGCCGCAACGGAGCTGTCAACTCCGCCGCTCATTCCTATAAACACGCGCTCCATTCCTGCGCCCCCCTTCGGCATTTTAAAAGATTATACCATATCCCGCCAAACTATGCAAAGCGTCAAAAGCCTTATCCTCCGAAATGATTTCGCCTATATAAAAGATATGTTTATATATTTTTTGTCTCTCTGTCTTTTTGTTGTTATTTTTCGCTTAACGCACGACCGCAGAAAAATAAAATCTCGAAATCCGCTTGCAGAAAGCGCAAAAAAAGAGTATAATATAAGATATATTGAGGGATTATGCGCTTTAGACATACGCACAGACCCGTGCGCCGCGACCCTGATAATACAACATTCAAATTCGTCAAAAATGCGGCTCTTGTCATTGCCGGGTCTTATTTTCAAGGGAGGATTTATTTTGTCAGTCGATCTACACTGTCACACGAAGCTATCAAACAGTTCCATGGGTATTGACGACCTTATCATGCTCGCAAAAAAGCGCGGCGTCGATACTATTTCAATCACAGACCATGACTGCCAGGCGGGCTCTGTCCGCGGCAGAATCATAGCCGCAAGGCGCGGAGTGACCGTTGTCCCCGGCGTTGAGCTGTCCGCATCGGACGCCGAAACCGGCCGCCAGGTACATATTCTCGGTTACTTCTGCGACAGTCCGGACAGACTCGAGGAGCTCTGCCATAAGAACAACGCCGCACGAAAAAAGGCGGGTCAGTATATGATTCTCAAGGCTGCTCAGCGCTATCCCATCTCCGCGGAGCTCGTCATGAAATGCGCCGCCGGCTCGACCGGAATTTTCGAGGAGCACATCATGCACGCGCTTGTCGAATGCGGTATCACGCAGGATTTCCACGGCGAGATATACGACGAGCTTTTCAACCCCGAGAGCCCGAAAAATATTGTTGTTGAGCCGAAGTTTATCGGCGTTAAAGAGGTTATCGACGCAATCCACGGCGCGGGCGGCATAGCCGTACTCGCTCATCCGTATAAATATAACAGCGTGCCCGGGCTTGACCGCTATGTCGAATACGGCATAGACGGCATCGAGGTCTGGTGCCCGTCGAGCAGCGAGGAGCAGCAGAAGGATATGCTCGACTACGCAAAGAGTCACAAGCTCCTTGCGATAGGCGGCTCGGACTTCAGCGGTATGTATAACCGCGGCACTGTCAGCATCGGCGATTTCAACACACCCGCCGCCGACTTCAAAGCACTCAGCGACTATAAGGCCATGCTCAAAAAGCGAGCCAAATAAGTTAGGAGGGATCGCAGTGCGCCCCGAAAACGACAATGACATAAAAGTGTTTCACCCGTCAAACGAAAAGAAAGAACACGCCGAGGAGTCTGCCGATCTCAGCCAGGACATTCTTCTCGCCGTGCAGGAGCTTGACGCGCAGCGTTCAAACGGCAATCTCCGCCGCGCACAAAAGCTCGGTAAGAAGCTCGCCCAAATTACGCCCGAAAATGCGGCGAGGCTCGGCGGAATAGATATAAAGGCAAAAGCCGACATAGACCCGCAGGAGCTGCCCTCAAATGTGCTCTATCAGGCGCGCGTGCTCATGCTCTTCACCGCGCAGCTGACTCTCCACCGTCTGCTGCCGCCCACGCTCTCGAACGAGGCGGTCAACTCCATGTACGACAACCTGAGCGAGGGCTTCTACGACAATGTCATGGAGGGCGCATCGTTCTCGATATACTACCTTGCCGTCAGAAAGGGCTTCAATATCAGCGAGAACATAGGCAGGGGCTTCGCCATGCTCTGCGGCGACGAGGACTCCGCCGACTACGCAAAAATCGGCACGCTCGTCTACACGCTGTCCGATGAGTATGTCGCCCGCCGCGTAAAGGAATCGGGCTTCAAAAAATAAAAATCAAGCTCAAAAAGCTAAAAGCCGAACGGACAACTCCGCTCGGCTTTATTTATATCATTTCGGCTTCTTTTCCGATATATTTGCAGTATTCCTGCGCCGTCATCAGCCTGCCCGCCCGCTCGATATCGCCGAACTCGACAAGCCACGAGCCGTAGGGGTCGAAGTTTAGGCTCTGCGGGTCGTCGAGCAAGCTGTCGTTCACCCGCAGCACCGTTCCGCTTATCGGCGCGGATATATCCCAAACGCCCTTGAAAGCCTCGGCATCGCCTATAACCTCGCCCGCGCAGTAATATTCTCCCTCGTCGCAGAGGTTCACGAATGATATCCTTCCCCGCTTTTGCGGCACAAAGTCGGAAATCCCGACCCGCGCCGTGCCGTCGGGCGCAAGCTCAACCCACTCGTGGGAGGCGGTGTAGAGCAGTCCGCGTTTTACTTTCATATGCCGAAATATTCCTTTGCGTTATTAAACGAGATGTCGCAGACTATCTTTTTGAGCGTGTCCATGTCTGCGGGATAGAGTCCGCGCTCAACCGTGCTGCCTATGAGGTCGCAGAGTATGCGGCGGAAATATTCGTGGCGCGGATAGGACAGGAACGAGCGCGAATCCGTCACCATGCCGACAAACTTCGAGAGCGCGCCCGTATTTGCAAGCGCCTTCATCTGCTCGCGCATACCGTCGATATTGTCGTTGAACCACCACGCCGAGCCGAACTGAATTTTCGACGCCGCCTGCGAGCTCTGGAAGTTGCCGAGCATCGCGCCGAGGACATAGTTATCCTTGGGATTGAGCGTGAAGAGCACGGTCTTGGGCAGAAGCTCCTCAACATCGAGGGAATCGAGCAGGCGCGAAAGATTGTCCGCAACCTCGTGGTCGGCTATCGAGTCGAAGCCGCTGTCCGGGCCGAGCAAATCAAACATACGCGAATTGTTGTTGCGCGTTGCTCCGATGTGTATCTCCATGCCCCAGCCGCGGCGCGCATATTCCTTTGCGAAAAAGCGCATGAGCTCGGTCTTGTATTCGTCGATTTCGTCCGCTGTCAGCCCTTCGCCGGCAGCGGCCTTTTTGAACACCCTGTCAAGCTCGGCTGCGTCGGCGCGCTTATACGGCACGCGGGTAAAGGCGTGGTCGCTCGCGCGGCAGCCCATTCTCTCGAACAGATTTATTCTGTCAAGAAGCACCTCGGTGAGCTTCTCATAGCTGCCGATTTTCTCTCCCGCCGCCTTTTCAAGAGCCTTCAGCCAGTCGCGGTAGCCGGGCAGCTCGATGCCGAGCGCCTTGTCGGGTCGAAACGCCGGAATAACGCGGCAATTGAAGCTCCCGTCCTCGGAGAGCAGCTTATGATACTCGAGGCTGTCCGCCGCGTCGTCCGTGGTGCAGAGGCAGACTACGTTCGAGCTTTCGATAAGCTCGCGCGGAGTGAAGCCGCCCGCCGCTATTTTCGCGTTCGCGCGGTTCCAGATGTCCTCCGCCGTCTTTTCGCTCAGCGGCTCATATATATCAAAATATCTCTGAAGCTCAAGGTGAGTCCAATGATAGAGCGGATTGCCGAGAAGATAGGGCATTATCTTCGCCCACGCCATAAATTTTTCGTGCGGGGTCGCGTCGCCCGTGATGTACTTTTCCGGGACGCCGCAGGAGCGCATGGCGCGCCACTTGTAGTGATCGCCCGCAAGCCAGAGCCACGCTATGTCCTCGGGCGGGCGGTTTTCGTATATTTCCTTGGGCGACAGGTGGCAATGCCAATCAAAAATCGGCATTGCGCTCGCTGCGGCGAAGAGCTCGCGTGCGGTGTCGCTCTCAAGCAGAAAATCCTTGTCCATAAAAGCTTTCATTTGTATCTCCTCCCGATTTGTTGTCGCTATTATTATAACCTCCCCCGCGGAGATAAGCAAGAGCCCGTATTGACAAAACAGTAATTAATATGTAATATAAGAAAGGATAAATTCAGCTTAGAGAGGTGCCGACTTTGAGAAAATTCAAAATAACGAACCCGTATGCCGATGTCGACTGGGACAATTGGCATCACTACAAAACCAACCTGCACACGCACTCGACCGCGAGCGACTCGCAGGTTGATTTTTCGGATATGATAAAGGCCTACTACGACGCGGGCTTTGATATCCTCGCCATGACGGATCACGGAGTTATAAACCACGGCTGGAACTTAAAGCCGCGGCGCGTGCCGCTGTTCTCGGTCGCATCCATTATCAAAAAGCCTACCTGGCTCACCGACGAAGAATACAGCGCGATACTCGACGGCACCTACAAAAACCGCGGCCGCGGAATGACCGACCTGCGCTACGGAATCGAAGTGAACACCGCCGTGTTCACAAAGTCCCATGTCAACGGCTTTTTCACCGATTTCGGGCAGGGACTCGCCGGGCGCGAAAACGATTTTGAGGGCTGCGTCAAGGGAATCGCCGAGAGCGGCGGACTCTCCGTCATAAATCATCCCGGCGACTGGCTCGAGGCGTATGTCGACGTGAAGCATGCGCACGAAAAGAAGAACATCGAGCTGTTCGCCGACATATTAAAAAAATATCCGTCGTGCCTCGGAATCGAAGTGCTCAACCGCTTGGGCATCGACACCTGCGCCGACCGCATTTTCTGGGACGAGCTGCTCGCGGCGGTTATACCGAGCGGCAGAAACGTCTGGGGCTTTTCAAACAGCGACGCGCACGCGCTCTCCGATATCGACACGAGCTTTATGGACTTCGTCCTGCCGGACAGGGAGGAACAGACCGTTCGCCGCGGCATGGAAAACGGCACGTTCTTCTCAATAAGCAGGTACGCCCGCTTCGAGCTCGGCGATGATTTTGTAGCCGAGGGCGAATATCCGACCTTTACGCGCATAACCGCAGACGAAAAAGAGCAGAGAATAACCGTTGAGGGCAAAAACTACAACCGCGTGCAGTGGGTATCCGACGGCAAGGTGATAGCCGAGGGAGAAACGCTCGACCTCATCGCCGCGGCGCAGAATATCGGCTGCTACGTCCGCGCCCAGCTGCTCGGCAAGGGCGGTCTGTGTCTGACTCAGGCGTTTATTCTCGACGACGGCAATATGCAAGAGGTGACCCTGCGCAAGCTCACGCCCGAGCTTCGAAAAATCGAGCGCATCGAAACTAAGATAAAGAACACCACGACCTATGTTATAGGTCAGGAAATAGGCCGCGAAATCGCTCGCAAAAAGCGCCGCAGAAAGGCGAAAAAATCATGAAAAAAGTATCTAAAAAGAGACTGAAAACCGCTGCGATAACCGTCGGGTGCATAGCCCTGGCGGTTGCCGCGGGCTTCGGCACATACAGAATAAAAAATCGCATTGACTCAAAAAAATATAATCTCATTACGCTTGACACCTCATCTCTCCCCGCTCCGCAGGAGCCTGAGTATGACGGATTTATTCAGCTCAAAGACGTAAAAATGCACTATGTCGTTTACGGCAGAGGCGAACGGCCGCTCGTTCTTATTCACGGCAACGGCGGCAGCGCAAAGTCGCTTGCAGAGGCGGCAAGCTATCTCGCCGACGAATACACGGTCTATGTCATCGAGAGCCGCTGCCATGGGCAGAGCAGCGACCCCGGCACGATAGACTACGAATCCATGGCGAACGACACCGCGCAGTTCATCGCCGCCATGAAGCTGAAAAAGCCTTATATTATAGGTCACAGCGACGGCGGAATTATCGCGCTGACACTCGCCGCAAGATACCCCGATGTTCCGGGCGCGATAATATCCTGCGGCTCCAACACGAGTCCGAAGACGATGAAGCCGTATTTCATCATAGGTGTAAAAATCAACAATATGCTCCGCCACGACAAGCTTAATGATATGATGCTCACCCTGCCAGACCTCACCGCAGATATGCTCGGCAATATTACCGCGCCGACCTACATCGTCGCGGGCGAGCACGACATCATGTGGCTCTCGGACACCGTGTATATGCACGAAAAAATCCCCGACAGCCGCATAGCGATAATCAAGGGCGCCGGTCACTCCACCTATATGTCGCATGACGGCAAGCAGACCTATGTGCTCGCCAAAGGATTTTTTGACACGCTTTAATAAAACCGATAAACCGCCGAACGGGCAGACGCAAATTCCACCCGTTCGGCGGCTCTTTTTTTCGGCTGTCCGTTTTCAACCGTTCGGCATATTATGCTATGGGGTCTTTCCCCACGGAAGAAAAAACAAGCGCGGAGAAGCCGAAGGTGACAGTTTTCTGTCCGCAGGGGAGCCGCGGCCGTAAGTCCGCGCATAAGAATAGAGGCTCCCCGAAAGGGAGCCTCATCGGATTTTTATCGGGACCGACCGCCCCGTTTGCCTAAAACAGAATCACTCCGCTTCGCAGCTTGCGGGGGCTTTCAGATTGATAGCGTAGACAGTGTTAATCCGCAGCGGATAGCTCTCCGCAATTTCACCGTTATAGTAAACGATAACCTCGTCGCCGACAGCCACATCCGTATAGCTGTCCTTATTCTCGGCATTCAGAGAAACCGCGCATCTTGCGCCGTTCGGATAGTCGTCCGTCTTTAAATAAATAATCATATAGTTGTCGTGAACTTCCTCCACTGTCCCGGTGACGCTCGGCTCATGCTTTATGATATAGTTCATATTCCTGTTATTGCAGCCGACCAATCCGAAAACAAAAATCAGCGCTAAAATCAGTGCCGCCAATCTTTTCATTTAAATCAACTCCGATCAAATCAATTTCGGCTAAGTCTTGACAACCGGGGTTTCGAACGCAGAATCGCGGTATTGACAATCCGAATTTTACTTTTTGCACCTGCCCCCGGTATTAATCCAGACGACTCCGACGACAATCACAACCGCAAACAGCGCTATGCCTACCCACAGAAAAATCATGTTTTTGAAGATTTCGCTGAGCGCCGCCACGACCCAACACGCCGCCAGCGCAAACATAAGCTTCGACACAGCCCGACAGAGCTTCTTTTCGTCGTACTGCGCCTTTTCTTCTGCGGATGCGGTATTATAACCGGCAATCAGAAATGCGCCTTTGCCAAACGCCAAGACAGTGCCGAGCGCCAGAAAAATCCCTGCCACAGCAAGATGAACGATAAGCATTATAAAACCTCCTTTTCGGCATACGGCTATATTCCGTCTATATTATAGCATAATCCCGCAAATAAGTCTATGCAGACAGACGCCGCGCTTAACCGGACAGCCGAAAATCATATTCAGAGGTGTCGGTTAAGTAAATATAAAGCTCTCTTATCTGCATTTATCGCTCCTTTTGCCTTATGCGTTTTCAATACCGTTCTGCCCGCATAGTCGTGATATATTTACATCCCGAAAAAATCATGCTATAATTCAATCGTAAAACTACGGGGAGAGATGAAAATGGTGAGATTGGCATCGGTCGGCGATGCGGGAGAGCTTGAGCGCCTCAATGCAGAGTTCAACGGCAAGGGCAAGACTACGGAAGAAAGCATTCGCGCCTCGCTTCTTACAAACAGGCGCGAGGTTGTCATCGTTGCGGACGGCAACGGAGGACGGCTCGCCGGCTTCGTCTGCGTTCAGCTGAAAAAATCGTTCTGCTACGACGAATATATGCCCGAGATAACTGAGGTCTATGTCCGTCCCGAGTATCGCGGGCGGGGCGTCGCGCGGAAAATGCTGACCTTCGCGCAGGAATACTGCAAAAAAATATACCCGCTCCACAGCTTCGAGCTGTTGACGGGCAGCGATAACACTGCCGCGCAAAAGCTCTACTCTGCCCTCGGCTTCGAGCGCAGCGGCGAAATACATATGTCAAAGCAGGTAAAATAATTTGAGAGAATCGCAGGAACAGAGCTATGAGAATAATAAATACTTTTGATAAAATACCCGGCTGCTTTAAGAACAGCGCCTTTGATTTGGATGCATGGAGAGTATACGCCCGCGCGATTTCGCCGGAGCTTGGCGAAAAATGCGAACGGGATTCAAGGGAATATGATTTCAATAACGACGTGCTGCCCGTAGTCAATAACGTGCTGCTCAACAGGGACGCGGCGATTGCGGCAAACGACTCCTTTGTCGCCGTGACAGACAGGCTCGTGGGCAATATAGAGCGGCTTTTTGAAAACGGCGTCGAGACGGATATTATTCTCTATTTGGGGCTGTGTAACGGCGCGGGCTGGGCGACATCGCTTGACGGCAGAGACGCGGTTTTGCTCGGAATAGAAAAAATTATCGAGTTGAATTGGCAGGATGAATCCGCCATGCAGGCTCTGATTTTTCATGAAATAGGCCACATATGGCATAAAACCTACGGGAATCTCTATCCCGAGGCTCGGTCAGAGGGCGAAAATTCACTGGTTCAGCTCTATCAAGAGGGACTTGCCATGGTCTGCGAGCATATTCTATGCCAAGATGACAGATACTATCATCAAAATCAAAACGGCTGGCTCGATTGGTGCAAGGAAAACGAAGCCGAAATAAAGCGTGAATATCTCCGACGCGTCGACAAAAATATCAGCACGCAGGATTTCTTCGGGGATTGGTGCAGCTACAAAAATCACAGCGACGTGGGCTATTATCTGGGCTGCGAGTTCGTCAAACATTTGCAACGGCAATACTCGCTTGTCGATATAGCAAGCCTCAATGTCAATCAGTTATATAATCATTTTAAGGAGTTTGCGTCGGCCGAATAAACGGACGGCAAGCAGCAAAAAAGCTTTTACATAGAAAGAGCGTACTGTTCGCGGCGTTTTTGATTATTCGAGATATCCAAATTATCCTGATTATACCGGCAGTGTTATCGGTTTGTTATCGAGACTGATAACACTCGACCTACAGCTATGATAACAGCAAGCTATGCCGCTTCGAAATATTGTGTTTTTACTTAGAAAAGCGAGAACTTATATGTTACTAAGAAACATATAAGGCAAGTTGTTCTATGATTTCTTCATGCTTATGCTAAGTGAATTTCTCTCATATAATATATTTTTCTCCGCCTTGACGGTATGTCAAAACGGAATTTTTATCGAATATGTAAAAGGCTTCCGCCCCTAACAGGGCAGAAGCCTTAAAAATTATGCGATTTTTAGGTTTAGTTGTAAGCCAAATGTTACTATTTCATCTGTTGCAAAAACGGTTACTCGAAAAGTGCCGAGTCCCGAAACCCGCATAAATACTGGTTTTTTCGGCACATCTAAACCAAGGGGAACTATTCCCACTCAATCGTTCCGATCGGCTTGGGGGTGAGGTCCATTACGACACGGTTGATGCCTTCGACCTCGTGGGTAATGCGGTCGGTGATATGGTGCAGGAGGGGATAGGGTATCTCCTCTATTGTGGCGGTCATGGCGTCGGTGGTGTTCACCGCGCGGATGATTGCCGGCCAGCCCTCATAGCGCTTGCCGTCGCGCACGCCGACGCTCTTGAAGTCGGGCACGGCGATGAAATACTGCCAGACCTTGCCTGCGAGCCCGTTCTTGTCGAACTCCTCTCTGAGTATGGCGTCCGCCTCTCTCAGGGCATTCAGACGGTCTCTCGTTATCGCGCCGAGGCAGCGCACTCCAAGTCCGGGTCCCGGGAACGGCTGACGGTAGACCATGCTGTGCGGCAGGCCGAGCGCCTCGCCGACAACGCGGACTTCGTCCTTGTAGAGCAGCTTTACGGGCTCGACAAGCTCCATCTTCATGTCCTCCGGCAGACCGCCGACGTTGTGATGAGCCTTTACGCCGTGGGATTCGAGGATGTCGGGATATATCGTTCCCTGCGCGAGGAACTCGATGCCCTCAAGCTTCGAGGCCTCCTCGTCAAATACTTTTATAAATTCGCCGCCGATTATCTTTCTCTTCTGCTCGGGGTCGCTGACTCCGGCAAGGAGATCAAGAAAGCGGTCGGCAGCGTCTATATAGACAAGGTTCGCGTCCATCTGGTTTCTGAAAACCTCGATGACCTGCTCGCTCTCTCCCTTGCGCATAAGTCCGTGGTTGACGTGGACGCAGACCAACTGCTTGCCTATCGCGCGGATAAGCAGTGCCGCGACTACGGACGAGTCAACGCCGCCGGACAGCGCTAAAAGAACTTTTTTGTTGCCTACCTGCTCGCGCACGGCTGCAACCTGCTCTTCGATAAATTTATTTGCAAGCTCGGATGTGGTTATTCTTTTCATGGACTCGGGACGCACATTGCTGCTCATGAAATTCTCTCCTTATGAATTTATTCCCATTCCACCGTTGCCGGAGGCTTTGTTGTAATATCATAGACTACGCGGTTGACTCCCTTGACCTCGTTGGTGATTCGGTTCGAGACCTTTGCAAGCACCTCGAACGGGATTCGTGCCCAGTCCGCCGTCATAAAGTCGTCGGTAGTCACCGCGCGAAGCGCGATAAGGCTGTCGTAAGTTCTCGCGTCGCCCATGACGCCGACGCTGTGGACGTTGGTGAGCACCGCGAAATACTGGTTGATGTCGCGGTCGATGCCGGCGAGCTTGATCTCCTCGCGGAAGATGGCGTCCGCATCCTTGAGGATGCTTAACTTCTCCTCCGTTATGTCGCCGAGGATACGCACGGCAAGTCCGGGGCCGGGGAACGGCTGACGCCATACAAGGTCCTCGGGTATTCCGAGCTCGAGTCCAACCTTGCGCACCTCGTCCTTGAACAGGTCGCGCAGAGGCTCTATGAGCTCATCAAAATCGATGTGGTCGGGCAGTCCGCCGACATTGTGGTGACTCTTGATAACCGCCGCGTCGCCCGCTCCGCTCTCGATAACATCGGGATATATTGTTCCCTGAACGAAGAAATTCATCCTGCCGAGCTTCTTGCTCTCGTCCTCGAAAACGCGGATGAACTCCTCGCCGATAATTTTTCTCTTCTTCTCGGGCTCGGTCACGCCTGCGAGCTTGGTGAGGAAACGCTCCTGTGCGTTGACTCTGACGAGCTTCATGTCAAAGCGCTCGCGGAATATATGCTCAACTTCGTCGCCCTCGTTCTTTCTGAGCAGACCGTGGTCGACGAAGACGCAGGTCAGCTGCTTGCCGACCGCCCTGTGCAGCAGCACTGCCGCAACGGAGCTGTCCACTCCGCCGGACATGGCGCAGAGCACCGTCTTGTCGCCTATCTTCTCGCGCAGGCTCTTTACCTGCTCGTCGACGAAGCTCGACATGACCCAATCGCCCTTGCAGGAGCAGATATCAAAGAGAAAAGTTTTGAATATCTCCTCGCCGTACTGCGTGTGCATGACCTCGGGATGAAACTGAACGGCGTAGATTTTCTTTTCGTCGTTTTCCATCGCGGCGCACGGGCAGTCGCGCGTGACGGCTGTCACCCTATAGCCCTCGGGCAGAGCGCTTATATAGTCGGTATGGCTCATCCAGCAGACGCTCGTATCCTCGGGGATGTTCCCGAGCAGTCGGCTGTCCTTGCTGCGGGTCATGGCTATCTTGCCGTATTCGCTCTTTGAGCCGCTCGTCTTAACCGTGCCGCCCGCCATATATGCTATGAGCTGAGCGCCGTAGCAGATGCCGAGCACGGGGATACCCGCGTCGAGTATCTCGGGCGAAAAGTGGGGCGAAGCGGAGTCGTAGACGCTGTTCGGTCCGCCTGTAAATATTATTCCGACATAGCCCGCCGACTTTATCTCCTCGGCGGTTATGCGGCTGTACGGTTTTATCTCGGCATAGACATTGTGCTCACGCACGCGGCGCGCGATGAGCTGATTGTACTGACCGCCGAAATCGAGCACAAGCACTTTTTCATGGTCGTCCTGCATTATATCACCCTTTTTATCTGACTATTATTTCTTCTCTTCTCGGTCCGTTGGAGACGAGCTTAATCGGCACGCCTATCTCCTTCTCGATGAAGAGAACATAGTCGCGGGCCTCCTTGGGAAGCTTGTCAAAATCTCTTATGCCGCGGATATCGCACTTGAATCCGGGCAGTGTGGCATAGACGGGCTTTGCCTTTTTAAGCAGCGGGGTGACGGGGAAGTCCTTTGTAACCTCGCCGTCTATCTCATAGCCGACGCAGAGCTTTATCTCGTCGAGATAGGACAGGCAGTCGAGAGCAGTGAGTGCTACTGCGGTTGCGCCCTGAGCCTCGCAGCCGTAGCGGGTAGCGACGCAGTCAAACCAGCCCATGCGGCGCGGTCTGCCGGTCGTCGCGCCGTATTCTCCGGCGTCGCCGCCGTGGTTTCTCATCTTGTCCGCCTCTTCGCCGAATATCTCGCTGACGAACGCTCCCGCTCCCACGGCGCTCGAATACGCCTTGGTGACGGTTATTATCTCTTTTATCTCATAGGGCGCGATGCCTGCGCCGACAGCGCCGAAGCCCGCGAGGGTAGACGACGATGTGACCATGGGATAGATGCCGAAATCGGGATCCTTCAGAGAGCCTAACTGACCCTCAAGAAGAATGTTCTTGCCGTCCTTGACAGCCTGGCGGATGATCTTGCCGGTGTCCGCGACATAGGGTCTGACCATCTCGCGAAGCTTCATCATATACTCGAACAGCTCGTCAACGTCAAGCGCAGGCTTGTGATAGACGTGCTCGAGCAGAAGATTCTTTACTTCGCAGACTCTCTCGAGCTTTTCTTTGAGATACTCGTCGTCAAACAGCTCGCAGACCTGGAAGCCTATCTTCGCATACTTGTCCGAATAAAACGGAGCTATGCCGCTCTTTGTCGAGCCGAATTTTTTATCCTTGAGGCGTTCCTCCTCATAGGTGTCGAGCATAACATGATAAGGCATCATGATCTGCGCACGCTCGGAAACGAGGATGTTGGGCTGCGGCACGCCTGCCGAAGTGACGTGCTCTATCTCCTTGACGAGCTTCTCAATATCGAGAGCCACGCCGTTGCCGATGATGTTGACCGTGCCGGGCTGGCACACGCCTGACGGCAGAAGATGGAGCGCGAACTTGCCGTAGTCGTTGATTATCGTATGTCCCGCATTGGCGCCGCCCTGGAAACGCACGACCATATCCGCCTGAGCCGCGAACACATCGGTAATTTTACCTTTACCCTCATCGCCCCAGTTGGCACCCACAATTGCTCTGACCATACTTAAACGCACCTCCGAAAAATTAAATACACTTAATTATATATTATCGCCCGCCTGGTGTCAATGCACCGCTCCCCCTAAAGAAAGCGAATTTTGGGGATTCCCGATTGATTTTATTGGTTATTGTGATATAATGTAAATTGGTATAGCGCAAACATAAAATGTTTTTTGAAGTCTGATATCATCAGCCTTTTAAAATCGCCTTTTTCGGCACACAATAATCACGAATATCTGTGAAAGGACTGTGTTAAATGAAGAGACGAAGATTTTTAAGCCTTGCGCTCGCGCTGACGCTTTTGCTCTCGCTGTGCGCGTGCAAAACGAAGATAGTCGATGACGACACCACCCAGGGCAATGCACCCGTGACGGGGGAGACTCGCGGCGAGACAACGACCGAGCCTGTACAGACGACTGAGGCAACGCAGACGACGGAGGCACCTAAAACTACCTCCGCGGAGCGCGTGACAGCGCCGCAGCGCAGGACGGAGAAGGGCAAGCTTGACCCGAACACCGGCACTTATACGGGGCTTTCCCCTCTGCCGAAAGCGAAGTTCACCGTATCCGACCCGCAGAACACGCGCGGACTTTCGACCGCTACCGTTGGATACAGCTTCGGCGTATCGAAAAACGGCGTGCCGCATCAGAACTCGACGAACGCCCAGAAATATTTTGACTCTAACGGCTTCAACGCCGTCTCGATAGACACAAAGACTAAAGAAAAGGTGCTCTATCTCACCTTCGACTGCGGCTGGGAGAACGGGTACACCTCGAGCGTGCTCGACACCCTGAAGCAGAAGAAAGTGCCTGCCGCGTTTTTCTGCACACTTTCGAATATCAAGGCCGAGCCCGGACTCACAGCAAGGATGATAAAGGAGGGGCACATAGTCGGCAACCACTCGACTACCCACCCGGATTTTTCTAAGATAAGCCGCGAGAAGATGGCGGCGGAGATAGAGAACTGCGACAACTATCTGCGCGAAAAATTCGGCTATTCCTCGCCGTATTTCCGCTTCCCTATGGGTTCTTATTCCGCGTCGTCGCTCGACCTCGTCTCCTCGCTCGGATATAAATCGGTATTCTGGTCGGTGGCCTACGCCGATTGGGATGTCAACGACACAAAGGGCAAGCAGTACGCTTTCGACACGGTGACCTCGCGCCTGCATCCGGGCGCAGTCATACTGCTCCACTCCGTCTCGCCCGACAATGCAGCCGCCCTCGCCGATATAATCGACTGGGCGCGAAATCAGGGCTATGAATTCCGCTCGCTCGAGCAGCTGCCGAATTAAAGATAAAATAAAACACAAAACCGCCTCCGATATCGGGGGCGGTTGATTTTATGTTTGCTTGCTTTGCGCTGAAATCAGGCTTTTTTGCTCTCTTTTTCCTGCGCCTCGTTGTGCGCCTTTATCGCGGCGCTTATCTCCTTGTCGTTATAGAAG
Source organism: Oscillospiraceae bacterium (assembly GCA_003538135.1). Classification (GTDB taxonomy): domain Bacteria; phylum Bacillota; class Clostridia; order Oscillospirales; family Acutalibacteraceae; genus CAG-177. The sequence goes on from DPOR01000017.1 coordinate 152,050, forward strand.
ACATAGACAATGACCGACACCGCGACGAATATCATCGCCACAAGCGCCGTGTTGCGAACGCCCTTGCTCGTTGCGGCGCCCGTGCCGTCCGCGCCCATGCCGAGCAGGAGCGAGCACGCTATAACGACTATCGACTGGCACATCTTGTTGGCAAAGTTACGCGCGGCGAAGAACATACCGGCTCTGTTCTGACCGGTCTTTATCGAGTCGTACTGCGCGAGATCCGCGAAGATAGACGCGGGGATAATATTGGTTATCGCTATCGGCATGGCTATGACGAGGCCGATGAGTATCGCAAACGGCTTCGCGCCTATCGCGCCGATAACGAGCTTGTAGTTGAAAATGGCGCAGTAGAGCAGAACATAGGTTATGCACGCGCCGAGCAGCAGCGGCTTTTTGCCGACCTTGCGCGCCAGGATATTGACGAGCGGATAGGTCATTATGCCGACGCCTATCGAGATGACCGAGACGTAGGTCACCCATTCGTCGCCGAGACTCAGCAGATTGGTTATGTAATAGACCTCGGCGGTGTTGAAGAAGGTAAACGCTATCCACATAATGAGATAGCCCACGGTGATTATGGCGAAGTTCGGATAGGAGACCGTAGCCTTTAAAGCGCCCCAGATGGACTGGTGATACTCCTTGGGCTCGACATAGTCCTTCTCCTTTATGACGAACGACGGGATGAGCGCCGATATTCCGCCGAGCACGCAGAACACGATGAACGGTATGCGAAGCGCCCATATCTCGGGGACGCCGTTTCCCATGAGCAAGCTCTTTATCATCGAGGTGCAGAACACCATAGCCGACGATACGACATAGAGCAGGCTCACTATCGAATAGAGAAAAACTCTCTTGCGCGGCTCCGCGACTACCTCGGCCTGCAGCGCGCTGTAGGGGATATTATAGAGCGTTGAGAACAGGTAATAGAGGGCGAGCATCACGCCGACCCATATGGCGTTTATAATGCTCGAGCCCGACACGGGCGGGAAAAAGATAAGCAGGCAGAACAGGCCGTAGGGTATGGCCGACCAGCGCATAAAGGATATGCGTCTGCCGCTCTTTGCCTTGCTGTTGTCCGAAAGGCTTGCGACCCACGGGTCGGTGACGGCGTCTATAACGGTGCCGATTCCGCGGATTATTGCCATGGTCAGCGCGGCTTTCGCAAAGAACTGCGGCAATGTGGTGTTCGAGTTCGTGGGGATGAAGAACGTCAGCAGGTACGTCGTGATTATACCGTTGATGAGTCCTCTCGCAAAATCTCCGAGGCACAGGGCGAAGATTTTGCCGTTTGTTATTTTTTTCATCGTCTACTCCTCCCGCCGTCTCCGGCTTTTTCGGAAATTTTTTGCGAAGTCATTCCGCGAACGCTTCGCTGTATCAATATATAATTGTAGCACCTTTTGACGCGCAAGCCAATAAACAAATTATAAAAAAACAGGGCTGCCCTGAGGACAGCCCCGAAAATATTTACTTATTCGGAGATATACTCTCCTTTTATCGCGGGAACATCAAACTCGCCGTAGCATTTAAGGCCGGGAACGGGCGAGCGATCCAGTTCAACATAGAATCTGTAATACGGCACGAAGCAGCTGTCCATAGCGTCGGTCGAATAGACGAGCTCGGTCTTTTTTATTTTCTCGCGCGTCACCCTGCCGTCCTTTATCCCGTCCGCCGAGCCGGAGATGTATTTTCCGTCGAGCAGCAATTTCTCCGCCTCCCCGAGCGATATCGCCGGATAGTCCCCGAGCTTTTTTGCTCCGTCAACGGAGCTTATTCTTATTGACTCAAGCTCGTCGTTTTCGTTTATATCAAAATACACGCTCTCGAAATTATAGTTCTCCACCCGCTTGAGCGCGGCGCTCGCATTGTCGTAGCATCGGTACTCCGAGCGCTCTTCGCCGTTCGTATCAAAGTACCGAATGACGCAGAGCACGGGATCTTTAAAACCTGTGACCGCGGAGTACTTCCCGAGGAAATATTCGGCCGCCTCGCGCCCTGTACCCTCGCCGGCGACGGGCTCGTAAAAGACTATATTGACATCGCCCGTCACATATGCGGAAACCGTCCCGATGTCCGTCTCGGCTCTGACGGCGTAGAGCGAATTTTCGCTGACTACCCACTCGCATTCCGGGAGATTCTCTTGCGTCACCGACTTTATCTGCGCGCCTGATTTTTCGGCAGTTTTGCGCACGGTCGAGAGCAGCTCGTCATAGCTTAGTGACTGCGTGTTTTTGTAGACGGGCAGACGCTTCAGCTTCATCTCCGCGCTCCACGGATTTCCCGTCGTGTATTCGCTTATGTCGCGCACAACAGGCGTGTGAGCGCCGGCTCCCTCGCCGGAAAAGCCCACTGTGCCGAGTGATATCTTTTGCAGCCTGGCGGGGCTTATCAGCCAATAGCCGAAGAACACCGCCGCGACTATGCAGAGGCACGCTGCCGCCGTCATCAAGCGCATGGGATAGCGCGGCGCTCTGTTCTTAAAATTTATTTTTTTCGGCGCGGCCTCGGCTATAAACCTGTCGTCAGCGCCGCCTACGGCCTTCAATAAATCTTCTTTTTTCATACCGTAAAGCCCTCCTTTTCAAGAAAAATCTTTAAGCTGTCCCTTGTTCGCTTGAGCGACATTTTTACCGCGCCCTCGGTCATTCCGCGCTCGGCGGCTATCTCCGATATGCCGAGCATATACCAGTAGCGCTGAATAAAAACTATTCGCCTCTCCCGCTCGAGAGAGTCTAAAAATCCGTTCACCGCCTCGCGCAGCAGAACGGTGTCCGCCTGCTGCTCGGTATTCTCGGCACTCGGAATACACTCCGACAGCTCATCGAGAGCAAGGGCGACATTCTTTTCGCCGCGCTTTTTGGAGCGGCGGGCTTTGAGCATATTCAGCGCCGAGTTTCTCGCTATCCTGCCGACATATGCTCCGAGATTCTCCGGCCTGTTCGGCGGAATAGAATTCCACGCGCCGAGCATGGCGTCGCCGACGCACTCCTGCGCGTCCTCGCGGCAGCGCACAACGGCATAGGCCACGGTATAACAGTATCCCGAATATTTTTCCTCGAGCCGCGCCACGCTCCTCTCGTCGCGGGCGAACAAGCCGTCAATAAGCAGTTTGTCCTCCATAATTACCTCCTCTCCAACGACATCCGCTCACTCTTAAAGACAACAAAAAGGTTCTTTGGGTAACGCACTGATTTATGTTTTTATATTATCATATCTTTCGGAGATTGAAAAGGATCGGACACCGCACCGATATAATAATCTGTCGGTGCTCACGACAGATTGGAATTTGGCGAACCGTTTCAAGAAGTAAACCGTAGTGGCGAACTTTGTTCGCCCGCAAAACACAGCAGCTAACGTATATTGAACCGTGTAGGGGCGGATATTATCCGCCTGCGGGTTTTGCGGTAGCTTGCGGCTATTCACTTTGTAGGGGTCGGCGACTTGACGCACCCTACAAAGACATTGAGAAAACAGTCTGTGCAATGTGGGTGAATCCGTGCAATAACCCCTCAGTCCCGGCTTCGCCGAGCCGGCTCTCCTGCAGGGGAGCCATAATTGAAACTGCGCCGCAAATCCCGATTTATCATCAGGTTTATCCCAAAAACACACAAAAACAGCCACGGCAGAAGGACTGCTGTGACTGTTCCGTGTGTTCATGTATTACGGCACTTGGTATTTTATTCCATATCATCTATATAGCGGCAGGCCGCAAGCGCCGCTACGGAGCCGTCCGCCGCCGCCGTGGTCAGCTGACGTACTTCCTTTGTGCGGCAGTCGCCGGCGGTAAAAATGCCGGGCGTCTTTGTTCTGCAGCTCTCGTCCGCAATAATATAGCCGCGCTCGTCGAGGTCGGCTATATCCTTGAAGCTCTCGTTGTTAGGCATCTGGCCGACGGCAACGAAAAGCCCGTCCATGGGAATTGCATGGGGCTCCTCACCGTCTGTCGATATCTTTATCCCGTCGAGCTCGTCGCTGCCTATGAGCTTGACAACATTCGTGTTCATCAGAAGCTTTATGTTGTCCTTCTCGCCGAGCTTTTTGACAAGCGCCTTCTCTCCCCTGAACTCGCCGCGCCTGTGGATGAGCGTGACGCTCTTGCAGTAAGCCGAGAGGAAGAGCGCCGACTGAAGGGCGCTGTCTCCCCCGCCGACTACCGCGACGTTTTGACCCTTATAGAAAGCTCCGTCGCATACAGCGCAGTAGGACACTCCCCTGCCCGCAAGGTCATTTTCGCCGTCCGCTCCGAGCGGCCTGTGACGCGCTCCGGTGGCGATTATAACGCACTTGCACTGATAGCTGTTTGAGTCGGTGATGACGGTCTTTATCTTTCCGTCGACTATTTTTATGACCCTCTCGAGCTCAACGTCCGCGCCAAGCTCCATAGCCTGCGAGACTAAGTTATCCGCAAATTCGCTGCCGCTTATCTGCGCGATTCCCGGATAATTTTCAACTCTCGGAGACGAGGTTATCTGCCCTCCGAAGGACTCGCTCTCCGTCACGAGCACTGTTTTTCCCGCTCTGAGCGCGTAAATTGCCGCCGTAAGTCCGGCAGTGCCGGCGCCGACGATAACGATATCAAATTGCTGCATTTCATTTCCCTCTGAATATCCGCCGCCTAAGCGGCAAAGTTTTCTTCAATGTGCCGAAAACCGGGTGAAGCCGCGCTCCACCCGATCTTCCGCCTTTTATCAGTGCATCAGCACTGCTCAATGAACTTTTTGATGTTTGAAAGATTGACGAAGCTCTCGTAGCCGTCGCCGTCGGTGACGATAAGCGTGGGAGCCTGCCTGACGCCGTATTTCGCCGTCAGATCTCTCTCGTCCTCCGCATCGACCTTCTCATAGCCGACATTCGCCTTGTCGAGCAGAGTATAGGCTATCTTGCAGTTGGGGCAGGTCTTTGTGGTGAAGAGCATGACCCTTGCGCCGTCGGAAGCCTTGGGAGCCGCCTCATGCTTGCCGTCCGCCACGGTGTGGCTGACGGTGCGCTCGCTCTTGAGGTGGGACGCGCCGAGATTGTAGACGGTTCTGTCCTTAAACTCCTGCGTCTTTCCGTCGTTCCAGTTTTGGACGGGGCGATAGTAGCCGGTTATACGGCTGTAAACCTCGGTCTGACCGCCGCACTCGGGGCAGGTGAAGTGCTCGCCCGCTATATAACCGTGATCCTTGCACACGGAATATGTCGGGGAGATCGTGTAATAGGGCAGCTTATAGTTCTCGGCAATCTTGCGCACGAGGGAAGCCGTCGAGGTCCAATCGGGCATCTTCTCGCCGAGGAAGGCGTGGAATACGGTGCCGGAGGTGTATCTCGTCTGAAGATCGTCCTGAATATCGAGCGCCTCGAAGATATCCTCGGAGAACGAAACGGGAAGGTGTGAGCTGTTGGTGTAATAGGGAGTGCCGCCGTCCTTAGCCGCGGTGATGATATCCGGGAACTGCGCGACGTCATGCTTTGCGAAGCGGTAGGTGGTGGACTCTGCGGGAGTTGCCTCGAGGTTATAGAGATCGCCGTACTCCTCCTGATAGTCGGAGAGACGCTCACGCATATGGTCGAGGACTTCCTTGGTGAACTGCTGGGTCTTCTCGTGGGTCATGTCCGCTCTGAGCCACTTTGCGTTGAGACCGACCTCATTCATGCCGATGAGGCCGATGGTCGAGAAGTGGTTCTCGAAAGTACCGAGGTAGCGTCTGGTGTAGGGATAGAGACCCTCGTTGAGAAGCTTTGTGATAACGGTGCGCTTGACGCTGAGCGAACGCGCGGAGATATCCATAAGCTTGTCGAGTCTGCGGTAGAAGTCCGCCTCATCCTCGGCAAGATATGCGATTCTCGGCATATTTATCGTAACGACGCCTATTGAGCCCGTGCTCTCGCCGCTGCCGAAGAAACCGCCGGACTTCTTGCGAAGCTCGCGCAGGTCGAGGCGAAGTCTGCAGCACATGGAGCGGATATCGCTCGGCTCCATATCGCTGTTGATGTAATTTGAGAAATAAGGAGTGCCGTACTTTGCGGTCATCTCGAAGAGAAGTCTGTTGTTCTCGGTATCCGACCAGTCAAAGTCGCGGGTTATAGAATAGGTCGGGATGGGATACTGGAAGCCGCGTCCGTTGGCGTCGCCCTCGATCATCGTCTCGATGAACGCCTTGTTGACCATATCCATCTCTTTCTTGCAGTCCTTGTACTTAAAGGGCATCTCCTTGCCGCCGACTATGGCGTTGAGCTCTGCAAGGTCGTTGGGAACCGTCCAGTCAAGGGTTATATTTGAAAACGGAGCCTGCGTGCCCCAACGGCTGGGGGTATTGACGCCGAAGATGAACGACTCTATGCACTTCTTGACCTCGCGGTAAGAGAGGTTGTCCGCCTTAACAAACGGGGCAAGATAGGTGTCGAACGAGGAGAACGCCTGAGCGCCCGCCCACTCGTTCTGCATAATGCCGAGGAAGTTGACCATCTGGTTGCAGAGGGTTGCAAGGTGGCTTGCGGGAGAAGATGTTATCTTTCCGGGAACGCCGCCGAGTCCCTCCTGAATGAGCTGCTTTAAAGACCAGCCCGCACAGTAACCGGTGAGCATGGAGAGATCGTGGAGATGGATATCGCCGTTTCTGTGGGCGTTCGCTATCTCTTCATCGTAGACCTCGGACAGCCAGTAGTTGGCCGTAATTGCGCCGGAGTTGCTGAGAATAAGTCCGCCGACAGAATATGTGACGGTCGAGTTCTCCTTAACGCGCCAGTCGGATACCTTGACATAGCTGTCAACGAGCTCCTTGTAATCGAGAATGGTCGATTTCATGTTTCTGACCTTCTCGCGCTGCTTTCTGTAGAGGATATACGCCTTTGCGACATCGGCGTAGCCCGCCTGGCTGAGCACCGACTCAACGCTGTCCTGAATATCCTCAACGGCGATAAGTCCGTCCTTTATCTTGCTCTCGAAGTCCGAAGTGACCTTGAGCGCAAGCAAGTCGATGACTGTCGGATGGGTTTGTTTGTTGAGCGCATCAAAAGCCTTCGATATAGCCGCGGATATCTTCGCTATATCAAATTCGGCGACCGCTCCGTCTCTTTTGACTACCTTGTACATCATCATGCCTCCGTTTTCTTCATTGTTTCAAGTTATACGCATAAATTGCGGTGTCTGCTTCAATTATAGAGGCAGCCGCAGCAAATGTCAACACCAAAATACAATATATTGTGTAGAATTTATTTTTGAACCCCAAGATGTTCTAAAATTCTGAGACTTTTATACTCCTCTTATCTCAACCCTCGGAACATTTTTCCGCACTATATCGGCAAAAGTCCGCAGTGTTTCGCGGCTGTGGGCGCTGAGACCCTTTTGCAAAACGAAGTCGGAATCGGTGAAGCTCTGGAGAAAATATTTTTCGTCGCCCTTGAGCCACTCGCCTAATTTTTCAAAGTCCTCGGCGCTGTGCAGCTCGCGCACGACGGTCGTGCGGAACTCGAAGTCCGTCTCTCCGCCCATGAGCAGGCGTACGCTCTCGAATATCGGCTCCATGTCGAACTTTTCGAGTCCTACGGTCTCTGCATATTTTTCGGGGGAATTTTTGATATCCATCGCCACATAGTCGACAAGCCCCGCGTCTATAAGAGCATGCAGCTTATCCGGGAATGTGCCGTTGGTGTCGAGCTTTACGAGATAGCCCATGTCTTTTATGCGCCTTGCGAAGTCATCGACGTTTTTATTGACAAGCGGCTCGCCGCCCGTTATGCACACACCGTCGAGCATACCCTGACGCTTCTTGAGAAACGCAAAAAAATCCTCCTCCGGAATCTCGTATTCGTCCCCGCCGGGGAGAATCAGCTCCGAATTCTGACAGAACGGGCAGCGGAAATTGCAGCCCCCGAGGAACACGGTGCAGCCCATTTTGCCGGGAAAGTCGAGTAATGTAAGTTTTTGCAGCCCTCGAACGCGCATATCGCCACCCCTTTTAAAGTCATAAAAATCGAGACGGAATAAATCGGTCTTTCCGTCCCGGTGAATCTATTATATACCACAAAACCGTTCTTGTCACCACAAACATTCGAAAAAAGTGCACAAAGATTACCACAAAATACTGTGCACATTATAAGCCGCGATACATATATGTTGCATTTTCGGTGAAAATTTGATACACTCATAGTGTAGCATTCCGATATATATCAAGCTTCTTGCGGAGGTGTTTTAAATGGCCGGAAAAAGACCTGTTGCGGCGATACTCTATGACTTCGACCGCACGCTTTGCACAAAGGATATGCAGGAGTATCAGTTCATTCCGAGCGTGGGCATGGAGGCCTCGGATTTCTGGGGACTCGCAAACAGCTACGCCGAGGAAGAGCATATGGACAAGATACTGTCTTATATGTATATCATGATAAAAAAGTCGCAGGAGTGCGGCATTCCCCTGACTCGCAAAAGCGTCATGGAATGCGGGCGCGCGATAGAGCTTTATAACGGCCTGCCCGAATGGTTTGACCGCCTCAACCGCTTCGGGCGCGAGAACGGCGTAACAGTCGAGCACTATGTCCTCTCCTCGGGACTTAAAGAGATTATCGAAGGCTCCGAGATAGGCAAATGCTTCAAGGAGATTTTTGCCTGCGAGTTCCTTTACGGCGAAAACGGTGAGGCAGTCTGGCCGAAAACCGCCGTCAACTATACTGCAAAGACCCAGTTCGTCTATCGCATAAACAAGGGCGTGCTCGACGTGTCAAACGACAAAGACCTCAACCGTTCGACTCCGGACAGCAAGCGCCGCGTGCCGTTTTCAAATATGCTCTATATCGGCGACGGGCTTTCGGACGTCCCATGCATGAAGATGGTCAAGGCCTACGGCGGCTGCTCCATAGCCGTGCACAACAACAATCCCCGCCAGCTCGAGGGCGTGAGCGACCTGCTATATCACAACCGCGTTGATTTCGCCTTTGAGGCGGACTACTCCGAGGGCAGCGGGCTTGACATAACCGTCAAGGACATCATCCGCAGAATAGCCATAGACAGCACGCTTAAAGATGAGCACAGCAGGCAAAAACGCCGCTCTAAATGCTGCTGCGCGGACATATAGGAGATAAATTATGTCTGTATTTTTTACTGCGGCGGTTTGCGTATACAACACCGAAAAATATCTGCGCGACTGTCTTGACTCCATTCTCTCTCAGAGCTATGAAAACATCGAGCTTCTGATTATCGACGACGGCTCGACCGACGGCAGCGGCAAAGTCTGCGACGAATATGCGGAAAAAGACAGCCGCGTGCGCGTCATTCACACCGAAAACCGGGGTCTGCTTTTGGCGCGCAGGACCGCGTTTGAAAACGCGCGGGGCGACTACTTCATATTCTTCGACTCGGACGACACGGTGGACCCGAAAATCTTCACGCTAATAAACGAAGAGATTCAGAAAAGTCATTGCGACATGGTGTTTTTCGACCTGAGCAAATGCTATTCCGACGGCACCTCTGCACACGAAAAGCTTTTCGACGAAAGAAAGACCTTTGACAAGAGCAACAAGCGCGAGCTTTGGGAGCTGCTGCTCTCGTCGAGATTCAACTCTCTGTGCCTGAAATGCATAAGACGAAGCGCGTTCGCCTATACTTTCGATACGGAGTTTTACCGGGGCTACAGCCGGGGCGAGGATAAGCTTCTCTCGGCGCACATGATAAGCCGGCTCAGCTCATTCAGCTATCTGCCGATATCGCTTTACAACTATAATATTTTTGCTTCCCAAATGACTAAGACATATTCGTATAACGATCTTCGCCTGACGTCCTGCGCAAATGCGGAGATACGCTCGCTCATTCGGTCGGACGGCTGCTACGACGAAAGAACGGAAGATCTGCTTTGTTGCCTGAGCAGATATATATATCGCAGCTTTCTCTATCCCACCGCGACCGCACTGCCGAAAAAAGAGGCCTTAAAGCTCATTCGGCAGAGCGAGGAGCTTGAGCTTTTCAAGCTGTGTACAGACCGCAGGGCAGACAAATATTCCTCACGGGCATCAAATATAAAATTCCTGCTTCTCAGGCATAAAATGTATTCGCTGCTCATATTTTTGACAAAACTCAAGAATAAGGCCTGAGCGCGGTATCGCCTTGACAAAAATTCCGCCGGGCGTTATAATATTTTTTCGAAAACTGCCCGTGCGGAAAGGAAGTGAGAGCCATGGGCGCAGAACAAAAGAAAATCATTGCCCAAAACAAAAAGGCTTTTCACGACTATTTTGTGCTCGACAGATTCGAAGCGGGAATTGAGCTTTGCGGCACAGAGGTCAAGTCAATCCGCCAGGGCAAGCTCAATCTAAAGGACTCGTGGTGCTCGATAGTTGACGGCGAGCTGTTCGTCAACGGAATGCACATCAGCCCCTACGAGCACGGCAACATCTTCAACCGCGACCCTCTGAGGGTTCGCCGCCTGCTGATGCACAAGCGCGAGATAATGCGCCTGCTCGGTCAGACGAAGCAGGAGGGCTTGACCCTCATCCCCTTGAGCGTATATTTCGTCAAGGGGCGCGCAAAGGTCGAGGTCGGGCTGTGCAAGGGCAAAAAGCTCTATGACAAGCGCGAGACCGCCGCAAAAAAGGACGCCGCGCGGAATATCGAGCGCAGCATGAAAAACTTCTGATTTAATCGGCGAGAGCCGTTTGACATACGGGGATGAAAGGATTTCGACGGGGAGGTTGAACTTCGGTAAGCGGGCAGCGGTGTGGGACCGCTATAAAACCCATACGTTTAAATAATAAACGACAACAAAACAGTTTTACAAGCTGCTTAAATAGCAGCCGTCTTTGCCGGGAATACTGCGGCCCGGTATAAGGCGTCGATTAGCAGTGAACGTGCACGGGTGAGCGCTCCGTAACCCGTCATGAACAACGGAACTACCGAACCGGTGAGCCTGCCTGACGGCGCTCCGGCGAGGGAAATATAAAAGACAGGCTACGCCCGTAGAAAGCTGTGGGGAGCCCTTTTCGGACGCGGTTTCGATTACCGCCATCTCCACCAGGAAAAGCACTCGTTCTTTGAACGAGTGCTTTTCAGTTATATTCGCCTGCGGCGAGTTATATTGCTTCGCAGTGATATTCGGCATACGCCGAGTTATATTTGCTTCGCAAGCTTCGGGGCGAATATAATATCACTGCGGCGAAGTCGCAATATCACTTTTGCGCAGCAAAAATATCACGCCGAGCAAAGCGCGGCATATCACAAAGAGATGTGCTGTTAAATCAAAAACGCTGATAAAAGCAACCCTCGTTCAAAGAACGAGTGCTTTTCAGTTATATTCGCCTGCGGCGAGTTTTATTGCTTTGCAGTGATATTCGGCATATGCCGAGTTATATTTGCTCCGCAAGCTTCGCGTCTTTTTATGCTATTGATTTATTTTCGGCGAGACGCTATAATTTTAACCGAAAGAAACAGGAGGTGCCGCGAACATGAAGATTTTGCAGATATGCGACTATGCCGCAAAATACAGGGGCAATTTTATCGAGTCTCTCGAATACTTCAGAAAAAACAGCCTCGGCGACGGCGATTCCATGCTCTATGCATTTCCCGAAAGAATGGCAGAGCGCCGCAATCAGTGGTACTTCGACTTGAAAAAAGAAGTTCCCGCAGCGATATACAAAAGCTCCGTCAAAGAAAAAATCAGAGCTTTCAGAAAAATCATAAAAGAAAACGGCGTCGACACCGTTCACACACACTTCACCGACATGAAAACCGATATGTGCGTCAATATCGCATGTCTCGGGCTTCACGTGAAAAAATTCAAGCACTACAGAAGCAGCTTCGGCAGCTTCGGCACAATAAAGAAATTTTTCGCGCGGCTCTGCTACCGCAGCTGGAACGCCGTCATTTGCGTGAGCCCGCACATCATGCGGGAGGCCGAGAGCAATATAGTCTCCTGCAAGCCCGTGCTTTTAAACGACGCGGTATATTTTCCGCGAATGGACAACTACGAAAAGCTTTGTAAACCCGATTTGGGTGTTCCCGAGAGCGCCGTTCTCTGCTTTGCAATAGGCTATGACTACCGTCTCAAGGGCATCGACTTGGCGTGCGAGGCGGTCAAAAAGCTTCGAGACGAGGGGCTCAACATTTATCTTGCCGTCTGCACCGCCTCAAATACACAGACTATTGCAGAGCAAATCAGAGCGCAGTTCGGCGAATTTCCCGAATGGCTGAAGCTTTTGCCGCCGAGACAGGACATCGCAAGCTACTACCGCGCCGCCGACATATATATTCAGGCCTCCAGAAGCGAGGGCTTCTGCTATGCCATAGTCGAGGCCGCCTACTGCGGAAAAACGGTTGTGGCGTCCGACTGTCCAGGAATGAAGAGCCACGCGGAAAAGAATTTTGATTTTCTCTGGTTTAAAAACGGCGATTCCGACAGCCTCGCGGAGAAGCTCGGGCAGGCTGTCAAAATGAGCGAGAGCTCGGAGCTGTCGTCAAAAAACAGGCGTGCGGCCATAGACAACTACTCAATAGAAAATATGTCCAAAAAGCTGTACCGCATATATGCGGATATGTAAAAATAAAGAGCCGAGAGAGTATTTTTCTCTCGGCTCATTTTTATTTCAGCGTCAATCCGGCGTATAGGTGTAAGTGAAGCAATGCGAGCGAAGGACTGCCGCGCCCATTATATTGAGTCTGAACGCGTTGCCGCGCATAGTCCGATTGCCTATCTTCAGGCTCGAAATATAGCCGCAGCCGCTTCCGCGTGCGCTGTCATGCTCGAGTATCTTTATCCACTGCGCGGGGTCGTTTTGGAGCGTTATACGCTTTGACGCGTCAACCTTCGCGTTATACGCCTCAACCTTCTTGCGAATATCCTCGCTCGAAATAGTCAGAGTGCGCTTGACGTCGCCCTCGGGGCTTGTCCTGCCGCCCGCGAGATAGGGATATGTGCTCTGGCTGCCGCCCCATACGTTTATACTCGATGTAGTTTTGCCCGCCGCGGTCGAGAAATACGGGGTCAGTGCGGGCTTGCCGTTAAATTCAAGGCAGTCTCCGAGCGTCTGCTTTATCGCGGTCTCGATAGATGCGCTCGTTCCCGCATAGCTTTCGCGGAACGCATGGTTTGCGGAGGTCAGCTTAAAGTTCTGGCGCTTTGCGTAGGTATATATCGCAACCATCTGCGACTTTATCGACTCAAGCGGCGCAGACGGACCGACCTCGGCGTAGGCTGTCTTTCCGAGATATTCGGCAAGGGAATAGCTCTTGCCGTTATATGTAACCTTGCTCGGTAAATCGGAATCTCTGACAAGGCTTATACCCGGATTATTGTAATAGTGGAGCAAAATCCGCTTATAGTCCCAGCCGCGGCGCGCATACTCCGAAGCGCCGTTCTGGCTCATACCGACTCCGTGACCGTAGCCGTAGACCGTGAAAACAAAGGTGCCCGTCTTTTTCGAAGAGCTGTTCGGCTTTGTGGTCGTAGGCTTTTCGGTGGGCTTTGAAGTCGGCTTCTCGGTCGTGCTCGGGCGAGTCGTCGGTTTTGTGGTGATAACAGTCGTCAAAACGGTCGAGCTCTCGATTATCGAGCCCGGTACCGTGGCGCTTGTCTTCTCATCGGTGGTTTTCTCGGGGCGCGTACTCTGCGAGTCGGCAGTGTCGCCGTTTGGATGCTCTACGTCGGCAATGATCATATCGTCTATATCATCAATTATCCCGTCCGTATCGCTCTCTGAGGTATTCCCCCCCGATGTGTTGCCGCCCGACGCGCTGTTCTCAACCGTATCGCTCTCGCTTGTGTCGGACTCGCGTGCGTTCATGAGCGCCGCGCTGACCTGCGAGCCGTAGCCCTTGACCAAAAATGTAATCGCAGTTCCGATAAGCGCCGCGAGCAGGATAATAGCCGCCACAATGAGCGCGGTTTTCTTGCCCGAACGCGCGGGAGCCGATTTATGATGGGTCGGATGCTCCCCGTCCTCGATTACTATCGCCGTGTCGTCGTCGACATTGTGCAGGACAAAGCCGTTTTTAGCATAGTCGGCAAGCGAGGAATAGAGCCTGTGAACGCAGGCATAGATAAACTGCTGGGTAGATTCACCCTTTCGGCTGTATACCTTGAATACCCGCGCCTTGTTCTCGTCCGCTATGCAGATGAACATGAAATATTTGCTGTCCTCTTCGTCGCTGCGGAAGACATTAGATATTGCCGCACCGACTGATGCGCCGCTGTTCAGGCGGGCGCGTCCCGCCATGGCCGCCGTATATTCGCCGTGAGACTCGTCCTCCCGGCGCTCGCCGTCGGCCTGCTGAGCAAATATGACATCGGCAAAATCGGGCTCGTCATACGGAAGAACGGAGAACACAAACGGGCTGTTTTTGCTCGTCGCAACCGCAACGGAAATTCCGCGCTCCTTCAGCAGCTCCACAACCTCCTCAGGGTTGCACTTCTCCTCTTCGCACAGCTCTCCCTCGGGAACATCCTCGCTTTTTTCTGTCTCCTTTGCACCTGTGCCGGGTGCAAAGACCGCTCTCAACTGTTCGGCAATTTTGGCGCAGCGTCCGTCCGAAAGAGGCACAAAGACAAGAGTCTGCTTGCCGCTTTTTTCTATAAAGCCGCAGTATTTGCCGTCGTCGGTCATAAGTATCTGCGCATCGGCGGGCATAAGACAGAAGTCCCCGTCCCCGTTTTTCAGCACCTCGGCTATCTCGGCGGAGGGCTCTGTTTTTGTCTTGAGCGCGGCAAAGAGCAGCTTCTTTATCTGAAGATAGTACCGCTCGGTAACCGCCAGAACCACGGTCTCCGTCTTTCCGAACGCCCCGGCAAGCGCAGTAAACAGCTCGCGGCTGTCCGCGAAGCGCTCGAAACGGCACTCCCCGCAGGCATCGGCAAAAACGGACTCATATTCCGCTATTGCCCGATGCGGGAGAGGCTGATGAACAAAAGCCAGGAGCGAGATCTTATTTTCCAAAATATCACCTCATTAGTTGGGATACCATCTGTTTGCGTTCTTATAGGGATTCTGTTTATTGAGCTTATCATACCACGCCTGAGGATATCTCGGGTTCGGATTGGTCTTGACAAGCGAAGTGTCGATTTCCTCGCTCTCGCCCTCGCGCATCATTCGCGCCACGACGACAAGGCGTGCATTGTCAAACTCATAGAGACAGGTTGAAAGAGTAAGTATCTTATCGGTCGGCTTGATATCGACGCCCGTTGTGTAGAGCTTTCTCGAATCAAGCTCCTTAATATACTGCTTGAAGCTGTCATCGCTTATATTTCTCCAGATATAGTTGAAGAAATATCCGTTGTCCTCGGCCGTGGTGGCGTTTGTGATAAACACCGCGTAGACCTTCCATTTGTAGTCATGATAGATTGTGTTGAACTCGATTATCGGATTGTTTATGAATCCGCGCGTGGTACGGTAATCGAAAAGCTTGCTGAAAATCTTATCCGATGCGCGGGTGCTGTGGCCGTAGATTATGCTGTTGCGGTCAAGCGTTTTAACGGAGTTCTCGCAAGCTAAGAACGGGTTTCCGAGATCAGTATATCTGTGGGTGAAGCTGCGCTTGAGATAATACGAGTCGTTGTCGGTCTGGAGGATGGGAAAGTCCATCTTGAGCTTGCTTATCTTGAGCCAGCCGACAAGGTCGGTGTTCTGCGTATACGCCTCGGCGTATTTTAGCTGCATACCCTCGGGGAAATCCACGTCGGGGTACTTCGCCTTTATCTCGTCCCACGGCAGCTTTTCCTCGGGCTGTATACCATTTATGTCGTTTTCAACGATATTGGGCTGAATGAAATATGTATTTATCAGCATTCCCGCGCTGATAACAACCGTGACCATCGCCACCATAAAGACTATCTTTCGGATTATCTCGGAGACTCCGTCTCCCTTCATCGGGATTATGCCGCCTATAATCTTCTTGAAACCCTTTCTCTTGCCGCTGTTTTTCTCGTTTTCGCTGACCTCGCGCTCATATTCGCGCAGGGAGCCGCGCTCACGCTCGCTGAGGTTGACGGCAAAAACGGAGTCGGTGGGCATATCGAAATCGTCAAACGCCTGATGGGTCGGATACTCGGGCTCAGTGACCTTCGGGATATCCTCGCCGCTCAAATCGTCGGGCGGAATAAACTTATAAACATTGTCCGGCTTCGGCTCTGCGGACGGCTTGACCTCGGGCTCGGAAATATCCGAAGCCCCCCCGTTCTCGAGGTCGGAAACGCCAACGGGCTCCTGCCGCTCCTCTTCCGGCGCAGCGGCGCTTTCATGCCGCGTCTCATCCTCCGTCTGTGCGTCGCCGCCGTCGAGATATTTATGGGCTATTTTCTCCATCTCGTTTTGCTCCGCAGGCTTTTCATCGTCCTCAACCGATGTGTAGTGCTCAAACATTTCCCTCATATCGGGCAGCGAAATTTCACTGTCTTTTCTGTTTTTATCAGACATACTCTTTCCTCCGATACAGGTTACTTTATTTTCTCTTCAAGCATGAGACGCGCAAGGTTCAGCGCCCTTGTCGCCGTAACGTGCCTGTTATATTCACGGTCATTTTCATGGCCGGTGACTATCTTTTCAACGAACACGCGGTCGCCGTCCGTGACCGCCACGAAGCTTAATCCCCCGGGCAGAACTCCGTCGCCGCCGGGGCCCGCAAGGCCGGTAGTCGATATCGCTATATCCGCGCCGCTCACGCGCTTTGCGCCGAGAGCCATCTCGCGCGCCGTCTGTTCGCTGACCGCGCCGTATGTATCGAGAGTCTCGGGCGAAACGCCTAAAAGCTTCATTTTTATGTCATTGGAATAGCTGACTATTCCGCACTCGAAAACCTCGGACGAGCCGGGGATATCCGTCAGTCTCTTGGGGAGCGTGCCCGCAGTGCACGACTCTGCGGTGGCTATTTTTTTGCCCCGCTCTCTGAGAAGTGCCACCACCCGCTCCTCGATTTTGTTCATATCCGTACCGTAGACGACGTCGCCGAGCCTGTCGCATATCTCGCGTATGACCGGGGCGCACAGCCTGTCCGCCTCCGCCTGAGTCGCCGCCTTTGCAGTTATGCGAAGCTGCACCTCACCGCTCTTGTCATAGGGTGCGACAGTCGGATTCTCTCTGTCGAACATATCCTCTACTTTTTCTGCGACTATGCTCTCGCCCATGCCGACTATATTGACCGTATGCGAAACTATCGTGCCGTCCGAATATTTTTTCAAAAAGCCGCGAACGCTCTCGTCAAACATCGGAGAGAGCTCGGCGGGCGGGCCGGGCAGGAAGATGACGCACTTTCCGTCCCTCTCAAGCGCCGCTCCGGGAGCAGTGCCGTGGTTGTTTCTGAACACCGTGCCGCCCACGGGCAGCATCGCCTGCTTCAAGTTGCTCTCGGGCATATGAATGCCCCTCGCCTTAAAATAGCCGCGTATGCGCTCGGAAAGTTCTCTGTCCTCCGCAAGCTCAAAGCCCATGACCTCGCAGCATACCTCTTTTGTCAGGTCATCGGCCGTGGGACCGAGACCGCCCGAGGTTATGACAATATCGCTGCGCCCGAGAGCCGCTTTAAGCTCCTGCGCAAGGCGAACGGGATTGTCCCCCACCGAGCTGCGGTGCAGGACGGATATGCCCAGCTGCGCAAGCCCTTTTGAGAGGAACTGCTCGTTTGTATTGAGGATGTCCCCGAGCAGAAGCTCGGTGCCGACACAGAGAATTTCACATACTGCCATGTTTAATCACCTTTTGAAAAAGCTTTTATGACTGTCACCTTAGTGCCCTCGACTGCGCGCTTTATGGGCTCGTCCCACTCGGTGCCGCGCTCCGCTTTTTCAATTCCGGCTATCGTCGGATGGGTGCGCGGATGCTTCGGAGTGAACACCGTGCAGCAGTCCTCATAAGGCTGAATGGATATATCAAACGTCTCTATCTTTCTCGATATCGCAATAACCTCGTCCTTGTCCATGCCGATGAGCGGACGGAACACGGGCATTGAGGTCACGGCGTCGGTGCAGGCTATCGCGGGCATGGTCTGGCTTGCGACCTGACCCACGCTCTCGCCCGTTATCAGCGCCTGGCAGCCCTCTTTTATTGCTATCTCCTGCGAGATTCGCATCATCATGCGACGCATGACAAGGGTGAACACCTCTTCGGGGCAGTTATCTTTGATAAGCTCCTGAATCTCTGTAAACGGAACGACAAAGAGCATGATTCGTCCGCTGTATTTTGCGACCTGACGCAGAAGCGAATGCACCTTCTGCTCGGCGCGCTGACTCGTATAGGGAGGGGACGCGAAGTGAATCGCTATCAGCTCTATGCCGCGCTTTGCCATCATCCAGCCTGCAACGGGACTGTCTATTCCGCCGGAGACGAGCAGAGCCGCCTTTCCCGCGGAGCCCGAGGGCATACCGCCCGCGCCCTTGAGCTGATTGCCGTGGACAAACGCGCACTTGTCGCGCACCTCGACATTTATTATAACATCCGGGTTATGAACATCGACCTTCAGATGATGAAACCTCGAGAGTATCTTTCCGCCGACTTCTCTGCATATCTCGGGAGAATTGAGCGGAAACTTCTTGTCCGCGCGCTTCGCCTCAACCTTAAAGGTCGAAGCCGCATTGAGCAGGGGAGCCGTGTATTCAACGCAGGTGTCGAGAATAACATCCATATCCTTTTCGACTGCGGCTGCGCGGGAGAGTCCGGCTATGCCGAAAACCTTCAAAAGCCTGTCTGTCGCTTCGTCGAGGTCTGCGTCCTCGGGTCCCTCGACTATGATAGTAGACTGCGCGGGGGTGCAGGTGAATTTGCCGAGCGACGCGAGTCTGCGGCGTATATTTGCCATGAGCATATCCTCAAAGGAGCGTCTGTTCAGTCCTTTGAGAGCAAGCTCGCCGTTTTTGACGAGAATAACTTCCTTCATATTGCGATTCCTTTTTTACTTATTTTTTCTTATTGCCTTCTGCCCTGCCGAAATGCCGTCGATGAGCATATCTATTTCCTCTTTCGTTGTGAAGCGGGAGAAGCTGATCCTCAGCGGGCTCTTTCTGACCTCGTCACTCAGTCCCATATTCTTGAGCACCGAGCTCTGATGTCCCTTTGAGCAGGCCGAGCCGCTCGAGACATAGACGCCGCGTGAGGAGAGAAAATTGAGCATAGGCTCAGAGTTTATGCCGAGCACGGAGATGTTTGTAACATAGGGCAGCGCGTCCTCGGGCGAGTTTATGACCACTCCGCCGAGGGAGCGAAGCCTTTCGCACATATAGTCACGCAGCTCGGTGACCTTTTTGAGCTGAGCCGTAAGATTCGGCAGAGCCGCGGCCGCCGCGCCGAAGCCCGCTATCGCAGGCATGGGCTGAGTGCCGGGGCGCAGCTTTTCCTCCTGCAAACCGCCGAAAACTATCGGCGAAAGCCGCACGCCCTTTTTGACATAGAGCGCGCCCACGCCCTTGGGTCCGTGTATCTTGTGGGAGCTGACCGTCATCAAATCGACACCCATCGCCGCGGGCTTCAGCGGCAGCTTGCCGAAAGCCTGCACCGCGTCGCAATGGATAAGCGCCGGCGACTTCGCCCGCGTCACAGCGGTTCTCGCCGCCTCGACCGGCTGAACCGTACCGGTCTCGTTGTTGACTGCCATTATACTCACGAGCACCGTGTCCGGGGTCACTGCGTCAAAGAGCTCACGCTCGCTGATGCGCCCTTTTCTGTCGACGCCCAAGCGTATAACCTCAAAGCCCTCGCTTTCAAGGTGCTTGACCGTCTCCTCGATACTCGGATGCTCGACGCTCGTCGTCACTATCCGTCTGCCGCGTCGGCGCATGGCATGAGCCGCGCCCTGAACGGCAAGATTATTGCTCTCTGTCCCGCCGGAGGTAAAATACACCTCATCGTCCCGGCAGAAGAGCCTGCGCGCAATATTCGAGCGCGCGTTTTCGAGCATTTCGTCCGCCTCTATCCCCTTTTGGTGCAAGGAAGAGGGGTTTCCCCAAAGCTCTGTCACAGCGGTTTTCATCGCCTCAACAGCCTCACCGCACACGGGTGTGGTGGCGCTGTTGTCAAGATACGCCGTCATAAGAAAAATCACTCCAAACAGCACGATTCCCAATTATACTTATATACACTATATTATACAACATAATCACCGGACTTGCAATATATTTGAGCCGATTGCGCCTTGCCGCAGAAAACTTTTTCCGCTCGCACATAAAACGCACGCTCGCTACATTATATGATATAAAGTGCAACAAGGACAGCAAATAAAGATTGACAAAAATATGCAATTTGCTATAATTAGACTGAAAACCAAACCATTACATAAAGGAGAGTTAACATTGACAAGACGAACAAAATCATGGGTCGCAGTGCTGCTTTTCATCGCAGTATTCGGCGCTCTGCTCGTGACCGCAACGTTCACCGACCTTCAGGTCAGCCATATTCTCACGGCAAAGGCGCTCGCTGCCCACACCTATTACACCAACGAAACCACATACGGAGTCGTGCTTGAGGCGGTCGGCTCGTCGCCCGTCTACCTCATGCTCGCGTTCAGCTTCCAGATTCTCTTCTGGCAGGTCATGCGCAAAATGAAAAAGCATCCGTGGAAAGAAATTCTTGCGATACTTCTTCTCGTCGCGGGAACGGCGGCATACTTCGTCATGTTCGACGACGCCGTAAAATATGCGCTCCAGCATATAGGCCCCGAGGCCGAGCTGTTCCGCAAGGCGGCATTCCTCAAGGGCATATCGATGTTCTTCGCGGGTCTTATGACCTTCTTTGCAACCTTCGCCATAAGGAACTACTCCGAGGAATCGGTCGGTAAGCTCGTTATGTTCGCGGTTGCGGTGCTCTGCGTTGCAGCTGTTTCCAACGGCATTATCGCCGCAGTCAAAGAGCCCGTCGGCCGTATGCGTTACCGCGCAATGAACTGCGAGGGCGGTGCCACAATCGGCGGATTTGACAATTTCACCCGCTGGTATGTCGTCAACGGTCAGCACATCCCCAAGGAAGAGATGAAAGCCCTCTTCGGCACAACCGATGCGCTCAAGTCCTTCCCCAGCGGACACACCTGCTCCGCCGGCACGGTCTACTGCCTGCTTATGCTCCTCGATGTTTTCGCAGTCAAGAGCAAGGGCAAGAGAGCGGTCTGCTGGATAGCCGCCATCGCCTACACCGGCATGGTCGCCGTCAGCCGCATAATGGTCGGCGCGCACTTCTTCAGCGACGTCCTCATGGGCGGCACGATAGCATTCGTATGCATGATAATTTCCAGAGAGATTTTCATCTGCAAGGGCGCGAATGTCAAAGCGATGTTCGGAAAAGAATAAGATACAAAAAGCAGCAATCACCGCCCCATACGGCTCAGGTCATACGGGGCGGTTTCTTTTAAGAGAAAAGCACGGTGTATCTTTCGACACACCGTGCTCGTTTTTTGTTTAGTCCTCGTACTTTGCGAGGGGCTCAATCTTGCCGTATCTCGACGCGGAGGCCGCGTCGGATCTGGGCGGACGGGAGGGAGCTGCGGGACGGTCGCCGCGCGGGCGGTCGTTTCTGCCTCTGCCGCCTCTGTCGCGGTTCTGATATCCGCCACGCCCGCCTGAGCGGGGCGGTCTGGAGCCGCCGTTGAGGGGCCTTACGCCCTCTTCGAGAGTGATAACGACCTTGCGGTCATTCTCCGAGCCTACAGAGTGAGAGGTCACTCCCTCTATCTCCTGGAGAGCCGTATGGATGATGCGTCTCTCGTAAGGATTCATGGGATCGAGCACAACATTTCTGCCGTACTTTCTGACCTTCGCGGCGCTCTTCTGAGCAAGTGAGCGCAGAGTCGCCTCGCGCTTCTCGCGGTAGTTGCCGATATTGAGCGACACTCTTCTCGACTTCTCCGCACCTCTGTTGACAACGAGGCGGACGAGATACTGGATAGCATCGAGCGTCTCTCCTCTGCGGCCGATGGCCGCGCCGTAGTCGCCGTCATATTCGACTGCGATGCTGACTTCCTCGTCAGTCTCGTCAATCTTTATCTCCGCGCCCTCAATGCCGAGGCTTGCAAGGATTTTTTCAAGATATTCCTTTGCGTCTGCGTTAGACGGGGCGTCGAAGCTCACTTTGACCTTTGCGGGGGTAGTTCCGAGCAGACCGAACATCTTCTTTGCCGGCATTTCGAGAACTTCGATTTCAATATCCGAATCGGCGGATATGCCAAGCTGCGCGATAGCGTCCGCTTTTGCAAGCTCGACTGTTGCGCCGGTGCCGATAGCTTCTTTTAACATCTCTGTTTTCACCACCTGAAAAATTTATTTTTCTTCTTTTTTCTGCGCACGTGCGCGCTTGAGATTCTCTTCCCTTGAGCGGCGCTCAACCGTCTCATCGACCATAGCCTTCGCTATCATCTTCTTCGGGCTGTGCGTAAACGAAAGCACGACGGTCTGAATAAGAGCGAAAACGTTGGAGGCTATCCAGTAAATACCGATACCGGCGGGGAACTGGAAGGTGAAGTAGAGCGAGAACAGGGGCATACCGAAGGTCATGCAGCCCATAGTCGGGTTCTTTGCCATTTCGGGATTGTTCTTGCGCTGCTGGAGCATTGTAAAGAGGCTCGTGCCGAGAGAGGTGACGCCCGAGAGAATGGGGACAATCCAAAGAATTCCGGGCTCCTTTATCGAGGGTATCTTACCCAGCGGAATGCCGAGGAAGGTGAAGTTGAAGCTTGCGATACGCTCGATAATTCCCGCGCTCATGCCCTTTGAAAGGGCGAGGGGGCTGATTTCATTGATATGGTTGATAACAAAAAGCTCTATTGTACGCAAATCCGTCTTTGCGTTGTAATCGGGGAGCGTTTTTGCTATTTCTGTCAGCGAGTTGATTGTTGTTTCATCGAGGGCGAGTGCCCACTTGAGGGGGTGATAAATAACGCCGATAAGGCCGAAGATGATGACGAACTGGATAGCGAGCGGAAGGCAGCCCATGTTCATGGGGTTATGTCCCTCGCGCTGATAGAGAGCCTGTGTCTCCTCCTGTATCTTTTTCTGGTCGCCCTTGTACTTGGCGTTTATTCTGCGGATCTTGGGCTGAAGGCGCTGCGTCTTGACGGTACCCTTAGTCTGATAGATAGAAGTGGGGATCATAAGGAGTCTTGCGAAAAGGGTGAAGAGGATGAGTGCAAGACCGTAATTGTTAACAGCTTCGAATATGAATCTGAGAACATATCCGAACGGGATACCCAGTATTTCATAAATGGCGTCCATTATTTGTGAGTCCTCCGGTTGGATTTTTTGTCCCTCTTGGGAGGGACGGGATCATAACCGCCGGGGAATAGGATATTGCAGCGAAGAAGTCTGGCAACAGTCAGCAGAGAGCCTTTGAAGGCTCCGTGTATTTCAAGAGCCTCTATCGCATACTGAGAGCAGGTCGGATAATACCTGCACATATCGGGCAGCTGCGGTGAGATATGCTTTCTGTAAAACTGAATAAGTTTTATCAGTATTTCCTTCATTTTCACTTCACAACTTTCACTCCTGCAGATATACCGATAACACCCAAGGCTTCCAGCTGTTTGCGCATGACCCGCTCGATATCGGTGCTCTTGCGGGAGACCGTCCTGTGGCGGGCGACAAATACAATGTCCCATCCCCCGCAGCACTCGCCTTCGAGCTGCCGGAACGCCGCGCGTATTATTCGGCGGCACCGGTTGCGCTCCACCGCATTGCCGAGCTTTTTGCCGGTGGTTATCCCGATGCGCATGACGCCGTAACGGTTTTTGAGCGCATATGTGACAAGCACCGGGTCAGCGGCTGATTTGCCGCGCCCGTAAGTCCTGCGAAAATCGCTGTTAAGCTTGAGCGTTTGATATTCTGCCAAAGCAATCAATCCATCCGTGGCAATAATCCGCTCGACCTGTCATTCGACCGTTTAAAAGGCCGATCAATAGGTGAGCTGCTTTCTTCCCTTCGCTCTGCGGCGAGAAAGAACCTTGCGTCCGTTTCTGTCGGACATTCTCTTGCGGAAGCCGTGCTCCTTCTTACGGTGCAGCTTCTTGGGCTGGTAAGTTCTTTTCATTTGCGGTAACCTCCGTTTCACAGGATATTAGTCACCGGCGGGCGCTTTGGTGGCACTCGTACCGCCGTGATCTTATTGCAGAAGCGGGTAAAGCTACTTCGCCTACCCTTGCAAGCTACTATTATATATCATACTTCACATCAATGTCAATCATTTTTTTGCGTCCTTGTGCAAACTGCTTGTTGAAAAAAAGGGCTTTTTATGATATACTTTATCCTATTATAAAGCATTATGATGGGGGAAGTTCATTAATGGATTCATTCAACGAGCTGTGGCAGGTTGTTTCCGACTACCTCAAGCAGACAAATTCGGAATCTATCTACAACGTCTGGTTCAGCGAGCTTGAGCCTATAAGCTTCGACGGAAGCCGCGCCGTGCTCATGACAACAGCGGAGTTCAAGCGCCGCATTTTGGCGCAGAAGTTCGGCGGCACTCTTCACAGCGCCTTCTTAAACGCGCTCGGTCTTGACGTGGACGTTGAATTTATAGCGCCCGGAGAGGGCTATTCGCAGCCCGACTCCATGAGCTCTGCGGACAGCTACTCGGAGATAGACGGAGGCAAACGCGCATCGAATTATTTTGAAAACACCTTTGACACCTTCGTTGTCGGCGCATCAAACAAGTTCGCCCATGCGGCGGCTCAGGCTGTCGCGGCGAATCCCGGCAAGGCGTATAACCCGCTGTTCATCTACGGCAACTCGGGGCTCGGCAAGACGCATCTGCTCAACGCCATATGCCACGAGATAAAGAAAAACGACCCGTCGATGAAGATAGTTTTGACCGACGGCGAGGAATTCACCAACGAGTTCATCGAGGCGCTCAATCACCGCACGACTACAGAGTTCCAGAACAAATACCGCAAGGTCGACGTTCTTTTGATGGATGACGTTCAGTTTATCGCCAGCAAGGAGCGCACGCAGGAGGAATTTTTCCACACCTTCAACGCTCTGACGCAGGACGGCAAGCAGATCGTCCTCTCGTCCGACCGTCCGCCCAAGGATATGCCTCAGCTTGAGGACAGAATGCGCACCCGCTTCGAGTGGGGTCTGCTCGCCGACGTTCAGCCGCCGGATCTTGAGACGCGTATGCTCATAGTCAAGCGCAAGGCCGACGCGCTCAATTTTGACATAAGCGATGACGTCATAGAATACATAGCGCAAAAGCTCAAGAACAATATCCGCCAGCTCGAGAGCGCGGTCAAGAAGATGCAGGCCTATGTTCAGATTCAGGGCGCAAACGTCAACACCGCCACCGCTCAGCAGGCGATAAGAGATATTCTCAGCGACAACAAGCCCATACCCGTTGTCGTTGACAAGATAATTACGGAAGTCGCGCGCACCTACGGCGCAAATCCCGAGGATCTTCGTTCGAAGAAAAAGGATGCGCAGACTTCAAAGTACCGCCAGATCTCGATGTACATCGTGCGCGAGGTCACCGGCCTCTCGGCCAAGGCTATCGGCGCGGAGTTCGGCGGCAGGCACTATTCGACGGTGCTCTATGCTCTCGACGAAATAAAGAAAGAGAGCGACACCGACTCTACGCTCAGGACAACCATCAACGACATTATAAAGAACGTTCAGGAGAACTGATTTTCAAAGCATAGGTCGCACCTCGGGGGAGGGATAAACGGTGCGCGATATTATTATAGCTTCGCCGTCCGACAAGGTACGCGCTCAGCTGCGCGGCTTCGTCGCGGATATGGGAATAATGGGCGTCATTGAGTGTCGCTCTGCCTCGCAGACTCTCGATTTTGTCAGGCGTCTCCCCGCCGCTATAATAATCTGCCAGCGTCTGACCGATATGGCGCCCGCCGCCATGCTCCGTCTGCTTCCTCCCGGTGCGGATATGATTCTGCTCATATCCTCCGCTCAGTCTCCGCTTTTCGGCATGAGCAACGTTCAGTGCATGACCCTGCCCATCTCGCGTCCCGAGCTGCGAAGCTGCATAGAAAAGCTTCTTCGTTCCTCGTCCGAGTCGCGCATACGCTCAAACGGGCAGCGCAATACGGCGGATCAGGAGATAATCGACAAGGCAAAACATTTATATATGAAGGTAAACGGTGTGTCCGAAGAGGATGCATACGCATATATTAGAAGAAGGAGCATGAACGAGAGCAGTTCGATAACCGCAACCGCCCGTCACGTTCTCAGCGAGCTCGCTAATATATAAATGAAAAGGGTCTTGTGAATGAAATTCGCCAAAATGCAGGGCACGGGCAACGACTACATATACGTCAACTGCTTTGAGGAGACCGTTTTTGACCCGCCCGCTGCGGCGAAATTTTTAAGTGACCGCCACTTCGGCGTAGGCTCGGACGGGCTTGTGCTCATAGAACCGTCCGACAGAGCGGATTTCAAAATGGATATCTACAATTCCGACGGGTCGCGAGCGAGGATGTGCGGAAACGCCGCACGCTGCGTCGCAAAATATGTCTGCGACAACGGCTTGACCGACAAAAGCCTTATCTCGTTAGAGACTCCCGGCGGAATAAAATATATAGATATATATAAAGAAAACGGCAAGGTCGTTTCGGCGCGGGTAAACATGGGCGCGCCCATACTGAAAAGTCGGGATATCCCCGCTCTTTTTGACTCGGACACCGTTATAGACCTGCCGCTCAAAGTCGGCGCAAAGTCTTATCGCATCACCTGCCTGTCGATGGGCAACCCGCACTGCGTGATTTTTTCGAATGACGCAGACTCCGTAAATATTCAAAAAACAGGCCCCGAATTTGAAAATCATCCGGCCTTTCCGGACAGGATAAATACGGAGTTTGTTCAGCCGCTTTCCGGCTCCCGCATAAAAATGCGCGTATGGGAGCGCGGCGCGGGCGAGACTCTCTCCTGCGGCACGGGCGCGTGCGCGGCGGCGGCAGCCTGCATTCTCAACGGTTATTGCAAGCGCGATACGGATATCACCGTCACCCTTCGCGGAGGAGAGCTCTTGATCAACTGGAGCGCCGACGGGGCCGTTTATCTGACGGGGCCCGCCGCGACCGTCTTTACGGGCGAAATTGCCTGCTGCGGAGGCGCCCGATGATGATAAACCGCAACTTCTTAAAGCTCCGCCAAAGCTACCTTTTCTCGTCAATGAGCCGCAAGATAGGCGAATACAGAGCGGCTCACCCCGAAGCCGATATAATCGACCTCGGCATAGGCGATGTCTCGCGTCCCCTGCCCTTCGAGTGCATAAAAGCCATGCGCTCGGCGGTTGACGAGATGGCGGACGCCGACACATTCAGAGGCTATCCGCCCGAACGCGGCTACGGCTTTCTTACAGACAAGATATTGGAATACGATTTTGCCGCGCGCGGGGTGACGCTCGACAGAGACGAAATCTTCGTCAGCGACGGCGCAAAGAGCGACACGGGCAGCATAGGCGATATCTTTTCGCCTGAATGCAGGGTCGCCGTCTGCGATCCCGTCTACCCCGTCTACGCCGACGCGAATGTGCTCGCGGGCAGGGGCGGCGAAAGGCTCGAAAACGGAAGCTTTTCAAAATTAGTGTATCTCGACTGCACTGCGGACAGAGGGTTCATCCCTCCCCTGCCGAAGCAGGAGGTCGATATCATATATCTCTGTTCCCCGAACAATCCCACGGGGGCGGCGATGAACAAAAATCAGCTGAAGCTCTGGGTCGATTGGGCGAGGGAGCACGGCAGCGTCATTCTCTTTGACGCCGCATATGAGGCGTTCATAACGGACGGCGACATTCCTCACAGCATTTTCGAGCTTGACGGCGCAAAGGAATGTGCAATCGAGTTTCGCAGCTTCTCGAAAACCGCGGGTTTCACCGGAGTGCGCTGCGCCTATACGGTGATACCGCGCGAGCTCACCCGCGACGGGGTCAGCCTGAACGCTCTCTGGACGCGCAGGCAGGCGACGCGCTTTAACGGCGTGTCCTACATCACTCAGCGAGCCGCCGAGGCAGTCTATTCGGACGAAGGCAGGCGGCAGATAAAAGAAAATATAAGCTGCTGTCTCGGCAACGCAAAAGCAGTTGCGGACGGACTCAAAAGCGTCGGAATCCGCTGCTTCGGCGGCAGAAATTCGCCGTATATCTGGTTCGAAGTGCCGAACGGGCTTACCTCGTGGCAGATGTTTGACAGACTTTTAAGCTCTGCGCAGGTGATCGGAACGCCGGGCTCGGGCTTCGGCAGAATGGGCGAGGGATATTTTCGTCTGACCGCATTCGCAGAACCCGAACGCACGCTCGAAGCAGTCAAAAGAATAAAAAACGGTCTTGGCTAAGACCGCACGGAGGATAAAAATGGACATTTTTTCAAGAATAAACAAGGGACTCAAAAAGACCCGCGAGAATATGTCGGGAGCTATCGACTCTATGCTCCACGGCAAGACGGAGATTGACGACGATTTCTATGACGAGCTCGAAGAGATACTCGTCATGGGCGACGTCGGCTGCATGACCGCGTCGGAGATAGTCGAGAAGCTGCGCGAGCGCGTCGCAAAAAAGCATCTGCGCAAGCCCGAGGCGGTCAAGAACGAGATAAAGGAGATTGTCGCCGAGATGCTCGAGGGCGGCGAGGAGATGAGCCTTATTACTCTCCCCTCCGTCATTCTTGTTATCGGCGTCAACGGCGTGGGCAAGACCACTTCGATAGGCAAGCTCGCCGCAATGTACAAAAACGAGGGAAAAAAAGTTATCCTCGCCGCGGCGGACACGTTCAGAGCCGCCGCCATAGAGCAGCTTGAGGAATGGGCGAACCGCGCGGGAGTCGAGATAGTCAAGCACCGCGAGGGCGCGGATCCCGCAGCCGTTATATATGATACTATACAGGCCGGCAAGGCGAGAAATGCGGACATAATAATCTGCGACACCGCCGGCAGACTTCACAACAAGAAGAACCTCATGGAGGAGCTTGCGAAGATATACCGCGTCATAGACCGCGAGCTGCCCTACAGCGATCGCGAGAGTCTTCTCGTGCTCGACGCGACGACCGGTCAAAACGCAGTCAATCAGGCGAAGGAGTTTAAAAACGTCGCCGAAATAACGGGAATAATCCTGACAAAGCTTGACGGCACCGCGAAGGGCGGCGTTGTGCTCAACATCAAAAACGAATTGGGCGTGCCCGTCAAGTTCATCGGCGTAGGCGAAAAGGTGGACGACCTGCGCCCGTTCAACGCCCGCGCATTTGCCGAGGGTCTGTTTGACGCAGAGCCGGCAGAAGATGAGGAAGAGGAGAAAGAGGACAAGTAATGGATTTTCTCATAGCTACGCACAACATGAAAAAACGCGCCGAGCTTGAGCGCATATTGAAGCCGATAGGCGTGCGCGTTCTGCTCGCCGAGGAGGCGGGAGTCGAGCTGACCGACGTCGAGGAGACGGGGGTCACGTTCGAAGAGAACGCATTTCTGAAGGCCGACAGCGGCTGCAAAGAGAGCGGTATGCCCTGCATAGCCGATGACTCGGGGCTTGCCGTTGATGCGCTCGACGGCGCGCCGGGAGTGTATTCCGCAAGATATGCGGGCGAGCACGGAAATGACGAAAAGAACAATGAGCTGCTGCTCGAAAATTTATCCGATGTCCCTGCGGACAGGCGCACCGCGCGCTTCGTCTCGACTGTCTGCTGCTGTTTTCCCGACGGCAGGCACATGACCGTGCGCGGCGAGTGCGAGGGCAAAATCGCCTTCGAGCCCAAAGGTGAGGGCGGCTTCGGCTACGACCCGCTGTTTTTGCCCGATGAGTTTCCCGGCAAGACGATGGCGCAGCTCACTGCAGAAGAAAAAGACAGCATCAGCCACAGAGGCAAGGCGTTGAGACTCCTTGCGAAAAAACTGGAGGAAATTATATGACAAGCAAAGAGAGAGCCGCGCTGCGCGCGCAGGCAAATTCGCTCGAGCCGCTGTTTCAGGTCGGCAAGGGCGGCGTCAATGACGCGCTGATAGTCCAGACGCTCGACGCGTTCCGCTCCCGCGAGCTGCTCAAGCTCAAGGTTCTGCTCGAAACCGCGCCGAAAGCCCCGCGCGAAATCGCAGAAGAAATAGCCGCCAAGACTCAGTCCGAGGTCGTTCAGGTCGTCGGCGGGAGCCTTATATTCTTCAAAGAGAATCCGGAGCTGCACGAGCCCAAGGACAAGAAGAAAAAGACCGTGACCGGCACGAAGAATCCGAACCGTCCGTCGGTGCGCAAAAAGATACACGAAAAGAAGCTCGCCGAGGAGAGAAAGACCGCGGCGCGCCGCAAGGCGGAACGCAATTTCAGGCGAAAAGGCGACGTTTAAGCAAGAATTTTAAGTCAATCGGTTCAAAAGCAGGCGTTTTTTGCCTGCTTTTTTGTGCATCGGGACAAATTGCATATTTTTTCATAAAAGCCTATTGACAGCGTAGGCATAAGGGGATTATAATACAGTCACAAGATACCGAGACGGGAGGAAGCGTCATGAAAAAGCTCAACGGCATTATGATGATGGAAATGTGCATGTTCTCCATGCGCATGTATATGCCCATGTCTTTTTCCGACGAGCTTCCGTCAAACGAATAAATCTGATATATGCAGAAATTCGGGGAGCTTCGAAGGAAGTTTCCCGTTTTTTATTTGCATTGAGGAGGAATAAATATGCAGTATCTTAAATTGTTTTCGCCCTTTGATATAAGGCATTGGCGAATGTGCCGCAAGGCGCATGAATTAAAGAGACCGTCTTAACCGATACCTTATAAATTAAAATACAAAGGAGACAACCAACATGAAAAAGACAATATCTATCATTCTTGCCGCAGTCCTCGCGCTGGGCTGCATCCTCGGCTTCGCCGCCTGCTCTTCGGGCAGCAAGGGCATCACCATCGCCGTTCCCAACGACGCTACCAATGAGGCACGTGCGCTTCTTCTCCTCCAGGAGCAGGGCATAATCAAGCTCAAGGACGGCGCGGGCATCACCGCAACCATAAGAGACATCGAAGAGAATCCGAAGAACATCACCTTCAAAGAGGTTGAGGCCGCTCAGCTTCCCAACGTTCTCAAGGATGTTGACTACGCCGTTATCAACTCGAACTACGCTATCTCCGCGGGTCTTAACCCCGTAAAGGACAATCTCGCCATTGAGGGCTCCTCGAGCGCATATTCGAACATCCTCGCCGCCAAGAAAGGCACAGAGAATTCCGACAAGATCAAGGCTCTCTCCGCCGCTCTCCAGAGCAAGAAGGTCGCCGATTTCATCGCCTCCAAGTATGACGGCTCTGTTATCAGCGTTGTCAAGAACCCCGGTGACGGCTACGATTCCTCCGTCAACTATGACGCTCTCAAGGGTCAGACGATAACCGTCGCCGCCTCCCCCACACCGCACGCCGAAATCCTCGCCGTTGCCAAAGAGATACTCGCAGCTAAGGGCGTGACCCTTGACATCAAGGAGTTCACCGACTATGTCCAGCCCAACAACGTTGTTGAGTCCGGCGAAATTGACGCGAACTACTTCCAGCACGAGCCCTACCTCGATGATTTCAACAAGCAGAACAATACCCACATCGTCACCGTCTGCTATGTACACGTCGAGCCCATGGCTCTCTACGGCGGCAAGCAGACCACTCTTGACGCAGTGAAGTAAATGTTATAAAATATAATGCCGGGCTAAGTTGCTCTTAATCGGGCTGCTTTTCCGGCATTATCTTTTTATCCAGAAGTTCGGAGGCATAAAATGATCGAGATAAGAAATCTGTCAAAAACCTTCAAGACCGCCGACGGCTCGCTCGACGCGCTCAAGGATGTTTCCCTGACGATAAACGACGGCGACATCTACGGCGTCATAGGCATGAGCGGCGCGGGCAAGAGTACGCTCGTGCGGTGCATAAATATGCTCGAACGCCCGACCGAGGGGCAGATACTCATCGACGGAGTGGACATGGGCGCGCTTTCGAGCAAGCAGCTCAGGGACGCCCGCCGCAACATAACCATGATATTCCAGGGCTTTAACCTGCTCATGCAGCGCAACTGCCTGAAAAACATCTGCTTTCCGCTCGAGCTTGAGGGCATGAAGAAAGAGGACGCGAAAAAGCGCGCGCTCGAGCTGCTCGAAATAGTCGGCCTGCCCGACAAGGCGAAGGCTTACCCCGCTCAGCTCTCCGGCGGTCAGCAGCAGAGGATAGCCATAGCCCGTGCGCTCGCAACCAATCCCAAGGTGCTGCTCTGCGACGAGGCGACAAGTGCCCTCGACCCCAACACCACTCACTCGATTCTCAACCTCATAAGAGACATAAACAAAAAGCTCGGCATAACAGTCATTATAATCACGCATCAGATGAGCGTTGTTGAAGAGACCTGCAACCGCGTCGCCATTCTCGACAACGGCACTGTCGTTGAGCAGGGCGAAGTCAGCACGGTTTTTGCCCATCCGCAGTCGGACGCCGCAAAACGCCTCGTGTTCCCCGACGCTTCGGACGAGATTTTCTCACCCGCCGCAGATGAGCACAGGATAAGAGTCGTCTTTAACGGCGCGTTTGCGACTAACACCCCGCTGATAACCAAGATGGCAATGGACGAGGGAATCGCCGCCAACATTCTCGCGGCATCGACCCGCTGCATCGGTGACAAGGTATACGGCAATATGCTCCTCGGCATCTCCGGGGAGGGCGACGAGCTTGAACGCGCGTCGAAATATCTGCAAAGTATGCCGGATATTCTTGTTGAGGAGGTCTGAAGATGTTTGACAATGCATTCACTTCCGAGGCTTTGACAGAGGCTCTCGATATACTGAAAACCGAATTTCCATTAGCTATTTGGGAGACGATATATGTCACCCTGCTCTCCACGCTCTTTGCAATAATCATCGGGCTGCCGCTCGGCGTGCTGCTCGTTGCGGGCGAAAAGGGCGGAGTTCTCCCCCTGCCTAAGGCGCTGATGAAGGTGCTCAACGTTATAATCAACCTCCTGCGCTCGGTGCCGTTTTTGATACTGATGATACTCGTCTTTCCGCTGACCCGCCTTATAGTCGGCACGGCGGTCGGCACCGTCGCCTCCATAGTCCCGCTCGTTATAGCGTCGTTCCCGTTTGTGGCGCGTCTGGTCGAGAGCAGCCTGCGTGAGGTCAACCCGAACATAATCGAGGCCGCGCAGAGCATGGGTGCGTCGCCCATGCAGATAATCGTCAAGGTCATGATACCCGAGAGCGTGCCCTCGCTGCTCTCGAACTTCACAATAGCGATAACCACCATACTCGGCTACTCCGCGATGAGCGGAATAATCGGCGGCGGCGGACTCGGCAAGATAGCCATAAACTACGGCTACTACCGCTACAAATACCTCGTTATGCTCTTTGCCGTCATACTGCTTATCGCGCTCGTTCAGATATTCCAGAGCGTCGGCACGCACCTTGCGACAAAGACAGACAAGAGGCTCAAGAAATAATCGAATAATCAGCCGCACCCGGTCGGGAGAAAATCCCTGCCGGGTGCGTTGTTTTTTTATTTATGCCTTTTGCTTCGGGGAGAACAGCTTTGCGTCAAGCTTTTTCGTCACAGCGTCAAAGGCAACAGCCATGAGCAGCGTGACGGCAAAGCAGAGAAAGAAGTAATCGGTATTGGCGTTAATAAATTCGATAGTCAAAAGCGCGGACACAGCTTTTTTTACCGTGTCCGCGCTTTTCTTTAAGAAAGGTAATTTATCAGTTGAACGGGTTGTAGTAGAATGAATCGTTGCTCTGCTGAGTTGTTTTCTCCTGCTGCTTTGAGGATGCCGAAGCGGTATTGCCGGTGTCCTCAACGAGCTTTACCTTGACGTTAAATTCCTTCGTCTGATAGTTGCTCGAAATTCTGCACAGGGTCAGCGTCAAGGTGTCTCCGACCTTGGAGTTTTCTATCGCCTCGAGAAGTACCTCCGAGGTACTCAGCTCCTTGCCGTTGACCGCGGTTATGAGGTCGCCGACCTTGGCGCTGCTGTTTGCAAGGTCGCTGTCCTCGTTGATGTCCGCGATTATGAGCGAGCCCGCCGGCAGACCCTTTATCTGCACTATCATGTTATACTGCTGATTCGATGTGTTGGAGAAGTAGCTGATGCCGAGCTTCGGGCGGTTTGGCACTCTGCCGTAGGCGATAATGTCATCGATTATCTCCTTTGCCGATGAAATCGGGATGGCGAAGCCCATGAGCTCATAGTTGCTGTCGCTGATTTTAAGCGAGTTTATTCCGACCACCTGGCCGTATTCGTTTATCAGAGCGCCGCCGGAGTTGCCGGGGCTGATGGCCGCCGTATGCTGGATGCACTCCATGGAGTAGCCTATCTGGCTGCTGACGGTTCTCGAAATCGCGGAGACCATGCCGTTGGTAAACGAGCCGAAGAACTCGGTGCCGCCGGGGTTGCCTATGGC
Source organism: Oscillospiraceae bacterium (assembly GCA_003538135.1). Lineage (GTDB taxonomy): Bacteria > Bacillota > Clostridia > Oscillospirales > Acutalibacteraceae > CAG-177. The sequence continues at coordinate 186,311 of DPOR01000017.1, forward strand.
ATACACGGTCTCGCCGACGGAGAGCTTTGTTGAATCGCCGAATTCCGCGGCGGTGAAGCCCGTCGCCTTTATCTTGAGCACGCCGATATCGGTGCGCGAATCGTAGCCGACGATTTCCGCGTCATACTGCTTTCCGTCATGGAGCTGGACGACCGCCTTGACTCCCTCGCCGCTGATGACATGGGCGCAGGTGATTATATAAGTGCAGGTATGATCCTTATTCTCGCCCATGACTATGCCGGAGCCCTCGCCCGAGGCAGAGCTTGTCGACTGGCTGTATACGACTATACCGACGTTGCTCGGAGAAACTTTGGCATATACCTCAGCCGAGGTGAGTGCGCTGCCCGTCTTTGAGGTCGTTGTCGCTTTCGGTGTATCCGTGATATTGAGCTCTGCGTCGCCCTCGGATGTTTCGGTTATCGAGGTACCGTTGCCGGCGCCGCCGGAATTGCCGCTTTTCGCAAAGACCGTGACTATCGCGGAGACCGCTACGACTGCCGCGAGTATGGCGGCGAAAATCGCAACGCCCTTCTTCTTCGCGCTCATCTTTTTCTTCTTTTTCTCGGGCTGCGGCTGAGTATAGCTGCCAGAATTATACGAGGGCTGAGCGTAGCCGTTCTGCCCGGGCTGATTGTTATACGGAGCCTGAGTACGGCTGTCCTGCCCGGGCTCATGCGGTGCGGAATAGACCTTATCGGGCTCAAGCGGCGCAGACTGCTGCTCGCCGGTGTCCGTTGAGTTGTCCTCGGGCGGAGTCTCGCCCGAGCTGCCGAAATTATTCATATAATCATCATTGTACATAAATCTGACTTACCTCCATCCATTGCCTTCGGGATATCCTTCATCGTATGACACTATTATGAACTCTCAATATTACGATTTTTTTAACGGCGGGTAAATAACCTTTGGATCTTTATTCAACTTTTTTGTATTTGTTTGATACAATAAGCTTTATCTCAGCGGAAGCCAAAACACGAACTGCGTGTACTCGCCCGGCTCGCTGTTGACGGTTATCTGTCCGCCGTGCATATCAATCACGGTCTTGACTATATAAAGCCCGAGACCTGCACCCTTTACGTCATAGCTGCGCGACTTGTCGGTCTTATAGAAGCGCTCAAAGACCTGCCCCGCATCCTCGTGAGAGATTCCCTTGCCGCTGTTTTTGATGGAGAAAATCACCTTTTCGCTGTCCGACTTTATCGCAACCTCGATATATCCGCCCTCGTCCGTGAACTTGACGGCGTTATCTATGAGGTTATATACGACCTGGTTTATCATATCCTCGTCGGCGCAGATATTGACAGGCCCGACCTTATCGAGTCCGCGAACCTCTATCTTCTTCTCGTCTATTATACGCTCGAAGCCGAGCATGGTTTTGAAGGTCATGGCGGAGATATCGAACTCCTTGGGCTGAATTTTCAGCTGGCCCGCCTCTATCTTTGACATATTGAGCATTCCCGTGACAAGGCGAGAGAGGCGCTTGACCTCGTCGGAGACTATCCTGAGATAATACGAACTCTTCGACGAATCTATCGTGCCGTCGAGTATTCCGTCAATGAAGCCGCCTATGGTCGTCATCGGGGTCTTAAGCTCATGGGAGACATTGGCGACGAAATTTCGCCTCGAGGTCTCGATTGCCGAGAGCGCATTCGCCATGGAGTTAAACGCCGTCACAAGCTCCGCGACCTCGTCCTCGTCTCCGCCCAGCACTTTATGATAGGGCACGGAGATACGGTTGCTGAAATCGCCCTTTGCATACTGCTTGGCGGCCGCCGACATCTCGCGAAGCGGCTTTGTCATCTGATATGTCAGCACATATGTTGCGACGAACGCTATCGCAAGCGCGAGCAGAGCCGAGAACAAAAACATCTTGAGCACCGCTCTGACGGGCTCATGCAGGGAGTCCGTATCCTGCGCGGCAACGACCGCTCCGCAGAATTGACCCGATGCTATGATAGGCTCAACGCTTATAAAATGCGAGCTCTTATACATCCCGCCGAGCGTTCCCGTCTCGGTATATCCGCCGCCGTTGAGCTTATCCAAAGCCGCCCTTGGGACGGTATATTTGCTGTGAACAATGCACTCGCCCATATACATCACAAGGTCGGACTGCCATATATCCTTGCAGCAGATTATCTTGCCGTCTGTGTCGCAGATATAGATATCCGCGTCGATAGCCCGCGAGAGCTGAGCAGTCGAAACGCTCATAAGCATGGTGGCGTCCTTGTTCCCCCGCTCGAGCGGATAGCCCTTTTGGATAAGGGCGGCGGCGGTCTGCGCGACGTTCTGCGCGTTCTGCTTCAAAAGCGCCGTCTTTTCCTCGGACTGATTTCGCGCGATGAATATGAGCAGGGACGAACCGAGAATGGCAAAGCTGATAAAAAGTATCAGCACCGTAACATAGAAGTAACGGTGAAACAGACCCGAGCTTTTTGTTCTCGAGCCTGTGTTCTTTATATCTTTAGGTTCAAACTTTTTGCGTGCTTTTTTCATTGCACATCAATCCTTGGTCTCAAACTTGTAGCCTACGCTCCAGACGGTCTTGAGCTCCCACTTGTCGGACACGCCCTCGAGCTTCTCTCTGAGTCTCTTGACATGGACGTCGACCGTTCTCGAGTCGCCGTAATAGTCGAAGCCCCAGACCTCGTCGAGCAGCTGATCGCGGGTAAACACCCTGTTCGGATTGCTCGCAAGGTGATAGATAAGCTCAAGCTCCTTGGGCGGAGTGTCGATGCGCTTGCCGTCGACCCAAAGCTCGTAGTTGGTCAGGTTTATCTTGAGCTTGTCGTATTCGACCTGCTTTATGTCCGTAGCCGGTGCGCCGGCACTGCGCCTTAAAACCGCCTTGACTCGCGCCACAACTTCCTTTGCGTCGAAGGGCTTGACGACATAGTCGTCCGCGCCGAGCTCGAGACCGAGAACCTTATCAAAGGTCTCGCCCTTTGCGGTGAGCATGATTATCGGCTTGTCCGAGAACTTTCTGACCTCGCGGCAGACCTGCCAGCCGTCAAGACGGGGCAGCATTATATCGAGCAGCATCAAATCAGGCTGAATCTCGCCGAAGCTCTTCACGGCGCTCTCGCCGTCGTTTACTATGCTGACGGTGTAACCCTCTTTTTCAAGATAGAGGCGCAGCAGTTCGCAGATATTAACGTCGTCGTCAACGACAAGTATTTTTTCGTTAGCCATAAGTACCTCTCCTTTTGTTTTAAACGAACCCATTGTAATTATTATAAACCATTCGCAAAAGTTTGTGTGAATGGCAAAATAACATTTTGTTACAAAATTTCGTATATTTACCTGTGCAGATCCTCGCCCATGCTCACGAGCTTATGCTCAATCGAATCGACAAGCGCTATCCAGCTCGCGTTTATAACGTCCTGCGACACGCCTACGGTAGTCCAGATATCCTCGCCGTCCGACGACGTGATAAGAACGCGGACGCTCGCAGCCGTGGCATCCTTGGGCTCCATGACGCGAACCTTGTAGTCGATGAGCCTGAGCTTTCGAAGGCACGGGTAGAATACCTCGAGCGCCTCGCGCAGAGCGCGGTCGAGCGCATTGACGGGGCCGTCTCCGTCCGACGCCGCTATTCTGACTCTGCCGTCAACGCTCAGCTTTATCGTGGCGGTTGCGCTGTGGTCGTTGTCATAGGGCAGCTCGTCGAGCACCTTGTAGCTGATAAGATTGAAGAACGGCTTGTATTTTTTAACGAGGCGGTGAACTATCAGCTCAAACGAAGAATCCGCGCCCTCATATTGATAGCCCTCGTACTCCTTCTGCTTGAGGATATCGAGCAGCTCCGCCACCTGCGGCGAATCCCTGTCGAAATCGGGATAGAGCTTCTGTATCTTCTTGAGCACAGCGGACTTTCCCGTGACCTCGGAGAGCAGGAAACGCCTGCGGTTGCCAACTGTCTCGGGGTCGATATGCTCGAACGATTCGCTGAATTTCAAGACGCCGTCCGCGTGCATCCCCGCCTTGTGCGCAAACGCGCTGCGCCCGACAAACGGCACATCCCTGTGCAAAGTTACATTGGCTATCGACGCTATCTTTATCGCCGATGAGGTCAGATTTTTCAAATTCTCCTGCGGGATACACTCGTAGTCGGATTTTATCTGCAAATTGGGGATTATCGAAGTGAGCTTCGCGTTTCCGCACCGCTCGCCGAAGCCGATAAACGTGCCCTGCACCTGTTTTGCGCCCGCTCTGACAGCCATGAGTGCGCCCGCGCACGCCATATCGGAGTCGTTGTGAGTATGTATTCCTATATCGGTACCGGGGAAAGCTTTTACTATTTCACCGGTAACTTTTTCTATGTAATCCGGGAACGAGCCGCCGTTTGTGTCGCACAGAGCAAGGCAGTCCGCGCCGCCGCGCAGAGCCGCGCGCAGACTTTCGAGCGCGTAGCCGTCGCCGTCGGACATACCGTCAAAGAAGTGCTCCGCGTCGAAAATGACCTGCTTGCCGTGATTTTTAAAAAATCGGCAGGTCTCCTCTATCATCAGAAGGTTTTCCTCGGGGCTTGTCTGCAAAACGCCCTCAACCTGGATTTTTCTGCTCTTTCCGACTATCGACACGCACGGAGTCCCCGCCCTGAGCAGGGCTGCGCACGAGGCGTCCTCTTCAACGCTCTCTCCCTTCCTCCGCGTTGAGCCGAACGCGCACAGGCGGGAATGTTTGAGCCACAGCCTGCTCGCCTGCTCAAAAAATTCAAGCTCGCGCGGATTTGACGTGGGGTTGCCCGCCTCGATTATCGGTATGCCGAGCTCATCGAGCACGCGGACTATCTCCAATCTGTCGTTGACGGAAAAGGATATGCCCTCGCCCTGTGCTCCGTCGCGCAGGGTCGAATCGAGAAGTTCTATCTTTTTCAAGTCTCTTCCTCCCGTGTCAGTCGTTTATTACCGTGTCGCCGCTCTCAAGAGCGGTTATGCCCGAGCGCGAAAGCTCGGCTATTCCGTGGACGCTCATGTCCGCTATAAACGAATCTATTCTTTCCGGCTCGCCCGTAAGCTCCGCCGTGAGCATCGTGTGGCCTATATCCTTGACCCTCGCGCCGTAGGCTATGACGGTCTTTAATACCTGCGGCCTGTCCTTGTTGAGGCAGTGAACCTTTATCAGAAGCAGCTCGCTCGAAACGAGCTTTCCCTCTTCGAGATGCGCCACCTTTATGACATCCTCTAATTTCAGCAGCTGAGCCTCGACCTGCTTCACCTGCTCCGGTTCGACCTCGGCGACAACCGTCATTCTCGAAAACTCCGGATGCTCGGTCTCGGAGACGGTGAGGCTTCGTATATTATATCCGCGGCGCGCAAAAAGTCCCGCCACTCTGAGCAGAACGCCCGAGCGGTTTCTGACAAGCGCCGAAACGGTCAGCCTTTGAATCATGCTGATTCCTCCTTATCTGTATATAGCCGTCGTGATATCGCCGCCGGGCGGTATCATCGGGAGCACCGCGCATTCGGGGTCGATGCGGCAGTCTATGACCACGGGCCTGTCCATGGCGAGCGCCTTTTTGAAAACGCGCTTTGCCTGCGACGGATTTTTTATTCTCATCCCCTTGACGCCGAACGCCTTTGCGACGGCGACTATATCCGTCGCGCGCTCCGGCTGAGTTGCGGAAAACCGTCCGTCATAGAACACCTTCTGCCACTGCCTGACCATACCGAGCACGCCGTTGTTCATAACTACTGCGACAACGGGAATATTATATCGGCTCAGCGTCGCAAGCTCGCTCAGACTCATATGAAATCCGCCGTCGCCCGTTATGAGCACGGTCTTTCTCTCCGGCACGCCGAGAGCCGCGCCGATAGCCGCCCCCATGCCGAAGCCCATGGCACCGAGCCCGCCGGAGGTTATCAGCGAGCGCGGGCGCTCAAAGTCATAATACTGCGCCGTCCACATCTGATTCTGACCGACGTCGGTCACTATGTTCGCCTCGCCCTTTGTAAGCTCGCTCAGGGTATGCAGAACGGTATAGGGCGCATACGGCTTCGGGCGCGGGATTTGTCTTTTAAACTCAGCTATCTCGCCGAGCCATTCGGAATTTTCGCCCGGCGGGAGCATTGCCCTGAGCCTCTCCAGGGTCTTTCCCAAGTCGCCGAGAATATGGGCGTCGGAGACGATGTTCTTGTCAAACTCCGCCGCGTCTATGTCTATATGTATTATCTTCGCCTTCGGAGCGAAGCTCGCCTTGCTCGCGGCGACGCGGTTTGAAAATCTCGCGCCAGCGGCTATGAGCAGGTCGCAGTTGAGAGCCGCAGTATTGGCGGCGGGGTTTCCGTGCATACCGACAAGCCCCAAGAAAAGCTTCGCCGAGCAGGGATAAGCGCCGAGCCCCATCATCGAGCACGCGACGGGGATTTGCAGCTTTTTTGCGAATGCCCCGAGCGCTTCGGACGCACCCGAGCTTATTGCTCCGCCGCCGACATAGATAAGCGGTCTTTTTGCTTTTGCTATCATCTGCGCCGCGCGTGCGAGCTGAGCTTCCTCGGGCTCTTTTGCCCGCGCGGGCTCGCTCTTCGGGGCGCGCTCGTATTCCTCGCTCTGCGCCGCAATATCCGCCGGGATATCGACGAGCACCGGACCTTTTCTGCCCGACTGCGCTATAGAAAACGCCTCGCGGACATCCTGCGCCACTCCGCGCTCGCCCGACGCTATGAACGAATACTTCGTCACCGGCATCGTGACGCCCGCGATATCGACCTCCTGGAAGGAGTCGCTGCCGAGCAGCGAGGTCTTGACGTTCCCGGTTATCGCAACAACGGGACTTGAGTCCATGTATGCGGCGGCAATTCCCGTCACGAGGTTGGTAGCGCCCGGACCCGAGGTCGCAATAACGACGCCCGTTTTGCCCGTCGCGCGCGCGTAGCCGTCCGCCGCGTGAGCCGCCGCCTGCTCGTGGCAGGTTAGTATATGGCGAATTTTATCGCATTTGTAAAGTTCATCGTAGATATCGAGCACCGCGCTGCCCGGATAGCCGAAAACCGTATCGACTCCCTGTTCGAGCAGAACATCTATCAGCGCCCGCGCACCCGTTGAAATCATAAACTCGCCTCTGAAAAATTTATTTTACCGAGAATTTGAAGCTCGTGCGGCTTCTGAACGTCTCGCCCGCCTTGAAAATGCAGGGCGGGAAGTTCGGACGGTTCGGGGAATCGGGATAGAACTGAGTTTCAAGGCAGAAGCCCGCGTGCTTGTTCATCAGCGTGCCGCCCTTGCCGGGGATGTTGTTGAGGAAGTTTCCGGTGTAGAGCTGAACACCGGGCATATCGGTAGTTACTTCCATAACGCGCCCGCTCTCGGGGTCGTATGCGGTCGCAAACGCGCCCTGCGTATCGGAATCTATGCAGAAATTGTGGTCATATCCGCCGTTTGCAAGCTCTATCTGGGTGTCTGCGCAGTTGATATCTCTGCCGATAGCCTTCATCTGTCTGAAATCGAACGCCGTTTCGGTGACGTCTCTTATCTCGCCGGTGGGTATACTGTCCGCATCCATGGGAGTGTAGTGCGAGCAGGACAGGCGAAGCTCCTGCGAGAGGACGTTCGGGCGCTTGTATGAGCCGAGATTGAAATATGCGTGGTTAGTCATATTTATCGGAGTATCCTCGGTGCAGACGGCCTCATAGGAAATCGAAAGCTCGTTGCTGTCATCGAGAGTGTAGGTCACCCTTGCGCTCATCTCGCCGGGGAAGCCGTTTGAGCCTTCGGGGCTCGTATATTCGAGAACAAGGCTCTCGCCCTCGACTCTCGCCGTCCAAACCGCATGGGAAAACTCGCCGCCGCCGTGCAGGCAGGTCTTGCCGTTTTCGTTCTTTATCACATCGAACTCTTTGTCTCCGACTCTGAAACGGCCGCCGCAGATGCGGTTTGCATATCTGCCGACGATCTGACCCTGATAGTCGGAGCGCTCGACATGACCCTCCAAATCGTCAAAGCCTATGAGGACATCCTCAAAGTTACCGTCTCTGTCGGGCGCAAAGAGCGACTGCCAGGTTGCGCCGTAGGTTATGACGGACGCGCTGACACCGTTTGAATTTTTAAGCTCGTATATATCGACCTCTCTTTTGTCGGGAAGAGTGCCGAAAAGTTTCTTTGAAATCATTAATAAATCCTCCTGTCGTTATATTGACTCATAATAAATTATACATTATTATATCGTCAAGTGTCAAGAAAAGCGAAAAATGCGCGGCAAAAAATATTCTGTTTTTATTGACACGCTTAAATCCGCAGTTTATAATAAAATTAATTTAGCACAGTAAAGTCTTGAATCTGCGACCAAGAATGATTCGGGACTTACCGAAAGGGGAATAACAATGGGTTCGTCAAAGGCAAAGTATATGGGCTTCAAGGAGATTGCGGCATATTCGCTCGGGCTTTTCGGCTTTCAGGCGATAGTCGGGCTTCTCAACTCGTATCAGGCGGAGTTTGATGCGTCGATACTCGGCGCGGATATCGCGGTAGTCGGTATTCTCGTGCTCGTCGCAAAAATCCTCTCCGCGGTTTTCGATCCGTTCGTCGGCAACATGATCGACCGCTCGAAGAGCAAAAAGGGCAAGTTCAAATCGATGATAGCAAAGTCTATACTTCCCCTGCTCGTCATGACCTCGGCGGTGTTCATAGATGTGCCGTTTAAGACGAACAAGGTCGCCGTCTACATATGGATCTTCGTGACCTACCTGCTCTGGAGCTTTGCGATGACCCTCGGCGACGTGCCCTCGCAGGGCATAGCCTCCGTCCTCACCCCCGACCCGACGGAGCGCACAAATGTCGTCTCAATTTCGAACACCTTCAAGCAGATAGGCTTCTCAGCCTGCGTCGTTATAGTGCCGATAGCCTGCCTTATCATTCCCGGAGGCTCCAAGGTGCTCGTCAAGAGCGGCGAGACGGATCTGCCGATGATAGCAAACGAGTATCTGTTCACAGCCGTCCTCACGGCCGTGCTCGGCTGCGTGCTGTTCATGCTCATCCCGCTCATCAACAAGGAGCGCGTGCCCTACTCGGCGGGCGAAAAGATTTCTTTTAAGGATATGCTGAACGCGCTCAAATCGAACAAGCCGTTCATGCTCGTTATAATCTCATATTTCCTCGGCTTCGGCCGTCAGATGGCTATGGGCATTCAGGTTCAGGCCGCCAACATTCTTCTCGGCTCGCAGAACCTCGTCGCCGTGCTCGGCATCTCGACCGCGATAGGCACGATGATAAGCATGGCCGCCTGCCCGTTCCTCATAAAGAAGTTCGACGAAAAGAAGGTCTTTATCGGCCTGTCGGTCTACGGCTTTATAGCATCCGTGTTCTCGTTCGTGATAGCCCACTTCTGGTTTATAAACCCCGGCAATACGGTGCTCACCGTGCTCTTCTATTTCTCGCTCTTCCTCTTAGGGCTGCAGTTTGCGTCCGTCAACCTCATGCCCATGATAATGACCGCCGACTGCGTTGACTACTACGAGTATGAGACGGGCAAGCGCATGGAGGGTACAGCATATTCGGTGCTCACGCTGACCATAAAGATCTGCCTTGCGCTCGGCATGGCGCTCGGTCTTGTTTTCGTTCAGGTCTCCGGCTACTCCGACACCGTGCGCGAGATAGCCGCGGGCACCGCCGCCGGCTTCACGACAAAAACCAAGGACACGGTGTTCTTCGCCTATTCCGTTGTCCCCGGAATTCTCTCCCTGCTCTCCGCATTCCCGATATTCAAATACGATATCGTCGGCAAGAAAAAGCAGGAGATATCCGACGCGCTCCAGGCAAGAAGAGCCGCCGCAGAGAAATAAAAAGCAAAAAGCTATCCTCCGTATGAGACATACGGAGGATTTTTTGTTGGTGTTATTTTAGGCTCCCTTGTGTAAAGGGCGGCTGATAAAAGTTGCGATTATTTTATTCAAACATCGCCTTGAAGGCTTTTATCCACTCGCGTGCTATCAGCGCGTGACCGCTCTCTGTCGGGTGGATGCCGTCCCATATCCAGTAGGCGCAGTCGCGTCCCTCTGCGGCGCTGTCGAAAACTTCTTGAAGCGGGATAAAAAATATCCTGTCATCCTTTTCGGCAATGCGGCGGCAGACCTGCGAATATCTGCCCAGCTTCCTGCGGCAAACGTCCTCCTCCGACTTGTATCTGTCCCTTGTCGGCAGGAAAAACGGCTCCATGAGGAACACCTTCAGCTCGGCGTTCGTCTCGAAGGACTGCGAAAGCATATTTTCGAGATTGCTTTCATATTCCTCCGGCTCAATATGATTTTCGCCCTCAAGGAAGCAGTCGTTCGTGCCGATGAGCAGGCTCAAAACATCCGGCTCTATATCGAGCGCATCCTCGCGCCAACGGCGGAGCAGTCCGCGTGTCGTATCGGCGGAAATGCCGCGGTTTACGAATTGAAGTCCGGCGTCCGGATATTCCGCGCCGAGCATCCCGCTGACAATAAACGCGTAGCTGTGCCCTATCTGATGGTTCAAATCGTGGCGGCGTTCGGGCTCCCTGTATCTGTTGCCGTCCGTTATGGAATCGCCCTGAAACAGTATCTTCATTTTTTCTCCTCCTCAGTCTATATCCGCAAAAACCGTATCTATTATTTCTCCGCGGCAGGTGCCGTTGCTAAGGTCAACGAGCCGCGCCTCAAACGCAGGCTCAAGCTCCTGCGGTATTCTCATTTTCACCGTCACCGCGTCCTCGAACGCCGTGTCCTCAACTATGCCGCCCTGCTCCGGGATAAGCGAGGCGAGCCGCCCGTAAAATGTGTAGTCGCAGCGGATTTTCACTATACTGCACTCGGCACGGGTCACCGTGCCCCCCGCGTCAACTGCGAGCTTCGCCGCGTGGGAATAGGCTCTGACAAGCCCTCCGCCGCCCAGAAGTATGCCGCCGAAATATCTTGTGACCACAAGCACGCAGTCGGTAAGCCCCTCCTTCTGAAGGACGTTGAGCGCCGGCATTCCCGCCGTTCCCTGAGGCTCGCCGTCGTCCGAAAAGCGGCAGATGTTGCCCTCTCTGATTATATATGCGGGAACATTGTGCGTCGCATCCCAGTGCTTCGAGCGGATAGAGTCTATAAACGCCGCCGCGTCCTCCTGAGTCGTGACGGGCGATATATAGCCGATGAACCGCGAACGCTTTTCAACGAACTCGGCACTCGCCGCCGCTCTTATGGTTCTGTACTGCATATTGCCGCCTCCCGTGCGCCTTATTCTTCCTCGTCGCCGTCGTTCTTCTCATACGGGAATTCGTAGACAACCTCTAATTTATGCCCGCGCATCCAAAGCGACGGCGTTACGCGCAGAGTGTAGCCGCAGCCGTTGGGGGTTATCCACTCGTGCATCGGAAGCTGCGGAAGTCCGAAATTCGTGAGCAGCGCCATCATAACACCGCCGTGGGTGACTATCGCAGCGCGGTCGGTCTCGGTCTTTATCAGTCCGTCAACTATCTTTATAAAGCCCTCGCACACGCGCCTTGCGAACGTCTCGTTGCTCTCGCCGAACGGCGGCTCGACGCCCTGCTCGCCGGCAAGCCAGCGCGGGAACATAGGATAATCCTTGAGCTCCTCCGCGTCCTTGCCCTCGAACTCGCCGAAATTGCACTCTATGAGCGAGTCTATTGTTATGCACTTGTTGTCGGGATAGAGTATCGCCGCAGTGTCCGTGCAGCGCTTGAGCGGGCTTGATATAACCGCGCCGACAGGCGGATAGACGAGCTCCGAGCGCATATTTTCGAGCTGCTTTCTGCCCTCTTCGCTGAGCTCGACGTCGGTATGGCCGATGTATTTTCCCTCGGTCTCCTCTCTTGTGGCGCCGCTTCTGATGATATATATAATATAGCTTTTCATATTTCCTCCAAAAATACGCCGAGTATTTTGTTGAACTGTATAATTGAAAATCGACGGATATCTGCTATAATGATTATACAGATTGTATAAATCAAAAGGGGTATCTATATGGCAACAGGTATAACTGCGCGGCTGTCCGCACTTCGAAAGGAAAAGGGCATAAGCCAGAAAGAAGCCGCAGCGGGGCTGGGCGTCTCGCAGGCTCTGCTCTCCCACTACGAAAACGGAATACGCGAATGCGGACTTGATTTTCTCTGCCGCGCGGCCGACTACTACAATGTCACCACGGACTACCTTTTGGGTATAAGCGAATCGAAACGCGGCTTTGAGGGCGCATTCGGCATAAACGACGACATCTACTCCGACGCGGAGCTCAGCACGCTGACATTATTCCGCGTTGCCGGAAAGCTTCGAAAGTTTCTGACCTTCCGCCAGGAGAACAGCGGCACCTCCTCGGACGTCATGCACATGATATACTGCCTGATTATGTACAGAATCATAATCGCAGAGTCCGCCAAGGGCACGCTCCCCTGCGAATGGGTTCCGAACGCCGAAGTGCTCAACGACCGAAATTACCTCAATATCATTGACCGCGTCACAAACGAGCTGATAACCGCCGGCTCAAACGCGTCGCGTCAGATACCCGATAAGATACCCCTGTCCTTCAAAACCGTAATAGAACAGGCGCAAAGCATTATCAACTCCCGCTGCGAAAAGAGCGGGATAAAGCTCGGCGATATATACACCACCGAGTTCTGATTATATCCTCGCCACTCCGCTGTCTCTCGCAGCCTGCGCCACCGCCTCGGCGACCGTCCTTCCGACGCGCTCGTCGAACGCCGCGGGCAGGATGTAATCGGGATTCAGCTCCCCGTCGCTGACGAGAGAGGCTATTGCCTTCGCGGCGGCTATCTTCATCTGCTCGTTTATGTCGCTTGCGCGGACATCGAGCGCACCGCGGAAAATTCCCGGGAACGCGAGGACATTGTTAATCTGATTCGGGAAGTCGCTTCTGCCCGTGCCGACTACCGCAGCGCCCGCAGCCTTGGCAAGGTCGGGCATTATCTCGGGCACGGGGTTCGCCATGGCCATGATTATGGCATTCTCGGCCATGGACTCCGCCATCTCGGAGGTCACTATTCCGGGCGCGGAGACCCCGACAAAAATATCGGCTCCTTTCATCGCGTCGGCTAAAGTGCCGGTGCGGTGATTTTTATTTGTAAATGCGGCTATCTCCGCCTTTGCGGGAGTCAAATCGTCGCCCGCGCAGATTATGCCCTTGCGGTCGCACATGATTATCTCTCCCGCGCCCATGGAGTCAAACAGCTTCGCTATCGCAACGCCCGCGGCGCCCGAGCCGCTGAAAACAACAGTGCAGTCCGAAAGCTGCTTTTTGACTATTTTAAGCGCGTTCATAACGGCCGCAAGGCAGACCACCGCCGTGCCGTGCTGATCGTCGTGGAAAATCGGGATATCCGTGCGTTCCTTGAGCTTTCGCTCTATCTCGAAGCAGCGCGGGGCCGCAATGTCCTCGAGATTCACTCCGCCGAACGAGCCGGCGAGCAGAGCGACGGTGTTCACTATTTCGTCAACGTCCTTCGAGCGCACGCAAAGCGGTATCGCGTCAACATCGCCGAACGCCTTGAAGAGCACGCATTTGCCCTCCATAACGGGCATACCCGCCTCGGGGCCAATGTCACCGAGTCCCAGCACCGCAGTGCCGTCCGTGACGACCGCGACGGTGTTCCAGCGGCGCGTTAAGTCGTAGCTTTTGCTGACGTCGTCCTTTATCTCAAGGCACGCCGCCGCGACTCCGGGAGTGTAGGCAAGGGACAGCTCGTCCTTGTTGCCGACCCCTGCTCTCGGCTTTATCTCCAGCTTGCCGCGCAGTTTATAGTGAAGCTTCAGTGATTCGCTCAGATAATCCATTTCAGTTTTCCTTTCCTGTTGCTCGGTATTTTTACGGCCGCCGATCAGAAAACCGGTCGGCGGCCAGATAATATCAGTCCTTCGCCCAGTCGCGTGAACGCTCGACTGCGCGTTTCCAGCCCTTGTAGAGCTCGTCACGGTGTGACTTCTCCATCTGGGGGGTGAATATTCTCTCGATTTCGCGGTTCTGCGCTATCTCAGCCCTGTCCTTCCAATAGCCGACGGCAAGACCCGCGAGATATGCTGCGCCCAGAGCCGTCGTCTCAACGGTCTTGGGTCTGTCAACTATCGTGCGAATCATATCCGACTGTATCTGGAGCAGGATATTGCTGACGCTCGCGCCGCCGTCGACGCGCAGCTCCGTAAAGGTTATGCCCGAATCGTCCTCCATCGCTTCAAGGAGATCCGTCATCTGATAGGCTATCGCCTCAAGGACGCTTCGCGCGATATGGGCGCGGTTAACTCCGCGCGTGAGTCCGACTATGCAGCCGCGCGCATACATATCCCAATAGGGCGCGCCGAGTCCCGTGAACGCGGGGACAAAATATATGCCGTTGGCATCGGGCACGCTCTCGGCGAGCTCGTCGCAGCGTTTGGCGTTGTCTATCATATGCAGCTCATCGCGCAGCCACTTGATAACCGAGCCTGCGTTGAACGCAGAGCCCTCTATGGAATATTCGACCTTGTCGCCGATACCCCACGCGACGCCGGTGAGCAGGTTGTTCTTCGACTTGACGCGCTTCTCGCCAGTGTTCATCAGCAGGAAGCAGCCGGTGCCGTAGGTGTTCTTCGCCTGACCGGGCTCAAAGCAGGCCTGACCGAACAGAGCCGCCGGCTGATCGCCTATTGCGCCCGAAATCGGAATACCCTCGAGTTCCTCAAGGCCGATTATGCCGCCCGCGACCTTGCCGTAGACCATGCTTGAGGGCTTGACCTCGGGAAGGATGGACATCGGGATATTGAGATATTCGCACATCTTCTCGTCCCAGCAGAGATTATCAACGTCGAAGAGCATGGTTCTCGATGCGTTGGAGTAGTCGGTTATATGCACTCTGCCGCCGGTGAGATTCCATATGAGCCAGGTCTCAACCGTGCCGAAGAGCAGCTGATCCGCCTCGGCAAGCGCGCGTGCGCCCGGGACATTGTCAAGTATCCACTTTATCTTTGTGCCGGAGAAATATGCGTCTATGACAAGACCCGTCTTGTCCTTTATGTACTCCTCCATGCCGTCCGCCTTTATCTGCTCGCAGAGCTCTGCCGTGCGGCGGCATTGCCAGACGATGGCGTTATAGACGGGCTTTCCCGTCTCCCTGTCCCACATGATAGTGGTCTCGCGCTGATTGGTTATGCCGATAGCCGCTATATCCTCGGGCTTCACTCCGCTCGAAGAAAAGACGGAGGTCAGCGCCTGAAACTGGCTGAAAAGTATCTCCATGGGGTCATGCTCAACCCAGCCCGCAGCAGGATAAATCTGATCGAACTCCTTCTGCGCTTTGGCTATAATGTTGCCCTTCTTGTCAAAAACGATAGCTCGCGAGCTGGTCGTTCCCTGGTCGAGTGCAAGGACGTATTTTGCCACTTGTATCCTTCCTTTCAATTTACAGATGTCTGTTCTCTGCCCGAGCGCCCGTTTTTCAAGCGTCACGCCGCTCGGCACATAAATTTTCATTATAAATAATAGCTCTAAACATACAAAAAGTCAATGTTATTGGCGAAACACTTCGGCACTTTAACTAAAAAAGTAAAATATTATCAGTTTGCCCCGCGATAGTTCTTTAGTGTAAATATTAAAAAGCTTTTTTGATATATAATATGCTCCGCAAGCTTAAATTAAAGGAGTGTA
This sequence comes from Oscillospiraceae bacterium, assembly GCA_003538135.1. Taxonomy (GTDB): domain Bacteria; phylum Bacillota; class Clostridia; order Oscillospirales; family Acutalibacteraceae; genus CAG-177. The sequence goes on from DPOR01000017.1 coordinate 201,899, forward strand.
TTTTACTAATGGGAGACAAGCTTTCAGTCGTCACGGGCGCTACGGGTCACGTCGGCTACGCACTTGTTAAGGAACTCGAGGCACGCGGCGAAAACTTCAGAATACTCATCAGAAAAGACAGCAAGATTTTTGACGGCATCAATTGCGAGCGCGTATTCGGCGACGTCACCGATCCCGCTTCTCTCGAAAAGGCTTTTGAAGGCGCGGACGTCGTCTATCACCTTGCAGGCGTTATCGAGATAAACAAGGGCAACGAGGACATGACCTGGAAGGTCAATGTCGACGGCACAAAGAACGTCGTTGAGGCGTGCAAAAAGTGCGGCGTAAAGCGCCTTGTCTACGCTTCCTCCGTTGACGCTTACCCCCCGCTCCCCGATAATCAGGTTATGCGTGAGATTTCTCACTTCAATCCCGAGATTCTTGACGGCACCTATGCAAAGACTAAGGCTACCGCCACAAACTATGTGTTTGAGAATAACGACGACAAGCTTGAGACAGTTGTCTGCTATCCCGGCGCGTGCTGCGGCCCCTATGACTTCAAGGTTTCTTCCGTCGGCGAGATGGTCAGAATGTTCTTTAACGGCAAATTCCCCGTATCGCTCGCATTCGGCGCATACAACTTCGTTGACGTGCGCGACGTTGCCAAGGGCATGATCGGCGCCGCCGAAAAGGGCAGACCCGGCGAAGGCTATATCCTCACCGACGAGGTCGTCACCGTTGACGAGCTTATACATATGCTCGCAGATATCTGCGGCACAAAGGCTCCCGGCTTCAAGCTTCCTCTCGGCCTCGCAAAGGCGTTCGCTCCTCTCATGGAGGTCTATTACAACGCCGCGAAGAAGACTCCGCTCTTCACCCGCTACTCCATTCGCAAGCTGACCTCCAACTGCAACTTCAGCTGCGATAAGGCCAAGAAAGAGCTCGGCTACGCTCCCATGGGCGCAAAGCAGTCCTTCACCGACATGGTCGCATGGATAAAGGAATACGAAGGCACCGGCAAGAAGAAATAAACCAACTGAATAAAAATGCCCCGACGTTAGCGGGGTGTTCGTAAGACACAAAACCGATCTATGGCTCATAGGTCGGTTTTTTATATTATTGCAGGGTGCATAAAAGCACGCCCTTTATCGGTTCGGGGAAAATGAGATTGGCGGAGAGAAACTGCCGTTAGGAAAACGATTTTATATTGCAAACTGACACAATCGTGTCGGGACGGATATCATCCGCCCGCGGTTTACGCAGTAGCTACAGCAGGCGAGCCAAGCTCTCCTCTGCAAGGGGTTGAGGGAAGCTTTGTTTGCAGGTGGGCGGCGGCCTCGGCGACCCTTTGACGCGTCAGCGTCACCGAAAAGCTATTCATTTCGCCCGTGTCGTGTAATACGCTCTCTGCTTGAGGCTTGACCCCTGTGCCGCCTGCGGCGGTTTCTCCTCCCCCGCAAATCCCAATTAATAAATCTCTTTAATCACATCATACGGCTTCAATACATACAGAAAAGTCCCGACAGGCATTGTACTGTCGGGATTGAACCTGTTATACGTACGATCGGCGTTATCGCAGCAAAATAAAGTGATTTTTTTTAAATTCCAGCACTCCGTCGTCCCTGAGCGCGCAGAGCTGAGCGGACATCGCGCTGCGGTCAACGCACAGATAGTCGGCGAGCTGCTGACGGTCAAACGGGATATCGAATTCATTTTTTCCGCTTTTCGTCGCCTGCGCTGACAGATAAGAAAGCAGCTTTTCGCGCGTCGTGCGCTTGCCCATGTGGCTGAGCTTCGAGTTGAAATTCAGATTTTTGCGTGCGAGCTCGTGTATTAAATTGCCGACGAGTGCCGAGTGCGCCGAGCACGATTTCGGGCATGATTTGAGCACATATTCGACCTTCAGCCGCATTATTTCGCAGTCGCTCTCCGCCTGCGCGCCGACGGTCAGCCTCTCGCCCGTGCACGCAAAGGACTCCGCGAATATCCCGCCGCGCGTTATCCGCGCGAGTATGTTGCGGTTGCCCCAGAAATCGTCCTGCACTATCATCACGCTGCCGCTCAACACAAGCCCGAGCGAATCCGTTCTTTCGCCCTCGTTCAGTATTATTTCGCCCCCCGCATACCTTCGGCTTCTCGCTTCGAGTGCGCCGAGCAGCTCCGGCAGCTCGGTTTCGGCTATTCCGTCAAAGAGCGGCGCCGATTTAATTTCCGCAAAATTTTCAAACATTTTTAATCCTCCGTTGTTTTTGCAACAGTATTTCTGTCTCAATTCTACTATAATTGACTTGTCAGGTCAAGAAAACAAAGCTTTAACTCGGAGGAATTTTTATGAAGCGCAGAATAATACATATTGACGAAGAAAAATGCAACGGCTGCGGAGCCTGCGCCGCCGCCTGCCACGAGGGCGCAATAGCCATGGTTGACGGCAAGGCAAGGCTTATACGCGACGACTACTGCGACGGGCTCGGCGACTGCCTGCCCGCGTGCCCCGCGGGCGCGATAACCTTTGTCGAACGCGAGGCCGCCGCCTACGATGCGGAGGCGGTCAAAGAAAACATGATGAAGAAAAGAGGCGGCGGACATCAGGGCTGCCCCGGGTCGAGGCTAATGACTATCAACCGCGACGAGAGCGCCGCTCCCCCGTCACAGCCGACGGAAATGCAGAGCAGACTGCGCCAGTGGCCCGTTCAGATAAAGCTCGTGCCGGTAAACGCTCCCTATTTTGACGGCGCAAAGCTGCTCATCGCCGCCGACTGCACCGCCTACGCCTACGCGGCATTCCACGAAAAATTCATAAGAGGGCACATAACCCTTGTCGGCTGCCCGAAGCTCGACAGCGTCGATTATTCCGAAAAGCTGACCGAGATAATCGCAAACAATAACATACAGTCCGTAACTGTCGTCAGAATGGAGGTCCCCTGCTGCGGCGGTATTGAGCACGCCGCAAAAATCGCGCTGCAAAACAGCGGCAAATTTATCCCCTGGCAGGTCGTGACAATATCGACAGACGGGCGCATACTCGACTGATCGGTTGATTTATTTGCGCCTTTGCGGTATCATATACTGCGGAGGCGTTTAGAGATGAACAAGATAAATTATCAGCTCGCCCTCGACCGCGAGATCGAAGAAATAAAAAATAACGGGCGCGTGCCGACCCTGCTGCTTCACAGCTGCTGCGGGCCTTGCAGCAGCTATGTACTCGAATATCTGACGAAATATTTCGACGTCACCGTGCTCTACTTCAACCCCAACATCTACCCCGCCGAGGAATATGAACATCGCCTTAGCGAACAGCGCAGGATAATATCTCTCCTGCCCGCGGAGCACAATGTAAAAATGCTCGAATGTGAATATGACCACGAGCAATTCATCGAAGCCGCAAAGGGCTATGAGCAGGAGCGCGAGGGCGGCTCACGGTGCGAAAAATGCTTTTATCTGCGGCTCGAACGCACGGCGCAGGAGGCGAATGAGCACGGCTTCGACTATTTCACGACCACTCTTTCCGTAAGCCCGCACAAGAATTCGCAGATACTCAACCGCATCGGCGAGGAAATGGGCGAAAAATACGGAGTGCGCCATCTGCCCGCAGATTTCAAGAAGCGCGAGGGCTACAAGCGCTCGATAGAGCTCTCGAAGCAGTATGATCTATACAGACAGAACTACTGCGGATGCGAGTTTTCAAAGCAGGGGTAAAATTATATAAATTTGTCCGCCGCATTTATATCATACGGCGGACATTTTTATTTTATCCTCAAAACACCACAACGAGCAGCATCTTGAACTGCTCTTTGCCATAGACCGCGTGCGGGTGTCCGGCGGGCATGACTATGCTCTCGCCCTCGTGCAGCTCGTAGTCAACGCCGTCTATCGTTATTTTTCCGACTCCCTCGAGGCAGGTGACAAATGCGTCGCCGCCGGAGGCGTGGGTGCTTATCTCCTCGTCCTTGTCGAAAGCGAAGAGCGTTATGCTCAGCGCGTCGTTCTGGGCGAGGGTCTTGCTGACCACCTGCCCCGGCTGGCAGAGCACCTGATCTCTCAGAGTCAGAACCTCGGATTTTGAAATATTTTTCATGAGCTCTTTCATTTTCTTCTCCCCTTTTTATATTATCCGCACATAAGACTGAATTATGCCTGCACACAGTATACCACCGCCGCTTGGCAAACGCAAATATAGCTATAGAAAATCTCTTCGTCTTATGTTAAAATAGTATACGGATAATTTCAAGGGAGTGTGCCAGATGAAAGAGAACAAGAAGCTTGTCAACGAAATAATCAGCGATGTCAAGCACGACATGAGCAACGAGGATATCATATCCCTGCTCGCAGACAGCAGGATATCTGCAAACCCCGACAAGGAGAAATATACATTCGGTCAGCGCGCCGCGGATAAAATTGCGAAATTTGCCGGCAGCTGGGCGTTCATATTCTCGTTCTCCGCCCTGCTGATACTCTGGATGGTCGGCAATGTTATACTCGCCAAACGCGCGTTCGACCCCTATCCGTTTATCCTGCTAAATCTTGTGCTCTCCTGCGTCGCCGCACTGCAGGCTCCGCTGATAATGATGAGCCAGAACCGCCAGGAGGAAAAGGATCGCCGCCGCGCCGAAAACGACTACAAGGTAAATCTCAAAACCGAGATAATGATCGAGGACATTCACGGCAAGATGAACCGCATCCTCGCCCGTCAGGCGATATTAATGAAGCTGATGAAGATAGACGAAAGCACGATGAAGCAGATAACGCTCGAAATGCAGGAGGAGATGTGCGCCGAGGCGTGCAAAGCCGAGAAGAAAAAGGATAACCACGGCGAAGAAAAAGAAAAGCCCGAAAGCTGATTTGCACCTTGCTTTTGGACTCCGTTTATTGTATACTGACCCTTGACAAAAGCCCTTTGGAGGAGAAGAAAAATGAAACAGCTCAGCATTATTCCCAACCCCAATAAAATTGACTACCTCGGCGGCAGCGTCAACACGGAAAGCTTCGATTCCGAGAGCTTTTCCGCCCGTCTTTCGAATACGCTGTCCGAGGATAGCTATGTGCTCGAGGTGACTGAGAACGGCGTTGAAGCCACCGCCGGCGGCGAGCGCGGAGCGTTCTATGCAAGTCAGACATTAAAGCAGCTAAAGCAGCTCGACATCTGCCCCTGTGTGAGAATAGAGGACGTGCCCGCGTTTGAATACCGCGCGTTTATGCTCGACTGCGCACGCCACATGACTACGGTCGAAAACATCAAAAAGCTCATCGACGCCGCGGCGCTCGTCAAGATGAACACCATGCACTGGCATCTGACCGACGACCAGGGCTGGCGCGTTGAAATTGACAGCCACCCCGAGCTTGTCTCCGTCGGCTCGCACCGCCACCGCTCGGATTTCGGGCAGTACCACTTCGACGAGGAATATTCGGGACATTTCACCAAGGACGAAATACGCGAGATAGTCGCCTACGCGGACGACAACTATATTGAAGTCATCCCCGAGTTCGATATACCCGGACACACGCTTTCCGTGCTCGCCGCCTACCCCGAGCTCTCCTGCAAGGGAGTGCCGCTCAAGGTCGGCACGAAGCAGGGCATATACGACAACATTCTCTGCGCCGGAAACGACGACGCATTGAAGCTCGTTTTCGACGTGCTCGGCGAGATGGTTGAGCTCTTCCCCGGCAGATTCTTCCATATCGGCGGCGACGAAGCACCCAAGACCCGCTGGAAGGAGTGCCCGAAGTGCCAGGCGCGCATAAGAGAAAAAGGGCTCAAAAACGAGGAGGAGCTTCAGGGCTGGTTCGTGCTCCAAGCGATAGATTTCCTCAAAAAGCACGGCAAGACGGCGATAGTTTGGAACGAGAGTCTCAACAGCGGCATGATGCCCAAGGACATCATCGTTCAGCGCTGGATGGACAAAAAGGATCGCTCGGTCGAATTTGCCAACAACGGCGGAAAGATGATAGTCTCCGAGTTTTACTATTACTACTGCGACTACCCCTACGGCATGACCTCGCTCAAGAAAACCTACAGCCTCAACCCCTATATCAAGGGCTTGACCGAGGAGGGGAAGAAGAACGTGTTCGGCGTCGAGTGCCCGATTTGGACGGAGTATGTCCGCGACTTTGACAGGCTCTCGTATATGTGCTTCCCGCGCTTCTGGGCTGTTGCCGAGGCCGGCTGGACAAAGAGAGAGAATATGGACTGCGAAAGCTTTGAGAAGCGCTTTGAAGCTCTGCGCCCGATGCTCGAAAATATCGGCATAAAGCCCGCTCCCCGCTCCGATTGGAATCCCAATCCCCTGCGCTGTCTCTCCGAGCTTCGAAAGTTCTTCAAGGGCACGGCAAATCTTCCGGATATCAAAAACATGATCCACAATAACCACGCATAAATTTTCACTAAACGGCTCCGCATAAAGGCGCGTGTCCGTAAAGCAGAAAAGCTCCGACAGTATAATTTCTGTCGGGGCTTTTCCGATATATATTGAAGTCGTATGACAGATTGAACAGCTTGATGAATCGGGAGCGGCGGGAAATAAACCGCCGTCAGTCAAGCAGCTTTAATATTGCAAATCCGACTCAACCGTGTAGGGGCGGATATCATTTATGCAGCAGCTTTCAGCTATTCGCTTTGCAGGGTGTGGCGACTCGACGCACCGCTGCCGCCGTATGCAGCACAGAGGGCAAGCGTCAAACGGAGAGCGTATATACGACACGGGCGAAATGAATAGATTCTCGGTGGCGCTATCGCGTCAAAGGGTCGTCGAGTTGCCGACCCTTACAAAAGGAATTGAAAACTTAAACGGCCGGGGCAAGTTTTTTTGGCAAAATAACTAAAAATCTATTGTAACGCCCGAAGTAAAAGTATATAATTGTTGCATAAAGTAAGGAGGTATGAAAATATGGCAAACAATGCACCGCAAGGAAGAGCGCTCAAAACTTACACAAAAAAAGAGAGTGCGATGTACTATGTTGGTCTGGCCGGTCAGAATGTATTCTATAACATAATCGGCACCGCGCTGACCTACTATCTTCAGTTTACCATTCTTATCCCCGCATTCACAGTCAGCGTCATTATGGCTATCGCCCGCGTGTGGGACGCAGTCAACGACCCGATGATGGGCACGATAGTTGACAAGACCCGCACAAAATGGGGCAAGTGCAGACCCTATCTGCTTTTTGTTCCGTTCCCGATAATGATAATCACCATACTCTGCTTTACAAACTTCGGTTTCTATGACCCTGCGGCCTCGGCGACGAGTATGCACAACATCCTCATCGTCGCCTACGCCGCCTTTACCTACATACTTTGGGGCATGACCTATACGGTCGGCGATATCCCGCTCTGGGGCATAACCGCTCTCATGACCGAAAAGGACGACGACCGCAACAAGCTCCTCTCCTTTGCGAGAATCTGGGCGAGCGTCGGCGCGGGCATCACCCTGCTGACGATAAATTCCGTCGCGCTGAAGCTCGGCAGTACCTTTGCGGTCAACGGCAGAACTCCCGCTCAGGGCGAACGCCTCGGCTTCATAACCGCCGCTGTAATATTCTCCGTCGTCGGCTTTATTCTCTATCAGATGGCAGGTATCTTCGTGCGCGAGCGCGTCCCCGCCTCGAAAGAGACGCGCACGATGAAGCAGAATTTCGCTCTCATGTGGCAGAACAAGCCCTTCCGCCAGATACTGCTCTCCGGCGTGCTCGGAAGTCCCAAGTCGACAATAGCTCTCGCGGCGATGTCGCTCGTCTCGTATTACTACGCGAGCAAGGATCCTCTGCTCGCCATGCTTTATATCCTGCTTCTCGGCGGCGCGCTGTTTATAGGTCAGTTCCTCTCGATGGGACTTGCGCCCATGCTCGTCAAGAAGTATGAGAAAAAGTCGCTCTACAACTGGTCGAACCTTATCGGCGCGATACCCTACGGCGGACTGTTCTTAGTCTATATGATAGCGCCGAACCACGATCTGACCACCGTTGCCTGCCTCATAATCTGCGCCGTACTGTTCTTCGGCAGCGGCTTCTCCATGGGTATTACAAACGCCCTGCAGTCGCTTATGATAGCCGACGCCGTCGACTACGAGGAATACTGCTCCGGCATACGCCCGGACGGCGTGTTCTTCTCGGGGCAGACCTTTATAGCCAAGATAACCGCTGCTATTGCGACAGTTATAAACGGTATCGCCTATTCGGTCGTCGGCTTCTCCGACGCCAAGGTTCAGGAGGTCAACGACTATATCGCCGCAGGCGGCATTCCGCGTCTCAATCCCGAATATCAGCCGTTCATGACCGTCCTGTTCTTCATCGTCTCCGTCCCGCCCATCATCGGCTGCATTCTCTCCGTCCTGCCGACGATAAAATACGCCCTGTCCGACAAGGAGCATAAGCGTATCCTCGACGAGCTTAACGAGAGAAGACACGCGGCAGAAAATTAAACTCGGGTCATTTTTGAAAAATAACATAGACAACATTTTGAAAGGAGCAATTAAATGAGCCATGTAGATATCCGCTTCGCGGACAAAAACTCCGAGCGCTATATGCTCGCAAGAAGGATATATAAAGTAATAGAGGATCTTGAGAACGAATACCTCTATCCCGACAGCGAGACGCTCGGCGGCTTCAAGTTCCGCGACGGACAGTATAAATTTTCACAGATTGACGAGGGCGAATGGACTGATTTCGACTCGGAGAACGATTACTGGGGCTACAGAGAGGACTATGCGTGGTTCCGCCACAGCTTCACCGTGCCCGAGCGCTTCGCGGGCAGACCGGTTGTCTATCAGCTGACCCCCTCCGCAAGCGGCCCGTGGAATCGCAGCAACCCGCAGTTCATCATGTACTTTAACGGCGAGCTCCGTCAGGGCGGCGACTCGAACCACAGCGAGATACGCCTGCTCGACTGCGCCAAGGGCGGCGAAGAATTCGACTGCTGCCTCAACGCGTATTCGGACGCCTGGGAATTCAAGGGCAAGCTCAGAATGGGTGCGCGCCTCAAGGTCGTCGACGACCTTGTGAACCGCCTCATCTTCGACCTCAGAACTCCGCTCAAGGTGGCGTCCCTCTATAACGCGGACGATCTTCCGCGCATCGATATAGTAAAGGCGCTCAACGATGCCGTCAACCTTATCGACTTCAACACCTCCGACTATGACACCTTTGCGGCATCCGCCGAGGCCGCCATCGACCTGCTCGACAGTGAGATATATTCAAAGGACGCCATGGACGCCACAGCCTGCTGCATAGGTCACACGCACATCGATGTCGCGTGGCTCTGGAGACTCCGTCAGACGAGGGAAAAAGCAGGACGTTCCTTTGCAACCGTCCTCAAGCTCATGGAGGAATATCCCGAATACAAGTTCATGTCCTCGCAGGCGCAGCTCTATGCGTTCGTCAAGGAGGACTACCCCGAGGTCTATGAGGGCATCAAGAAGATGATCGCCGCAGGCCGCTGGGAGGTCGAGGGCAGTATGTGGGTCGAGTCGGACACCAACGTCACCTCCGGCGAATCCCTTGTCCGTCAGTTCTTAGTCGGCAAGCGCTTCTTCAAGGACGAGTTCGGCGTTGACAATAAGATAATGTGGCTCCCCGATGTTTTCGGCTACAGTGCGGCGCTCCCGCAGATTATGAAGAAGGCCGGCATCAACTACTTCATGACCACAAAGATATCCTGGAACGAGTTCAACAAAGTGCCCTATGACACCTTCATGTGGAAGGGCATAGACGGCACGGAGATACTCTCCCACTTCTCGCCGAGCACCGACTGCTTCGACGAGGGTGACTCCTGGCAGACTACATATAACGCATACTTGAACCCCGAGCACATCCTCGGAGGCTGGCACAGATATTCGCAGAAGGATTTGAACCGCGAGTATCTCTGCACCTTCGGTCACGGAGACGGCGGCGGCGGACCGACCCGCGATATGCTCGAAATGGGTCGGCGCATGGAAAAGGGCATACCCGGCTGCCCGAAGGTCAAGCAGGAATTTGCAATAGACTTCTACCGCGACCTCGAAAAGGACGTCAAGGGCTCGCGCAGACTGCCCAAGTGGGCGGGTGAGCTCTATCTTGAGTTCCACCGCGGCACCCTGACATCGCAGGGCAGGAACAAGCGCTACAACAGAAAGAGTGAGCTGCTCTATCACGACATGGAGACGATTTGCGCCGTTGCCGACTCAAACGGTATAGCGTCTTATCCTCAGCAGCTCATCAATGACGGCTGGAAGATAATACTGCTTAACCAGTTCCACGATATAATCCCCGGCTCCTCGATAAAAGAGGTCTATGAGGACTCAAAGGAGCAGTATGAAAAGCTCATCTCGGAGGGCAAGGCGGAGATTGCCGAGACGCTCGGAAAAATTGTCTGCACCCCAGACGGCAATGCGCTGACCGTTTTCAACACCTTCGGCGCAGAGCGCGACGATGTTGTTATCACCGATATGCCCGCTGCCGAGCATTTCTCGATAGTCGATGCAGACGGCAACGTCATGCCGTGTCAGAAATCCGCCGACGGCCGCCTTGTATTCTTCGCAAAGGGCGTGCCCGCAAAAGGATACAAGACTTTCAGCATAATTCACGGCGGCGAGCAGGGCGAAAACACCGTCAAGGTCGAGAACAAGACAATAGACAACAGGTTCTTTACCGTCAGATTCGACAGGGATATGAACATCGCCTCTCTCATCCACAAGGCGACCGGCAGAGCCGTTGCGCCCGAGGGCGAGGTGCTCAACAAAATTTATGCCTTTGACGACAGACCGTTCAACCATGAGGCGTGGGATATCAAGGCGTATTTCGATCAGAAGTACACCGAGATAAACGACGTCAGCGCGGTTGACGTGACGGAGAGCGGTCCCGTCCGCACGGTCATAAAGGTCACACGCAAGTTCCTCTCCTCGACCATTGAGCAGAGTTTCATCTTCTACGCAGACCTGCCGCGCATAGATATAGACTACACGGTCGACTGGAAAGAGAAGAAGATTCTTCTCAAGGCGGACTTCCCCGTTGATGTCAACACGACTCAGGCCACCTACGACATCCAGTTCGGCAACTACAAGCGTCCGACCCACCGCAACACGCTCTGGGATTTCGCGCAGTTCGAGGTCGTCGGTCACAAGTGGGTGGATCTCAGCGACAACAGCTTCGGTCTCTCCGTCCTCAACGACTGCAAATACGGTCACGACATCAAGGACGGTCACATCAGAACGAGCCTTCTGCGCTGCGCCGTAAACCCGAACAGCGAGCAGGACAGAGAGATTCATCATTTCACATACTCCCTCTACCCGCACGCGGGCTCGGTCGACACCTCCGACGTTGTCAGCCAGGGCTATTCGCTCAACCTGCCGCTCTACTGCGTCAGCGGCAAGGCGGCGCACAGCAGCTACTCGCTCGTGAGCACCGATAAAGACAACATAATAATCGAGACTGTCAAAAAGGCCGAGGACAGCAGCGACACAGTCATCCGCGCATACGAGACTTGGAACAAGACTACGGACTGCGTATACACCTTTGACCGCGTCCCGAAGAGCGTATATGTCTGCAACCTGCTCGAGGAAAATGAGGAGCAGCTCGAGGTGAACGGCAGCACCGTCGCCCTTAGATTCAAGCCTTTCGAGATAAAAACGGTAAAGGTCACATTCTGACAGCGCAGATAACACACCGAAGCCCCGCCCCTAAAACGGGCGGGGCAATTTAATCCCCCGCGCAGCCAAAAGCCGCGCAAATAAAATTCGCGGCAAGTCACAATTCCGCTTGACAAAGCCCTGCGCATTTGCTAAAATATCATAGCCGTTAAAAAATACGGACAGGTATCGAAGTGGTCATAACGG
>DPOR01000017.1:214037-214772 GCA_003538135.1 Oscillospiraceae bacterium
AAACCCAGTCATATCAAGGCTTTCGCCCATATGACTGGGCTTTTCTTTTCTCTCAAGGTCACATCGGCGTACATGATTTTCGGCAAGAACTCAGGTGTGCCAGCCGGTTTGCCTTGTGTCCGGCAGGGTCAGGATATTGTCCATTACATTTGCCGAGGTGATCTTGGACTTGTAATCCAAATGGCTGTAAATATTCGCCGTCGTGCCGATGTCGCTGTGACCCAACCACTCCTGGATTTGCTTCAGAGGCACATCGTTTGCCAAAAGCAGTGAGGCGCAGCTATGTCTGAGGTCGTGAAAGCGAATGTGCCGCAGACCGTTCTGCTCCAGCAGCTTGCTGAAATTGGCGGTAACGCTTCTGGGGTTGAAGATATTGCCCATGGCATCCACAAAAACATAGCCGTCATACTTTTTGCTGTAGCAATTTCCGCATACGCGCCGATTCTCCTTTTGCTGCTCCCTCAGCGCCAGCAGCTTTTCCCGGATGTTGCTGACCAGCGGCAGGGAGCGCAGGCTGGATTTCGTCTTGGCGCGGTCGGCGCAGACGATTTCACATTTGCCGTCTATCTTTGCGTTGGTTACAATGTGCTTAATGGTGATGGTGTCCCGCTCAAAGTCGATGGCGTCCCATTTCAGCCCCAGCGCCTCGCTGCGGCGCAGGCCGTAAAAGGCGGTCATCTGAATCAGCAGGGAGTACGGATGATCCTTGGATGCTTCCAGCAGCCTCTCCAGCTC
>DPOR01000014.1 GCA_003538135.1 Oscillospiraceae bacterium
TTGTCCTTGAAGCTGAGCTCCCATGTCTCGCCGTTTTTGAAATCGGGCGCTGTGCCGATATATTTGGTATCAGCGGGAAGTGTGACGGTGATATTGCCGCTCTCGGCAAAGGTTAAGCGCATCCAAGACTCGAATTTTTCTGTAGCTTCGGGATATTTTATATTGAGCGTCTGAAGCCCCGTCATGCAGTATTCCGAATTATTGCGGGTATACTCGGACACCGTCGCGCTGTTGCAGATAGATCGCATAGCCGGCTGACTCGGAGTGTAGCCGAGCGCGTTGATTATGGCAAATCTGAAGTCGTCCGGATCGCCGAACACGGCTTTTAAATCCCGCAAACTTTCCACCGCGGCGGCAATCTGCGGCAAAATACCGCACGCCTCCTCAAGTTCGCCGTCAACGCCCATGACCGACGGCTCAAAGCCGAGGGTAAACACGGAGGATTTTACTACCGCCTTCACCTCAAGCTCATCGCGTCTGTGCGCCTCGACCTGAACCGAGAGCTCGCCCGTCGAGGTCAGCGCCTCGGGCAGAGGACAGTATATAACACCGTCCTTGACACAGGCGGGCGTGCTGTCCGCGCCGCTTATAATATTCGACATTATGCGGCGGCTGAGCCCGTAAACGTCGAAGCTCAGAAGATAATACGACACATCGGTTTTGAGCTCTTCGTTCAGCGTGATACAAAGCCGCGCTGCATTATGCTCCCCGCAAAAGCAGAACGGCTCTTCAACCTGAGCCGTTCCGTCCGCAAGTATTTTTACTTTTATATCTCTCATTGATTTTCCTCCCCGGAATAGTTGTCCTTGAGAAAATTTGCCGTCTCCATTACGTCCCTGTGCTCCGCATAGAGCACATTGAGCAGCGATTTTATCCCGTAGGCCTCGCGGCTCGTCTCCGGATTAGGGAGAGACGCGAGGCGTTTTCTGTGTTTTGCAATTATCCCCTCGAGCACCTGCGCCTGCTCGAAATATTCGTCTGCAAGGTCGCAAAGCGTTTTGTTGAACGTCATTTTTCTTCTCCCTTCAAAAGATAATCCGCCGTCGTGCCGAAAAAACCGGCGAGCTCCGTCAGCTGGTGCAGGCTCGGCTCCTTTTCTCCGCTCTCTATCATTCTAAGCGTCTTTATTCGCATTCCGAGCGCATCGCAGAGCATCTGCTCGCCTATGTTTTCGCCGCATCTGAGCTTCTTTATCCTGCCGCCTATGCTCTCCGGCTCGTATCTTTTTGCCGCGCTCACGGCGAGAGCCCTTCGGACGGCTATCGGCAGGAATTCAACGCTCTCCAAATCATGCTGATACTTAACGGTAAAGCTCAGCGCGTCATAAATCTTTCTCTGTGCCTTTTCGAGCCGTCTCGATACGCTCGACGGGCACACACCTATTTTCTCGGCTATTGCGGAGACGGTCAGGCCGTCGAACCAATAGGCCTCGGTCACCTCCCTCTCGCGCGGCGTGAGCCTCGTTTTTATCACCTCGTCGGTAAGCAATGACAGGTCAACATCTCTGCGCCGCCATGCGTAGTCATCCGGTGATTCGCAGCCCGGGCAGTGCGAGCCGCAGCAGACACACATCGCCGCCTGTCGCTCTTCGGGAGTCGGAAACGAGAAATCCATCGCCGCCCCGACACTTCTTTTTGACATTTGCTCATCTCCTTGTTTTCGAACATTTGTTCGTACTATGCTTATAATTATAGTGTCACATCAAATATTTGTCAACGGGTAAATATTTTAAATTTGCCTAGAAAGTTGCACTAAATGATGCAAAATCACATTTTGAGCGCAGCAAAAGGAAGTTCTGTCCGATAAAAGGGTCGGCAAATCATATTTTCAGCGCAATATACGAATAGGTCATGCCCAAATCATTGAGCTGGCTCTTGCCCCCGTTGACGGCGCTCGCCGAGCTGATGCTGAAGCCGTCGGAGGTTATGCCGACTCCCGCCATACCGCCTCCCTGAGTCGCGGCGGCAACATAGCAGTTTGTCGACGAGCCCGAAAAATCAGCTATAGCGGCGGGCATACTCCTGCAAAAAACAAATACGGCGGTGGGCTTGAAGCCGACTTTTACAGAACGGCTTTTTGCACCCGTGCCCGTATATGAGCCGATTTTTACAGGCGCGTTCCACAGAGCCTTATCCTCGGCGGTGACGTGCTTCACGGTATCGCGGACGTGCGAGCCGCAGAGCAGGGTCTTGTCGAGGAAGCAGTGGAAGTTCATGCCCGTTGTGTCGGCGGGGCAGAAATCCGCCTGCATGAGTATGTACGCGTCGAGCACAAAGGCGTCGGTGTCCCTGTCCGCCTTGACGCCGGAGCAGCCGGACTCGACGACATTCAAATCCGTGTCGAAGGTCAGGCAGTCGATAATGGCGGTCAAAATATCGTGGCAGGCAGCGCCGCCCCTGCTGTAAGGGACATGGATGGCAAGCTTTATCTTTATAGTTGCGAGGCGGCAGTATTCGTTCTTTATCAGCACACCCTCGTCGTTTTCGGTGAAGCTGTCCACTATTTCCATCTCCCCTATGCCCACGGCGACGGTGACGCGCTTTAGGGGTATCTCCTTTTTGACGGCGGGATATTCGGTTATGAATCTTATCCCGCCGAGACTTGTCTGCTCGGAAAGCCAGCCCGCTATCTGCGAGGGCAGAACACTTATTGTACTCATAAAAACCTCCCTGAAACCGGACTGCCGGGAAAACCCGGCAGCCCTTTAAAATTATTCCGTTATCTCAACGACCGTTCGCACAACAGCCCAGACATAGAGCACCTCTTCGCCGAGCTTTATCTTCTCCGCGCGGTCTATCTGATATTTTATATCTCCGTCGATTATCAGCGCGTCCTCGTTGAGCGTCAGATCGTGCTCGGGCGGGCCGATATAGAGATAATAGCCCTGCGAATTGTAGCCTATCTCGGTGTTTACGCCGTAGAGGTACATCTTGTTCTTGTATCTCAGCGGCTGAATAAAGCCCTTGAACGGCGCGGTTCTCGTGGAGTCGGTATTCTCGATAACGAGCACCCTGCCCCACTTTTCAAATTCCGCCGAGAGGTTCATATCTCCACCCCGCAGCAGAAGAAACCGTCGTCGCTCAAAAGAGGCGTGAGCTCGGCGAGAGCAGCGTCGCGCACGGACGCCGCGAATTTAAGCGAGCTGTCCGCGCCCTTTTTAACGGTGATGTCGCCGGCCTTAAAGCTCTCGACGCCGTCCGAATTGCCCGCGCGGCGCACGCACAGGGCGTAATAGGCGAGTCCCGCGGCGGCCTGAGCGATTCTCACATCGTCCATGTCCGCATCGGCTCTTAATCTCGATTGTACGCGTTCGAGCGAGCTCAGGGCTATCCCGAGGCAGAGCTTTTCCTCCTCCTCGCCGATGTCCGTAAGCTGTTTTAACAGGGAGAGTACGCTCCACTGAGTTATCATGCTCTCACCCCCGCCGTCAGACGGTAAGGGTGCGGGCGGCGGAGTCGAATATCCTTGCAAAGCCCGCCGTCGAGCTTATAACCGCGCGCTCGAGCTGGCGGTCAATGAGCTTGTCGTACTCGGTGGAGACGGGGCCTGTGGTGACCATTTCGAGGGCGCAGCTGCGGTCGATACCGATTATCTTGCCCGCAGGCACGCAGGAGCCCTTTATAAGATCTGCTCCGAGAGGAGTTATGACCTCGCCCGTCGCATGGAAATTGAGCCCTGCCGCGGCATCCCTGAACTCGGAGATACCGAGCATCTGCGCCACCTGCGCGGGAGCTGCGATAATCGTGTTGAGCTCATAGGGGTCGAAGAGGTTCCAGAAGTTGACAAGGTCGGTATAGGTGAGCTTGCCGGCTGATTCGACGGCGGTGTTTGCGGCGGCGTTATTGTTGCCGTCGCCGTTTATGAGCACATCAACAGCGTCGCTGAGCTGAGTGCGCGCGATATATGCGCCTATCTGACGCAGAGTCACCGTAAACAGGTCGAGACGCTGGAAGCGGACGGCCTCATAGGAAGCGACAAGGGAGCGGCCGCGCTTTTTCAGGTGGACGAGGTTCTCCTTGCTCTTGACGCTGGTTTCGGGGATAAACGCGCCCTCGGCAACGACCTTGAGCTCCTTTTCGTCATCGCTCGGCTCGCAGGCTATCGAGCGGTAGTCGAGCGAGTCTATGACCGTAGTCGACGCGACTATGCGCGGGAGGACATTCGCCTCCTGCATACCCTGCCTGACGGCGCGGGAGACATACTCTGGAAAGAGCACGGCGGAGTCGGAGGTCTTGAAGAACTTGTCAACAACGTCGCTGCCCGCTCCGCTGACCTTGATATTAAAGCGCTTGAGCTGGCGCTGATATGCGTCAAGTCCCTCGAGCGCGGTGCCGCTGTAATTCTCCGAGGGGTCTATCTTTTCGAGTGCGCCGGTGAAATCGCCGGATGCGTAGAGACCTTTTTCAAGTCTGATATTATCAAAAGCAGTCATATTATTCTCCTTTCAGAATCAGAGCATGAAGCTCACTGTTTTGGCGGCGGTGTTGACGTTGAGCACAAGATAGTTGTTGCCCTTTGTGCTGACCTTAACGCCGCCCGCTCCGTCCGCTGCGAGCGCAGCATAGCCGACCGCAGGGGCTTCCGTGCCCGTATAGGGCAGGGTGACCGCACCGCAGAGCTGAACGCCCGCATAGCCGCCGTTTACATTGACGCCGACGCCGCAGAACTTTGCGTCCGCGCCCGCGGAAGAGACGGTATCGTTTGCGCTGACCGCGACGGGCACGCCCGCCGTAAGTCCGCTTGCCGCCTTGAGAGTTAAAACATTCTCACAAAAACCTTTAGTTGAAACTGACATAAATATCCTCCTTTAAATTCTGAACTCGCTGTTGCCCGAACGGGCCTCGGTATTTTTGGGCGAGAGCTGGCTGTTGAGCTTTCCGCCGCCCGAAAACGCCTTTTTCAGCTCTCTGAGCTGCTCGAGACCGAGCGTGCCGCATATCGCCGAGAGACTCTCGCCGCGCATATCGGGCAGAGCCGCCGCGCCCATGCGTATCACATCGCATATTAACTCCTCGCGGTACTCCCTGCCCTCGCGGGCGAGCTTCTCGAGCTCGTCTATGTAGCCGTAAAGTCCCGCCGCTTCGGCTTTCGTCAGGGTCATTCCCCCGTTGGCGCAGGAGAGGCGCTTGACGGTCTTTACGGTCTGCTCGTCCGCGCGGTAGGACTTCGTAACGCCCGCCGCCGGCTGGGCGGGGACAGCTACAAACGACCATTCGTAGGCGTCCGTCGGGTCGCAGAGTATCCTGTGGCAGAGCTTGCCTCCGTACTCCCTGCCCTTTATGTGGGCGCATGGCTCGGTTCGCCCGTCCTTGCCGCAGACAGAGCAAACGCTTCTGCCGACCGAACAGCCGACGCTCGTCTCTTTCTTTATCCCCGCGTCTATCTCCTCTATGAGCGCCGCATTCTTCTCGCTTCGCGGCATATAGGCTCTCGCGCAGAGCTTCGTATATTTTTCGCCCGCCGAGGTGACTTTGTTTTCGTCCGTCTCGACGCGGCAGGAAAATATCCTCGCCGTCTGATCTCTGCCGCTCATGCTGTGGTCGAATATCCCCGTCTTGCCGACAAAAAGCCCGGCTAACTTTTCGAGCGCCGGAATATCGAAGCGTTCGAAGTCGCGGTCGATCTCATTGTCGCAAAGCACGATGCCGAAGGTATATACCTCCTCCGCCTTGAGCGGCTTTACGGTATAACTGTTGATAAGCTCCAGCTCCTGCGGAGTCGGAGCGCCCGAAAGAACACTGTTCTGCGTAGTTATCACTCCCCGTTTTCAATCTCTTTCCTGATTTTTTCCGCCTGCGCCGCATAGAGCTCGGCACGCGCAAGCTCGACATTGTCCTGAAGCATAGCGTCATCCCACTCGACCTCCACCTGCGAGGGCGTTCCCTCAAGAAGCAGATAGGTGCGGCATATGCGCTCGACGACGGGAGTTAAAATGCGGCGGTATGCGTCGATTTCGCTGGTGAGCACGTCCGCCTGCTGAGCCGACATACGCTCCGTCGATGACCATGACAGGCCGAGCATAAAAGGCGGCAGTCCGGTTTTTGCGACTATCTGCTCGAGCATCTGACGCACGGGCACCTCGCTGTCTAAAATCTGATTGTCGGCGCCTATAACCTTTATCTGAACGTCGCCGACTGCGACAAAGTCCTTCACGGCGCCGCCCGTCTGCATGGCCTCGCTCCACTCCTTAGCCACCTGCATGGCGCGTTCCTTGGCATATGCGCGGTCGAGCGTGTCGTTCTGCGGCTTATATGTGACCGCAAAGCGGACGTTTCCCATGCGTTCCCAGTTGAGCCCGATCGTCTTGTAAATCTTCATGAGTATCCCGCTGACGAACGGCAGCCCCTTGAGCATAGAGCAGCCGCAGACCTCGCCGGGCAAGGGATTCATCACGGACAGAAGCACCAGCTCCGGCCGCCTGACGGGCGACGGCATACCCTCGAGCGAGGCGGAGAAGATGTCCACCCCGACTCCGTCCGCAGCGCGGCGAAGCTCGATGTTTTCAAGCGGCGAGTTAAAGAGCGCCGCTATATGCCCGTCCGAGTCCGTCACCATCTCGCCCACCGCCGTACCGCAGGTAAGAAGCTGCTCGAAATAAGTGGAGATAAAGCTTTCGAGCCCAAACTGATTGCCGCCGACGGGAACATTGCGTATAAAATTGTCGAGCCTGTCCTGCAGGCGCTCGTCGGCGCATCTGACCTCAAAGCCGCCCGTCAGGCGGACGGTCTTGAATATTGCGGCGTCGATTATCGGCACGGCTTCGCGCAGAGCGTAGTAGAGTCGCGTCTGATTTCCGCCGAGCGGAGTATAGCTGTCGAGCAGTCCGAGCCCCGACGCGGGACGCGCCGAGGTCTGCACCGCCGCAGGCTCGGGAGCGGTTTTCTTTCTTTTGAACGGATTTATTGTTATTCCTCCTTTTCATGACGGCCGACCGCCCGACCGTCATCTGCTCATGGCGAGCGCGAAAAAGCCGTCCTCCTCGTGCGCGAGCACTGTGGAGACGAAATAGCGCACATCGTCCATGGCGTGGTCGTATTCCTTTCTCGGAGCATCGCGTGCGGCAGTGTTATCCCATCTGTAGAGGGAAAATTCCCGAAGGCAGTCCGTGCATGACTGTGAGAAAAGGATGCGCCGCTCCTTGAGGGCATCCGAAACGCGGCGGATGCCGTCTATAACGTCGTTTTTTGCGGGCACGGCACGGAACCGCCCGTGGCGGCGGATACATTCGAGGAAGCTCGCGGCGGAGGGGTCTGCAATGACCGCCTCGATATTGAGCTCGCCCGCAAGCTGCTCGAGCGCGGCGTAATGCTCCTCGTCGGTACGCTGCTCGCCCTCCCTGCGGCTGTCGAAATAGTATTCGTTCAGCCTGTACCAGCGCCCGCCGTACTCGCCCCAGAGCCCGAATGACGACGGGTTGACCGTGCCGTAATCGCAGGAGATGAAATAGCGCAACGGTATGCCCTCGGGCTCCGCAACATGGACCGAGCGCGAAAAGAACGGATAGACAAGTCCCTGCGCCGCGACCCATTTGCCCAGAACGAAACGGTCATAGAACGCGCCGCTGTAAAGGCTCTCGTATCTGCGCTTTATCGCGGGCGTGAGCGACGGGTTATCGTCCATGGTGAAATGGAGATACAGGCAGTTTTTCTCCGCGCTCTTTTTTATCCACTCCTCGTAGAACCAGTGCAGAGGCGTATCGGGGTTGCAGTTGAACCACAGCTTCGAGCCGTCGAGCGAGCAGCGCGCCAACGCCTGTTCGACAAACGAGCGCGGCATCAGAGCCACCTCGTCTAAAAGCACTCCGCCGAGCGTCATGCCCTGAATCAGCGCCGCAGAGCCCTCATCCTTGCCCCCGAAGAGGTAAAAGCGGTTGCGCCTGCCCGAATACTCTATCTCCACCAAGTGCTGGGACAGCTTTTCGCGGCAGTCGAAGCCGAGGCGGCGCAGCACGGGGAGAATTGGCGTTATAATATTTCTTCTCAGTGAAGTGACCGTCTTGCCGCACAGCGCAAAGGATGTGTCGTCAAACGCCGAAAATGCCCACGCAACGAACGAGACAGACATACACAGGGTCTTGCCGGAGCGCACGGCGCCGTCGCAGATTATCGCGTCAAAATTCCTGTCCGGGCTCGACGGGCACCACCAAGAGAGCACCCGCAGCTGTTTTTCCGAGAAGCTCTCGAAGGCGTCTTTTTTCTTACTCACGCTCATCATCACCGCCGCGCAGAGCCCGTGCGCTTCGCTCGAGCGCGGTCAAAAAGTCCGGGCTCTCACCTGCCGAGGCGGCGTTACTCAGCTCGCAGAGTCTGTCGAGCGCCTTGAGCCGGTCGAAAAATTTGACCTCTATTCCCCCGCTCTTCGGGCATTTGATATCCGATACCATCGTCAAATCCAGCTTTTCGAGCTCCGACTCGCAGGGCGGCTCGTCCGACAGAATGAGCCTCACCGCGTCCGCAACGCTTCCGAACGCGAGACGGCGGTAGCCCTCCGTGACCTCCGCCAGCTTCGCGTCGCGCTCGTTTTCGAGCTTCGCTATTCTTCTTTTTATCTCCGGCTCGGCGAGCAGCTTTATCGCGGTGCGCTCCGGGTGAAGCGAATAGCCCGCCCGCGCCGCCGACGCCCTCGGCTCGCGGGACGCGACGAAAAAGCGGCAGAAGTTCTCCTCCTTCGGCGAAAGCGGTTCTTTCTTTTTCATGCTCTCATCTCCTCATCTATATTCACGGGCGCTTCGGCGGCGGTGCACGAGCGCCCGTCACCCATAGCCAAAACACCCCGATTTTTTGCACAGCGGCGTGCAAAAAACAGAGGTGTTCCGTAAAA
The DNA here is from genome assembly GCA_003538135.1 of Oscillospiraceae bacterium. Lineage (GTDB taxonomy): Bacteria > Bacillota > Clostridia > Oscillospirales > Acutalibacteraceae > CAG-177. The sequence continues at coordinate 8,821 of DPOR01000014.1, forward strand.
GTTCATATTTTGTTAACAATTGAAGAAGTAAAAAGTTTGTTTTTGCCTGTTTTCAGGCATTTTTCTGCTGTTTTTGCCCGTTTTCGTCGATTGCGTCCGATTACTAAAGATTTTTGTTCTATTGCTTGACTTTCAGCGCCGTCGGGTATAAACTATTGTAGGAATGCGAAAGTGCTTCCGTCGGAGCTTTTCCGGCGCAGATTTTTTTGAAAAGTGGTGAATTTTTTTGGGCAGCGACAAACCTAAGCCGCGAAGTTGGCAAACTAAAAATACAGCTGTGGGGTCACGCCCCGAAAAATTTGTCCGATAAAAAATCGGCTCTTTTTGCGTGCGCCTCACGGAGAAAGAGGTGCAATATGAGCCGTGATATCCTGGAAAATATCAGCACGCTGTTGGCAGAGGGCAAGCTCTCCGAGCTGCGCGAACAGCTGTGCGACTTAAACGTCGTTGATATAGCGCAGGCTATGGAATCGCTCCCGGCAGACGAGCTGCTGAGAATATTCCGCATCCTGCCGAAAGACATATCGGCGGACGTTTTTTCTTATCTTGAGCCCGATTCTCAGGCGCAGCTTCTCAATCTGATAACCGATTCCGAGCTTGAAAGCCTGCTCGACGATATGTTTCTTGATGACACCGTCGACTTCCTCGAGGAGGTGCCGGCAAACGTCGTGCGCCGCGTGCTCGCAAAGGCGGACAGAGAGACAAGATGCCTTATAAACAGATTTTTGAAATATCCCGAAAACAGCGCAGGCTCGATAATGACTATCGAGATGGTCGAGCTGCATGACTTCTTCACAGTCGGTCAGGCCATTGATCATATCCGCTCGACAGCCGTCGACAAGGAGACCGTCTACACCTGCTTTTGCATAGACGACAAGCGCCATCTTATCGGCACCGTCGCCCTGCACACGCTGCTGACGGCAAAGGACAACGAGTTTATCCGCGACATAATGGACACCGACTCCCAGCTCATCTGCGTCAACACGCTCGACGACCAGGAGAACGTTGCGGACATCGCAAGAAAATACGACCTGCTCTCCGTTCCAGTTGTTGACAACGAGTCGAGGCTCGTCGGCATAATCACCATAGACGACATCGTTGACGTCATCGAGGACGAGAACACCGAGGACTTCGAGAAGATGGCGATGCTTCATCCCTCGGACGACAACTACCTCAAGACAGGCGTTTTCAAGCTCGCAAAGAACAGAATTCTCTGGCTTTTGGTGCTCATGGTTTCGGCTACCTTCACGGGCAAGATAATCGAAAACTACGAAAATATGCTCGCGGCGGTCGCGGGGCTTACGGCCTGCATACCCATGCTCATGGACACGGGCGGAAACGCCGGAAATCAGGTTTCGACGCTGATAATCCGCGGACTTGCGCTCGGCGAGATACGGCCGAAGGACTATCTTAAAATCGTATTCAAAGAGATAAGAGTCGCACTTATCTGCGGACTGACCCTCGCAGCGGTCAACATCGGCAGAATGTTCCTCTTCTCCTCCGGCGGAATTTCCGTCTATCTCGTCGTTTCGGCGGCGATGGTCTGCGCCGTGATAGTTGCGAAGATAATCGGCTGCACCCTGCCTATTATCGCAAAGCTCGTAAAATTGGACCCCGCGCTCATGGCGGGACCGATGATAACGACTATAGTCGATATGGTAACGCTTATAATTTACTTTGCGCTCGCAAAGGCGTTCCTCCTGTAAAAAAATTTCCTCCGTGCTTTTGGATTGCTCCCGGTTGAACAGACAGAAAATGAAACTGTTGCAGTCCATTCTGCTTATGTTTGCAGCGGCCGCGGAGGCTGTACGGATGTCGTCACAAAAACAGATGAAACGGCGCACAAGGCTATATTTCATATACAGATATATAATATATAAATCTATAAATAGAAGAAAGCGGACAAGGCACAGGCCCTGTCCGCTTTCTTTATAGGAGTATATTTGGAGGTAGGATTCGAAATTCATGCCTCTTTTTGAGGCAGTTTAATTTTAACGTATTCGAAACCGAAAGTGGGAATTTTTGCAAAAACGATGAGTTTTTTGGCAAAAACGATGTTTTCAGGAGCTTTAATTTGCCGAGGCCGCAAAATTTCATTTGGGGTATGACCGACGCTCTGTAAACAATAATGCCCAACGGCATTTCACGCTTTTTCTGTTTGCTTTTTCGGCAAAATATGCTATAATATTTGCAGGAGCGTGATTCTTTTGATTGATATACTTGTCTGCGACGACAGCGCGGAAATAGTCGAGCAGGTAAAAAAGCTGCTGTGCTCATGGGAAAGGGAAAACTCGGCCGGCTTCAACATAGATTGCCGCCAATCGGGAAAGTTTATACTTGACGGTCGGCATAAATACGACATTGCATTTATCGATATCGAAATGCCCGACATGAGCGGGCTCGAGCTCGCCGCAGAGCTCAAGAAGCAGAATCCCGATGTGCTAATAATTGTTCTGACCTCGTTCCCGCGATATCTCGACGATGCGATGCGCATAAACGTTTTCAGATATTTGTCAAAGCCCATCGATGTCAACCGCTTCAACAAAAATCTTTCCGAGGCGGTTCAGGAATACCGAACGCTGAGCAAGACGATAATTCTCGAAACTCACGATATAGTAAAGAAAATAAAGACAAAGGACATACTCTATATCGAAAACAGGCGTTACGGCGCATTGCTCGTGACCAAAGACGCCGAATATGCAACCGCAGTCAGGCTCAAGGACTGGATAGCCAAGACCGGTCAGCCGGACTGCTTCATATATTCGCACGCGAGCTACATAGTCAATTTGCAAAACGTCATCGACTTTTCAAAAGACAGCGTAACGCTTAGAAAGGACGACGGCGAAACGGTCAGTGTGTATATGTCCCAGCGCAAATATCCCGCCTTCAAGAAGGCTTTCTTCAACTTTGCGGGAGGTATATTATGATGGACGCACTGTATAATTTTTTTGCCTGCGCTCTCGGTCAATTCGCCGCATATGTTTATTTTTCGAGCCGATTTGAGCTAAAACGCCCGCGCGCTTTGGGAATTGTTTTTCCTGCGGCGGCGGCCGTTCAGTTTGCTCTTAGCTTTGCGGGACTTGCCGCATTAAATGTCACTTTTATGTTTGCGTGCAGTTTCTGCGCCGCGCTCATTATATACCGAACAAATATAAAGCAGGCTCTGCTTCATTCCGCGCTGCTCGAAGCTTTTGCGGCTGTGTCCGCGCTCGCCGTGCTTTTCGCCGTTCCGAAAATTTTCGGCGCTCCAGCCTCCGAAAGCGCGGCTTCTCTGCTCGGGATATCCTCCGGCACACTGTACTTCACCTTTGCCTATGCAGTATCGAAGCACCGCAGGGGCACCTTCGCATATTTCGTACTGCTGACCGCTCTCTCGCTCGTCTGCGCCGCGGTTATTGCGGGGCTCGCGTTTTCAACGGGCTGCAATATGTTTTTTGCGCTGATATCCGTTGCCCTGCCCGCGCTTACGGTAGCAATTTGCCTTGTGCACAGAAAGGAAATCGAAAACTTCGCGGAAGCCACGGAATCGAGCCTCGAGATACAGAGGCAGAGAATGAACAGAGAATACTATGCCGAGCTCGAGCATCAGTATGACCTGCGCGACATTCTCATTCACGACATGAAGGGGTGGCTTCGCACGATAAAACAGCTCTCGCAGGGCGGAGAATGCGAGCGCATAAGCAGCTATGTCGACTCGGTATACGATTCGGGCGCGATGGGCGCCGTGAAGCAATTCAGCGGCAACAAGCTTGCGAACGTAATAATCAGCAGATACGCGCACCTGTGCGCAAATTCGGAGGTAAAATTCAGCTGCGATGTTCGCAGTATCGACTTTTCGTTTCTTTCGGACAGTGACCTCACCGTTCTGCTCGACAACATTCTTCACGGCGCGTACAAACAGGCCGTCAGATCCGACAAGCGCTTTATTGACATAAATATCGGCAGCTTCAACGAGGTCTATGTTGTGCTGAACGTCAGCAACAGCACGGACGGAGCGCCCAATATAAAGAAAAGCGAGCGCGCCGAGCGCATAGGTCACATAGTCGAAAAATACGGCGGTCAGGTGTCGTTCGAATGCCCGGACGGAAAAATATTCACGGCGAAGATAATGCTGAAATCGCCTGTTTCAAACATAAAATAATCGACTGAAAAGTGGTTGCTTCCAGAGAGGCTCCATAGGAAGAAGGCAGCACGGAATTTGTGTCGCCTTCTTTTTGTACTATTCCAAAAAGAATCCACAAGGGATTTTGGTGACAAATCCGAAGCTCTCTGTCCCTATGGACAAAAGTGATATTCCGGGCTTTATCCGGAGTGATATTTTCCTTTCGGAAAGTGAAATGAAAGTCTGTCGGCTTTCGTGATATTATATTCGCCGGTTAAACTGCCGCAGGCAATATAACTCGCCGTCAGGCGAATATAACTGAGGCGCACTTCCTTACGGAGTGCGCCTCTCGGGCGACCCTTTTTGCTGTTTTTCTTAAATTATATTGACACTCATATTGACAAAGGCGTATAATTAATAAGTATTTTCAGGCAACATCAAGTCTAAAAGGAAGGTGCGGAAAATGAAGGAAGTAAAGTCCCCGAAGAAGCCTCTGATTTTCTATTACGGCATTGCGCTGCTTGTCATCGTGCTCTTCAATGTTATTGTGTCTCCCCTGCTTATAAAAGCGAGGGTAGTCGAAGTTGACTACGGCACATTCATGAGCATGATAGAGCAGAAAAAAATCGGAAATGTCGAGGTCAAGAACGATCAGATAATCTTCACAGAAAAGGACAATGAAAAAGTAATCTATAAGACCGGCGCGATGAACGACCCGACGCTGACCCAGCGGCTCTACGACTCGGGCGCGAAGTTTTCGAAGGATATCGAAACCACAACCTCGCCCATTGTCAGCTTCCTGCTGACCTTCGTGCTCCCGCTGCTGATTTTCATCGGACTCGGTCAGTATATGGCAAAGAAGCTGATGGAGCAGGCGGGCGGCAAGGACTCCCTGGCGTTCGGCTTCGGCAAGAGCAACGCAAAGGTCTATGTCCCCTCGACGCAGGGAATACATTTCAGCGACGTTGCGGGTGAAGACGAGGCGAAAGAGAGCCTTTCGGAGATAGTCGACTATCTCCACAACCCGAAAAAATATTCCGACGTCGGCGCGTCCATGCCCAAGGGCGTACTGCTCGTCGGCCCTCCCGGGACGGGTAAAACCATGCTCGCAAAGGCTGTTGCGGGCGAAGCTAACGTGCCGTTTTTCTCGATGTCCGGCTCGGAATTTGTCGAGATGTTCGTCGGCATGGGCGCTTCAAAGGTCAGGGATCTTTTCAGCCAGGCAAAAGAAAAAGCTCCCTGCATAGTGTTTATCGATGAAATCGACGCCATAGGCAAGAAGCGCGACGGTCAGCTCAGCTCCAACGACGAACGCGAGCAGACCTTGAATCAGCTGCTCACCGAGATGGACGGCTTCCAGGAGAACATCGGCGTTATCATTCTCGCGGCGACGAACCGCCCCGAGACGCTCGATCCCGCGCTCACCCGCCCCGGCCGCTTCGACAGGCGCGTGCCCGTTGAGCTGCCCGACCTTGCGGGACGCGAAGCGATACTGAAAGTCCACGCAAAGAAGATAAAGACTGCGGATGACGTTAACTTCCACACGATAGCACGAATGGCATCCGGCGCATCGGGCGCGGAGCTTGCCAATATTATAAACGAGGCGGCTCTGCGTGCGGTCAGAAACAACCGCACGGTAGTCACCGAGGCGGATCTCGAGGAGAGCATCGAGACTGTCATTGCGGGCTATCAGAAGAAGAACGCCGTGCTCTCGGATGACGAAAAGAAGGTTGTCGCCTACCATGAGATAGGTCATGCGCTCGTTGCGGCGATGCAGTCGCACTCGGCACCCGTGCAGAAGATAACGATAATCCCCCGAACCTCCGGCGCGCTCGGCTATACAATGCAGGTGGATCAGGGCGACAAGTATCTGCTGACAAAGCAGGAGCTTGAGAATAAAATTGCAACGTTTACGGGCGGACGCGCCGCTGAGGAGCTCGTTTTCGGCGAGGTAACGACGGGCGCATCGAATGACATCGAGCAGGCGACCAAGCTCGCCCGCGCAATGATAACACGCTACGGCATGAGCGACGATTTTGACATGGTGGCGCTCGAAACGGTGTCGAATCAGTATCTCGGCGGCGACGCTTCTCTCGCCTGCTCCGCCGATACGCAGAATGAAATCGACCGCAAGGTTGTTGAGCTTGTAAAGCGTCAGCATGAGAAGGCTTCCAAGATTCTCGCGGACAACCGAGCAAAGCTCGACGAGCTGGCAAAATATCTCTACGAAAAAGAGACTATCACGGGAGAGGAATTCATGTCCATTCTCGATAAAGGAGGCGAAAAGGAATGAAAAGGCGTTCCGGCTTCGGATGGATGGAGCTCATAATCGGCATTGCGCTCGCGGTGCTCGGAATATTTACTTTTGTCTATCCCGACAATGCCGTGACTACCCTCGTTGTTATCTACGGCATAATCGCCGTTATAACGGGTATTGCGGATGTTGTGCTCTATGTTCGCGTTGAAAAGCATATCGGCTTCGGCCCGACCGTCTCACTCATCTCGGGTATACTCAGCGTCATGGCGGGCGTCATGCTGCTCGTCTATCCCAACGCGGGCAAATGGGTAATCTCGCTGCTGTTCCCGATATGGTTCATCGCGCACTGCATCTCAAGGCTCTCGCACCTGAACACAATAAAGTATATTGCGGGCAACTTTGTCTATTGGTTCACGATGATAGTCAATATTATCGGGCTGGTGCTCGGCGTTGTGATGATATTCAGCCCGAACATTTCGATTGCGGCAGTCGCTTATATCGTCGGCGCATATCTCGTGCTGTTCGGCATTGACTGCATAATAATCGCGTTCAGCCGCATCGGCGAGGGCAAACAGTACTGATATAAAAAACCAAGGTCAATCGCAGTTTTGACCTTGGTTTTTTAACATCGGCACAGAGCGTCGATTCGCCGACCCTGCGAAGAAAATCAGCTTCAAATTCAACATTTGAGCCGCATTGACAAAAATGCCGGAGACGAGGGAAATCCCCCTGCCTTCGGCATTTTTTATTTTTATGAAACGGATACGATGTTTTTAAGCACCTCAACCATCTTTGACAGAGCGTAAACGGGTATCGCCTCATAGATGCTGTGGAAATTTATGCCGCCCGTTGAGAGGTTCGGGCACGGCAGTCCCTCAAACGAGAGACGCGAACCGTCCGTTCCGCCGCGTATCGGCACTATCTCCGGCACGACCCCTGCATCGCGCATGGCCTTTTCGGCGCGGTCGACTATGTCCATATGATCCTTGATTATCTCGAGCATATTGTAGTAGCTGTCTTTAATATTCAGCTCGAAAGTGCCCTCGCCGTACTTTTTGTTCAGAAAATCCACGATATCGGCGACGAACTCCTTGCGGCGGTCAAAAAGGATCTTGTCGTGGTCTCGGATTATCAGATGTGCGCTCGCCTCGCTCTCGTTGCCGGCGATACGCGCCAAATGATAGAAGCCCTCGCGCCCCTCGGTATGCTGCGGCGTCTCCCAAACGGGGAGCATATTGACGAACTCCGCAAGATACAGGGCGGCATTTTTCATCTTATTCTTGGCGGTTCCGGGGTGGGTATTTATGCCGTGAACCGTGATATCCGCCGCGGCGGCGTTGAAGTTTTCGCACTCTATGCCGCCTATTTCGCCGCCGTCAACGGTATAGGCAAAATCGGCATTAAAGCGCTCAAAATCGAAGTGATCCGCACCGCAGCCTATCTCCTCGTCGGGAGTGAAGCAGATGCTCAGCGCACCGTGACGAATAGTTTCATCTGCGGTAATCTCGGCGCACAGGGCGACTATCTCGGCGACTCCCGCCTTATCGTCCGCGCCGAGCAGGGTCGTGTGGTCGGTGACAATCAGCTCGCGCCCGATATACTTCGCGTCTACCATGGGGGCATTCGAGCCGTCAAAGGTGATTATCCGCGGCTTTACATTAGCGCCGCTGACATCGGGACAGGTGTCCATATGCGCGATAAGTCCGATTTTCGGGCAGTTCTCGCAGCCCTCGGACGCGGGGATATGCCCGTAGACATAGCCCGTTTCGTCGCGCATGGCGTCGGTGACTCCCGCGCCTCGAAGCTCCTCGACGAGGTAATCCGCGAGGACGAGCTGAACGGAGGTCGAGGGCACGGTGTCGCTCGACTCGTCGGAAGTGGTTTCAATAGTCACGTATTTAAGGAATCTTTCGGTAACGGTCATTTCTCTTATCATCTCCGTTTTTTTATCTCATCAATGATAGCACAAACAGCGGAGTTTGGCAACAGCGGATTTGTGCCGTGAAAACCTAACCTTGTACCGCTAAAACAGAACTTATTTCAAAAAATCACGATGAGCGTAGTATACAGTATAAATATATGGCATACAACTCATAGCCTTCTCCATAAAAAGTGAGAATATAAAAAAGCAAACTGCCCGCGCCACTTGCGTGACACGGGCAGCGTTCAGTTATGCTTTGACTTTGGGATTACAGCTTAACCCTCAACATAAGCATACTGGAAGTACCAGTAGCCATAGGGGCTGTGCCAAATGCCCTTAAGGGTCTTACTCTGGAGCCAGAAGTCGTTGTAATATGCAACGGGGATGCAAGCATAATCCTCGGACATAATCTTCTCAGCCTCATGAAGAGCCTCAAAGTGAGCCTTGGAATCGGCGACCTTGGACTTATCCATAGCGGCGTCGAAAGCCTTGCTATTGTACTTGCCGTCGTTGTTGCCGTTGGACGAATAGAACAGCTCGATTATGTTGGAAGCGTCATTGTAGTCCATGACCCAACCGTTACGGGCCATCTCATAGTTACCGGCGCGGCGCTGAGGAGTGAAGGACGACCAGTCAACGGTGTCAATCTTCATCTCGATGCCGAGCTCTTTCTTGTAGACCTGCTGGAGATACTCTGCAACAGCCTTGTGGTAACCGGTATCATTGGTCGAATAAGTGATGGTCGGGAAGCCCTTACCGTCGGGATAGCCTGCCTCTGCGAGAGCTTTCTTAGCCTCTGCAACGTTGGCCTGATAATCCTTGCTGATGTAGGTGCTGCCGCCGTTTGCCGCGATAGAGTTGTCGATGAACATACCCTCGTTGTCAACTATGCCGGGGCCGACAAAGTTGTAAGCCGGGGTGTAGGTGCCCTGCATGATGGTGTTAGCAACATACTCACGGTCAATAACAAGGCTGAGAGCCTTGCGGACATTGACGTTGTTGAAGGGAGCCTTCTGATTGTTCATGTTGAGATAGTAGGTGCCGAGATTGGTATCAACATAGAAGTCGCCGCCGTCGGCTGCCTTCTTGAGGCTCGGGATTTCCTCGGTGGGAACATCCTTTATCATGAGAGCCTGGCCGCTGGTATAAGCGGCATAAGAAGCGGCAGAATCCTCGAGAAGGAGGAAGGTAAGCTGCTCGGTAACGATCTTGCTGTTGTCCCAGCCGCCCTTATAGTTGGGGTTCTTCTTGCATATGATCTTCTCGCCGGGAGTCCACTCGGAGATCATGTAGGGGCCGTTGCAGACATAGGTCTCGGGCTTGGTTGCCCATTTGTCGCCGTTCTTTTCAACGGTAGCCTTCTGAACGGGGCTCATGGTGCCGAAAGCAACGATCTTGTCGAAGTAAGAGCAGGGATATGCAAGCTTGATGGTGAGAGTCTTGCCGTCCTCGCTGGCCTTAACATTGAGCTTATCGCGATCGGGCTTTGTGGTCGGTTTGCCTTTCTCATCGGGGTTACCCGCAGCATCCAGATAGCCTTCGATCATGCCGACAACAGTCGAGCCGTAGGGGGCGCCGACATCGGGATCGGTAATTCTCTTCATGGTGTACTCGAAGTCCTTGGCGTTGAGCTCGGTGCCGTCGGACCACTTCAGGCCATCACGCATGGTGAAGGTCCATGTGAGACCGTCGGGGCTGACAGTGTAGGACTCAGCCTGTCCGGGCTGAACCTTGTTGTCTTTGTCGATTATAAGCAATGTCTCAAACAGAGTGATGAGCATATTGCCGCCATCGACTGCACTGTTAAGTGCCGGATCGAGAGTTTCCGGGTTGGGACCGATCTGAACAGTGATGTTGTCGGTCTTCTTCTTCTCTTCCTTCTTGCAGGAGCCGAGAACTGCTATAGCAGAAACTGCAAGCACCAGAACAAGGAGCAGGGATACGATTCTCTTGATCTTCATTGATACATCTCCTCTACAAAATTTTTACGGCTTTGCCGCTTTATTATCCATTGCGCTCCAAAACGCAATAAACACCGTTGATTCTGACTTCATATGTCAGTCTGCGACCTTATCGAGATGATGGCACGCGGCGAAATGGCCGGGGCTAACCTCCCTGAGCTGCGGGCACTCGTTGGCGCACTGCTCGTCCGCATAGGGGCAGCGGGTGCGGAAACGGCAGCCGCTCGGAGGATTCAGCGGGCTCGGGACATCGCCCTGAAGCGGGATACGCTTCGCGGCTCGCGCCGTCTTGGGGTCTGCCTCGGGGATTGCCGAGATAAGGCTTCTTGTATAGGGGTGGACGCTGTGCGCGATAAGCTCGAAGCTGTCCGCAAGCTCCACGAGTTTGCCGAGATACATAACGCCGATGCGGTTCGAGATATGGCGAACGACGCTGAGATCGTGGGCAATAAACAGATAAGTAAGTCCGAGATCCGCCTGCAAGTCCTCAAACATATTGACGACCTGCGCCTGAATGGAGACGTCGAGCGCGGAGACCGGCTCATCGCAGACGATGAACTCGGGATCGACCGCAAGAGCTCTCGCTATACCGACTCTCTGGCGCTGACCGCCGGAGAACTCGTGCGGGTAGCGGTTTGCGTGCTCGCTGTTGAGTCCGACGCGCTCAAGAAGGGAGATTATCTTCTCTCTTCTCTCCGCCTTGTTGGCGGCGAGATGGTGGATATCGATGGGCTCGCCTACGATATCGCCTATCGTCATGCGCGGGTCAAGGCTCGCATAGGGATCCTGGAAAACCATCTGCATCTTGCGTCTGAAGGGCAGCATATTGACCGCCACTTTGTTTTCCTTATCGAAAATAACATTTCCGTCGTAGATTATCTTGCCGTCCGTGGGCTCATAGAGTCTGAGCAGCGTGCGTCCGACGGTAGTTTTGCCGCAGCCGGACTCGCCGACGAGGCCGAGAGTCTCTCCCCTGTTGATAAAGAACGAGACATCGTCGACTGCCTGGATGAATTTCTTATGCTTTCCTCTGCCGCCTGCCGGGAAATACTGCTGCAGGTGCTGCACTTCAACGAGTTTTTCATTCTCACTCACAGCTTATTTCCCCCTTTTCAAATTCTTCTTTTTGAAGCAGCCAGCATTGGCTGTAATGCGTATCGCTCAGCTCAGTCTTGGGCGGCATCTCGCGCAGACAAATCTTCATGCAGTTCGCACAGCGCGGCGCGAACGGACAGCCTGCGGGAGGATTCAGCAAATCGACCGGCTGACCCTCGATGGGAATAAGGCGCTCGGTTTCCTGAACGTTGAGCTTGGGAATGGATTTTATAAGACCCTTGGTGTATTCATGCTTGGGCTCGTAGAAAATCTCGTCCGCGGTGCCGTATTCAACGATGTGACCGGCATACATGACGGCTATTCTCTCGCACATACTTGCAACAACGCCTAAGTCATGGGTTATCATAATGATACTCATGCCGAGCTTCTTCCTGAGCTCCTGCATAAGCTCGAGTATCTGAGCCTGAATGGTGACGTCGAGAGCCGTTGTGGGCTCGTCGGCTATGAGCAGCTTCGGCTCGCACGCGAGGGCTATGGCTATCATAACTCTCTGTCGCATACCGCCCGAAAGCTCATGGGGATACTGCTTGAGGCGCTTTGCCGGCTCGTTTATGCCGACGAGCTCGAGCAGCTCCTTTGCGCGGTCATGAGCCTCTTTCTTGCTCTTGCCGGTGTGCAGGCAGATAACCTCGGTTATCTGATTGCCTATGGTATAGACGGGGTTGAGGCTCGTCATGGGATCCTGAAAGATTATCGAAACCTCGTTGCCCCTGATTTTGCGCATTTCTTTTTCGCTCATCTTGTCAATCTGATGACCGTTGAAATTTATCGTACCGCCGATGAGCTTGCCGGGATGAGCGGTAAGCCCCATGACGGAATAAGCGGTGACGGACTTGCCCGAGCCGGACTCGCCGACTATGCCGAGCACCTCGCCCTCATCCATGGAGAAGGAGACGCCGTTCAGCGCCTTGACTTCGCCCGCGGGGGTAAAGAACGAGAGTCTTTCGTCTTTTATTTCCAGAAGTTTTTCGCTCAAAATTCTCGCCCTCCTTGTCAGTTCTTCAGCTTCGGGTCAAACGCATCGCGCAGTCCGTCGCCGAAAAGGTTGAATGCGAGAATGATGACGCTGATAAGTATTGCCGGCAAAAACAGCAGGTGCGGATAGGTGTTCATACCCTTGACCGCATCGGTTGCAAGGGAACCCAATGACGGCATGGGAGCCGCAACACCGAGTCCGAGGAAGCTCAGATAGCTCTCGGTAAATATTGCCGAGGGAATCTGAAGGGTCGTTGTGACTATAAGCGTGCCGATGCAGTTTGTGAGCAGGTGCTTTCTGATTATACGCGCACCGCTCGCGCCGAGAGCGCGCGCCGCCGTGACATACTCGGACTCCTTGAGCACAAGTATCTGCGAACGCGTGATTCTCGCCATGCTGACCCAATAGAGCAGCACGAACACGAGGAATATCGCAATAAGGTTCGGGCCGACCGTGTTCATCCAACCAAAGCCGGGCTGTTCGGCAAGCGCGTTGAGTCTCGGTTTCAGTGCCAGTGAGAGCACTATTATCAGAAGAACATCGGGTATTGTATAGAGAATATCGGTAATTCTCATCATTATTATATCGACCCAGCCGCCCGCAAATCCGGCGACGGCGCCGAATATCGAGCCGACTATCAAGACCAGCGCCGCGCAGATAAGACCGACGGTGAGGCTTATGCGCGTGCCCATCATAAGGCGAACGGCAAAGTCTCTGCCGAGCTTGTCCGTGCCGCAGATATGCGGGAACACCTTTTCGCCCGCGTCTATGCGCGCCTGCTCGGTCTGGCTGTATTCAAAGGGCTTGAGATTTTCGCTGTACTTTATCTGCTCCTCATAGCTGTAGGGCCAGAAGGACGGTACGATATAGGCGAATATCATTATTATAAGGATGAAAACGAGGCTTATCATCGCTATCTTGTTCTTGCGCAGGCGGCGCATACCGTCTGCCCAGAAGTTGACGCTGTCGCGCATGACAACGAGACTTTCTTTTTCATCTTTTGTTGCCGGGATAAAATCGTCTGCGTTCAAATGCAGACTCGGAAATTTTTTGTTCATCGTTTCTCTCCTGCCGCTCCCTTACTTAAGTTTGATACGCGGGTCAATAATCTTATAGAGAATATCCACTATAACATTAGCCACAATTATAAGGGTGGCAAGAACTATTGTAGTTCCCATTATCAGCGTATAGTCTTTTTGGTTTATCGCCGAGACGAAATCGCGGCCGAGACCGGGAATGGTGAATATCTTCTCCACGACGAACGAGCCGGTCATAAGACCCGCCAGCATGGGGCCGACATAAGTAACAACGGGAAGGATGGCGTTTCGCAGGGCGTGCTTGAAGAGGATCTTGAAGTTAGACAGGCCCTTCGCCTTCGCGGTGCGGATGTAGTCCTGACCCATAACATCGAGCAGGCTCGAGCGCATGAGGCGCGTTATATATGCAGTCGGATAAATCGACAGCGCCGTTACCGGCATTATATAGGATGCCAACGAGTTTAGTCCTATCGTCGGCAATATGTTCAGCTTGCTTCCGAACGTATATAGCAGGATAACGCTGCTTATAAAGCTCGGTATGGCTATTCCGCAGGTCGCAAGCACGATAATAATATTATCGGCGAATTTTCCTCTGTTATAGGCCGAGACACAGCCCAGCGGGATACCGACGAGCAGCGATACGAGCACGGCGACGCCCGCAAGACGCGCCGAAATCGGAAATTTCGAGGAAATTATTTCGTTGACCGAACGTCCGCGCTGTTTAAGGCTCGGGCCCATATCTCCCTTGAGAAGATCGGACATATATGTCAAATAACGCTGCCCTATGGGCTTGTCCAGTCCGAATTTTGCTTCAAGCGCTCTCTGCGCCGCCTCACTCATAGACTTCTCAGCCGTGAACGGACCGCCCGGTACCAGATTCATCAGAAAGAAAGTCAGTGTTGCCACAATGAATATGCTCAGCAGACCCATTGCAACACGCTTGATGATATACTTTGTCAAGTATGTCAACTCCTGTCGTCAAAGTATCGAAGCGGAGAACTCCTCGCCGCCCCGTAGAAAAAGCACCACAAACAACTCAAAGTGTCGATTTTCAACCATTCATGACTGCTTAATATTATAGATTTTAACACATTGCAGTGAAAAATGCAAGCTTATGCAGGTTGAATTTATTGTCAGACACCCGTAAATGCCGTCAAAATTTTCGGAGTCGGGTTGCGGCGGCGTCTGCGATATTCGTTTTTTTCGCCGATAAAGCGCAAAATTTCAGAAAAACGGCGCTGTTAAGCCGTTTTGCGGGGCATTTTCTTAACTTTGGCAATGCGCCTAATCGCCGAATCAGCGCAATAGCGGATTAGCGTGAGATTAATTTTGCCGCGCAAATTGCAGACGTGATATTTGGACACGGCAAGGAGAACGCATTATAATACATATTAATATGCATATATAAACATACTTTATTTACGGGCGAAACGCGGGAGCAATCCGCCGTCAGTCGTTTGCGCTCTCTTTATCTGTACGTGAGAACGCGATTTTGACCGTGAACTTCCTGTCAAATTCACTGTATGACCAGTCAAACTCCCCTTTATATTTAGCCGCAACCGTCCTTATGCTCTTTGTTCCGAGACCGTGAAAGCCGTCGGAATTTTTTGAGGTTCGAAGCTTTTTGCCGACCGACTGCGGCTTGGAGTCGCAGGAATTGACACAGGTCAGCATATCAAATGCATTGACTCTGCTTATCGAAAGCTCAATTTTTTTGCCCTCCGACGCGCCCGCCGCCTCAACCGCATTGTCGAGAATATTGCTGAGCAGAGTTATCAGATCCGGCGCGTCCATAAACGAGAGGTTCGCCGTGCTTATGTTATACTCAAAGCTTATTCCGGCGGACAGGCATACGGATTCATATTTATTCAGCAGCAAATCGAGAAATTTGTTCTTCGTGTTGCCGAACATCGAGTGGCATTTTATATCATCATATATATTGTCGATATATTCGCTGACCGCGGGGTCGTTTGCGAGCGCTTTTATTGCGATAAGATGATTTTTCTCGTCATGCGTTATCGTCTTGAGCATCTTGTTTTGCCTGTCGAGCAGAGTGTAATAGGTTTGGTCGATACGCAGAAGCTCCGCCTCTCGCTGAGTCTCGTGCAGTTCGTCTATTCTGCGCGAAGTCCGCCCGTAAAATACAAAGGTCAAAAACGCCGAGATTATTATAGCGACAGCCGCCACGGAAATTACAATGCTGATATTCCGCGACAGGTCATAGCGCACGGAGATTATCCAAAACGTATAGAGAATAGCTATGGAAGCCACAGGATAAATAAGCAGAAAGGCCGGGATACGCGCATCCCTTTTGTCGCGCAGATACAATCCCGCATAGACCGCCGCCTTTGTCAGCACAAAGAGCACGGACTTGCTCAGGAGCACCATGAGCAGATATGCATAGACGCTCGAGCGGTATGTTTTGATATCCCCGCCGACTATGCCGAGCACGGTGACCACAATAAAATCCGCCGCCGTGTCCGACACCGAGATAAACAGCGAGCCGAGCAGCGCGCCTTTGGCTTTGCAGTCAAAGAACAGCTTGGCTAAAACGGCGTTGATAACAAAGCAAAACACAATATTCAGCAATGTTTTATTAAAAAGCAAATATGCCGCACACGCTGCGGCATAAAAAACGAACCCCACTGCCGCTGCGACAATTTTTTTGCCCTTACCGTTAAACAGCTCACTGAAGAACTGAAAGGCAATAATCAGCTCCAAAATATGCGCAAGTGCCGAAACCAGATTCATTTCCAGATTCATTTAATTCATCGTCCCCCAAAACGTTGAGAAAAGCACAAAGCGGATTTCCCGCTCCCATCGATGATTATATCATAAAGGTAAAATCAAGTCAATCTGTTTAAAGTGATAAATAGGCGTATATTATATACAATAGTATAGTGCATACTTCTCTCCGAGTCTGCAACAGAGCAAGCGTAAAAGTAAAACGAATGCTTCAGAGCCAGATCTTTTCACTTGCGCACAAGGCAATTTAGATTAAAGCAAAAAGCACCTGCAAAATGCAAGCGCTTTTTGTGGTGCGGATAACAGGGATCGAACCTGCATGGTTGCCCACCGGATCCTAAATCCGGCGCGTCTGCCAATTCCGCCATATCCGCATATATGCCGAGCTGTCTCGGCTTTTGACTGCTCTATTATAGCAAGGTCGGCGACCGTTTTCAAGTTTTTCGCATAAGGAGCCGTAAAAAATAAAAAAAAGCTTGCTTTTTTGCCGGCAATCTGCTATCATATCATCTGTTACCGAGTAAAAAAGGAGGTGCGACACATGGCAAAATGCGAATATTGCGGTAAGGATGTGTCTTTCGGCATCAAGGTTTCCCATTCTCACAGACGTTCAAACAGAACCTGGAAGCCCAACATTAAAAGGGTCAAGGCTATAGTGAACGGCTCTCCCAAGAGAGTTTATGCATGTACTCGTTGCCTTCGTTCCGGCAAAGTTACACGCGCTGTCTGATGACCGAAGAATATTCGTTGGCTGTCGCATACGGCGCAGACCAAAGAGCAAAAACATTTAAGCCACAATTCACAGTTGAGAATGTGAATCGTGGCTTTTGTTTTTCCGTTTGTTTTTGCTCTTTTAAGCGTTTTTTACCCTTGCAGTACCTTTGTACGGCTTCGGGTAAAGAGAACGCTTTCTGCATCCGAATGCGGTAGCCGATTTTTACTTTGCTCCCTTGCATTTTTTGCGTCAAGACATAATACATTTAAATACATTTATATATCATATTGAATCATAACATAAGCCGCCTGAGTTTATGACATAATTGTAAACTTTGGAAAAAGGTATTGATTTTTGTTTCAAATGGGTTTAGAATATGAATTAGCACTCGGGGATGTAGAGTGCCAAAACAATTTTTAGGTTAGTATTTTTTATAATTTCAGGAGGAATCGATATGAAAATCAAACCGCTTGCAGACAGAGTTGTTGTCAAGCCTGTCGAGGTTGAAGAAACTACGAGCAGCGGCATTATCCTCGCCGCTTCCGCACAGGAGAAGCCCCAGGTTGCCGAGGTAGTTGCCGTAGGTCCCGGCGGACTCGTTGACGGCAAGGAAGTTGAGATGTACGTCAAGGTCGGCGACAGAGTCATAACCGGCAAGTATTCCGGCACCGAGGTCAAACTCGACAAAGAGGAATACACCATAGTCCGTCAGAGCGACATTCTCGCTATCGTAGAATAATCGGAGGTAATTCATCATGGCAAAACAAATTATTTACGGTGAGGAAGCCCGCAAGGCTCTCCAGGCCGGTATCGATAAGCTCGCCAATACAGTTAAAATCACACTTGGCCCCAAGGGCAGAAATGTTGTCCTCGACAAGAAGTACGGCGCTCCGCTCATAACCAACGACGGCGTCACGATCGCCAAGGATATCGAGCTTGAGGATTCTTTCGAGAACATGGGCGCCCAGCTCATCAAAGAAGTCGCCACAAAGACAAACGACGTTGCCGGCGACGGCACCACCACCGCCACCCTGCTCGCTCAGGCACTCGTGCGCGAGGGTATGAAGAACGTCGTTGCGGGCGCAAACCCGATGGTCATCAAGAAGGGCATTCAGAAGGCCGTTGACGCAGCCGTTGAGGCTGTTAAGTCCCACTCGAAGCCCGTAAACGGCACCGAGGATATAGCAAGAATCGCCACCATCTCCTCCGCAGATGAGGACATCGGCAGAATCATTGCCGACGCTATGGAGAAGGTCACCGCCGACGGCGTTATCACCGTTGAGGAGTCGAAGATTGCGCAGACCGAGGCAGAGGTTGTCGAGGGTATGCAGTTCGACAGAGGCTATATCTCTCCCTACATGGTAACAGACACCGACAAGATGGAGGCCGTCATTGACGACGCTCTCATCCTTATCACCGACAAGAAGATTGCAAGCATTCAGGATCTTCTTCCCCTGCTTGAGCAGATTATGCACGCGGGCGGAAAGCTCATCATAATCGCCGAGGATATCGAGGGCGAGGCTCTTTCGACTATCCTTGTCAACAAGCTTCGCGGCGTGTTCACCTGCGTGGGCATCAAGGCTCCCGGCTTCGGCGACAGACGCAAGGAGATGCTCCAGGATATCGCCATTCTCACCGGCGGCAAGGTCATCACCTCCGACCTCGGCCTTGAGCTCAAGGATACTCAGATTGCCGATCTCGGCCGCGCACGTCAGGTCAAGGTCTCCAAGGAGAACACCATTATCGTTGACGGCGCAGGCGACAAGGACACCATCAAGTCCAGAGTCAACCAGATTCGCACCCAGATTGAGAACACCGCTTCCGACTATGACAGAGAGAAGCTTCAGGAGCGCCTTGCAAAGCTTGCGGGCGGCGTAGCGGTCATCAAGGTCGGCGCAGCTACCGAGACCGAAATGAAGGAGAAGAAGCTCCGCATCGAGGACGCTCTTTCGGCCACGAAGGCGGCTGTTGAAGAGGGCTCCGTTGCAGGCGGCGGCGTCGCACTGCTCAACGCTATCCCCGCAGTCAAGGCTCTGCTTGACAGCACCGAGGATTCCGACGAGAAGACGGGCGTGAAGATCGTTCTCAAGGCTCTTGAGGAGCCCGTTCGCCAGATAGCCTCCAATGCGGGTCTTGAGGGTTCGGTTATCATCAACCACATCATCGAGTCCGGCAAGGTCGGCTACGGCTATAACTTCGCTACCGACGGATATGTCGATATGTTTGAGGCCGGCGTTGTTGACCCGACAAAGGTCACCCGTTCCGCTCTCCAGAATGCCGCTTCCGTTGCGGCGATGGTTCTGACCACCGAGAGCCTTGTCACCGACAAGCCCGATCCGGCTGCAGACGCGGCAAACGCCGCAGCTATGGCTGCACAGGCCGGCGGCGGAATGTATTGATCCAAAGCCTGAAAGTTAATTTGAGCCGCTCGGGAAACCGGGCGGCTTGATTTTTTCAGCAAAAGCAAGCAGTTATAAACTGCTGTCTCTCCATGTGCACATAAAAAGCCGGGCTGCATTTAGCCCGGCTTTCAATATTTTTATTTTATCGTTTTGGCGTGAAGTAGACCACGCCGGGTTCAAGCGTCTTGCCGTAGATGGCATAGAGCTCATGGACGGTAACGAATTTGAAGCCCTCGGCGCTGAGCTGAGCGGCTATCTGCTCGAATGCGTCGGCGGTCATATCATAGAGGTCGTGCATTAGAACTATCTCGCCTCCCGTCGCATGGTCGACAACGGAGGAGATTATCTTCTGCATATCAGCGTTGCGCTGCGCCTGAGTTCTTCCCGAGCCGGGTTTATCCTTGTATCTCCAATCCTCTGTGTCGATGCTCCACTGGATAAGCGGGAGGTTGAAGTCACTCTGAATGCCCTTATAATCGCCGTAGGGCACTCTGAACAGGGTCGGCTCAACGCCGATGACCTCTTTGACTATGGCGTTAGTCTTGTTTATCTCCTGCTTGCGCTCCTGCTCGCTTATCTTTCTGAGATTTGCGTGGCTCCACGAGTGGCTGCCTATCTCGCAGCCCATGGAGTAGGCGCGCTTGACCTCGTCCGGATAGCTGCCTACGCGGGTGCCCAGAACGAAGAATGTCGCCCTGCCGTTATATTTTTTAAGCGTATCGAGAATGCGGTTGGTGGCATCCTTGCTCGGCCCGTCGTCAAAGGTAAACGCGATATATTTGACTCCCTCGGGTAGGTTTGGCTTTTTGCTCTCGGGCTCGGAGGGTGTCTGCTGCTGAGAAGGTACCTCGCCGAACAGAGCCTTAGCGGTCTCGGCGGAAAAGATTGCCTTTATGTCGCTCGTCTTGAACACCGCCTCGACGCAGCCCTTGTCTTCATCAAAAAGCGTGCCGGAATCAAAATAGAAAACGAGACTGTCCGCGCTTATCGAGAATTTCGTGAAATTTTTCTTGTCTGCGGAGGTATTCTGCTTGAATTTATCCGAGCCGACGCCCGTATTAAACAGGCGGTTGTCGATAAAATACGATACGACTCTCATGCTCGCAAGCTTCTCGTAGCCGTCCGTGAAGAAATCGTCCGCGCTCAAAAGCTTGCCGGACGGGATATCAAATACAAGCGTCTTTATCGTGTCCGTCTTTATGCCCTTGTCGGCTATATCTGTCTTTATCTCAAAAACCACGCTGACATATTTGTTCTTGCCGTTGTCCGAGACAAGATAGCTCTTATAATCGGCGCTCAGGGTCGGCTTCTCGCCCTTGGGTTTTGAACTCGGCACCTCGCCCACAAAAGTGTCGGCTATCTCCTGCGCCGCCGCCTTTATCTTGCTGTCTATCGACTCTACGCCTATCGCGGGATAGTGGATACCGTAGGCATAGTGATTTTCGTACACTATCATCGATTGGGTCTCGCCTACCTCCCTGTCCTGGGCGGTGTGCTGGAAGCGGAGCTTCTGTTTATTGCTTTTTACCGCGCAGCCCGCCGCGGCGAGAACAAAGAGCACAGCGCACATCAGAGCCGCGAAACGGTGCATTATTTTTCTCATGTTGCTTTTCCTTTCAGTAAAAACTCGCGAACGCTCTTATTATAATATAAAAGGTCGAGCTTTGCAAGAAGAGCGCGCAAATTGTAACCCACTGTTACCCTCTGTTATTCTTTTGTAATTTGCGCATATGTCTATATCCTATTCACCGAAACGGCGAGTTTGACCTCAAAAGCATAGATAAATTACACGAAAGCGCGTATTTTTTTGTCTTTTGTTCCAAAATCGGCACAGATATAATTATTTTTCTTTTTGAGAGTAACAATTTGCCAGCATTTTAGTATAATAAAGTATCTTCATTTTTTAAAGGGGAGAGATTTATGACTAAAGTTGTCAAGTTCGGCGGAACCTCGCTCGCAGAGGCGGCGCAGTTTCTCAAGGTCGCCGATATAGTCCGCTCGGATCCCGACAGACGCTATGTCGTGCCGTCCGCGCCCGGCAAGCGCTTCAGCGGAGATGCGAAGGTCACCGATATGTTTTACGCCTGCTACGATGCGGCTTCAAGAGGCGGAAACTTCGAGGAGATATTCGAAAAGATAAAGGAACGCTACAATTCTATAATTTCCGGGCTTGAGCTCGATATGTCCCTCGAGGACGAATTTGAGCGCATACGCCTGAATTTTATCAACCGCGCCGGCCGCGACTATGCCGCATCGAGGGGCGAATACCTCAACGGAAAAATAGTCGCAAAGCTGCTCGGCTTCACATTCATTGACGCCGCGGATGTCATCTTCTTCGACGAGAGCGGCAAATATGACGGGAGACGCACGATTCCCGTCCTGCGCGAGAGACTGAGCTACACGGAGTACGCGGTCATCCCCGGCTTCTACGGCTCGATGCCCAACGACACTATCCGCACCTTTTCGCGCGGCGGTTCGGACATAACCGGTTCGATAGTTGCCGCGGCGGCAGACGCCGATCTATACGAGAATTGGACGGACGTTTCGGGCTTTCTCTTCGCCGATCCGCACGTCGTCGATAATCCGCAGGTCATGAAGACCGTCACATACAGGGAACTGCGCGAGCTCTCCTACATGGGTGCTACTGTCATTCACGAGGATGCGATTTTCCCCGTCATGCAGAAGAAAATCCCGATAAGGATAAAGAACACCAACGCCCCCGACGACACGGGCACGCTCATACTCGCCGACACCGACGAGCCCGCGGCCAACACCGTCACCGGCATAGCCGGACGCAAGGGCTTCTCCTCGATAAACATAGAAAAATACCGCATTCACGACGAGTGCGGTGCGGTGCGCAGAATGCTTGAGGTGCTCGAGGAGCACGGGGTAAACTTCGAGCACATCCCCTCGGGAATCGACAACTTCAGCATCGTTGTCGAGACCACGAGCCTTGCCGACGAGACGGACGACATAGTCTACGACATAAAGAAGGTCACCTCGGCGAGCAGCGTGACGGTTGAAAACGGCATTGCGCTCATCGCGGTCGTCGGACGGTCGATGAAATCGACGCGCGGCGTTGCTGGCACGATATTCTCAAGCCTTGCCAAAGAAAACATCAACATAAAGATGATAGACCAGGGCTCGAGCGAGATAAACATCGTCATCGCAGTCGCCGAGCGCGACTACGAGCGCACGATAAACACAATATATTCGGCTTTCGTAAAATAAAAACAGGGCTGTCGCTAAGCTGCGGCAGCCCTGTTTCTGTGCTTTTTTATTTGCCCTCGTTTTGGAGCTTCTGCATATCCGCGGCGCGGATAGCGGTTCTCATTATCTTGCCGCTGTTGGTCTTGGGCAGTTCCTTGACGAACTCGACAACGCGGGGATATTTATACGGCGCTGTAGCGTGCTTGACGTGGTTTTGTATCTCCTTGACAAGCTCTTCGCTCGGCTCATAGCCCTTTGCAAGCACGATGGTTGCCTTGACGACCTGACCTCTGTCGGGGTGCGGCAGAGCGGTGACGGCGCACTCGAGCACCGACGGATGCTCCATCAGCGCACTCTCGACCTCAAACGGGCCTATGCGGTAGCCGGAGCACTTGATAACGTCGTCGTTTCTGCCGACGAACCAATAGTAGCCGTCGCCGTCGCGCCAAGCGGTATCGCCGGTGTTGTAATAGCCGAACTTGAAGCTCTTCTCCATCGCGCCGTCGTCCTTCCAGTAGTCGCGGAAGAGCCCCGTCGGATGACCTTTATCTACCCTTATGCAGATAGAGCCGACCATACCGTCCTCGCACTGCACGCCGTTTTCGTCGAGCAGGGCGATATCATAGCCGGGCGCGGGCTTGCCCATTGAGCCGGGCTTTATCTCGACCCACGGATAGTTTGCGAGCAGAACGGAGGATTCGCTCTGGCCGAAGCCCTCGTAAATTCTCATGCCCGTCAGCCTCTCTATCTGGTGAAAAACCTCGGGATTGAGCGGTTCGCCCGCGAGGCAGGCGTGCTCGATATAGCTGAAATCGTACTTTGAAAGATCCTCTTTTATCAAAAAGCGGTATATCGTCGCGGGAGCGCAGAAGGTGCTCGGGCGGATGCGCTCCATGGCTTCGATCATATCTATCGGGTGAAACTTCTCCGTGTCATATGCGCCGACAGCCGCGCCGCATATCCACTGGCCGTATATCTTGCCCCATGCGAACTTTGCCCAGCCGGAGTCAGTCTGGGTCATATGTATCTTGTTCTCCTTGACGCACTGCCAATATCTCGCGGTCGTTATCTGACCTAATGCGGAGGAGTAATCGTGACGCACCATCTTGGGCATTCCGCTTGTGCCGGAGGAGAAGTAGAGCAGAGCCGTATCTGTGACGACGGTTCTCTTCTCGGGGTCGGTCGGGCGCTCGAACTCCGTGGAATAGCCGCCGATAACGGAGCGGTAATCTATCGCGCCGTCAACGGGCTTGTCGCCGACGGTGACATAATATTCGAGATTCGGGCACTCGGGCAGGGAGTCGCGGACGTGCTGAACAACATCGTCGTCGCCGACGGTTATGAGCATTTTAACGCCCGCCGCATTTATGCGGTAGACATAGTCCTTCTTCATCAGCTGGAACGATGCGGGGATGACCGTTGCGCCGATTTTATGCAGCGCGGTTATAATAAACCAGACCTCGGGGCGCTGCTTCAGGACGAGCATAACTATGTCGCCTTTCTTTATTCCCTGGTCGAGCAGGAAGTTTGCAGCCCTGTTGCTGTTGTCTTTTACGTCTTTAAAAGTGTATCGCGCCATGTCGCCCGCGTCGTTGGTCCAGACGAGGGCGAGCTTTTCGGGCTCGATATCCGCCCATGCGTCAACAACGTCGAAGCCGAAGTTGAAATCGTCGGGCACGTTTATTTTGAAGTTCTGCTTCATGTCCTCGTAGCTGTCAAAATCGTATCGGGGACAAAAGCGTTTGATTATATCATCCATTGTTGTTTTCCTTTCGGGAGTATCACAGATTATTCGTTGATAACGGTCAGGAATCTCGTCCTGCCGTCAACCGCCGCCTGACCGTGCGGGAGATTCGGGTCAAAATAGATAGCGTCGCCCTCGCTGAGTATAAACGAGTTCTTGCCGACGGTTATCTTTACCTTGCCCTCGAGGACAAGGTTGAACTCCTGCCCGGAATGCATGACGAGCGCGGGCTCGGGCTCCTGCTCCTCGAGCGTGACGAGCATGGGCTCCATTTGGCGGTTCTTGAAATTAAATGCGAGACTCTCGATATAATAGCCGGCATATCTGTCAACGCGGACTCCGTCGCCGCGCCTGACGATAGTGTAACTGTCCATTCTCGGGGACTCGCCGGTCATTAATACGGTGCAGTCCGTGCCGAGCACAGCCGCTATGGCATAGAGCGCGCTTATCGGGATATCCTTTTCGCCCGACTCGTATTTTTCATACTCATCGTAGGAAATATTCAGCTTCTCCGCCATCTCGGCAGTCGATATTTCAAGGATTTCGCGAAGCTCCTTTATTCTTTTGGGTATCTGCAAAAGCTCTTCGTTCATTTTGTCCCTTCCTTTCCGTATATTCGCAGTCTTTTATACAAATAATACTCTACTATTTTACTCTACATATATCTGTTTTTCAAGTACACAGATATAAAATATGAGCATAAAAATAATTGCGTTTTTGTTGTTTTTACAATAGAAAAGCGTATGCTTATATGCTATAATATAAAACTGAAAACGAAGCGAGGAGGATCGGTATGAAAAATATAACCGAAGATATAAAATATATCGGAGTCAACGATCACGTTATCGACCTGTTTGAGAGCCAATACGCGGTGCCCAACGGCATGGCGTACAACTCATATGTTATTCTCGATGAAAAAATTGCCGTTTTTGACACTACGGACAGCCGTTTCACCGACGAATGGCTCGGTAATCTCGAGGCCGCTCTCGACGGCAGGAAGCCCGATTATCTCATAATCCAGCACGTTGAGCCCGACCATTCCTCGGGCATCGCTGCGTTCGCCGAGGCCTATCCCGAGGCGGTCATAGTCGGCAACGACAAGACCTTCACTATGATAAACAACTTCTACGGCGGGGATTTTATCAAAAATTCCCTCTCCGTCAAGAACGGCGACACGCTCTCCCTGGGCAGGCATGAGCTGAGCTTTATCTTTGCGCCGATGGTTCACTGGCCCGAGGTCATGATGACCTACGATGCTAAGGACAAGGTGTTTTTCTCCGCCGACGCGTTCGGTAAGTTCGGAGCGCTCGACACAGACGAGGATTGGGCTTGCGAGGCAAGAAGATACTATTTCGGCATCGTCGGAAAATACGGCGGGCCGGTTCAGACGCTGCTCAAGAAGGCTGCCGCTCTCGATATCGCCGTGATATGCCCGCTCCACGGCCCTGCGCTCACCGAGAACATCGGCTATTATCTGAATCTCTATGACATCTGGTCATCCTACGGCGTCGAGAGCGAGGGCGTCTGCATAGCCTATACGTCCGTCTACGGCAACACGAAAAAGGCCGTAGAATATCTTGCCGAGCAGCTCAGGGCGAACGGCTGCCCGAAGGTGGCGATAAACGACCTTGCCCGCTGCGACATGGCCGAGGCTGTCGAGGACGCGTTCCGCTACGGAAAGCTCGTGCTGGCGACGACCACCTACAACGGCGGTATATTCCCGTTCATGCGCGAGTTTATCGACCATCTGACCGAGCGCGGATATCAGAAGCGCACCGTGGCGTTCATAGAGAACGGCTCATGGGCTCCGACTGCCGCGAGGAACATGGCGAAGATGCTTGAAAACAGCAAGGATATCGAGCAAGTCGGCACAGCGACTATTCGTTCCGCAATGACCGACGAGAACAAAGCTCAGCTCGACGAAATTGCAAAGAAGCTCGCATAACAGCAGAATAGAAAGAACTGCCGAGCCCGTAAAAAGGCTTCGGCAGTTTTTATTTTAATATAGACCCGAGCTTGCAAAACACGTCTTTCGTCTCCGGCAGGAACGGGACAAGCTGAAAATCATGGAACAGCCCGTCGTATTTAAAGAGCTTCGCGTCTATGCCGGCTGAAAGGGCATTTGTAAAAGCCGTGTCGGTGTCGCTCTCTCCGACCTCTGCCGTTCCGCAGAAAAACACAGTCGGCGGAAAGCCCGAAAAGTCGGCAAACGAGACGGAGAGATACGGGTCCGAAAGGTCATGCTCTCCGGCATACTTCGGGCGGCGCCTGAAATATGCTTCGTGTTCGTGAAAGCTCTCCTTCTTCGCTATGCCGTAAAACGGGTCGCTGTGGCAGTTGCGCTCATAGGATTCGCCGCAGGCCGTCATATCGCCCCAGAGCGAAAAGCAGACGAGCTTTTTCGGCATCGGTCTGCCGGAATCCCGAAGCTTTTGCGCGAGGGCGAGCACTAAATTTGCACCGCTGCTGTCTCCGACGGCCACAACATTTTCGGGCTTTACGCCCTGCGACATCAGCATATTCCACGCTGACATTACGTCATCGAGCTGCGACGGAAAAATATATTCGGGCATAATTCTGTAGTCGACGCTGTATACGGCGGCTCCGCCCGCGGTGCGGCTGTATTTCAGCGCAAGGCGGCGGTAGAGGTCGATAAGCTTTATTTTGAAGCTCCCGCCGTGAATATGAAAAATCACGGTATCCGTTCCCGCATTTTCGGGAACAAGGCACTCCATAAAGCATTCGCCGCATGGCGTGCGGGTCAGGGTGCAGCCCCGTGGCGGCCTAAATCTGCTGCGGCTGTTCTCGGTCGCCGCACCAGCGTTTGCGCTCATGTTTTCGTTTTTTATGAAGCGCGAATGGAACACTGCGCTCAAAACGGCGCTCATTATTTTTGCGGTAACGGAAGCCACGGTCACACTTCCTTTTCGAGCACGGCGTTCATGTTTTTGACGAGCGGATTCATGATAAACGGGATGAGCGTGCCCGCCTTTATGAAGCAGTAGACCTCGTTCCACAGCCCGTAAAACGCAAGCTTTTGCTCCGCCTTTTCGCTCGCACCGTACTTTTTGAGATAAGTGTCGCAGAGAAAGAAGCGCTTTCCGCTGAGATTGTTGAACTGAAATAAATCATATTCGCGGTCGGCATACATGGAGTTGAGCGGATCGATAAAGCCCGTTATCTCAAGCCCCTTGCCGACCATTATGTTGCCGACATTCAGGTCGCCGTGTATGAGGCAGGCGTCGGAGACGGGCTGAGAGAATATACTTGAAAACCTGTCCCTCGCGCGGGTCATGGCCGAGACGATCTCGGCGGACAGCTGCCCGTTTTCCGAGAGCTTTTTTGCGGCAGAGTAGACCTCCTCCATGAACGGCTCATAGCACTCGCGCCACGATGAAAAGCAGGGCTTCACCGTGTCGCCGAATTTGTCGCTGCGGCACTCGTGTATGTCATGGAGCGCGTCGGTCACTCTGTCGGCAAAGTCAAGCCGTGCGCTCTTTGCATACAGGAGCTTGCCGAATGACATAAAGAGCGTTTTGCCCTCGATTTTATCCATAATATAGCAGTCGAACGGTATCTCGCCGTCGGCGCAGCGGGAACAGAGAACTTTAGGCATACGCACGCCGCAGTTTTCGGACAGAAGCCGCAAATCGTGCGTCTCTTTGCCGAGCATCCCGTCGGCGCGCAGGAACTTTACGACTGCCTCGCCGCCGTCGCGGAGAGTCACGCCGACAGCCGTCCCGAACGAGCCGCCGCCGAGATTTTTTGTTTTTACGCCGCTTTTGCCGAGTCCCTCTTTGCAGACGGCGAGCGCATATTCCGCCGCCTTTTCGCGCTCAAGGGTTTTCGGGGTTACTCTTTCGACATTCATAACACCGCTCCGTTTCGTATTTATTCAATACAGATTCTATCAAATTTCAAGCAGATATAAAATATCCCGGGGACGCTTTTTTCTATCCCCGGGAAACTTTATTCGGTCATTTTTCTGTATGCGCTCGGCGTCATGCCGTAGAAAGCAAAGAACTGCTTATATAGCCCCGACGGATTTGTATACCCCGCCTCGCGGGCTATGTCGTCTATTGAGAGCTCTGTCCCGTTCATCAGCCGAACCGCTTTTTGCAGCTTGTATGACAGGAGCAGCTCCGAAAATCCAGAGCCGAGGCGGTCTTTTATCATTCGCCCCGCATATTTTGTGCTGTAACCGAGCGCTGCGGCAAAGCCTTTCAAAGACGCGGAGCCGATATTCTCGTCAAAATAGCGGTCAAGCTCGTCTGCAAGCTGTTTGTCGAAGCTCTCCGCAGAGCGCAGAAGCTCAATGAACAAAAGCGAGAGACAGCTCTCGATCGCGCGCTCCGAATATTCCGCGCCGCCGTAGTATTCGCCGAGCAGACGCATGACAAGAAAATTCACCCGCTCCGACGTTCTGTCAAACACTGTCAGCTCATCGCCCAATTCCAAGCCCTCGGCGCATTTTTTAAACAGCTCTTTCGGGATAACCGTTTTTATTATATTATCCCCCTTGCGGCTCTTTTCGAGCGAATGTACCGTGCCGGGCGGAAAGAGACACGCCTGGCCTTTTTTGAGCGTCAAGCTTCGCTCGGGGTTTTTGAAATGCTGAACGCACTCGCCCGACAGAATATATATGAACTCGTAGAACGAATGCCCGTGATAATACGGACGCTGGCAGGCGGTGTGCTTTCGCATATGAAATTTTTCGGATTTTCTCGTCGGGATGAACATCTGCCCGTCCGCACCGAGAGTTTCGAATGTAGCCTCGTCAAAGCCCACCGAAATTATTTTGTCCGCCTCTTCAAACTCCTCGGCAATCATGTGCCTTACGGCCTCCTCCGAGAGCGCGGTGTTATAATCCTCGCGCTCGTGGCGGTCGAGAAGTCGGGAGAATCCGCTGTTCGTCATAGAATCACACCCTGATTATCAGCTGTTTATGTTCCCATTTTATCATATGTCAACAGCAAAATCCACTCTTGTACATAAAAAGCAGCCTCTTACGAGACTGCTTTCTGAAATTATTTCGTTTTTTGATTCTCGCTTCTGGAGCTGCTCTTTGTGTTTTTGGCGCTTTTTGCGTTCTCCGCTCCGTGGACATAGGCGTAAGTATAATTGTACTTATACTTTCCGCGGTAATAATATCCGCTGTGCTCATCGTCAACGCAGTTGAGAACGAATCCGACAACCTTTGCGTCGGCGAACTCAAGCTGGCTTACAACGTTGACAAGCTCCTCTTTCTTCGTCGTTCCCGGGCGGACGACGACAACGGCGCCGTTTGTGTGCTTAGAGATGACCGCCGCATCGATAACGGCCGCAACGGGCGGAGTATCGATGAATATATAGTCATATCTTGCCTTGAGCGTCTCCATAAGCTCCGCAAAAGCTTCGCTGCTCAGCAGCTCGCTGGGGTTGGGCGGGAGATAGCCCGAGAATATGACATCGAGGCTGTAATCGTCGATTCTGACAATGGCATCGTCAAGCGAACAGGCATTGACAAGGACGTTTGTAAGTCCGGGCGACGACTTGCGCGCAAGAAGTCTGTTTATATTCGGGCGGCGCAGGTCGCAGTCTATGAGCAGAACCTTGACGTTTGTCTCGGCGAAGGTTATCGCGGTATTCAGGGCGTTAATGCTCTTGCCGTCGCTCATTCCGCAGCTTGTGAACTCAACGACCTTGCAGCCCTTGCCGGGCATGGAGAAAACAATATTGCTTCGCAGGGTGTTGTATGCCTCATCAACTATGAAGCTTGTATTGTCGCCGAGGATGTATTTGCGCTGGGACGGAGAATGGTGGCTGCTTACTTTATGCTTTCTTCTGATAAGCTTCATTTAGACGCGCCCCCCTTCTTTGAAAAAATGGCTTTCTTTCTTTCGCCTTTATCGTCATAGAGGGTAAAGTCGGGTATCTTTCCGATGACGGGCGCATCGAAAAGCTTTGTTATATCCTCTTCTCCCTCGATATAGGAGTTGAAGAGAACAAGAAGAACTATTATCGCAAGGGTTAATCCCGCGCCCAAAACACAGCCGATAACAGCCACCTTTTTATAGGAGGGATAGGATATTCCCGTGGGCACCCGCGAGAAATCGACGACCTTGACCGAGCTTCCTTCAACGAGGTTCATGATAGCGTCCGGGGCAACCTTGGCTATCTCATTGACTATCTTTGCGGCCTCTTCGGGGTCATGATCGCTGACGGATATTTTAAGTATGGGTGTATCCTCAATCGCTTCGGCGGTAAACGACGCGCGTATGGCATCGACGCTGTAATTTTCACCGAGCTTTTCCTTGACTCTGTTGAGAACGTTGTCGCTCGTGAGCAGTCCCTGATATGTAGTGACGAGGTTCTGGGACGCGCTGAGGTCGGACGAGTATATTTTTTCGTCGTTCTCGCCCGTGTAGTTCTGGATATAGATGGTCGCAGTCGCCTTATACTGCGGAGTGATAAAGAATTTGGCATAAGCGAACGCACCCGCTCCGCAGATAATGCCGACGAGCAGTATCAGCCAAAGTCTTTTGAGCACTTCAAAGAACAAGCGCTTGAGATCAACATCAAAGGTCTTAAGTTTTTCCATTACAATCCCCTCTCAAGGTCGTAGATATCTAACATTATAATTATACATATCGCAGCGCCGTTTATCAAGTTATTTTATTTTTTTCTTAATTTACTCCAAAACGACGCATCATTTCCTTATATTTTTTGACAGCTTCGCTGTCTGCGGCCTTCACTCCGCGCATCCATGCACGAAATTCGCGGAACCGGGTGAACACTATTTTCACCGCGCGCACAAGATACGCGAACGGCAGAAGCAGCGGACATCTGTCAACCGCTCTGCTGCGGCGGCGCATCTCCGCGGGAGAGATGAAGAGCTTTCTTTTGACTGCCGCGGAAAATGAATTTTTCCCGTCCTCATTGGCAAGGTACATGACCATATGCGCGGTCTTACCGTAGCTCCCGGACTCAAAGACATATTCGCCCATCTCGTCGAGCAGGTCGCTCTCCGGCTCGTCGCCGAACCAGTGGAGGGCGAGAGCCTTCAGGTTATGCATTACCTCACTCAGCCCGAAGCGTTCAAAGACGGAGTCTATCTTCACCCAATCAAGCTCGTCCCCGTATTTTTTCATATAGAGCGCCATATCCGCGAAGAATCTGACTCCGACGCCGCCCTGATGAAAATGCCCGAAGAGGTGTCCCATGAGGAAGATGTAGTTGTCGCTCGGGTCGAAGCGGTATTCGAAGCCGCTGCCTTGAGCGAGCTCCCACGGCGACGCAAAATACGCGTCAAGCCCCGTCTCACGCTGCTTGTCGAGCACGGATTCATGCACCTCAACCGAGATAAACGGGTCGCGGTGAAAAACATCGTGGTGCCCCTTATGCCCCTCGAAGCTGTAGCCCGCCTGCAAAAGAACTTCTTTTACATTCTCGTGGCTGTCGAGATCGGCATAGACGTCTATGTCCGCCATCTCGCGCATATCCTCGGACGGATAGAGCTGCGCGACGTCGGCGCCTTTTAAAAACATATGCTTTATTCCTGCGGATGACAGCAGTCCTTCAAGCTCGCCGCGCGTCATCTTCTGATTGGCGCACTTGAACAGCAGCATATTGTGGCTGCTCTGCAGTTCCGTTACGATATGCGTGGGAACACTTCTGTTTTTACGCAGGGCATACCACAAAATATTCGTCATATTGTGTTCGCGTGCAATGCCCAAAAGCGCTTCAAAATCGCCGCCGAAATCATCGGCCCGCGAGCCTTCAAGCGCGGTACGGACAAGAAAAATATAATCTTCGTAAAGCTTTTTCACTTATATCCTCCGTTTTCAGCCGTTAAGAACGGTCGAGGTTATCTTTTTGACAATTTTATCATCCTGAGAAATGCTGAATTTTCTGGCGAAGAGACAGCCGGAGTTCATCAGCTCGTCGTAGTCCCCCGATGTGAACACAAACGGGTGACCGCGCGTCCAGTCGATACATCGCATACACGCCCTGTGGTCGTTGTCGAACTTCTTGCTGTGCAGATTCTTTGCAAAATCCGAATTTATCATAACCGTCTGAACAAAGAATTCATCCGGGATAAATGTGTGCTTAAACTGTTTAAAGACAAAAGCCTTTTGAGAAATAAGATATTTTGCAAACTCGCCCGTCACGCTGAACCACTGCGAGCCGCGCTGTATCTTCTTGCCCTTTATCCTGTTGATTCCGAGCATACGCCCGATAACCGTCTCCGCCTTTGTGATAAAGCGATTGAAGAGGTTTCTTCTGCCGGAGGCGAAATGATAAAATCTGACGCGCTGTAGCTCTTTTTCCGTGGGCTCGGGAGCACCGAAATGGACAAATTCCTCGCCCTTATGGGCATCGAAATAGCGGTGTATCTCATCCTGGTTTTTAAGCGGCAGATCCGCTCCGGAGATGAGATGAACATATTCGTATTCTCGCCCGCTCTCGAACGCCGCCTCCAAAAGCATATATTCGCATCTGACCATATCAAAGCCGCCCCATCTTATATGTATGCGCGGGACAAACTCGACACGGGAATTCCGCAAAACCTTTTCAATCCTCCCGATATCAAGCTCGGAGCGGGAGTCGATGTGTATGTAGATGTCGTTGCGCGCATCGTCGATACATTTGAGAAGGCTCTCGAGCAAGTCGAACTGTTCGTGCGCTATTATCAGATATGCGTGCATATTGCACCTCCAATCAGCAGTTTAATGCTGTTTTTTACTTGTTAAATCCTCACATGAGTTTTTTGAGGAATTTTATTTTGCCCTTGGTCACCGAATTTACTGTTGCGGCAGTGGACTTGAATTCGCCGCTCCTGAAGAAAATTCCGAGGAAGTTGACGTTTGATATGACCGTGCATATGACGAGCCTGAGTGCCAAGGTCAGGATAAGCGAATCAAAGACAACAAAACGGCTTATGCCGATGCATATCGCGCAGGAAATTGCGGACACTGTGCCGTATGCCGAAATTTTCAGGAACAGCTCCCTGCGTCCGGTGCGGAAAACCGTAGTAAACAGGTTGTGAAAGAGCCACGGCAGGCTGACCGTCAGCACGCTGAGCACCGTCGAAAGTATGATTCCGTACAGTCCCCAGAACTGAACCATTATGACATTCATTATGACGTTTACGGCGGAGGTCACTAAGGGTCTGAACCTGTCCTCGTGCCAGATGCCGGCGGCGTCTTTATAAAGGTTGAGCAGAGAATTCATCTGCTTTATGAAGAAGTAGACGCAGAACAGTATCACCATGCCGTACGGCAGGAGGTTTTCCTTCTTCACCCAAAGCTCGATAAACGGCTGATACATACACGCGAGACAGCAGACGCTGAAGCACGACATCCACGAAAGTATGAACGCAAACTTCTTCAGGTCGTTGAAATTCTTTTCGCCGCTCTCGGTAACAAGGCTGTTGCCGATTCCCGCGAGAGCCGAGCTTGTGATAAGGGACACGAAGCCGAATACCGAAGAAAATATAAAGAAATAGTTCTGATACCGTGCAAGTGCGGTAAGGCCTAAGAAAGTAGATATAACAATGGTGTCGGACGACTCTATAACTATCGAGCCTATCTTCAGGGTGAACAAATCGCGCACGCGGCGGTTGATTATCTGCACCTGCTCTTTCGGGAGCCTTCCCTTTGCCTTGTACTGCGGGTACAGCCTGTCACAGACTGCGGCAGTCACCACATTGGAGACGACTCCGAGCATGAGCGCCACGATTATATACGCATAGTAATTTTTAAACGCTATGAGCACTACTGCCTGAAGTCCGTATTTAACGGTATTGACGGCAAGCCCTATCTTGTCGCCGATATCGTTGCGCTGGTGAGCATATAAAATGCAGTTTTTATATGCAAACAGCCAATATGACAAAACGGTTATCAGAAGATTTATCGCATAGAGAATATAGATATTTATATCCGCGGGCACGTCTCTTTTGATAAAGAACGGCATAGCGGGAGTTATCGCCGCGCCGACGACGAGAATAACCAGCCCTATGACGCGGTAATATATCTTGTAGAGCTGCATGAGCGCGCAGACGGTCGCGGTGTCGTCCTCGGCTATCGGCTTATACATACTGAATGTCATCGCCGAGCCGACTCCGAGCTCCGCAAGGCTCAGCACCGACAGTATGGAGGTAAACAGGCTGTTGAGCCCCGTGTAAGCCATGCCGAGCGTATATATGAGCAGCGTGCGCATGACGAACGGCAAGAGTAGATTATATATCTTCGCCACAACGCCGAACGCCATGTTGCGCGCGGTATTTTTTGATCTGTCAAGCTTCATCTTATGCTCCGTTCACCTTTCAGACAGCCGTATTTTCTCCTGTATCCGGTTATCGTAATGCGCGCTGAACGCTTTTGTCCGTATCCGACGCTCACTTGATTATTTTTCTCACCGTTCGCTTTATCAGACCCATCACCCTTTGAACGGGGCTTTTATGAAACGCATATTTCCCCGCAAGCTTTGAAAAGTCCGTGTTTTCGGTTGAGAGTATTTCATCCATGCACCTCTGCCTTGTCGGCGGCACGGATGCGCTGGTTACGGCATTGGGATTATTTGAGATTGCTTTGCTGTAATCCGCATCACATAAATCGAGATCCGCTTTCAAACTTTCTATATATTCAGAACCCTTATCGGTATGTACGAAGATCAAGGAAAGTCCTTTATCGTCAAAGTTCCATGTTGTCTCATTATCCATGCCCCATGCGTCGGCTATTGTTAGGTCGGCGAACCGGTTATTGCCCTTTGCGGGACAGTTGTAGCAGGACGGACGCAGGATATTATCCGAAAGGAACAGCTTCATATACGGGTCATTCGAGAACTCACAGAGGTATGTGCCCGACTGATAATCTATTTTTAAGGAAAAACGATTCCATCCAACGCTTTTATCCCTGAATGATACAGAAGAAACGCGGGTTCCTTTTGCTACGTCCTTCAAATATTTAAGCCATACTTTTTCCGAGGGCACGCCGTGACAAATAAAATCGACAAGCAGCAGATTTTCGTACTCTTTTCCGAGAAACAGCCGCATGGCATTGACCTGGCACGGCGTTCCCGAAAAAAGAACCTTTCTGCCGCCCTTCAGCTCGCGGCGGACGGCGGAATATATGTCTCCCGTGTTGCTTTGAACGTATTTGCTGGTTTTGAGCTTTTCGAGCTCTTCCGAATTTTCCGCAAGAATATGATGCACACTGAAGTCGCCGTCAAAAGCCGCGCCGCAGACCGTGCCGCCCGCTTTTGTCACCTTATCGGCAAGAGCTGAAAACACTCCGCCGGACGAGCTTGAGCCGACAACGGCTTCGTCACGGTTCACCGCAAGAAAAGTCTGCGGTATTTTCTCCGAAAATTCCGGAACATTCAGCGCCGGGCACACCCTGTCGCAAGCGCCGCATCCGACGCATTTTGCGCTGTCCGTTTTCGGATAAGCAAAGCCCTCCGGGTCTCCGAGCATGGAAATACAGCCTACGCTGCAGATATCGGCGCACGCACCGCAACCGACGCACTGATTTTTTCTTATATTTATCATTGCGCACCTCACATGAATTTTCCGAGGAGTTTTATTTTGCCTTTTGTCAGTGAATCTACAATACTTACCGTCGACTTGAATTCGCCGCTTCTAAAGAAAATCGCAAAGAAGATAATATTCGACACGACCGTGCATATCACAAGACGAAGCGCGAGAGTCAGAATAAGTGAATTGAAGCTGACGAAACAGCATATCCCGATACATATTCCGCACGAGACTGCGGTCACTGCGCCGTACGCCAAAAGCTTTATCAGCAGCTCCTTGCACCCGCTGCGGAAAACGGTGGTAAACAGATTGTGGAGAAGCCACGGCATTCCGATAGCTAATGTGCTGAGTACAGTTGAAAGCAAGATACCGTAAAGCCCCCAAAACTGAACCATTATGATGTTCATAATCAGGTTGGCTCCAGCGGTTATCAACGGTCTGAACCTGTCCTCATGCCATATACCGGCAGCATCTTTATAAAGACAAAGCAGAGAATGCACCTGTTTTACAAAGAAATAAACGCAGAACATTATGACCATGCCGAAGGATAAAAGATTTTCTTTCTTTACCCAAAGCTCGATAAACGGCTGATACATACACGCAAGACAGCACACGCAGAAGCACGACATCCACGAGATTATAAAGGCGAACTTCTTCAAATCGTTG
The DNA here is from genome assembly GCA_003538135.1 of Oscillospiraceae bacterium. Taxonomy (GTDB): domain Bacteria; phylum Bacillota; class Clostridia; order Oscillospirales; family Acutalibacteraceae; genus CAG-177. The sequence continues at coordinate 45,188 of DPOR01000014.1, forward strand.
AAGTTCTTTTCGCTGCTCTCGGTTACAAGGCTGTTGCCTATTCCCGCAAGGGCGGAGCTTGTTACAAGAGACACAAAGCCGAACACCGAGGAGAGAATGAAGAAATAATTCTGATACTGTGCGAGGGCGGTCAAGCCGAGAAACGCCGAGATAACAATGGTATCCGCCGAATCGACAACTATCGCGCCTATCTTCGATGTAAACAAATCGCGTACGCGGCGGTTGATTATCTGAACCTGTTCTTTCGGGAGCTTTCCCTTTGCCCTATACTGCGGGTACAGACGATCCGCAACTATGGCGGTCACTAAATTGGAGACGACGCCGAGTAAAAGAGCTATAATAATATACGCGTAGTAATTTTTAAACGCCACAAGCACTACGGCCTGAAGTCCGTATCTGACGGTATTGATAACAAGTCCGATTTTGTCACCGATATCGTTGCGCTGATGGGCATAGAGAATACAGTTTTTATACGCAAACAGCCAATATGACAAAACGGTTGTCAAAAGGTTTATCGCATAAAGAATATATATATTAATATCCGCCGGAACATCTTTTTTGATAAAAAACGGCAGTGCGGGAGTTATCGCCGTGCCGGCGACGAGGATAACCAAGCCGATAACGCGGTAATATATCTTGTAAAGCTGCATGAGCGCGCAGACGGTCGCGGTGTCGTCCTCGGCTATCGGCTTATACATACTGAACGTCATCGCCGCGCCGACTCCGAGCTCGGCGAGATTCAACACGGACAGTATGGACGTAAACAGGCTGTTAAGTCCCGTATATGCCATGCCGAGCGTATATATGAGCAGCGTGCGCATAACAAACGGTATCGCAAGATTATATATTTTCGATACGGTACCGAATATCATATTGCGCGCTGTGTTTTTTGATCTGTCAAGCTTCATTCTATGTTCAATGCACCTTTCAGATATTTATATGCAAACGTTTTTTCTTTCTCGATTATATCTTTAACGCCCGTATAGTCCTTATAGAACACATGCTCTGAGTTTTCGGTTATATCACCGATGCACCAATCGGAGATATTGAGTTTGCCGAAAAGAGTGTTCATGCGGCTGCTCATATTCGCAACATTTCCGCCTCGCTTGAAGCAGCGGAACGGGACTTCGTTTATTATCGAGAACACACAGCCGTGGAACGAGTCCGTCATCATAAGCTCGCAATGCTCTATAAGCCACGCAAACTCGCCCGGATCGGCTGCAAACCATTTTTTGTTTTCTATCTCCGATTTATCAAGAAACTCATCATAAAGGTCAATAACCTTCAGCTCATTTGCCCGGGCAATGCCTTCTATATAATCGCGCACCTCTTCGGAGCATCCGCCGAGGAAATAAGTGAGCAGGTATCTGTCATTCTCCCCGACAAAAGAGGGCTTTTTCTCAATTTCTCTCCACTCGCCGCGGCTGAGAAGAAGAGTGGGGTCAACGGTAACGGGGACATCGCGGCCGGTCAGCTCTTTTATTATTTCGCGCCCGCGCTCCTCGCGCACCGATATCGCTTTCATCCCGTTTATGCCGTCAATGAAGCACTGTCTGTAATCCTCGAGAATATCATCGGTTCCGATACTCGCCGAAAACGCTATTCTCTTTTCCGGCTCAACAAATTTTGCAAAGAAAAGCACTGTATTGTCTCTTGCAACCGGAAAAGTAAAGTTCCATATCTGATCCGACCCGCAGACAACATTATCCAGCTTGTCGCGCAAATCGTCAAGATGCGACTCTCTTATGCGAATAAGCTTGAAATATTTCTTATTAAAACGGTAAAATGCCGCGTCGCGCTTCTTGTGTATAAAAACAAATTTGCGGCGCCCCAAGAGAATCTTTACAAAATTCTTCAGCTTTCTTATAAAAGGCGTTTTATAAACAATCGTTCCCGCCTCGACACCGAGTTTTTCCAGGAAAGACTGAACCGCATAATTCTGCAGTCTGTTTCCGTAATTCGAATCCTCTGTTATGGTTGTTATTCCGGTCATATTATTCTCTCCGTCAAATCAACTGCACTGTCTGAATTTTCTGTTAAACTTCTCAAACAGCTTCGGGCTTAACGAAAGCATCAACACCGATATTTTAAACTTCAGCCCCAGCCGTTTATTCTTTAATATATCGCGCCTGTAAGCGAGTATTTCTTTTACAATCACATCGAAATACTTATCATAAAATTCTTTTTCGCCAAGTATTATTCTTGAAAGCGTTGCGAAAAGTATACGGGTATGTCTGTAAACACAGGCCTCATATAACGGACTGTCCTTTTCGTTTTCCGCCATAGCGCCGGTTATTTTATATAGCCCGGCGCGGGAATCGGTCATATAGTGCGAGGTTGCCGAATCGCTCTCGCGGCACGTATAATGATAGAGACAAACGTTGCGGCTTATCAGCTTCCCGGCGCGCTTCATAAGAAAATAATTTATATAAAGGTCCTCGCCGTACTTCTTCGAGCCGTCAAAGCGTATGTCGGAAAACAGGTGCGCCGAATACAGTTTTCCCCAGACCTCCGGGCGGACACGGTCGGTGATGAGTGCGCGTGCCGCATCGTCCGCGCAAAGCTCTTCTTCCGATATGTCGCAATTTTCCGTGCGGCCGTCCAAACAGTCATACGAAAACGAGCACTGTATAACATCGGCATCCCCTATATTCTCAAGCATATATCCGACTGCATTCGGCTCTATAAAATCATCCGAATCCACAAAGCAGATATAATCCCCCGCCGCTGCATCGAGAGCTGAATTGCGCGCGGACGAAACGCCGCCGTTCTCCTTATGTATGACCTTTATGCGGCTGTCCTTTTGTGCCCAGCTGTCGCACATTGAGGGGCAATTATCCGGAGAACCGTCGTCAACTAAGATTATTTCGAGATTCTCATATGTCTGAGCGACGATGCTTTTAACGCACTTATCGAGATAGTCTTCGACCTTGTAGACGGGCACTATCACGCTGACAAGAGGCTTATTCATTATAACCACCCTTTACGCTCCGCGAACTTTTCTGATTGTCTTATTATACAGTTTGGGGCTGCACCACAAAAGCAAGAGCTTAAATTTATATTTAAACGGATACCGCTTTTTAAAAAGTATCTGCTTTTTAAATCCGAGAAGCCCGTCTCTCAGCTCGTCATATCGGTCAAGACATTTTTGGTTTGTTATGATACCGCTGAGGACGGTAAACGCTGCGGTAGCGTAGCCCATGACTGCGCTGTCATAAATCTCCGGATCGTCCTCATATTTTTCAAGGAAGATGTTCATGGCACGGACTATTGAAAACGCGCCGTAGCCGAACTCAGAAACCGTTATCGCTCCTACCCTGCGAATATAATGATATTTCGGCTCATCCATACACACACAAGTGCTGATATTGGCGCTGACACGGTCATTAAACATAATATCCTCCGATGCGCCGTCATTTTTATCGAAACGAACCTCCTTGACCACATCGGCTCTGTATATTTTGTTCCACACAACACCCCGGACATGACCTCCTTGAACAAGGCTGTTCACGAATGTATGTCTGTCTATAATGGTTCTTTCAGAGTATTCGCAGTCCACGCTTACACCGTTTTCAAGGCTCTCCTCGTCAACAAATATGCCGCACCTTGATATATCTGCCTGCGTTGAAGCCGCATTTTCGACAAGCAGCTGATACATATCCGGTTCTATGCAGTCATCGGAATCGACAAAGCCCCAATAATCTCCCGCAGCTATATCCATTCCGGCATTACGAGCGGAACAGAGGCCTCCGTTTTCTTTATGTATGACCCTTATGCGGCTGTCCTTCTCAGCCCACTCGTCACACATGGCCGGGCAATTGTCCGGTGAGCCGTCATCAACTAAGATTATTTCAAGATTTTTATATGTCTGTCCCACAATACTCTCAACGCATCGGTCGAGAGTTTCTTCAACTTTGTAAACTGGAACTATAACGCTGATGAGGAAATTTGACATCCTTTTGTACCTCTCCTTTTGCATACTGCGAAATTTTTATTGCCTTGCCTTACGCTTATAGTATCTGCGAATGGCAAACACATATATCGGATGGAAAAATACATAAACTATATATCTGATAAGCTGTTTTTTATTAAGCTTCGCCTTCAGCAAAAATTTCTTTTTTGTAAGGCAAGTTCTGATTTTTTCTTTATACCAGTCCGTATTTTGATGCCCATGTTGTATGCAATAGTTTATTGTGATAATCATATTATCAATATATCCATTACACACCTGATTATATATTTCTTTGTTTTGATATTCGTTTTCCCAGAAATAGTTTTCTACATACACATAATTCAGCAACTTTTCTTTTGTCATCCCAGAGTGCATAACAGACTCCGGATTAATATAATAGTGGTAATATGCCTTATTTTCCATTACCTCGCAGCCTGTTATATTTTTCCTTACATGATAATTAAACAGCCAATCTTCACCCATTTTTAAATTCTCATCAAATCTGCAGCTTTTTATAACACTTCTCTTATATATTGAGGGAAATAATGACGCATACAAATTTGTTGATATAACATGTAATACCGCATCATTTATGTTTTTATAAAATGACAAATAGTAATCACCTATAACAATTTGAGTTCCGTCATCATAATTATAAAACGTACCGCAAAATGAAATATCGGCACTGTATTTTCGGGAATTTTCATAAAGGAATTCATACATTTCCGTCTCAATCCAGTCATCGGAATCGACAAAGCCTATGTAATCTCCCGTCGCAATATCAAGCGCCGCGTTTCTTGCCGACGAAACTCCTCCGTTTTCTTTATGTATGACCCTTATGCGGCTGTCCTTCTCAGCCCACCCGTCGCACATGGCAGGGCAATTGTCCGGCGAGCCGTCATCGACTAAGATTATTTCGAGATTTTTATATGTCTGCCCGATTATGCTTTCAACGCATTTGTCAAGCGTTTTTTCAACTTTATAAACCGGAACTATAACACTGATTTTCGGTTGGCTGTTCATTGCTTCACCCCTAAATAGATCCTCAGAAATTCTACATATTTTTCCGTCATAAACACGGAGCCGCGCCCGAGCGCCGACGCTAGCAGCTTTGTATGCGTCGGGAGCCTTTCGGTATCGACCCTTGCCGCCGCCGAGCGTATATTTTCATCTGCGCAAATATTTTCGATAACCGCTCTGCGTTCTTTTCTTGACTTGGTGTTGGCCTTTTTAGCCTCATTGCGAAGCAGGAAGTTGACCATATACAGAAGATAATAATCGAGCTGAGAGGATATATCGAAATCCGACTCCGCGTTCTTCTCCTTGAGACGCTTGTACGGCAGAAAGATTATGTCTTTAAGCCTTTCGTCATAGGCGGTCGACATCGAGCGACCCGTTATGCGGTAATGATAAGTCGGCGTTTTTATGCAGGCTGCGCTTTGCGCGTCGAGCAGACACGGATATATGAACGCCGCATCCTCACCCATGCGTATACGCTCGTCCACAGGCGTGAGATTTTTTTCGATAAGCTCTCTTTTAACAAGCTTGCTCCAACAGTTCGGATTGACTCCGAAGCTGTAAAAGCTGCCGTCAAAGAGCATTTTCGGAAATATCTCGCTTTCAAGGCGCGCCCTGTCATAAAATCCCTCTTCAAAGCACTGTTCGCTCGGCTCTCTGCAGTCGCCGTAATCGCAGAGAAAATCGCTGAGTATTACATCGGGCGAATACTTTATGATTGCATTGTGCATATTCATAAATGTTTCGGGCTCGACCCAATCATCGCCGTCGACAAAGCCGATATAGTCGCCGCTTGAGACCGCAAATCCCGCCTTTCTTGCGCTGAGCAGACCGCCGTTTTGCTTATGCACGACCTTCATGCGCGCGTCCTTCGCAGCATATTCGTCGCAAATCTCGGGGCAGCCGTCGGGCGAGCCGTCGTCTACAATAATTATTTCCATATCCTCGAGCGTCTGCACCGAAAGGCTCTCGAGACATTGGCGGAGATATTCTTCAATTTTATATACCGGCACTATAACGCTTATCATAATTCGGCACCTTAACCTCTGAGTTTTTTGTAAAGCAGATACGCGAGTCTCCCGAATAAGTTCAACAGGCTTCTGTTGGCGCTGTAAACATCGATAACTTCATAATTTTCGGACGAATTATATGTATGAACACGCAAGGGATTTTTGATTCCGATAATATTCAAATCCTTTACATCTACCGTCTTAACCGTCTTTTCGCGGTAATACGAACTAAAGTCGCTGTCAACCTCAAGGAAGTTGAGCCGCTTGCCGTATTCCTCCGAACAGTCCTGCGACACGCGCATAAGCTTGCCGCCGTATTCAAACATTTCGCCTGCCGCACGAGCAGTAACCGGATCGTTAACAACGCATCCAAGTTCTGTAGAGCAAAGCTTCATATTCTCATCGACACCGAACAAAACAAGTTCGCTGTTCTTTGTCCTCTCCATATCGCAGGCAAGCGCATAAAGCTTTCCTCCGCGGTTCAAAAGCGTTGTATCGGCAAAAACGATATCTTTGGCAAGATTCACGGATTTCTCCCATTTATCGGGAAAATCGACTGCTCTGTACATATCTAGTGTACGCCCTGAACCCGTTTCCGGCACAATATATATTTCGCCGTCATATTCAAAGATCTGCGGATACGACATATGATAAGGCTCGACGATTATCTCTTTCCAACGCGAAAAATTGCCGTTCGACCCAAGCTTCGAATATCCTATAACACCTCTTCGACGCAGATAGTCAAATAGTTCGGCAAAGATATATATTTCGCCGTCATACTCAAACACAAATGGATCAGCGACCCAATATCTCCAGCTATTTCTTATAGCTTTAAACGGCGTAACCGCATCTGTCAAAAGTGCATGTTTGCCCTTTTTTCGAAATGCCACACGATAATAATCAAGTTCCACCAGGAATCCCCTTTCAACACTATTACTTAAATTTCAGCCATATAAGGCTTGTTCCGTTGCAAGCATACCACATATGAACGAGCAGATAACCCACCATGCAGAAATTGATGACAAGCTCGTTCGAGGACAGCGTCATGCCGGATTTTATTACCGACTTGTTCTTTCTGCCGGTGAGCATCTCAATTTTTGCGTTTGAGTTTGCCTGCATACCAACCATAAAGACTACCGAAATGACCGCGGGAATCACCCAACGGGCAAAGCGGATAAAGGTCAGAGTGAAAGTAATTGAACCCAGCATGAAAAAGACTATCAGCTGAACAAAATTTATATAATCCGAAAAGCTTTCGTACTTTTCCGTCTGTTTTTTGATAACATAAACCGCATAATAGAAGACGCATACGGCAATCACGAACACAGATACATTTACAAGATACTGTGTTCCGTTCACAAATCCGCTCGTCGCCGTGGCTCTCTCCGCCTTTTCGGAAATCAGCTGGAGATATTCTATATTGGTGATCTCTCCGAGACGGGGCACGACGGCTCCGCCGAGTATCAGCGCAAAAAAGACGAGCACGGACATAAACTTGCTGTTTTTCTTGCCGGAAAGCAGCAGAGCTATGCGAATCATCATCATAAGTATGCCGCTCGAATGCATAAAGCACATTGCCAAATACCCGAGCCAGCATAACGGCTTATACTTCTTTTCGACCAGCTCGAGATACGCAAACATGCAGAAGAGCGTGAATGTCAATCCGTTTCTGATTCCGCTGCAGACATCATAGAACCAGTATGTAGACAGAATGAAGAACGACGCGACGAACAGATACCACTTATTCACTTCGTATCTCTGCGAAGCCCGCCACAACACCCAGAACATACTTCCGTAAGCTAAGAATATAGTAACGGCGGGAAGCATACCGTTATCCGGGAAAAGGCTAATCAGATAGAAATAAAATCCGCAAACGGGAAGCGAGTTCCAGTGCTCTTCTCCGTTTTCAATCATTCGTCTGAGGCACTTAAAGCCTCCGCGTCTGAGTTTCGCCAACGTTCTGAAATAATTATAGAGATCGTCGGTATCTTTTGGCACCGCAAAAAACGCCATAATCGACAACGCAAGTACCAAGGCAATGAACAACCACTTTATATGTTTTCTCGGAACCAGAGGATAGATAGCGCAAAACAAAAGAACTATAATTAAATATATCAGCATTTTATCACCCCTGCCCCTTCGTATATTTTTTCGAGCTGCTTTGCAGTCTCGTTTATATCATAATTTTTGATAAGCTTTTCGACCGACACGCTCTCTCTGTCGATTGATGCGAGCCTCTGCGCGTGCTTTGCCCACTCCGAGGCGGGAAGCGAAAGCGAAGCATATTCCACATTATCGTTCTGCTTAGCGTATCTCGACACCGTATCCGATATCAGACACGGAAGCTTCGTCGCCTGAGCCTCTATAAGCGTAACCGGGAGTCCCTCTTTAAGCGACGGAAACACAAATACATCCATTGCCTGAAGCAGATCGTAAACATCGTCTCTGACACCCGTAAGAATGACGCTGTTCTCTATACCCAAGCGCCGCGCCTTTTCTTCTATTGCATCCTTTTCTTCGCCCTCACCTACTATAAGTAATACGGAATCAGCATTGATTTTTTTGAGTTCGGCAAAAACATCGAGAAGGAACTTATGGTTTTTAATATAATTGAGCCTGCCGACATGACCCACGACAAGCTTGTTTTCAACGCCCAACTCACGCCGCTTCCGCTCGCGCATCTCCGAGTCAAACTTATATTTGCTCAGGTCTATTCCGTTATTAAGAATTATTCCGCGCCTTTTGAAGGTGCGTTTTCCGTAAAGATAAGCCCCCGACTCGGGTCCGCAGGCCACAAGCGCAGTCCCGCAGGAATCAAGCAGCAGAGTCATAAAGAAACGGTAGACATCAAACATCCTGCGTTGAATAAAGCTTCTGTTTTCCATACACGGATCCGTCATGTGCCCATGCGGCACACGGACAGGCACACCCTCGCTGCGAGCGGCGAGCATCACAAGCCCGCTGAAAAACATAAGGTGCGAATGAACGGCGTCGTATTTGCCCTCGCGGATAACTTTTTTCAGATATTTATAGTCAGCAAGATAACCCCTCACGTTCGAAGGGCGGTGTATGACCTTTGCGCCGCTCTCGATAACCTTCGGCTCAAGAGGGCCTACCTCATCGCCGACTATGTAATATGTACACTCAAAGCGTTCGCGGTCGAGGTGCATCTGCAAGCTTGTTGCAACCACATCGAAGCCTCCGACCCTGAGAGGACTTGTAACTATCAAAACCTTTTTCTTCATCAACTGTTCTCCGAACTTTTATATTTTATCGGCAATGCTCCGTCTGCTGCGAATATATCTCTTCAATTCGCGCGGCGGTAAGTTTGCAGTCATATCCCGCTGCGGCTACTACCGCCGACGCCGACGCACGATCTGTGTTCAAAGCAGCAGAAAGGATTCTGTCTGCCCATGCCTCCGCGCCGATATCGAGCGGGATAAACTCAAAGTTATCGAGCAGCTTTGCCTCTTCCGGCACTCCGGGCGATGCGAAGCAGTTAAGCCCGCTGCTCTGCGCCTCTATAAGCACAATTCCCAGGCCTTCAAATAACGACGGGAGAGCGAATGCATCCGCCGCGCTCATTATCTTTTCAACATCCGTGCGCCGTCCGGCAAAGATAACTTTTTCGCTGAGACCGAGCATCGACACCTTTCCGCGGATCTTCTCCTCTTCTGAGCCTGTTCCAACAAGAAGCAGTACACTGTCAGGATGTTTTTTAACGACCGAAGCAAAAATATCTATCAAAAATTCATGATTCTTCACCGGCGCGAACATTCCGACATGACAGAGTGTGAACCGATCTCCGATATCAAACTCACGCCTTATCTCGTCGCGATACGCCGGATTAAACGAGAACTTTTCAGTATCGACACCGTTTTTTATGACTTCAAAATCGCTGTTACCGAAGAGAAAATGCCCCGCCGCATCGGAACATGCCAGTCTGACATCCGTGAGCTTATTCATTCTCTTTTTATTGAGAGTATGAAGAGCCCTTGTAAGCCGGTTGAAATTCGAGTTGGAACTGTGGCTGTGTGCGATGCACCGCACACCGACTTTTCTTGCAGCTTCGAGCGCCTCGATGCTGCTGCACGAATTGAGATGGACATGAGCCACCTTTATCTCCGGATGATTGCGCAGAACATTTTCGATATTGCGCTTATATTCCGACGGTGCGGAACGCCTGCTCGGTATCCTGAATATGCGACTTCCTTTCGTAACAAAATCATCTTCAAAAGGGATCTTGTCCTGTGTTGTTACAACCAGGTCTATGGGCGTTGAAGTGTTCATAATAATATTTCTTATAAACACCTCAACTCCACCAAGATTAGATGAATATCCGAATTCGACCGCCCTGTTTTCCATCGTATCCCCCTGTTATTCATGCCAGTTTTTAAGATAGAATTTTTCAAGTTCTTCCGTAGTTGATACTATATCATATCCCGCCGCAGCTATCTCCGCCTTTGTATTTCTACGCTCATATCCGTCGGCATATTTCAAAGCGGTACAAGCCCACTTTTTCGGCGAATCGTCGAGAGAACAAAACTCAACAAGATCAGTAATATTTATCTCCGAAGATATTGTATCAGTCGCGACTATATGCAATCCGGATGCCTGAGCTTCAACAAGCGACACCGGAAGCCCCTCGTTGAACGAAGTCATTATAAAAACATCCATTGCGCTGAGTATGCAATCAATATCAGTGCGTACACCCGTAAATATCACACTGTCAGCAAGTCCGAGCGACTTCACCTTTTCCTCTATCGCTCCGCGCAGATCGCCGTCGCCGACAAGAAGCAAAACGGCATTGCTGTTTTCCTTTTTAATCTCGGCAAAAACATCGATAAGAAGATAATGGTTCTTCTGAATATGAAAACGAGAGACATTGCCTATAACAAATTTTCCGTCAAGTCCGAGTTCCGCCCTGATTTTATCGCGCTTATCAGAAGAGAAAGCAAATTTATCCGTATCGACACCGTTTCTGATGATATAGTAGTTGTCACGCGTTGTTGCTTTCTCCCCGAACATCCATACACCGGCATCATTTGAACAAGCAAACAGGTAATCCGCCTGATTCTTCAGCGGAAGGCGGTAAAGATCGATCACCTTCTGCCTTATACCCTTTTGAGACAGAGCTATGTGGCTGTGCGCTATTGTTACAAGACCGTACTTCTTAGCGATCGGTAGAAACACACTTGCAGAACCCGTCATATGCGCATGGATTATTCTGTATTCCGGATGCTCTGCAAAGAACCTGTTCCAGCAGCGCTTATATTCAAAATGATTAAGTACATTATACTGTGGAAATCTGTATATCTTTCCGCCGAGAGATTCAATCTCATCGTCATAATCATAACGGTCGGGAGTATGTACAATAAAATCAAATTGCACAACGGATCTGTCAATGGTGCGGTAAATATTCATAACAAGAGTCTCCGCACCGCCGCGTTTGAGTTTTCCGAGAACTATCAATACTCTTTTTGCCGCCATATCCAACTCACCTTTCGTAGAAGTCAACAAGTGTATTTGCGCATTTATTTATGTCCCAGCCGCAGTCTCTGACTTTTTCAAACGCGGAGGCGCGCAGATCGTCGGGCATTGTTTCGACTTCTTTTGCCCAGACCTTCGGGTCGGCGTCGATCGACAGGCGCTTTATATGATCTGTAATACAGACTTCATCAGTCACGGTGTCGGACATGAGCACCGGGAGCCCTGCCGCCTGCGCTTCGACGACCGAAACAGGTAAACCCTCTTTAAAGGACGGAAAAACAAACACATCCATCGCGCTGAGCAATTGAGGAACATCGGAGCGCCTGCCCAAGAAATATATGCAGTCAGATATTCCGAGCTGATTCGCAAGTTTTCTGAGTTCATCAGTCTCCTCCGCGCCCGCCATAAGAAGCGCTGCATCAGGGTGCGCTTTCTTTATTTCAGCAAACACACGCATAAGATATGGGTGGTTCTTCTGCGGAGGAGCCACTCTGCCAACATGGCCGACGACCAATTGGTTCGTGCCGAATCCGAATTCGCTGCGTGCGTCAAATCTTTTTTCTTTGGTAAACTCATATGCAGAACAATTAATAGCATTAGGGAGCACAGTAAAGTTCTTGTCGTCTCCGTACCAGAAGCGTCCTGCGTCGCGGCCGCAGGCAAAAAGCCTGTCCGCCAAAAAGCGTGTCGGAACATTAAAAAGTCTGTTACGCCATTCTTTTTTTGGATTGAGTGAATACCATGTTGAGTGGCAATGCGCCGCCACCTTTTTTATTCCGTGCTTTCTCGCTTTGGGAGCAATAAGGCAGGTCAAATACGGCGCATGGATATGTACCGCCGCATATTCGCCCTTATGCTCTTCAAAAAAGCCGTCAAGCTCGGACGAGACAAAGCTTTTTATTCCGGGCGTATTTATTCTGAACACGCGCCCGCCGAGTGCTTCTATCTCGGCGCGTCTGTCGCGCTCGCACTCCTTGAAATACATTATGTCAAATTTTATATCTTCCGGCATCGCGCGAAAATAGTTGAGCACGACGCTCATCACACCGTTTGCGACGCCTATATCCGGCACAAAATGCAGTATTCTCATATTGCAACCCCTATTCTCAGATGAGTCCGAGATTGCTGTAGATAGTCAGCATCTCGCGGTTGACATTCTCGGTCGAAAAATCCCTGACCATATCGAGACCGTTTTCGCCGAATGTGCGAAGCTTCTCGCGGTCGTTCATAAGCTCGAGTATTTTTTCCGCCATCATCCCGCTGTCGCCAACGGGAACGAGATATCCGTTGACCCCGTCTTCGACTGCGTCGTTGTTGCCGCGCACATCGGTGGCAACTATCGGATTGCCCATAGCCATAGCCTCGATAAGATTTATCGGCAGACCCTCCTGGAAGCTCGACGCGACCGACAGATCGCTCAGACCCACGAGGTTATTTATATCGCGGCGATAGCCGAGAAAATCGACATTTTCGGCGATACCGCGCTCGGCGACCATCTGCTTATACTCTTCGAGCCTTATCGGCTGACCGGGCAGAAGCAGCTTCACGTTTTTGTTCTTCTGCACTATTTTTTGAAGCGCATCGAAGAGCATCGGCTGGTTCTTTCTGACCGAGAGATCGGCGGGATAAATCATAATAAAAGTATCGTTATCGTAACCGTATTCAGCTCTGAGTCTCGCTTTTTCTTCGTCGTAGACCGCCTTAAATCGGTCAAGCTCAACACCGACGCCGTGAACCTTATATATTTTTCCGGCTCTGAATTTTTTCTTGTGCGCCAGCTCACAATCCTCGCTGTTTATAGTTATGAGGCAGTCGGTATACTTCGACAGATACTTTTCCACGGGATAGAAAAGCATCCAGTTTTTAATCGAGGCGCCCTTGAAAAAATGAAAGCCGTGAGCCGTGTATATGACCTTCGTCCCCTTTTTGCGCGCGCTTTTGGCCGCAAGACGGGTAATGACCGCGCCCATGGGGGTATGGCAATGCACGGCGTCATAGCCGTTGCCGTCAATAATCTTTTTGAGCTCTCTGTACGCCTTTATGTTATTCGGACGCAGAGGCCGACGCTCAAACGGGACTTCAAAAGTCTTGTCTATTGCGGACAGATCGAGTCCCGGCTTGTCTGCGGAATTATCCTTGAACGCGGCGTGAACCTCGACTCCGCGAGCCTTCAGTTCACGGATAAACGGCATATGAAACTGCCCTATATGACTGCGCACCGTGGCGACGAACAAAATTTTCATCGGATATTCTCCATTCGTTTTACTGCTGCATATTGCTGACTATCTCTTCAACCCGTTCTTTGAGAGCCGCCGAATTTTCCGCAAGCTCACGCTCGCTCATGGCGGCGCACTTCTTTTCATAATCGCGTATCGCGCCGACGCCGTTATCAAATATGCGGCGTATTTCTTCGATATTCCCGACCTTTGACGCGTCGCAGAACGCGCGGGAGAGGATAACGCAGGTCGAACCGAGCCTGTAGTGCTCGGGAAGTATCATTTCCGCCGGCAGCAGACCGCCGCCGAGCGAGGCGATTCCGCCGAAGCCGTAGCTTTCGATTCCGTGCGCCTTAAAGCGTTCAATGAGCCTGTCCACAGTGCCGTCCGCCAGCTCCTCGAAGAGAAACTTCTTGCCGTAGGAGTGGGAGAGGTCGTTGAGCCCTATATGTATTTCGTCTATACCGCCGACCGAGATTATGTCGTCTATCAGCTCGGCGGCCTCTCTTGTCTCTAAAAGAATGGAGGTTCTCGCCCTGCCGTCAACCGCTTTTATAAAAGTCTCAACCTCGCGCACGGTTTTGAAATAGGGCAGCATAACAACATCGGGCCTGCAAGCGAGGACGCCCTCAAGCTCATCGGCAAAGCCGTCAAACACGGGGTCGGTGCGCACGAATATCTGCGCGTTTTTGACCGCCGCCTTAACTTTCGGAATGTCCGAAATGCTGTGCTTCGACTTCACGGAGTCCCAATTTTTCTGGCGCTTCTCCTTGCCGTATCGCTCAAGGTCGATAAATATTCTGTCAACCCCCGCCATGTCGGCTATCGAGGCTATCTCGGGTACATTCGTTATGTACATCAGCTTAAGCATCTTTATTCTCCTTCGACTCCGAGGTTTTTCCGACATTGTCGTTATCCTTCATCGTCAAAACGTTCCAAACTGTTTGGAACAGTATTTTGCAGTCAAGACCCAAAGAGAGCTTGTCGACATATTCGACGTCGTACTTTATTCTGTCGTTCCAGTCTATCGCCTTTCTGCCGTGAACCTGAGCGAGTCCGGTTATTCCCGGGCGCACCTCAAAGCGTCTGCGCTGAGCGTCACTGTACTCCTCAAGCCTCCACGGGTGATATGTCAGGGTCGGGCGCGGGCCGATAAAGCTCATGTCGCCCTTGAGAATATTTATGAATTGCGGCAGCTCGTCGAGACTCGTCGCCCTTATTACCTTGCCGACGCGGGTCACGCGGCTGTCGCCCTTATATGAATACTGGCCCGTTCCCATATGCTCGGCGCCCACGCACATCGAGCGGAACTTGTACATCTCGAAAACCTTTCCGTCTTTTCCGAGGCGCTCCTGCTTGAATATAACGGGGCCTTTCGAATCAAGCTTCACGGCCGCGGCAACGGCGAGAAGTATAGGCGAGGTCACTGCCGTGCCCACAATCGAAAATGTTATATCAAGAGCTCTTTTTACTCCTTTATACAAGAACTATCCCTCCAAAACCGCACCTATAAAAAGGCGCATTTACCTGTTTATAATTATACCAATATATACGCAGTTTTTCAACACTCTTTTGTGTTGAAAACAGATTTATATCAGTCATATAAAAAATCACGGAAATCGAGCATAATTTTTGAATGTTCGGGCAACTTTTTTTGCATAAAAAATCGGCAGCGGAGCCGAAACTCGCTGCCGAGATATTTTATTTTACGGACGGTATAACGCGCTCGCTTTCAAGCTCCGTCTCCTCCTCTTTCTTGAGGAAGGTAACTGCCGGAGTGCTTCTACCGGGCTCCTTATATGTCTTGACTATCTTTTTGATGACCCTGCGCACGTCGGCGTTGTCGTCGTACATTATTTCGCTGAGCTCTTCGAGGTCGGCGAAGAATTCGTCCTCGTTTATATCTATGGGCTTGCCGATATGTATGAGATTGTTTTCCGTTGCCTCAAGCCCCTCCTCGTCCATGAGCAGCTCCTCATAGAGCTTTTCACCCGGACGAAGTCCCGTGAACTTTATGTCAATATCCTTATACGGCGTATAGCCCGAAAGCCTGATGATGTTCTCCGCGAGGTCGACTATCTTAACGGGCTCGCCCATATCGAGCACGAAGATTTCGCCGCCCCTTGCGGATGCGCCCGCCTGAAGAACGAGCGAGACGGCCTCGGGGATGGTCATAAAGTAGCGGATAATATCTTTATGAGTGACGGTAACGGGTCCGCCGTTTGCTATCTGATCTTTAAACAGCGGGATAACCGAGCCGTTCGAACCGAGGACATTGCCGAATCTGACGGCGACGAACTCGGTTTCCGAATGCTTGTTGTAGGTCTGAACTATCATCTCGCATATGCGCTTTGTGGCGCCCATGACATTCGTGGGGTTGACCGCCTTATCCGTAGAGATGAGCACGAAACGCTCTACGCCGAACTTGTCCGCTGTGCGGACGGTCTTGAGCGTGCCGAAGACGTTATTTTTGACGGCCTCGTTGGGGTTGTCCTCCATAAGGGGCACGTGCTTATGCGCCGCGGCATGGTAGACGATATTCGGATGATACCGCGAAAACACGGCGTCGAGACGCTTGCTGTCCCTGACCGAGCCTATGAGCACCTTGACATCGACCTCGGGATGTGTTCGCTGGAACTCGTTTTGGATAGCATAGGCGTTGTTTTCGTAGATATCGAAAATGATGAGCTTATGCGGCGAATGCTCCGCTATCTGGCGGCACAGCTCGCTGCCGATAGAACCGCCGCCGCCCGTGACGAGGACGGTCTTTCCGCTGACATAGTCCATGACGGAATCGAGCTTTATCTTAATCGGCGGGCGGCCGAGAAGATCCTCTATATTAATTGAACGGATGTTGGAAAGTCCGAATTTTTTGTCTATCATCTGCCCGATGCTCGGGAGTGTTTTAACGACGCAGCCCGTTTTTGAGCAGCGGCGCAGTATCTCGCCCTTGCGCTCGGGAGTCGCGGACGGGATAGCGAAAATTATTGTTTTGATATCGTATTTTTCGGCAATTTCCTCTATTTTGTCGCAGTTGCCAACGACCTTGACTCCGTAGACCGTGCTGCGTCTTTTCTCCGGCGAATCGTCGAGAATGCAGACCGGATAATATTCCAAGGCGGGGCTTGTCTTGATCTCATGAAGCAGTATGTTTGCCGCAGCACCTGCGCCGATTATCATGGTGTTATTTCTGTTTGATTTCGGCGTTATTCCCCTCCACGGCTTGCGTTTTAATGTTCTGAGCGCCATTCTTATTGCCACAACTCCGGCACCCGAAAGCAGGATAGCCATAATATATACGCTCGGTGCGAAATAAGGAAATTTGAGCACCGTACGCATGAGCGCAAAGACTATCGACGAACCCATGGCGCACACCGAAACTATGCAAACATCGCGCAAGGATGCATACTCCCAAAGCACCTGGTAAGTTCTCGACAGGGTGAATGCGCAGGCATATACCACAGCGAGCAGAACCATGCTCGTCCAAAAGCTTCCGCGAGTCAGCTCCTTTGTGAGTGCCGACAGCTTAAACTCGCTTCGCATCCATACCGAGAACATTACCGAAACCATCAGCACGACAGTGTCGAGGAAATATAAAAGCGTCACTAAAAGATCGCGTTTTTTCAAAATTGCCCCTCCAGTTTCCATAATTACAATCAATATCATAATCACTTTAATTATATGTTGAAATATTTATACTGTCAATACGGAAATTGAATTATAATCCGTGCACAAATTCGGTGTTTTTGTGCATTTTTTCATTTTATCCCGTTCGCGGATAACTATATGCCAAAAGCAAACGAAACAAAAGACACAAACCGGCAGAACAGTCGGTTTGCGTCTTTAAAATTTCCGCTTTATTCTCAGAAATTAGAGCCGTTCCAGCCCCAGTGCTCCGCCTCTTCATACTTGATATAGATATTGGAGGGAGCTATCCCGGTCTCCTCGGACACCGCGTCGCAGACGGCCGCCGTGAGCTTGTCATAGACGGCATCGGACGTTCCTCCGAAAAGGCTCAGCTCAATATAGGCCATGGGCTCGTCGCCTCTGCCGCCGAAATACATCTCGGCTCCGCCGTCAAACGAGAGCATGAGCCAACGCTCAGTCTTTCCGGGGACGATAGATATTATCTCGCCGTACTTCGCCGCGAGTGCATCCCGCTTGTCTTTTGCAAGTTCGATATTTGTTTTTGTGCTGATATAGGGCATTGCTGTTACTCCTTCCTTACTGTCAGTTTATTCTGAGGAAGTCCCCTGCCGGGACGGTTATACCGCTTATATTTACATCGGATTCGGTATAGTTGACGTAAATCTTTGCGCCGGTATCGTACTCCGTGCAGAAAACGCCGTTTCTTATCTCGCTGTGCGAGGTCATACGCGCCGCCTGAAGATCCTTCAGCGCCGCATCGGCACGCTCATACTGCGCGGAAGCGGAGGCTATCCAATTTTCGTAATAGACGCCGATCGTCTCCGCGCTGTTTTCATCGGACTTAGTCTTTCTGTCCGCATGAGTCCCCGAATACGTCCACTCGTAGGCGGGGCTCGCGCCGTATTCGACGCAGCGCAGGAACGAGGTCTTTGCGTCCTCGCTGAAATTGAGCGGTTCACTCGAATAGCCGACTATTCCGTGGAGCACAAGCTGGAGGAACGGCACACTGACATACGCCGAGCCGCTCTGAGACGCGCGGGTCGGCAGATGAGAGATGAAGCTGACGTTCTTTATGACGCAGAAATTGCCCGTGTCCGTCATAAGCTTCATGTTGGCGGTCAGCGACGGGAGCTGCTCGGATATCATTTCCGCGCTCTCCTGGCGGTTGAAGCCGTTTTTGTAGTCCGAATAGAGCAGACTTCCCACATCATTGACGCACAGGCCGTTAAACTGCGAAAACCTTGTGTTGCCGAGTATCGAGATTATCGACTTTTCGACATATTTCATGCCGAGCAGGCGCTTTGCATATCTCTCTTTTCCGAGGGACGGGGACGCCTCGTTTTCCCTGCTATATTCCGCCTTTTTGCCGAAAATGCTGCCCGCCGTTTTGCCGGATGAGAAGGCGTTGCTCTTTGCCGCGGAGATTAAATCGATGTCGAGATACATCTCCATATTCTGCGCGTTGATATACTCGGCCAGATCCTTCAAATCGGAGCGGCTGCCGAGGCGCGAGAGCAGGGACGCACTCATTATGCTCGACTGATCCGTCCCGCCGGTCAGCGCACCCTTATAGCGAAGTTTTATTGAGTTTATACCCTTCGACTTCATTCGTATAAGCATATCAAGAGTCTGCTCGAAGTCGGTGAAGGTCTTATTTTTTCTGAGATTCAAACGCTTGAATGAGAGCAGGGTGTCGTCCGAAACGCCGATAACCGTGAGGTCAAGGGGCAGATACTCCTGCTCCTCCGCCGTTCTTGTGGAGAGCACTCTCTCCCTTATCAGCTGCTCGCGGGCTGCCGCCGCCATGCCGGTATAGTCGGCATTCGAGCCGCCGAGGAAGCGTATGCAGAGCCCGATATCGCCGTCATAGGATTCGGAGCTCATGTAGAATTTGCCTTTCGACTCGGCGCAGGGCGTGATATCAAAAGACACGCCGGCCTCATAGAACGTGTTGCCCGCTCTGACCCTGTCCGCACTGACAGAGGCTATTGCGTCGCCGCTGTCGATAATAGTAACAAAGGCATTGTTCCCCTGCTTCATGCCGTATGCGGGGACAAGCGCGTTTGCGGTGCCGCCGTTCGCGTTGCCCGATGCCGCATCGCCGCCGTAGACGGGGAAAACCAGCTCGCTGTCAAAGGAATCGTCTTTCGTATCGGTCTTTATGAGCGCGCCGCTCCCGTCCGGGACGAAGATATAGTCGCCCTTCTGCGGTTCGGAATAAGCGCCGAAGAAATTGAGAAGGCTGAGCTTCGTGAGCTTCGCCTCGGAGCCCTCAACAAGATTTTCATACTTTGCGTTAACATAGACGCTGCCGTCTTTTATCTGATAGTCGACGACCAATTTAAACGCGATGTCGTCCTTTTCGTATTTCTCGCTGTGCGCCGTCGAGGTGTCCGGCGTCAAAATATAAGTTACGCTGAGGCCGTCGTCGGAAAAAGTGCACTGGGCGTTCTGGAACGATACGCTGTTATCCTGAGTGTTGAGCTTATAGAGCGTATTCCCCTCGACAATCTCCGCAGTCGCCGTTGCGGCGCAGGAATTTTCCGCCGTCGGGAGCGCCGACCAGAGCTTTTCGCCGCCGCTCTGAGAGAGGTCCGCAACGCAGACCGAATAGGTGCTCTCATCGAAAAGCAGCTCGATAAGACCGGATTTGCCGACCTGCTGAAGCTGAGCCTTGTCGCCTACGGAGTGAAGCAGCGTCGACTCCGGCGCATTCGCCTGAGCGGGCGAGCCCTTTGTTTTCGTCACGGCAACAGGGTCGGAGCACGCGCTCAGGGAGCAGAGCATCGCCGCCGAAAGCAGCAGAGCCGATATCCTCGCCGTTATTTTTTTGTTCCTGCCTTTTGAAGTCATAAAAAGCTCTCCCATATCTATAAAATCGCCGCTTTGCGTTGAACTCTTCTTTTAATTATATCATCTTTGCGTCATTTATTCAACAGCACTCACTTATCCACATCAAACCAAAAACGCACGCCGCCGTATTCGTTGACAACGCCGCACTCTCTGCCGAGACGCTTCTGAATCGCCTTGACTATAGGCAGCCCGAGGCCGAAATGGAAGTCCTCGTTCTTACGCTTTTTGGAGGATTTATAGAAGCTGTACCAAATTTTGTCAAGCTCGTCCTCGGCTATCGGTTCGCCGGAATTATAGACGCTGACCCTGTATGTGTCCAAGTCGTCATCGACGGTCAGCTGGACTATCTTCTTGCCGCTGATATTCGACACGGCATTGGACAGGAAGTTTTGGAGCACGAGCAGAATCGTGCGCTCGTCGCTGTGGACGGTAAGCCCGTCCGGGACGCGGTCTATGAGCGTTATTCCGTTATCGTTGAACATCATGGAGAACGCCGCCAGCTGCCCTTTTATCATCGCGCTCAAATCGAGCGTTTCTCGGGTCGGAACATACGAGCCGCTTTCGAGCTTTTCAAGATTCAGAAGATCCATGACTATGCGGTTCATCTTCCCCGTCTCCTCAAGGATTATGTCGCAGTATTCCTCGCTGCCCTCGGGGTCGCTGTTTATGCCGAGCTTGAGTCCCTCGGCGTAGCCCTGAATAATGGCTATCGGGGTCTTCAGCTCGTGGGATACGTTTGCGATGAAGCTCTTGCGCGACTCGTCGACAAGCGCGCTGTGTTCAAGCTCCTCCGTCAGTTTTTCGTTTTTGTCCTGCAATTCGTCGAGCGTTTCGCTCAGGGACTCCGAGAGTATATTTATATTTTCTCCGAGATTTTGAACATCCGTCTGCGGATAGCTGACGCACTTCTGAGAGAAATCGAGCTTTGCCATTGACTCCGTTATCTCAGCCATAGCCGCAACGGGGCGCGAGAAGCGCATATTTGAATAGAGTATAATAGCGCAGGCAAGGGCCGCGGAAAACAGCGAGAAAGCGGTCAGGAGAACGGAAGCCGTGCCGGCGTTTCGCTCAACCTGATAATAGGGCAGCCACAGGCGCAGAGTGTCGCCGTTTTTTAGCTCGACGCGGTATCTGTAATATCCGCCGGTCTTGCCGGACGAATACTCGTATTCGTCGAAGCTGACGCTCTCGTCAAAGAGGTCGAACACGCGCACGCTGCGACCGTCTGCGTACATATTTTCCGCTGTCTGATAATATATGCCGTCTCCGTCGCCGGAATTGAGGAACCTCTCGCGGTTGGAATAGACCGTGTTGCCGTCGGGGTCAAAGACCTCTATCATATAGTAGTTGTTTTCGGAGACGGAGGCGAGCTTCTGATAGTACTCGTAGGACGCGGGGTCCTCGCTGTCGAGCGACTCGCGGATGCTCTGCATATTCAATATCTCCGCAAAAACATAGACCGATTTAAGCAGGACGCCCGGACGGAATATAATCAGCGTGACGGCAAGCGCTATCAGAACGGCGCCTATCTGAAGAGCCATACGCCGTCCTGATTTTCTGATTCTGCCTTCTTTTCTTGCCGGTCTGCGCCTCAAGCTCAGTTCACCTCTATCTTATATCCCGCGCCGTAAACCGTGCGCAGATGACGGCTTCCCCAATCGCCGAGCTTCGTGCGAAGACGCGCGACATGAGAATCGACCGTTCTCGAGTCGCCTAAAAAGTCAAAGCCCCATATATCGTCGAGCAGCTGCTCGCGCGAAAATACGCGCTCGCGGTTTGAGGCGAGCTTATGGAGAATCCCGTATTCCTTGTGGGTCAGCTCTATCTCCTGCCCGTCGCAGACGACGGAATGAGCCACGACGTCAATGACGAGCCCGTCTATAATTATCTTGTCCGTCGGATTGTCCGCGGTGCGCTTGAGACGCGCTTCAATGCGCTTGACGAGCACGGTAGGGCTGAACGGCTTTGTTATAAAATCGTCCGCGCCGCACTCAAAGCATTCGAGCTCGTCAAATTCTTCGCCGCGTGCCGTGAGGAAAATGACCGGAACATCGGAGGTCTCGCGTATTTTGCGGCAGACCTCCCAGCCGTTCATCTCCGGCATCATTATATCAAGCACCGCCAGAGCTATATCGCCGTTTTCCGAGAAAACGCGCAGAGCCTGCGCACCGTCCTCCGCCTCGACCGTCTCGAAGCCCTTGGCGGCAAGGAAATCCCTGATAATACGGCGTATCTTCGCCTCATCGTCCGCGATAAGTATCTTCTGCAAAAGTTACCCTCCCTACGGCGCGGGCTTACACCGCACCCCAAAATCATTTATAACTGATTTTATCACAAATCTACAAAATTAACAAGACATCAGTGCAATGCGGATTGCTGTTTTCCGAAATTATACCGTCACTATTGCATTCCTCAGTTAAAATAAGTATAATAGATAGCATAATCATCAAAATTGGGGAGTTTGCGACTTGCGCTTTTCTCGCCGATTGCAGGGAGGGAAAGACCGTTGTTAGGAAAATTCGTAAGAGTCAGAATAACAAACCCGGTCGGCTCCCTGAACCGTCAGTACGGATACAGATATTC
Organism: Oscillospiraceae bacterium; assembly: GCA_003538135.1. Lineage (GTDB taxonomy): Bacteria > Bacillota > Clostridia > Oscillospirales > Acutalibacteraceae > CAG-177. The sequence continues at coordinate 67,957 of DPOR01000014.1, forward strand.
TCTCAATTTCGGTTCTCTTGAGGGCAGGCGGCAGTTTGACAACCGTTTCGCAGGCGCTTATATCATGGGCGTTCACCATCCCGTCAGGCACTTTGACGGGCGCGCAATTGCCGTATTATACAGAGAGGGAGAACGCAAGGGCATTCTTGTCGTTGCGCCGAAAAACATGCGTTTTATCGGCTACCAGATAGCCGACGCACTCGCCTTTGCGGAGCCCGAGGGCACCTACCGACTGGAGTGTCTCTACGAGCGCTCCTGCGGAGCCGTTGTATGCCGCAAAATAAACGGAGAAACAAGACTTCTTCTCATAAAGAACAGCCGCAGCGCCCACTGGGGATTCCCCAAGGGACATATGGAGCGCGGCGAGACGCCCGAGCAGACCGCACGGCGCGAGGTTCTTGAGGAGACCGGGATGCACATAGATATAATCCCGGATTTCACCGCAAAATCCGACTACACGATTCAGGGAAAGGTCGAAAAGAGCGTAACTATCTTTTTGGCCAAGACCGAAGACACAAAAACGGTAATTCAGCGCGAGGAGATCGACGACTATATTTGGCTGAGCTTCGACAAAGCCCTCGAAACGCTGAAGTTCGAAAACGACAAGGCGATTTTAAAGAGCGCGCGTCGTTTTATGGACAGGCACGGAATTTTTGAAACCGATAGCTGACGGCATCTTTTGCCGCACGGAAAGGAAAGAACATGACCGAAGAATTTGCCAAAGGGCTCGTTGACTTTTTTCAGAACAAGATTCCAAATGAACTTATAATTTTTCTCGTCTCGCTGCTGCCGGTTCTCGAGCTGCGCGGCGGCATGATAGCGGCGAAGCTGCTGCACGTCGATTTTTTGCGTGCCTTTATTATATGCTATATCGGCAACATCCTGCCGATACCGTTCATCCTGCTTTTCATACGCAAGATATTCCAATTCCTGCGCGACAAGCCGGTATTCTCGAAAATCATCGAAAAGCTCGAAATTCGTTCGATGAGAAACAGCGAAAAGGTCAAGCGCTGGCGCGATTGGGGTCTGCTTTTGTTCGTCGCTATTCCCCTTCCCGGCACCGGCGGCTGGACCGGAGCACTGATAGCGGCTCTGACCGACATGAGAATAAAAAAGTCGTTCCCGATAATAGCCTTAGGTATACTTATAGCGGGAATAATTATGTCGGTCATCACCTACCTTGTGCCCTCTTTCTTTGGATTTTAAAGCAGCAAAACCATATAAGGAGGAACAAACATGAAGAAAGCCATAGCATTCATTCTTGCGGCCGTCCTGCTCGTTATGCTTCCCGCCGGTGCATTCGCCGACAGCGCGGAATGCCGCTGCGACACGCCGCCTGTAGTCATGGTCAACGGCTTTGCCACCGACCTCACTCACGACAACGGGGACGGCACGACGAAGTCCGTTTTCCCGATGGGCGCCATAGAGATAGTGAGCGCGATACCGAGCCTTGCGGGCGCATTTGCGGCTCTCGCCGCGGGCGAACACGAGCTGTTCCGCTCTCTGCTTTCGAAAGCGCTGTTCAGGCTCATGGGGAACATGATGTGCAACCCGGACGGCACGGCGAAGATATCGGCAAGATCCTATCAGACGCCGACCGACACGGATATTCACAAGAGGGATATCCACGGTCAGTATCAGGGCAAAAATGACGGCGGGCGCTACATCTTCGGCTACGACTGGAGACTCGACCCCGTCGAAAGTGCACGCGAGCTCGAAAAGTACATCGAGCAGGTCAAGAAAATCACCCGCCACGACAAGGTAGTGCTCTGCGCGCACAGCGAGGGCACCTGCGTTGCGGCGTCGTACATTTCGCTCTACGGCTCAAAGAACATAGAGAAAGTCGTTTTCCTGAGCGGCGCGTTCCAGGGAATAACGCTTGTTGGCAACCTTTTCACGAAGAATCTCGACGTCAAAGGCAAGGCGGACGCATTTGAGCTGTTCATAGAAACCTTCCTCGGCGGAGACACGACGGGCGATTTCGTCAGCAGCCTCTTCTCCGTGCTCAAGGACGCGTTCATAGTCGATATGCTGCTGTGCCTTGTCAACAATATCCTTGAAGAGGATCTTGACGCGCTCTACGACGAGTGCCTGACAGAGATAATAACCACCATGCCCGGAGTGTGGAGCTTCGTGCCCGACGACTACTACGAGGACGCGAAAAAGGCTCTCTATTCCGACACGGGAAGCAAATATTCCGCTCTGACCAAGCTCACCGACGGCTACCACTACGGCGTTCAGGTCGGGCTCGGCGACAGACTCAAGGCGGCGCAGAAGAACGGTCTTGCCGTCTGCGTGAGCATGGGATATGCGATAGCGCCTATCCCGGTATACGACAACTGCGTTGACCAGACGGATATGCTCATCGACACGAAATACGGCTCGCTCGGCGCTACTTGTGCTCCCATAGGCACGACGCTCAAGGCGGACGGCGCAAACAAATATCTTTCGAGCGACCTGCTCGTTGACGCCTCCACCTGTGCCTTCCCCGATTCGACATGGTTCGTCAGATATCAGGACCACAACGATTTCTGCGACGCATACAACGAATTTGTATATTATCTTCTGACTGCGGACGGCCAGCCCACTGTCACCTCTAACGCGGCGTTCCCGCAGTTCATGGCATGCGACGGACACAAGACGCTTGTCCCCGCGGGCGCGCTTCCCAAGGCCGACACAAGGCCGAGCATAATCAGACTCGGCGAGAACACCTATAAGCTCATAAAGGAGCTTATAGATTCGCGCAAAAACTAAGCTATAAAAAATCAACCGTCCCGAAGGCGCTGCCCGCGGGACGGTTTTGCTGTATTTTTTAATATGCCTCGAACTTCGAAATCGTCGCAAAGCATCGGGTCTCTTCGATAACGAGCTTTATATACTGCACTCTCATTTCTTCGAAGCGGCAGATGCGCTTTGAGCCGATGACGGTGCCGGCAAATATCTTCTTCCACTTACCGTTTATCTGAGCATAGAGCGAGAACTTCTCTATCTGCTGACCGGTCGCAATATGCTCGGAGAGCACTATCTTGTCGATATCGTAATCGTCGCCGAGGTCGAGAGTCAGGGTCGCATGGTCGGGATCAAAGCCCGAGTGCCAATACTCATCGGCGTTGTGGGTCAGAGCCATCTGACCGCAGTGCTCGTCGTCGAGACGGCAGGAATCGGTCATCACCGAATCGTCCGCCAAATTCTCGTTGAAGTCTATCTGAAGCTGAGCGCCCATGGCGAGCAGCGTTTCGACATCGCGCTGAGCGAACAGGCCGTCCTTGTTCGGCGGGATATTGAGGAGCAGACTCGCGTTCGCGCCGACGGAGTTATAATAGATATCCATAAGCTTCGACAGCGGCTTCACCTCATAGTCCTCGTTGAGATGATAGAACCAGCCCTTTCTTATCGAGACATCGACCTCTGCGGGATACCAAATGAGCTTCGAGACGTTCTTTATCGCCTTGCGGCTGCCGAGGTCGAGCGTGGTAGCGCTTATCTTCTTCGGCGGCTTCTCCGCGTTCTGCTGAGATGCGGCGGCTATCAGCTCCTGATTGCTGTAATAATACGGCACGACATTCCACTCGCTCTTGCGGCAGACTCCTGCCTCGTTTCCGCACCAGCGGACATCCGGACCCGTGACGGAAATGACCGCCTCGGGCTGACACTCGCGGATAAGCTCGTAGTAGCCCTGCCAGTCATACTCCTGCTTGCGTCCGTTCTTGCCCTCGCCGCACGCGCCGTCAAACCAGACGCAGAATATGTCGCCGTAGTCAGTCAGCAGCTCGCGCAGCTGCTTTTTGAAATAATTGTTATACTCCTCGCCCGTGCCGTAGCTCGGCTCGTGCCTGTCCCACGGGGAGAGATATATGCCGAACTTGAGGCCGAACTTTTTGCACGCCTCGGCGCATTCGCGCACGACATCGCCCTGTCCGTCTCTCCATTTGCTGCTCTTGACGCTGTAGTCCGTATATGCGCTCGGCCACAGGCAGAAGCCGTCGTGGTGCTTGCAGGTCAGGATAATGGCCTTCATGCCCGCCGCACGCACTGCCGCCGCCCACTGATCGGCATTGAGCTTTTCGGGGTTGAAAAGCACCGGGTCATCGTTGCCGTTGCCCCACTCGGAGTTAGTAAAAGTGTTCATGCCGAAGTGGATGAAGGCGTAGAACTCAAGCTCGTGCCACTTGAGCTGGCGTTCGCTCGGCACGACCGCCGCCGCGCGCTTTATGTAATCGTCGTTCTTCTTCATATCTGCTTTCCTTTCGGATATGTAGTGTCTATAAAGATAACACAAACCTCGCGGGAAGTAAACTTAATAAAGCAAAAAATCCGCAGTAATTTTTTTCACTGCGGATTTTTCCGTTTATTTTATTCGACCGTTACGCTCTTTGCAAGATTTCTCGGCTTATCGACATCGCAACCGCGCTCAACGGCCGTGAAATAGGCTATGAGCTGGAGCGGGATGACATTGAGCGACGGCATATATTCGGGCAGCGTGTTCGGCACCTTTATCGCAACATCCGAAAATTCCTCGGGGTTGCCGCAGTCCTCGCCGACGAGTGCGGCGACATATGCGCCTCGGCTCTTGACCTCGCGGATATTGCCGAGGGTCTTTTCAAAGAGGTCGGGCTGGGTTGCGACGGCAAACACGGGAGTGCCCGGCTCTATGAGCGATATCGTGCCGTGCTTCAATTCGCCGGCGGCGTAGGCCTCGGACTTGATATAAGATATCTCCTTGAGCTTGAGCGAGCCCTCGAGGGAAATCGAGTAGTCGAGTCCGCGTCCGATGAAGAATATGCTCGACGCCTTTGAGAACCGCTCTGCGACGGGCTTAAACAGCTCCTCGTTTTCGAGCACCTGCTCAATCTGCTCGGGCAGGCGGAGGAGTGCGTCGCAATGGCGCTTTTCTTCTTTTTCGTCGATTCTGCCGACTGCGCTCGAAAGACGCAGAGCGAGCAGATATACGGCGGCGAGCTGCGCCGAAAACGCCTTTGTCGTGGCAACGGCTATCTCGGGGCCTGCAACAGTATATATAACATCGTCGCTCTCTCTCGCTATTGTGCTCTCGACGACGTTGACTATAGACACGGTATGCGCGCCGCGGCTCTTTGCCTCGCGCAGGGCGGCGAGGGTATCCGCCGTCTCGCCCGACTGGCTTATAACCACGCACAGGTCGTTCTCCCTGACTACGGGGTGCCTGTAGCGGAATTCGCTCGCAAGGTCGCACTCGCAGAGTATACCCGCGGAGCGCTCTATAAGATATTTCGCGGTCATGCCGACGTGCCATGCGCTGCCGCAGGCGACGATATGGACCACGCCGATATTCTTAATCTGCTCATCGCCGAGAGAGAGCTCCGGCAGATGAACTCTTCCGTCAACTATTCTGCCGCTCAGAGTGTCGCGCACGGCCTTGGGCTGCTCGGCAATCTCTTTTTTCATGAAATGCTTGTAGCCGCCCTTTTCGGCGCTGTCCGCATCCCAGGTTATGTGCATGAGCTTTTTGTCTATGGACTTTCCCTCGGAGTCGAAAAATTCGACCGAGCTCTTGCCGACTATCGCTATCTCGCCGTCCTGCATAACGGCGCAGTCGCGGGTATATTTGAGCAGAGCCGGGATATCGGATGCGAGATAATTCGCCCCGCTGCCTATGCCGACTATCAGCGGACTGTCCTTTTTGGCGGCGAGTATCTCATCAGGATGGTCGCTCATCAGCACCGCGACTGCATAGGAGCCGCGCACGCGCTCTATGACCTTCAGCATCGTCTCAAGCGGGTTTCCGTCATAGAGGCTGTCAAAAAGCTGAGCGAGAACCTCGGTATCGGTCTGCGATTTGAACTGCCTGCCCTGCTTTTCAAGCTCGGCTTTCAGCTCAAGATAATTCTCAATAATGCCGTTGTGGACGAGGGTGACGCGCCCGCTCGAGCCCGAGTGGGGATGGGCGTTTGCATCGGTCGGCGCGCCGTGGGTCGCCCAGCGGGTATGACCTATACCGACGCTTCCCTGCGGGCTGCCGACTTCGTCGAGCTTCTTCTGAAGGTCGCTTATTCTGCCCTTCGTCTTGACAGTGGTTATCTTCCCGTTTCGGCATACGGCAATGCCCGCCGAATCGTAACCTCTGTACTCCAGCTTCTTCAAACCGTCAATCAATATCGGAGACGCACTGTTATCTCCAACGTAACCAACAATTCCACACATATTCTTTTTTTCCTTTTCAAAGATATTTGTGCTTTGCTCTCCCCTCTGTCTGCGCGTCGCCGCGCTGCTTTAAAAGAGAGCCTGTGTCCCCCGCACTTATGGGGCAAGAAGCATCCGCCGAAAAATTCGATGACTTCTTCCTCGTCATCTGCAAAGGCTCAAAGCCTTCAGTGCTTGCAGACCCGGCGCTATTTTTAAACCGAAAAATTTAAAAACGGTTTGACATTTTCCTTTCTTCAGATTGCATTAAACGGCACTGAGCGCAAATGTGCTAATATTATATGCAAAACATCGCCAAATGTCAATCCGAAACGGCAAAAAGTAAAAAAGACCGGGCCGCAAAATATGCGGTTCGGTCTTAGTATGTGCTTTTTCGGCAGTTTTACTGCTTCGTCTCCTGCTTTTCGTCCCTCTCACGCTCGCGGCGTCTCTCCGTCGGCGCGGGGTCGCAGAGCTTCATAAAGTCGACCTTGCCCATCTGCGTGCGCGGCAGGGCGTCTAAAATGACAATCTTCGTCGGGCGCGAGAAGCGCGGCAGATTATCGTTGCAGTAGGTGCTTATCTCATCGACTTTTTTCCTTTTGTTCTCCGGCTCGCTGTCGAGCGCAACATAGAGCTTGACTATCGGCTTATCCTCGATATAGCCCTGAACGGCGCAGGCCTCCGTTATCCCGGCGACGCCCATGACCTTTTCCTCGATATCGGACGGATAGACGTTGTAGCCTGAGATGATTATGAGCCTCTTTTTGCGCCCCGTAAAGAACAGGAAGCCGTCCTCGTCGATATAGCCGAGGTCGCCCGTAAGCACCCAGCGCACGCCGCTGTCGTCGGTATATATCCCGCTCGTCGGCTCGTTGAGGTAGCCCTCCATGAGAGTAGAGCCGGATACGGCTATCTCGCCGACGGTATTGGTGGGCAGGCGTTTGTTGCCTTTATCCCATATCTCTATGCGCATACCGTAAAACGGCTTTCCGACGGAATTGCGCTTGAACTCGGCATATGTATTGGCGCAGCAGACCGAGCTTACCTCGGTAAGTCCGTAGCCTCTGAAAAGTCTGCCCGTGCCGCCCCACTTGGCGACGGTCGAGTTGAACCTGTCGAGGAACTGCTCCGTGACGATATCGCCGCCGCTGAAGAGAAGCTCCAGATTTCTCAGATGCTTGCCCTCGAAGTTCTTCTGCTCCAGCATCTTTTTATACATATTCGGCACGCCGACTATGAACGAAACCTTATATTCGCGCATAAGCTCATTTGCCCTGCGCGGCTTGAAGCGAGGAACGGGGATGCAGCAGAAACCCTCGCACATACTGAAGTGCATGGACACGCCCAGGCCGAACGCGTGAAAGAGCGGCAGGACTATCATGGAGCACTCGACGCCGGGGGTATTGTGATGCTCTATCTGCCCCGTCTTATAGGCGAGCTCGTTGAGCGCCTTTGACGAGAGCTTTATGGTCTTGCTCTTTCCCGTTGTTCCGCCTCCGTGGAGATAGACGGCAACATCCGCTCCGTTATTTTTCACCCCGTCCGAGGGCGGGTATCGGCGCAGAACCGTGCGGTAGCCCAGCGCGTTCTTTATGCCCGTCGATGCGTGCGCCGCGAACAGCTCATAGGCGCGAAAAGCAGGCTGAGTCGCGGGCGAAACATAGTCCGAATTAGAGCAGATAACGCACGGGATATTGTGGAAATTGAGCATATCGACGTAGGGCTTTGCGAGCAGATCCATAAGCATAACGCCCTTTGAGCCGACCTCGTCCATAGTTTCCTTGAGAAGCTCGGGCGGAGTCAGCGGATGCACAATGTTCGCTATAACGCCGATTTTGTTGAGCGCATAGAAGGCGACAAAGCTCTGCACGCAGGTCGGCAGAAACACGGTGTACACATCACCGCGCCGAAGTCCCGCGCTTTTGAAATACGCCGCGAGACGGTCGATATCGGAAAGAAGCGCAGAGCGCTTTATCCTGTGACCGAAATGGATTGCGGCATCGTAGTCGCCGAACGCTGCGGTATTGTTTTTGAAATACTCGTAGCAATTGTAGCTTTCGGTTTTTATCATATTTATTTCTCACTCCCAATGTACATTTTATATGGGTGAAAACTAAATGTCAACCCTTATCTCCAAGATAAAGGTCTTTACGTATTTTGCAAAAGCAAAAACCGCTCCGGACAGTCGGAACGGTTTGCATTTTGTTTATCAATACTGAATAATAAGCTCGTCCATGCGAACAAGATCGTCGTAGCTCAAGGAATATTTATCATTATCCGATATCACCTGGAGCGATATATCAACGGGCTCGAGATAGCCTATGCTGTCAAGATTCTTTTCAACCTCGGAGATTATTCCGTCCGCCCAAAGCTCCTCACGCTCCGCGTCCGAAAGGCTGTCGAATTCTCCCCTGCTTGCGCGTTCGCCGAAGGACTTCTGAAAAGCGGCTATGCCGCCCTTCTCCGCCCTGTATATGACGTCTATCGGATAGACCGTCACGCTGACAAGGAATCTGTCCGAGCTTTTCGTCACCTCGCCGACCTCATACTTGCTGTTGGAGTAGAGCGTCTCGAATATCTTCACCATACGCTGATAAGTCCCGTCCGAGACCTCGTCAATATCCATGCAGGACTTGAAATACTCGACCTCGTTTGCAATATACTGTTTATACTCGGCTTCGCATTCCTCTGCGGTACCGCCGATCATTTTGAGATACTCGGCGCTGTTCTTGTTGAGATAGACAGAGTCGAGCGTGCCGCGGACATAAGCGCTTATCTGCGAGCGCGACACCGAGCACGAGCACAGTATAAACGCGCAGCACAAAACAGCCGCAAATGCGGAAATCCTCTTTACCATTGTCAATACTCCTATAATCTAATCCGATCAAGCTATCGGAAGCTAACGAGTAGTCTAACACAGCAGAGCCGCGCAGTCAACAGCATTTTGTGCAAATATACATTTTAGGCGCGTAAAAAACGGCTGATTTTAGCAAAAATATAAATATTTTCTAAAAATCACCTGCATTCAAACCAATCGGGGCCCGGGCGGTAGCCGTTATCGATGCCGTGCTCGGCGCAGAACGGCTGCGAGCGCAGGACGAAGCGCAGGGTGTTCATGGCGCTGCGCAATATCTCGGCACGGGTGATTCCGTCGGGCTTGCCGAGGCTTTCGAGCAGAGAGGGATCGTATTTCTCCTTGCGCGAACCCGCTCCCGCTCCGGGCATGAGCACATCTATCTGACCGCGCACGCGGTAGGCGTTGTTGCGAAGCGCAGGAAAATCCGGATCCTTGCAGCCGCGCATCCACCAGTCGGTCATAACGCAGCCGTCATAGTCCCATTCGCCGCGCAGAATCTGCGTGCAGGTGCCGTAATGATAGTGCCCCCAGACGCCGTTTATCTTGTTATAAGAGGTCATGATATTAAACGGGCGCGCGGTTTTGACGCATATCTCAAAGCCCTTTAAATATATTTCGCGCAGCGCTCTCTCCGAGACGCGGGAATCGTTATATATTCGCAGAGTCTCCTGGTTGTTGCAGGCGAAATGCTTCGGGCAGGCGGAGACACCCTGCGACTGCACGCCGCGCACGACCGCCGCGCCCATGGTTCCGCTGAGCAGCGGATCCTCCGAAAAATATTCAAAGTTTCTGCCGCAGAGCGGGTCCCTGTGGATATTCATGCCCGGAGCGAGCAGAACATCGGAGCCTTTTCGTACCATCTCCGCGCCCTCAACGGAATAGAGCTCACGAACCAACTGCTGATTCCATGTGCTCGCAAGCAGCGTGCCTATAGGCAGGAGCGACGCATAGGAATGGAGTCTTATGCCGGACGGGCCGTCCGTTGCGGTGACGGGTGGCACGCCTTTTTCGCGCAGGGATTCGAGTATTCCGCCGTAGACCGCGGCATTGCCGGGCGTGCCGAGCTTGCTGTTCATGACATAGTCGCCGCGGCAGAGCGCCTCAAGCTCGATATCCTCAAGCTGCGCCGCAAAGCCCGCCAAGGTCGCCCTGTTGTTTGCGACATCCTCGAGCTTTATTCCCTTGTCGCCCGTGAAATCTGGGGCTTCGGGCAGATTCTTCTCTATCTCCTCGCGGCGCAGCACGGCGCTCAGCGGTACGGATTCGTATCCTTTTTCTATCTTTCCGTTCTCGTCTGCCACCGCAACAAGGCGGTCAAAGGCCTCCTTGGGTGCGCAGTCTGCGCGGCTCTCAAGGCGCTGCGTTACACGCAGCTTAGGCTCGGTATGTACGCCTATTTGTTCGCAGGAGCGCACATCGGTGCCGACATAAATCGGATATTCCCCCGCCTCCAGCACATAGCAGAACGCTTCGCCCGTCTTTCCGGAGTCGTCAAAAGACGCCATGTTGGCGCACGGGAACGACATAACCAGCCGCTGCTCCTCGCCGGGCAGCAGGGTGCGCGTCTTTTCGTATGCGGCGAGACTCTTCAGCGCCTTGCCCAGTTCTCCCTGCGGAGCGCCGTAATAGACCTCTACGACCTCTTTGCCCGCCGCCTTGCCGATATTCTTGACCTTGACGGAGACAATTATTCTGTCGTCCGCCTCCATAACGGTCTTGTCGGACAGCTCGAACGAGGTGTAACTCAGACCGAAACCGAACGGGAACATGACCTTTTCGGGCGCGAAAGTCTCAAAATATCTGTAACCGACAAAAATATCCTCTGCGTAGTTATTGTACAGCTTCTTTCCGAAGTTTTCAGCCGCCGGGTAGCTCTCGTAGCAGTCGGCTATCGTGTCGGGCAGCTTGCCGCTCGGCGACACCTTGCCGGAGAGCACCTCGCCTATGGCGTTTCCGCTCTCCATGCCGCCCTGCCAGACATAGAGCACGGCGCTTAATTTGTCGCCGTATTTATTCATCCAAGACATATCTATAATATTGCCGCTGTTTATCAGAATAACGGTATTTTTGAAATTCGCCGTCACCTTGTCGAGCAACGCGGTTTCGTCGTCGGTCAGATAATAGCTGCCCTTTTTAAGAGTATTCTCCCTGTCCTCGCCCGCAGAGCGGCCTATTGCGACAACGGCGCAGCTGCTGCGCTTTGAAGCCGCGGCAACGGTCTTTTCGTCTATCTTCATCTCATCGCGGCAGCGCGGCCACAAGCCCCAAACGCCGTCATCGGCGGGGTTTTTCTTTATCCAATCGGAATATATTTTTTCTGTCTGCTCGTCGATTTTTATTCCTGCGTTTTTCATGCCGTCCAGAAGATTAACCTTGTAGGGCTCGTTGACATCGCCGCCCGAGCCGTAGCCGACGAAGAACCAATCCTTTTGAAGTCTGCTGAAAACACAGACGTTCTCATCCTTCGCTATGGGCAATACGCCGTTGTTTTTGAGCATAACAATGCCCTCCTCGGCGGCTGTCCGCGCTATCGACTTCATCTCCTCGGTCGTATCGGGAGAGCCCAGTTCGCCCTTGCTCGCGCCCTGCGCCGTGGCCGCAACCACCAGATTTATAACCTTTGAAAATGCTCTGCTTACCTTGTTGCTCATAATATATCTCCTGCTCCTGTTATATTATTTTCGTTTCATCGCGCGTATTTCCGCCTTTTCCTGCGGCGTGACGCGGTATGATTCAATTATCTTTTGAAGCGACTTGTTAAACGTAAAATCATCGAGCCTGTTGTTTTCAAGATACCGCCGGGTCTCTTCCCTCGCATTGACAAAAAACACCGAAACCGCCCAGGCGACCGCCATTTTTACGTAGTAATCGTCGTTTTCTATCTTATCGAACTTCTCAAAGACGCGCGGGGCATACTCGCCGTCCTTGAAATAAGCGAGCGACATAACCGCGGCAAAACGGATATCATAGGTTCTGTCGGACTCAAAATACGGCTGAATAAATTCCCAGACCCGCTCCCTGTCTTTTTTGACAAACTTGAGGCTCGTTACAAAGCTGTCGCAGACAGACCAGCAGTCTATCTCCGGCACAAACCCGGCAACCGCCTTCAAGTGCTCCTCAAGCGGCATATCCGCTCCCGCGACGACAAAGCCGCGCACCAGCGTCTCCTCGAGCGTATCGCCCTGCGGGAGCTCGGGCAAAGAGCCCTTCGGGCTTGCTCTTTTTATCCGCGCCGCAATCGCGCGAAGCTGCGGCAGGCGCACACCGATTATCCTGTTTCTGTCTACCGTCGGCAAAAGCGCCGAATGAAACTCTTTATATTCTTTATCCGCGAGCCGTTCGAGCTCTTCTCTTATGTCCATACGGGCCTCCGTTTTAAGTCCTATATAAATTGTATCATATAAGCCGTTCTATTTCTATATCCCGGACATAATTTTAGGTAAATCTTCATAATTTTTTTGACTTTTTTCAATAAATACTGTATAATGATTTCAGAATAAATTTCATGTACGCAATAAGAAAAGGAGAATACCATGAAAAAAAACAACTTCAAGCGTTTGCTCTCGTTCCTCCTCGCCGCAGCACTGTGCCTCGGGATGCTTCCCGCGGTTTTTGCGCAGGACACGGAAGCGAAGAATATCGACTACGCCATCACGAATCCCTATGCCGACGTTGACTGGGAGACCTACGGCCAGTACAAGGCGAGCCTGCACAATCACAGCATAGTGTCCGACGGCAACAACGACATGAACTATGTTATCGAGACCTACTACTCGATGGGCTATGATATTCTCGCCATAACCGACCACGGCACCGTTGACAGAAGCTGGCTTAATCCCAACTGCGTCCCCGGTCTCCAGCTCGCGCTCGGCTTCAGGCGCGACAACGGCTTTGAAAAGCCGACGGGCTTGACCCTCGGGCGCTACAATCAGATAGCCTCCGGCAGCGACAGAGGCGGCCGCGGAATGCTCAGAGTCCCCTACGGCATCGAGCACAATCCCACCTCATTCAACAACTCCCATGTCAACTCTTGGTTTGCCGATTACGGCCACGGCGTTTTGGGCGGCACGAGCGACTATGAGACTCCGATAAAGAACATCGACGCTCTCGGCGGCCTTTCGGTCATCAACCACCCCGGCGAATACACGGGCGCACGCAACGAGGACGACTACGACAAGGCCTACAACGAGGACTATGACTACTATATCAACAAGTTCGCCCGCCTGCTCAAGCTCTATCCCTCCTGCATCGGAATAGACATAAACTCCAAGGGCGATCACCGCACCCGCCACGACCGCAAGCTCTGGGATATCCTGCTTCAAAAGGTCGTCCCCTCAGGGCGCAACGTCTTTGCCATCGCAAGCTCTGACGCCCACCGCCTCTCCGCCATGGACAACGGCTGGACAATAATGCTCATGCCCTCCAACACTGTCGATAATCTCAAGGCCTGCATGAAGCAGGGCGCATTCTTCGCGGGCAGCAGATATATAAAGAACACCCGCGAGCTCGAGCAGTTCAGCAGAGAAGTCGGCTACAATGTCGCCGACGAGGACGGCCGCTGGTACGCATCCCCCGACCTCGTTCAGCCGACGATAACAAAAATCGCCGTTGATGACAGAGCGGACACTATATCTATAACCGCAGAAAATTATCTGACAATTCACTGGATAGCAGACGGCAAGGTCATTCACGTCGGCTCCGAAATCGACCTCAATGACTACTCCGACGAGATAGGCAGCTATGTCCGCGCAGAGGTTTTCGGCGAGGGCGGAATCCTCTACACTCAGGCGTTCACCCTCGACTATGACGGCGCACCCAAAGCGGAGGATAAGTTCTTTTTCGACTGGGGCAATGTTGTCAAGCTTTTCGCCGACTCCGTTCTCTATGTCTGCGGCAAGAGCACGCTGTTCTGTAAGATATGGTTCGCGCTGACCCGCAACGATGCGTTCGCAAAATAAATAAAACATCGCCCGCGCTCCGTAATTTCCGAGCGCGGGTTCTTTATGCAAAAACGGAGAAAAGCCTTGAGCGGCTTGCCTCCGTTTTATTTGGTTATGACGCTTTTTCTTCTTTGCTTTCCGTCTGCTTTTCGATTTTCTCGCGCCATTTGCGCGTCTTTATCATCTGAATCCGTCTGCTCCAGATGATGTAGATAAGCACGGGAGCAATAATCGTCCCCGACGCCTCATCCGGGCTGTTCCATGCGAAAATGAACAGGTACACCAAAGCCGCAGTTGCGATAACATCTAAAATAATGCCAATAACAAGATCCATAAATTTCTCCTTTACGGTATATAAGTTATGCTATTTCGAAGCGAAATAGTTTTTGCAGAAAACGGATAAGAAACTTTGGGGGAAATCGAAAATGAAGCTCCATCCTTACCAACAGAAAAAGATGGTCCAAGTAAAACGCTCTATTGTTAAAAATAGACATAAAAGTTTTTTATTTAATCACTTTAATTTTTTGAAGAAATATGCACATTTCTATTTTATAATAAACACTTTTCTATTTTTTGTCAAGCACATTTTCAATAATAAACTTTATTTTGACAAAAAATATTATTTTGCTCATTGCAAAATTTGTCAATATGCCGTATAATAACTTTACACAGTCCGTTTTTTGACACACATAATATTTTATAATATATCCGTAAAATAAAACCGGAGGATATTAAAAATGGCAAAAAAATCAAACCAGAAAATAAAGCTGCTCTATCTGATGAAGATTTTGCTCGAAAATACGGACGACGAACACGGGCTGACACTCGCCGAAATATCTGACGCGCTGGGCGAATACGGCGTTGACGCGGAGCGCAAAACGCTCTATGACGATATCGATGTGCTCACGCTGTTCGGGCTCGACATCGAAAAGAGAAAGGGCAAGACAGTGACCTATCATGTCGTCAGCCGCGATTTCGAATTGCCGGAGCTCAAGCTCCTCGTCGACGCGGTTCAGTCCTCGCGCTTTATCACGCACAAAAAGAGCAACGAGCTGATAAAGAAAATCGAGGGCTTTGCAAGCCGCTACGAGGCGCAGGAGCTGCAGAGGCAGGTCTTTGTCTCGAACCGCATCAAGGCGATGAACGAGAGTATATACTACGCCGTAGACTACATACACGACGCGATAAACCGCGACGCAAAGATAGCCTTTCAGTATTTCACCTGGGACGAGCACAAGGAAAAGAAGCTGCGCCACGACGGCAAAGAATATCTCATCAGCCCCTGGGCGCTGACTTGGGACGAAGAGAACTACTATATGATAGGCTACGATTCGGACGAGGACAAGATAAAGCACTACAGAGTCGACAAGATGACAAATCTTCAGCCGACAGAAGAAAAGCGCGACGGCGCGGAGCTGTTTGACAACTTCGACATGGCGCTCTACTCGAAGCAAACCTTCGGGATGTACGGCGGACGCGAGGAGACGGTGACGCTCCGCTGCAAAAATGAGCTTGCCAACGTCATGATAGACAAGTTCGGCTTCGACACCGCGTTTTCAAACATCACCGACACTCACTTTGATATGCGCGTCAAGGTGTTCGTAAGCCCGATGTTTCTGACATGGCTGATGAACTTCGGCGCGGACGTCACGGTACTCTCCCCCGGGAGCGTGAAGGACGAGCTGATAGAATTAGCGTCCGATGTGCTCGAGCAGTATAAGTGAATCACAGACAAAGCCCTTGCATTTGCAGGGGCTTTTTGCTGTCCGTTTTTTTACACACTTTAATCGCAGTCTAAGCGCAGCCACATCATAAAGAGCTTAATGCTGATTTTTAAGCCGACAACTGCCGATATGTTTTCACAAAGTACAATTTTATACTTTTTAAATCAGAAGAACCTCACAAGCGCATTGTAAAGATCTGTTTGCCATGCATTCAAGTTACGCTCGCGATAAAGCAGGGTCATTATATCTCCGTTACGACCTCGCTTTTTTCTTCGCAGTCAATGAGCTTGCGATAAAGACTAAGATGTTACGAATAGGTGGAGTCAAGCATGTCCTCGCAGCAGAGGAGATTCAAAGTGTTTTGCAAAACGCTTGACTTCATTTTTTTGCTATGCTATATTTTACTCGGAAAGGGCGAACGCATGGGGCGTCGGGGACGTAAGCTGCGGGCTAAGGCATGTTCAGCACTTGCGAGACCCTTTCTTTTTTTGCGCGCATAAGGGAAATTTAATGCAAAACGCCGCATCGGCAGCGGGCGCTGCATCGGTTTTCGCGCTTTAAGTGTGATTTGAGAAAAATCAATATCGGACCGAAGAACGTCCGTAAAATAAAAAGAGGGTCGTAATATCATGAGCAGAATCGATAAATTCAAAGGAATCATCCCGGCATTCTACGCCTGCTATGATTCGAACGGAGAAGTAAGCGTTGAGCAAAACAAAAAACTCGCCCGCTATTTGGCGGACAAGGGCGTTCAGGGGCTGTATGTAGGCGGATCCTCGGGCGAATGCATCTATCACAGTGTCGAGGAGCGCAAGAAAGCTTTGAAGGCCGTCATGGAGGAAGTCGGCGGACAGCTGACGGTCATAGCCCATGTCGCTTGCAACAACACGAGGGACAGCGCCGAATTGGCGGCATATGCGGAGCATTTAGGCGTGGATGCCATCGCCTCCATTCCGCCTATTTATTTTCATCTGCCCGAATATGCCATTGCCGATTACTGGAACACAATTTCAGGCGCCGCCTGTAATACGCCGTTTATAATCTACAACATTCCGCAGCTTGCGGGGGTCGCGCTCAGCCATTCCCTTCTCAGGGAGATGCTTAAAAATCCCAATGTCATCGGCGTGAAAAATTCCTCGGTCAGCGTGCAGGATATACGGGATTTCAAGGACATCGGCGGAGAGGATTTCATTGTATTCAACGGCCCCGACGAGCAGCTCGCCGCAGGGCTGATGATGGGCGCGGAGGCAGGAATCGGCGGAACCTATGCCGTAATGCCCGAGCTGTTCCTCGCCGTTCGCCGTTTTCTGCAAGCAAATCAGGTCGAAAAAGCGCAGCAGCTTCAGGGCGATATTGTTCGTATCATTGAAGCCATGCTGGGCGGACGCGCGAACCTATACGCCGTAATGAAGGAGTATTTGAAACGGTATAAGGGTCTGGATTTGGGCGGCGTTCGCGCACCTCTGACAGGGCTTTGTCCGCAGGACGACCGCATTGTGACACAGACGGCAAGCATGATCGAAGCAGCCGTAAAAAAGTACGGCGCACTGTAATTTAAATTAAATAAAGCGGCGAAACTGCCGCAAAAAAACCATCGGCTCAGCCGATGGTTTTTTATCGGCATAAAAATACCGCCGGGGATTGCTCCGCAGCGGTTTAGAAAAACTATATTTATTATGCGGTATCAAACGAAAATTACTGCTGTTGCTTTCTGTTTGTCTTGAAAAAAACAAATAAATATACCAAAAGGCAGCCAAGGTCGCTTAATGCCGAAAAAAATCTTGTTTGATGGGCAAATACGCTATAAAAAAGGATGACCGTCTCCGCAAACAAAAATACCGCCGGCATTGCACAGAGCAGCCTCCCCCATATCTTATTTTTTCTGCCGTACCATAAGATGATTCCCAAGGCGGCGCAAACCAAAGCGGGCGGAACGCTGTATAACAGCCAGCCCCCGATATGATTTAGCATAAGTTCGGATAATGACCGAAACTGCGTTGCTCCGCTGCGATAAAGCCGAAAAGATTGATGTACGGTCGTAATAAGGAACATTAAAAATATGTATATTCCTGCATTGATTGCCGCACATTTTCTGCTCTCGCTGAAAAAAACAATCAACGAAGTCGAAAACACCCAAAAGCCGAATGTACTCGAGCTCCAATAATAAAACGACAGGAAACTATTATCCGGCAATTCAATAAAAAGCACAACGGAGAACCCCGCAAGTAAGCCTAAAGCGGTCACCAAAGCATAAGATTTAAGGTTGTGCCGAAATAAAGCTTTCAAGTGATCCCCCCTATGCTTTTTCTCCGCTGAAGTGCATTACGCCGAGATTACCATTTTCCCTTTTTAATCCTTCCGCCAATCAGGATAACGGAAAACACGGCGACAGCAGTCACTGCGGAAATCCATATGGGCGAAAGCACCCATATCCAACTCCACTTGATAACTCCCAACAGCTTCAGTGCAATAAAGATAATCGTCAGAACGGATACGATGCCAAGCCCGCCCTGTTTTGCTTGTTTTTTTTTATTATTCATAACAGACCTCCGCAGATGAGAATATATGGGGTTACGATTTCAAAAATGTCAGAAGAATTATTTGGCAATCAGCCCGTTTTTCCTGAGTATTATCAGAAAAACATAAGCGACGGCAACGCCGATAACGCCGAACACTGCGTCCGGAATGTCGGGGGTATTCAGTATCGGAAGAAAGCACTCATATACGATGTTCAGCACACTCATTATCAATGCCGCTGCCGTAATGCTTCTTAACTTTCCGCCGAAGGACAAAACTGTAATTCCGAAAATCAACAGGAGCAGCATACAAAGTGCAAAATTGGTAATATGGTCAAGCAAAAAGTCGGGCAGCAGGCGCACATTCGGGACAATATGTCCCAGCCAACGGCACAGCATAAGAAAGGCATCGAAAACAATCAGGCACAAGTAAATGATAAGATACTTCTTCTTGAAATCAAACTTTGACACTGCACTCTCTCCTTTGCCCTATTTTTCAAATTCATTATCCTATCTTCCTCAAAAAAGGGAGTATCAGTTCGAAAAACGAAATCACAGGTTGAATTTAAAAATACACATTTGAGTTTTTCCTTTATTTATCCTCATATCATTGTCTTCAGGCAAGTCCGCTACTCCGAGAAATTCTCCCTGAAGATATTCACAGATCCTTCTCGATGGGAGATTATCGGGATTGCAGGTGATATACAAATAACTCATACCGTGCTTTTTCGCCAACAGAAAGAGCAGTTTGCAGGCTTTTGCAGCATAATGATTTCCTCTGTATTCCTCATAAATACTATATCCGATATGCCCCACATAGTAAAGGCTGTCATTATATCCGATCCTCAATGCACAATGCCCCATAACAGTTCCTTGCCTGTCGCAGATCAAAAAATGATATGCAGGCATATAGTTTTTCACCGGATCAGCTTCAGTCGTTTTTTCCAAAAGCAATTTGATTTCATTGCTTTCCAAAAAATCTGTATCTAAAAACACCATAACCAACAACCTATTCATATTTTGGTTTGTCGCTCTAATTTAAAGACATTATACCATATACTTTGTGAATTTTTCTACCGAAAGGTTCGGGAGAAACAGTTGCGGCACAAGATGCTTCCCTCACCGCAGTTATGAAAGCGTCCGATTTTCAGCCTTTTCCACGATTGTCTCGACAGACTGCGATCTGCCTGCTACTGCGCCGGATTGGTCGGGCGAAAAGGAAAAGACGGTTGCAAGAATTAAAATCAGAACATATACGGCAATAACGCCGCCGACGATGAAGGCTATCGCTTTCCAGACTCTTCTCGCCCGCCTGCTTTTGATTGCAAGCTGCTCGTTGATTCGGGAAAGCTGTTCCGCCAAATCGTCCGGCTGTTCTTCCTCTTCGATTTTAGAGCCGAGCAGCCGGCTTACCGACACCTCTAAAATCTCCGCCAGCTTTATCAGCAGTTCGGAGTCGGGAACGGAAAGACCTTTTTCCCATTTTGAAATGGTCTGTCTTACGACATTCAGCCTTGCCGCCAGCTCTTCCTGTGTGATACCTTTTTTCTTTCGAAGCGCTTTTAAGTTATCTTGAAACATTGTGAATTCCTCCTCTGCACTCTCATTATAGTGCAGGAAGCGGCGTTGCTTCAAGCAACGCAAATTAACATTGCCCGCTTTTGCGTTCTTACAAGAATATTTTACCATGTCTTTTTGAATTTTTCTACCTCCCGCGTATACCAGCGCTTTGCAAGCATCGCCGTCTCGGAATAGTCTCTATGCAAATTAACTTTTTTCCGCAGAAGCAATGCGGAGGTCAGGAATTTAAGCAGGTGTTGCACCTCCCAGCGACATTGACGTAAAAAAATAACCGAGCGGTAAGATTCGGGTCTTGCCGCTCGGTTTGTTAATTGCCGAAATATCATGTCACCGTAACGTCAATGACTTCTCTTTGCCTTTATGACGCCTTTGAGTGTCTCAAATGCGTGGAGGGAGCCGACGAGCGGATGGTAGAGCATGATACGCGGTCCCGAATAGCGCATAACAGCTCTTATCTTTTCGCGCATGGCGGGCTTATAGCAATGGCACGGGCACTGGGAGCAGAAATTCTTTTCATTCCCCCAACGGCAGTGGTCGAGCCTGTAAAGCGCATAGTCGCACAGCTCCCGGCACTTGGGGCAAAGTTCTCCCCTTTTTGTCTTGTGCACGCCGTGACAGTAGATTTTCACCATCTCCGGCAGCATCTCTTTTTCGCGGGTTATTCTGTCTTTTGTCTCTTTCTTGCTCATGATAATCTGCCTCTGTAAACCGTATAAGCCTTGTCGGCTATTCTCGAAGTTGATTTTCTGTGGGAGACGAGCACTATGCTCTTGCCCTTCTTTGCCTCGTTTATCGAGCGCAGGATATGACCCTCGTTGAGGCTGTCAAGGTTACTCGTAGGCTCGTCAAGCATAATCATCGGCGCGTCGCTGAGGAACGCCCTGGCGAGACCTATTCTCTGCTTCTCGCCGTCGGAGAGCAGATCGCCGAGCTCGCCGACATTTGTGTCATAGCCCTTGGGCAGAGTCATGATGAAATCATGGATAGAAGCTTTCTTCGCCGCTTCAACGACCCGCTCGTGCGTGGCGTTGTAATCGGCTATTTTTATATTGGACTCTATCGAATCGTTGAAAAGCTGCGTCTCCTGGCTGACAAGGCTCTGGTTGCTTCTGAGGCACGAGGTCTTTATATCTCTGATATCCTCGCCGCTCATCTTTATGCTGCCCTGCTGAACATCCCAAAAACGCATCATCAGCTTGAGCGCGGTGGACTTGCCCGAACCGCTCGGACCCGTGATACTGATTATCTTGTCCGGCTCGACAGTCATATTGAAGCCGTCAAGAATTTTTTCATCGCCGTAAGCAAATCCGACATCTTCGTTTTCCATGCCGTCGAAAGCAACTGTTTTTCCGTCTATGTTTTCTTCAACCACCGGGGTCTCATCGAGTATGCCGAGAACTCTTTCGCCCGCCGCGAGAGTGTGGGTAAGATTTCCGGCAAGTCCCGAGAGCGCGGCGACGGGGCCGAATGAGCTCATCATTGAAACGGTCGCAACTATCATCCCGTCGAAGCCGATAATGCCTTTTTGACAGAGGGCTATACCCGTGAGCAGCATTGCAGCGGAAAAGAATATTATCGTGATATCCGTAACAGCGCCCGTGTGTCCTTCTATCTTTTTGAGCTTATTTTGAAGCGAGTTCAGCTCGTCGGTCTTTTTGTCCATTTCTTCAAGGCGCTTGTCGGTGCTGTTATATCTTATCGACTCAAGCAGTCCGCGCATACTGTCGAGCACAAAGCCCGAGAGCGCGCCGGAGCCGTCTCTGTAGGTCATGCCTGCATTCTTGTTGACCCTCGAGGACACCAACGGAATCACCGCGCCGACCGTTATATAGGCGGCGAGCGCAACGAGCGAGAGCCAAATGCTGTAGCGCCCGATAAAAATAAGCATAATAAGGCAGGTCAGTATCGCAATGCAGATCGGCGATATCGTGTGCGCATAGAACACCTCAAGCAGCTCTATGTCGCTCGTTATAACCGAAACAAGGTTGCCTTTGTCCTTGCCCTCAAGCTTTGCGGGGGAGAGTCGGCGCATAGCCTTAAAGACCTTATCGCGGATAAGCGCCAGCAGCTTGAATGCTATATAATGGTTGCACGCCTGCTCGCCGTAATGCAGAAATCCCCTCAAAACGGCAAAGATTATAATGCAGACGCAGCCGGTTTTTATCGCTGTTCCGCCGCTTATCTTCGCAGCAGTGAGCAGAGCCAGCGAACCTGCGACGGTTATCTGAATGGCGCACAGGAATCCGAGCACACCGAGCAAAACCGCAAGGCACATAAAGCCGGAAAGCGGCTTGACGAGGACTATGAGTCTGCTCATTATACGCAGACCGCTCTGTTTTCTTTTCATACCGCTGCCGCCTCCTTTGAATATTTTTCAAGCTGAGCCTGAGTCGAATACATTGTATAATACTTGCCCTTTTCTTGCATAAGGCGCGAATGTGTGCCGCTCTCCGCGATGCATCCGCCGTCAAGCAGTAGAATCATATCGGAGGTGACGACATTTTCGAGCCTGTGGGAGATAAGCAGAACCGTCTTTGTTTTTGACATCTCACGGATAACCTCCATGATGTCATTTTCACTCTCGACATCTATGTTTGAGGTGACCTCATCAAAGATATACACGGGCGTGTCATGCAAAAGCGCGCGGGCTATTGCAAGGCGCTGACGCTGACCGCCGGAGAAGTTGCTTCCCTGCTGAGAGATAGCCGTATCAAGCCCCTCCTGCGAGGAGAGAAACTCCCAAAGATTCACTTTTTTGAGCGCATCCGCGAGCTCGTCATCCGACGCATCGGGGCGAGCCATGAGCAAATTGTCCCTGACGGTTCCCGCAAAGATATAGCTGTTGAAATTGACGGCGGTTATGTTGTCCATGAGCGCCTTTTCGTCAATGTCTCTCACTTCAACACCGTCTATCTTTATGCTTCCTTTATAGCCCTTTGTTGTGCCGCAGATAAGAGAAGCTACCGTGCTCTTTCCGCAGCCGGACTCGCCGACGACGGACACCAGGCTGTTCTTCGGAATGTCCGCCGAGATGCCGTTGAGCACCGGCTTTTCCCCGTCATAGGAGAAAGTCACGTTTTCGAGCCTTATATCGCTGTCAAAGCTTGCGGGAATCTGCGTTCCGCGCTCGTCCTCGGGAGTATCAAGAATCCTGAAAAGCTTGTCGCTCGCCGCCATACCGTTCATCGCAACATGGAAGAACGAGCCGAGCAGGCGCAGGGGCAGGAAGAAATCCGCGGCAAGCATAATGATAAGAAACGCCTGCGGCAGTGTTATCGTTCCGTTTGCCGCCTGAAATACCGCGATAACAACGCCGACGGCGCTGCCCGCATATGCGACGATATCCATGACGCTGACGGAGTTCAATTGCATGGTGAGCACCTTCATAGTGATACGCCTGAACTCCTCCGCCTTTTCGTTCATCTCGACGTTCTTTCTCTCATCGGCCTGATATACCTTGAGGGTCGTGAGTCCCTGAATATTCTCAAGGAACGTGTCGCCGAGATTGACATATACTCCCCAGTATTTGCTCAGCAGCCGTTTTGCTATCTTCTGCACCGCGACTATCGAAAGTGGAATCAACGGCACGCAGACGAGAAGCACGAGCGAGGCTTTCAGGCTGACAAAAGCGAGCACCGCGAAAAGCGTTATCGGCGCAAGCATGGCAAAGAAGAACTGCGGCAGATATTTTCCGAAATAAAGCTCAAGCTGATCGACACCCTCGACAAAAACCTGAAGCACCTCGGAGGTTGAAACCTTCTCATGATACGACGCACCCATGCGGGTAAGCTTTTTGTACATCTTCCCGCGCAGGACTTTTTTCACCTGTGCCGACGCCAAAAAAGATGTCTTTGAGCTGCACACTCCGCAGATATAGCGTACCGTCATAACTGCGGCTATACCTGCGAGATAAGGCATGAGCACGCCGACCGACATTGTCGCGCCGCCGAGGATAAGTTCGAGAATATGTGCGAAAATAAACATCATCACGATGTTCGCGCAAAGCCTTATCCACTGCGCAAGCACCGTAAAGGCAATGTACTTCTTTGAGGAAGGTACCTGCCCTATGAGTCTTGTTTTTATCATCCGATCACTCCCCAATGATTTTGAACTGTTTGTTGAGATAGCCGTCGGCGAGACTTCCGTCCCCCTGCTCGGCTATTTTTCCGCTGTCCATTATGAGCACCCTGTCGGCCATGGCGGCGGCGCATCTGCGGTCGTGCGTAACGGTAACGACCGTGCAGCCGTTTTCGCGGTTTAATTTATTGACAGCGGAAACTATGCGCTCAAGGTTACCGTGATCCTGCCCGACGGTGGGTTCGTCGAGGAACAGTACCTCCGGCTCTCCCGCGCATATCGCCGCAAGACCGGCGCGGCGTTTCTGCCCCTCCGAAAGGGACTGCGGATGCCTGTTTTCAAGCCCCGCGAGGCCGAACGCCTCAATCATCTCCCTCGCCTTCCGCTCCGAGGACGCTCTGAAAGAGACCTCGGAGAGCAATGTCGGCATAAAGAGCTGATAGGTCGGATTCTGATAGACAAAGCCGACTTTTTTGAACCACGCGGCGTTTGGCTTTCTGCGCCCGGGCTTTTGAACTATATTTTGTTCGAGCGTACCGGAGGTTAGCTTATTGAGCCTTGCAAGAGTCCGCATGAGTGTGGTCTTGCCGCAGCCGTTCGCGCCGAGCAGAACAAGGCGCTCGCCTTTATATACATCGATATCGAGCGAGTCGAGGATATTTTTGCCTCCCGCGCCGAAAACCAAGCTGCGCCCGCTTATAACGGGCGAGCCGACTGTGTGCGGTCTGTTCTCCGGCTCTATAACCCGTTCGCAGCGGAGGACGGCATCCTTGTCGGCGCTCATTGTGACATTTTTATCTTTTATCCACATGACCTTATTGACATAGGGTCTGACAACATCGAGCCTGTGCTCAACGAGCAGCACCGCATAACCGCTCTTTGAAAGCGAACGAAGCGCGCCGAGCAGGATATGCGCGCCCTCTGTGTCAAGGTTTGCAAGAGGCTCATCGAGAATTATGATTTTCTGCTTCATCGCAAGCGTTGAAGCGGTAATAAGCCTCTGCTTCTGCCCGCCCGACATAGTCCGCGTCTTTGCGTCGGGCGATATCTTCATCATATTTGTGCTCGCCGCTATCCGAAAATCTATCTTTTCGACCGGGACATCTAAGTTTTCGCACCCGAAAGCTATTTCGTCGCGGACGGTATCATAGACTATCTGCTCGTCTGCATTCTGGAGCACCGTGCCTATAAGCCTTGCACGCTCGCTGACTCTGACGTCGGTAACATCCTCGGAATTTACATAAATCTTTCCGTCGAGCTTTCCGGGCGTTATAAACGGGATCATGCCGTTGATTATCGAGAGCAGCGTGCTCTTGCCCTCACCCGACACACCGGAGAGGAGAACAAAATCCCCGTATTCAAGGGTAAAATTGACACTGTCGAATATTTTATCCGAGCCGTTATATGAGAAACTGATATTTTCAAGCCTCAGCGCATCCATACCGCCACCCCCAGACCCGCGCAGGAAATAACCGCCGCAACCGAAAATACTATATCGCGCGCACGAAGCTCGACCTTGCCGTAGACGGTTGCGGGAGAATTATCGAGCGCGAACGCCCTTGTCTCAAGCGAAAGGGAGAGCGTATCGGAGATACCGATAATGCGCATGACAAGCGGGATAAAAAACGCTCTGTAGAGACAGTCCGGGCGATACCATTTGACATTCGCTCCGCGCACCTTCATTGCCTCCCATATTCGCTTTATCTCGGTGACAAGTATCGGGATGAAGCGGAGGGTGACCAGCATTCCGAGCGTTATTATCCGCGGACAATGCAGCTGATTCATGCAGCGCATGAGATCCGCGGGCGGCAGCGTTATCATCGGCACGGCGCATATCCCGAGCAGGAGCGCGCGCACGACCGTCTGCCAAAAGGCATTGAAATTGCGGTTGGTCAAAAAAGCCAGCCCGCCTATCACAAGACCGAAGGCGAGCATTGCGGCGCTCATTTTCCATGCGCCGCGAAACAGCCCGAAGCAGCAG
Source organism: Oscillospiraceae bacterium (assembly GCA_003538135.1). GTDB lineage: Bacteria > Bacillota > Clostridia > Oscillospirales > Acutalibacteraceae > CAG-177. Next base: position 93,795 of record DPOR01000014.1, read on the forward strand.
CAGAGCACAAACAGCACTCCGGCAAACGCAAACGCCCAAAGACTCTTCGAAAGCAGCATTCCGCACACGAGCATACACAGCGACGAGAAGAAGGCTACAAGCGGATAAATCGGTTTTTTTACACTGAACGCATCAAGCATTTCCGTCTTCTCCGTCGGGCTTGAGCTTGCCCGCCTTTTGCAGCTCTGCGGCTATTTTCATGCCGATTGCCGCGCCTATGAACCCGAGCGCCACAGTACCGAGCGAGGTGAATATCGAAGCTGTCGGGCGCGCAAGCAGCTGCTCATAGCTCTGTCCGTTGAGCCAAATGCTGAAAAGCACCGAAATCGGCAGAGAGAGCGGCATATATATTCCCGCCGTGAAAAGCACGGAGCCTTTATTTTTATAGCCTCTGAAGAACAGCAGCATCAACAGCTCCGCTATCACGGCCGCCACGAAGTTGTTGAAGAACATAACGGTTGAAAAGAACGCGAGCGGAGCGCCGGAAAACAGACCGATTACAGTCAGCGCACCCGGTTTTCTGACTTTCATCAGACCGACAGCGCAGAAGAGCGCATATATCGGAGCCGCCGCCATATTGCGAAGCCCGAATAAAGTCGTGTGCATAACAAGCGGCATGGTTATTCCGCCGCAGAGCGTCATCGCCGCCGAAAGAATTGCAAGGAAAACGAAATCCTTGACCTGAAATTTTTTGAAGCATCTGTTCATTTCGGTTACTCCTTTATTGCTTTTCTCTTTATCACCGTCGCTGCCGTGAGCGCGGCTATAACGACTGCCGCAAGAACCGAGCCGATTATCGCCGCGGTCTTTTTACTCTCGCCGTTATCCGAGGCTTTGTCGGAAACGGATTCGCCAGCGGATTCCGATACAAATACGGATTCGTTTTCCGCGGCGCTCTCCACCGACGCCGTTTCGCCGGCGGAATCGGTTTCGGCGGGCGCAGAAGCCGCCGTGTCAGCCGAGGCTCCGCCTTTTGCGCTCTCCGTCGGCTTTGCGGGAGCCGCCGTATTCGGAGCAGTCGCAGCGGCAGAGCCGATATCGGCAACTTTTTTGGCGCTCGCATAATCGATATGTATTCTCGCAGACGGCGACATCGGCATAACGGGGGCGGAGAACTTCACTCCGACGAACTCGCCGTCTCCGACTATCGGGAACTCAAACGCGGACTGATACTCAGTGCCCGCTATCTTAACGCCCCCTGCGGGCTTGACTTCGACCGTCTCACCCTCGACTCCGCCGTTCTTGTAGTACCAGAACCGCATCCCCGAGACACTTTCGGGCGTTGCTATAGTCAGAGTTTTCCCGCCGTTTTTAACTGTCAGCAGTGCGGTGTGCACAAGATATTTGTCGCCCATGGAGGTCTTGTCCTTTTGAGCGTGATACATTTTAACGCTGACCTCATATACGCCGTCCCGAGTCGGAGCCGAAGATGCAAAAGTGGGCAGAGCCGCGCAGATAATAACCGCGAGCATCAAAACGGCTGCGGCAGCCGCCGATATCTTTCTGTTCATATTTCTCCTCCGTTTCAATTAGCCTATGCTAACCGCAGTGCAAAAAGTAAACGCCGTTTCGGCGTCACAGTGCTCCCCGCTAATTAGCGTCGGCTAACTGCGAATTTTAAAGTCAACCGGTTAGCCATTGCTATCCGGTTCGACATTATTGTACCAATCATTCGGCTTTATGTCAATATCCTCGGCAAAATTCCGTATATCTGCCCTTTTTCGCGCTGAGTTAAGCGCAAAAATTATGAAAAACAGATACCGTTTTAATGAACGTCCTAGTCAGTACAAAGCTCATTGCATACATCGTACAGACTGTTTTTTCGGCGCAGAAATCGGAGTAATTGTATCTGTTAAATTTTATTTCTTGACCTCGCGTCTTATCCCGAGCTTCTCGGAAAGCTTCATAAGGTTCTCGATATCGCCGCCGACAAGTCTGCCGTCCTTATTCGGCGGAAGATTGATAACCGCAAGGTTCTGCGCGTCAAAAAGCGTTTTGCAGTTCTCGGCAACCTTGTCAACGTCCATGAGAGGCTTTCTCTCATAGGTGTCGGAATAGAACCAGTTGCCCGAGCTTCTTGAGCAAATGGTATATTCAAAGGGCATATAGTATTCTTTCCCGTTGAATGTATAGACCTTCGGGTCATCCGCGCGGCACATATGCGGATCCCAAAGCCTGAAATCGGACGGAAACATACTTATCGGATCCCCGTAACGGTATTTTTCGGGGAGATATGTCTTATCGGCTGCGGCTTTCGTTTCCTTATATTTGCCGATAGTGATGTTTACGCCTATCTGACACTGCGGCTGATTTGTCTTGACAAGATTGTATATTCTGTCAAGCCCCCATTGGCGGCAGGCCTTTTCCCAGCCGCCGTCCAGCCACAGCTCAACCACCTCGCCGTATCTGCCGTCGGTGAGCTCCGACAATTGTCTCAACATATATTCAACATATTTTTCGTCGTCGCTGTAGCATTTTTCGTGCCTGTCCCAAAGCGAATAATAAAGCCCGAGCTTTACTCCGTACTTTTTGCACGCCTCAGAAACCGCCTTGACGACGTCGGTTTTTACGGGCGAATAATTTACGGAATACTCCGTAGTGTCGGTGTCCCAAAGGCAAAAGCCGTCGTGGTGCTTTGTGATGAGCACAACATAGTTCATGCCCGCTTCGTATGCTGTCCCGATCCATTGCTCGGCATCGATTGCGCTCGGCCTGTAGCTGTCAACCGGCAGCTTTCCGTTTGACCATTCTGTATTGTTGAAGGTGTTTATGCCGAAATGGATAAACATTCCGAATTTGCGCTCGATCTGAGCCGACTGATACTCATTCGGCACGGTCGAGGGAATTTGCTCGATAGGATAACTGCGCTCAGGATACGGTTTCTTTTTTTCAAAAAACATATCGCACCTCATTTGATATATTTGATTGCACGGTTTTCGTCCTGCTTCGAGGGAATTATAGCATACCTCTATGCTTATTTCCACTGCTTTCCGAAGAAACGTTTTTATTTTGACGCGTATTCAATCCGAGCCAAAACAAAAAGTGCAACCGCTCGCTTCGCTCACGGTGAAATAATTTGCTCTGCAAATTGTGATATTTGATGCTTCGCGTCAAGTGAAATGAAATAAATCC